>JBGSKC010000071.1:0-36719 GCA_041741415.1 Bacteroidia bacterium | reverse complement strand
GCAACGCCGCCAAGGCAATCCGCGCCTTCTCGCTCCCGCTGAATGTTCTGCGTTTTTGCTTCACTGGAATTCTCTTTTTCATGTGACAAATTGCAATTTGTCCACCTTATTCACCTGTCCAGTTTTTGGGGTACACTTCATGGTTCGGTCATGCAAAACGTATCTGGTTTCACAAGTATTCCCTGGTTGATCAGGCTGGCAATATCGGCGGGTCCCGGTGGTGTTGGCGGACAAAATTCAGGTTGCTTCTCACAGGAAAGAATAAGGAAGCCTGCGGTAAAGAGGGAGAGGAGGATCTTTTTCATAGGAAGTTTGGTAACGAGAGTTGAACAAGCAACCTGGCATGGTTTTCCTGCATAGTCATTCGTTAATCCAGGTTCACCAGCCACTTTTCGCCAGTCTTGAGATCGTAGAGGTAAATGGCAAAGTCAACCGCGAGGCTTGAGCCTCCAATTGGGATAAATGAAGATTCATTCACAAACATCCATGAGTCGTTGACTGGCAACCCAAAGTCATAAATGTAGAGATGGTTACATTCACTCTTCAGAAGGATGGTATCTGTCTCGGCAGACTCTACCTCAGTACGAAAGATTCCATAGGCATTACGCGAATAAAAGGACTTTCCTTCTTCTGACCATTTAAAATTTCCAGGCGCTTTTGTTGAACCTTGGATTATCTGCTTAGAAGCTCCCGTATTTGCATTGATAACCCAGATCCCTTCTTCTCTACTAGGACCTTTCCAGATGATGGCACTGGAATCGTCGGGAGACCAATAAGCGTGTCCAATGTAAGGACTTCCTTCCTGACCTAAATAAACCACTTGAGCAGAGTCTCCATTGGCCAAAATGTTCATATATTTCGCGCCTCCGGAGCCAGAAGAGTGTTCATAGAATACCCTGGTTTCATTGGTATTCCATTGAGGTCTGATATTTTTAAATCCTGGTTGAGTAAGTCTTGTCAAGCTGTCTCCATTTGATTTTACTTTATAGATATTGAAGGCGTATTCTTCCTCGTAAATGCTATATACTATCCAGCCATTCTTTCCCCAATCAAGTCTGGGCACATCGCTCTGGAGCAGCAAAGACTTCTCGCCTGTGGCAATGTTCATTGTCCAGAGCTCAGCCCAGTTCCCAAGCCCCACAATATGAATCTTGCTATAGGCGATCTCAAACGGATTGAGTGGATTGACCGCCTTCAACTTATAAGTGATAGAATCATATACAGAAGTAAACCCTATGTTTGGTTGCTCGGGGAATGGTTCGGTCATGCAAAACGTATCTGGTTTCACGAGTATTCCCTGGTTGATCAGGCTGGCAATATCGGCGGGTCCCGGTGGTGTTGGCGGACAAAATTCAGGTTGCTTCTCGCAGGAAAGAATAAGGAAGCCTGCGATAAAGAGGGAGAGGAGGATCTTTTTCATAGGAAGTTTGTTAACGAGAGTTGAACAAGCAACCTGGCATTGTTTTCCTGCATAGTCATTCGTTAATCCAGGTTCACCAGCCACTTTTCGCCAGTCTTGAGATCGTAGAGATAAATGGCGAAGTCAACCGCCAGCCTGGCCATGCCAATCGGTGTTTTGGAAATTTCATTCACAAACAGCCATGAATCATTTACTGGCAGCCCAAATTCATAGATATAGAGATGGTTGCATTCGCTCTTCTGAAGGATGGTATCTGTCTGGGCAGACTCTACATCTGTTTGATAGACGCCATAGGCGTTACTCCAAAAAAATGACTTACTGTCTTCTACCCACTTAAAGTTTCCTGCTCCCGTGAGAGTACCAGGGGTTACTTGCTTGGAGTCTCCCGTATTGGCGTTAATAACCCAGGTACCCTCGTCTCTCGCGGGGCCTTTCCGGATAATAGCACAGGAATCGTCAGGAGACCAATAGGGTGGGCCAATGTATGGACTCCCCACGCTTCCCAAATAGACAGGCTGAACAGAGTCTCCGTTTGCCAGAACGCTTAAATATCCAGCTATGCCTGGCACCAATGATCCTTCGTAATACACCCTCGTTTCTTCGGCGTTCCACTGAGGTCTGATATTTTTATTTCCAGGTTGAGTAAGCCTTGTCATACTGTCTCCATTTGCCTTTATTTTGTAAATATTAAACCCTGCGGCGTCATCATACTGATGAAAAACGAGCCAGCCGTTTTTACCCCAATCTAGACTGGGCACATCGTTTTGGAGCAACAAAGACTGTTCACCTGTAGATAGGTTTATTGTCCAAAGCTCTGCCCAGTTGCCGAGCCCCGCAACATGGATCTTGCTATAGGCCATTTCGTATGGGTTAAGAGGGTTTACCCCCTTTAAGCGATATACTATTGAATCATATACAGAAGTAAACCCTATGTTTGGTTGCTCGGGGAATGGTTCGGTCATGCAAAACGTATCTGGTTTCACAAGTATTCCCTGGTTGATCAGGCTGGCAATATCGGCGGGTCCCGGTGGTGTTGGCGGACAAAATTCAGGTTGCTTCTCGCAGGAAAGAATAAGGAAGCCTGCGATAAACAGGGAGAGGAGGATCTTTTTCATAGGAAGTTTGTTTAAAATGACCTCGGCATGTCGGCCTTACGGTAGGCGAATTGTGGATGGGGAGGTTGGCTCAGAATTTTACCAGCTTGAGATGTTTCGTTTTTGCCCCTACAGCCAACTTGCAAAGATAAGCACCTGATGGCAGTGAAGCCACATTCAAAGCAACCTTTTGCTTACCGGCAGGCAAGGTTCCTTCAAAGGGAGTTGAAATAACTTTTCCCTGAAGGTCGATCAGTTCAACAGATACAAATTCTGCTGTTACGATATCGAACTCAAGCTCGGCAATTTCGCTGGTTGGGTTGGGAGCAAGCTTGTATTGAAGATTTGACCGGTCGGGTTTAGGAAGTCCAGTAGCCCAATATGAGTCAACCAAAGCTGAGTAAGCAAAAACAGGATTGGTATCTGCTCCTTTGGGAATGGTCACGAATCCTTGGCCTATAGCAGAAAGGTCCACAACATAATAGTACCCAAGATACTGTACTGTAGTGCTGTTTGTGTTGGTCACAGAGACTTGGATCTCGGGGACCAGCAGATCTCCCGTGCCCCCCTGTATATCGGCCGTTGGGTCAAATAAATTGGAGGCATGGTTGCGGGCCAAACTGGTAATTGTCCGGTTGGTAAGGAAGCCAGTTGCTGTCCTGGATCGAATGGAATGGATGCAGTACCTAGATAAACATAAGGCTGTGCAGGCCAGGCACCTGCAGGAATAGTTAGCGTGTTATCATATTCATAGTCATAGGGAAGGTCTATGTTGATCGTAGAGGGCGTGGTTGGCACTGCACCTGTTGGGTGGATTTCGAAGTGCCTCACTTGCCGCAGAGGTTGCTCGACAAGGGAAATAGCGGCACCGATATCCAATAACCCCCACCCTGATTGGACGTCATATCCTGAGGTGGCTCCAATCCCGTTTATAATGTCTAAAGCAGAGTACTCCAAAATTTGCTCCATATCTTCAGAAACAACCGAAGATATATGGTAACTCTGAATAAGGGCAGCTGCCCCTGAAGCATGTGCTGCTGATGCAGAGGTTCCATCCGAAGAACTGTATACTGTAGTCCCTGGATACCCGGTTGTGGTGATCATGGTTTCAAGACCAGGGGCCATTAGGTCCATATCCCTTCCAAATAATGAAGACCAATCGCCTTCATTCTCCTGTCTTTCTCCATTTTCGTTAGTTGCTCCCACGCAAATACTCCAGCCGTCGTAAAAGGAAGTTGGAATATCAAGGCTGACACTCATGCTTGCAGGAACCACCATCATTGTTGAACCTTGCTGTGAGACTACATTACCTCTTCCACTAACAATAATCAACCCTGATTGGAATGCAAACCTCATGGCATTTCGGTATTCAGCGAGATTTACCGAATTAAATTGAGATTGTCCTTCAAAGAAACCAAAGCTGTTATTCATGATATCGAAAAGCGGGCTGCTGTTCACCCCCAAAATCGCGGCATCAACTGTAGCAGATGCAACACTGCTCATCAGACCACTGCCAGTGGCATCAAAGATACGCATCGGAACAAGGTGTACTCCTTCAGTTGATGAAAATGCAATGTCTCCTCCGGCGATCCCTGCTATCCCCGTACCGTTGTTCCTCAGCCCGGCAATAATTCCTCCCATCGCGGTTCCGTGGCCATTGACATCACTGTTGACTGAATTAATCTGAGTTTTTCCCTGTAGATAATTCCACCCGTTGTCAACTACTGAAGTTGCCAATGTAGGTATCGGAGATAATTTAAGGTCGTTGTGACCTCCATTAATTCCCGTATCCATGATTCCTACTCTTACAGAGGGAGAACCCTTAGGCTTTCCTTCGTTATGGAGAGTGTTCCAGGCTGCGAGAGCATTGACGTGGTTTCTCGGAAATCCATTTGTTGGAGAGTATGTGTTGTATAAAGACTCTTGGTTTCCGGCAACATATTCAGGGTCGTTCGGGGTGTTTGTGGTACGGAAAACCAGATTCGGGCTTGCGTGGATTACCATATTTGTAGGCAGGGAGTCCAGTTCTAGTGCTACCACAATTGGGTCAATCACTGTCCTCGTCATAGAAGGAGGAATATGTACAATCAAGCTGCTCCAAAATTCAGGAATCCGAAGTGTATCACCAAGCCTGGAAATTGCCATTGTATCTATGGTTCTCAAGTTTGGATACATTTTAGAAATGGTCCAGTTTTCAAAACTACCTCCCGCTCCCAGGACATCGTCAATCGTATCGATGATTGCGGGGTCTAAAATAATGTCTGAGACACTGCCAAACATAAGTTTGGGGTTATTCACAAATGCAGTATTGACCTTAGATGGAGGAAATCGAACGAGAATTTCACCTGAGACATATAAAGGCTGCCCACTTGTATCATTAATGAAGGAAAGTTCATTTTCAATTATTGAACATATCAACGAAAGATAGTTTGAGCCAAGGTCAGGAAAGGTAATCCCTGTTACGGTAAGGTTCCCATAACTATCAATAAGGATATCCAAATTGCTCGAATCTATTGTGCCTGCCAGAGGAAGGTGTACTTCCCATTTCTTTTCTCCGGTGGTGTCCAAACATACCAGTTCTACTGTCCTTTGCATATCCTCAATTTTCTCTCCAACTGCTACCAAAAAACCCCAGGGATGCCACCTGATTTTCTTGGATAATGAGATATCTTGCATGTCAGGAAAGAAATTCTGATTCCATCGAACGTCTCCTGAAGAGGTATAGCTTACGATAGTGAATTCTTTTTGCCCGTTTTCTTCCGTATAGCCAGATACGTATAGATTACCAGCAACATCTTGAGTGATACTTAAGCCTCGGTTATCCGAATCACTCACGCCAATCGAGTCAGCCCAAATAAGATTTAAACTACTATCAAGCTTCATAGTGTGCATGTAATAACCACTTGTTGCTTGGGAAGAAGCACCTGTAATGTAAATAAATCCATCATTGCCTCGTAGAATTTCGTTTGGTTGATCAAATCCTGCTCCTGTTGATGAACTCACACTTTCTTCATTCAATGTCCCGTCACTCAGGAAAGTGAGTGTAGTTATTTCCCACTCAGAACTTGATGAGCCACTTCCACCTGACACTAATAAATTTCCTCCTCCATCAATGTTGAGTAACAATCCGAAATCATCAAATCCATTGCGATCGTAGGTGGTACTCCATTCTAGTTCTTCGCTTTCTTTGTTGAAGCTTGCCAAAAAGTAGTCGTAATTTTGGTTTAAGGTATCGAACGATGATCCGACAATGCAGATTTGCTCTGCATTTAGCCCAACTTCTATGTCTGAGCATAAGTCATCCCCACCGAGATCTAAAGAGTCTCCCCATAGTAGGGTACCATATTTGTCAAATGCAATAATCAGGATGTCTCCTGAGGAATCGGAGGTAGAAACAGAAGTCGCACCGACATATATATTATCTTCATAGTCAACTGCAACTGCTGTTGCGTAGTCGTTCATATTCTCAGCTCTTCCAAAAGTCTCTAGCCATTCCAAATTTCCATGTTGGTCCAGAACATAGACGATAATATCATAAGATTGGCTGACAGAATCATATGTGTTGCCAACGGTAACACTTCCAGATGATAGAGATTTTGAATCGCTCCATGTGAAGGATGGATCAGGCTTTGCCGCAGAAATGGATTCTGTTACGTTAACCAAAGACTGAGAAAGCAGGAATTGAGGAAAAATAAGACTAGCGGCCACTATGGCCAATCCTGTCCAAAAAAGACTTTTTTTCATTGGTGCTGAGATGAGAGTCTGTCAATTCGATTGAAATATCAAGTAAAATATTTCATTAGGAAAAAGCAAGCATAGCTAAAAAGTTCAACATCTATTCAAATTTGATTTCTTTGTTCAAGATAGCTTTGTATAGCCTGAAATTGAAGCTTTATCATTTTTCTGACCCAAATTAAATTATTGTTAAATTAATATAAAGCAAGGTGGCGCGCACGATTGCCGACCTCGCCGACAGCGAGCGGATCCTGGCCGAGCACATTGCCGGGGCCATCCAATACCGGAGCCTCGACCGGGAAAGCTGGGGAGGGTAGGGGAATCAGGATGGCGAACAAATGCTGGCATTTACAGGCAAGACTCCTTGCCTTTTCGCGGGCTTTTGTATCTTCGGGGTAAACCCAACCCGCTTTCTCATGCCTGGACTGCTACGAAACCTCCTGTTCGCTCTTCTGTTGCTCTCGGTTCAGCCTGGCTGGGCGCAGTTGCCCCTCTTCGAGGATGAATCTCCCCTGAACGTGCGGCTCGAAGGCCCCTGGAGCAAAGTCCAGGCCGACCGCGGCGGCAATCCCGCTTATCACCCTGTGCTTATGCGCTACACGGATGGAAACGGGGTGGAGCAGCAATTTGGCGTGCAGGTGAAGGTGCGGGGAAATTACCGTCGAGACTCTGCGATTTGCGGCTTCCCGCCGCTGCGGGTAAAATTCGACAAAGACGAAGACCTTCCCTTGCCTTTTTCGGGGCAGAAAAAGCTGAAAATGATCACCCATTGTTCTTCAGACGAATACATTCTGAAGGAATACTACCTCTACAAAGTGTATCAGCTCCTTCATCCGTTGAGTTTTCGGGTGCGACTGATGAAGGTCGAATATGTCGATTCAGAAGGAGTTCTTCCCACGGAGCAGCATTTTGCTTTTTTCCTGGAAGACGACGGAGACCTGGCCGACCGGCTCGGAGCCAGCAAAGTGGAAGAAGGGGCGTCCATCAATTCCTCAACCGTGGATCAGGACGCCCTGCTGTCTGTTCATCTGTTTAATTTCCTGATCGCCAACCTCGATTTCGACATCACGGTGCGGCAAAATGTGGAGGTCATCACCAACCCCGACCGCAGCGGCCGCCCCGTGGTGGTGCCTTATGATTTCGACTGGTCGGGCATGGTGGATGCCCCCTACACCAAGCTGTCTTTTGAGGTCGGGGAATCCAGCTACGACAAGCGCCAGCGCTATCGCGTGCTGTGCCAGCAGGAGGAGATTGTGCAGGCGAAACTCGACCATTTTCTCGCGCAGCAAAAAGCAATCGAGGCCCTCTACCGGAACAGTCCCTACCTGAGCCAGGCTACCATCGATGAGTCGGTCAAAAACCTGAGAAAGGGCTTCAAGCAAATGGAACGGGCGAAAAATGTGGCTGAGATGTTCCTGAAAAATTGCCCGGCCGGCCAGTGACAGCGAAATAAAAGCCTGGACCACGGCTCTGCGGACAGCCTTCAGAAAAAAAGGCAGAAAAAATTTGGAAATGAATTAACCAACTGGTTAGTTTGTTGTTGTGGTTAAGAGAGATCAGATGCAGGATCATGTGGTTCTGAGGTATGTGATCTTGCTCCGGGATTGAAACAACGATATGACCCAGTTTTTGCCCTCAGATTCCGACAACGCCGAAGCCAGGATCCTGGCCGCCGCCAAGCAGGTCTTTTACCGAAAGGGCCTCGATGGTGCGCGGATGCAGGAAATCGCCGACGAAGCCGGGATCAACAAGGCGATGCTGCACTATTATTTCAGGTCCAAAGACAAGCTTTTCGAGCGCATCTTTCTGGATGCCCTGGGCCAGGTGGTGCCGAAAGTTGCCCAGACCCTGGTGATGCCTGTTCCGCTGCTCGACAAATTTACCCAGATCAGCGGCTACTACCACGATCTGCTTCTGGAGCAGCCCTATCTGCCGGGCTTTGTGCTGCAAACTATCCAGCAGCGCCCCGAATTTTTACTTCAGTTCGTTGTTTCGCACACCTCCGTTAACCCGCAGCAGGTCTTTCTCGCCCTTTCCCAGCAAATTCAGGAAAACATTGCGCAGGGGAAAATCAGGCCCATTGAGCCAGGTCACCTGCTCCTCAATTTCCTCGGGATGTGCATGTTCCCCTTCATGATCCGGCCCATTATCACCAAGGTTGCAGGACTGCCGGATGAAGCGTTTGTTGCCTTCGTTAACCAGCGCCGGACCCTCGTTCCGCAACTGCTCATGGACTCCCTTCGCCCGGAGCAGCCTCCGGCATCCTGACCATTTTTTTTGCTACAAAATCAACCAATTGGTTAGTTAAACCCGATGGACAATTTTCAATCTGACTGATTATGAGAACCTTACTTGCCTTTCTTCTCTTTCTGCCCGGCTGGGCAATGGCTCAGCAGGAGGCTTTGAGCCTGGAGGCCTGCGTCCGGGCGGCCAGGGAAGCTCATCCGCTCAGCCGCCAGGCGGCATTGGTTCAGCAGCAGGGGCAGCTGCAAGACCTGCAATCCACCCTGCAGTGGCGGCCTTCGATGGCCCTCAATGCTCAGGGCACCTACCAGTCGGATGTGATCACCTTCCCCGAAAACTCTCCCCTTGGCAACCTGCCCTCCCTGCCACAGGCGCAGTATCGCGCCACCCTCGACCTTCGCCAGCCTCTGTATGACGGCGGGGCGATCCGGGCAGGCAAGCTGGCCAATGCCATCGACCGCCAGCTGACTGACCAGGAAGCCGCCCTGAGCCTCGACCAGGTGGAGCGGCAGGTCACGGAGCTGTACTTTTCCATCCTCGAGGCGGATGCCCAGGCCCTGGCCTTGTCGGCCAGCCAGGCCACCCTGCGGGAGAAAAGGGCCAGCCTGGAATCGGGGGTGAGGAACGGCATTTTGCTCCCGGCTGATGTGGCCACCCTGGATCAGGAGGTGCTACGGCTGGAGCAGCAGATCGATCAGTTGCGGGGGCAGGCTTCGGCCCTCCGGGAGGTGCTGGCTGTTCAAAACGGGTTTGATCCGGCGGCTCCGCTGGTCCTGCCGGGTCAGGAGGCAGATCAAAGCGCCCGTGCTGAGCTGGCCATGTTTGACCTGCGCAAAGCCCGCCTTGACGCCCAGTCGGAGTTGCTGGCGACCCAGCTACAACCTAAGCTTGCCGCATTTGCCTCGGGGGGCATTGGTCAGCCTAACCCCTACAACTTCCTGAAGGTGGACCCCAGCGGATTTTACCTGGCGGGAATCAGTTTTGCCTGGACCCCTTTCGACTGGGGTATGACAAAGCAAAAGCAGCAGCAACTCCGGCTTCAGCAGGAGATGGTGGATCTCCAGCGCGAGGGCTTCGACCTTCAGCAGGAGGCAGAACTGGCCAGGATAGACAGGCAAATTCAGACAATGGCCAGCCTCCGCCTGCAGGATGACCAACTGATAGCCCTCCAGGAGATCGTGGTCGAAAGAGCTTCTTCCCAGCAGTCAAACGGCACCATCACCACCACAGACTACCTGCGGGAAGTTCAGCTGCTCACCCACTACCGCCTGAGCAAAGACCTTCGCCTGATTCAGCTCCGCCGCCTGGAGGCCCAGCGCAACCTTGTTCACTGATTTGCCCATTTCCCACCTTTTTTGACTCCAAAACAATGAAAGCAACAAGTTGGATCCTTCCTCTTCTGATGCTGGCAGCCTGCGAGCCCGGCACCCCACCTGCTGACGCCTACGGAAACTTCGAGGCCAGGGAACTGCTCCTTTCTGCTGAGCGATCAGGAAAAATCGTGCAATGGAACGTGCAGCAGGGCGATTGGGTAGAGGCAGACGAACTGATCGCGGTGATTGACACGGTGGGGCTGCATTTGCAAAAGAACCAGTTGCTGGCCCAGATAGAAGCCGTGCTGAGCCGAACCCAGGACATGGGTCCGCAGTTGGCGGTGTATGACAGCCAGCTGGCCAATATCACACGGGAGCAGCAGCGGCTACAGGCGTTGGTCGCTGACAGCGCTGCCCCTTCGCAGAAACTGGATGACCTCAACGGGCAGCTTCAGGTGATTCGCCAGCAGAAAACGGCCCATCTCACTCAGCTTCAAACTGCGAACAGAAGTGTGAGCCGGGAAGTGGAGCCCCTCCGGGTGCAGGTGAACATGCTGGATGACCAGCTTCGCCGCTCCTACCTGCGGGCACCGGAAGCAGGCCGGGTGCTTGTGACCTATGCCGAAAACGGCGAAGTAACTGCTGCCGGCAAGCCGCTGCTGAAACTGGCAGATACCAGATCCATGGAGCTGCGGGTGTACCTGTCCGGCAGCCAGCTGGGTGAAATATCTGTCGGGCAGCTTGTCACGGTCCTGTTTGACGGAAAAGAAGGAGGATTGGACGAGCTCCCCGGTACCCTGGCCTGGGTCGCGGACGAGGCGGAATTCACCCCCAAATCCATCCAGACCCGGGAAGAGCGGGTGGATCTTGTGTATGAGGCAAAAGTGGCTGTGAGCAATCCGGAGGGAAGGCTCAAGATCGGGATGCCCGGCGAAATTCAATTCCGGCAGCCATGATCGAAATCAGCCAACTTCACAAGCAATATGGCCCTGTGCAGGCTCTGAGGGGCATTGACCTGACCGTAAAGGAAGGCGAGCGCTTCGGTCTGATTGGTCCTGACGGCGCCGGAAAAACCACCCTGATCCGCATTCTGGCGACCCTGCTGCTGGCCGATAAGGGCAGTGCAAGCGTGGCGGGCTGGGACGTGGTCCGGGACTTCCGGACCATCCGGAAGCATTTGGGCTACATGCCTGGCACCTTTTCCCTGTATCAGGACCTCAGCATCGAGGAAAACCTCCG
The DNA here is from genome assembly GCA_041741415.1 of Bacteroidia bacterium. Taxonomy (GTDB): domain Bacteria; phylum Bacteroidota; class Bacteroidia; order J057; family J057; genus JANQTF01. Next base: position 25,674 of record JBGSKC010000071.1, on the reverse strand, counting down.
GTTGTTTGCCACCATTTTCGGCACCCGGCTCGAAGACAACTACAACCTGATTGAGGGAATTTACAGTCAGATTGAACCCTTCAAGCACCGGCGGGCAGGGGCGTTGTCAGGCGGGATGAAGCAAAAGCTCGCCCTGAGCTGTGCGCTGATTCACCGGCCCAGGGTGCTGCTGCTCGACGAACCCACCACGGGCGTGGATGCCGTTTCGAGGCGGGAATTCTGGGACATGCTGGACGCGCTCAAGGCCGAAGGCATCACGGTGTTTGTTTCGACGCCCTACATGGACGAGGCGGCCCGCTGTGAGCGTGTGGCCCTGATCCAGGAAGGCACCATTTTGCAGGTGGACAGTCCGGCGGCGATTAAGGCCTCCTTTCCATTTGACCTGCTGGCCATTCGCGGAGCGGACACTTACCAACTCCTTCAGGACCTGCGCACTTTCCCCTTTGCTCACAGAGTGTTTCCTTTCGGAGAAAGCATTCACCTGACTGACCGGAGAAATACTGCTTTCCCGGCGGAGGTGGCGGATTTCCTGACGGCGCGTGGTCACCAGCAGGTGGAGATTGAGCGAACGGGGGCCACCATCGAAGATGCCTTCATGGAGCTCATGGGCAATATGCAATCGGCAGTTTCACCTTCAACCCCCTCCCGCTCATGAATCCCAATGCGATCGAAGTCCAGTCGCTGACCAAGCAATTCGGCAGCTTCACAGCGGTGAACGCCATCAGTTTTGAGGTGGCCCAGGGCGAGATTTTTGGCTTCCTGGGTGCGAATGGGGCTGGGAAAACGACGGCCATCAAAATCCTGAGCGGGCTGTTGCGGCCCAGTTCGGGCAAGGCGCAGGTGGCAGGATACGACATTTACCGGCAAACCGAGCAGGTAAAGCGGCACATCGGGTACATGAGCCAGAAGTTTTCCCTCTATGGCGACCTCACGGTGAAGGAAAATATCTGGCTCTATGGCGGCATTTATGGCATTGAGCCAAAAGTGCTGCGGAAGAAGCGGGATGAGCTGATCCGTCGGCTGCACCTGGAAGAGGTGCAGGATGAGCTGGTCGCCGGCCTGCCACTGGGCTGGCGGCAGAAGCTCGCCTTTTCCACGGCGTTGCTCCATGAGCCCAGAATCGTGTTTCTCGACGAGCCCACCGGGGGCGTGGATCCCATTACCAGGCGGCAGTTTTGGGAAATGATCTATGAGTCGGCGGCGAATGGCGTGACCATGTTTGTTACGACCCACTACATGGACGAAGCCGAGTATTGCAACCGGGTTTCGATCATGGTGGACGGGCGGATAGAGGCCCTGGGAAGCCCGGGGCAACTGAAAGCCACCTATGGCGCTGCGAGCATGGACGAAGTATTTGTGCGGCTGGCGCGGAGTCATGAGTAGGCCCTCAGGCCAGAGAGAAAAGGATCGTTGTTTACCACCACAAGTAGCTCATTATGAATCGTTTTTGGGGGTTTGTCCGAAAGGAGTTTTACCATATCTGGCGCGACCCGCGCACCCTGCTGATCCTGTTCGGGATGCCGGTAGCGCAGATTTTGCTCTTTGGTTACGCCGTGACGAATGAAATCAAAGAGGCGCAGATCGCGATCATTGACCAGGCCAGGGACGAGGCCAGCCGGGAAATTACCCGCTCTATGCTGGCTTCGGGGTATTTTCTGCTGAATGAAGAGGTAGACAACAAAGAAGGGGTGGAGGAAGCCTTCCGGCAGGGAAACATCAAGATGGCGGTAGTGATTCCGGCTAATCTGAGCAGAGACCTTCAGCATGGGGGAGGGGCGACCATTCAGTTGCTGTCTGACGCCACTGACCCCAACACTTCCAACACCCTGGTGACCTATGCTTCGCAGATCATCCAGCGCTATAACCTCCGGCACCAGAGCCCCGGGACTGCGGCTCCCATCCGGATCGGGATCAGCACGGAGATGCGCTACAACCCGCAGCTGAAGGGCGTTTTTCTGTTTGTTCCGGGCCTGATGACAATTATTCTGATGCTGGTTTCGGCGATGATGACCTCGATTTCCATTACCCGGGAAAAAGAAATGGGGAACCTGGAGGTGTTGCTGGTGTCGCCGCTGCAGCCGATTCAGATCATTTTGGGCAAGGTGGTTCCTTACCTGTTTCTCGCCATGGCGGATGCGCTGCTGGTGCTGGGGATGGGCTATTTTGTGTTTGATGTGCCGCTGGCGGGCAGCCTCTGGCTGCTGCTGGCTGAGAGCTTCGTGTTTGTCTTGTCGGCGCTGTCGCTGGGTATCCTGATTTCGACAGTGGCAAAAACCCAGCAGGTGGCCCTGCTGCTTTCACTCATGGGGCTGATGCTGCCCACGATTTTGCTGTCGGGGTTCATGTTTCCCATCGACAACATGCCAATTGTTTTGCAAGTCATTTCCCACATTGTCCCTGCAAGGTGGTTCATTGAAATTGTCAAGGGAATCATGCTCCAGGGCCTGGGTTTGGGCGATTTATGGGTGCAGACCCTCATTTTGCTGGGATTCACGGTGTTCTTTCTGGTGCTTAGTTTAAAGCGGTTTAACATTCGGCTTGCCTGATCCAACTTTTCCTTTCTGTGCCATTGTATCTTTTTCAGCCTCCACTTAACCTTATTTCACATGCGAACCCTTGGTGTGCTGTTGTATAAAGAATTTCGGCAAATTTTCCGGAACAAAGCCTTATTGCCAATCATCTTCATCATGCCAGTCATGCAGTTGGTTGTGTTGGCTTATGCTGCGGATTTTGAGGTGAGGAACGTGAGGTTGTACGTGGTTGATGAGGACCGGAGCAGCCTTTCGAGGCGCTTGTCGGGGGCTTTTGGAGGCTCCAGCTATTTCGTGATGCAAGATCAGAGTGTGGTGCCGGTTCACGGAGCCAGTGCGCTGGAGGAGGGAGTCGCAGATTTGGTACTGCACATTCCGGCAGGATGGGAGCGTGATTTGATGCGGGGAGAGGTAGCCACAGTAAAAATTGTAGCCAATGCCATTGACGGCACCAAGGGTGCGCTGGGGGCAGCCTACGCTACGCGGGTGATTCAGGACCTCAACCAAAAGCTCATCGAAGAGCTGGGTCCCCGGGTTGGAAGCGCCGGGCTTTTGCAGGCTGGGGCAGGGCGGATCGACCTTGCCTACCGGCATGAATATAATCCTGGCATGGACTACAAAACCTTCATGGTGCCCGGGATTCTGGTGTTGCTGGTCACGATGATTGGGATGTTTCTTGCTTCTATGAACATTGTTCGGGAAAAGGAACTAGGGACTATTGAGCAATTAAATGTGACTCCGCTGAGAAAGGGTACCTTTTTGCTGGGCAAGCTGCTTCCATTTCTGCTGCTCGGCTTGTTTGATTTTGCCCTGGGCTTGGGCGTGGCCCGGCTGCTGTATGGGATTCCCTTTGAGGGTAGTTTGGTGCTTGTATTTTCTTTTGCCACCCTTTATCTCATCCTGGTGCTGGGCCTGGGGCTGCTTATTTCGACAATCAGCGAAACCCAGCAGCAAGCGATGTTTGTGGCGTGGTTTCTCCTCGTGATTTTCATTTTCCTGAGCGGGTTGTTCACAGCCATTGAGAACATGCCCGCCTGGGCACAGCAGCTCACCTACCTGAATCCAGTGCGGTATTTCATCGAAGTTATTCGGTTGGTGATGCTGAAAGGGGCCACGTGGCAGGATGTGGGCCAGCAAGCCATGGTGGTAGCCGGGTACGCGTTGGTGGTGAATGCACTGGCCGTTTGGAACTATCGGAAGCGGAGCTGAGGCGCCCGACGTTCTGGAAGCAGGAGGGCAAATTTGCAGTTGTTCCTTGATAGGATTACTATTAACTTTCAGGTGATTTTAAGCTGACCCTCTATCCAATTGTTTTGATTCATATTCGCATTAACGAACGTGTTTACCTCAAAGACCCCGATTCCAGTCGGCTGGGTCAAAGTATTGTCTCGAAGGGAATTGAGTTGATTGATCAGCTGGGCTTTGAGCAACTGACCTTTAAAAAGCTTGCGGAGGCCATTTCCTCGACTGAGGCATCGGTGTATCGCTACTTCGAGAGCAAGCACAAACTGTTGATTTACCTGGTGTCGTGGTACTGGAACTGGCTGGAGTATCAGCTGGTGTTCCGAACGAACAATGTAGCCTCGGCAGAAGAGCGCCTGCGCATCGCCCTGCAAGTGGTTTCACAGCCTCATCGTTTCCAGCTGGATTTGCTCACCCTTGACGCCGAAGCCCTGCACCGCATCGTAATTGCTGAATCGGCGAAAGCCTACCTGAGCAAAGAGGTAGATGCTGATAACAAGGAAGGCTACTTTTTGTCTTACAAGCGCTTCTGTGGCCGAATCGCCGACATTGTGCGGGAAATCAACCCCTCCTATCCCTTTCCCACAGCGTTGATTTCGACTTTGGTGGAAAGTGCACATCATCAGGTATTTTTTGCTCAGCACCTTCCCCGCCTTACAGAAATCAAAAAAGGCAATGAAGACGACATTACGGTTTTCCTCACCGATGTAGCGATGCGGGTGCTAAAGGGGGAATAAGGATTGTGTGGATCTGATAACTTGCGTGGCAGGGTTGATGCGTATATTTGGCGCTATACGTCAGCGGTTCTGGATTTGCCGGGGGCGGACTGACGTTGTGCCGCAGCTATACGCAAGCGCAGCCCATCGTAACTGCGTATATCTGGCGCTATACGTCAGAGGTTCTGGATTTGCCGGGGGCGGACTGACGTTGTGCCGCAGCTATACGCAAGCGCAGCCCATCACTGCGTATATCTGGCGCTATACGTCAGCGGGTCGGAATTTGCCGGGGGGCGGACTGACGTTGTGCTGCAGCTATACGCAAGCGCAGCCCATCGTAACTGCGTATATCTGGCGCTATACGTCAGAGGTTCTGGATTTGCCGGGGGCGGACTGACGTTGTGCCGCAGCTATACGAAAGCGCAGCCCATCGTAACTGCGTATATCTGGCGCTATACGTCAGCGGGTCTGGATTTGCCGGGGGCGGACTGACGTTGCGCTGCAGCTATACGCAAGCGCAGCCCATCGTAACTGTGTATATCTGGCGCTATACGTCAGAGGTTCTGGATTTGCCGGGGGCGGACTGACGTTGCGCTGCAGCTATACGAAAGCGCAGCCCATCGTAACTGCGTATATCTGGCGCTATACGTCAGAGGTTCTGGATTTGCCGGGGGCGGACTGACGTTGCGCTGCAGCTATACGCAAGCGCAGCCCATCGTAACTGCGTATATCTGGCGCTATACGTCAGAGGTTCTGGATTTGCCGGGGGCGGACTGACGTTGTGCCGCAGCTATACGCAACAGCCGCCGCCTCCCGCAGGAAAACCCAACGACCAGAAGGAAGATTACCACTCACCCCGCTTCAGCAAATTTCCCTACCTTGCCAGCAAAAATGAAAGTCATCATCTTTTTCTTACTGTTTCCCATGGCCCTGGCCGCCCAACCCGCCTCAATGAGCGATGAATTTTTACCTCTATGGAAACGGGCCTGTGCCTACACCCTCGAAGCTGCCGATGCCATGCCCGATAGCCTGTACGATTTCCGGCCCCGCCTCGAAAGTATGAGCTTCGGATCCCAGCTAATCCACATCGCCGAGAATTTGTATTTCCTCAACAGTAAATTCATCCTCGAAACGGACTTCCCGACACATCGCTACACCCAGCGCCCTGCCGACAGCCTTTCCAAAGCTGAAATTCGCGCTGTGTTGGTTGATGCCTTTGCTTACGTGGAGGAGAGCCTGAGCACCCTCAGCGACAGCGAGTGGCAAGCATTGGCCAATGGCTTCTGGGCACCGGAGCCCACCACCAAGCGCGTCATCTTCCTCCTCATGCGCGACCACATGACCCACCACCGCGGAAATCTGGTGATTTACCTCCGCGAACAGGGCATCAAACCGCCACAGTATAGGGGTTGGTGAGGAAGCGTCAATAGAAATAGGGCGGTTTTTCATATGTCGCCCCCCTTTGCTCAAGGCAGTTCACGCACTCGCGAGGATACCGCTCAATTGGCTTAAACCGCTCATAGATGCAGGGGTCCATCCAGATATCTGGAAAATCGGCGCGGTAGGTGTTGAACCGGGTCGTGTCTTCTTTTACTGCAGCAAAATACCCCAGCACCTGCTCGGAGCTGTCGCCCACCCGGAAGCCATTTCCCAGTACCGGAGCAGGTGGCAGGTCGAAAATCGAGCCACTCTGGTTGGCCACCTGGTCCACCTGAAACCAGTAACGGAAGGCTGGCTCGCTCAACGATCGCTGGTAAATATTGAAAAAATGCCGCTCCAGAAACGTGTGGTCAACGTCGCGCTGGGCGAGCAGGTGCTGTTCAATGAAGGTGGCATTAAACTGCCTGCCATCATATAAATTCAGTCGCTGAGGGTCGGCCATGGCAAATACAAAGCAGGAAGGGGGAATGGAGTTGAAGGGGTCTGGGAAATCGATCGGAGAAAACAAATACACCTCTTCCACCACCCACTGAATAAACAAAGGCTTGTCGCTTTTTGGCAGGGTACTGGCTGCCAGCACATCCACCACCTGCAAGCCATTTCGCCTGCTAACACGAAACCAAGCTGTGTCGCTGCCTACCAAAGCAGGCAGGGTATCAGGACGGGTGGCATATTTTGCCGACCCCAACGTGATTTCCAAATGGTAGGCCCCGCCAGACACTGGCTTGATGTTGTCGCCAATGTGGGTATACACGCCTTCTGCTGTTTCCTGGAGTAATTCGCTCTGCCCAAGATGGTCGCGAAGGACCACAAGGGCACCCACAACGGGTTCTGAAAGCTGCTTTTTATTGCTTGTTCGGGAAAGCCGAACCTTATGCGGCCCCTGCCCGTCCGTGATGAAGCCGTCAATCACCAATTGGCCAGCGTCTCTTTCTGTCTTTACCTCAATCGGAGCCACGCAGCCAGTGATTAACAACGCAGCCAGCAGAACGACCAGCCAGTCTCCGACGGGGTATTTTATTTGCCTGAAACACCAGGATTCTACGGTTCTTGTTAAAGTAAGCATGTCAAAAATCGACTTGGTAGGTGAGCGAAGGAAAAGCTGCTCCCAGCACAGACAACTGGTAGGGCTTGGGAATGAATGTGTTTTCCGGGCGCTGGTAAAACACGGAGTAGGCATTGTCTCTGCCCAGCATATTATACACTGAAAAACTCAGCTGGTCGTTCCAGGCGGGCACCACTGAGCCAAATGTGAGGGAAGCATCAATACGGAGGTAGTCGGGAATTCTGTACTCATTTCGATAGGAAAACAGGGGGATGACGGTTTCCTGGGTTTCGTAGCTGGCCTCCAATGCAGTAAAGGGTCTCCCCCGCCGATAGGCCAGGTTCACCCCAAAACTGCTGCCCCGAAGGAGGTTGAAATTGGCCACAAAATCGAGCTGATGGGGCTGGTCGTAATTAGCCGGAAACCACGCTCCGGCATTGATTTGCTCCTCCGGGAAGGGGGTCGTGCTGCGAACCAGCGACCGGGAGTATGTGTATCCCAGCCAGCCGGTGAGCCTGCCCCTTTTTTTTCTGATCATCGCTTCCACCCCATAAGCCCTTCCTTCGGCATTTACAAGCTCGGTTTCCAGAAAAGGATTCACCAGCAGCGAAGCAAAGTCTTGATATTCAATGAGCTGGCTTTGGTCTTTGTAAAATGCTTCAACAGAGCTTTCCCAGCGGTGCGCATCAAAATTGCGGTACAGGCCCAGCGAAAACTGATCGGCTACCTGGGGCCGAAGGTAAGCATTGGCGATTTGCCACAAGTCCACAGGGGTAGAAGCCGTGGTGTTGGAAATCAGGTGAATGAATTGCTGAAGGCGGTTGTAACTGGCCTTGATTGAGGTATTCTCATCCAGTCTCACCCGCGCCGAAGCTCTTGGTTCCCAGCCGCTGTAGCGGTGCATTCGTTCCCATGGGCCGAAGCTGAGGCTGTCTATCACAGAGCTGAGCTGCCTCGGGTAGCTGGGGTCGTATTGGCGAATGCCACCTGGGCCCATTTGCCAGTATTCCACAAACCGGATCCCTGCCGAAAATGAAATCCATGGCGCAGGTTCCCAGTCGTCCGAAAGGAAAAATGCCATTTCCAGCCCGCGCTCAGCAGGTGTTGCGGATGGCAGCACCGCAGATCCCGGGCCATCGGGCGACAAAGTTCCTTCATGCTGGTCATACAAGGTCTGCTCCATCCCGGCCCTGAACTGGTGCTTCCCGGGGTTCCAGCTCCACATCTGGCGGCTGTGAACATAGCCGATCCCATTTTCAGAACGACCGGCATCGAAGCCTTCCGGGTCAAAATAGTCGCTGTCGTAACGGCCCACATGGGCACTCACCTCCAGGCTCATGTTGTCCTGAAACAAATGGTAATAATGGGCACCCGCAACTCCTGTCTGGTAGGCATAGCCAAACAAATTGAAAAACTGAAAGCGGTCGCGACTGCCGTATGCAAATACTTCGAGAATGTTATTTTCTGAAATCGGAAGCCTTGCCGCTGCATAGGCATCCTGAAACCCGGCCTCACTGCGCGAAATGTAGGGGTCTTTGGCCTGACGAAGCACCCAGTTGGAATAGGCGCTTCTGCCACCCGCCAGAAAGCTGCCACCCTGGTTGCCAATAGGCCCTTCGGCAGCAAATCGCGCCGACACCACGCCCAGCCCCAGCCGCACCTGAAAGGAGTCGGGGTTGCCATATCTGGTGGCAATGTCCAGCACCGAAGAAGCTCTGCCACCCAGGTAGGCAGGCACATGGCCCTTGTACAGCGTAAAGCTCTCCACCATGTCGGATTGTATGGCAGAGAAAAAACCCAGCAGGTGATTGGGGTTGAACAGCGGAGCACCTTCCAGCAAAATGAGGTTTTGGTCGGCGCGCCCGCCCCGCACATTGAACCCGGCGGCACCTTCGCCCACAGAGCTCACACCAGGCAGCCATTGCAGGCTTTTAATCACGTCTACCTCGCCCATAAAGGCAGGTTGCACCTCAATGTCCCGCACTTTCATGCGCTCCACGCCAGCAGTGACATCGGCAACCTTGGTGTCCTGGCCATATGCCGTAACGAGTATTTCGGCCATTTCTTTAGTTGGCAGGCTCATCTGAAGGGAAATACTGCCACTTCGGTACACTTCCATCCGCCGGGTGATGGGCAAATGGCCGGGATGATCAAGCACAATCCGGTAGCTACCAGGGGGGAGAAAAAGTCGAAAATTTCCAAATCCGTCGGTTTGGATGGCGTTGCCAAAGCCTTCGATGCTGACACTGGCACCGCTCACAGGGTCGCCCGTGATGGCGGTCGTGATCTTGCCGTCAAGTGTTACCACTTCCTCGATGATTTTATTCGGGTTGCCGAGCTGGATCAAGGTGGTGTCTGGGGATTGAGCAAGCAGAGCGATGCCCGGCCACAGCAGCAGGGAAAAGAGTAGCAGTCGTTTCATTGCAGGTACAACGGGTTAGCAGCGGCAGAAGCTGCCCAATGTTTCGCGGTTTTCAAAATTTAACCGCAAATTTGCGACCATTACCTTCCTCCTTCATGGCTTCTGTACCCTCCTCCCGGCGTTCATTTGCCCTGCACCCCGTGAAAGATCTGCGGCAGGTGTGGATGTACCTCCAGGACCACTTCAGGCAGGATTTTTCGTGGGGATATTACCTCGGCGTCCTCGCATTCATCGGGGTGTGCATCGGCATCAACTATTTTGCCTTCGGCAAGATCACCGGAGAGCGCTGGCTGATCCGGAAGTTTAACATGCAGGAAACAGGCATTCTGGCCTACTGGCTCTTTTACAGCTTTCCCTACTACGCCATTTTGCTGTGGCAGGGGCTGTTTCACAAGCAGTCTGTTCCCTGGCGAAAGCGTGATTTTTGGGTCAGAACCCTTTTTGGGCTGTTTTTGCTCTCTTTTGATGCAGCATTTTACTACTACCGATACGCCGCCGATTTCACAACCGATCCCTCCTGGCGCTTTTTCATTCTGAAATGCGCTGGGAACATGATCTCGATCTTCGCCATTTTCCTCCCCCTGCTGGTGTGGTATTGGCTGGTCGATCGCCGGAATCGCGAAGGGTTCTATGGCCTTCGCCTGCGAGGCTTCGACGCCCGGCCCTACTTCTGGATGCTGCTCCTCATGGTGCCGCTCATCGCCGCAGCCTCCTTTTTGCCGGATTTCCTCAGGGCCTATCCCAATTTCCAGCCGGAACGAATGGCCATGGTCCCGGGCCTGGAACCCTGGCTTGGCTATCTGATTTTTGAGCCAATTTACCTGTTTGACTACACCTGGACAGAGCTGATTTTCAGAGGGTTTATGGTGATGGGGCTAACAAAAGTCCTCGGGCCCCATGCCGTCATGCCCATGGTGGGGATTTACGCCTTCCGGCACTTCGCCAAACCTCTCGGCGAAACGATCGGCTCCATCTTCGGTGGCTGGATCCTGGGCGTCATTGCCCTTCGTTCGAAGCACATCATGGGTGGCGTGCTGCTGCACATGGGTGTCGCCGCCCTGATGGATTTGTTCGCAGCGCTACAGGGCTGATACCTCCTGCCTGTCAGGGTGAAACAACCTCACTGGGCATCCAGCCCAGCCGGTGCGCGATGGCAACCAGTTGCCTTCCGGGCTGGTCAGGGACCGCCCCGCGTGGAATTTGCCAGGCGGGCAGCTCTGTCTTCGTGCCGCCATCCTGAACCTGAAACGATTCCATCACGCCGTAGGGAGTTTCCCGGCGCTCAAGCAGAACGGTGGCACCCGGTGTTACCCATTGATATCCCACAGAAGCCCCTTCTTCGCTGCTCGTGATAACCCAGCCTGCTTCTGTCCGGGTGATCAGGGGAGGAACTGTTTGGGGTTGCTTCATCTCTGGCCACATGGTCGCGACCATTTCCGCTTCCGGAATCGCTCCCAGGTCACCTGTATCTTCGAGCCAGTCGCGGCAGGCTGCCCGAAGGGTTTTGAGCACCTTTGCATAGTCGGAGTTTTCGGCCAGGTTATTCAATTCGTATGGGTCTTTTTCGAGGTCATAAAGCTCTTCCCTGGGTTTCGTTTCCTGAAACCAGAGGGCCTGTTCAGGGGTCAGCAAACCGGCATCCCGGAGCCTGAGCATTTCCTGCATGATGCCCATTTGCTCCCGGAAAGCCAGTGGCATGTACATCGGTTTTTCAGGCAAAGCATTGAAGATGTACTTGTATTGCCGCGTTCTCACTACCCGCTGCCGGTCGGTGTGTATGTCAAAACGGTCGGAGGCAGCAAAGATCATGTCCCTCGTTTTCCTGACAGCAAAGGGTCCATAAAAGGCCTTTCCGTTTACTTCTAAAGGCGGTTCTTCCCCGGCCAGCGACACAAGGGTGGGCAGCAAATCAATGAAAGACAGCATGCGGTGATCTTCTGTGCCTGCCTTCCAGCCATTCGGGAATCGGACGATCATAGGCAGACGGATGCCGGAATCGTACATTGCCCGCTTTTGCCGGGGCAAAGGGCCTCCATGGTCTCCATACCAGAAAATGATGGTGCTGTCCAGCAGGCCGTCGGCTTCCAGCTGGGCCAGAATCTGCCCAACCTGAAAGTCCATGACCTTGACATTGGAATAGACGCGGCGAATGTCTGTGAGCGCGGCTTCTGTATCAGGCAAATACGGTGGAACCGGCACTTTCAGGTCTGCAGGAACCCAGAGCGAGTCTTTTGCCTGCCCCCAGACCTGAGATTCGTGGGTGATGCCAAAATTGAAGATCGAGAAGAAAGACTGGCCGGGTGCGCGGTTTCGCCAATGGCCTGCGGGGCCGTTTTGGTCCCAGGCTACCACAGAGCGGCGAAACTGGTAATCTTCCTTGGGGTTGTTGGTGCAGAAAAAGCCGAGCTCCCGGAGGTACTCGCTGTGCATTTTCACGAAAGGGGGAGGCACACATTCGTAGGGCGGCACCCCTTCGGGCATGTAGGGGCCAAAGCCCATGGTTCGCATGTGCTGGGCACCAATGGCAGTGGGATACATGCCCGTGGCAATGGCGGCCCTGCTGGGCGCACAAACCCCCGAAGGCGAGAAAAAATGCGTGAAAACAACCCCCTCTCTGGCCAGGCGGCTCAGGTTCGGCGTTTCGACAGTGGAATCCCCGTACATGGGCAAAACCGGGCTGAGATCTTCCGCCACCAGCCACAGAATATGCGGCCTGAATGGCAAGTCCGGGTTGGTTTCGGCAGCAGATTGCCCAAACCCGGATTGGCAGCACATCAAAACCAGCAGAAGCAGCAATTGAATTCGCATCGGTATGGGGTTGGAGAGACGGAAAGATAAGGTACATTTTCCTGTCGAGCTGTCGGGTGCCAACAGGAAAATATGCCTGATGAGCCAGAGAAATGGCTAATTTTCAGTCTCCTTCGATGTCCAAAAATCTCATTTTTTCATGCGCAAATCATCATTTTCGCTCCTGTTGCTCGCTTTGTTGATTGGCCTCGGGGTGGGGTGCAGCAAACAGCGGGAAGAAGTCCGGCTGCTCGTTTTCTCCAAAACCGCCGGGTACCGCCATGAGTCCATTACTGCCGGGAAAACAGCCCTGCTGGCCATGGCAAAATCCAAAGGCTGGGCCATTGACACCACCGAAGACGCCGGGGCTTTTACCGAAGAAAACCTTCCGCGATACAGCGCCATCGTGTTCCTCAACACTACCGGCGACATCCTCAACACCGCGCAGCAACGCGATTTTGAGCGGTACGTCCAGGCTGGCGGCGGCTTCGTGGGCATTCATGCCGCCTCCGACACCGAATACGACTGGCCCTGGTATGGGCGCCTCATGGGCGCCTGGTTCAACGGTCACCCCAGCGACCCCAATGTGCGGGAGGCTACCATGAACATTCTCTCCACAGATCATCCTTCCACCGCCTTCTTCACCGACAAAACCTGGGTGAGGTCGGATGAATTCTACAACTTCAAAAAAATCTACACCGACTCCACTGATGGTATTGTGCCCCTCATCGAAGTGGATGAAACAACCTACGAGGGTGGCACCAACGGCGATTTTCACCCGATGAGTTGGTACCACAACTTCGACGGGGGCAGGGCCTGGTACACCAATTTTGGCCACACCAGCGAGTCCTTTTCGGAGGAATTGTTCCTCAAGCACCTGCAGGGCGGGATCGAATATGCCATTGGCGAGAACCTTCCTTCTGATTATTCCAAAGCCAAAACGGAGCGTTACCCGGAGGAAGACCGCTTTGTGATCACCGTTTTGGATGAAAACCTCAACGAGCCCGGCGAGCTTGATTTTTTGCCCGGCGGCAAGATCCTGTACACCCAGCGCCACGGCGAGCTGATGATGTTTGACCCGGCCGAAGGAAAGAGCCGCCAGGTAGGAAAGATTCCTGTGTTCGACAGCCGGGCAGATGGCTCCAGCATGGAAGAGGGCCTCGTGGGGATGGCCCTGGATCCGAATTTTGCCGAGAACAATTGGATCTATTTGTTCTACTCTCCTGTCGGTGAGGAGCCTAAAAACGTGCTCTCCCGCTTTGAATTCCGCGATTCGCTGCTGCTCAACACCGAGAAGGTGATGCTGGAGGTGGCTACGCAGCGCCAGGAATGCTGCCACACGGGAGGCTCAATTCAATTCGACAAAAAGGGCCTTCTTTACCTGTCAACAGGCGACAACACCAATCCATTTGAAACGGCCTATGCTCCCATCAACGAGCTGGAAGGCCGTGGCCCCTGGGATGGACAGAAATCTTCGGGCAACATGAACGACCTGCGGGGCAAAATCCTGCGGATCCAGCCTATGCCCGACGGAACGTACCGCATTCCCGAAGGAAACCTCTTCCCCGCTGATGGCTCGAAAGGCAGGCCCGAAATTTTCGTGATGGGCTGCCGTAACCCCTACCGGATTTCAGTTGACAGCAAAACCGGCTTTGTGTATTGGGGAGATGTCGGCCCGGATGCCTCCAACGACAGCACCCGCGGGCCCCGCGGCTATGATGAAGTGAACCAGGCGCGAAAAGCGGGCTTTTTTGGGTGGCCCTATTTTGTAGGAAACAACTACCCCTACCGCGATGTGAACTTTGCCGATCAGTCGCACGGCGAGCTGTTTGATGCCGTTCGTCCGGTGAACAATTCGCCCAACAACACCGGGGGCCGGGAACTGCCCTCTGTTTCTCCTGCCTTCATTTATTATCCCTACGCCAATTCTCCCGATTTCCCGATGCTGGGCTCCGGCGGTCGGAATGCCATGGCCGGGCCTGTATTCTACTCCGAAGATTTTGCCACAGCACCCAGCCGTTTTCCAGCCTATTACAATGGCAAGCTGTTCATCTACGACTTCATGCGCGACTGGGTCTTTGCCGTGAACATGCGTGAAAACGGCGATCTCGACCTGATCGAGCCATTTTTGCCAGAAGCGTTGGAGCTTTCCAGCCCCATGGACATGGAATTTGGCCCCGATGGTGCAATGTATATTCTCACCTACGGAACCCGCTGGTTTGCCCGCAACAGCGACGCCAAGCTGATCAAAGTGCAGTATGTGGAGGGCAACCGCGAGCCCATTGCCAAAGCCAGCGTGGCTGAGGCATTTGGAGCAGCACCCTTCAATGCCGTGTTTTCTTCAGAGGGATCGGTCGATCTGGATGATGAAGACAAGATTTCCTACGCCTGGGATTTTGGCGACGGCAGCACTTCAACCGAAGCCAACCCGACCCATACCTATGCCAGCAACGGGGCCTACACAGCCACCCTCACCGTAAAAGATCCTTCCGGCGCAACCCGTGAGGCCACTGTGGAGGTGAAAGTGGGCAATGCCCCGCCTCAGATTGCGGTGGAGCTGGGCGGAAACCGCAGTTTCTTCTTCAGCGGCGGGCCTGTTCCCTACCGGGTGGCGGTAACGGATTCGGAGGACGGAAGCCTTGGCAGCGGCATCGACCCGGCCAGGGTAGCAGTTTCATTCGAATACCTCGACCAAACCGAAGACCGGGTGATGGCTGCGCTGGGACATGAGGCGGCAGTGATGCAAAGCCTTGCGGTCCTGGGCCAGGAGCTGGTAGCCAATTCTGGCTGTATTGCCTGCCACGGAATTCAGGAAAAAATTGTCGGCCCGGCCTACACGGAGGTAGCGAAAAAATATGCCTCGCGGCCTGACGCCAGGGCCTACCTGACGGGCAAAATTCTGGGCGGGGGATCAGGTGTTTGGGGAGGGCAGGCGATGCCCGCTCAGGAGCAGCTCAGTGAAAATCAGGCGGTTGCCATGGCAGTGTATATCCTTGGTCTTCAATCAGGTCAAAAGGCAAGCCTGGGCACTTCTGGCGTGCTGAAGTTTGATCGGCACAAGCAGGCAAGTGACGGAAGCAGCTATTTGCTCACAGTGAGCTATCAGGACCAGGGCGGTGGCGGACAGGCACCTGTGATTCGGCAGGAGATGATCCGGCTCCGCTCTCCGCGGGTGCAGATGGAAGATTTTGAGCTGGCGGGCAGCCAGGGTGCCCGGGCACAGGGCTCAACAGTTCAGGCCACGGCGGGAGCTGTTCTCAACATGGGCGTGGTGGATCTCACCGGCCTGGAAAGCCTGCTGCTGGCCAGCACGGAAAGCCAGGGTGCCGTTGTGGAGCTCAGGATGGACAGTCCGGAGGGCCCCTTGCTGGGATCTTCCCAGTTGCCCTCCAGCGAAAAGGCCGTGGAAGTACCGATGGTGCTGGAGAATCCTGCGGCTGGCGAGCACCGGATTTATCTGGTTGTCAAGCGGTTGAATGGAGGCGGAGGCCGTGTAGCCCTCGACTGGCTGGAGTTCCTGCAGCCTTAGGGAGAACGGAAAGCGAGGAAAAGCTTACCAATATTTTTGACAATGTTAAAAATATTGGTAAGTTTCCAACCTCAACAGATTTTCCGCCTCCCTGGCATTGATTTGGATGAACCCAGCTTCTTATCCCATGATCCGGAGATCCCTCGCCGGCGCTTTGCGCAACCTTCTCTTGCTGCTGCTCAAGTCATTGATGCTGACTGGCTTGTTGTCTGTGGTGGCGTTGGTGAAAGTCTGGAAGGCTTTTTTGCGCCTTCCATGGCGGACATGGTTTACAAGGCTCAGGTATGTCCGGTTTCGGGGAGGCATCCGGTTTCGGTCAGTCCAAATGAGGCCTGCTTTCGCTGTTGCCGGGCTGGTAGTCTGCGTGCTGCTGATCCGGATGTGGTGGCCTTCAGGTGAAATGGCCGTGGGGCCCCGCTACTTTGCTGCCGACCTTCAGATTCCACCGGAATCGAGGGCCTATATTGGCAACGACAGCCTGTTCAGGGAAGAACTGGTGGCCATGGGAACCCGGCTGAACATTCACCCCTCGTGGGTCCTGGCCGTGATGTACCATGAATCCCGGCTCAACCCGCGGGCCGTTAACCTTCGCGGAAGCGGCGCCACAGGCCTGATCCAGTTCATGGGTCCTGCATTAAAAGATATCAACGCCCGGCTGGGCTCCCGGTACTACCTGTCTGATGTCCGGGCCATGAGCGCAGTGGAGCAACTCCCGCTTGTGGAAGAATACTTTCGGATGGTGAAAGAGCGATATGGTCCGATCAGCACTTTTACCGACACCTACCTGGCAGTCTTGTTCCCTAAAGCAATCGGGGAGTCTCATGGCCATGTGCTGTTTTCCCGGCCTGGCCTCCGGTACCGGCAGAATGCGGGCCTCGACCAAGACCGAGACGGGCGGGTAACGGTGGGCGACATTGACCGCAGGCTTAGACGCATGTTTCCTGATGTGGAAGCCGCCGGGCTTGCCAGGCGCTAATAAACAGAATGTGGTATGAGGAAGCAAAAAGGAAACAGCCCTTCTGCCAGGACAGGAGGGCTGTTTCATATTCACACCAAAAAAGGCATTATTTGAGTTGTTCCACAAACTTTGTCGCGGTGATAGCTTCTTTGCCAGCCGTTACCAGCGTAGAAATATGCTCCATCACCATGTCGCTGATCATGAGGCGGTATTCCTCTTCCCAGCGCTTTTCGTCGTTCATCACTGCGCGGTAATAGCTTTCCATCTGCGGTGACTGCGGATCCATGCCAGCGCGGCGAACGATGTCCATGGCTTTGCCCAGGACCCTGTTTTGGATCTCCTCGTCAGAGGCCTGGAAGTTTTGTTCTTTTTGGATTTGCTCGGAGATCAGAGACCAGACCACGGAGTCTCTGAGTTTGGGCATTTCTTCAGCCACTTTGGCCTCATCGTATCCTTCCTGGGTGAGCAGCCATTTCGAGAGGAAGTTTTCTGGCAAAGTTACTGTATGCGCTTCCACGATGGCTTTTTGCAGGTTGCCTGAGAAATGGAGTTTGGCAGTATCTTCCAGCTCGCTGGCAATTTTGGTTCTGAGGGTTTCCCGGAAGGTGGTTTCATCCATTTCTTCCTCTGCAGATTCCCAATGATAGGCTTCTGCCACCTTTTTGAAGAAGGCGGCATTGAGATCAGCCTTGCCGTAACGGCTCACACGCCGAAGCTGGAAGTGGACGGTTTTGCCACGGAGGGCTTCCACTTCTTCCTCCTCCATAAATGTGATATCTCCAATTTTTGCGACGTCGTCAGACATGGCAAAAAGATTCAGGGGCTTGACGTCGTCGATGGCCATTCCGACGAATTGCTCAAAGAAAGCGTCGTTGCCGATGCGGGTGGGATTGAGAGAAAGGGTTCTATCAAAGCCACCTTCCACTGCTTCGCCGTTCTCATCTGCCTCGAATGCGCGACCGAAGATCACGTCATTGGGGCCAACTGATTCTGGAGAGGAGGATTCGCCAAAGCGGGTTTGGTACTGTTCAATTTCCTTGTTGACGAATTCGTCATCGACGTTGATGTCGTACCAGACTGGGAGCGTGACCTTGTTGAGGTCGAAGGTTAGTTCTGGAGACAGACCAATTTCGAAGTGGAAATCGTAGGTGTTATTGCATTCAAGGTCGTAGTCGGCCTCAGTTTTGGTGGTGGTGGGGATGGGTTGACCGAGGATAGAGAGGTTGTTTTCCTGAAGGTATTCGAACAATTTATTGGAGGCAATTTTGTTTACCTGCTCAATCACGGGTCCAAGCCCTACCATTTTGCGAAGGAGGTTAAAGGGAACTTTCCCCCCTCTGAAACCGGGAACGGACACGCGCTTGCCCTGGGCTTTGATAGCTTCCTGAACTGGCTGCCGATAATCTTCAGGGGCGATCTGAATGTGAACTTCAGCTAGGAGGTCGCCGGTATTGACTTTGGTAATTTCCAACGCGTTGGGATTGAAGTGAAACAGGAACAGAGAAAAAAGATGCTGCTGGCCAATGGGCAGCAGCATAAACAGATTGAGCTTTGAAAGTGCGGATGAAGGGACTCGAACCCCCATGCCAAAGGCACCAGATCCTAAGTCTGGCGTGTCTACCAATTTCACCACATCCGCAATGAGAACGTCGGTTTTCTAGTTGAGAAAATCGAGGTCAAAGCTAGGATAATTTTTCCTGAAAGGAAAGAAATCGTCATTTTTGTGAGCGCGTCAGGCTGGCGGTGCCGGAGGAGCAACAAGCGGCTTTTTAAGCCCGTACCCAGCACAACTTTACGAGGAGTATGAAGCAGGATTTATCGACGGATGTATTTGAGAGTGAGATCCTTCGGGCCTATCGGCGATTGATGAAGCCGCTGCAGGCCCTGACGAGGTCGGAGCGGGCAGTGATTCGCAAAGCATTTGAAATGGCCCGATCTGCCCATGCCTCCCAGCGGCGCAAATCCGGGGAACCCTATATTCTTCACCCGCTCGAGGTGGCGAGGATTGTGGTTTCGGAGATGGGCCTTCAGGATATGACCAGCGTGGTCTGCGCCTTGCTTCACGATGCTGTAGAAGACACTGAAATAGAACTGGACGATATTCGCAGGGAGTTTGGCAACAAAGCCGTGGCCATCGTCAACGGACTTACCAAAATTTCCGCCAGCCCAACCCTTGACGATACCCAGGTTTCTCAGCAGGCGGAGACCTTCCGGAAAATTCTGCTCACCATCTCAGACGATATTCGGGTAGTTCTCATCAAGCTCGCCGACCGCCTTCACAACATGAGGACCATGGGTTCGATGCGGGAGGAAAGCATGAGAAAAATTACTGCCGAGACCCTGTTTATCTATGCGCCACTCGCTCATCGTCTCGGCCTTTACGAGATCAAAACAGAGCTGGAGGACCTTTCTTTTTATTACTCCAACCCAGTTCTTTACAAAGAAATTGAGACCAAATTTGCGGCACGCAAAGAAGAAGCCAAGGCCTACATTGACCATTTTATTCGCAAAATCAAAAAGGCACTTAAACCCCTTGGCCTTCAGTTCACAGTCAAAAGCCGTTACAAATCCATTTACTCCATTTACACCAAAATGGAGCGAAAGGGTCTGCCATTCGATGAGATTTTCGACATCTACGCCATTCGCATCATCATCGAAACCCGAGAAGGAAAGGAAAGGGAAGATTGCTGGCAGGTCTATTCTACCGTTTCCAACAAATACACACCCAACCTCAAGCGCATTCGCGACTGGATTACGGTTCCCAAGGAGAATGGCTACGAATCGCTCCACACTACCGTGATGGGCCCTGCGGGTAAGTGGGTAGAGGTTCAGATCCGGACTGCCCGAATGGATGATGTAGCTGAAAAAGGAATCGCCGCCCATTGGAAATACAAAGACGACGGCGAAGTTCAGGAGGATTTTCTTACTGAGTGGATTGGGCAAATCCGAACCATCCTGGAAGATCCTAAGCTCAACCCGATTGAGCTTGTGCAGGAGTTTCGTGAGAATCTTACTCCAAATGATGTGTATGCGTTTACGCCTAAAGGCAAGTTGGTTCGGTTGCCCTATCACGCCACAGCCCTGGATTTTGCCTATAAAATTCACACAAAAATCGGAGACACTGCCATTGGGGCCAAAATCAACACTTCGGTGGTAGGGTTGGATGCCAAAATCAAGCCTGGCGACCAGGTCGAGATCATCAATTCTTCCCAGATAAAGGTCAAGCCAGAATGGCAACGGTTTGTTGTCACCACCAAAGCTCGTGATAGCATCCGGAATGCCCTGCGCAAAAAGCGCAAGGATACGATGGAGCATGGGCAGGCTGTTTTTCAACGGGGTGGCAGAGCCTATGGCATCAACGAAGAGGATCCTATCTTCAGCGAGTTGCTGCACTATTTCCTTGTTCCCGACGCCGAAGAGTTTTACTACCGGCTTGGACTAGGAGATATTGACAAGGACAGCCTTAGAGAGTTCATTGACCTGAAGCGTCTGGGCAAGTCTGTTTTACCTCCGCTTCAAGCCGAAAATGCACCGGTCAAAGACGAAAGTGATGGTTTGCCTACGCCTGGTATGTTCCAGTTTGCTGAAGGGGCAAATGTAGAGCAAGTGGTATTGTCTGTTTGCTGCACCCCGATTTACGAAGATGAGATTATGGGTTTGCGGGATGGCGACAAGGTTACCATTCACCGATCAACTTGCAGGCAGGCACTCACGCAGATGTCAACTTACGGCTCCAGGATCATGAAGGTGAGCTGGCTTCATAGCTTGCCAGAGAAGGGTACTTTTCTTGCAGGGGTGCGGGTAAGGGGGCTTGACAAGCAGGGGATGTTGATCGACCTCATTCGGGTTATTTCACAACGGATGAAGCTCAATATGCGAAGTGTTACGATTGACAGCGACCGCGGGATTTTTGACGGGGTATTTCGGGTTTATGTAAAAAGTGCCAGGGAATTGGAGCGGCTGATCAGCGCGATCAAGGATCACGAGAACGTGAGGGCTGTAGCCCGGGTAGACGGTCAGGGAGAGTAGCAGGTGGCGCAAGAGAAGCCAGTCTGTTGGGGAAGTTGCTTTTGAGGTTGAACGAGCATCAATGCGGAGTATATCTGGAGCTAAACGTCAACCCGGGTTCGGGTGATGTCGTGGCGGGTTGCGTATAGCTGGAGCTATACGTCAGTTGGGGTTGAACTGAGGGCTGAGGCTATAAACCTTTGACGTATATCTGGAGCTAAGTGCGAGTTGGATTTGGGTGAGATCGAAGGAGGCTGGCGTATATCTGCTATAATTCAGTTAGGCTTGGGCAGGAAGATCAGCAATAATCCATCTGTCGCAACCCAACAGGATACACCATCTGGTGTTCCTGCAGGAGCTTAATTCAATGCTGATTTGTGACGTTATTCCCCAGCTAAACCTGCCCTTTAATTATTTTCTTCTATGGCTTCTACCCCCGGAAGCTCCCGCTTTGTACTAACCCCGAGGTCGCGAAGCTGTTCAGTGCGCCGTAGAAGGCTGCCCCGGCCATCTTTGAGCTTATTCATGGCATCCTGCTGGGCTTTGGCTGCTCGTTCCAGGTGTTTCCCCACATTTTCTAATTCTTCCACAAAAAGGGCCACCTTATCATATAAAGCACCTCCCAACCGGGCGATTTCCTCCGCGTGCTGGTTGCGCCGCTCCAATTTCCAAACAGAAGCTACCGTTCGAAGGGTTGCCAACAGGGTAGTGGGGCTCACCAGCACGATTTTTTTCTCCCAAGCGAAGGAAAACAGGGTCTGATCTTCCTGAATGGCTAAGTGAAAAGCCGGCTCCAGGGGCAGGAACAGAAATACAAAGTCGGGACTTTTCAACTGGGCCAGGCTTGCATAATGTTTTTCGCTGAGTTGAACAATGTGCCGACGAATGGAAATAAGATGTTCCTTGAGAGACTGCTGGCGGGTTATTTCATCGTCTTCCTGATAAAACCGTTCGTAGGCAGTCAGCGACACCTTGGCATCAATGAGAAGGTGCTTGTTTTCAGGGAGTTGAATGATGACATCAGGCTGCTGGAGGCTGCCATCTTCTGCCCTGAGGTTCATATCGCGGCCTTGGGTGAGGAATTCCTGGCCTTCTCGAAGGCCGCTTGATTCCAACACCCTGGCAAGGATCAGTTCACCCCAATTGCCCTGGGTTTTAGCGCCACCTTTGAGGGCACGGGTGAGATTTTTGGCCTCTTCACCAATCGATTGGTTAACATTCACCAGTTTTTCGATTTCCTGCCGAAGGGAAAATCGCTCACGGTTCTCTGCTTCATAAGCCTGTTGAACCCTGTTTTCGAAAGCCTGGAGCCTGTCTTTGAGCGGAAGTAATACCTGCTGAAGGCGGTCCTGGTGTTCCAGGCTTAGCCTTTGTGCATTTTGATCGAGGATTTGCTGGGAAATCGTCTGAAAATGCAAGCGGAAATGATTCTGCATTGATTCTACTTCCTGGAGCCGTTCTTTCATCCGTGCTTCCAGATGCTGATAGCCTTCCTGTAGCCGTGTATAGTCCTTGGTTAGGCGCAAGAACTCCGCTTCCCGCTGCTCATGCCGCTGCTCCTGCCCTTTCCAGGCAAGTTCTCTGGCATTTAATTGCTGGGTTAGCGTTGCATGTTCTGCCCTGGCTTCTGCCATTGCAACCTGCATATTGGTCTGGCGCCGCATAAACCAAGCCCATGCTATCAACGACCCCGTTAGCAGCCCCAGCAAAACCCCTATCCACCAGAGCACTTCCGTCCAAAATGGTGTTTCCATGACGGAAGATATGAATTAATGGGCGAGATATTATTGGGTAAGGCAATAGGATGGGCAGGGCAAAAAAACGAAAGAGGAATGCTTTCGCATCCCTCTCTCATCAGGCGGCAAAAAATCAAGGAGACTCAAACATCACGGAAAGCGTGGCTTTCGCATGACTACCAAAGATCCAACGCGGTGAGGGTCAGGATATTTTCGTGTCTGGAGGAATCTTCCGAAAAGAAGCAGTCAGGGAAAAGTGGGTAACAGGCAGAAGCGGAAGGGTAAAGCGAATTTTCGCAGAATCCCCGCGGTTCGGGTTGATTTCTTGCAGGGAAGGACTTAGTTTTGACTGTCGTTCCGGATGAGAAGTAAATCAGCCAGGGCGTCCTTTTGTTCCATTGTTTTTTTAGCCAAACCTCCGCATGAAGTTACATGAGTACCAGGCCAAATCCCTGATCAAGCGCTTCGGGGTGCCTATTCAGGAAGGCATTGTGGCCTCCACGCCCGAAGAAGCGCATGAAGCCGCAAGCCAGCTGTATTCTAATCCCGAAGGGCAGTTTTTCGTGGTCAAAGCCCAGATTCATGCCGGTGGTCGCGGCAAAGGTACTGTTACAGAAACCGGCTCCAAAGGAGTTGTTGTGACCAAAGGTCTTGACTCCGTGAAGGAGGTAGCCGCCAAAATCCTCGGCGGTACACTCGTGACCATTCAAAACGAAGCCGTTGGCGGAAACGTCGTTCACAAAGTTCTTGTAGCCGAAGACATGTATTATCCGGGTTCTTCGGAGCGTCACGAGTATTATATCTCGATTATGCTCGACAGGAGTCTTGGTAAGGATGTGATTATCGCCTCTTCTGAAGGTGGTATGAACATCGAAGAAGTTGCAGAACATACACCCGAAAAAATTGTCCGAGAATGGATCGATCCAGCCGTTGGCCTGCAGGGTTTTCAAGCCCGTAAAATCGCTTACGGCATGGGCATGGACGGACTTGGGTTTAAAAATGGTGTGAAGTTTATCACCAATCTTTACGCTGCTTATCAGGGCCTCGATGCCGACATGCTCGAGATCAACCCAATGTTCAAAACTGCTGACGACAAGGTCGTGGCTGTTGACTGCAAGCTGTCTATCGATGGGAATGCACTTTACCGCCACCCCGACATCGCCGAGATGCGCGACACAGCAGAGGAGGATCCGCTCGAAGTGGAAGCTTCTGAGTTTAATCTGAACTATATCAAGCTTGATGGAAACGTGGGGTGTATGGTAAATGGTGCTGGCTTGGCCATGGCCTCCATGGATATGATCAAGCTTTCGGGTGGCGATCCTGCCAACTTTCTCGACGTAGGTGGTGGTGCCAATGCTCAGACAGTGGAGCAAGGCTTCCGGATCATCCTGAAAGATCCAAATGTTAAAGCCATTTTGCTCAATATTTTTGGCGGCATTGTTCGCTGTGATCGTGTGGCCAATGGCGTAGTGGAAGCCTATAAAAACATTGGTGAAATTAACGTGCCGATTATTGTTCGCCTTCAGGGCACCAACGCCGAGCTGGGAGCCAAGATTATTGACGAATCTGGCCTGAAAGTAACGTCAGCCATTACCCTTGCAGAAGCTGCTCAGAAAGTAAAGCAGGCTTTGTTGTAGGGGCTTTTTTTACCATAGATTGCTGCTACAAGGAGTGCGGGGTATACCGTGCTCCTTATTTTTTTATCCGGGAGCCAGAAAAGTGTGCGAAAGGCACCGGAGCCCTATTCCTTGGGTGATTTTTCCGACCTTTGTTTTAAATACCACCCTCATGTCGTTTGCGCAAATCCTTTCCTCGGCTACAGTTTTGTTCCTTGTGATGGATCCATTGGGGAATATTCCGTTGTTTCTAAGCTTATTAAAGCATCTGGAACCTCGCCGGAGAAGGCAAATACTCGTTCGGGAGTTGCTGATTGCCCTTGGAATTTTAACGATCTTTTTGTTTCTGGGGCAGGAATTACTGGATTTTCTTCACCTCGATCAGGAGTCGGTGAGGATGGCGGGCGGGATCGTGTTGTTTGTGATCGCCCTGAGGATGATTTTTCCTACGAAACATGGGGTGATGGGCGATGTTCCAGACGAAGAGCCTTTCATTGTTCCGCTGGCGATTCCTCTTATCGCTGGCCCTTCCGCCCTGGCCACGCTGATCCTTATGGTTCGAAGCGACCCTGCCAAGATGCTTGACTGGAGCCTGACGCTGCTTCTGGCCTGGGGCCTTTCTGCAGCTATTTTGTTGGCAGCACCCTTTTTGTACAAACTACTCCATGACCGCGGCTTGGCTGCGATTGAGCGGCTTATGGGTATGCTGCTGATCATGATCTCCGTTCAGATGCTGATGGACGCGGTTCGTAGTATGCTCGCCACCGGGATCTAGGTAGAATTGGGGTAAGTGAGACAACTGGTTTTTTCCTTTCCAACCCACTGATTATCAGTATTTTTTTTAGGATGAGCCTGGGGAAAACGAAAAAATCCTGATTTTTTTTGGGTGAGGTTTTGCAAATCTCAGATTGAGGTATACATTTGCATCCACCTAAGAAAAACGCGATTAAAAGCGATTTCGACGAGGAAACGGATCGGTAGTTCAGTTGGTTAGAATGCCGGCCTGTCACGCCGGAGGTCGCGGGTTCAAGTCCCGTCCGGTCCGCAAAAGAGCCCACAGAAATGTGGGCTCTTTTTGTTGTTGGGTACAATCCTCAGACAGGTTTTGCTGTATAGCTGCGGCGCAACGTCGGGAAGTTGGAAGTTGGCGTAGAAGTTCGGGATGGTCGGTGTATATCTGGGGCACAACGTCAGGTCAACGATTCTTATTTCTGCCTTGCTGACGTGTGGCCTGAGCTATATGCAGCCTCAAAGGACAGCCCTTGTGTATAGCTGGGGAATAACGTCAGGAGTTGGCGTAGAAATTTGGGGTGGTTGGCGTATATCTGGGGCGCAATGTCAGGTCAACGGTTCTAATTATTGTCCTGCTGACGTATAGCCTGAGCTATATGCAGCCTCAAAGGACAGCCCTTGTGTATAGCTGGGGAATAACGTCAGGAGTTTGCGTAGAAATTTGGGGTGGTTGGCGTATATCTTGGGCGCAACGTCAAGTCAACGGTTCTAATTAGTCGCTCCTAAACAACCCCAAAATCGGCCCCCACAGCTTGGAAACGCAGAAAAAGGGAGCCAAAACGCTGGGATATCCCCCGGAAATGTGCGATATTAAGGAAAAATCTGGAGGGCAGAACGATGGCTAAGCCTGCA
>JBGSKC010000070.1:0-6048 GCA_041741415.1 Bacteroidia bacterium | reverse complement strand
TTTTTTGCTATCTTTCGCCAAAGCAAAGGCGATGATCACACACCCCGATCAACTGGACCTCGAAGGCAGCTACACCTATGCCGACTACCTCACCTGGCAGTTCACCGACATGGTGGAGCTGATCCGGGGGAAGGTGCATCGCATGGCTCCGGCACCCAACCTGGAGCATCAGCGGGTGTCGAGGCGGTTGATGACGATGATAGACATTTTTTTGAAGGAAAAGTCCTGTGAGGTATTCAGTGCTCCCTTTGACGTGCGGCTGCCTTTGCCCCCCAACCGCCTGAAAAACAACAAGATCGACACGGTGGTGCAGCCGGATCTGTGCGTGGTCTGCGACCCGGCCAAGCTCGACCAGCAGGGCTGTCTCGGCGCACCCGACTGGGTGATCGAGATTTTGTCGCCAGCCACTTCCCGCAAAGACCTCACCGAAAAATTCGACGTCTATCAATTCGCAGGCGTCAGGGAATATTGGATCATCCACCCGTTTGAGCAAACCCTGCTGGTTTATCTGCTCAACTCAGCAGGCGAGTTTGAAGGACGGCAGCGGCCCTACCTGCGCGGCGACATGGTGCCGTCGTCGGTTTTTCCGGGCTGGGAAGTGGACCTGGGGAAAGTGTTTCTGAAGCCGTAAAAGAATTGGAAACCAAGGCAGATGAGCCCGTTTATCCTGGATTATCGCCTTTTTTGCTATCTTTCGCCAAAGCAAAGGCGATGATCACACACCCCGATCAACTGGACCTCGAAGGCAGCTACACCTATGCCGACTACCTCACCTGGCAGTTCACCGACATGGTGGAGCTGATCCGGGGAAAAGTGCATAGAATGGCTCCGGCACCCAACCTGGAGCATCAGCGGGTATCCGGTCGCCTTCATGGCCTGATCTTCCCTTTTCTGGAAGGGAAACCCTGCGAAGTGTTCACCGCTCCCTTTGACGTGCGGCTACCTTTGCCCCCCAACCGCCTGAAAAACAACAAGATCGACACGGTGGTGCAGCCGGATCTGTGCGTGGTCTGCGACCCGGCCAAGCTCGACCAGCAGGGCTGTATCGGCGCACCCGACTGGGTGATCGAGATTTTGTCGCCAGCCACTTCCCGCAAAGACCTCACCGAGAAATTTGACGTCTATCAATTCGCAGGCGTAAGGGAATACTGGATCATCCACCCGTTTGAGCAAACCCTGCTTGTCTATCTGCTCAACTCAGCAGGCGAGTTTGAAGGACGGCAGCGGCCCTACCTGCGCGGCGACATGGTGCCATCTTCTGTGTTTCCGGGCTGGGAAGTAGATTTGGGGAAGATATTTTTGCTGCCCTGAGGAGGAAGGAGGGCTAAATGGCCGGAGCAATCGATTTCTTTTTGGGTTACCCGACTTGTTCGTTTGCCAATGTTAACACATACTGATAGACCTTTTCGCTGACCCAAAATCCAATTTCGTTGCGGAGCTGATCAAGGCTTGGGCGCACGTCGGGGATCAGACCGGCGTTTTTTGCTGCAAGTAAAATACCCAGAACGCCTATTGTTTTCAGGCCTGTGCCAGCCGCGATTTGTGCCCCTGCCCGTTCGTCTATTAGCAGAAAGTCAGCGGCCAGTTCCTGCGCCAGAATGATTGAAGAAGCTTCACCGATGTGAACATCCCGAAGCAAACGGTTAACAGCATGGAGGTCTTTCACAGCGTGAATCTGTAACCAGCCTGAGTCAATCGCTCCCTGCGCACCCGAGATGGCAACCTGATCGCGCGCAAATTCCTGGTACACTTCTTCACTAATCACCACCTGCCCAAAAAGAAGGTTCAGCCAAGTCAGCCTCCCTAACGCAACCAAGTTGCTGATTGGGGATGTATCACTGATAACGATCACCGAGCAGGTCTTTTACAGAGGTCCACTCCCGTGAAACATCCTCAATGTCAATGTGAAGCGGAATTTCACGCTGGCGCAGTTCCTGCTGAAATTCGAGCCGGGTGAGACCCGCCCATTCGCTGGCCATTGCTAATGTCATCATCTCCCGCTGGAAGAGCGCCAGGGCTACTTCCAGGCGGATGTCGGCCTCGCTGTATTGCCGCAGCAAGTGATCGGGCAGGTGAAGTATCATCGTCTTTTTTCTCAATGTACGCAGAAAAACGGAGGCGGGGGCGAGCAGGAGCGGGAAAAAAGACGTATCTTGGTGAAAGGGTTAGCTGAAAAAACCAAGGTCAAATCTGCCCTTCAATCAAATAATCGATTTGCCGATGAAATACACCCTGCAAGAACTCCCCACACCTATTCGCCAGCAGGTGGAGGACCATATCGAATTTTTGATGGTGAAATATCAATTAACGCCTTCAGCGCAAGAAAATCTACAAGCAACGCCTGGTAAGACCTTCGCCCAGCGTTGGCGGGGTGTGGCCAAGGGGGTTGATCCTGACGTTGCCAAAGCAGCGTATCTCAATGAAAAGTATACATGACGCGGGTGCTTATTGATACCAACAAAGTATTGGAACCGGAACATTGTAATCAGGGCGCTACAAGCCAATTGGAACGATTTCGAAGACGCCATTCAAGCCAAAGCTTTCACCTGGCCATTTCCCGCGTATCTTTGCAGCTGACAAGTTGGTTTGTGTCAAATGCTGCTGCCCATGCCGATGGCTCCCCGAAAAATCCTGATCCTCCGATTCAGCTCCATCGGCGACATTGTGCTCACGAGCCCGGTCATTCGCAGCCTCAAACTCGCCCGGCCCGATACCGAGATTCATTTCGCCACCAAAGCCGCATTTGCTGACGTCGTCCGGCACAATCCTTACCTTTCCCGCCTTCATTTGCTGGGAGATTCATGGTCCGAATTCATTCATGCCCTGCGGGCCGAGCAATTCGACCTCATTCTCGACCTCCACAACAACCTCCGCACCTGGCGATGTGCCCTGGCGCTGGGAGTGCGGTCTGTGCGGTTTGACAAACAAAACTTCGCCAAATACCGGATGGTTCGCAGAAAAAGCCAGCCTGCCAGCTGGCTGCCGCATGTGGTGGAGCGATATGGCGCCACCCTTGCCCCGCTGGGCCTCACCCTGGATGGCGGGGGGCTTGACTTTTTCTACCCGCCTTCCCTCAACTCCTGGGCGGAAGCCGAACTGAACCCTCTGATCAGTCGTGGCGGGAAGCCCCTTGCCGTAGTGCTGGGTGCCCAGCTCGCCACGAAACGCTGGCCGGTGGAACACTGGCTGGAGGCACTCAACAAGCTTAGCAGGCCAGTTTTGCTGCTGGGCGGGCGCGACGCCACCACAGAGCGGGACTACCTGACGAGCCGCCTGCTCGTTCCCCATTTCGATGCAGTGGGGCATTACAGCCTTCCCGAATCGGTGGCCCTGCTCAACCAGTGCCAGGAGGTGCTCACCCACGACACAGGCCTGATGCACATCGCAGCGGCCCTCGGCAAGAAGGTCTTTTCGATCTGGGGCAGCACCGTGCCAGCCCTCGGCATGACCCCGTATGGCTGCCCTTCCGTGATCATTGAACACCCCACGCTCGATTGCAGGCCCTGCTCCAAAATCGGATTTGACAGCTGCCCCAGAGGCCATTTTCGGTGCATGAGAGAAATCACGCCAGAAACAGTAGCGGGAAAGATCATGGAAGTGGGAAATGGAGAAGAAGACCTTGCTGAGGACAACAGGTAATTTCAGGCGGAAGGGGAAATGAATTTGGCTGGATTTTCGCCGGAGGAAACGGCTATTTTTGACAAGCATCAGCATCGCGCTGTTTCCGGCACTTCACCTTTGACCTCTATTTCCATGAAACCATCCAGTCTCGCGGCCTTTTTGTGTGTATGGCTTGCTGTCCTTCCTGGTTTGGTGGCGCAATCTGACAGCAGCGGCATTAACCGCAAGCGGCTGGCGCTCACCCTCACTGCCGAGGGCTTGTTTTATGCAGGCGGGATGTCGTACCTGGGATTTATCTGGTACAAAGACGTGCCGCGGGTTCCCTTTCAATTTTACAACGACAACGCCGGATACCTCCAGATCGACAAATTTGGCCATGTCTACGGGGCCTACCTGGAGAGCTACCTTGGCTACCATGCGCTGCGGGCTTCGGGGGTGAAGAAAACCCCTGCGCTGATTTTCGGGGGCTCCCTGGGGCTGCTGCTTCAAACCCCGATCGAGATTTTCGACGGGCTGTATGAGGGCTGGGGCTTTTCCTGGGGCGACATGGCCGCCAACACCGCCGGAGCCCTGCTCATGACCGGACAGGAAGCCCTGTTTGACGAGCAGATTCTGCAGTACAAATTCAGCTTCTGGCGCTCGCCCTATGCCGACATGGCCGGAGGCTACCTCGGAGACAATTTCCTGGAGAGCTTTTTCTACGACTACAACGGCCACAGCTACTGGCTCAGCATGAATGCCAACCGCCTGCTGCCCGGCAAGCCCCTTCCCAGCTGGGTGAATGTGGCGGTAGGCTACAGTGCCAATGGGATGTTTGGCGAATTTACCAACCGCACCCGCTGGGGCAGCACCATCATCCCGCCTACGCCGCGGGAGCGGCAGTTGCTCCTTTCCCTCGACATCGACTGGCGAAAAATCCCGACCGACTCCCCCTGGCTCAGGGCCCTTTTTCAGGGGCTGAGTTTTGTGAAACTGCCCTTCCCGGCGCTTGAATACAGCGCGGGCAGGTTCAGCGGGCACTGGTTGTATTTTTAGCGGGGAGGGAGGGAAAGAGAGATCTGGCTTCCTGTGCAAAGGCTTCTTTTGAAAATTAAGGAAGTACCAATCTGGCCAGCATCGTTGAGCAATAACCATTTTTATATAGCCGGGTTTCGTATATTGAGGAACAGATCCGGCTTTGTCCTGAGTGTGACCAAATTCTGAAAACAAACTTGCCTATGTCTGTTGCCGAAATGAAACTTGAGCTGATACGGGCCATCGAAAGGATGACCGAAGTGGAGATCGCGCAACTGCTTTCGCAGCTTAGCCACCATGAAAAACCGGTTCCATCCGGCATTTCCCGGCTTCGGTTCGGTGCGCTGAAAGGCGTTCTGCTATACATGTCTCCCGACTTTGACAAGCCAATGGAAGATGTTAAGGAATGTATGGAACGGGCCCCAATGCCCCAACTGAAGGGCTTACGATCCTAACCCGTGATACTACCTTCGGAAGTTACGAGGCTTCACTCCGGTGGGAATAGCCATTTTCAGATGCTTTCCCTGCTCCGCTCCCGATCCGCCGCATAGGCAAGCCAAGCCCGGACGTGTACTTCTTCCAGTTCGGGAAAATCTTCCAGAATGGCCGGGACGCTCATTCCCTGTGCCAGCCAGCCGAGTACAACCTACACTGAGATCCGGGTACCCACAATGCAGGGCCGACCAAAGCGGATGTGCGGATCGAGGGAGAGATAAGCCTGGTACTTCATATTCACAACGATACGAAAATCTCCGCAGACTGGAAAGACAACCTGCAAATGGCGAAGACCGTCATTTTTTTTTCCATCTTTCCTTTTCCGTACTTGTTTCCACACCAATCCCGGCCTCATGAAGCACCTGTTCCTGCTTGTTGTTTGTTGTGTCGCAGCCACCGACGGCCGGGGGCAGTGGGTGGAGCCGCCGCAGTTTGAGTGGGCAAGGACTGTAAATAGCCCCACTGAGATGTATTTTGAGGGAATGGAGGTTGGAGAAGATGGCAGAGTCTATGTGTGTGGGTTTTTTAAAGATCAAATATGTTTTGAAGACACCATATGTTTTTTTACTACTGGTCAGCAATACGATGACGATATTTTTGTCGCTTGTTATGATAGCACTGGCAGCCTTGTATGGGCAAAGACATTTGGTGAAAATAGCGAAGACAGGGCACGAGACATTGAGATTGACCAAAATGGCAATATACTACTTGCAGGCAGGTTTTCTCATACGGTGTGGTTTGACCAGATTCCAGCAATTCCTTATGGCCCAGCAGGGCTATTTAGTCGCTCCTAAACAACCCCAAAATCGGCCCCCACAGCTTGGAAACGCAGAAAAAGGGAGCCAAAACGCTGGGATATCCCCCGGAAATGTGCGATATTAAGGAAAAATCTGGAGGGCAGAACGATGGCTAAGCCTG
>JBGSKC010000069.1:0-9623 GCA_041741415.1 Bacteroidia bacterium | reverse complement strand
TTCAGGAAGAGGGTAGCGCACCTGCGAGGCGTTGCGGGGATCTGTCATCTGGCCAAAGTAGCTCGAAATCGACTCCAATGGGCTGTTCATCTTCTTTTTTCAAAAAGATATTCCATTTTTTTGGAGATGCGTTAGCCCTAGATTGGTTCTCAACCCACCTCCACCATCCTCGACTTCTTTGCCGGTTCCGGCACCACGCTCCACGCCGTGATGCAGCTCAATGCAGAGGATGGCGGTCAGCGGCAGTGTATTCTGGTTACCAATAACGAAAACAATATCTGCGAGGAGGTGACCTACGAGCGCAACCGCCGGGTGATTCAGGGCTATACCAACAGCAAAGGGGTGGCGGTGCCCGGCTTGCGCCACAATAACCTGCGCTACTACCGCAGCAGCTTTGTGGACCGCAGCCCCTCCCTCGCCAACAAAAAAGCCCTCACCCGCCTCGCCACCGAGCTGCTCTGCATCAAAGAAAACTGCTACACCGAGTGCACCCGCGCGGTAACGGGACAGGACCTGCCGTGGTACGGCCTCTATACCAACGAAACCGGCCAGTACCTGAGCATTACCTACGACGATGCCTGCATCGAAGAAACGGTGGAACTGATCACGGCGCTCATTGCCCGCGAAAACCCGTCCAGCCCGGTAAAAGTGTATGTATTCAGCAACGGTGCCTATGCCTACAGCGAGGAATTTGAAGACCTGCTGGACCGCGTCACGCTCTGTGCCCTGCCCGACGCGATTTATAAAGCCTACCAGCACGTGCTGCCCCGCCGGCAAAAGCCCCGCCTGCTTGAAGAAGATACCAGCGCCCCAGCCAGTCAGCCCTCCTTATTTGATCCCGCACATGACTGATGACTTCGGGCATATCGTGTCGCTCATCCGGGCAAGCCGTCAGCGGGCCTACCAGTCGGTAAACGCCGAACTGGTAAACCTCTACTGGCAGATCGGGCGCTATATTCACCACCGGGTAGCCGCCGAGGCCTGGGGCAAAGGCGTGGTAAAAGAACTCGCCGCCTATATCGCCACCCGCGAACCCGGAGGCCGGGGTTTTTCCGACAAAAACCTCTGGCGCATGAAGCAGTTTTATGAGACCTACGCACACACGCCCCTGGCCTCTGTAGCCTCACAAGACCAGTTGCTTCAGGGACTGCTGTCAGACGGGAGCCAGATTCCGGTTGCTGGTACCGCCCCTGAGCACATCTACCCTACCGTACTGGCCCAGGTGAGCTGGACCCATCACCTGATCATTCTGTCTGGCACCCGCAGGCTGGAAGAGAAGCTGTTTTACTTGCTCCTGTGTGTGCGGGAAGGATACAGCAAACGCGAGCTGCAGCGGCAGTTGGATGCTTCGTTGTTTGAACGGACCATGTTGACCCCCGCAAAACTCTCACCACTGGCGAGAGTTTTGCCGGAGGCCCTTGGTCAGGGAATAAAAGACCGGTATGTATTTGAGTTTCTGGACCTGCCGGAGCAGCACAACGAGCGGGACCTTCAAAAGGCCATTATCACCCACCTCCGGCAGTTTTTGCTGGAGTTCAGCCGGGATTTTGCCTTTTTGGGAGAGGAATTTGTGGTGCAGGTCGGCAACAAGGACTATGCGATCGACCTGCTGTTTTATAACCGGGCCTTAAACTGCCTGGTAGCCATCGAGCTGAAAGTGGTGGATTTTGCGCCTGAGTTTTTGGGTAAGCTCAATTTTTACCTCGAAGCCCTGGACCGCGACGTAAAGAAGCCCCACGAAAACCCGAGCATCGGCATTTTGCTTTGTAAGGCACAGGATAGCGAGGTGGTGGAATATGCCATGAGCCGCCAGATGAGTCCGGCCATGGTAGCTCAGTATGAATTGCAATTGCCTGACAAGCAGTTGCTGCAAGCCAAGTTGCACGAATTTTTTGCCCTGAACGACCCTCAGCATGATTGAGTTAAAAACCTACCAGCAGGAAGCCGTAGTGGCCCTGCTCAAAGATACCTACAGCCTCCTGCGCCATCCGGGTGCCCGGCACAAGATGGTGTTCAAGGCACCCACGGGGGCGGGTAAAACCGTGACCATGGCTGCCTATCTCCAGCAACTTTGTGAAGAACTGCCCGACAGGCTGGAGCTGCCTAAGCGGCAGGTAGCCTTTATCTGGATCGCGCCAAATGAGCTGCACATCCAGAGCATGAATTCCCTACGAGGTTATTATGAAGAAACCCGCAGCCTGCGGCCCATACAGTTTGAGGATGTGACAGACAACCGGCTTCACCCAAACGAAGTGCTGTTTCTCAACTGGCAGTCGGTCAACAAAGAGAGAAACCTGTACATAAGGGACAACGAAAGCAGCCGCACACTGATCCGCTATGTGGAGCAGGCCAAGCTGCACGATACCGAGATCGTGGTGATTCTCGACGAAGCGCATCTGTTTGCCAGCAAGGGCAAAGCTGCCGCCGAATTGTTGCAGAGCATCTATGCCAAAATCGAAATCGACGTATCGGCCACACCGCTCTTTAAAGCAGATTATAGCTACACCATCAAGCGGCCCGATGTGGTAGCGGCGGAAATGATCAAGCAGGGCGTGCTGCTCAACCCTGCACTGGATGCCCAGCGCCAGGAAGCCCGCTCGCTCAACCATGTATTGCTGGATCAGGCCCTGCGCAAGCGGCAGGAACTGGCCGAAGCCTACGGGCGGTTGGGGGTGAAAATCAATCCACTGCTGCTTATTCAGTTGCCCAACGACACCCAAAAGGAAAGCTCGCTGGACAATGAGATCAGGGAAGAGGTGGTAGCCTGGCTGGATGCAAAGGGCATCACCACCAACAACCACCGGCTGGCGGTGTGGCTCAGCAACAGCAAAACCAACCTGGAGGACATTGAAAAACCCGATAACATGGTGGATGTGCTGCTCTTCAAGCAGGCCATTGCGCTGGGCTGGGACTGTCCGCGCGCGGCGGTGCTGTTGATTTTCAGGGAGCTGAAGCAGGAAACCTTCACGATCCAGACGGTAGGGCGCATTTTGCGCATGCCCCAGCAGCGGCATTATCCAGAAACAGCGCTGAACTATGGCTATGTGTACACCAACCTCAGCCGCGACGTGATCCAGATTGTGCAGGACGACATGGACTATATCCTGCAGAACAAGGCCATCCGGATAGCGAATTATGAAGTGGTAGAGCTAAAGTCGGCCTATATCAACACACGTCTCACCCGGAACCGGATGAGTTCCAAATTCCGGAAGTGCCTGTATGAGGCCTCGGAAGAGATGTGGGGCGTGACCCAGGATTTGGTTCAGGCAGGAGAATCCGGAATCGTGTTTCACAATTTGCAACGAGTGGCTGCGCGGGTGATAGACCTGGACGTGGATAAGATTGAAATTACGATCCCGCGCGATGTTGTGATCGAAATCGAAGAAGGGGCTGTGGAGGTGGCGAACAAAGAGCGGTTTGCGAAGACCCAATCGGAGCTGGATATTTTATTTCGTCAGTTTTGCTTGGGTCATGTGGGAGACTATGCCAAAGTGGACTCGGCGCCTATGCTGGAAATGTATCTGAAATACTGGTTTGAGGAATATCTGGCGATGAACGAGTACCAGGCAATCAAGGTAGTGTTGCATGACCAAAACCGGTCACGCTTCATCGACCTGATCGACCGTGCGATTGAGAAACACGAAGAGTTGCTTCAGCAAAAGGCGGCGGCGGCGGCCAAAAAAGTGGAGGAAACGGTGTGGGATGTACCACCGGAGCGGATGTACAATGAATACTATCAGGAGCGGCAGGCGCCTACCCATGCGTTGATCCCGTTTTATGAAAGCAGGTCTGCCAGCAACCCGGAGCGGGAGTTTGTCCGGTTTTTGGAGGGGAACCGGGAGTACCTGGAATGGTGGTACAAAAATGGCGATAAGAACAAGGAAGACTTCGCAGTGACCTATGCAGACCGTGAGGGAATTGCCCGTGGGTTTTATGTGGATTTTGTCATCAGGCACAAGAATGGCAGGATTGCCTTGTTCGATACAAAGACCCTGGATTCAGATCCTGAATTTGTAAACAAGCACAACGCTTTGCATGCTTATGTGGAGAAAGCCAACAAGAGCGGCCAAAAGCTGATGGGTGGGATCATTGTACCCAAAGGCGACGGCGTGTGGAAGTATTGTGAAAACCCAATATCCAGTGCCCGTGACACTACGGGCTGGAGCATGTATGACCCGGCAAATGTAGAATAAGGATGGCAAACAAAGGATTAGACGCAACCTTCGTGCACTATGGGGTACGAAAAGAGGACATGGCGCTCATTGAGGCGCTGGCCAGGAAGCATCAGCTGGATTTCGACTGGGTCAGGGAGGAACTGATCCGGGAGTATCACGACAGGCGGATCAGAAATGAAGATGTGGAGGCGAAAGGCCTGGAAAAGCTGATTGAAAAAGCATTGTCAAAAATCAAATGAACCAGCCATGATCATTAAGCGGGTAAAAGCGAAGAATTACAAGACCTACCTGGTCCTTGACCTGGATTTATCTGTAACAGAAGACCGGCCCATTGTGCTGATTGGCGGGGCGAACGGCGGCGGCAAGACGACGCTGTTTGACGCGATCTATGGGGCACTGTATGGGCTGGACATTCGCAGCCCGGGCAAATTCAAAGAATTGCTCAATGCCGGAGCTCTGGGCAGGGAGGACGAGAAAATCGAGCTGGAATTGCACTTTTCGGGTCGAGTGCTGAACAAGGAGCAGCAATATGTACTGAATCGCACGTACATGCTCAACACAGACGACCGGCCTGTGGAAAGTGTCCGTCTGAATATGGACGGGAATGTCTTCCTCTTTGGAACGGCTACGCCTCCCGCGCAGCGCCAGGAAGCAGAGGCGCAGGTGAACAAGATTATCAAAGCAAATTTGCCGAAAGAGCTTAGCCGGTACTTTTTGTTTGATGCGATGGAGGCAGGCAATCTGCTGATGGCGGATCAGCTTAATAAGGTTATTAAGGAGAATATCGAAAATGTGATGGGCTTTAACAAGTACCTTTCCCTTGCCCGCGCGAGTGAAAGTGCGCTTCAGACTATGACTGCTACGCGACTGAACGCAGAGAATGAGAAGCGGGAGTATATGGAGCTGGTGGAACAGAAAAAGCTGCTGGAGCAAAAATTAGAGCATACCAGGCAAAAACAGCAGGATGCGTTGCAGTATTCGGTTACCAATAAGGAGCTGGTGGACCAGCTCCGGGAAGGGTTGAATGCGGAAACGACAATGAAGGGGAAAATCCAGCAAATGGAGTCGCAAATCACCAGTATTGAACGGCAGGAAGCCCTGCATCACCAGCAGTTGGAAGAATTTGCGCGGAACTTTGACCACCATATCTGTCATCCCAAGCTCGCTGAGGCCCTGAAAAGTGAGGTTTCGCTCATCTTGAAAACAAGAAACGAGCTTCAGCAACAGGACAGAATGGCTGCCAATCCGGAGCAGATAGAGCACATTGTCAACCTGGTGATGCAGCACCTGGAGCAGCGGGGCACGGTGATTTCAGGGTTTACCGCGTCGGAAATTGCAGCTTTCATTCGTTCTGAGCTGCATCCAGGGGTGGGGGTGGATCATTTTTCATTTTTAGAGCCTGCGGAAGTCGCTGCGCTTGAGCAGCTTGTCAACTCGCCTTACCAGAACCCTTATCTGGCGCTCCACAGCCAAAAGGGAGAATTGAATATCTCGCTTAGCCAGGTCGAAGGATACAAAACCCAGATCGAGCAGTGGAAATCTCAGATTGCAGGCCGGGATTACGATTTTCTCAAACAGTATGAGGCCAACGAAGCGGAGCTTTCGAAGCTTCAGTTGCGCAGACAAGAACTGGAAGGGGATATTCAGAAAATCGAAAAGAGGATTCACCAGTTCGATATTCCTACAAGTGACGAGCCGGACCCGCGGTACGAAGCAGTGCAACGGCTTAAGCCTTTTTTTGAAGAGCTCGCGAATGAGCTGCTCAAGGCGAAGAAACAACAGATCGAATTGAAAATGAGGCAGGACCTCAATATTAACCTGGCGGCCTACAAAGACGTGGTGGATCGGGTGGTTTTTTCGGAGGACCTGAAAGACCTCACCTTTAAGATCTTCCACAAGGCAGGAAACGAGATTTTCCTCAGCCAACTGAACACGGCATCGAAGCAGGTGGTAATCCAGGTATTGTTGAAGGCCTTGCACGAGTTTGGTGATTACGACCCGCCGGTGATGATTGACACTGTGATGGGCGTGCTGGATGAAACGAGCCGATCTACCGTGCTGGAAAACTATTTTCCGGAATTGTCTCACCAAACCATTTTGCTGAGCTCAGACAGCGAAGTGCGACCAGAGAAGGATTTCGCGAAAATTGAACCCTTCCTCAGCAAGGCATATACACTCAATCGCGACAGGGAGCAGCAACGCACAGAAGTGGTTTCAGGGTATTTTAACAAGCACATCGATGACTAGCAAGATGATTTATTTCAATAACATCAGGGTGGCTGAAGGCATTTCCGACATGCTGGATGACCTGAAAGAAAAGGTTGAGCAAAAAATCAATCTCCAAACCCACCATTTACATAAACCTGTAGGGGTTTCTCAGAACATGCTTTTCAGGAGTTGTTTTGTGGCAGGGTTGTCGCTGTCTGAAAAGCGACTGCTTAGCGAAATTGAAGAGCTCCGCCTTACGACACAGAGCACGATTCACGACACAGTGTTCACAAAAGCCAACCAGCTCCCTCTTTGGTCTGCGTTGTTAAAGCTGCGGTATCGGGATAGTGACGCCGATCTCGATAACCCTACCATCCTGCGCAAGGCGATCAATTATGAGATCAAGCGGGGAGCAAGTCACCTGCTCAACAGCGACAACCTGGATGCCTGGCTTCTCAACAATCAGGCTTCTATCCGGCAGGGCTCCTATGGGTTAATTCCGGAGTTAAATCTCAGAATTGGGACTTATGAAGATGACATCCCGGCCACCCTGGATCTCAACTCCACCCAGGTTCCTAATACCCAAATTCTGATTGCAGGCACAACAGGATCAGGCAAATCAAACTTACTGGCTGTATTGGTTCGCGAGATCCGCACCCGATCGATCGATACCAGCTATCCGGTGAACTTTCTCCTTTTCGACTACAAAGGCGAATTTTCCGACCCCGCAAATCATGCGTGGCTGGGCCTGTTTGAGGTGGATCGTACCAGTATTCTCAACCCATTGGAGAGTCCCCTTCCCTTTAACCCGTTCAAGGACTTTACTCGGAAGACCCAAAACGAGATTAATCTATATGCAACCGAGCTTGCCCAGGCTTTGGCCGCTATTGACGCCACCAAAATCAGCGCGAATATGAGTAATCGCCTGGCTGAAGCCATTATCCAGGCATATAAAAAGACCCGGAATAAGCCTGTCAACTTCAAAATAATCTTCGATGAATACACTAACAAACAGCCGGAAAAGGAACGGGACAATGACGACAGTGTAAAGTCTGTACTGAAGCAGCTCATCCGAACAAATTTATTCAGCGACACTGACAAGATTGACCTGATCAGGGAGAGTTTGATCATAAAAATGGACTCCTTTCCCAAAGAAGGGCCGGTGGCGAAAGCCATTGTCTATTTTATCGTTTCCAAACTCAATGCCTGCTACGAACAATTGCCTAAACAAGCGCTGAGCGATAATCTGGTGGAGTTGCGCCACTTCACCATCATTGACGAGGCCCATTACATGCTAGGCTTTGATAATAAGCCCCTTCGCGATCTGATCGCTGTTGGCAGAAACAAAGGGATGAGCATTATTCTGGCTACCCAAAATATGGAAAGCTTTAAGAGTGACCATTTCGACTTCTTTGCCAATGCGCAGTACCCGTTAATCATGAAACAGCAATCCATCAATGACGGGGTTATCAAGGACTTGTTTGGCGTTTCGGGGAAAGAGTTCCAGGAGGTGAGAGAGGCAATCATCGGGCTTCAAAAGGGCGAACTGATTATCAAGAATGCCAGTGCTATCACGCTTGGTTTGGGGAAAAAGTACAAGAAAATCAGAGTTTCACACCTGATTTAAGAACTTGGAACAGGCTCTTTACTGGTTGAGGAGAGCCTCAGCTACCTTCCCAAGCAGGTTGGTAAGTTCGTGTTCAAATCCTGCGGTGATATCGTCGGCACCGGAGGTGGCGTGGGCTATTTCGTGTAGGAGTACGGCTGCAAAAGCACGATGGGAGCGAAGCTGGTCCCTGCGAACTACAATACGCAGGTATTTCTCCTCCCAAACTCCTATTACCTCAGAGTTGGCTTTCTCTTTCAGCACAATTTTTTCGGCCACCCGAACTTCCCGGATCTGGGCTGGCCGCCCGCCAATCGCTCCGAAAATCTTCTTTCTGCTTGCCCATACTTGCTGCTCTGCTTCGGTCAACTCCTCTTCAGAGATAAATTCCGGCTGAAAATTTGCATTTCTCTGTTTTGCGTATTCATCCAGGGTAAAAATCGGAGACTGCTGATAGTCGCCCTGTCCAAGAATTTTCTTCCATAGTTTTTTGGGAATTCCCAGAGGGATCAGTCCGTCTCGTTGAACTTCGCTGATTAACGAATTCTGCAATAAGGGGCCATCGTCTTTGTAAAAAACGTACTTCTTGCCTTTGTTCAGCAACCTCACCGCATGCTCCTGCACAGGCAGCCATGTGAGTTCTTCGTGAGGCGGCTTCCTGGCAAAGTCTTCGGCAAGTACCTGAATCACCGCCTGTTTTTCCGATTTGAGCAGCAGCTCTTTTACCTGAGATACATAGGCTGTTCGCCCCACATGTCGTCTCTCCCGGTTCATGGCCCGCTGCAAGGCTGGCGTGGGGGCGATGATGTTGTAGCCAAATAAAAAGCGGGGTTCTTCCCCCACCTGCAAGCCGTTCACGAAGATGGGGGCTAATTTGCCAGTGTAGCGTATGATCTGGCCAATGGGCAATGTGTCAAGAACTTCAATAGGCGGGTCGGCTAATTGGAGAAACATGTTTTTGGCCTGGGACATGTCTTTGGCGGTTACGCCATGAAGCAAAATCGAGGTACCGACCATGCGGGGGTCGGTGGGAGGAGAAACAATTACATGCAGGGTTGCCATTTCCTCCAATCCTGACTTTTGCTGTCTGATGAGGGTAAAGTATCCATGTCTTGAATGTATTTCAACCTCGACACCGTTTCGGAAAAGTGTCCCTAAGGCGTCTTTCAGACCGAAGCCAAACTTCCCGATTATTTTGGGATTGTTGAGCTTCTCAGGATTTTCATTCAGAACGAAGTGATTGGGGTGAATTCCCCTGCCAAAATCCCTGATTTCCCATTTCTCGCCAAGGTCAGAAATTTGAACCGGATCAGATTGACTCAAGGTCTGTTCGTCCAGGGCATTGGCTATCAACTCCCTGACGGCCTGGGCAATTGTCCATGACTCCAGGATTTTGTCGACATTGAGATCAAGGATTTGCGTGGTCGGGTTGTTGTAAGTCTCCATAAGACACTTCGTTCTGGTAAACGATGGCAGCTTCTACGGCGCAAGGCCTGAAGTGTACCCCAAAAACTGGACAGGTGAATAAGGTGGACAAATTGCAATTTGTCACATGAAAAAGAGAATTCCAGTGAAGCAAAAACGCAGAACATTCAGCGGGAGCGAGAAGGCGCGGATTGCCTTGGCGGCGTTGC
>JBGSKC010000068.1:0-7266 GCA_041741415.1 Bacteroidia bacterium | reverse complement strand
TTCAGGAAGAGGGTAGCGCACCTGCGAGGCGTTGCGGGGATCTGTCATCTGGCCAAAGTAGCTCGAAATCGACTCCAATGGGCTGTTCATCTTCTTTTTTCAAAAAGATATTCCATTTTTTTGGAGATGCGTTAGCCCTATAAAATTACCATAGGGGTGGGGACGTTTCGGCACGGGATTCGTTATAGGTACAATGTTCAAAAGCTTTTCCCCCGATATTTGATTTAGTGGGTTTCGATGTTTATGTTTGTCAGCCATTTGAAAAAGTGGCAAAAAACCAGGCGACATGGCCGAGTGGCTAGGCAGAGGTCTGCAAAACCTCGTACAGCGGTTCGAATCCGCTTGTCGCCTCTTACTTTTCTCTCTATACCTGAATGATTTAGCCCTCCCTTCTTTTTCCGAGGGAGAATCTTACCAAGGGGCTAATTACCATTCCACAGTTTATAGAGACCGTTCGCTTCGACATTTCGGCAATTCCCATATTGCTACTTGGTTGTTGCGAATTCCCCCCCCTACTTTACATTCGTCCAAACAAGCACCGGAAGCAGGGAAACTAGGCTGCCCGAGAGACTTTCCGGTTGTTCATTAAGACAAAACACGTTCTCACTCAAGTTGGAGGGCTTCCTGCGATTTCAGGAATTAGATTACATACCTGATCATCGTGTGGCAGACTTTCCTAATTTAGCCCCGTGGATGTCTCCAAACAACACCACAGGGCCCGCTCTTTTTAGTCGTAAGAATTTTTCCAGACGTGAACTTGATTTCACACGTTCTCTCGCCTATTTCGCTTTCAGCCTACGAACCATAACCGGAAGGAAGTTCATGAAACACGTCAGACAGCTGTGCTTGCTGATCCTTTGCTCGTTCCTGCTCTCTCCCTTGGGAGCACAAACAGTTGACCCGGAAGCCTACCCAGGCGAACGCGCTCAACAACAACAGGAGTTCCTCAATGGGGAATCCGAGTTCCCGGCCAAACCACGAAGCAAGTGGTCGCTCGGGGTCAAAGGCGGTCTCGCCTACGTTTCTGGTGATGTCGCACCTCAGCCCGGTTTCGGTGCAGGGATCGACTTTCGCCGGGGCCTGGGCCATGCCGTATCTCTTCGCCTCCAGGCAACTGGTGGTCAGGCTCGTGGCCTCAGCTACCAGCCAGCTCGTGGGTACCGTAACCACAACAATCCCTGGGATGCCCTCTATTATCCCAACAACGTCAGCGCCATTGATGGGACTCA
Organism: Bacteroidia bacterium; assembly: GCA_041741415.1. GTDB lineage: Bacteria > Bacteroidota > Bacteroidia > J057 > J057 > JANQTF01. Next base: position 6,037 of record JBGSKC010000068.1, on the reverse strand, counting down.
GGTTCCACCGCCCGTCTATTACAATTTTCGGACAAATTATGCTGATGTTTCTCTTCAGGCCGTTTTTAACCTGAACAACGTTAATTTCTACAAAAAGCAACCAAACTGGGGCCTCCATGCCATCGCCGGTGCCGGTTTCGTGCTTTTCAATACCAAAGTTGACGCTGGCCGTGAATCCAACGGGGTGATTGATCCCTATGATTTCACGAGTGTCGCAGCCATTGACCTTGGCGGTGGTCTCTTCAGCCTCGCCGGTCGCCGCGACCGTATCGATGCCATCCGCAACATCGTGGACGGTGTGTATGAGTCGCCCGCTGAAGGTTCTGCCACTTCTACCGGCATTACAATCGGCAACGATAACTACACTACCCAGCCAGTGATCATGGCCGGCCTCGGAGCCAGCTACCGCCTCAGCGACAGGATCGACATCGAGCTGGAGCACCGCTTCGTGTGGACCAACAACGACCTTTTCGACGGCCAGCGCTGGCAGGAAGGTGGTGTTGACGGTGGAGCAGGTTATCCTACCTCCATCACGCCACTTACGCCAGACAAAGACGCTTATCAGCAAACTACCCTCGGCATTCATTTCCGCCTTGGCAAAGGAGCTGAGTCTGATTGGTGGAGAAACCCCATGAACGAAGTGTATGACGGCATCCAGGAGTCTCGCGAAGTGGTTCGCAAACTCTCCGAAGATTCCGACAATGACGGAGTGCCCGACCTTTATGACAAAGAGCCTGACACGCCAGAAGGCATGATCGTTTCTGCCAACGGGGTGGCCCTCGACTCTGATGGCGACGGATACCCGGACTCAGAAGATGATGAGCCCTTCTCCAAAAAAGGCTGTGATGTGGACCGCAACGGTGTTGCCCTCGACGCAGACAATGACGGCATCGCCGACTGCGAAGACAAAGAACCCAACTCAGCTCCCGGCATGTATTATGATGCCAATGGGGTGGCCATCCAACTTCCGGACATCTCCAACATTACCAACAACTACGGCAACAGCCCTTGTCTGCTTCCGATCATTCACTTCGATCTGAACAAAGACAATGTTAAGCCCGATTTCTACCCTGAACTGTACTACATCGCCCAGGTGATGCGGTCCAACCCCAGCCTGAAAGTTCGTGCCACTGGCTATGCCGATGCCCGCAATACTGCTGCCTACAACGACGACCTGTCTAACCGCCGGGTAACCAACGCTGTAGACTTCATTGCCAACACCTACGGCATCGATCGCTCACGCTTCACCACCGATGCCAGCGGCGAATCAAATCCGTTGATTCCCAACCTGCCAGACAATTACGGAAACCCCAAACTCGAACCCCTGCACTTCGTCAACCGCCGTGTTGAGTTCGAGTGTGTGAAAGAATAGTTCTGGAACACTCGGTTTCCTTCCGGAACAGGCGGCCCTTGCGGCTGCCTGTTCTTGTTTTATAAGGGAGAGACTGCTTCCCTGTGAGAGGAGGAGAAATGTCGAAAACAGGCCCTGCATGGAGGCTGCTTTTCCGGGCGGGGGAAGTCGATCCCCTCCCCTGCGGAAGGTTGGCTTCGACCCTTGCAAAGGTTTTACCCACACGATGAACTTGACATCAACTCCTCTGCCATCACTGTCTCCTCTTCCATCACTGTCATCACTGTCAATGCCTACCTTGTTTTTGCTCAACCCCGGGGCGGGAAAGCCCAAAGACCTCGATTCGCTGACCGAGCGCATCGAAGCTGTTTACCAGCTGGCTGGGCGGCGCTGCCAGATTGAACACATTGATTTTGCCCGCCTCGACGAAACGCTGCTAAAGGCCCGCCAGGAAGGAATCCGGCGGGTCTTTGCCGTAGGCGGCGATGGAACTGTCAATGCCATCGGCAGCAGGCTCATCGGCACAGATGTTCATTTCGGGGTGATTCCCATGGGATCTGGGAACGGATTTGCCCGCAACCTGGGCTTTTCCATCAAGCCATCTCTGGCAATCCGGCAGTCGCTGGATGCCAAAACCCTCCTTGCCGACACTGGCAGTTTTGGGGGGCATCCTTTCCTCAATGTGGCGGGCGTGGGCCTGGATGCAGAAATCTCCCGGACCTTTGCTATGGCGGGCCGAAGGGGCTTCAGGCCTTATGTGAGCAGCACCATACAGGCGTTGCTCCATTTGCGACCCCAAACCTATCATCTTACCATTGACAATGAGACGACCACCTTTCCGGATTCATTCGGGGTGGTGGTGGCGAATGGCGCACAATGGGGATACGAAGCCAAGGTTACGCGCAACAGCAGCATCGCCGACGGCAAGCTCGACATCATGGTGATCAGAAAATTTTCTGTGTTCAAAGCAGGTGTGATGGTGTCGAGAATGTTTAATGGAACACTTGCCTCCGACCCTGATGTAACCTTCCTGCGCAGCAGCCATTTGGTGCTGGAGCGAGACCATGCCGGAAGTTTGCAAATAGATGGCGAAGCCCTTGAAGGAGGCACCAGCCTCGAGGCCTTTCTCCGTCCGCAAAGCCTTCATTTGTTGCTTCCCAACACCCTCACCCGCGATCGCATCAACCGGCTCTGACCGAAAAACCTTACCCACTTTAATTCCCGTTTTTCTTCCTCTTTCGTTGTTTGGGCAAGTGTGTGTGTCGGGGGGTGTGGTCTGATGTGCATTCGTTTCCTGTCATATAATCCCGGAAATAGCTGTTCGTTAGAAAAATAAAAAGAATTTGAAATTTTTACCAAAGGCGTTGCAAAGCTCAGGAATTCTCTCCATCTTACTCCTATAAACAACGAACTCCTCTGGCAAGCAAGCATCACATATAACGTTTAGCATTCGTTTCTCTGTAATCACGTGGAGGGTGGAAGTTTCTTCCACCCTTTTTTTGATCCCCTTCCAGACATTCAGACTCAGGCGCTGGTTACCCTTTTGAATGGGAATCCATAGCCTTGATCATGCTGGCCCTTTGCCATCTGCTGGCTCCCTGATCCTGCCCCGCAGGCCCCGGACCGCAGAAGAAACAGGCTTTATCCACATTTCCACATTGCTGATTGTGGATAAACAGGCAATTCCGTGGACAGCCTTTGCTGTCCAGCCTCTACCTTTAGGCTTCCTCTTACTGGTCTTGACCCGCGCATGAATCCGAATGCACATTTCAAGGTAGATCCCCGCCTTGCCGCCTTGCTTGGGGAAAATTATCGTTCCACCGAGCTGGCGATCAAGGAATTGATCGACAACGCCTACGATGCCGATGCCTCCGAAGTCTGGGTCACCCTGCCCCGGCCACTCACCCTCGACCCGATTGTGATCCGCGACGACGGCACGGGCATGACCGAAACTGAGCTTCGGGAGGAATACCTCAACATCGCCAGTTCACGCGCCTCCCGGAAAGGAGAGCGCACCCGCCTCAAAAACCGCCTGGTGAAGGGGCGAAAAGGAATCGGCAAGTTTGCCGGGCTCATGGTTGCTTCCTCAATGGAGGTTCGCACCGAGGCCAGAGGCCGTCACTCCCACCTCACCATTTTCCGCGACGAACTCCTGCGCGCCAAGCACGACCTCGAGCAGGTGAACCTCCCACTGGCCGTTACCAACGCCGAATCTCAGGAGGCACACGGCACCGAAATCGTCCTTACTGGCATTAACCAGCAACTTGCCTTCCCCAATCCCGAGAAGCTCAAGCGCATCCTCATGCTCGAGTACGGGCGCACGCCCGATTTCAGCCTTTATGTAGATGGCGAGCTTGTTGACATCGAAGACATCCCAGGCGACGGGTTTGAGCACCAGCTGGAGCTGTCTTCAGGTGAAACTGCCCACCTGCGCTACACCATTTCCGATGGCCGCAAACCCCTCAAGCAATCAGGTCTGGCCATTCGCGTAGGAGGGAAAATTGTTGGAAACCCGAGGTTCTTTGGTTTGGAGGAATCCGATGCTGTGCCTCCGCGCCTGTTGCGCCGCTTGTTTGGCGAGCTCCACTGCGACAGCCTGGAGCCCTTCGTTACAGCAGATTGGGGTGCCATCATCGACAACAGCCATTTGCTCGTCGAACTGGAGGAAAAACTCCAGCCCTTGTTGCTGGCCTCTTTTCAGGAAGTTTTCCATCGGGAAATTGACCTGACCCGCGCCCGCCTGAAGCGGCATATTGAGCAGGGCCTCGCCCTTGTGCCCGCCCATCGCCGTGCCTTTGCCGAAAAAGCCATGGAGCAGGTGATGCACAAATTTTATGGCGAAAGCGAAGCACGGGTGGCCGCCATCATCGGCCTGGTGCTGGACGCCTTTGGCAACAGCGAATACGCCTGGGTAATGCAGCGCCTGGAAGCCTCCCGCGAAGGAGAGCGAGCCGACATGGTGGAAGCTTTTACCGAATTTGGCATGCTCGACGTGGCCCTCATCGCGCAGCAAAGCAGTCACCGGCTGGCCATGCTGCGCGAATTGGAGCGCATTTTCCTGAAGCCCGACTCCTCTCCCGACGAACTTCGCCAAGCCCTGGCCAATAACCTCTGGGTACTCGGCCACCAGTTTGCCATGATCTCCAGCAACCAGGACCTTGATCAGGCGGTGCAACTCTACGTGAGCCACAAATACACCAACGGCCACGCCCATGAGGCTCCTAACCTGCTGCTGCTCCAGGACTTCAACCGCGGCCTCGTGCTGCTCGATCTTCACGCACCAGACCACGCCATTTCCCTCATGGACCGCAGAAAGGCCATGGAAATTCAGGATGACCTGAAAGTGTATCTGCCGCAGCGCAACACCCAGGTCCTGGTGTTTGGCGGAGCCGTGGAAGCAGGGCTGGTGGATCAAAACAACAAGACCGCTGCTACCATTCGCTACTACTCCTACCAGGGGCTGCTCAGCGAGGCCCGCGTGCAGCTCAACTGGATGCTCTCCGAGCTGACCCGCCGGAATGAAGCCCGCCAGCACGATCGTTCCCTTTCGTCTCCTCGCTCACAGGCGATCCCGGTCGCATAATGGATCATAGCACGCCTCCCGCCGGGAGGTACTTTCCCGAAAAAAGGCAGCTCAGGCTGTCTTTTTTTTGGTTTCATCGAAAAAAAATGCGTCCATTTCTCTGAGGCAGAGCTTAACAAATGACGGCATACCATTGCGCCGGAAGTAAGAAAATAGTGCCCTCAAGGCGACGGAACCGGGATTGGAAACTGAATAGGGAGCTGAGTGGCGGGAATGGATGTTTGGTGGTTGGTAATATTTTTCAATTGATTGATTTAGTGAAAAAAATATTCTGCCATAGCTTTGATCCTGTTGAGCGCAAGCTTGACACAGAAGCTAGGGGTTAGGGTTGACTCTCCCGCTCAGGTGGGATTGAGTCCCCTAATTTTTTTTTGCCCCTCCCTCAGCCAGCCAAGATTCCTGGCATTTTTGCAGCGGATTTCGTGTCGGCTCCCTGTCCGAAAGATTCCCTTTTTCTGCAGATGATGCCAACAAAAAAACCGCTTGCGGCGGACAAGCGGTTTATTGCGCGTAAAACAAGGCTGTTGTACTTCTTGAAGCTAAACGCGAAATTGTACGCAGGTCGTTCGGGAGGGTTGGCCAGGCTTCTCAGATTGCCTTTTCAGGTCTCAACATCCGGCGTTCAGGCGCGTGTGATCCAAAGCGAATGTTTCACCCTCTGTGGAGGCCGGGAAGCCGGGCCGGACTATCAGGGATGCCGAAAAAGGGCCTATGTTTTTTGCTGGAGATGGGGCAGGCAAGGGTATAATCTGCGTGCCTTACCTCGCTGTTTTGTCGGTCTGGTATGGCTTTGGGTGGCTTATTTTTAAGAGGTAGTGTTGATTAGCTAGGAGACAAAACCTTATCCATTTCTTTGGGATTGAGAACGAGTTAAAATGATCGCTCCAATAAGAACACGAAGGGCCATGAGGTCCAATCATGAAAACGAGGATAAAATCGTTATTTTTGAAAAAAAAAGATGGCTTAGACCATGTTTGGAACTCTCAGCGGCAAATTCTATTCAGAATGATACTGATGAAGGCCAGCTGTATGAAAGCGGCATGGGACTCGGGAAGTTTTTCATAATCGCGATTGAGTCGCCGGAAGAAGTTGAGCCATCCGAA
>JBGSKC010000067.1:0-40235 GCA_041741415.1 Bacteroidia bacterium | reverse complement strand
TTCAGGAAGAGGGTAGCGCACCTGCGAGGCGTTGCGGGGATCTGTCATCTGGCCAAAGTAGCTCGAAATCGACTCCAATGGGCTGTTCATCTTCTTTTTTCAAAAAGATATTCCATTTTTTTGGAGATGCGTTAGCCCTATCTGGCTGCGGGGAGGATTTGTATATTTGTCGAATCACCTTATCTCACCGACGGCATGATCCAATATACCCTGTCCTTTTCGCACGCCACACAGCAACTCATCGACGTAGAACTGGAACTGGAGGCAGAAGCTTCCGCGTTGTTGCTCCAGCTTCCCTTGTGGCGCCCAGGCAGGTACACCCGGCAGTTTTTTGCCAAAAACATCTCCGACTTTTCGGCTACCATGGCTGATGGAACCCCTGTTGCCTGGCGCAAAACCGACAGCCAAACCTGGCTGCTCACCCCGCCGAAGGCAGGCCTGCTCCGCGTTACCTACCGCAACTTCGCCAACCAGCAGGATGCAGGCAGTTCCTTTGTCGATCATCAGCTTATTTACCTCAATCCCATCACCTTCCTGCTCGTGCAACAGGGCGGCGCTGATCTGCCGGCCAGCCTCCTGCTCGACCTGCCCCCCAACTTCCGGCTGGGAGGGCCCTTCGCCGACAAGCTCTCGCCCTTTCGCTGCGAAACTATTCATGAACTGCTCGACAGTCCCATTCTGGCTTCGCCTTCGCTGGAACAGCACCTTGTGCCCGTTGATGGCCTCGACGTCCGGCTCTGGATCTATGGCCGTCATGAGGCCCTCGTTGCCCGCCTCATTCGCGAAATTGCAGTCTATTCCCGCACCCAAATCGACCTCTTCGGCCATTGCCCCACCCAGGAATACCATTACCTCTACCTTTTCTGGCCCCACGCCTACCGCCATGGCGTCGAACACCAGCAAAGCACAGTCATCGTGATGGGGCCGGGATTGCAATTAGGCTCTCCCTCCTCTCACCGCAGCCTGCTGGAGATTTCCTCCCACGAGTTTTTCCACACATGGAATGTAAAGGCCATGCGCCCCGCCGACCTCGTACCCTACGATTACCAGCGGGAGCAGTATTCGGCCATGCACGACATCACAGAAGGAATTACCACCTACTACGGCGACCTCATGCTGTGGAAAGCGGGAATCTGGAACTGGGATGAATGGATCGACAGCATCAACGGCGAGTTGTCGCGCCATTATGCCATGGCGGGCAAGGATTTCCTCTCCCTCGAAGAAGCCAGTTTCGACAGTTGGGTAAATGGCTATGACACGAGCGGATTTCCTCACCGGCGCATTTCATTCTATACAAAGGGCTATCTGGTGGCGATGATTTTTGACCACCTAATCAGGAAGCAAAGCGGCGGCACTCGCAACCTCGATGATGTGCTGTTTGGCCTGTTCAGCCGGGCTACTACCCTGCCTTGGGGGTTCAGCCGTGAGGATTATCTGAGCGCCCTGATGGCCGAAGGCGGACCGGAGATGGAATTTGTTTACCGGGAGCTGGTAGCAGGAAAAGCCTCGCTCGACCCCTACCTCGATGATCTGGCACGCGCCAGTGGCCTGCTCATGGCCCGAGTAAGTCCCAACAGCCTGGCACTGGCACGGCTGGGGTTGGAATGCAGCAACCATGCTGGCGGCAGTGCCCGGGTGGAGAGCATCTGGCCGGGGAGCCCGCTGGAGGCCATGCACATTTACCCCGGCGACGATTTGCTGGCAGTGAACGGGCAAAAAGTGCAAAAAAACCTCGATGCCTTGCTCGAAAAAGCCTTGCAGCAAGGGCCCCGGGTTCGTCTGCTCTGTGCTCACCTGGGCGAGGTGCAGGAGATAGAGGTGGAGCCGGGAATCCGGCCACTGGCAACCATGCCCCAATTTTTGCCAATGATCGAATCAAGTCCCGAGGCCCTGGCCTACCGCGCGAAGTGGAAGGAACTGGGCGGCGCCCGCAGGCTGGCAGCAACCTTCAGGTCCGCAAATGATTAACCTGCCAGCCCCGACGATATGAGCCGCAAGCCGAAACAAGCAAGCCACGACAAGCCGGAACTCGTTCAGGCAACGGTCATCAAAACAGTTGGTGCCAGCCACCGGGTGCGCACTCCAGACGGCAGCGTGATGGAGGCCATCGTGCGGGGGAAATTCAGGATTGCCGGGCTCCAAACCACCAACCCAGTGGCCGTTGGCGACGAAGTCATGATCAGCCTGCCGAGCGGCGACCTGCCCGCGCTGATCCAGGAGCTCATTCCCCGGCATAATTACCTGCTGCGAAAAGCCATTGCCCACGCCAGAAAGGTCCATGTCATGGCTGCCAACCTCGACCAGGCCGTTCTGCTGTTTACCCTCAAAGAACCCCGCACGGCACCGGGCTTTGCCGATCGCTTTCTGGTGGTGTGCGAGGCCTACGAGATTCCCGCTGTGATCCTGATCAACAAAGTGGATTTGCTCACCAGTCCCGAAGAAAAAGCACTCCTCGAAGAAACCTGCCTCAGCTACCGGCTCGCCGGGTATGAGGTGCACCCCCTGTCGGCGCTCGATCCAGCCCATCAGGAGCTGGTGAAGGGCATTTTACAGAACAAACGAAGTTTTCTGGGCGGGCATTCGGGGGCGGGCAAATCCACCCTCGTGAACCTCATCGACCCGGCGCTCGACCTCAGGATCGGGGAGATTTCTGAATATTCGGGCAAAGGCATTCACACCACCACCTTTGCCGAAATGCACGACCTCTCCTTTGGCGGAAGCATCATCGACTCTCCCGGCATCAAGGAGTATGGCCTGGTGGAAATGAAAGCAGCAGAATTGGGGCATTATTTTCCCGAAATGAGAGCGCTGCTGGGCGAATGCCGATTCCACGACTGCTACCACCACAATGAGCCTGCCTGCGCCATCCGGGCGGCAGTGGCCAACGGAACCATTTCCACAGCCCGCTACCAAAGCTATCTTCACCTCCTGGAAGAAGCGCAGGCCGAGAAAAGCTATTGAATCTTTTCCTAACCCCATTGTTGCGCCTGCCTTCGGAATGGTTTTTGCCAAATGAACGTTTTTGAATCCAGCTAACACTTCCGCCTACCCCTGATCATGCGAACCAACTATTTGTTGCACGGCTTTTTGGTTCTGTTGTTCGCCAGCCTCATGCTGGGCGCCACAGAATGGATCGTCGTGGCCATTCGCAGCGGCCTGGCTCCGGCAGAAGAAGATGCTGCGCTGTCGCCCAAAACCCCGACAGCAGAAGCCCCGGCAGAGGAAATCCTGGAAAATCCCATCGCAGAAGCGCCTGCTGAGGCAGCCCCGCTTCAGCCACCACATCCGCTTTCGAGGTTTTATCAGGCCCTCTTTACCCTCCGGCAACAACCCGATCAAACCCAGGTTCGAATTGCCTACTTCGGAGATTCCATGATTGAGGGCGACCTCATCACCCAGAGCCTGCGCCACAAGCTCCAGTCTGTATTTGGCGGAGCGGGAGTGGGCTTCGTTCCGACCACTTCTTTGTTGTGGGGGTATCGCACCACCATCCGCCAGCGTTTCGACGAGTCACAGTGGTTTTCGGCCAATGTGCTCACCAAAAAGCCTTCCGGGTTTGAGTATGGTATCTCCGGCGAAATGTTCCTAAGCAACACCTACAGCCCCTGGCTGTCGCTCAAAGGAACCGACGAATACCCCGAAACAGAGCAGTTGTATCAGGCCAGGCTTTTCTACGGTCCTGCCTCAGTGGCTGATGCAAAAGGAGAGGTCGAAACCGAATGGAACAAAAGCCAGGTGAGGTTAGACGGCAAAAATCTTGTCAATGCAGTGCTTCTGGCCGATTCGTGCGGAGAGGAACTCGACATTCGGCTTCATGCCGGCAGTAAATTTCCAGTGTATGGCCTGAGTGTGAGCACGCCTTACGGGCTGGTGCTGGACAATTTTGGCATGAGAAACAGCACCGGAGCCTTTCTGTCCAAGATCAGTGAGGAGTCGCTGCAGCAGTTTCAGCAGCACCTTGGCTACGACCTTGTTGTGTTGCAATTTGGCCTGAACCTGGTTAATGCCAGCCGCGACGATTTTAGCAAATACGAAGAAGCACTGCGCAAGCTCGTGGCCCGCTTCCGGGTGGCAATGCCGGGGGCCGACCTGCTGATCGTGAGCGTAGGCGACAAATGCTCCCGCCAGGGGAACGGCTGGAAAACCGACCCCAGCATACCGCTCATCGTGGAGGTGCAGAGAAAAGTAGCCGAAGAAACGGGCGTGGGTTTTTTGAATTTGTTTGAAGAAATGGGCGGAGAAAATGCCATGGTCGAATGGGTGAATGCCCGCCCTTCTCTTGCCCGCGGCGATTATGCCCACCCCAACCGCCTGGGGGCAGAGCGAGTGGCCGACATTGTGGAGGGGTATTTGCTGAAAGGCTATGAAACATTTATCGGGCAACCCCTTTCGCCAGAACTGGCCTCCTCAGATTGATGACCATGGTGGACGAGCCCGCTTGATTCTCCCCGCTTCTGCGTAGATTTGCGGCATGAAACAACTCCTCCGTTTCGGTTTCTCCTCATATGCCTGGCTGGGATGGCTAGCGGCCTTAGGGCTAACAGCTTGCGGCCCTGGTGAGCAAATTGTGAGTCTTCAGGTCACCGATCATGAAACCAGCCGCGGCCTTGATAGTGCAGTGGTGAGCCTGGAAGCCGCCCGGCCGGGATCCACCCGAAAAGTCATTCAAACCTTTGCCACCAACGAAGAAGGCAAGTTGCTTTTTCGCTACGACCGCGAGGAAGATGTGACTTACTGGGTCAAAACCGAACGTAGGTTTTTCCAGTACCTGGTCAACGACAAAGGCGATGCCTACCTGCACGAAGCCGAGTTGCAGCGTGGGGACTCTGCCATTGTGACCCTTCAACTGGAAAAAATTCCCCTCCCCAATCCCGAGCTGGTTAGCCAAATGCGGGAAGAAGTAGGCATCGAAGCAGTCCTGGCCAGTCTGCGCAGCAACGCCTGGAGCTATGCCATGCTTCCTCAGCTGACATGGGAGGACGTTCCTGCCCTGCTCGCCGCGGCCGGCGACACGGCCCAGGTCACCAAGTATCCTTCAATGCCCAACACCACCTATCACCCGGCCAAAGTGAGGGTGGGCCTGGTGGCATTGTGGCTGGTGGAGGCCATCCGGAAAATGGAAATGAAAGGCACAGATGATGTGCTGCACATTGTGCCGCCATCCCGCGCCCCGGTGCTGGGCACCAAAGAGGGCAATCCGCTGGGCTACAATTCTCCCGAGCAGGTGCTGCGGGCACAGGCAGCCTACCAGGCCTGGTACGAATCGGTGCAAGCCGCTGGCGCGGGCCAGAGAACCAGCCAGCTGCTCAACATCCCGCTGCGAAATGAGGGAATGAGCTGGATGTAACCTGGTAAATAGAAACTTTCACCGGGATTGAAACTGGATCCATTGCGCCATGAGATAGGCATCCCGAATGATTTGCCGGTAAGAAACGGGCAAAGGAACTTCCTGAAAAAAGGATCCTCCTGCGGAGTAGCGAATCGTCAATGGTTTGTGGGGTTCGTCGGCAAGGGCGAGCAACAGGCGGCGGTCGCTTTCCTGGTCAAACTCGATGGTTTCGAGGGTCCAGTCCCCGATTTTTCGCCGCCGGCTTCGCGGGTCTATGGTCGAAATCCGGGAACTGGTAACGGGGGGCGCACCCTCCATCAGTTCGATGCGGGTATGAAAAAGTCCTTGCTGAGAGGAAAAATGCGATTGAACGAAGCAGAGGCCATCATTGCGCAGCTTGGCCGTGAGAAAAGTTTCGCGGTAGAGGTCGGAGCGCATCAAAAGGGCGTGTTCATACCAGGTATGTTCCAGCCTGTCATCCTGCTGGAGTCGAAACCGGTTTTGCAGGGCTTCCACCAGTTCCTGGTTGCGGCTCCACGTGGCCACGGGTACTTCGTTGAGCATCAGGTCGGTGAGTTGTTGTTCTATGATCGGATCGGTGTGCGAAAGAAAAAACTGGCGGAATTGCTCCCTCACACAAGCCAGCTCTTTAAAAGTGGCCTGGGTTTCAGGCCCGATCACCACATATTGCCTCGGCAGCCCGAAGCCCATCAGCACCTCCTGGCCCTCCACTTCCACTTCCTCAATTGTAATTTCAAGGTGCCGGATCTGTTCGTCGAATGGCTGAGAGGCGGCCAGGAGGCCGGGGCGAACATGCAGGGTGCCTTGTCGCTCAACCAGCACTTCTTTGCCTATCCAGGTTTTTGCCTGCCTCGTTTTTTCAGCTAATTTAGCCCGAACCCCCTCTGTTTCAAATACTTCTGCGAGGTTGGGATAGCCGGTAAAAAACACCCATTCTTCCTCCAGCGAGCGAATGCGCAGAAAGGAGGGCTGAAATTCGAGTACCCGAAACGGCTTCCCCTCGGCGCCACGAACATCCACGGGGTCCATCCCGGTCGGAATCACGAGGTGAGGATCGCGCCATTGGGGTTCATATTCGCCATGAAACCCTGATTTGGGCTTGAAAAAATGGGTACCCGGCGCAGTTGGGGTCAGGCGGTAAACATTTCCATCGGGCCCCAGCACGCAGGTTTCGCAACCGGCTTCGTTCAATCCATCGCGCAACTCCTCCCGGGTCCCGGGCCGCAGGTAGTCATAATGCCGCATACTGGAACTTTGCCGGGCATACACCCCTGCTTCCAAAGATTTGAGGTAGGCATTGGAAATGTACACCACGGCCCCCGGCTTGAGCTCTTCGGGCAGGGTGACGCTCGCTTGTTGAAACAGGGAAATGCTCAGGTCGCAGGGGGCAGGGGTCTGGGACAAGGAAAAACCTGGCAGAAGAAGCAGAAGAGCGAAGAAAAGGTGTTGCATGGATCGTAGGTTGGAAGCGAAACAGGGACAATGCCCTTCTTCCCTTTCGCAAATTATCTGCCAACTTCGCTGTTGCCTCGCATGGCTTCCATCAGACAGACGCGCACATCCCCTTCACAGCCGGCCAATTTTTGCTGCCATCCATGCCAAACGAGCCATCGGGCCAGGGCGTGTCCCGGAGTGCCGGTTACTTCCAGCTTCATGATAGCGAGGTCGGCTTCGCTCCAGCCAGCTTTCTTCAGGGCATTTACCACTACATCAAAGGCAGCAGCCTGCCCGTGTAACTGCGCATCCAGCCAGGCCGAGGAACTGGCCCAGGCCATCCGGCGGTGATAGGCTTGCTGCAGGGCGGAGTCGCGGGAGAACCAAAGAATGCGGGTATGCAGCAATTCCAGGGCAGCCAGGCCCCACCCCGCCTGCTGGTCGGCATTGTGAGCAAGCAAGCGCCAGGCTGGCAAGGGCGATTCTACCAGCCATTGGTGCATCCAGGCTGCTCCTGGCACCCCCAATTGGTACAAATCCAGGATCAGGGCCTCGCGCTGGCCGCTGTCGGGAAGTGAGATGATGGGAAACAGGGCACTGTCTTTTGTTCCGGGGATCACCCAGCCTGGCTGGCCTGCCCAATTTCCCGCTGTTTGCTGAAGCCGCACCCGCTCATACAGCTGCTCTGGCAAAATTCCTTCTGTGGCCTGGGCAATTTCTTTGAGGAATGGCTGAAGGTCAACGGGGGCAGCCGGGGAAAGGCTGAGCGGCGAAACGACCAGCGAATCTACCTGGGCTTTCAATGCCTCCAGCGTAGCCGCATCGGGCGCGGGCAGGCCTGCCAGGCTGGCGCTCCAGTCGAAAAAGACATTGCCACTGAGAGAAAACGGGACATCATTGGCGCAGGCCAGCTTCTCCAGCCGATCCGCAGCGGCCAGCCAGGCAGGAACCAGGGTTTTCTCAATCAGCTCACCTGTTTGCCGGAGATATTCGATTGCCTGATACTCATTGATCGCGGTGGGGTCGAGCCGGGTCATGCGGGTGGCGAGCCTCCGGTAGATCAATTGCTCCCGAATGGGCGTGGCCGCCCAGGCACGCAGTTGCTGAACGGTCTGGTTCACAAGGCTTGAGTCCAGGCAGCGGCCAGCGGCGGCGGCACTTTCCTGTGCGCGAAGGGCCTCTGCCAGGCGGTCGGGGTATTCGCGCAGCCGGTAAATGTAGCCGTCGCAGTCTTCTGTTGATCCGATGTGGTGCTGGTAGGCAAGCAAATACAGGTTTCGCAAGTGCCAGCCAGAGGCTGGGTGCAGGGATTCCCGGGCCAGTTCCAGCCAGGGGAGTTGCAGGTGGCTGGTTTCAAGGCGTTCTAACAGGGCAGAAGCCTGCTGGTCGGCGGCACTCCAGCCAAGGGTGTCATAGCTGGTTCGGGTGGCCTTCACCCCCTCCCAAAAAGCCTTTTCCCGCAGAAACTGGGCCTCATCCTGTGGGGTGAGGCGGAATACAAATCCGGGGTAATTTGCCAGACTCCCGGCCCGGAATTCGCTTACGAGGTCGGGGCTGAGTTGCTGCGCCGAAAGCACGATTTCTTCCTGCCAGGTGATGAAGCCATTCCCCTGAATCACCTCGGTCCAAAGCAGCCAGCCCAAAAAGGCCAGAACAGGAAGGCCGAGGAGAAGTCCGATTCTTGCACTCATCTGTGAGAGGGTAATTGGCTGAAAGACAAAAGCCTGGGAAAGATCAAACTGAATCAGACCTTGAGGGCGAAACGCTGCTCGGCCATTTCGGCTACCTGCTCGCCAATGGCCAGACCTGCAGTAGCTGCCGGGGAAGGTGCATTGAGGATGTGGATAGACTGATCGGAATAGACGATGTCGAAGTCTTCGATCATGTTGCCGTCGGGGCCGAGGGCCATGGCACGCACACCGGAGCGGCCTTCCACGATATCATCCATGGTGAGGCTTGGCACCAGGCGTTGAATTTGCTGGAGAAAGCGGCGCTTGGAGAAAGCGCGGCGGTATTCGTCGAGGCCAAAGCGCCAGTGTTTGGCAAACAACTTCCATGTTCCCTCAAAGGTGAGGGCCTCCCAGGTGTCGCGGAGGTTAAAGTCGGTTTTGCCGTACCCTTCGCGCTTGAAGGTGAAAACCGCGTTCGGCCCGCATTCCACCCCGCCGTGGATCATGCGGGTAAAGTGAACCCCAAGAAAGGGAAACTGTGGATTGGGAACCGGGTAAATGAGGTTTCTGACCTTGTCTTCGGCGTGAGGGGCAAGGTCGTAGTAGTCGCCACGGAACCCCACGATCTGAGCGCGGGTTTCGGCGCCGTCGAGGCTGGCGAGGCGATCGGAGAACAGCCCGCCACAAAAAACGAGGTGCCGGGCACGAAACTGGCCCCGCCGGGTGGAGAGCGTCGAAATACCGGCATCTTTGGTGATGCCGCGCAGTTCCTGCCCTGTCAGGATCTGGCTGGCGGGCTGGATGCCCGTGATCAGTTCGGCAAGCTTGAACACCACCCCGGGGAAATCGATGATGCCTGTGACCGGCACCCAGATCGCCGCAATGGCACTGGTGCAGTTTGGCTCAATGTCGAGCACCTGCTTAGCCGTGATTTTTTCGATCCCTTCGACCTGGTTTTGCAGGCCGGTATTGAAGATTTTGTCGAGAAACGGAAGCTCCGATTCGTGGGTGGCCACCACCACTTTTCCGCAAACGTCGTGGGCCACGCCATATGTCTGGGCGAAAGCCACCAGTTCTTTTCGGCCCGAAACGCTCAGGTTGGCTTTGTAGGAGCCGGGCTTGTAATAGAGGCCCGAGTGAATGACCCCCGAGTTTCTGCCGGTTTGATGGGCAGAGAGCTTGTCCTCCTTTTCGAGGACGAGGATCCGGAGATTGGGATTGCGGAGCTGGAGCTTGTAGGCAGAACTGAGGCCTACGATCCCGCCACCGATAACGCACACGTCGAACACTTCCTGAGATTGGCTCATTATGATCCTATGGTTCAAGCGAAAAGGAATGCATGGCAAAGGTGAGAATTCCCTGGCGGCTTTTCAAACAGGCAATGATGGGAGAAAGTTTGCGAGCCGGGCCAGGGAGGTGAGAAGAATCGGATTTTTCAGGTTTGCCTTTGCCTCCCTGAGAAGACAGAAGTCGGGGATGGGAGGTAAGACAAGAAAATGCTCCTTTCACCTCGCAGCAGTGCGGTCTTTTTTCTTTGTCGCCAGCCGGGCATTGCGTAATCTTGAGGCTTGCCCGGATGCCTAATTCTGCTCCTATGCCCTTTCCTGTATGCCTTGATGGCCGCCAGCTTGCCCGAGACCTCGAAGCCCGGCTCAGCCAACGCCATTTGCATCAGCCTCCCGTTTTGGCCATTCTGCAAGTCGGCGAAGAAGCAGCCTCCTCGACCTATGCCCGAATGAAAATCAAGGCGTGCCAGCGGGTCGGGATTGACGTGGTCATGGAGCATGTTCCGGCCTCTTTTTCCACCAGGCAGGTGCTTTCTTTGCTTGAAAAATGGAACCAAAACCCCGCCATCAGCGGGATCATGATGGAGCATCCGGTACCGCCTCACATCAATGAACGCGAATGCTTCGATGCCATTCACCCCGCCAAAGACGTGGATGGTGCCAACGCCATTAGTTTTGGAAGGCTCTCGATGGGAGATCCTGCCTTTGGCAGCGCCACCCCTTCAGGCATCATGCATCTGCTTCGTCATTACCACATTGAGGTGGAAGGCAAGGAAGCCGTGGTGCTGGGTCGAAGTGCCATCCTCGGCAGGCCCATGGCCGCCATGCTCATCAACGCCCACGCCACCGTTACCATTTGCCATTCCCGAACCCAACACCTTCCCGACATCGTGCGCCGGGCAGATATCGTGGTGGCGGCGGTTCATCGGGAGCGTTTTGTGCAGGCAGATTGGGTGAAGCCAGGGGCTGTGGTCGTGGATGCCGGCTTTCATGCCAGCGGTCACGGCGATGTAGAGATGGCACCAGTGATCCAGCGATGCTCAGCTTACACGCCCGTTCCTGGCGGAGTTGGCCCCATGACGGTCATTACCCTGCTCATGCACACTGTGGCTGCAGCCCAGGGCAGCTTTTTGCCCGAATGAGCCTAATCCCATCAAATGCCTCTACTCCTGCATCCACTGCCTGATCCGGTAGAGGAGCAGGAGTTTCCGCAGATCGCCCATTTCGCCATCGTCTTCCCTGATAAGCTTCAGTGCGTCGGGCATCAGGCGAATGAGTTCTGAGGTGGAGTTTTTTTGAACCATGTTGGTCAAAAACTGGATTTTCTCCAGCGGGCGCATGTTGGCCTGCATGGCATCAAGCCGCTGGACGATGAGGCGAATTTCATCGTTGTTCTGTTTGGCGAATTTTCTGAGAAACTGCACCCGCTGGTCCACATGAGGAAGCTCGTTGGCATCCTGAATCACGGCAACAAGGACCGTGGCCAGTCCGTCGTAGGCTTCCTCGGCAGAGAGAGGCGCTGTTGCGAGGCGAACCAGCATTTTGTGGTGCTGCCGCAGCAGGAGGGTACCAGTGCAGGCAGTGAGCAATAAAACAGGAAGCAGGAAAAAAATGGACAGTTTCATGAGCTAAAGGATGGTTATTCATGGAGGAGAGCGAGGGCGAACGCGGGCACCCAGGCCTGTTTTCCCTTGCTTTCAATCTGCTGCCAAATGTCTCGCCGGGAACCAAGCCGCACGACCGACCCGGCAGAGAGGGGCAAGGAAAGCTGTTCTGCCCCATAGGCTGGCTCCGCATAAAAGGGCGTTGGCATGACGAGAACCGCGCGGGGAGCATATCCTTGCCAGGCGATGAGCAAAAACAACGCCAGGACAAGGGCAGAAGAAGCGGAACAGAGCGCAGCAACTGTGTGAAACCTCCACCGGCGGAGGCGAAGCAGGAGCAAGGCCAATGCTAGCAGGCCCAGGCAGGTTCCCATCCAGGTCATTCGGTGCCGCACACTGAGCCAGACCCAGTTGGCGGGCGCGTCTCCCTCCGGAATGGAACGATCGGGCTGTTCGAGCAGAGAAATAATTTTTTGGTCGATCATGGGACGGCCATCTGCCCATTGAAGGCGGCGGAGATAGTACAATGCCGCCGCAGTCTCGCCCAATTGTTCGTGGAGGTAGGCAAGGCGATACAAAACCGCCTGATGGTCCTGGCCGGATTCCAGCAGTTGGGTGTACTTTTGCACCGCTTCTGCATAGTTTTCATAGAGGAAGGCCTGTTCGGCCTGGGCTGCCAGGGTGCTGGAATCTTCAAAAATGGCAGCTCTGGCGCTGGTTCCGGAATGGAAAATGAACAGGAAAAGAAAAAAAATCCCTGCCCTATTTGACAATCCAGGATTGAGCTGTATCTTTACACACGCAATTAACGGCACGTCCAAGTTCTGTTGGTAGCGAATGATTCGGTAGCTCAGTTGGTAGAGCATCTGACTTTTAATCAGAGGGTCCTGGGTTCGAGTCCCAGTCGAATCACTTCCAAGATACGCTTTCCTTTTCAACTTCAACAACCGTTGAAAGAAAGTTTGTCTGAAGATCTTTCTGCCCAGGTGGTGAAATTGGTAGACACGCTACTTTGAGGGGGTAGTGACCGAAAGGTTGTGCTGGTTCGAATCCAGTCCTGGGCACCACAAAAAAACCAGCAAGAAACTTGCTGGTTTTTTTGTTTTTGGGCGGTTCTGGATCACAGTTCCCGGAAGATGCTGTCTCTTACGCCCTTCAAGGTCTTGCTCCGGCACTGCAGGCTTACTCTCGATACAGCAGCAACCGCTGGCCGGCGCAACTTATCAGAGCCTGATCCAGGCCTAATGCCCGTTCCCATTCAGGGCAGCCAGCAATTTCTCCACTTCTTCCATGCCGGGAATGTCGCCTTTTCGGATGCGTTCGACCCAGAGAATGGGTAATTCAAAGGCTACCGACAGGTCTTCATTTCTGGTTGTGGTCAACAGGGATTGCGAAAATAACGCCTCCAGGCTCCTGATCTTTCCTAAAATCACCCCGGCCTGGGTGCCCTCCAGCTTGCCTTCCTCAAAGGCCATCCTTTTTATCTCGTTTTCAACGCGCTCGATGATGCCCATACCTTCTTTATTTTGTGTTTGGTCTGCAACATGTTTGTCAAATGTAACGATCATTTCTGATTTGGAAAACGGGAGGTAATGTTTGATAAAGGTGGTCAGCTTCTCAATCACCTCCCGGTCATACCCCTTCTCCAGCAGCAGCCTGAGCCAGGCTGTTTTCAACTCAAACTGTTCACTGTCAGGCACTTTTCCTGATCTTCGCTGCTTCTTTTTCAGAATAGAATCATATGCCACCAGCAAAGCCAGGGCAATGGGGTTGTCGCTCGCTGCCAGCTCCTCCCGCGACTGGTCCAGCAACTTGTAGGTGCTGAACTGATCAATTAAGATACTGGCAAAGGCATTATACTACTCCGTCAAACTTTCAGCTTTTCCTTTAGATTTTAAATTAGATTTCGGCTTAAATTAATGGTTCAATTTTCCAACTGGCAGAATTATGGCTTCAATTTTCGACAAGCTATTTGGTAACAGGAAAAAAGATTTAGGAGACTTAAATATTTCTCCTTCATACTCCCAATCACCGGGCAAGCCTCCATCCATTCCTCAGATCACTCTTGGAAACTCCGAATCACTTCACGATGGTAGGTTCAGACAATTCTACATCGTCCCTGGGGATGAGGGAAATTATTGGGCTTGCGATTTCGAAACAGACCCTTTTTCCGGCAAAAAGTCAATTAGGTTCTCTTACATAAGCAGTTATGCACTAGATAAGCGAATGCTGTTTTCCAGGCACTCCACGGAATTTCGAATTGGCCTAAGAATGGAGAGCGGCAACAATTATTTAACATTAGGAGCCTTTCAAAAGGATATCAAATTTTATGTAGGCGACGAATTAGGGCTTATTTTTGATGATGGCCAAAAGTTTCTATTTGGAATTACGGAGAAGGGAAAGAGGGTAGAAAGGGACACTGGCGGAGTAATTTTAGAATCAAAAATTCAACTCCCGGAGGATTTATTTGAGTTGATGAAAAAGACGGGAATAAAAATTTGGAGATACTGGGATCACAAGAATGAGCAGGCATTTACTAATGATATCGCTCCGAATGCCAAGGAAGATATCCAGCAAATGGCACAAGTGCTTCAAATCGCTATAGACCAAGATTTATAGGATTTACAAACCAAAATCAGATGTGCATAGCCCAGAATCCTAAGTCAGAAAAGGTAGCTGTTCATTTGTCTTTCGACCACCCCCACTGCCCTCAACCACACCCACACCAGAAATGGCAGGACCGAAATGAGAAAGCGGGCCTCCTCCCCCGACTCGCCGATCACGGGCATGAGGGTGAGAAAAGTTGTGGTGCCCAGCAACAGGGATTCCAGCGAAAACACATAGCGCCAGTCCCGGACAAACAGCCAGGCCGCCCGCAACAGCAAAAAAGCAAGCAGCCAGTAGGCCACATGCACCAGCCAGCGGTAGGCGTCAATTTCCGGTCCATCGGGGTGCCAGGCATACATACCGACCTGCGGCTCCGTGAAGGTCCCGATTTTGTGCAGAAAATGTTCCCAGGCCGCTCCCGGCTGTGCCTTGATGGCAGCCGCTACTGCTGCTTTTCTTTTTGCCGAATTGCGGTAATGAACTTCCGTGTTCAGGTTGTCCCAGGTCCATTCATTCACTTCAAGGGGCGGTTCCTCCGGCTCCAGGCTGGCCTCCAGGGTGGGGTGATCCAGCAGCGGAGCCCAGGCTCCAACCAGGTTGCTGCCCGCATGGTTGCTCCAGATGAGTTGTCCGTGCCGGACCAGCAGTTTCGCATGCCAGCCCCCGGAAAACAGCAGCAGCGGTGCCAGGAACCAGATCCATTGCTGCTTTCGCTTCCAGAGCAACGCAATTGCCCAGGCCAGCAAAACCGGCATCAGGGCCAGCATGAAGGGGCGGGACAATTCGGCCATCGACAAAAAGAACCCGGCCAGGCCCACCATCGCTGCCTGCCTGCCTGGCCTGTGGGCGTGGTGCTGCGATTGCCACATGAGCCCCAAAAACAGCATCAGAAACACCGGCAGCAGCACATCATAAACCTGGGCGTTGCCCATCACGACCTTGAGCAGGGCGTAGAGCAGGATCCAGGTCATGGGGTAGTGAACCAGGTAATCGCGGAGGGTTCTCCTTGTAAAAAACAGCGGCAGAATGAGCATGAGGATCAGGGACTTCCGGTACAAGCCCTTGATCACCCATTCGTAGCTGCCTGTGAGCTTGAAGGAGATAACCTCCACGGCAGACAGCGCGGGCGGCACACCGGTCCGGAGGTTCCAGAGGTGATCACGGACCCCGGCCCAGGATTCAAAGGGGCCGAAGTTGAACATGTTCATCCAGCGGGTGGCCGGGAGAGCGGCGACCTTGTGCGTGGCAAAGGAGGCCACGATCACGAAGACCGCATACAGCACAAAAAACACCGCATGGCGGTGGCGGTTGAGCCAAAACACTCCCTCCCTGATATGAAGCCTTTCTGTGTTCATTCAGGTCAAAGATGAGGATTTTCCGGGAATCGTGGAGGAGGGCTTCAGGTTGGACAGGGGTGAGTATGATCTTTTCAAACACTTCCGGGAATTGGATTCAGGTCAGAATTTCCGATTTTACAGAAAACAACAGCCTTTTAAATAGAAAAGCAGTGATTTTCTAAAATTTATCATTACCTTGAACCACATGGAAGAAAAAAAAGCATGAAACCCCTGTCCGGCATCCAGGAGCTCTTCCAGCTTGGTAACGGAATCGTAGGTGTGAAAACCCTGCTGGAAAATGGCATCAGCTACTACGATATCAATGGCCTGCTGGCGGAGGGGGTCATCATTCGGCTAAAAAGAGGGGTATATAAATGGGTCGCTCAGGATACTGATGAAATGGCTGAGGTCGCCAGGATGATTCCGGGTGGGGTATTTTGTCTTTTGTCTGCAGCATTTTATTACGGGCTAACGACCACCATACCAGCCAGCCACCATGTTGCGATTTCAGACAGCCGCAAAGTCGTTCTGCCTGAATTTCCCCCAATCCAGCTCTATTACTGGAATACGACGCCCTACTCTCTAGGCGTGACTACCGCACAACTGGCAGGCGGCAGTGTGAGCCTGTACAATTTGGAGAAGACCGTCTGCGACGTCATTCGCCATCGAAATAAGATCGGCTTTGAAGCCCTGAAGGAAATTCTCAAGAATTACCTCGACAGGCAAGACCGGGATTTGAACCGGCTCTACGACTATTCCAGGGAACTGAACATGTTCAACAAGGTGGATGAATTTGTAAAAATCCTGCTATGAAAACCCTTGTTCACTCTATCCAGGCACGACTGAAAAATGTCGCACAACAAGAGAACACGGCCTTTCAGCTGGTGCTGATCCGTTATTTCACCGAGCGGCTGATGTACAGGATTTCAGTCTCTGAATTCAAACAGCACTTTTGCCTGAAAGGAGGAGCGCTCCTTTACGCATATGAGGGCGAATCCAGCCGCCCTACCATGGACCTGGACTTGCTGGGTATGAGAATTTCAAACGATCAGGAGGAGATGAAAGGCGTCTTTCAGGCGATCTGCAAGATTGAATGCCCGGAAGATGGGGTCCAATTCTCAGATCAAACCATCGAGGCAGGCGAACTCCGAAAAGAAGGCGGCTACTCTGGTGTCAGGATCAAAATAGAAGGTCGTTTGGGGAATATCCGGCAGATGTCGCAAACTGACATTGGCTTTGGAGATGTAACGACTCCTGCTCCTGTTGAAATCATGTATCCTACCTAGCTGGAAATGCCTGCTCCAAACATTATGGCATACTCTCTTGAAACCGTTATTGCCGCAAAATTTGAAGCCATGATCAGCCTGGCCGCCCAAAATTCGCGAATGAAAGACTTCTACGATGTTTATCGATTGCTGAAAAATCACGATATCGACAACAACACCCTGAAGACTGCTATCCAAAATACTTTCAGCCAGCGAAAAACGCGCATTACACAGAACCACGTTGTATTTTCTGAGGAGTTTGCAACGAGTGAGAAGCGTCAGGTGGAGTGGAATGCCTTTTTGAGGAAAATGGGCCGGTTCGCAAAAGTCGAGCCACTTTCATTCGTCCAGGTTATGGCTGTGATCCATCATCGGCTGCAACCAATCTATTTTGAGGTGTGAAGTGCCCAGCCTCCCCAAACTTCCCCAACACTCCTGCTCAGAATTCCCGGCGTCTTTTGTAGTTTCGCAGCGCGAAAACCCGAAAAATGAACAAACGCCTCCGCACCGCCCTCCAACTCACCCTGGGGGTTCTTTTATCTGCTGTTCTCCTCTATCTCACTTACCGGAAGCGCAGCTTTGCCGACCTCGCCGCCGACATGGCCCAGGCCGATCCTCTCATGGTGGGGCTCAGTGGCTTACTGCTGCTGGCTGTATTTTGGTTGCGTGCCCTTCGCTGGAAAATTCTCATCGAAAGCGCAGGGTATCCAGTTAGCACTTACCACACCACCCTGTCAGTCACCATCAGCTATTTGGTCAATGCCGTTACTCCGAAAATCGGCGAAGTGATCCGCTGCACGGTTCTCTATCGCTCCGACAAGGTGCCGGTCGCCACCAGCTTTGGCACTGTATTCACCGAACGAATCATAGACGTGCTGGTGCTGCTGGGAGGTATTTTTGTAATTTTCCTCATGGAAGCAGACCGCCTCGGGGGCCTTTTCGCCGACATGGCCGGTCACCTGTTTGGAAGCTGGACAAGCACCCAGGTAATCGCGCTGGCAGCCCTGCTCGTCGCCTTGATGGCAGCAGGCATCGGCGTGTTGTTTTGGCTAAAGAAAAAAGCAAGAGAAAATCCAGGAAAGCCGGGGCTCATTACCAAAGTTTATGAATTTGTGAGCGGGATGCTATATGCAATTAAGAGCATTTTCCGTCTCAAAAAGCCCGGCATGTTTCTCTTGTACACGGTTCTGGTGTGGGCAGCCCTCATCGCGATGAATGTTTTATTTCTCCTTGCCCTGCCCGAAACAAGGGATTTGAGCTGGTATTATGCTGTGCTGGTGTTGTTCATCGGCGGAATCGGCTGGGCCATGCCCGTGCCCGCGGGGATGGGAACCACCCACTACATCATTCGGGCCTTGTTTGTGGCCTTTGGCCTGCCCGCTACCATGGGCGAAAATGTGGGCCTCATTTCCAACGGTGCCACCTTTCTGTTCACCATTTTGTGGGGCGTGATTGCCTGGATCCTGTTTCTGATGATCCCCCGGCATCGCGGTGAGAAAGGCTCAGAGGCCTGATTAGGAATCGCCCTTTTTTGTGGTAGGCCTGTTCGCCGGCAGGGTGGATCTTGCCATCGTAATTCAATCACAAACCTGAATTGACGATGAAAAAGTTCCTTCTTGCTCCCCTCCTTCTTCTTTTGGCGGTTTTTCCTGCCTACAGCCAGTCTTTCCTCAGGCAATATCAAGGCGTTTCCGGGCCCGGTGCCGGGCATATCCGGCCCACAACAGATGGAGGCTACCTGCTCTCCGGCTCTTATGCCCTTGAATCAGGTTTCGCCGGAATGCTTGTCGTCAAAGTGGACGGGAACTTCCAGCCGGTATCGTCGCGGGTCCTTCAAAGCACCGCCGACCACCTCGATTACGGCATTGATGCCATCGAAACAAGCGACGGCGGTGTGCTCGTCCTCGGTGCCTACGACACCGAAATCTGGAAAGCTCCCCTGCTGGCCAAGCTCGACTACTGCCTCGTGAAACTCGACAACCTTGGCCAGATCCAGTGGGCAAAACGTTATGGCAGCAGCCGCACCGACCTGCCTTACGAGATCAGCCAAATGACCGACGGCACCTTTCTGGTGAGTGGCTACTCCAGCCAGGGGGTTGGTGGTCTGGGCAACCCGCAGCCCTACCTCATTCGCGTTGACGGAAACGGCAACCTCCTCTGGTCGCACCTGCAAACCAATTTTACCTTCAATATCACCATGGCCCTGCTGGCTCACCCCAGCTTCCAGATGAAGGCCATTCCCACGACAGACGGCGGTTTGTTCTACGCCATTTCCAGCGGTGAATGGGGGTATCTGGTCAAATGGAACAGCCAGGGCCAGATCCAGTGGCAACGCCAGCTCCCGATGGGCGGCGGCATTATGGGCGGCGACGCCCAGGCACTCTGGGGCGTGGCTGCAGCCGGCGGCTTCTTCGCCGATGTCGAAGAACTGCCCAACGGCAACCTCGCCCTGCTCGGAAATGTGTTCTATTTCATCGCACTGGGTAACGGGCAGAATGGCGGCGGCGTGTACATACCCGTGGCCTTCGTTTCCACAATCGACCCGAACGGAGCCGTGATCAATGCCCAGGCATTTTACCACCCCACCGGCCAGGCAGATAACCTCACCGATCTTTACGCCTCCGACCTGACTGTTTTGTCAAATGGCCACCTGCTCGTGGGAGGTTCGATCGGTGGCTACAAAGCCTTTCTGGCGGAGCTGGATCCGGCAGTCACCGGACTCGACCAGGCAGCAGTGTGGGCCAGAGGCTTCAGTTCTGTGGCAGTGGCTGGTTATCCCTACGACTACGACATTCCCCGCCTCAGCCTGTCGCATCAGGGAAATTATCTCCTATGGTTCGACAACCTCAAGCTCAAGCAAATCGACGCCTCCCAGCCCAAAATGGACCCCTGCAGCCACGATGTGCAGGTGATTTCTTTCCCCTTCGCTCCGCAAACACAGCAGGCCCAGATCACCCTGGATTCGGTTATGCAGGAACATGCAGTTGCGTTTGCCTCCAACAGCCTTACCGTCACGGACACCCTGCTGTGCGAAAGCGCTGCCACCGGACTCTTTCAGCCCGGGGAACAGGCCCAACTCCGGCTGTATCCGAACCCCGCCAGCGATCAGGTATGGATTCAACTGCCAGGGACACTAACTGCCAGCGCCAGCCTGGAGATGTTTGACATGCAGGGAAAACTGGTAAAATCGGAGAGAATCGAAGCAGGCGGATCAGGCGAAATGGCCCTTTCCCTGACTTCCCTGCAGCCCGGCATGTACCTCATTCGGCTAAGTCAGGGTTCCGAAGTATATTCAGGCAAATTGCTTGTGCGCCACTGACCCTGGAAAAAGCAGGTGCAGGCGAATCAGAAAACCTACAAAGCCATGAATCGAATGACAATCGTCTGGATCCTGATGCTGCTGGCCGGAACAGTTTCCGGCCAGGGCATCAAGTTCCGCGACCTCGACAACCTCGGCATCCCCGACGGATCGCTGAACATGATCCCAAGCCAGGAAGGGAATTTTCTCTCGGTCGGGTATTGGGAAGATGACAGCTGGCTGATGAAGCTCAACCCCTGCGGAGGGATCATCTGGTCGAAGCAATTCCATCGGGGGGCGTTCAAAACCCTCGGCTTTGACGTGGTGGAACTGCCGAATGGCCATTTGGCGAGCATTCACCAAATCGATACCCTGATCTATCTCGCTGGCACCCCGCTCCGGATCCCGGCTGCCTGGCTCCTCGAAACCGACGCCTGCGGCAATGTCCTTTCCGAACGCATCCTCGAAATTCCTGTCGGGATTCCCATCAGCATCTCCATTCCAAGCCCGGCAGCAGCCTATGCCATGGATCTCAGCGATCAGGATGAGTTGGTGCTGACGGGCCAGATGATTTACTGGAACGTTACCAACCTCAGTCCGCTGGACGGCACCACCCGCAAAACGGCCTACCTGGCCCGCTTTTCGCCCGGCCTTCAGCAGCAGGACTGGGTCATTTTCGACCAGTTTCCCCTCGCCGATACCCTCGTTGCGTTCGATGTGCTGAGCCTCCCCGACAAGGCGGGGTATGTCGTTTCCGGTGCTTACTACGAAGCTGCCACCGATTCCATTTTCCATTTCGCCCTTCGGACCGACTCCACCCTGGCCACACTGTGGATCCGGCGCTGGGCAGCGGCTCCCCCCGAATTTCTGCCCACTGTGGGCGGCAGCCAGTTGTCCAGCTACCATGCAGCCACCACCCTGGCCCTGGGCCCTGGCAACCGACTCTATGCCGGAGGCTCGCAATACCTCGACACCACACTTGGCGGCCTCCCCATCCAGACAATCGGGGCAGCCATCGCTGAGCTCGACCTGGCCACCGGGAACGTGCTGAAACAGGTTCGCTTTCCTGATCTTCAGCGCCCTTTGAGCCTCGGGTTGCGCCTGCAACCACAGGAAAACGGGCTGTTGCTCGCCGGTTCCGTGCTGGCAATCGGGGCCACAGCGCCGGCATCGGCAGTATTTTCCTGCGACTGGGACCTGCAGCCAACCGGCTTGTTCACCTACACCGACGGCGGAAATTACCATTACCTCGCCACCGCTGTTCTGCCCACCCCCAGCCAGCCGTCATCGGCCCACGCCCTGAGCGGGCTCCGCTTCTTACCAGCTTCCGATACCAGCAGCAGCGTGGTGTTCTTCAACTCCGGAGCCGTCAACCCGGTCGTCACAAGCCCGTCGTACTATGGCGGGCCCATTGTTCAGATTGAGGAAGTGAATGTGGTGGACACGGCCTTCTGTGCGCCTTCGGTTGCTTCGGCTGGCTGCAGCACCCTGACCACCAGGCTGGAGCCGATGGACAAGCTCGCCAACCTCGCTGTATTTCCGCAGCCTGCGGCGGGTACGGTTCAGATCCGGCGGGACGGTCCTTTGCCAGCCGCTGGCTTCCAGCTCCTCGACCTGAGCGGAGCCATGCGGCTTCGGGGTCTGCTGCCGCAGGGCAAAGAGACAACCGAACTGGACCTGACAGCTATGCCAGCCGGGCTCTATGTGCTGAGGGTGGAAGGATTTGCGGCGAAAAAGGTGCTGGTGGAATGAAAAACGCCGTTATGCCGCCACAACCAGCCAGAGCCCGGCAGCCAGGCCTGCACCAATCAAAGGGCCCACGACCGGGATCCAGGCATAGCTCCAGTCGGAGTTGGCTTTCCCGGGGATGGGCAGCAACTGGTGCATGATGCGGGGACCGAGGTCGCGCGCCGGGTTGATGGCGTAGCCGGTTGTGCCGCCGAGGCTCAGGCCGATCACGACTACGAGCAAAGCAACAGGCAGGGCATCCATGGCGCCAAGGGTGGTGTCGAGGTCACCAATTTCGGCGCTGGAGATGAGAAGCACCCCGAATATCAGCACAAAAGTGCCGATGATTTCCGAAACCAGGTTCTGGAAGCGGTGTGGAATGGCCGGGTCGGTGCAGAAAGTGGCCCGCTTGGCGAGGCTGTCTTCGGTGGCAACATAGTGCAGCCGGTACATCACCCAAACGAGCGCAGCCCCGATGGCAGCACCCAGCAATTGGGCAAGAACATAAGCAGGCACGTCGGCCCAGGCAAATTTCCCGGCCAGGGCCAGGCCCACGCTCACGGCAGGGTTGAGGTGAGCGCCACTGGCTTCAGCTACCATAAACACGGCAGTGAACACCCCAAGGCCCCAGCCCATTGTGATTGAAATCAGGCCGCCGCCATTGCCGCCGCCGTTGCCTTTGGTGCCTTTGAGCACAACATTGGCTACTACGCCGTTGCCAAGCAAAATCAGGATGGCCGTGCCGATTGTTTCTGCGATGAAGGGAGACATACAAAAAAATGGGTGAGTAGGAGTAGAGTTGAAGGCAGAAGTTAGACAAAAACAGACATTCCACCATCCCGAACAAGTGGCTGCCGCAGGATTTTCTATCTTTGCCAGGATGAACAGACGCCTTCCTTTCTGGATCCACCCGGGCTACCTTGGCTGGTTGTCGGCTGCCGTGCTGGTGGTAAGCCTGAGCACGGGTAAGGCCCTGCTCAGCATCGCCACAGTGGCCTTCGCCTTCGCCGGACTGTGGAACTGGCTGCAGGAAGGAAGGCCTTCTCTGCGGCGGAACGAGCAAAAACTGGCCATCTGGTTGGGTGCTCTGTTTTTCCTGGCCCTGATCAGCGGTTTCTGGACAGACAACCAGGCCCGCTGGCAGCAGGACCTTTACCAGAAACTCCCCTTTCTGCTGCTGCCAATTGGCGTTCTGGGCCTGCCGGTTCTGCCTGCAGCGGTATGGCGCGGGCTGCGCCTGCTGTTTGTGGCTACCCAGTCGCTGATCGCCCTGCTCACCCTTGGCCAGTTTGCCATGACTTACCGCGATCAGTTGCAGCGGGTGGCAGAAAATGCCGGTATTGACGTTGTCGGCAGCATCAGCCATATCTACTTTGGCCTGATGCTCGGCTGGTCGGTGTGCGTGGGCCTGTGGTTGTGGTGGGAGGTGAGGGAAAAATGGCCGGTTGGCTGGCGAATAGCTATTCTGATCATGAGCCTGTTCAACCTGCTGGCCATTCACCTGCTGGTTTCCCGCACCGGTTTGCTGAGCTGTTATGCCGGGTTGGCGGCGCTGGCGGTGGTGTGGTTCTGGCAAATGGGCAAACGCTGGCGGCCATGGCTGCTTGTGTTGCTGGCCCTGCTGATGCTGGCCCCCGTCGCGGCCTTCTGGTCGGTGCCCTCCTTCCGGCTTCGGGTGGAGGTGAGCTTGTGGGACTGGCAACAGTACCAGCAGAGCGAAGCTGACCTGAGCGATAATTCCCTTTCCCTTCGCCTGCTGGCCTGGCAGGCTGCCTGGGGCCTGGTGCAGGAACATCCCTGGCTAGGGGTGGGCCTGGAAGATGTCGGGGCCGAAATGTTGCATCAATATGAGGCCCAGGGCCTGAACAACCGCGCCGGGCAGTTGCTCACAAACCCCCACAACCAGTACCTGAAACAATGGGCGGGAGCCGGTTTGCCGGGAATTCTGGTCCTGCTCCTGGCCCTGGGGCAGCCGGTGTGGAGTCAGAGAAAAGCCCTCACGCCACCTGTTGTGGCTTTCGCCGCCACCATGGCCGTGGCCCTGTTGTTTGAAAGCCTGCTGGAGCGACAGATCGGCATGAGCTTCTTTGTGTTGTTCAGCCTCTGGCAACTGCAAACAGGAAGAACTGATCACATTTTTGGGAAGGATCTGCCAGATTTTTTGCAGGGCAGGAGGAAAAATCAACTTGAAACAAAGGCCTAATGGTTTGTTAAACAAATCATTAGCCCCCAAACTCCCCTCTCAGGCCTTGCAGTTTCTTTTAGCAAAATAGCCGGATCAGGTTGTAAATGGCGGGTTTCGGTGCTAAGTTCAACCCCGTAATTCGCCCGGAACCTCCTCCCAAACCCGGTATTCGCTATTCTTCACCTCCCAGACAGCTTTGTTTTCCCATGCGCAACGAATGGCTCGACCCCTCCCAGCGGACTCCCAACGACGAGGACAAAATGCTTCGCCCGCAGGAGCTGGAGGACTTTACCGGGCAAAAAAAGCTCACCGACAACCTGAAAATCTTCATTCAGGCGGCGAAAATGCGCGGCGAAGCCCTGGACCATGTGCTGCTCCATGGCCCTCCCGGTCTGGGAAAAACAACGCTTTCCTTCATCATTGCCCAGGAGCTGGGGGCGAATATCACCACAACCTCGGGGCCGGTGCTGGAAAAGCCTGGCGACCTCGCGGGGCTCCTCACCAACCTTGGCAAGGGTGATGTGCTGTTTATCGATGAAATTCACCGCCTGTCGCCCGTGATCGAGGAATACCTCTACTCGGCGATGGAGGATTTCAAAATCGACATCATGGTGGAGACCGGACCGAATGCGCGCAGCATTGAAATCGGACTGAGCCCCTTTACCCTTGTGGGAGCCACCACCCGGGCAGGCCTGCTCACCTCGCCGATGCTGGCGCGGTTTGGGATCAACGCCCGGCTCGAATACTACGATGCCGAAACCCTGGCCCGGATCGTGGTCCGCTCTGCCGGGGTGCTGCATGTACCCATTGAGCGGGAGGCCGCCATGGAAATCGCCCGGCGAAGCCGCGGCACGCCCCGCATCGCCAACAGGCTCCTGCGCCGTACCCGCGACTTCGCCCAAGTGAAGGGCGAGGGCGTCATTACCATGGCCATCGCAAAAATGACCCTCCAGGCCCTGGAAGTGGATGAATCGGGCCTCGACGACATGGACAATAAAATCCTGCTCACCCTCATTGACAAGTTCAAGGGCGGGCCGGTGGGCCTGAGCAACCTCGCCGCTGCCGTGGGCGAGGAGGCCGAGACCATCGAGGAAGTGTATGAGCCTTACCTGGTGATGGAGGGCTTTTTGAAAAGGACAGCCCGGGGACGGATGGCTACTGAGCGGGCCTATCATCACTATGGCCGCTTCCCTGAGATGGGAGATCCCTCGCAGGGGAGTCTGTTTTAGGGCTGGGGGGTACGACCCCCTCAGCCTGCTCCCCGCATTTTTCCTTCCTGACTTTACCTCTTTGCCCCTTACTCCGAGTTGCTCACAAACGCGATTCGCTTGCTGTCGGGCGACCAGCTCGGCACATTGATGGATCCCTGGCCGCCAAACAGGTGGGCAATAACCCTCGGGGCACCGCCCCGGGTTGGCATGAGCCTCAGCATGACCCGCTGGTAGCTGGGGTGGTCGTCCACGTCAATGTCAGGTGGAAAAGAAATAAACACCAGCCACTGGCCGTCCGGGGAAATATGGGGAAACCAGTCGTTGTATTCGTCAAATGTGAGCTGCTCATGCACCTTGCCGTCAGGACTCATTCGCCAGATCTGCATGGTGCCAGACTGGTTGCCGTTGTAGTAAATCCATTGACCATCAGGCGAATATTCGGGCCCATCGACGTGGTTGCCATCGAAAAAGGTTAACTGGGTTTCCTGTTTTGTATTGATATCGACCTCAAAGATGTGGTAGCTGCTGCCGGAAGTTGGTCGTTTGCCAACAAACAACAGCGTTTTGCCGTCGGGTCGCCAGCCGTGCCAGTAGGAAGGAGTCAGCTCAGTGATTTGCACAGGAGTCCCCCCTTCGATGGGAACTGTGTAGAGGGTGGAGCCATAGTCTGGCAACCCGGGCCGGTGATGGCTGATGGCGATGGTGCTGCCGTCGAAAGAAATGCCGTGGTCGTTGTTGTTGCGGTTGGCAAATCCGGTATGGAGGAGGCTGGGTTCCCCGCCTTCGACGGGAAGGGTCCAGAGCTGTCCGTCCATGTTGAACAGCAGTCGTTTGCCGTCGGGCATCCAGTTGGGCGCTTCGAACCTGTCGCTCTTTTCATAGATCACCCGCCGCAAGCCGGTTTCGACCTCCACCCACTCCATCCGGCAACCGAGGTAGCCCTGTTCCGAAGGCTGGTAACCGGATGCCACAGGCCGGTCTATGCGCAGGTTCCATATCCTGGCTTTCTCGGAAGCTTTTGGGTGGTGAGCACAAACAAAGACACCAACCAGGACCGTATCCGGGGAAAAAGGCATCTCGTGGGTGCCGATGAGTTGCAGCGGCTCGCCGGGGTGGGCTGCCCGCATCAGGAAGGTGTTGCCCTGCCGCTCCAGCTGAAGGATTTCGTAGGCCCGTTTAGGGGCAAAGATTTCATCCTCAGGGTCGCGCATAAAGGCTCCGCGCAGTTCCCTCCACTGCATGGCAGTGAGGCCGTCGTCGTGGACCACCGCGCTGACGTGCGCAGCTCCCGGATCGAGGGACTCCCGGACCATCCAACCCGTTTTTCTGTGAGGATCCTGCCCCTCCCCTTCCAGGGAAAAATGAGCGGTCAGCAGGAAATCCCCGGCCAGCTTTTTATGGAGATAATGGAATTCGTCGCGCTCAAACCAGATATTGTAGCCCCCGCCTTCGAGGGTAAAGACCTGTGATTCCGGATCGAAGTGGCTGCTGCCGGCAACGGAGGGTTTGCCAACATCCGCACTGATATCGAAGGGATTCATTTGGGAAAACACCGGGGAGGAGGTCATGAGCAGCAAGCAGAGGGCCAACAAAAAGCGCATAACAAGGGGCTGAGGTTCAGGAATATGAAACTCTCAGCCTAAAAAACCATCCTCTGCCATCTGCCAGCTTGAAACAGAGAGAAGGTTACTCCATTCTCAGCTTGTTCGACAACTCGTCGGTATCGTCGGGGAGGGCTTCGATGCCTTTGGCGCGCAGGAGGTTGGCGCAGGCCTCGATGGCATTGATCATACCGATGGCCTGGTTATTGGCTTTGATGGCCACCACGAGGTCGTTCACGATGTGTTGCCACTCTTCCTGGGCCACGAGCTGGGAAATGCCTTTATCAGCTTTGATGATCACTTTGTGTTCAAAGCGGGCGACAAAGATCATGATGCCGGTCCGCTGGCGGGTTTTGAATACTTCTTCCTTGAGAAACCACTGGTCAGAGCGCAGAAAAGCATGGCGTGAGCGGGCTTCTTTGCCGATAAGGAAGCGGCGAAAACCTGGCAGGATCATGGCCATGATCCAGAACAGGGAGGAACCGAGAAGCAGCACGAGGGCGATCCAGGCGGGGTCGTGGGTGCCCCAACCGGGCATGAAAAGATCCCAGATGAGAAACCCAATCAGGCTGGCGAAGGCGCCCATAAGGGCACTTTTGGGAGCCACTTCAGGATAGACCCCGGCTTGTTCCACAAACACAGGAACAATCTCACCGGAGGTGCCTGTTTCCGAAGCGTTGACCGCTGCCTCGATGCGACGGAGGTCTTCTTCGCTGAACCACGATGATGAGGACATGGGATGTATTTAGCCTGCAAACTACTCATCCTGCGGTAATGAGGCAAGGAGAACCCGAAGATGAGCGGGGGGGTGAGATGAGACTGGACTGCAGGATGGTGTTATTCGTTCGGCTAACACCATGCATGGCATGACCCTGCTAACATTTGAATTGCGGAAACCGTTCATTTTGAGCAAGGTAGGCATCTTTCAGGTTATTCGGTCGAAATTAGCCGGTACCTTGCAAACAGCCTTTCACAACACCCAAGCAGACGAGCTACTGTAACATGTACGATCAAATCCTGACCCGCCTGTCGCAATTTATTTCGTTAGAAAAAAGCGAACAGGATGTATTTTTAACTAAACTACAAGTAAGAGAATACAAGAAAAAGGAGCTGATCTTGCGGGAAGGGGAAATTTGCAAGCATGCCTATTTTATCAACTATGGGTGTTTCCGTTATTTTTACAATGTAGATGGACATGAAAATACTGCCCAGTTCTTTTTTGAAAACGGCTGGTATGCCGATTATGAAAGTTTTTTGACTGGCAGACCAACCAAACAAAATATCGAAACGCTTGAAAAATCTGAAGTGATTCTGCTCTCAGCAAAAGACCTGCAACAGCTCTACCTCGACATTCCCAAATTTGAACGGTTTGGGCGAATGATGGCGGAAAATGCCTTTTTAGGGATCCGGCAACGAAGTGAAATGCTGGAAAATCAGACTGCAGAGGAGCGTTATCTTACCCTGATGAAGGAAAGGCCGAAAGTATTCGAAAGAATTCCACAGCATTATATTGCCTCCTATTTAGGAATTAAACCACCTTCTTTAAGCAGGATTCGCAAACGAATCATCGAGAACAAATGATTTCTTAACTTGGGTTAACGCCCTGAAAAAATAATTACAAGATTTTTGTAGTGTAAATCAACTAAAACGTTACAAAAATGAAAAATTTCATCATTACTCTTGCAGTGAGTATAACCTGCATTTTTCCATCTTTTACAAATGCTCAAACGACAACTGAAACAAAGCCAAAAATTCCGGTATATGGCGAAGCTGGATTAGGTTTTGGCCAGACACTGTTCTTTGGAGATATGAAAGCGCAACTTGAACAATCCTACAGTGGCACCTTTGACCCTGGAACTGGCAACAACCTGATGATGGGTTTTTATGTTTCACCCGAAAACTGGAATGGACTTGGTATTGGCTCGCGCATCAAAGGAACTTTTGGCAGTTCCGTTATTGGAGAAAATGGTGACAGTTATATTTTCAATTACTACAACCTTGCTCTAACAGCAAAATACTATGTTTTGAGCAGCGAATTTAACAAAGGGCTATATGCACGAGGCAGTTTCGGCTTTGGTCAGTTTACCACTAAACGAGTCAATGAGACGACCAATCTGTACAAGCATCAATATGCAATCGGAACGTCTTTGATGGGAGGGATAGGTTATACCCTTCCCTTTCAAAAGACAGCACTGAGCTTTGAAGCAGAATTTGAATACTCAAGCCGAAACGGAACCATAGACGGAATCGGGGAGGCGGTGTATCAAAGCGGACAGATAGGGGGCAACGTTATCGTCTCGTTTTAGCGCATGGCAGCCGAAAGCAACAGCAACCCAGGTGTGTAAGGTCCAAAGGCAACTCAACTAGAGCTCCTTCTGAACCGGCACCTTGGGGCAGCTGCAAAATGAGCCTCCGCAGGGCACCTCCCGGTTTGGTTTCCCGGCTGGCGCTGATCGCGAACCCAGCGTCGTGACAAAATTGCATCCAAAGCTAATATTAACCACCCCAACTCCTCACCCAACTCTTTCCCCCGGTCTCATCACTGTCCTTGGCTTCTTCATTTTTTCCCCTGAACTTTCCGCCAAATACTGAACATGGCCACAAAAAAATTGCTCGTTCTTACTGGCGGAGGCGACTGCCCGGGACTGAATGCCGTGATCCGGGCGGTGGTAAAACGCGCCCACCAGGAACCCGACTGGCAGGTATTCGGCAGCATTGAAGCCTACAACGGCGTGATGACCGACCCCATGGAGCTTGTCGAATTAACAGAGGCAGCCGTGTCTGGCATCCACGTACTTGGCGGCACCATCCTGGGCACCACCAACAAAGCGGGGCCCTTTGCCTGGCCCGTTCAGCAGACCGATGGTAGCTGGACCACCAAAGACCGCAGCGATGAACTTCTCCAGCGCTTGCATGACCTGGGCATCAACGCCGTCATTTCCATTGGCGGCGACGGCTCTCAGCGCATCTCGCAAACGCTGTTTGAGCGGGGCCTGCCCGTGGTGGGCGTTCCCAAAACAATCGACAACGACCTTTCTTCCACCGATTTCACCTTCGGTTTTCAGACGGCGGTACAGATTGCCTCGGAGAGCATGGACAAGCTCGTGACCACGGCGGCGAGTCACAACCGCGTGATGGTGATGGAGGTAATGGGCCGCGACGCCGGCTGGATTGCCCTGCATACCGCTGTGGCTTCCGGGGCGGAGGTTTGCCTCATTCCCGAGATTCCCTACGATATCCGCAGGGTGGTGGAGCGGATTGAGCAGCGCTACGAAAACCGGCGCGGCTTTGCCAACATCGTCATCGCCGAAGGCGCAAAGGCCTTGTATGGCCAGGTGGTAGCGACAGAGAGCGACGAAGTGGGCTATGGCCACAAGCGGCTTGGCGGGGTGGGCTATCAGTTGGTGGAAGAAATCAAGGCGGCAGGCTGCCATGCCGATTGCCGGGTGACCGTGCTGGGCCACCTTCAGCGCGGTGGCACCCCCATGGCCTTTGACCGGGTGCTGGCCACGCAGTTTGGGGTGAGAGCCTTTGAGCTGGTGCTGGAAGGGAAATTTGGCTACATGACCGCCTACCGAAACAACACCATCATCGACGTTCCGCTCAAGGAAGCCGTGGCCGAATACAATTTCGTCAAACCCGACAACTTCCTCATCAAAACTGCCCGCGGGATTGGGATTAGTTTTGGGGATTGAGGGAGAGGGTTGAGGGGTTTGAGACTACAAAAAGCGAGACAAGGTCGTCTATTATACCTCGTCTCGCTTTTTGTATTAAGCAGACAACTTTCCCAAAGAATTGGGTTAATCCTTCCATGGAAATCTTTAGGGAAAAAAAACACACTTTACCCCTCCATTCATATTTGGTATGCTATGATTTTTTAATAGCTTCGTAAAATGTCTTGAGTATAGTCTTTTAACCAATCTCACTCATTGAGATTGATTTAGCTATGCCTATTGACAAAAACCCTCCGTCTGTCAAAATCCGAACAGGCCGAACCGTTTAGGAAATAACGGCATTGGCTACTCTGCAGTCATCTAACCTAAACAGCACCCTTACCTCTATGGCAGAAACAACCGAAAAAACTTCAGAGGAGGTAGCTTTTTCGTCGGAACCGGCATTTCGCACGGTGCCGATGTTCCGCTATGATTGGATCACCAAAGAAGACCTCCTGAGGGACGAGGCTATTCAGGCTGCCTTTACAAAAAGCCAGCCTGAGCCATATATTGAACTGATTCGCGGGTATTTTTCAATCCAAAAATCACCGCTGGAGGTGGAGAAAGAATCTATCGAAAAGCTTACTCAATCGTCTCAGACAGAGTTAGCTGAACGTCGGACTATGCTTGACCAGCTCGAAAGGGAGGTCTTTGCCTCATGGCCGGAAGTACAAAAGTCCCAACACTCTTTTTTCAGAAAAGCAATCGGAGCTGCAGGCTATGCCGGGTTCATTCTCGTCAATGTTGTCCTGGCATGGTGGTGGATTTCTCCCATTCAAGAGGGAGCTTTTGCGATTGCTTTAGGAGGTTATCTCACAGGATTGTTTACTCTCTTCCATCGCCAGTCATTTCTTCTTGCGAGCGATGAAGAACGATTTCCCCAGGGTAAGCCACAACCCGAACGATGGAAAGTTTGGCTGGAGGAAATTGGCACTCCCTTCATTGCCACTCTTCTGATTGTTGGGATGGGCTGGCAGTACCATGAGCCATATCTTGGAATCATAGTTGGTCTGTTTCTTCTTTTTCTGTTTCTGTTTGGAGGTAAATCTTTCCTAAGCCTGTGGGCCTCTCTGCCAGACGAATACCGGCAGATGAGAATCAACCTGCGGAAAGTAGCATCAGACAGGAAAAACCATCGTCTCAGGGAGGAAAAAGTCCAGCCTCTCATTGCTCAAATTGACGCCTCCATCGGGAATCTTCAACGCCTTGAAAGCGATCACCTCCGCCTCCTCAAAGAATTGCGGAAGATTGATGCTGAAACTGAAGCCGTGATCCGGTATTTCATGACCGAATATGCCCTTGCAGAAGGAACCATGAAGCAGTTTGGCAGAGAATTATTGGCCCAACTCAAAACAGTCGACAATCATGTCTGAAATACCCGAAAAAACACCTGCATCAGAAGCCACTGGCCAAGGTCAGGAACAGGCGAATGGTCTCTCTCTGCCAGAAGCCTCTTCTCCCCCCCCAAAAGAGCCGGAGACAGGAACACAGCGTGTCGTCTCCAACACGGTTTACACGCGATCAGAAGGGATGACCGACGGCCTGCTGGATGTTCCGGAAGAGGCCTTTCCCTCTTTTCTCGAAGCACTGGAAGAGCGGAGCGAAGCAGCCATGCGGATGCAAAAGGCTGAAAGCATAGCCAGCGCCCATCGAAAGAAAGAAGTTGATCTCCGGCAAAAACGGCAGGAAGACAGAGAACTTCTTGCAGAGAAAAAAAGCCTGGAAAATCACTTGCGCGAAGTCAGCACGGAGATTGATGGAGAAAAAGAAAAAGCAGAAGAATCCATCGCTCAGCTGAAAGAGGAGCTGAAGAATATTCACCCGGGATATGGATGGATCTCTATTGTGCTGTTCCTCCTTGCCGGAGTTATTTTCATCGCTGCCGATGTGTCCATCACACACGATATTGTGGCTACCGGTCTCAGGATGAGTGGCTCTGAAGCCTGGCTCTTTGCTGTGGGCCTGGCTTTCGTAGCTTTTTTGCTCAAACCAGCTTACGACCGGATTTTTGAAAAAGCCTATCCCGGCCAGTTCCGTAAGCGCAACCACTGGTTTCTCGCCAGTGCCGCAATCCTGTCTATTGCAATGCTTGTGTTCCTTGGTATCTTCCGCCACGAGGCAGGGAAGCTTGTTGCGGAATTTGAGAAAACTTCAACTGCTATTGCAAGCCTTCAGTCGCAAGCTACCCTTGACATCAATACAGACCTTACCCAGAACCAGGCACAAATTGATGCGCTCACTGCCCGGCAAGCAACCATCAACCAGCAATTGACTTCCCACTGGTCAAGAGTGGTTGGCCTTGTGATGGCCGGGGTCATGATGGCTATTGGGGGCGCTGTTTGTTTGGGGATCGCATTACCCGCACTGGACAAGCGCTGGAAAATGAAGTATGATATCGGCAACAAGATAAAGCTTGCCACGGCAAAGCTTGATGAGCTGACAGGACAGAAATCTCAGGTAGCAAAGGAGCAATCCCAGGCGGCTGCCGAGGCAGAAAAAGCCAGCATCAGATTGGAAGAACTTCAGGATGCCACGGAGGAGGCCACTCTTGCCCTGGCAGCAGAAGCTGAATGGAGCAACTACCTGGCGGCTTTTCACTCTGCAGAGAAAAAAGCCCAGACCGCCTTGTATTCCGACATGTATGCCCGGGGCCAGGCGCTTAGCGACCGCTACCAGATTGTTCTCACCTGGAACGAAGATGGTACCTTTTCTCTGGGAAAACAGCACGGAAAAAACCCTACCAGTTCCAAAGGGATTACAGGCACAAGGTCTCCGGAATGGCCCTATACCCCGAGAGGAAAGCACCTGCATGAACGCATCCGGAATTATCTTTCAGATCAACTCAACGACTGATATTTGATGAATCACCTCCCCAATTTTCGTATCTCGCTGGTCGCTTTGCTGGTCGCCCCGATTTTCTTGATCCTGACAGCCTGTGATGGGGATGAGGGTGAGGGGGGTAAGGATCTTAAGAACAGCCTTTCTGATCGTAACACTCACACCCTTATTTTCATCGATAAAAGCGCCAGTGTGCAGGTCGATGAGGAAACTGCCCACCAGCAGGAATCCGCTTTGCTGAAGCTGCTCCATGAGGCGGTTCAGGGAAAGGGAGATCGTTTGGACGGATACCACATCCACTCCAATACCGGGGACCAGCCATTCAAAAAGCATGTCTGCCAGGCATTCCTTCCGGACACGGCAAGCATGGACCACATCTCTAAACTACAGGCAAAGCAAACTTTTCAAGGCGCGCTTTCAAATGAACGACAAACCCTGAAAAAAGAGCTGACTGAAGTGTGGAAATCCTCTTCAGAAGGCCGATCTGTAGCGCAGTCAACCAACATTTGGCCCATTCTGGAAGTGATGACCCGCTTCTTCCCTGACTCATCCTCCGGGGATAAATGCCAGGTAGTCATTTTTAGTGACATGATACATGCCGATGGAAAAGGAACAGATTTGCGGAAGTTGAAGAACCGGGAGGATGCGGAAACGGCAGCCCGCAACCATGCACAACAACTTCGTCAATCCCTGAAAATAGACGAACAGCGACTGCATAACGTCGCTGTGCATATTGGCTTCCCTTCCGGGGCCATGGAAGCGTCCCGAAACCAACTCATGAAGTACTACTGGGAAGCACTCTTCAACGAGTTCGGAATGGGTAGCCCAATTTATTTTTGAATTTCTTCGCTCAATCATTCATGTTCTCCACTGTTCCTCCACAGGTACTGGAAATATAAATCGGTAAGGAGCTTGAACAACTCTTCAATATTGTCTTTCTTAACAAAGACAGGGGCAACAGGTTGATCAATGCCGGAACTGATAACCTTTCATAGGGATTATTATCGGGCTTGATTTAAATGATCAAGGCAGCTTCAATGAGGTTATTGCAAAAAATCTAGTTTTAAAAAAGTCACGAATGAAAACACAAATCCGAAGGGGTTGAGATGAACCATGGCCTTCCCTGAACCCTATTTCTCAACTTCGACCTTCATCGGGCCTTCTGTTTTCGCCACTGAAAGTCTTTCAGCAAATAAAACAGCACCCTCCCCCATCACCGCCACGCGCTCCATCACCACCCAGTTCAGCCAGAACATTGCCCCCACTTTGTCCACTTCGATCAGCTCGTTCAGCAGGCTGTGAAACAAAATGGTCATCTGGCTGAGCAACGCCATCATCAGCAGGGTCTGGTGTTCCGGTGAAAGCCGGGGGTAGAGCCGCGCAGCCTTGATGATCAGAAACAGACAGAGAAACAGAAACAGCAGTCCGCCGGGGAAGCCCTGCTCGGAAAAGGTGAGCAAAAAATAATTGTGGGTGGTGCTTTGCTCCGGGTTGTCGGAGACATAGGTCCGGAAAGCATCGTCGGTGTATCGTTTGTACACCTGGTTGAAGGTGCTGGGCCCCGAACCGGTGAGCGGGAGGTCGCCAATCATGTTTTTCGCTGCCACCCAGCGGTAAAAGCGTTCCATACTCGAGATTTCGGTGCCCGAGAGGGTTGCCTCCAGGTGCCCGCTCAGGTCGCCTTCGTGCCAGATCGTTTTCTGGTAGTTGGGGGCGAATACATAAAACCGGTTGTCATACACCAGCCAGGTAAGGGCCAGGGCCACCACGGCCACCATCACATAAATCACCTTATCAAACAACCGCCGCCGGATCACAAAATCGATGAAGGGCAGCATCAGCAGCGCCAGCCAGGCCCCCCGCTTGTAGGTAAAAAAGGCCGCAATCACCAGCAGGGCCATCCCTGCATGGATGAGGTACCACTCCAGGGTTTTGGCAGAATACCAGCGGCGGGCATACCAGGCCCAGGGCAGAAACAGCACCAGCGTGGCTGAGTACACCACCCCGTTGGCAAACAGCGGGTAGGGAACCAGGTTCGACGACTCAAAGGAGAAGCCATCCGTCGCGTGCCGGATCGTGATGCCCGTGGCCACCAGCACCAGCGGCACAAAAAAGGACCAGAAGATCTTTCGAACATCCGCAGGCTCCAGGATCAGGCGCTGCGCCATCCACACAAAAGCAGCCAGGTACCAGAGCTTCGACAGCAGAAATTTGAGCGAACGGAGCGGATATTCCGACGTGACCGTTGTAAACACCGTCCAGAAGAGCAGCAGAAAAATAAGCAGGGAAAACGGGCGCAGGCTTTTTTTCAGGTCAAACTGCCTGCCTGCAAGCCATTCCATGAGGAAAATGACCAGAAACAGGATCATCAGCGGCTCCGACGGCATGTCGATGGCCAGGCTGCCGAGCTCCACCTGAACCGACAGCGGAATGCTGGCGACCATCAGAAAAAAAAGCGGGCGATAGTTGTAGAGCACCTGAAGCACCACCACGACGGCCAGCGGAACCGCATACAGCGGCCAGATTTTCATTTTCAATGCCACGCCAATCGACCCGACCACCACAACAGCCAGCACTGCCAGCGCCAGCAAGCGCCAGGTTTGGGGGGAAATACGGTCGAGGAGGCGGGTAAGCATGGCTCAGGCGTCAGTGGGCTGAACTGCTTGAGGGGCCGCAGACTCTGTTCTGGCACTGATCCTGTCAATGAGCACC
Organism: Bacteroidia bacterium; assembly: GCA_041741415.1. Classification (GTDB taxonomy): domain Bacteria; phylum Bacteroidota; class Bacteroidia; order J057; family J057; genus JANQTF01. The sequence continues at coordinate 4,396 of JBGSKC010000067.1, read as the reverse complement.
GCGCCAAACACCGAAGCGAGCGCAGCGATCAGGAAGGTGGCCAGGAGAATCACCCAGCGAATAGGCCGCGCTTTTTTGTCGGATGGCAGGGCCTTCCCCGACATGAGCAGGGTGTTGTAGTCGGTGTCAAACATCGCTTCGAGCACCTCCACCTTCTCCTGCGCATCCTTGAGGTCGCGGGAAAGGTATTCGTTCACCTCCTCCAGCGCCAGCACCAGGTCGAGGCCCTCGCGGAACGACTCCAGCGAAATGGACCCTCCTTCGGATGCCTTCACAAGGCGGTCGAGGCGGGCCTTGGCTATATTTTGCACAGGAGCGCCCCGGAACTTGGCTTCGGCATAATCGCCCTCCGCCTGCAGCACCTGCTCCACGATTTTCTCGGTTTGGGTTTCCGTGTTCAGCACATTGAGCCGTACCCGCACCCGCCGAAGGCTATCGGTGTAGAGGTCCAGCTGCCGCCTGATGTTGTCGTAGCCTTCCCGATACATCGCCAGAATGGGCGCTTTGTTTTCGTTGAGCATTTGCTTGTAGCGCTGGTTGGTGAGGTGAACGAGCAAATTCACAATGGCGGCGGCCCGCTCAGGATCCGTGTCGTAGGCTTCGATTTCAAGACCGTTGCCTGCCACGCGGGTGGTTTTGACCATCGCATCGTAGGTGCGGAAGCCGTAATATTTGGGCGATTCATCGTTCACAGGATCCACGCCGTAGGCTTCCCAGAGGTTGAGCGAGTCCATCACCATGAGCTTCACCTCGTCGTGGTTGGCGATTTGCTCCATTTTTTCCACGTCTTTCGATTCGCCATAGAGGTATAGAATCGGCTCATCGTGGAAGAGGTTGATGACGTCATACCGTTCTGCCGAAGTGGGATAGACGATTGTGGCAGACTTGAATTCGGGCTTGTAAATGAATGGCATCGTGAAAATGAAGGCCAGTATCACCGAGGCACCGACGACGGCTGCGAGGAACTGGATGCGTCTTTTCACCACCTGAAGCAGGTACAGCAGGTTGAAGGAGGAGACCTCCGGAGATTGGGGGCTTGACATAAATCCTTAGCTTGTTTCAGACCACGGCAAAGATGGAGCAAGGAAATGAGAATAGAAAGCGGGAAGAGATTGCACCGCCACCCTTGTCAGGGTTTGGCTTCGACCCTGACAAGGGTTCGACGGGAGGCTGGGAAGCGAGGATGGAGGGGAAGGCCATCTAACTGGATAAAGCTTCAAAAAAATTTGGAAAGCAGTACATTAATGCTAAATTTGTGTCTGCGATGTTTATGGCTTTGGCTTTTAGCTAATTATTTATGAGTCATGAACAAGCAACAAACAAAACAGATTGAGGCTCTTGTTTCCGCACAGGTGAAGCCTGAATCTTGGGTAAAAGAAAAGAAAAACGCCGAATTCGTTCGGACAGCCCTGTTTTGGTCTGATAGCAGGGTTCAGGAATTTGTACTTGCCATCCCTCGTGGAAGGGTTTTACAGGACCTGATACAGGGGTGGGCAAACCAGGAAAGTTGGGACCCAGGGCTCATTGCTCATTTTATCTCTGAAGAGCCCGAATACACCTTTGAGAAAATCCGCTTCTACAAGTGGTTTCTTAATGCTGATTTTTTGCACTCCCTGGAGGAGGCGTCCTTTGGTCAGACGAAGGACTTGGTTGTTACAGCCTTGAATGAGTTCAAACGTCTCTGCGAAAAGAATAAGCAGATTGACAAAGAAACCAGGGAATCCCTTCTTTGCCTGGCGAAGCTGGATTGGGAAGACTTTATGTGCCTCAGCGCCATTTGGCTGGAGTATAAATACCTGCAAGCAGACTCAAGGCCCCAGGGACATATTGTTGGATGGCGGCAAACATTTTACAAAGCGCTCACTCAGTTAGTTGAGTTAAAAGGCCAGGATACCGTTCCCGACTGGGAAGACCCCATTCTGCTCCAAGACCGGTTCAGGCAGGTACTGGATCAGTGCCGCAAACCAGATTACTGGGATAAGATTGCTGGTTGCTTCGATCAAATTCATTCCACTTTCCTGTGGGAAGATTTACTGGACGGCTATGCCTACCATGGGTTTCATCTTGTTGATTGGGAAAACGGTGGTTTCGAAATCCTCCCTACTCCAGAAGAGGAAGAACGCTGGCAGAGAATAGGGGCACAATATCCTTTGTTAGAACGCTATTTTGACGAACTGGGATATCAATCGCTGCGCCCCGAGCAAAGGGGAGTTCCCGGGCTCTCCAACCCGCTTGATCCAGGGGACCAGATGCGATGGAGTTTGCTGGCAATGCCTGGAACCTTTACCCTCAACTCCAAAGAATTCAAGCCCACCGAGGTTCTGCTTTTCCTCACCGCAATAAATTCCTTTCCCAGGGATGGATACCTGTCATCGTTTGAGGAGGCAATTCTTCAGGATGAGCAATCTGATTGCCGTTACGCGGTTCTGACGGCAATCAAGCAAAGCATTGATAAGGACTATTCATGGAATAGGCCCCTGATGGGGCCCATCATTTTTACCACTCCGGATCACCTTGTTAAAAGCATATTGAATAAAACGTCTTTCTCACAAGAGATAGATGAGACAGCTCTGGAGTCAGTCATAGAGTTCCTTGCCCTGGATGTGAAGAAAATTTCTGCCAAGCAATCCATTCGGGGAGAAGAATACCCATTCCTTCGTTTTGGCAAGCTTGTATGCTACTTTTCACGCACCCTTTCGCTGCATTCGCCCGCGTATATCCTCCAAAATCATATGTTCCGCTTAGCACAAGCGAATGACAAAAAGCAACGTGATAGTTCGCAGGTGAATACCTTGTCGGATCTGTTCGAAGAAATGATCCGTGATTGGCTCGTACAAGCTGGTTTTCACTGTACAAGCCGTGGCGTTCCAATTAAGGAGAACAGCAAGACACTAACTGATATCGACGTACTGGCCTGGAAAGGGAATGAGGTGCTTGTCATTCAGGCCAAAAATACCTACGCCAGGCTTCATGCAAAAAATATCGAGGAGTATTATGAGAAGCTGGATAAAGCAGGAGAGCAATTGGACATTTCCCTCGGTTATATCAAAAAAAATCCGGAAGATTTCCTGCGTGAGCATAATATAGGCATTAAACCCTCTCGTCTGGTTGTGCACGGCCTTGTTGTTGCGGCTACCCCCGAAGGCAACTATCGCCGTTATGGACAAGGTCAGTTCCTGAAAATCAGTTCTGATGAGATGTACATCTTGCTGACCAATACCCGCGAGTTTTTAATAGATCAAGACCTGGAAGCCTTGGCACTGGACCTTGGCTCTCGTGCGGCTGCAAAAAAAGCATTGGGTACATTAAGATTACCAGGAAAAGAAGAGGATCTGTTGGTTGCTATTGGTGCAGCAAGACTTCGAAACGAGGAAGCCCTCATGGAATTGATCCACCAGTCTTGCGATACATGGGCAGGAAAGGAACCAAGCATCCAGCGCTTGATGGACCTCATAGAGAAGGATTGGCTATGGCAAAACCTGATTGATGTTTCTCTTCCTGACTACCTCTCCTCTCATGCCGGCGAGTCAGAAAAAAAAGCATACCTGGCCTTGCGAATAGAAGAACTTCAAAGCCGGAGCAATCCCACTGAAGCTGACTTATTAGAGCTATCAGACCTATTCCTTTTTATGAATGAGCCAGTCCAAGCTTTGAAGATCATCAACAAAGTCCTTGATCATAATCCCAACCAGATAAATGCCCTCCATGCCCGTGGGTCTTTTAAACTGGCTCAGGAAATGGATATGCCCGCCCTAAAGGATTTTCAACAAATTATTGACATTGATCCATTACATAAGGAAGCATGGGCGCATGTGGCAGATATATTGGCCAGACAGGGGCAAATGCGGGAAGCAGAAGCGGCATATCTGGAGTCTGTGAGGATTGATCCATCCTTTTCGCTGGGCTGGTTTAACTATGGTGTATTTCTTCTCCGCCAAGTGAGAGTAGAGGAAGCCATAAACTGTTTCCAGAAAGTGACTACGGACAAGGCATGCGGATCCCTCGCCTGGCACAATATAGGATTTGCTTTTGAGACAACCGGGCGACTGGAAGAAGCACTTCAAGCATACCGGACAGCCGTACTGCTCAGAAACGACAGCGCGTTTATGGATTGGGCAAAACTGGCATCGAAGATCTCCAACAATCCCGCCACAAATTCACAGTAGATCCGGGCTCAATATGCCAGACATTTGAGCCGACAAATGGGAAAAAAATGTAGATTTCGATGATACCCCATGACAGTCTGGGGCAAAGGCTGAGGTGCTCCCCATCGACTGGACAAAAAAGGCCTTTGAATAAGGTGGCTTGTTGAGGTAGAAATACGAAAGAACGAAGTAAAATTCTGGTCTGAGCATTGGTTATTGCGGGACTTTTCCACGGTTTCAGCCGGGGCCCC
>JBGSKC010000066.1:0-21976 GCA_041741415.1 Bacteroidia bacterium | reverse complement strand
CCAGGAGATCCAGCAATGGTGGATGACCTACAATACCGTCCGCCCGCACAGCTCCCTGGGGTACCTCACCCCGGAGGAGTTTGAAGAAACCAAGGGGAATTTCTACTATTCAGCGGTAGCGGCCTAGGGGAAGAGGACAAGGGGCCGAAACCATTTGCCTGAACAACCCGATGGCCTCCTGCTCCCTGCCGCCGAGCAGGAGAGCAAGCGCAAGGCGCCACTCTACCAGGTCTTCATAGAGGTGTTGTGGCGGAAATTGCTGATAAACTGCAGCAGCTTCGGCATATTGTCCGGTTTGTTCAAAACAGGTGGCAAGCATGAGCTTCCATGTCAGGTCTTCGGGGGCCTCTTCGACCAGCCGCTTCAATTCGGGCAAACAGGCTGTATACTTGCCATCCTGGTAATCAAGCATCAGGCTGGGCACAACTGCGTCTCCCCGGCTGAGGGAGGGCTGAAAGGGTTCGTAAAACGACATAGCCAGCTGCTGCGGGTCGGGAGTCGAAGAGCGATAGGTCTGGATGAAAAAAACAAGCAGCAAACTGGCAGCCACAACGGCCACAGACCTTACCCAAAGCGGAATCGATCGAACCACAGCAACAGGCTGATCTGGTAGTTGCCGGGCTATATCTGCGCGGAGGGCTTCTTTGAGGCGGGCGCGGTCGTGGGCACGAAGGGCGCGCACCATGGCGAGCTCCTGCTCCCAGGTTTCGCGGAAACCTGGGTCGTGGGCCAGCCTTGCCTCAAATGCTTGCTTTGCTGCCGGGTCGAGGTCGCCAGCCAGGGCGTCTGAGATCAGCAGGCGGTCATTCTCCATGGAGCGTTGGCTTGAGTTGTTCCACAAATTTGACCCACTGCTGATGGCAGCGGTGACGAGTCACTTTGACTACATTGGGAGAGGCAAAACCCATCAATTCTGCGATTTCCTGATGAGAGCGCTGGTCGATATAAGCGTAGGTGAGCAACTGGCGGCAGCGCTCCTGCAATTGGCCGAGGGCTTCCTGCACCACCTGGATGAGCTGATTCTGAGCCTCTTGTTCTTCCTGCTGAATCACGAGGGGCATATCCGATTCGAGGCGATACCACTGCCGCTCGACCTCCGTTTGGGCCTGTTGCCAGCGGCCAGCCTGTCGGTTTTGCTCCCGCCAGAGGTTCAAGCAAATGCCAAAGAGATATGATTGCAGGTTGGTGAGGTGCTGGAGCTTTCCCGAGAGCACATTTTCTCTGAAAATAAGAAGGGCGTCCATGAGCAGGTCTTCGGCATCGTCGCTGCTGCAGTCCGTTTTTTTGACCAGGGTTCTCACGCAATAGGATTTCACGGCCAAAAACACCGAGCTGAGCCCGGTGTTGTCGCCAGCACGGAGCCGGGCTGCCAGCATGTGGAATTCCTGTTCCTTCATTCGCTTCGATCCCTCTCCGGAAGGAGGTCGGCATCTGCCAGCATGAATCTAAGAAAAGTTTGGGGAATGAAATGAAAGGTGCCATCGGGAAAAGAGATTCTTCGGCTGGTATGGCAAAACGGGGGAAAAGGTTAACACAAGGACCGGGGGCTGTCGGGTGAAAAAATAATTGGCTAGCTTTGCTGCCAAACCACCATCTGCAATGAACTCCACATTTACCACTCTCTCTGTTTTTGTTTTGACCAGCCTCCTCGCGCTGGCTGCTTGTACGCCTGCTGCCTCCGGCGAACAGCAAACTGCCATCACCCAGGACACTATTGTTGCCGCTGTGCCTCAGGGCTTTCAGGTTGCTGTGCTCGTTGACACCATCGACAGCCCGCTGAAGCAGCTCCGTGGCAGCATCGACAGCCTGGTGCTGACAGTTACCTATGGCTCTCCCTCCGTGAAAGGCCGTGTGATCTGGGGCGACCTTGTGCCCTACCAGGAAGTATGGCGCAGCGGAGCCAACGAGGCCACCACTTTTGAGGTTTCCGGCGATGTCATGATCGGCGAGCAGCGCCTTCCTGCAGGGAAGTATGCCTTGTTCAGCATTCCTGGCGAGCAGGACTGGACGCTCATTTTCAATACCGTAGCCGACCAGTGGGGTGCCTACCAGTACGACGAAACAAAGGATGCCCTCCGCGTGAAGGTCATGCCCGAATTCAGCGAAACTGCTTCCGAGACCCTGGAGTTTACAGTCGAAAATGGCAATACCGTGATCCTTTCCTGGGAAAAAATCCGGGTACCATTCACAGTTTCTCCTGCCTGAGAAGAAACATGATGTAGCTAACAAAAACTTCGGCGGCCTCAGGGAGGTCGCCGAAGTTCTTTTTGTGCAGCAAGCCAGTCAGCAAAATCCTCTCCAACCGACTTCCGACTTCTCAAAACCCCAGTTGCAGGCTGCACGCCACAAGCCGGCCGGGCGAGCCATACACCGAACCGTGGTACCTCACCGGGCTGTTCAATAGATTTTCGATGCCCAGGGTGGCGTATCCCCAGGCAAAATCGTAGCCAACATGGAGGTGCACCACGTTCCACCCCGGGCTCCCGGCAGGGTCCTGCCCAGGCCTCAGCAAGTCCAGGGCCGAAAGCTGGCTTTGCCTGGAGGCATGTCGCCATTCGATACGGCTCCACAAACCGCCCACTGAACGCCATCGCAGCCCTAGTCTGCTGTTTAACGGCGACATGCCGGGAAGCTCATCCGATTGGGTTACCTGAAACCCGTAGGAATAATTAATGCTGCCAAACAGAGAAACGGTTTTGTGAAACGGCACTTCCATTTCTGCCTCCACCCCCTGCACAAATCCCTGGTCGAGGTTTGCCAGCTGAACCACCGAGGCACCCTGCCACACATTCAACCCCTGGTAACTGGAGCCTGTCCGGCGCAACCAATCGTTGAGCTGGGTGTGATACACCATCACGCTGCCTGTAATGAAGGCATGCTCGGCCTTGATCCCAATTTCGGAATGAAAAGTTCGCTCAGCACCCAGGCTGTCAGAAGGTACAAACACCTCGCTTTGCCAGGGCACCCCGGCCCTGAGGTCGGAAATTCCCGGCATCCGAAACCCGGTACCGAAGGTCGAAACGAATTCCACACACTGCGACAGAGGATACATTGCCGAAATTTGCCCCGACAACACCTGAGGGGCCCAATCGCCTTCCCCGAAGCGGGAATCTGCCCAGGCCAGCCGCTGGACCTGTGCCCGGCCTCCCACTGCGAGGTGCAGCTTCAGGATGTCAAGTGTGTGCAAGGTGTACAAACCGAGCTCTTGCTGGTCAACCTGACCCGGTAGCCCGGCAGCCTGATTAGTGGCCGGCCCGCCATTGGAAGCGAGGGCTTTGGCCGTCATGAGGTGGGAAGCCAGTTCCACCCCTGAAACCGATTGCCAAAGCCAGTGAGGAGAGGAGCGAATTTCGAGCATGGCCCTTCGGCTGCGGAGTTGTTCCTCCTCCAGCCATGGCTCAGCGGAGTCGAACAACCCGCGACTGGTGGTGTAATCTTGTTGCACTGCTGTGAGGCTCACCCGGTTCCAGAAGGTGGAAGGGAAATTGCCCGTCCATCGCAGCATGGTTTGGGTGCGAAGGACAGATTGTTCTCCCCAGCCCCTTGGATCGTCGCTAACCGGCATTTGAGCCGAGTCGCGTGCAACCGAAGCTGTTTCCCAGCTCAGATCCAGCTGCTGTGTGGGGCTGAGCTGGATCCCGATTCTGGCTTGCCGCTGCTCTGTTTGGTAGGCATCGGGCCTGGGGTTTTCGTCCTGATGGCCGAGGGGCAGAAGGGCAACTCTTCGCCGGGCGGTGGCGACCTGGGCAGAGAGAAAGCCATTGGCGAGGGAGAGCATGGCGTGGCCACCGAGCTGTGCCTGGGGCTGAGCATGAACCCCGAGCTGCCCGTGGGCCTGCCAGCCACCATCTGAAAAGGGGATGGGGGCCGAAGAAAGCGCCACCACACCGGCGGTGGCGTTATTTCCATAAGCCACAGATCCGTTTCCCCGAAGCACTTCCATGCGTTGAACGAGGGCGGGATCCAGGCTGAGCCACCAGAGGCTGGGGCCGTCGGTGAGAGAAGCCGGCAGGATGGGAACCCCGTCCTGAAGCAGGGCAATGTGTCTGCCGCCAAACCCGCGCAGGCTGGGCTGAACGCCGTCAAAGCCCTGGGTGAGCCAGAAGCTGCCAGGCATGCCCAGCAGGAGATCAGGCACGTGGCGATTGGGACCAGCCCGCAGGTGAAACCGATCAATGGAGGCGACACCCTGGGCTGTTTCGCGGTTAAAGCGGGGTATTCTCCAGGCTACAGACTGGGATTGAGGGTCGAAAGAGGCATTGGAAGGGAAAAGGCTGAGGCCGACAGACAGGGTATCCTGGTCAGCCTCCCGCTCAATGACCATGGACCGGGAAACGAAGCCGTTGCGGGAGACTGCAATGGTGATGGTACCAGCGGGCACATGTTCGAGCCAGAACTGCCCCCGGTGGTTGGAGCGGGCGGAAAGAGCCGTGCCTTCAACCGTGATGGCGGCGTCGCGAAGCGGGATTTTCTGGCGGCCTTCGTAGATGGAACCGGTGAGAACCTGGGCGGGCAGCAGCACTGGCAAGAGGATGAGCAGCAGGCCAGCGGCCAGACGAGGGTAACGAAACTTCATGCAAAGGTTTTCAGGTGATGAGGGAGGTAACCGGCGTTTTGAGCCAACCACAACCGAAAGAACGAAGATTGAAAGCAAAAGTGTATTTCAATTGAGGCAAACGTCTTTCACGAAAGAAAAGCTCTGAGTTCTTTTTTTGCAGAAGAAGCTGTAAGTTTCCAAAGTTGATAAGATCTGTTTCTGGAGAAAAGCAGGAGAAGCGTACTTTTTGCTTTGTGCATGTAGCTTTCCCCGATCCACATTAACCACCCCTGGATATGAGTTTGCGCTTAGTTTTTTTGCTGCTTGCTGTGTTTGCGAGCTTGCCTTCCTTTGGTCAACAGGAAAAAATCAGGCTCACAAATCTTGGCAATGGAACCTACCGATTTACAGCCTCCGGATTTCCCAAACTGCTCCCACTATATCCTGCTAATGCAGGCACGCCGCCTCGCTATGAACTATTCGTCGAGTTGGGCGATGGTGCCTACAAAAGAGTGTCTATGGTCAACCCTGCAGGCACGGGATCATCTGTCGACCTCTTTACCCATCAGTACACCATTCGGCAGCCGGACACAACAAAAATCCGGGTGATGAGCTATCCTGTCTATTCCAGGACCAAAAAACCAACAATCCCTGACGTAGTTGCTCCGGTAGAAACCAAGATGTCGTGGGTTGCCAACGCTGCAGGCCAGGGCCTCACCCAGCTCAATTATATTCCTCCGGGCACCATGGCCAAGGGCGACCTTCACTGGAACTTCATGGAGGCTGACGACGAGTTCATCGTGCTGGCTGGTTACCAAAACGATATTTCTAATGTTCAGCAACCATTTGACCTGAGCAAAGGTGGCTATGTCAGCATTTATTACAATTCTCAGTGGGTCACACCAGTGGGAGGGGGGAGCCCCAGGTTTAGCTGTTATGATAACAATGTGACGGATTTCAACAACTCCTCTTTTGATCCCAATTCAGACCCCGTTATTCTTACCTCGGGAGAAGATATCAATGCTCGCGTAGATTTTGAGGTTTCTCCACTTGCCGCCAACCAGGAAGAGTTCATTTTCGCTAACTTCCTGGTGAACGACGGAGAGGCAATTCAGGGAGTAGATCGATTTCCTATTGTGGTGGTAGTATGGGAATCAAATGGGCAAAACGAAGGTCCCACAGGGAACTACGAACCCGCAGAAACTATTTACGGGGAGATTCGGACAGGGAAAGATCCTAATGAAATTGAGGGATATTTCTGGGGAGGCTCCCGAATCAGACCTCTGAACAACCAGAGCATTGACGACTCCCTGACCCATATTGACTACATGCTCGAATTTTACAACTCTGGAAACGGAGCTGTCGACCAATTTATCATTGATGTTGATTTTCCAGACCACGTTCTTCTGGCTGATTACACGGATGTGGAAGTCCTGTCTGTTAGGATTGGAGGAGATGTTGTGAATGTTGGGACCCTGACATCCCTCCCCGAGTTGCTCGATGCAAATTTGGGGACCATTTCCTGGAAAATAAAAGGCCAGGGAACCCTGGTTGGTTATGCAGATCCCGTTATCGACTCAAATCCAGCTTTCTATCCTTATTGCTCCGCAGAAATCTGGCTCCGGGTACCGCGTAATCCTGCCAAGAGTACCTGCGACAGCATTCAGACAAGCATGACCATTACCTTCCCCGACAACTCCAGTCTCACCAGAACCGATACGCTTCTTTGCCTGGAAGGCGGTCCAACACCAAACCCTTCACCAACCGAATTTCCCTGCAACATCGTTCCCGACATCCCCTTCCTTGGCGGCTGCTGGTGTACCCTGCTCGTCATCGTGCTCCTGGCGGTAATTTTGCTCCTGATCATGGTGGTCGCAAGGAATGCCGCAAAGCCCAAAAACTAAGCAACAATCGCTCACGATTTCAAACCGGGTCTCACAAGGAGATCCGGTTTTTTTTTGAGCAGCAGGAATTTCGGGTGATCCGCACCCTCGCTCCTCCCGGATTTGAACGGCCTTCCATTCTCACCACCCCTGGCCCGGCTACAAAACTTGCCCTCTGCCAACCCCAATTTCGAGGCGAAAGAGGAGGTAAAGCAGGTGGCACAAGTACCCTTGCCCACAAAAAAAGGAGGCATTCCTGCCTCCTTTTATTAACTCGTTGAATTGGTTTAGTCTCTGCGTGGGCGGTCGCGATCGCCACGACCACGGTCTCCACCGCGTCCACGATCTCCTCCGCGGTCTCCGCCCCGGTCGCCACCACGATCTCCGCGGTCACGCGGGCGTTCTTCGCGCTCCACAAAGCCTTCTGGCTTAGGGGTAAGCGCTTTGTGGCTCAGCCGGAATTTTCCGGAACGTTCTTCCACACCCACAATCTGGATCTGGATATCGTCGCCAACCTGGAAAACTCCTTCCATGCTTGGCAAGCGTTCCCAGCTGATCTCGGAGATGTGCAGCAGTCCTTCCTTGCCAGGCAGGAACTCCACAAAGGCTCCGTATTCCTGAATCGACTTTACCTTGGCAGTGTAAATGTCGCCGATGTCGGGGATCTGAATGATCTGCTTGATTTTGAGGGCTGCGGCTTCCACTGCATCTGCGTTGTTGGCAGAAATGGTGGCCGTTCCCACATTGTTGGGGCCTTCTTCCAGGCTGATCTGCGTGCCGGTGAGGCGCTGGATCTCCTGGATAATTTTGCCGCCTGGCCCGATGACCATGCCGAAGTTTTCGTGGGGCACTTCCACCACAATGAAGCGGGGGGCATAGCGCGACAGCTCTTTGCGAGGCTCTGGCATGGCCTTGAGCATCTCGTTCAGGATGTGAGCGCGGCCCGCTTTTGACTGTTCCAGGGCAGCCTCAATGATCTCGTAGGAAAGTCCCAGGATCTTGATATCCATCTGGCAGGCGGTAAGGCCTTTCGTGGTACCAGCCACCTTAAAGTCCATGTCGCCTAGGAAATCCTCGTCTCCCAGAATATCCGAGAGGACAGCAAACCCGTCTTTGGTGGTGATGAGGCCCATGGCAATCCCGGAAACAGGACCTGTGATGTTCACAGCGGCATCCATAAGGGCGAGAGTTCCGCCACAGACAGAGGCCATGGAGCTGGATCCGTTTGATTCGAGTACGGATGAAACGACCCGGATCGTATAAGGAGTGTCGGAAGGAATAACGGGCTTCAGGGCTCGCTCGGCGAGGTTGCCGTGGCCGATTTCCCGGCGTGCGGGGGTACGGTTAGGCTTTACTTCCCCGGTGGAAAATCCCGGAAATTCATACTGGAGCATGAAGCGCTTGGAACCCTGGAAGGTTGCCGTGTCGATGGTTTGCTCATCAAACTTGGTTCCCAGGGTGGTGGTGCACAGGGCCTGGGTTTCACCGCGGGTGAATACAGAGGAACCGTGGGCACGGGGGAGCAAGCCTGCCTGAATCCAGATGGGGCGAATGTCCGTTGTCTTTCTGCCGTCGAGGCGAATGCCTTTGTTCACGACAGTGGCACGAACGATCTCCTTCTGGATGGTTTTGAAATACTCGGCGAAGCGAACGTTGAAGTAATCAAGTTCGGCATATTTCTCAGAGAGTTGCTCCTTGATCGCCTTTTTGATGGTTTTGGTGCGGTCGCTTCGCTCTTGCTTGGGCAGTACGCCCTCGGCAATAGCTTGAATTTCGTCCTTTACACCTGCGAAAATATCATCATAGAGCTCCTGGTGGAACTCCAAACGTTCGTACTCGCGGGTTGGCTTTCCACCTTCCTGAGCCAGCGCAAGCTGGAGGTTGTTGAACTGGCGAATGGTTTCGTGCGCAAATTTGACTGCAGCAAGCATTACCTCTTCAGATACTTCCTTCATTTCGCCTTCCACCATGTTCACAGACTCGTTGGTGGCAGCCACGATCAGGTCGAGGTCGCACCGTTCCATGTCGGTGTAGGGTGGGTTAATGACGAATTTACCATCAATTCTGGCCACCCGAACTTCTGAGACAGGCTCATTGAAGGGAATGTCAGAAACCATGAGGGCTGCAGAAGCCGCGAGACAACCGAAGGCGTCAGGCTGCTCCACAGAGTCGCTGGAGAGCAGCTGAACCATCACCTGTGTATCGGCGTGGTAGTCGTCGGGGAAGAGAGGGCGAATGGCGCGGTCGATGAGGCGGGAGGTGAGGATTTCAGCCTCGCCCATACGCCCGTCGCGCTTAAAGAAACCACCGGGAAAACGACCGGAGGCGGAAAATTTCTCCATGTAATCCACGGAGAGGGGGAGGAAATCTGTTTCCAGGTTGATGTCCTGCCGGGCAACGACGGTGGCAAGCAGCACGGTATCGCCGCAAGTCAACATCACCGCCCCATCTGCCTGCTTGGCCAGTGCACCCGTTTCGAGGGTAATCGTCCGGCCATCAGGAAGGGTTGTAGATTTTTTGGTCACATTCATGGGTCAGCGAAAATCAGGCACCACCTTGGCGCAACAGAAAAGTTGGGAACTACCGGCGAATACCCAGTTCCTTGATCACTGCGCGATAGCGCTCGATTTCGGTGTTCTTGAGGTAGTCGAGCATCCTGCGACGCTTACCTACCAAACGCTGGAGACCCAGGCGGGTGGAGTTGTCCTTCTTGTTTACCTTCAGGTGCTCGGTGAGATGGAGGATCCGGTAGGTAAACAGGGCAATCTGGGATTCTGGAGATCCCGTGTCGGCGGCTTCGTGCTTGTTGCCGTACTTTTGGAAGATTTCTTCCTTCAGTTCCTTGTAAAGGTACATGTAACTGCTTCTTTTTCAGTGCTTTTTTAGAATGGGCAAATATACACGGTTCCCCCCAATTCGCAAAAGGAAGGCAGAAAATTTCCTGCGCCCTACCTGTGCACTGTTGGGCTTTTTCGTAGCTATTTGCTTGTTAGCCAAGCCCCTCCCTTCCGATTTCATCATTTGCCCTTGAACTGTGGCTTTCTTTTTTCGACAAAGGCCTTCACTCCCTCCTGGTAATCTTCTGTTCGCCCTGCGATTTCCTGGCTTTGTTTTTCCATGAGCAGCATGTCGTCGAGGCTGGATTCGTAGGAGCGCTGCAGCATCCGCTTGATCAACCCAAGGGCTTTAGGTGCCTTTTCGGCATAGGTGGCCGCAAGGGCTGCACAGCGGGCTTCGAGCTGGTCGGCTGGCACCACTTCGTTGATAAGTCCGAGATCCAGGGCCTCTTTTGCCCCAACAGGTTCGCCAAGGGCTGCGAGTTCAAATGCTTTTCGCTGGCCCACCAGCCGCGGAAGGGTCCACGAAGAACCGCTGTCAAGTACCAGCCCGATGTTCACAAACGCCCACAGCATCCGGGCTTCCTCTGCAGCCACAACGTGGTCGCAGGCAAGAGCCAAGCTGGCGCCTGCCCCGGCAGCAACGCCATTGAGCCTGCAAATGAAGGGTTTCTCCGTTTCGCGCAGCAGCTTCACCATTGGGTTGTAGCGCCTTTCCACAGAATCTCCAAGGGAACGGGGCTTCCCCTCCACGTCTTTTAAATCCTGCCCCGAACAAAAAGCTTTGCCCGCACCGCCAATCACAATTGCCCGGATTTGCGGGTCTTTCTGGCAGGTGCGCAGCGCAGAGATCAGCTCCTTGCTCATCAGTTCATTAAAAGCATTGTAGCGGTCGGGGCGATTCAGGGTAATTGTCGCCACCTTGTCCTGTTGATCGAAAAGAATGGTTTCGTACATGTTCTTCGAGGGCTTCAGGCGGAAAAATAGGAAAATGTCGCAATCTTTGGCCTATGGAAATTACCACGCACACCAAGGATCTGCTCGTGCTGGAGGATAAGCGCTGGGTGGGACGTGTTTTCATCCTGGCGGTTGGCGGGGCGGGGATTTTACTTTTGCTGAGCAGCATGAAAGAGTATGGCCCTCAGGCCTGGTACCGGCTCACACACTGGATGGGTGCGTTGCTGGCAGTGGGTGCCACCCTGGTCTACGTCCGAACGGTGTTCACCATCAGGCTGGAGGTGTCTCGCCTTCATGACAAGGTTCGCCTCTCGCGTTTGCGGGGCATGAACTGGGAAGAGATTCGACAAGCCCCGGTGAGCGAATTAACCGACCTCCGCATCGAGAGAAAAATTTCAGGGGGAAGAACCCTTTACCGGCTGGCCATTCGCCTGAAGGAAGAATGGGTGCCTGTTCAACACGGTTTCTCCCTCGACTTCACACAGGTAGAGCAGGCTGGCAAGGCCGTGCAAAGGGTCTTGTAGCAAAGAGCTTCCGCTGCTGCCAAAGTCTCCGAAAACTTTCCGTTATTTCGAACAGAACCCCAACTGGCTATACCTTCATGATACTGCAAATTATCGGGATCGTCCTGTTATCCCTGGTGATCCTCCTGATCGTTTTGATTTTCGCCCTCGTTCCGATGGGAACCTGGCTGGCTGCGATCTTTTCCGGTGTCAGGGTCAGCGTTTTTACCCTGATGGCCATGAAGTTCCGGAATGTCAGCATCCAGGATTTGGTTAATGCAATGGTGAAGGCGAGAAAAGGGGAACTCCAGGATATTACGCTCAACAAGCTGGAAGCCCATGCCATGGCTGGCGGCGATGTAGACAAGGTGGTCAATGCGATGATCATGGCCCGAAACGCCAACATCCCGCTCGACTTCAAAAAGGCGACGGCAATTGACCTGGCCAAGCGCAATGTGCTGGAAGCCGTGCAGGATGCGGTAAAGCCCAAAGTGGTGGAAATACCCCGGATTGAGGCTGTTGCGAAAGATGGCGTTCAATTGTATGTGGAAAGCACCCTCACCCTGATTGCGGAGCTGGACAAGCTGGTTGGTGGAGCCGGGGTAGAAACGGTTTCCGCCCGCGTTGGGGAGGGCATTGTGGCTGCGATTGGCTCCTCAGATACGCACTCCGAAATCATGGCCAATCCCGAAATTATCCGGGAATATGTACTCAAGGTAGATCTTCCACAGGGCATCGCCTACAGCATCGTGTCGCTCGACATCTCCGACATCGACATCGGCGAAAACATTGGAGCAGAGCTTCGCATCAAAACAGCACGTGCCGAAACGGAAATTGCCCGTGCCAAAGCAGAGGAAAAATTGTCGAACGCCAAGGCAGAAGAACAGGTCAACCGGGCCAAAGTTCAGGAAATGCGCGCCCTGCTCGTGGCTGCTGAGGCCGAAGTGCCCAGGGCCATCGCCGAAGCTTTCCGGCTGGGTAACCTCGGTGTTATGGATTATTACCGGATGCAAAACATCGACGCCGACACCCGCATGAGAAGATCCTTCTCCAACCCGGAAGATGGCCCTCAGGAGCCTGCCGAAGGGAGGGAAAATCCATAACTTTTTTGACGATTTAGAGAGATAGCAGGGAATTGCAAATCGTTGTGGTTATATTCCCAACGAATTCCAGATTCTATGATACACCGATCCTACGCCAACAAACCGCTTGCTCACCGTATTCTGCTCACAGTCAGCCTGTTGATTCTCGGAATCACAATAGGGGCAACTTTGGGTGCCGCTATCCTTTCCCTACTGCCAAGGCACAACGAGCATACTCCGCTTCAGTCCATTTCTTATCCTTTCACCGGTAGTTGCCAGGCCCCCCATATGGCCCCAACGCGGCATTGCCACTTCTGCGCCCAGCTCAAAGATGAAATCCTCTTCCTCGAACGCCAGCGCTCCCATGTCCTTACCTACCCAAGGTCGCTACAGGACCAGTATCTCATTACCCTTGATACCCAAATTGAGCGACTGAATGGGCAGCTTAAGTTGCACCTTCGGGCTCATCAGCATCCTGATCAACTTTGGTAGGAGTTAACATGGCTACGATGCCGGGAATGGGCAAAAGCAGATTCTTAGAGCGGCTTCATCTGCTCAAACGTTTCGTGACAATCGTCGCAGTGGTGAATGGCCCGGCAGGCAGTGGGGCCGAAACTGCTCAGCAGCCTCGTGTTGATGGAATCACACTTCGGGCAGACAGTTCCCTCCAGCAAATCCAGGGT
The DNA here is from genome assembly GCA_041741415.1 of Bacteroidia bacterium. Taxonomy (GTDB): domain Bacteria; phylum Bacteroidota; class Bacteroidia; order J057; family J057; genus JANQTF01. The sequence continues at coordinate 9,494 of JBGSKC010000066.1, read as the reverse complement.
TAATTCTCCTTCCAGCACCGGCGGCGGGCTAATTCCGAATTCTTTCAAGGCTGCCTTGCCTTCTGCCGTAATTTGGTTGCTCGACCAACTTTCTTTGTATTTCACGATCACCGTTACATTCTCCACCCCGGCCGCCTGGATCCTGGTAATCACATCCCGCTTCATCACCTCAATCGCCGGGCACCCCGCAAAGGTGGGAACCATGTCGACCTCCACCCCTTGTTCTCCAACCCGAACATCAGCAATAATGCCCAGCTTCCTCACAGACAGAACAGGGATTTCAGGATCCATGACCTGATCAAGCAATTGCAAAATATCGTCTCGGGTGAGGGTTGTCATGGGAGTTTTGGGTTTTAGGTTGGGAGTTTGGGGTTTACGAGTTAATTACTTGCAGGTCACGGCTCCCGCATCCACTACCCCAAACCTTTCGGGAAGACAGAAGACAGAGGTCAGATAAAGAACGGCTTCGCCTCCTGTCCCGGCTCTCGGTTCTCGGCTCTCGGCTCTCGCTTCTTTTTTACCACCTCGCTGCCGGATCAATCTCATACACCTCCGTCATTTCTCTGAGCAAAGGAAGCAGATGCTCCGTGTGATGACCGCTTCTACCGCCAAAGTGATCGACAAACTCTTTCACATCAGGCAGGCGAAGGCCGCAGGTGGTAGTGAGAAACGGCTCCACCTGCATCCGCCATTCCTTCATCAGGTCGTCTTCAAGGGGCTGAACACCCGATGCGGCGAGCTGAGCGGAGTGTACTGTAGGTTCAAACAGGCTGAAAGCCATTGGATACACTTCATCGAGTGCTCCCTGCATCCGAAGCCGTGCTTCTTCGCCTCCCCGGCTGAGCTGCTGCACAAAAGACCGGGCGTGGAGCTGGTGATACTTTTCTTCACGGGCTATTTTGGTGGCCAGTTGTGCCAGCGGCTGATAGCTGCTGAGGGAAAGATGCTTTAGCCTGACTGCATCCGCCATGTCGAAGAAAAAGTGGCGCATCAGGCTGAATGCATAGTCGCCAATGGGATATTCGACCAAATGACAGCACCGAAAAGCTTCCAGTTTTCGCCCGAAAGCCAGTGTGTCAGGATCGGCCTCGCCCATGTCCTGCAGGAGATGATAATAGCTCTGGGCATGGCCCACTTCGTCCTGGGCCATGGAGGCAAAGGCAATGTCCTCCTCCAAAATAGGGCCTAGCCCGATCCATTCAGAGGAGCGGTGGCCCATGATGAGTTTGTCATCGGCGAGGCGAAACAACAAGTCCTTTACTGCGGCGAGGTTCATTTTTTCGGGGGCGAAAGGGTGAAGTGATTAGCGGTATATGACAGCGGTGCCGCAAGCTGTTACCATGAGCATGCCGCCATTGGAACCGAGGGTTTCATAATCAAGGTCCACCCCGATGATGCCATTCGCGCCCAGGTCTGCAGCGCGGGCCTCCAGCTCCTGCAAGGCCAGGGTCTGGGCCTGGCGCAGCGTGCGCTCATAGGCACCGGCGCGGCCACCCACAATGTCGGTAATGCTGGCAAAGAGATCCTTGAAAATATTAGCGCCAATGATGGCTTCGCTCGTCACAATGCCGAGGTACTGCTCGATCTTGCGGTCCTGAAGGCTGGAAGTGGTGGAAATGAGCATGATTTAGAATGTTTTGAATTGGGTAAACTGCCTGAATCTGCGCAACTGCGCTGAAGAGGAAAGGAAGGACGATCGAAGATCTTTCAGGTTGAGAAGACAAGCATGTTATCGCCGGGTCAGGACTTTTCGGGGGCCTTTACCGAGATCGGGCAGGTCTTTGGATTTCCAGGGTGCCTTAACTGCCGCCGGAGCTGCCGCCCTGGGACTGGCAGCAGAGACTTCGTTGAGAAGGAGCCTCGCATCTAGGTCGCGGGTGAATTGCTCAATGGTGTCTTTCACCCTGTACCCATCACTCTCCCGGTAGTTTTTGTCGAATGAGTGCTGGAACATATCGGCATCTTCGTAGCTGGTGGCGAACACATCCAGGGTTCTCACCACCCAGAGGTTGGCGCATTTTTCCCGCCTGCCAAACTGCTCTTTGGCCAGCACAAGGGCCATTTCAGGGTTGGGAGCGTGCAGGGAACCCACATGAATGTGATGCTCGCCGCGGTTGCGCTGCTGAAACACTTCGTAGGTCTGCCACTGGCCAAGGGCATCCTCCTGATGTTGCTCCTGGCTGCCCATCGGCAACCCGATGCGGTTCATCCTCGGGTCGGCGGAGCGGTAGTCGGTGAAAGGCTCTGTCATGTTGTTTCGATGTCGTCAAGGATGCCCATCAGGGCGTGTAGAAGCTGGTTGCGGCCTGTGCGGATGGTGTCAAAAGGCAGCAGGCCCTTTCGTTCGCTTTCGTTCAAATGGGCCAGTTCGGACTGGAGGTGAATCAATTCGTCCTGCCACTGCGCCAGTTCTGCGTTTGCCAGCACAAACTGCTCAACCAGGGCAAGCGCCTCGGGCAAATGGCCACGGCGGATCAGGCTCATGGCCTCGGGCCTGAGCTGTGTTTTCCCCGGCTGTTCGGCTGCATTCGCTCCTTCTGCCTGCCTGATTTCCTCCCGGATCAACGGAAGGATGGATTCATACAGCAAATGCGCCGGGGCCTGATCGCCCGACTGCACCATGCCCTGGATGGCTTTTTCCCGCTCGGCACGCAGCCAGACCAGGTACTCCAGCCGTTCCAGCTCTGTTTTTCGGAGCTTGAGCTCCTTTCCCCAGCGCCGCCAGGCCTCGGGCAGCTCCGGCAGGCCGGAGGTCTCTCTGGCGGAAAGAACTTTGCCGGAGGGCAGCACCGTCTCCTCCCCCCGCACTACCTGCGCAATGCTCTGCTCCAGGCTCTGCCAGGAGAGGAGGGATTTGCCATGAAAAAGGGCAGATTCTGCAGCTATTTCGCTTTCTCAGTAACAGGACTCAGGCCAGGGGAGCAACATAGGGTTCGTGCTGGTTTAGCAAAGCGCGTTTTACCCAGCGGCCTTTTTCTTCTGCCCAGCGGCGCACGGCCAGGCGCTCTTCGTTGCAGGGGCCGTCGCCGTTGATCACCCGCTTAAATTCCTCCCAGTCGGGCTCGGTGTAAAGCCACTTGCCGGTTTCGGGGTCTTTGCGGAGCGCAGGATCGGGAATGCTGAGACCCAGCTCGCGGATTTTCGGCACATACATGTCGAGAAATGCCTGCCGCATGGAGTCGTTTGTGGCCATTTTCACCTTCCAGCGAACGAGGTGCTCGGTGTGAACAGACATTTTATCGGGCGGACCGAAGAAGTGCATGATGGGCTGCCACCAGCGGTTGAGGGCTTCCTGCACCATCTGGCGCTGCACCGGTGTGCCAGTGGCGAGGGTCACCACGTTGTCGTGGCCATATTTCAGGTGGAAGGATTCTTCGTAGCAGATCCTTTCAAGGGCGCGGCAGTAGGGGCCATAGGAACCTTTGGAGTTGGTAACCTGGTTCACAATGGCACCGGCATCAATGAGCCAGGCAATCACGGCAGTGTCGGCCCAGGTGACAGCGGGGTAATTGAAGACGTTGGAGTATTTGGACTTGCCGTTGATGAGGTCGTTCACCATGTCCTCGCGGGATTTGCCAAGGGTTTCAGCGGCCGAATAGAGGAGCTGGGCGTGGCCAACCTCGTCCTGGACCTTGGCCATGAGGGCGAGCTTGCGCCGGAAGCCGGGCGCGCGGGTGATCCAGGTGCCCTCGGGCAGCGCCCCGATGATTTCGGAGTGGGCATGCTGCTCGATCATCCGAGTGAGCTGGCGGCGATACTCAAACGGCATCCAGTCCTGCGGCTCGATCTTGAGCCCGGCAGCAATTTTTGCCTCAAATTCCACCAGTTTGATGGGATCTTCATCTTCCAGACGGGTTCCCTTGTTGTCGATGTCAATGACTGATAAGCTGCCGTACATAGGGTTTTGAGTTTCGGGGTTTGAGGTTGAGAGTCTTGGGTTGGTTGTGTTGTGTAGTTGTTTTGAGTTGTGAAGTTGGGTAACAGTTAGCTTCACAACAGGTCTCGCTTTTCACAAGTTAGGCTTTGCCTTCATGCTCGCCTCCCGCTTCTCGCAGCGGAGCGGTATCGTTTCGCAGGCCATTTAAAGCCATAGAAGCAATATAGTCTCCAATTGCCTCAGGTGAAAGCGATTTTCCGGGCTGGTACCAGCGGTGAATCCAGTTGGCGGAGGAAAGCATGGCATAAGCCGAAAGATGGGAATCCAGGGGCTGGAACTCACCCGAGGTGATGCCCTCTTCGATGATTTGCACAAAGGCCGTTTCATATTCATGGATCAGCGCGGCATACTGCTCACGGCGCTGGCCTTCGAGGTGCTTCCATTCGCGGAAGAAAATGGCAGCGGAGTCCCTCCATTCGATGATGACTTCCACATGGGCTTTCAGCATGGCAGCGAGGCGGTCGCCGGGAGGGCTGCCTGCTTCTGCCAGAGGCAACACCCGGTGGTGAAAGGCGCGGGCGCAGTCGAGGGCAATTTCCCAGAGAATGTCTTCCTTGGAGCGATAATGGCTGTAGAGGCTGGCGGGGCGCATGTCGAGGGCTTCGGCAAGGTCGCGCATGGACGTCGAGGCGTATCCGCGCTCGCTGAACAGGCGGCGGGACGCCGCGAGGAGATCAGCCTTGCGGGAGCCAGGAGCAGGCGCAACGGAGACAAGAAGGGTATCAGCCATAAAACTACCTAACGATCGTTAGGCAAGATAAGAAAGCACTGGTAACTTTGCAAGTTGGGCAGGGAGCTAATTTGAAGCGTTGCTTCAGGAGAAGTTGCGCTCATTCTCCCCTACCCCGCTCCCGATGCCTGTGAAATCCATGAGCGGACACCCCACCACCCCACCAAAATTCCTCCAAGACCTACCGCCAGCCACCACCATTCCCAGCCCTGTTCAATCGGTTCGCCATTGCCAATCAGCATCAGGTGAGCCCAGTAGTAGGGGTGGCCATGCACAAAATCGCTCTGATCCAGAAAGTGGTTGCGAGCCACCCGCAGGGCTTCGCTGCACCGGGCACCGTCTTTGATTTCGCCAAAAAAGCCCGGAATCAGCTCGGCTGTGCTGGGATCATCTGCCGGCCAGCGGGTCGTGAGCAGTTGGTCGCAACCCGCATACTGAAAGGCCCTTGCAAGGCTGTTCATGCCTTCGCCTTCTTCTTCCCTGCCCGCGGCAGTTTCGCAGGCGCTCAACACCGCCAGCGGGCTCTCCAACCTGATGGCATACAGCTCATGGGCGTAGAGGATCCCATCGTCGCTGCTGTCGGGCGAAAGATAGAGCCGCGACAACATGGGCTGGTTTTCTTCTGCAATGGCGTGGGTAGCCAAATGAAGAACGGCAGGCCGTGAAATGTCTTTGAAGGAGGCTTCGCTCGCATCTTTGCCCATGAGCGCCCTGCCACCCATTTGCCCGGCAGCCCTTTTCACCTCCTCCTCATTAAACGCCAGCGGCAAAAGCTGCCCGCGCTCGGTACCAACCACAGCTGCCTGAAAGGAAGGGGCAAACCCAACATAATCAGGTCTCGACCACTCCTCCTTATCCTGCACCGATTGCCACCATAGCTCTGCGGCCTGCAGGTAGCTAACCGCGATTTTTCTACCAAGGAACTGCCATTGCCGAAAGTCCGGGCCAGATGGCACCGACAACAGCAGGCTTTCGAAGGGAAGCCGGTGAAGCCAGCCATCCGGGAGGATGATCAGCTCTGTCACATCGGAGGGCAAGGTTCCGAGCAGCGCCATCAGGGGCCTGTGGCCGTGAAGGGCAAGGGTAACTGCCTCATTTTTCACCTCATTGCCTGGCGGGCGGGAAACAAAATCCAGCCAAAGGCGCAGGTCGGCAAGGCTGGAGGCAGGCACAGAAAACATCTCAAACTGGCCACGCTGCGCCCGAAAGGCAAGGAGTGAATCGCCCGATGACAGGTAACTGTACAAGACCTGGCCGGGGTGGAGCCGTTGCTGGAGGCTCGAAAGCGCGAAGGTCTCCCCGGCATATTTGAGACGGTAGTAGGCAGGATACCGGGCCTCAATACGGCGAATCAGGCTTCGGTAGGCTTGCTGAGCGCGGGTAAATGCTGCCGGGTCGGTTTGGGAGGTGTCGCCGGGAGCTGGGTGCGCCAGAATGGCAAGACGCTGGCGTATTCTCGACTCCTGCTCCAGGACAGAATCTGGCACGCCGGCAACCACCTGCTGCCCCCGGAGGTGCGCCCTCAGTGCGGAGGCCTTTCCAGCTTCGGCCAGCAGAAAAATAGCTTCCGCCTGGGAGGAGTAGCAGGGAGCGAGGGAGGAAAAATCCTGCTCCCAGGCTGCCAGCAGGGCAAGGGGTTCAGTGCGGGCCTGATGACTGGCGCGACGGGACCCTGGCATGTCGAAGTAAAAGGCCTGGCTGTCGGCAAGGGCTACGCAGGCCTTGAGGCAGGCCGCAGCGGCTTGCGCCTCCTCACAGCCCCCGGCTCCTGCCTGCATGGCGCGGTCGTGGAGGCTTTCGGCCTGCTCCCGAAGGAGGGTAGGCAGGGAAGTGCGGTGCCAGTAGGCAAGAATTTGGTCGCCGGGGTTCTGCTGATAGGGAAGTTCGGGCAGGGCGAATTGCCAGGCTTTTTCCAGGTAGTATTGGTTGGAATCGGGCGAACCAAGGCTTCGCCATGCCTGGGCCATGTGACTGTAGGTGTCGCAGAGATTCCACTGCGCATTGGGCTGGGAAAACAAAGCAGCAGCCTGGCGGAAGCAGCCGAGGGCCTGATGGAAGTGCGCCTGCCGGAGATAAATCTTCCCCAGCGATTCCCACACCCAACCTGTGCGCATGGCGTGGAGGGGTTGTTGCCGATGAGCAAGCCGGAGGGCCTCCTCCAGGGCTGCGATGGCCTCCGGGTAGCGCTTCATGTTGGTCAGCACGGTGCCCCGGCGCAGGAAATCGGTGAGCAAAGGCGAAAAATTCTTTCCATGGAGGTCTGTTAAGCTGCGAATCCCGGCATCAATGTGCTTCAAGGCAGCTTCATTCTCGCCGAGGTACTGGCAAGCGGCGGCACGGAGGTAGGCAATATTGCCGGGAGCCTCGGGATCCAGGCCGGGTCGGGCCAGGATCAAGGCTTCGGTCTGATCGAGGTAGGCAAGTGCAGTTTCATGGTCGCCTACCATGTTGCGAGCTGTAGCATATTTGTAGAGGCTGGAATACTGAGCCCTCTGGCTCACATTTTCAAGCAGGGGCAGGTTTTCCTCCAGGACCCTGATGGCTTCCCACATGAGGCCATCATTGAGATACAGAGAGGCGAGGTTGCTGCGCACCTGGATGAGGTGGCTGTGGTCAGGGCGAAGCCGCTGCTGAAAAATGCGGAGAGCCTGTTCCAGATGGAACATGGCCGCTTCGGGTTCGCCACGGTGATTGTGTATAACGGCGAGGGAATTGTGGCTGTAAGCGAGCTGAAGGTGGTCGGGCGGCAGGGCGCGTTGCACATGCTCCAGCGAGCGCCCGACATATCGCAGGGCGGTTTCCAGGCTGTCGTGAATGGCAAACGCTTCCCCGACCCACTGAAACAGCACCCCACGCAGGGAGTCGGCGGTGGCGGGGAGTCGTTCGCAGTCGGCGGCGAGGGATTGGTAGCGGGCAAGGTGTTCTTCCATTTGGCCACTGAGGTAGGCTACATCAGCACGCTCTGCACGAGCCACGAGCAGGGTGGGATGCTGAGAGCCAAGGCTTGCCTCCATGGCCAGCAAGCTATCCAACACGGCAGTGGCCTCTTCCGAAAATCCGTTTCTGGCCAGGTATTTTCCCTGCTCCAGCATGGCATCAGCGAGGAGGAGAGGCGCTCCGGCTGCTGCTGCGAGGCGCTGGGCTTCCCGGGCCATGGCATAGGCTTCCACAAATTGTCCCTCCACGCTCAGCTGACGGCTCTTTTCCAAGGCTTCCCCGGCAGGCCGGGTACCGGAAGTTTGACTGCCCCCCGGGGAAAGAATCATGCCCAGCACAAGCAGGAGAAAGGCAATCCGAAAGGAGGAAAAGGAAATTGTAGTCAGATTCATGAAAAAGAGAGAGATGGGCAGGAAGTTAAAAACTTTCTCCGACCCTATTAACCTGTCGCTATTTCTTACATAAAGAGGCAGGACCTAATTCCTCTCCAAATGAAGCATTTCCTCCTCCTCGTGGCGATTTTGTTGCCAATGCTCCTGCGCGGACAAACCGAAACCGAGCCTAACAACACTCTTCCCACCGCCAACCTCATTCAGGAGGGGGCATTGGTCACTGGGAGCATCAGTTCCACGGCGATTCCTGCTGATGTCAACGACTATTTCGTCTCTCTTCCCAATGACGACGGCACCCTGAAGGTGTTCTTTTCTTTCAGCGGAGGCCTGGCAGATGCCGATATGTTTGCCTATGTGTACAACAAAGCCGGGACACAAATTGGGAGCAAAGTCCTGGCCAACATTGCCGCAGGCAGCGATAGCATAACGGTCCATTGCCGGGAACGGGACACCATGTATATCCGGTTTAACTGTACCGGGAATTACAACTACCAGTTTTCGTATCAGATCGCTTCCAGCGGCACGAATGATGTCGGGCAAAATGACGGATTTGCCGGGGCCATTGCCTTTGCGCAGTCTGATTTGGTACACGGCCGCATTGGATATATGTCCATTTCTGCTGATGTGAATGACTATTACTTTTCAGTGCTGCCTGAAGACGGCACGCTGCGGTATTATGTTCAATATGAGAACACCTCCGGCTCCACGGGGGCAGACTTTTACAGCTTCATTTACAACAAAAATCAGACGCAGATCGCCAGCGGGGCCCAGGCCAATCAGCCGCTGGGGCTTTCGCACGATACGATCACGGTTTACGGGCGGGCAGCCGACACAGTGTTTTTTCGTATTACTGCCAGCGACTGTTTCAGCTACACCTTTCGGTATGAAGTGCTGCCAGCCGGACCGCCTGATCCTGAGCCGAACAATACCTTTGCTGATGCGGTTGCCGTCACGGCCAATACCCCCCGAACGGGCAGAATAGGCTACACCTCCGTGGCTGCCGATGCCAACGACTATTTCTACACCATTCTTCCTGACGACGGTACCCTGCGGTATTATGTCCAATACGACAATACTTCCGGCTCGACCGGGGCAGATTTTCTCAGCTTTATTTACAACAAAAATCAGGCACAGATCGGCATTGGTGCTCAGGCCAACCAGCCACTCGGGCTCTCTGCCGACACGATCACGGTGTATGGCCTGGCGGCCGATACGGTATTTTTCCGGATAAACGCCAGCGGCAGTTTCAGCTATAGCTTCCAGTATGAGGTGCTGCCAGCGGGACCATCTGATCCTGAGCCGAACAATACCTTTGCTGATGCGGTCGCCGTCACGGCCAATACCCCCCGAACGGGCCGGATCGGCTACACCTCCGTGGCTTCCGATGCCAACGATTACTTTTACAGCGTTTTACCCGACGACGGCACCCTGCGGTATTATGTTCAGTATGACAACACCTCCGGCTCTGCAGGGGCAGACTTTTACACCTTTATTTACA
>JBGSKC010000065.1:0-20767 GCA_041741415.1 Bacteroidia bacterium | reverse complement strand
CAGACTCATGGCGCTCAACTTGATTAAAGCCAGGAAACCAGAAAAAATCTCAGGAAAGGTCGCAAGACTCAGAGCCACTCTCTCCAATGACTTCCTCGAAACCGTTATCTTCGGCATAACTTGAGTAATGCGTAAGCCCTGGCTGATAGGGCCGGATTTCTTGTCATTATTTCCCGATCAACCAAACCCTCCTAATACCGCGCACCGGCCACGCCCTGCTGAATAAGATCGTCGAGCCGGGCAAGGTGTTCCGGTAACAGCACAAGCTCCTGAGCCGCCCAGTTTTCTTCCAGCCGTTCTGTTTTGCGGGTTCCGGGGATGAGTGCGATGGGAAGGTCGCGCGACAAAAGCCAGGCCAGCGCCACCTGAGCTGGTGTGACCTGCAGTTCCAGGGCGATGTCAGCCACGCCGTCGGCGAGCTGGCTGTTGGCAGCGATGGCTTCGTCGGTAAACCTCGGATTTACAAGCCGCCAGTCGCCAGGCTCCAGGTCTTTGCGCGACCGGATGGCCCCGGACAAAAAGCCCCTGCCAAGCGGGCTGTAGGCCACAAAGCCGATTCCCAGTCGCTGGATCGCGGGCAAAATCTCAGCTTCCACTTCCCTCGACCACAGCGAATACTCTGTTTGGAGGGCACTGATCGGATGAACGGCGTGGGCGCGGGCGATGGTGTCGGGATCTGCCTCCGAGAGACCAATGTAGCGGACCTTCCCAGCTTGCACCAGTTCAGCCATAGCGCCAACAGTCTCCTCAATCGGGGTTTCGGGATCCACGCGGTGCTGGTAATAGAGGTCGATATATTCGGTTCCGAGGCGTTTCAGCGAAGCGTCGCAGGCGGCCCGCACATATTCCGCGCTGCCTTTGATGCCTTGCCAGCTTCCGTCTTCGCCACGGGAAACGCCAAACTTGGTCGCCAGGGTAATCTTTTCGCGCTGCCCTTTTAGTGCTTTTGACAGCAACACTTCATTAGTAAATGGCCCATACATGTCGGCGGTATCCCAAAAGGTGCATCCCATCTCTGCGGCCCGGTCCAGTACCAGCAGATTTTCCGCTTCAGAAGAGCTGCCGTAAAAATCCGACATGCCCATGCAGCCCAGGCCGATGGCCGGTACCTGAAGGCCTTGTGATCCGAGATTAACTAGTTTCATATGTCTGCCGAGTTGATTCGTTGCCGCTTCTTTCCTTTGAAGAAGCCGCTTGCATAAAGGTATCGAAAATTTCCAGGTGTGGAAAGAAAAGGAAGGTTTCCGATTGTCATTGCGGGACCAGTTATGGAAGGCATTCCTGAAAGTCCGCCTGCTCAGATGAGGATTTGAAGGCTGATCTGATGCCTGGCAACGCTTGAAGCAGACTTCCTTGCGCGGTTTGTTGTTTGTCTGGCGCTAAATTTTTTGGATGGAAACTCTTTTTTCTTTCAGGGCCTTGAAGTGAGATGGGGTGAGTCCGGTTACTTTTTTGAACTGGTTGGATAAATGTGCGGCACTGCTGTAGTTCAACTTATAAGCAATTTCCGAAAAAGTGTCTTCTTCAAAAAGAATCAACTCCTTTACCCGTTCTATTTTCAACGAAATAATGAACTGCTCGATGGTGGTTGCTTCCACTTCTGAAAAAAAATTGGCAAGATAGGTGTAGCTAAGGTTTAGTTCCTGGCTGAGCAAAGCAGAAAATTTCATGGGTGGCTTGTCGTGAGACTTATAAACATATTCAATGGCGACCTTCCTGATTTTTTCAATTAATACTCCCTGTTTTTTTTCGAGCAACTCCAGTCCTGCTTTGTTGATTATGCTGTTTAGCTGCTTCTTTTCGTTATCAGAAACATCTTCTTTGGTTTCTATTTCTCCCAGGTCAACTTTCACAGTCAGGATGCCAAGTTCGTCTAACGCCTCTTTGACCACAATTTTACAGCTTTCGCAGGCCATGTTTTTCACGTATATTTTCATAAATAGCTTTGTTGAAATGTCAATTGCCCTAAAAACTGGTAAGCTCTAAGTGAGTCGATTTCATAACCGTACCTACGTTTACCCTGCCAACTGAGCCAGATACGTAATCAGAACGTAACCGGGCAGCTTCCATCTCCGGGTATTCCTGGGCCATTGCCAGTTAGCATTCCGAAAAGATGAAAGTCCGGGAATGGTGATTGTTGTCCTCCTCACCCTGCCGCTTCGGCCTGGAGTAAAGTATATAACACCGGGCAGGACTGTCAGGTTCTTTCAGTTTTTGTTGCTTCATCATCAAAAGGCAGTATGTTCATCCAGTACCTGCCAACCTTTTCAGAACGAGTTCGTCGCAATCCTCCCTCCCTTTCCTATCTTCGCCCCATGCTTCCCATCTCCCACCACCTCGCCGAGGTCCAGAAACAGGTTCACCAGGCAGCCATTGACGCAGGCCGGCAGCCTGCCGGGGTCACGCTCATTGCGGTGTCCAAAACCAAGCCCATGGCCGACATCCTGGAGGCCTGGCAAGCCGGACAGGTCGATTTCGGCGAAAACCGCCCCCAGGAACTGCGCGAGAAGCAGCCTCAACTGCCACAGGCACGGTGGCACATGATCGGCACCCTCCAGCGCAACAAGGTCAAGTACCTCCTGCCCTGGGTGCATCTCATCCATTCTGTTGATTCTGAAAGCCTCCTCGCGGAAATCAACCGCCTCGCAGGCCAGCATCAGCAAATCGCCCGCTGCCTCCTCCAGCTCAATATCTCGGAGGAAGATGCCAAATCCGGCCTCGATGAAGCCGCCACCCGCCAGCTCCTGCGCGACCTGGAAAAATACCCCTGGGTTTCCGTCCACGGACTCATGGGCATGGCTGCCTTCACCGACGATCAGGCGCTCATCCGGAGCCAGTTCCGGCGGCTGCGCGAAGCCAGAGACTGGCTCCGCGAGGAAAGTTACCCGCGCGTTTCTCTCGACGAACTCAGCATGGGCATGAGCGGCGATTTCGGAATTGCCATCCAGGAAGGGGCTACCATGGTGAGGATCGGGAGCGCCATTTTCGGCGGCAGAGGCTGAGGATTTTAACCTGGATTGCCTGCGAATTTTCCCCTTTCACTTTCCCTCCTTATCTTCCCTGCCCGGACTTTCTGTCAAGGCATTTTCTCATGAATAAACCCTCCCTACGTCGCGCCATTTATCTCCTCGCCCTGGTTCTCGCCAATGTCGGCTGCGACCAGGTGTCCAAGTTCGTTGTGCGCGGTTCCATTGAGTATGGCGAACAGCGCGAGCTGATCGGCGAATACTTCATCATGACCAAGGTCGAGAATACAGGCGCATTTCTTAGCGCCGGGGCAGATTTGCCGCCCGTGTTCCGCGACATTCTCCTGGTGTACCTGCCGCTGGTGGTCATGGTGTTTCTGCTGGTGGTGCTCGTTCGCCAAAAAAAGTACAATTTCCTCACGCTCATCGGCATGGCCTTCGTGCTGGGAGGCGGCATTGGCAACCTTATTGACCGCATCGCCTACGGCTCCGTCACCGATTTCCTCCACATCGACCTCGTGGCCATGCGCACCGGTGTTTTCAATTTCGCCGACATGTCCATTATGCTGGGTCTCGGCATCGTGATCGTCGGTTCGCTGAAAAAAGACCCGGAGGAGAGTGAACCCATCCCTGAGGAGCCCTCAGCGGGTTAAAATCGCCCTTACTTCCTCCGCGCTCAGCGAAGGCGGCCACTGACCCTGATCAAGTTTGTCGCACACCCTGTTGCCCAGCTCTCTGGCCCGGGCAGAATCTTCGATCAGCACCACACCCGCCAAAGCAGGGGCCTCCGTTTGTCGAATCAGCACCTTGCCTTCCTTCAGTACTTCGTAGCCATAGCCATTTTCAAGTCCAATCACCCGAACGCTGTACAGAGATTGGCTTTGTTCCGCAGCCATTTCCTTCGGCTGGGGGCGACACGCCGTCAGCCCCATCCCAAGGATGAGGCTGACAAGCATGTACCTAACCTTTGTTATCAAACTCATTGAATCAAAATCTTCTCTGTCAGGGGGCGGGTACCTTCCCGGCTCAGGGTGGCGAGGATCATCCCTGGCGACCAGCTTCCGGTTTCGAATGCACCGGTCCAATGATCCTGATGGCGGATGTCGCGGCTGGCCAGTTCACGACCATCAAGTGTGTGGATTGTGAGGGTAAATGATTGTCCCTGAAGTCCTTCGAGGCCAATGCTTAGTTGGCCAGCCTTGTTCTGCCAGGTAAATTGCTCAGAACGGAGGGCTGTCTCCAGGTTGTCGGAATTAACCTCAAATGGCCGGAAGCCCCAGAGCTGGTTGCTTGGGGAGTTGCCCCCCGAAATGGTAGACTCGCCCAGGACGATGTAGCCCGTATCGCCGATGGCAAACATGGAGGCATTGGCAATGCGGTCTGTAGGAAGGGTGCTCACATACTGCCATTCGTCGGTGTCGGCTTTGTAGCGGTAAATGTCTCTTTGGTTGCCACCAACATTGTAAACATAGCCAACATCGTTGATGGTCACAGCGGTGGACTGGTCGGATTTGGGCGAAAGATCCGCAATTTGCGTCCAGGCATCAGTGGAGGGGTCATAGCAATAAAAATTACCCTGGACGCTGCCAAACACCCAGGCTCCCAACCCGATATAGCCCTTCCCACCTGCCGCAAAGCTTACCTGCGCCCGGCGGTCGAGGCCCGGGTAATCGGCTCTGGCTCCCCATGTATCAGTGGCGATGTTGTAGGCATAGAACTTATTTGTGCCGTTCTCCGGCCCGATGTAGATGGTGCTGTCGATGGCAAAACCGTGTGAATAGGAGAAGCCTACCCCGCCCGGCACGGAGGCGCGTTGTTCCCAGGTATTGGTGAAAGGCAGGTATTCGTAAAAAGTAGAGCGAAATTGAATGAAGGACGTGCCAAATCCGGCGAAGCCACGGCCTGCTACACTGAAGCTGGTGGCGCCTTCGGTGGCTCCGTCAGGATAATCGGCTTTCTGCGCCCAGGTGTCGGTTGCCGGGTCGTATTCCCAAAAATCGGGCTGCGGCTGCCCGTTAAAACCAGTCCGGCCTGTGCCAGCATAGCCCTTGTCTCCAATGCTGAATGCAAGGCCCCAAAAACGGCCCGGGGCAGGAACAGAGGTTTTCTGGTCCCAATCGGCGCTCAATTGCTGGGCTACCAGAGCGCCAGGCATTAGAAGAATCAACAATAAGCTGGTCCAAATCTGTCGCATCGTTCGCAGCGGTTAATGAGTCGGTAAGGAAAATGGGTTCGAGGATGGTGTGGCTTCTCCACAACTGGCGAGCCGGAGCTTCCCGCCTTTTGCAACCACCATGCTCATCGCTCAGGCAAGTTGACGAAGAATGCGCTGCGCTTTCATCCCCAAAAGCGGGGAGAGGGCCCCCCTTTTTTCTGATGCGACTTTTTCCTTTACCTTCTGTGTAAGACAAAACCCTGAGAGGAGTCGTCCGGCACAAGAAGGGGCAGAGCAGGGAAGAAAGTCTGAATCAAATGAAATTTCCCACATTTTTCAGATATTCGACCCCATGGACTCCCTCACCCTGTCAGAGGAAAATTACCTCAAAGCCATTTTCACCCTCGGCACCGAAGAAAGCGCCGTGAGCACCCGCGCCATTGCCCAGCAAGTGGAGGCAAAGGATTCTTCTGTGACAGACATGCTCAAGCGGCTCGCCGCCAAAGGCCTCCTCGAGTACGAACGCTATCACGGCGTGAAACTCTCCAGCCAGGGCCAAACCGCAGCTCTCATGATCATTCGCCGCCACCGCCTCTGGGAGGTGTTTTTGGTGCAAAAACTCGGCTTCCGCTGGGACGAGGTACACCTCCTCGCAGAGCAACTGGAGCATATCCAGTCTGCGGCGCTCATGGACCGCATGGACGATTTTCTGGGACGCCCTGTCGTGGATCCCCATGGCGACCCCATCCCGGATCGCTACGGCAGGATGCCTGAGCAATTCCTCACCCTCCTGCCCGAGGCTCACATCGGCAAGCCTGTCGTCATTGTCCGCGTGAAGGACGATTCCAGCGATTTCCTCCAATACCTCGACGCCACCGGCCTCGGCATCGGGGTGGGGCTCACGGTGCGGGAGAGAATCGCCTACGACGAATCTCTCCAGCTGAGCCTGGCCAGTGGCCGGGAAGTACACATTTCCCGCAAAGTGGCGGAGCAAATCATGGTGGCGGAGGTGAGCTAATCTCCTGTCAGGCCCAGCCTACCTCATTCCTGCGTTGATTTGCTGCAAAATGGCGTTGCCAGGGCAAAGTTCTGCTTCGGTAAGCTGATTGAGCGGGCGCTCTGCGGTGTGGGCCAGTTCGTGGTAATCCCTGCTGCTTGTGTCGATATAAACCAGCCCTGTCAGGATTTCCCCTGCCTCCCTGGAAGCCTGGAGCCTGTCGAGGGCAGCCTGCTTGTTGGTAGGGTCCCAGCCCTGGCTGAGTTTTTTCAGGTGAATGGCGGAGCCGTCGTGCAGGTCCACCCAGGCAGCATCGTCGTAATCGGCGGTGATTTCGTCGCGGTGCGGCACCAGGTCAATATTGGCCGTGGCGTTCACATGGTCGCGCACGAAACTGTAAGACTTGGTGGAGCCAACGTTGTTGTTGAAGGTCACACAAGGGGAGATTACGTCGAGGAAGGCGAATCCCTCGTGCTTCATCGCCGCCTTGATCAGGGGTACCAGCTGAGTTCTGTCGCCGGAAAAACTGCGCCCCACAAAAGTGGCACCCAGCTCCAGGGCGAGCCCCACAAGGTCGATGGCCTGAAACGGGTTGGGTTCGCCTTTTTTGCTGATGGAACCGGGGTCGGCGGTGGCCGAGTCCTGGCCTTTCGTGAGGCCGTAGCAACCGTTGTTCATGACAATGTAGGTCATGTTGAGGTTGCGGCGGATGACATGGCAAAATTGCCCCATGCCAATGGAAGCCGAATCGCCGTCGCCGGAAACGCCCAGGTAAATCAGGTCGCGGTTGGCCATGTTGGCACCCGTCGTGACAGATGGCATGCGGCCATGCACGGAGTTGAAACCGTGGGAGTTGGAGAGAAAATAGGTCGGCGTTTTGGACGAACAGCCAATGCCGGAGAGCTTGGCCACGCGGTGTGGCTCAATGTTCAGCTCATAGCAGGCCTGCACAATGGCTCCGGAAATGGAATCGTGGCCGCAGCCGGCACACAGCGTTGAAATCGCGCCCTCATAATCCGCGCGGGAATAGCCCAGATCATTTTTGGGAAGGCCAGGGTGGCGAAATGCAGGTCGGATATAGGTCATGGGAAGGGAGTTGAGTGTTGGTGGTTTTGGGTTGGGAGTTCAGGGTTGAGAGTTCTGACCAATTCATTTTCCAGTCTCGGCTCTCGGCTCTCGGTTCTCGGCTCACCTCATCCCCCTCACAATCGCATCCGCCGTAATCGGCATGCCATCGTAGTTGAGGATCTTGCGCAGCTTTTTTGGGTTTGCTTCCAGCTCGTTGATGAGCAGCGAACGAAGCTGTCCTTCCTTATTTTGCTCCACAACAAAGATCTGCTCGTGGCTGTCGAGGAATGATTCCACCTCCGGCCCAAAGGGAAAGGCCCTGATTCTCAGGGCATCCACGGCAATTCCTCGTTCCCGGAGCAGGTCCACTGCTTCCATCGCGGCGTAGCTGGAGGTGCCGAAAAACACCAGCCCGATCTCAGCTGGTTCTTCTGCTTCGTGCAGTTCCGCAGCAGGAACGAGGCTCCTGGCCGTGTCCCATTTGCTGCCAATCCGGTCCAGTACCCGGGCATACACGGTTCCGTCTTCGGTGTAGCGGGCATATTCGTCGCGGGAACTTCCCCGGGTGAAATAGGCGCCCTTGGTGGGGTGGGTTCCCGGCAGGGTGCGGTAGCAAATGCCGTCGCCATCCACATCCAGGTAGCGGCCCCATTTTTCCAGGTGGTCAAGATCTTCGGCACTCAGCACCTTTCCACGGTCATAGCGGCGGCTGTCGTCCCAGTGAAGCGGCGGCGACAAATGGTCGTTCATGCCGAGGTCGAGGTCGGACATGATGATCACCGGCGTTTGAAGGCGTTCGGCGAGGTCGAATGCATCGGCTGTCATGGAGAAGCACTCTGCCGGGGTGGAGGGGAACAGCAGCACATGCCGGGTATCGCCGTGGGAGGCGTAGGCCGCGAGGGTAATGTCGGATTGCTGGGTGCGGGTGGGCATGCCCGTGGAGGGCCCGCCCCGCTGCACATCTACCAGCACCACGGGGATTTCGGCAAAATAAGCAAGGCCCAGGAACTCACTCATGAGCGAAACGCCGGGGCCGGAGGTAGCTGTGAAGGCTCTGGCGCCGTTCCACATCGCCCCGATTACCATGCCCATGGCGGCCAGTTCGTCTTCGGCCTGCACAATGGCATAATTCTTTTTCCCAGATACCGGGTCTGTGCGGAGATCTTTGGCAAAATCTTCAAATGCCTGTGCCACCGAGGTGGAAGGGGTGATCGGGTACCACGACAGCACAGAAGCTCCTCCATAGATAGCCCCGAGGGCGGTGGCGGCATTTCCCTCCATCATGATGTGGTCGCCGATCAGGTCGCGGCGCTCCAGCCGGATGTCGAGCGGGCAGTCGAAATGCTCGAAGGCATAGAAAAAGCCCAGGTCCACAGCCTGGAAGTTCATTTGTACAAGTGACTCCTTATTTCCGAACTGCTCCCGGATGATCTCCTGAATCACATCCCGCTCAATGGCCAGCAGGGCGCTGAGGGCCCCGATGTACACCATGTTTTTGAGCAGTTGCTGCTGCCGTGGCTGGGAATAGTGATCCATTGCCATCTGCATCATCGGCAGGCCCAGGAAGTGAATGTCGGGGCGAAGCTGCGAAGGATGCAGCGGCCGGGTGCTGTCATACATCAGGTAGCCGCCGGGGCGCACCGAAGCAATGTCCTTGTCGAGGCTCTGCGGATTCACCGCCACCAGCAGATCAATGCCTTCTTTTCGGCCCAGATATCCCTTTTCGCTCACCCGCACCTCATACCAGGTTGGCAGTCCCTGGATGTTGGAAGGGAAAATGTTTTTGGGGGTAACGGGGATGCCCATCCGGAAAATGGCCTTGGAAAACATGCTGTTGGCACTGGCCGAGCCGGTTCCGTTCACATTCGCAAACCGGACCACCATATCATTCACTGATCTCACAGAACTCATACAACTTTGCAAGCTTTGGTAACCTGATAGAGGAATTTTTGCATGTCCCACGCAGCAGTGGGGCATCGTTCGGCGCAGAGGCCGCAATGGAGGCACACATCCTCGTCTTTGATCATGACCCTTGCAGTGGGCAGGGCTTCAGACACGAACAAGTCCTGGGTGGGGTTGACAGCCGGGGCCATGAGGCGGGTTCGCAGGTCGCTTTCCTCGCCGTTGTGGGTAAAGGTGATGCAGGAAGTTGGGCAAATGTCCACACAGGCATCGCATTCGATGCATTTGCTGGTGGTAAACACCGTCTGCACATCGCAGTTGAGGCAGCGCTGTGCTTCTTTATAGGCCACCGCAGGCTCGAAGCCCAGCTCCACCTCCACCTTGCGGTTGGTGAGGGTCATGACTTTCTCGGCATGGGGAACGGCATATCGGAGGTCGTTTACAACCGGGCTGTCATAGATCCACTCGTGGATGCCCATTTTCTGGCTCACGAGGTTCACCGACGGGGCAGGGCGCTGCCGCAGGTCTTTTCCCTGGCAAAACAAATCGATGGAAATCGCTGCCTGATGACCTTGGGCCACGGCTGTGATGATGTTTTCAGGGCCGAAAGCGGCATCACCGCCAAAAAACACCTTCGGCAGGGTGGACTGGTAGGTGAGTTTGTCCAGCACAGGCACCTCCCATTTGCCAAACTCAATGCCCAGATCGCGCTCAACCCAGGGGAAGGCATTGTCCTGGCCGATGGCAATGATCACATCGTCGGCTTCGATGAACACATCCGGCTCGCCGGTGCTCACCAGGCTGCGCTTTCCTTTGTCATCATACACAGCCTTCACCTTTTCAAACACCATCCCTTTGAGCTTGCCGTTTTCCACGACAAATTCTTTGGGCGGCATGTTGTTCAAAATGGGAATATCCTCATGCTGAGCATCTTCAATTTCCCAGGCGGAAGCTTTCATGTCCTGAAACGGCGACCTCACCACGACTTTGACCTCCTCCCCGCCAATCCGGCGGGAGGTACGGCAGCAGTCCATAGCGGTGTTTCCGCCGCCCAGCACAATGACTTTTTTGCCAATGCTTTCGCGGTGCGCGAAGGCTACATTCGCTAAAAACTCGATCCCGATATGGACATGCTTATCAGCCTCCTGGCGGCCCGGCAGGTCGAGGTCGCGGCCTTTGGGGGCGCCTGTTCCCACAAACACTGCGTCGTAGTCCTTCTCCAGGATTTCGCGCATCGAGGAAACGTAGGTGTTGAAATGGGTGTGAATGCCGAGGCGAATGATGTACCCGACTTCTTCATCGAGCACTTCCTCCGGCAGGCGGAAGGCAGGAATCTGGGTGCGCATCATGCCGCCGCCCTTGTGCCATTCGTCGTAGAGGTGGATTTCGTAGCCGAGGGGTGCGAGGTCCCGGGCGACGGTGAGGGAGGCAGGCCCCCCGCCGATGAGGGCGATTTTCTTGCCGTTGGCAGGGAAGGGCCCCTGTGGCATCCGGTGCACGACTTCGTCTTTGTTGTCGGCGGCCACGCGTTTGAGGCGGCAAATGGCCACAGGTTTTTCCTCGATGCGGCCGCGGCGGCAGGCGGGTTCGCAGGGGCGGTCGCAGGTGCGGCCAAGGATGCCGGGAAACACATTCGACTCCCAGTTCACCATGTAGGCGTCGCTGTACCGGCCTGCTGAAATGAGGCGAATGTACTCCGGGACAGGGGTGTGGGCCGGGCAGGCATGCTGGCAATCCACCACCTTGTGGTAGTATTCCGGGTCTTGCGTGTTGGTAGGGTTCACAGTAGCAGTCCTTGGGAAGCGGTACAAAAAACAGCCCGGGAGGCAGGCTCAGGGGCTGATAAGAGGAAGGGAGGAAAAATATATGAAGAATATCGCATTCTCCAAGCTGCCAGACAGGAAGGAGCCAGAAAGCTATCCGCCCCTGGCTCCTGTAAAACTGTTCTCCGCCTTCTGTAGGGCCTAATGCCTTCGCTGGATCTTCCAGGTGCTGGTGCGCGGGAAAGGATGCGTTTCTGTGCTGGGCTGCCTTCCCTGCGCCTGGTCCATGGCCAGGGTGGCAATAAGGGCCGCCACTTCCTGTTCTGCCGGGGTCAACTCCCGCTGAAGCTTATCCGGGCTGAAATGGTGGTTCACGAAATTGGTGTCGAAATTGCCGGAGCGGAAGGCCTCGTGCTCCATCACAAAGCGGCAGAAGGGCAGGGTGGTCTGCACCCCCACAATGTGGTATTCGTCGATGGCCCGGATCATTTTGTCCATGGCCGCCTCGCGGGTGGGGCCGTGCACAATCAGCTTGGCGAGCATGGGGTCGTAGTAAATCGGCACCTGCATGCCTTCTTCAAAGCCATCATCCACCCGAACGCCATTTCCCTGCGGCCTGCGGTAAATGTGCAGCGTGCCAATATCGGGCAGGAAATTGTTGGTTGGATCTTCGGCATACACCCGGACCTCGATGGCATGGCCGTGGATCACCAGATCTTCCTGGCGGAAAGACAGCGCCTGGCCTTCCGCCACGCGGATTTGCTCCTTCACAAGGTCGAGCCCCGTGATCATTTCCGTGACGGGGTGCTCCACCTGGAGGCGGGTGTTCATTTCGAGGAAGTAGAACTTGTGGTCGGCATCGAGGAGGAATTCGACGGTACCGGCGTTGACATACTGGCAGGCGCGGCACACATTCACAGCGGCCTCACCCATGCGGGCGCGCAGCGCAGGCGAGAGCACAGAGGAGGGGGCTTCCTCCACCACTTTCTGGTGGCGGCGCTGGATGGAACATTCCCGCTCAAACAGGTAGGTGACATTGCCGAAGGAATCGGCCATGACCTGGATTTCGATGTGGCGGGGTTTGGTGACGAATTTTTCGACGAACACAGCACCGTCGCCGAAGGATTTCTGGGCTTCTGAAATGGCCCTTTCCATTTGCTCTTCAAATTCCTCCACATTTTCCACAAGCCTCATTCCCTTGCCACCCCCACCGGCAGATGCTTTCACCAGCACCGGAAAGCCGACTTCTACTGCTACCTTTTTCGCTTCTGCAATGTCGGAGATGGCGTGATCGAGGCCGGGAACGAGGGGCACATCGAACTGTTTGACAGCCTGCTTGGCCGAGAGTTTGTCGCCCATGAGCTCCATAGATTCGGGGGAGGGCCCCACGAAGATGAGCCCGGCATCGCGGACGGCGCGGGCAAACCCGGCGTTTTCGGACAAGAAGCCGTAGCCGGGGTGAATGGCATCAATGCCCTGCTGCTGGCAGAGGGCGATGATTTTGTCGCCACGAAGGTAACTTTCGCTGGAGGCAGCCGTGCCGATGAGGTAGGATTCGTCGGCGTAGCGAACGTGGGGCGAGTTGCGATCGGCTTCGGAGTAAATGGCGATGACGGTGATGCCCATTTCACGGGCGGAGCGCATAACGCGGAGGGCGATTTCACCACGGTTGGCAACAAGAAGGCGGCGGATGGCAGGCATAAGAAACGGCTGAAGGTTGAGTTGCCAAATTAGGGAAGATGGTGAAAATTCCCTGATGATTCTTGACAGCAAGAGGGGTGACGTCATCACTGCCCGAGTTTTCCACAGCCTTTGGTCAATTGTGCATAAGTCGGGTAGGGGAACTCCGTTTCCCGGCGTAGGTTCAAATCCTGATTCAGTTCAGCCCCTTGCTCTTGATTCAATCTGCTTGTTACCCCTGCACGTATCCACTTTTTCGCTTCACACTCAAACAGTCGTAATCCGTTAAGTACCATGGTCAGCACCCAACCCCAAGCAACCCGCGCCCAGCAGGCGGAAGCACTGCGTTCCCTGCCTTACGAGCAAGTTTTGGCCTCCGCCATCGAATATTTTCAAGGCGACGAACTGGCAGCCAATGTCTGGATCAACAAATACGCCATGAAGGATTCCTTCGGGCATATTTACGATCGCACCCCCGACGACATGCACCGCCGAATTGCTCATGAGGTTTATCGAATTGAGCAAAAATATCCTGAATCCTACACCGAGCAAGAGCTCTACGAAGCCCTCAAAGATTTCACCTACATCATCCCGCAGGGCGGCCCCATGGCCGGTATCGGCAATCCCTTTCAGGTGGTTTCTTTGTCAAATTGCTTTGTGATCGGCCACAGCGGCATTGCCGACTCCTATGGTGGTGTCATGAAAATGGACGAAGAGCAGGTGCAACTCATGAAGCGCCGCGGTGGCGTGGGCCACGACCTCTCCTACATCCGGCCCAAAGGCAGCCCCGTGATGAACTCCGCCCTCACTTCCACCGGCGTGGTTCCCTTTATGGAGCGCCACTCCAACTCCACCCGCGAAGTGGCCCAGGACGGTCGCCGTGGCGCCCTTATGCTCTCCATCTCCGTGAAACACCCCGATGCCGAGCATTTTATCGACGCCAAAATGGACGGCACCAAGGTGACAGGGGCCAACGTGTCTGTCAAAATCACCGACGACTTCATGCGGGCTGCCATGGAAGGTAAATCTTTCACCCAGCAGTATCCCATCCAGTCGGACAAGCCGATGTTCGTCAAGGAAATCGACGCGGCCAGCCTCTGGAAAAAAATCATCCACAATGCCTGGGCCTCTGCGGAGCCCGGTGTACTGTTCTGGGATACCGTGAAGCGCGAGTCGATCCCCGACTGCTATGCCGACCTCGGCTTTGAAACGGTCTCTACGAATCCCTGCGGCGAAATCCCGCTGTGCCCATACGACTCCTGCCGCCTGCTTGCCGTGAACCTCTATGCCTTTGTCGATGAGCCGTTTACCCCGCAAGCCAGCTTCAACTTCGACCGCTTCAGGCATTATGTGAAGATGGCCCAGCGAATGATGGACGACATCGTGGACATGGAGATCGAGAATGTGGAGAAAATCCTCCAAAAGATCGACGACGACCCCGAAGACGAGGAAGTGAAGCGCACCGAGCGGATGTTGTGGAAAAAAATCCTCGACAAATGCATTGCTGGTCGCCGAACCGGAGTGGGTATCACCGCCGAAGGCGATATGCTGGCCGCCCTTGGCATTCGCTACGGCTCCGAAGAAGGTCTTGAGTTTTCTGTCAACGTGCACAAAACCCTGGCCCTCACCGCCTACCGTGCCTCAGTGGAAATGGCCCGCGACCGTGGTGCCTTCCCCATCTACGACACCACCCGCGAAGCGAATAACCCCTTCATTCTTCGCCTCAAAGAAGCCGATCCTGAGCTCTATGAGATGATGGCCAAGTATGGCCGCCGCAACATCGCCCTGCTTACCATTGCCCCCACCGGCACCACCTCGCTCATGACCCAGACCACCTCTGGCATCGAGCCGGTGTTCCTCGTTTCCTACAAACGCCGCCGCAAAGTCAACCCCAACGACAAAAACGTGAAGGTCGATTTCGTGGACGAAGTGGGTGACTCCTGGGAAGAATACCACGTTTTCCACCACAAATTCATCACCTGGCTCGAAATCAACGGCTACGACCCGGCGGCTGTGGCCAAGATGGACCAGGAAAGGCTCAACGAGCTCATCCTCAAGTCGCCTTACCACGGCGCTACCTCCAACGATGTGGACTGGGTGGCCAAGGTGCGCATGCAGGGTGCCGTTCAGAAATGGGTGGACCACTCCATCTCCGTGACTGTGAACGTGCCCAATGACATTTCTGAAGACATGGTTGCCCGCATCTACGAAACAGGCTGGGAATCAGGCTGCAAGGGAATGACCATTTACCGCGACGGCTCCCGCTCCGGCGTGCTGATCTCCGACAATGACAAGGGGAAAGGCAAAAAGAAAGAAGCTGAGTTCATCGAAACACAGGCTCCGAAGCGCCCCGAAAGGCTGGAGGCTGAGGTGGTGCGCTTCATGAACAAAGACCAGAAGTGGGTCGCCGTGGTGGGTCTATACAATGGCCGCCCCTACGAAATCTTTACCGGCCGCGCCGAAGATTCCTTCTCCATCCTTCAGTTTGTGGACAAGGGCCTTGTGGTGAAGGTGAAAGACGAATCAGGCGAAAGCCGCTACGACTTCCAGTACCAGGACAAAGACGGCTACAAAGTCACGATTGAAGGCCTCAGCCGCACCTTCGATCCTGTTTACTGGAACTATGCCAAGCTCATTTCCGGTGTGCTGCGTCACGGAATGCCGCTTACCCACGTGGTGAATCTTGTGAGCAATTTCCACCTCAGCGAGGAATACCTCAACACCTGGAAAAACGGCGTAGCCCGGGCACTGAAGCGCTTCATTCCCGATGGCACTGAAGCTGTGGAAAATGCCTGCCCTTCCTGTGGCGAAGCAGGCCTCATTTACCAGGAAGGCTGCCTCACCTGCAACTCCTGCGGTTACAGCAAATGCGGCTGATCGCCCGCAACTTTTCATGAATCCTTCTACAAGGCGGCCCGGGTTCGGGCTGCCTTTTTGTTGATCGGGGGGAAGCCAGCCTGGCATGAAAGCCACTTATTGTCCCCGGCACCACTTCCCTGTAGGTTGTGGGCCCCGTTCAGACATCACCCTCCTGCAAACTTCCTATTTCAGCAGCGTAGCCGGGTCCACATGCTCGCCCTGAAAAATGACCTCGAAATGGAGATGGGGGTGGGTGGACAAGCCGGTATTTCCAGAAAGAGCAACCACCTCTCCCTGTTGAACAATTTGACCAACCTCCGCTTTGCTCTCTGAAAGCTGTGCATAACGCGTTTGGTAGCCATTGCCATGGTCAATTGTGAGCAGGTTGCCATAGCCCTGCTGGTTGAGGTAGGAAACAACAGTTCCGCTTCCGGCGGCACGGACAGCCGTGTTCATTCCGGCTGTGAAATCCACACCAAGATGTTGTTTCCTTACCTGCAAAACAGGGTGCATCCGCATCCCAAAGCCAAAGGTTATTTCGCCGGGAACGGGGCGAAAGGTTGGCAGACGTTTGTCATCGGGATCCAGCTGAGGAAAATTGTGAGCTTGCTTGTCAGACAATTCCTGCAAAGGAACGCTTTGACCGAAACCGGCACGAAAGGCGCTCAGGCCCAGCAACATGGCCAGCAAGGGGATGCTGAGGAGATAGGCCCGCCAGCGGACAGGGGCCTGGGAGTTTGTTCGCTTTAACATGAGAATTCGCTTAGCTAATGGATGAGAGTGAAAAGAAGGGATAGGCAGATGTTCCATCTTGCCCAGAAGAGCGAGCAGAAGCCGGGCATAGGGAGAGAAATCTCCCGGAGCAGGCGCAGCCGCCCGGTCAGCCTGAAATTCATGAACAGAGCGAAGGGACTTCAGCAGTCGATGAGCGCAAGGGTTGCACCAGGCCACGATCCGAAAGAAATCCACCCACAGGAGATCCCAGCTATGACCGAGCCTTGCGTGGGCGGCCTCATGTCTCAGCAAAAAAAGCCGCTCCCGCAGAGATAAAGCCTGGTAGTCCTGTCCAAGATAAACATGACCAAAAAATGCGCAGCTCTGGCGTATCCTGCCGGACCAGTGGATGTTCCCGCGCCGAACCTGCGAAGCCCGGCGGAGATAGCGGCAAGCCCGGAACCAGCCAAAGCCGGAAAGTGACAATTGCCAGAGCATCCCGGCTGCATACACCAGAAGAAGCCACTTCGCCGGGTCCAACTCCACGCTCCCTGCGTCGGTAGATTGGGCCTCCAGCCCTTGCTGCAGGGGCTCCCAATACTCGTCCCTGATCTCAAGCCATTCTTTGTTTACAACCGGAGAAACTGGCAATCGGAACAGGGGCAGCAGGAAGCAGATCAGGGGAATGATCAGGAGAAAAAACCGGTTAAGTCTGTAGGAGGGCAGGTCGTGCAGCTGCCAGCGATACAGCCCATAAAGAGCGATCAGACCAAGATGAAGGAGGATCAGGTAAGAGATCATGGCTTGCCCTCTTCTTCTTCTTCGATCAACTGCTGAATCTCAGCAAGCTGCCCGGCTGTTAACGCACTTTGCTCCACCATGTAGGATACTACCTCCTGGTAAGACCCCTCAAAATAGTCTGCGATCATTCGCTCAAACGTCCATTTTTTGTAGGCGCCCTTCGTGATGAGGGGGAAATACTCATGTGTGCGGCCATAAGCCTTGTGGCCGAGGTAGCCCTTTTCCTCCAGCTTGCGCACAGTCGACGAAATGGTGGAATGCGGGGGGCGGGGCTCGTCAAAATCTTCCAGCAGGTCACTTACCAGGGCCCGCTTCCGCTTCCAGATCATTTGCATCAGTTGCTCTTCTTTGTTGTTCAGTGGTTCCATAAAAGGATAACGAATGTTTTGTCTATTTAACGAAAAAATCGTTATACACCTAAAAAATCGCCAATGGTGCTATTTTTGTCTATTCTAAGCACAAAAATGAATACCCTCTTTACCAAAACCAGCCCTCCGGCATTTTATCAATGCGGTGTCCTTTTCGTCGGGATGCTCCCCACAACCATCATCCCTCTGAGAAAAGTTCTACAAACAGGAATGCGTCGTGATCACCATCACGGTGCGGCTGGCGTCCTGAAAGGTAATGACGGTGTCGGTGGGGAAGGCTCTCAGCTCTTCGAGGAGTTCGTCGCAGTACTCCACGGCGCTTCCTTCTGTGCGCAGCACTTCGATGCCGTTCTCCAGGGTCACGGATTCGGGCTGGCAAAAGGCGCATTCCTCACAAGCGGCGAGGAAGCCACTGAGGCTGAGAAACAGGGCGAAAGCGAGTGGCTTCATGCCGGCAAATCTAACCGAAGTTTTCTTCATCAGAACAAAGACAGCTGATCGCCCCGGGCGGGCCCTGCTGCCTGTGTACCCGGAACCGCCCAGTCCCGTTCGCGCAGTGCGTTGAGCCAGTACTGCCCCAGCTCCGAAGCCATGCGGTCTTCGGGTTCGTGGGGAAACACATAGAGGTCGCGAAGACCATGAGTCTTCCATTCGGAGATGCTGGCGAGCCAGGCGTCGGATCGTTCAAAATCACTGGGAATCAATTCATTGCCTACCAGCCGGATCATGCTGAGCTGCCCGCCCAGGCAGGTGTGCAGCACATCCCGGCGGCCCGCCACATCGGTGATCACGATGCCCTTGCCAAGCCCCTGAAGAAGATCCAGCGCCTCCGGGATCAGCGCCTGGTGGAGAAACCAGTCGGCATGGCGAAACTCCACTGCCAGGGGCAGTTCCATGGGCCAGCGCAGCAGGAAGTCGCGAAGCTGGGCAAACAGCCTCGGAGAAAAGGACTCGTGAAGCTGCACGAAGGAGCAGCCCAGTTTTTCGCCAAAATGGCTGATGCTGTGAACAAACTGCGCCAGTTCCTGCTCGATGCCCACGAGTTTGCGGAAATGGGAGATTTGCTGGGGAATTTTGGGACAAAACCGAAAACCTGCTGGCACCTGCTCCTCCCAGGCCCTCACCTGGTCGGGGCTTGGGGTGCGGTAGTGGGTGGAATTGAGCTCGATGGTATTGAACGTGCGGGCATATTGCTGCAGGTAGGCGGCGGGTTTGGTGCCCGCCGGGAAGAGGTTGCCCACCCAGTCTTTGCTGGCCCAGCGCGACAAGCCAACAAAGGCGGCAAAACCGGGATGCGGCTTTCCGCCGAGCTTGTCCACACTGGGTTGGTGCAGCGGCGGGAGCGAAAAATCGACGCCCTCAACGGATGGTAACTTTCCGAATTTCATGCCTGCAAAGGTAGCTGAAACCCAGACCACTGCAGGTTGGAAAATGTTTGGCGGTCAGCATTCGGGACAATGGCTGAAGGGATGTCAAAACAGTCCGGCATTGTTTGGAAAGCACTCTCTTACTTCCGTTGGTAGCGAACGGGTTCAGTCCCGACCGGGTGCTTTGCCAGCCTCCGCCATTTGCAGTCATGTCTTTCCAGTCTGCGGAGATTTTCGTATCGTTGTGAATATGAAGTACCAGGCTTATCTTTCCCTTGATCCGCACATCCGCTTTGGGCGGCCCTGCATCGTGGGCACCCGGATAGCAGTGTATGATGTACTCGGCTGGCTGGCACAGGGAATGAGCGTCCCGGCCATTCTGGAAGATTTTCCCGAACTGGAAGAAGTACACATTCGGGCCTGCCTGGCTTATGCAGCAGATCGGGAGCGGAGAGTAAGGATTGCTTCCTGATGCTGCTCTTTGATCAAAATATTTCTTACAGGATACTGAGGCTGTTGGAAACGGACTTTCCCGGCAGTTTGCACGTGAGCCGGTGCGGTATGCCAGTACCAGCCACTGATCTGGAAATCTGGGACTTTGCTGCGAAGCATCACCTGACAATCGTCACTTTTGATGAGGATTTTAGCGATGTCCTGTCTGTCAGGGGTGGACCTCCAAAAATTGTCTGGTTGCGGATGGGCAATCCTTCCACCCACGACATAGCTTAGCGACTAGCCTCCGATAAGGCATTGATCATGAATTTCATGGAAGATTCAGAGTTGGACATTATGGAATTGTATTAGCTTGCCCTGAACACTCGCTATTCCTTTGCTCCCGAAGGCAATGGTCCGCTACTGGAATCGGTGTAGCAAGTGTAATTTCCTTGTGCCCAGGAGCACGAAAGGATCAACAGAAAAAACAGGAGGAAACATGTTCTCAGAATCGGTTGGGAGTGTTTCATAAAAGCTTGTGGTTAGTTGATTTTCAATACTTTATAGCTCCGCCCCCGTTCTCCCTGCCGTATGCGAATCACATACATTCCTGCTGCGAGGCTTGGAGGGATATGGAGAGATACTTTGCGGAAATTGGAATCGGCCTGGATCGTCTGGTTCATGACCAGTCGTCCATCCATCGAGAACATTTCTATGGATGCTTCACCGTCCTCCCATTCGCCAGCTACCCAGAGAATTTCCTGCACCGGATTGGGATAAATCACCCAGCCATCTTTAGGGATCTTGAGCGTAGGAGGGAGCGAATCCGCCTGTAGTCGACTAATAAAAAATCGCCCAGATCCCGGGTAAGGATTGATCATCTCGATGGAATCCAGATAGGAGAACCGATCAGAAAAACCTCCAGTAAGGTAAAGGTTGCCATCTTCCTCACCTCGAAGAAAGCCTCCGCCCTCATTTCCAGTCCAACCGATTTGCTTGAACCATATCAATTTGCCCGTTTCCGGATCATGGTGAAGCAACAGAATGTCGGATGACAATGATGAAGGAAAGAGCCCATAGCTATAAATGGTGGTATCTTCGATCACTTGTTCAAAGGAAAACCTGCCAACAGTGTAAATGGCCTGATCATGGATGGCGATATTATTTGCAGCGAAACGGTCCTGGCCGAAAGAATAAAACCAAATCGGTATTCCAGACTTACCGTACTTTATCAAAAAGTACCCCCCCTCAAATTTAATTCCGTCTAATATCAGGGGTTTAGCTATTCCGCCTGATACATAAATGCTTTCATCTTTGTCTGAAGCTATTGCCATGATATCGACTGAAAAGTTTGGAAATGATGGGAAAGATTTTACCCATTCTATTTCTAGATTATCACTTATCTTAGATAAGTAATAATATGTTCCTTCGGAATTATTGTAAACACTTGATCCTATTATTATTGAATCTTTGTACTGTCCAGATATGATTGTAGTTCCATCATCGCATAAATTCAATAATTCTACATCTCCTTCATTATAAAATAGTTTTGCACTTGTCCTCTTCCCCTAGGCCGCTACCGCTGAATAGTAGAAATTCCCCTTGGTTTCTTCAAACTCCTCCGGGGTGAGGTACCCCAGGGAGCTGTGCGGGCGGACGGTATTGTAGGTCATCCACCATTGCTGGATCTCCTGG
>JBGSKC010000064.1:0-10783 GCA_041741415.1 Bacteroidia bacterium | reverse complement strand
GTGCCTGGCTCAGGCGCATCCTAGAGCATATCACCAACCCTGCAGCCGATTCTCAGGCCCATCACCCCGCTGGCCAAGCTCAACTTTCCTTGTCATAGAAAGAAACCGGATGAGCGATTAGTTTTTCAGGAGCGACTAATGCGCCTCCAGCCAATTCTTCCCGGCGCCCACTTCCACTTCCATTGGCACCACGAGGTCCACGGCGCGGATCATGTTCTCGCGAACGAGTTCTTTCATCTCCTCCACTTCGCTGTGGTGGGCGTCAAACACCAGTTCGTCATGGACCTGCAGGATCATCCGGGAGCGGAGGTTGCGGGCGCGCATCTCGCGGTCGATCCGCATCATCGCCAGCTTGATGATGTCGGCGGCTGTGCCCTGGATCGGCGAGTTGATCGCGTTGCGCTCGGCAAAGCTGCGGATTGTCGCGTTCTGCGAGTTGATATCGGGCAGGTAGCGCCGCCTGCCAAACAGGGTCTCGATGTAGCCGGTCTTCCGGGCTGATTCCACGCATTCGTCCATGAAGCCCTTCAGCCGCGAGTAGGTCGCGAAATAGGTGTCGATGATCTCCTTGGCCTCGCCGCGCGGAATGCCCATGCGCTGGCTCAGCCCGAAGGCCGAAATGCCGTAGATGATGCCGAAATTCACGGTTTTGGCGGCGGAGCGCTGTTCGGCTGTCACGGCCTCGGGGGCCACGCCAAACACCCGCGCCGCCGAGGCGCGGTGGATGTCCTGCCCGCTCCGGAAAGCCTCAATCATGGCCTCGTCGCCGCTCATCGCCGCCATGATGCGCAGCTCCACCTGGCTGTAGTCTGCCGAGAGCAGCACATGCTCGCTGTCGCGCGGAATGAAGCCACGCCGCACCTCGCGGCCGTCTTCGCTGCGGATCGGAATGTTCTGCAGGTTGGGGTTGATGGAGCTCAGGCGGCCCGTCACCGCCACCGACTGGCTGTAGGTGGTGTGAACGCGGCCCGTTTTGGGGTTGATCAGCAGCGGAAGGGCATCCACGTAGGTGGACTTGAGCTTTTTCACGCCGCGGTAGGCCATGATCCGGTCGGGCAGCGGGTGGCTCATCGCAAGGCTGGAGAGCGTTTGTTCGTCGGTCACATACTGCCCGGTTTTCGTGCGCTTCTGCTTCATGCCAAGGCCCAGGCCCATCTTTTCAAACAGAATTTCGCCCAGCTGCTTGGGGCTGTTCACATTAAACTCCTCCCCGGCAAGCTGATACACCTCCTGCTCGAGGATCACGATGCGCTGCTCCAGCTCCACGGAGTATTCGGCCAGGGCCTTGTCGTCGATCCGCACGCCCTCAAACTCCATGCGGGCGAGCACAGGCATGAGCGGCTGCTCGATTGTTTCAAAAATGCTGTTGCCAGCCACCTTGGGCGCGAGCTTGTCGTGCAGGGCCAGGGTGATATCGGCGTCTTCGGCGGCGTAGTCCACGAGGTCGGAGAGGTCCACGTCGCGCATGGTGCCCTGGGTTTTGCCTTTTTTGCCGATGAGGGTTTCAATCGAAACAGGCTGATAGCGAAGCAGTTCCTCGGCCATGGCATCCATGCCGTGCTTGCCGCCCGGGTCGATCACGTAGTGGGCCAGCATGGTGTCAAACATCGGTTCGGCGACCTCGATGCCGTAGTTTTTCAGCACGAGGAGGTCATATTTGAGGTTTTGCCCGATTTTGAGGATGGCAGGATCGGTGAAGACCGGGGTGAATTCAGCAAGAAGTTCGCGGCAGGCCTCCTGGCTCAGGTCATTGGCAAAATGCAGGAAAAAGGCTTCGCCAGCCTTCACGCTTACCGACAGGCCCACGATCTCAGCGAGCATGGGGTCGATGTTGGTGGTTTCGGTGTCGAAGCAAAACTGCCCGGCTTCGCGGATGTTGGCGAGGAGGGCCGCGCGTTTTTCCGGCGAATCAACGAGCTCATAGTGGTGGATCCGGGTGGCGATGGTGTCAAATCCGCCTTCAAAAGTCACCTCCACCTGGGGGGCGTCGCCGGAAGCCTGGCCGAAGAGGTCCATCTGGGCGGCGGGGCGCACGGGGTTGAGCTTGCTGTTGAGAATGCGCTCGGCAATGGTGCGAAACTCCAGTTCCTGCATGAGCTTCATGAGCTCTTCCAGGTTGGCGTGGCCCATTTTGAGGCGTTCGAGGCTCCAGTCAAATTCCACGTCGCACTTGATTGTGGCGAGCTCCTTGGAGAACAAACCCTGCTGTGCAAACTCCTGGATGCTGGCTTTCACGGCTTTGGCGCTGAGTTCGTCCACCCGGGCAATCAGCGTTTCCATGTTGCCGTAGGTTTCGAGGAGCGAAACGGCTGTTTTGTCGCCGATCTTGGGGATACCGGGGATATTGTCCACGGCGTCGCCTTTGAGGCCGAGAAAATCGGTGATCTGATCAGGCCGCACCCCGAAGGTTTCGACGACTTCTGCGGCACCCAGCACGGAGAAGCCCCCGCCTTTGGAGTTGGGTTTGTAGAGGAACACGTTGTCTTTGACGAGCTGCGCGTAGTCTTTATCGGGGGTGACCATGTACACATCAAACTGCCCGGCATCCACCTGCTGGGAAATCGTTCCTATGAGGTCATCGGCTTCAAAGCCATCGAGCTGGAGGCAGGGAATGTCGAGGGTCTCAAGCAGTCGGCGCACGTAGGGCTGGGCGGCGCGGAGGTCTTCGGGCATGGCTTCGCGCTGGGCCTTGTAGGCTTCAAACTGAATGTGCCGGAAGGTGGGCGCGGAGGTATCGAAGACCACGGCGAGGTGGCTGGGGTCTTCCTTGTTGATGATTTCGAGGAGGGTATTGGTGAAGCCGAAGACGGCCGAGGTATTGAGGCCTTTGGAGGTGAGGCGCGGGGCGCGAATGAAGGCAAAGTGGGCGCGATAGAGCAGCGCCATGGCGTCGAGCAGGAAGATTTTTTCTTTGGCCATGATCGGATGGGGTTCGTCTGGCCAACAAGTTCGGTGCTGGCGGGGGAAAATGGAAATGGAAAATAATGACGGAGCAAGGATTGTTTCCTGCTTTGCCAGTCTGGTTTTTGCCCTGGCCTCTCCCTACTGCCAGCTTGGCTTGCTCATGCCGTCGAGGAGCAGGCGCTCGGCTATGCGCTCTTCGGTGGGGACAAACCCGGCACCGGAGAAGAGGGAGAAAGCAGCAGGGTGATCCCACTCGCTATGGATGAGCCTGAGCTTTTTGACGGGGTCGCGCCAGGCCTGGTAGAGCATCCAGTTGAAAAAAAACTTGCCCAACCTCTGGCCCCGGTACCTGGGAAGCAGGCCGATGTGGGTTACCTCCACTTCATCGCGGTGGCGCAGGTCCAGTTCCGCAAAGCCACAGGGGTTGCCATGGACATACAGAATGTGCAGCTCGTTTGTCGGCACCTCCAGCACCTTTTGCAACTCCTCGTCCCGCAACAGCAAGCGATCGGTCCAGCCTACATCCTGCCCGATGTGCTGGTATAGGTAGCGGTAAAAGGAAGGAGAGGGGTCCCGGTTTTCCATGATGTGAATTTGCCCCATGGGCGGGCGCACTGACCGGGACGGCGGCTGATGCAACTCCATGGAAATGAGCCGGAGCGGAAGAACCTGAGGCATACGGTGAAATATGCTTCAATATATGATTTCAGTCATATAGAGAAAAATCTATTTCATCCAAATTTGATCAGGACTGCATTTTTCTCCACAGAATGACCTTCTTTGGCCACCACTTCCTTCACCTTGCCTTCGCCGGGGGCTTTGATCACGTTTTCCATTTTCATGGCTTCGAGGATCAGGAGGGGTTGGCCTTTGGTCACCACATCGCCGGGCTGCACCTGTACTTTTTGAATCAGGCCCGGCATGGGAGCCTTGAGCACATCGAGCTTCTTTTCGGTGGCGTGGCTCATCCCGAGGTCGGCCAGAAGCTTTTCCATGTGCGACTGAATCTGTACCTCGGTTTTTTTCCCATTCACAGACAGGGTGATGGACTTCGCTTCCAGGTCAATTTTTTGGATAAAAACGTGGTAGGAGTGGTGCTCGTGGAGCACATGCCACAGTTGCGGATGCAAAGCTTTTACATCAGGCTGCAGGATCTGGCCGTTGATTTTGATCTGGTCGCCCTGGCGATCCACGCGAAAGGGAGTTCCTTGTACCAGTGCCTCGGTCATAATGGAAGGGGTTGGTTGAATAGCCAGAGAAACTTACGACACCAGGGTGGGAAAACCGGGGACTAAGGTCAAACCGAATACAACGTTTCCTCATCTTCTTCATCTTCCTCTTCTTCTTCGTCGAGCAGGGAAGGAAGGGGCGCATCCTTGTCGAGCACCAGCACAAGGGCTGGCAGGAAAAGCAGGTTGCTGAACATGGCGATGATCAGCGTGAGGGAAGTGAGGAGCCCAAGGGCCTGGGTGCCGCCAAAGTCTGAGGCAAGGAAGCAAATGAAGCCAAAAAACAAGATAAAGGAGGTATAGATCATCGAAATGCCAGTGTCCTTGAAGGAGTTGGAGATGGCGTTCCGAACGCTGTCGCCATGTCGGCGTGCGAGCCGGTACCTGGCCAGGAAGTGGATAGAATCATCCACGGCGATGCCAAACGCCACGCCAAACACCAAAGCTGTCGAAGGCTTGAGGGCGATGCCAGCAAAGCCCATGATTCCGGCCACCATGATGAGCGGGAGGGCATTCGGGATGATGCTGGCCAACACGATCCGAAGCGATCGGAACAGCAAACCCATCAGAATCGAGATCACCACAAATGCAAGCGCCAGGCTCGACAAAAGGTTCTGGATCAGGGCTTTGTTTGCCTGGATAAACACTTGGGTGGTGCCTGTCACAGCAGTTTCGTATTCGTCTCCTTCGAAAATCTGGGCTACGTCCTTCCGAACTGAATCTACCAGCAGCTGCATTTCCAGCGAGCCGATGTCCCGCACAGAGGCCGATACCCTCGTAACGCTTAAGGAAGTATCCACCAGGCTTTTGGAAATAGCTGCCGAATTCAGGAGGTCAGATTTTGCCAGAAAACTCCTGATCATGGGCGTTTCGTTTCGGCCCGGAAGCTCATAGAAGATAGAATCGCCACCGAAAAAGGCCTGGTTGAAGAATTTAGCTAAATCCGCCATCGACAAGGAGCGCGAAATGTCTTTGTAGGTAGCCAGGCTGTCCTGAAGCTGCTCAATCTTCATCAGGGTCTTGCGATTCAGCACACCGTTGCGGCTTTTGGTATCGATCAGGATTTCAAACGGCAGAGCCCCGTTAAACTGGCTCTCTACAAACCGCAAATCTTTCATCAGATCGCTCTCCATCGGCACGTCATCGACCATGTAGGAAACTGGCTTAACCAGGGTCATGCCAAACAGCGAAATCACGGCCAGCACTCCTGCCACCCCAAAGATGACCTTCGTGCGGTTGAGTACCCAGTGGTCAATGGTGCGAATCACAAAAGAAAGGGAATTCCTTTCCAGGTGGCGGGTCTGCCCGATGGTGGGAGGAGGCAAAAAGCTGAAAACGATCGGAATGAAAAGCAGAGAAATGAAGAAGGCAGCCACCACGCTGAGCCCGCCCACGATTCCGAATTCCCGCAAGGCGTCAATGTCAGTGAACGCGAGCACTCCCAGTCCAATAGCCGTTGTGGCGTTGGTCATCACAGTTACGACCCCGATTTTGTCGATCACCGTGATGAGGGCCTTCATCTTGTTGCCTGTCCGGCGAAACTCAATGTGGTATTTTGTGATGAGATAAACGCAGTTGGGAATGGTGATGACAGTAACGAGCGCCGGAATGACCCCTGTGAGGAGGTTGATCAGGAAGCCAAACAAACCGAGAAGACCCAGCGAAAAAATAATAACTGCCCCCACCACCATGAGCGGGAAGATGACGGTGTAAATGGACCTGAAAAACAGGGCCAGCGTCACGGCTGTGACCGACAGAGCCAGGACAAGGAACAAGTACAACTCATCTTTGACGGTTTCATGCCCGAAAACCCTGATCACAGGCAGGCCGCTGAGATGCGTTTCTACCTGAAAGCGTTCCTTAAAGCGCTTTACGGGCCCCCGGACGGCATTGACAAGGTCAATTTTTTTGGCGGTGTTGAGCAGAGAATCATCTACCGAAATAGCCATCAGGGTGGTGTTGGAATCCTCTTTGTAGAGGAGATTCCGGTAAAACACCAACTGGCCCACCCGCTCCCGGATGCTGTCCACTTCGGCCTGGGTTTTGGGCCGCCCTAAGGTGAGGCGTTGAAGCGAAAAACTTTCGAGGCTGTCGTTGCGAACTACGTCAAACAGCCTTGGCAGGGCCACCACGCCGGTAACTCCGTAGGCAGTGTCGAGTTCGTTGCAGAGATCGTAGATGCCGGTGAAAAGGTCGTACTGGAAAATGTCGCCCTTGATGGCTACCACAATCACGTTGCCATCATCGCCGAAGGTACTTCGAAAGCGGCTATAGGCTTCCATTTCCTCCTTGTTGGACATCATCACCTTGGAGATCTCGTGAACCATTTCGGTTCCTCTCACGGTCCACATGAAAACCGTGATCACGCCAAGGAGAACCAACAGCGGAATTCGCTGCCGGAGAATAAAGGCGCCAATGCGTTGCCAGGAGCTATTCATAGGCCGCAAAGCTAATAAAAATTTGTGGGGTGGAGGGGGAAGGGAAAACCGAAAATGAAGGAAGCCAGCAGGGTTAAGGGCGGTCGGGAACTGGAACCAGCACCACTTCGACCTGCGACTGCATACTGTCTATCTGGGCCACAAAAGAACCTCGCCCCACGGCCTCAAGCCGGTAGGGCGAGATGCCCCGGTTGATCAACTCCCGCACCACAACGGTGGCCCGGGCGCTGCTCAGGTGCCACTGATCCTGCCACTGGGCGTTCTCTTTCCATTCGTCGGTCATGGCAAAGCCCACTACAGAATAGCGATACCGGTTCGACTCCTGCCGGAGGAGCTGGACCATTTCATCGATGAGGATCATTTGAGAAGGGAGCAAAGAGGCCGAACTGCGGGCAAATACCAGCGGCCTGCTGGTTTGCACTTTGATCTGGTTGGCCTCCAGCACGATGGAGCCGACAGGGAAGGCAGGTTCATCCGAAACTATAGCGGCGGGTGCAGGGCCTTCGGATTGGGGGGTGCCGGTAAAATCAGAAGGCGGGCCGGGTGGCTGCGGGTCGCGGGCAGAAACGGGCGCAAAGGTGCTTCTCGGCTCCCGCCGGTAGTAGTACATGTCTTCGGCATAGCGCCGCCATGCGACAAGCTGCGCCGCCTGAAACACGCTATCCTGCGGTGAAGGCTGACTCACCACGGAATCCGATTGGCTCGCATCGCAGGCCAGTGTGAGGAAAGCCAGGCTCGCAGCCAGCCATCGGGTCCAAACCTTCATGTGCCTTGAGTAGTAGGGAAAATGCAAAATCGACCAGATCTCCGGAAATTTAAGGAAAAACTCTCCCATCGCCAGCTCTTCTCACGTCAAAGGTTCTATTCTATGCGGAAATCCTGTATTTTCCCGGCCTGCCTGGAAGGGTTTGTTCAGGCAAAAGGGGAGTTTTACTCCGTTTTACCATTTCACTTCAGATTATCATGATGTTGGAAGCCGTTCAGGATGCCCTTGGCTACATCCGCAAGCATTACCCGGAAACCCCGGAAATCGGAATCATCCTCGGTACCGGCCTGGGCCGCCTCGGAGAAAGCATCCAGGCCGAAAAAACACTGGCCTATAATTTTATCCCGCATTTCCCCATCTCCACCGTCGAAAGCCACTTCGGAAGGCTCATCTTCGGCACCCTCGCCGGTAAGCGGGTCGTAGCCATGCAGGGTCGCTTCCACTACTACGAGGGCTACTCCATGCAGGAAATCACCTTCCCCGTGCGGGTCATGAAGCGCCTCGGCATTCATACCCTCATCGTCTCCAATGCTTCGGGCGCCCTCAACCTGAGCTACCGCAACGGCGACCTCGTCGTGATCGACGATCACATCAACCTCATGGGCACCAACCCCCTCATTGGCCCCAACGACTCCAGCTTCGGCCCCCGCTTCCCCGATATGTCCCGGCCCTACGACCCCGCTCTCGTGGCCAAAGCACAGGAACTTGCCGGACAGCTCGGCATCACCCTTCACAAAGGCGTTTATGTGGGTGTCACAGGCCCCAACCTCGAAACCCGCGCCGAATACCGCTACCTCGAACGCATCGGCGGCGACATCGTGGGCATGTCAACCGTGCCCGAAGTGCTTGTGGCCCGCCACATGGGGCTTCGTGTTTTTGCCCTCTCTGTCGTGACGGACGTCGGCGACCCCGACAACCTTCACTCCGTTTCGCTCGATGATGTGATCGAAGTGGCCAATGAAGCTGAACCCAAGGTGACTCGCCTGGTAAGCGAAATGATTCCATTTTTGTGATTCCCCTCAGCCAACGATCTTTGCGGCCAGGTGCACCTTTGTCCCAGATCTCAGTGTCCATGGCCATGCTGTTTCGTTTTTTGCTGATCGCTCTCTCCCTTCTCCTGCTGGACGGAGGGCGGGCGATGGCGCAATTTCCCGCCAACAACCGGCCCGGAAGCAACTCCGGCCCCCCCTCCGATGCAGGTGACCTCTATGGTGGCCCAGGGACGTTTGGCCTGGATTCGCTCCAAACAGATTCAGCCTCCACCCTCGGCTCTATCCCGCCGGATACCCGATATGTGGACCGCCTCGCGCTGTTCACTCATCGCGACCATCTCCTGCCAGTGGGCCAGACCCTCGAAAACAGCATGATCTTTGACCCGCTCGAAGCGGTGCCCGGCTTTGTGCAGAACCTCGGCCAGATCGGCAAACCCTACCAGGCCTGGCTGCAGGGGCTGGAGGAAAAATATCAGCCGCTGCCGCTCTGGCAGGAACCCGTTTTCCGCCGCTACGACCGCTACAGCCTCGACCCGGCGCAGCAGGTCCGGTTTTACGACACCAAAACCCCCTACATCGACGTGAAATTCACACAGGGGGCCCGCAAGCTTCAGGTGGTAGATGTGACCCTTTCCCGGAATTTTGGCCCCAGCATCAACATCGCAGGAAGGCTCAAAAGACCCCAATCTGTGGGTGCCTACCGCAACTATGTCACTGATCACACCCTTGGCTACCTCGCCGCCTATTATCGCTCGCCGAAGGAACGGTACCACGCCTTCGCCTCCACGACCTTCAACCGGCAGAATGACCAACTCAACGGCGGGGTGCCCAGGGCTACCAACGACAACCTCTACCCCCGCGTGGACGGGCTGATCCAGGACAACCTCGCCCAGTACAACCTCACGTTTTTCAAAGAAAATTTCTCTCCCTTTTTCGACGCTGTCCTCTTCAGAAAAGGGACCAGCCTGCACCTCGACCAGTACTACCACCTGTTCGGGCAGTCGGATTCCTCCAGCAAAAAGCACCGCCTCACCTTGCAGGCACGGGTGCAGGCCGACTGGCTCAGCCGCCGCTATTCCGACACCGGGATCGACACCACCAAACTCAAAACCAACCTCATTCCTGTGCTGCCCACGCTGGCGGCGCGAACCAATGCCGTGGAAGACAGCTTTTCGGTGAGGCGATGGGAAGCAATGGGAGGGGTGAGTTATTCCTGGCTATTGGCTTCGGGCTGGCAGGCGAACGCGACGGGCAGCCTCAGCTACCAGCGCATTGCCGTGGCCCGCGACAGTTTTGCGCTGAGCCAGAACATCACCGAGCAAATGGGGAGGCTGGAGCTCCGGTTTCCCGGCGGGGCCTTGTCGGGCTCGCTGCGACAGCGGGTGTCGGACCAGTTCCAGACGGAGCAGCAGCTCCTCGCCGGGCTGGACCTTGGCCTGCCCGTTCGCCGCGACAGCCTCTTGCAACCCGGAACCACCGATGCACCCCTGCAGTTTCACGCCAGCCTCCAGGCCGCCAACCTCAACCCCTCGCTCTTTCAGGCGCGGCTGCCCGGCGGCACCGGCAATGCCTATCAGCCCAACGACAGCCTCCGCAACGAGCAGCTCCTCGCCCTGCAGGCCAGCCTGAGCTACCGCAGCGGCGTGCCCATCCGCGACGGAGATACCCTGCTGCCGCATTTCGCCAGCCTCCACGCCAGCTGGAGCAGCCGCCAGCGGCCCATCCTGTACACCGAATCCTTTGAGGTCATCCAGCCGGATGAAAGCCTTTCCCGGCTCTCCCTCGAAATGAAGGGCAGACTGCGCATGAGCCCCCATTTTTACCTCGAAAACCACACCGAATATCTGCCCCGCTTGTTCCAGTCTGCCAACCCGACGCTGGACCTGTACCTGCGGTCACTGCCCGAACTACGCGGAAAAACAAGCATTTACTTCGATCACCGCGACCTCAAGATCGCGCGGGAGTTCCGGCTGGGCCTCGCCATGACCTGGTGGACCAGCTACGCCGGGCAGACGGTGGAGCCCATCAGCGGAGAGTTTTTCCCCACAGCCTACCAGGTGCAGCCTTTCACCAGCGGCGAAGCCTTCTTCCAGCTCAACCTGCACGGGGTGTTTGTGTATTTCCGCTACCTCTACCTCAACGAGAACCTGCTGTTCAACGGCTATTACACCACCCCCTTCCACCCGATGCTGGAAAGAACCTATATGTTGGGGGTGAATTGGACGTTTTATGATTAGGGGGGAGATTTCTCGGCATAGTGGCGATGGGGAGTTACTACTACTTTTCACTTTTAGCTTGTGCTGCTAACGGGCTCTTGTCCTCTTCCCCTAGGCCGCTACCGCTGAATAGTAGAAATTCTCCTTGGCTTCTTCAAACTCATCCGGGGTGAGGTACCCCAGGGAGCTGTGCGGGCGGACGGTATTGTAGGTCATCCACCATTGCTGGATCTCCTGG
>JBGSKC010000063.1:0-71262 GCA_041741415.1 Bacteroidia bacterium | reverse complement strand
TTCAGGAAGAGGGTAGCGCACCTGCGAGGCGTTGCGGGGATCTGTCATCTGGCCAAAGTAGCTCGAAATCGACTCCAATGGGCTGTTCATCTTCTTTTTTCAAAAAGATATTCCATTTTTTTGGAGATGCGTTAGCCCTAGGTAAATATCCTGGTTGATACAGATTTTGCATTCACCAATGCATCTTTCTGTTTTCGAAGTAAAATGGGAGGTTGAAATGCATCATTTTCTCCGGTTACCAACAAAACGTCCTGATAGATTAAATGGCTGGAAATATGCTGTTTGTTCATGGCCATCATCCAGGCAACAGCATCAAAAGGTTGAGTTTTATTTTGAATATACAGCGCGTTGTTAATGGTATGCTTGAGCGCTCCTACCTTCATTTTCAGCTTCACAAAAAAATTCGTTAGTTTTTTGCGCCTTAAAAACCATTTGGCCAACATTCCATTCAATTTGTTCGACATTTCCAGCCAGTCATATACCGGCGGCACGGCAATGACCCTGGAAATCCTCTTCTCATAAGCTGCTGCACGTAAGATCCAGTATCCTCCCATCGACACCCCTAGCGCCGTTACATCATCCACTTTAAAGTAGTCCAATACAGCTTTGGTTGGCTTTTCATAGTCATGGTCGAAATATTGGTGATAAAGTCGCCTGCTTCCGCCTTGCCCGGGCCCTTCAAATGCAATAAAGTCGTAGCCGTGTTCGGCAAAATGATTCCAGATAGAATAAAACTCCTCGATAAACGCATCAAACCCAGGAATACCAATGATCGTTCCTTTTGTTTCAGCTGTTTTTGATGGAATTCGTATTGCCGAAAGATAGCTTCCCTGATAAGGGACTTTGTGCCTTTCAAAATTTTCATCCTGGAAGGCGGTGTCAAACAACTCAATAAATTCCTGGTATACAGGAATTTTTCTGGAGTCTTCAGGTGATATCAAAAATTCACTGGCTCGAAGGTAAGTGGCTGCATTTTTTAATCTGCCTTCTTGCCTGGCCTTGTCTGATGCTATTCTAAATTCGTTGACATAGTCGGCAAACGTGTTGATTTTGCCTCCAACTTGTTGTATGTCCTCCAGTGTCGAATACCCGAGGGAATACCACCTGTTAAGCTGGTAATTGAGAAATTTGTCCTTGTGGAACGGATGGTAACCAACTGGCAGTTGCATTTGTCAAATGTTGAGTATGACTGCTTATCGTTTGCAAGGGACCCCAGCGCCCAAATCTTTGCGCTGCTGCTGTATCAAAATAGGCAATAACTTTTCTTCAGGCAAGTTGCCCCAAACGCTAGCTGAGGAATATCGACCCTGCATCAAACTGAGCCTTTCCCGGGCATGGCGAAAGTGGCTGGGAGCTGCTCGTCCGAGGTGTTGCCCATCAATACTATCTGCCTCACTCCACCCGCATCACAAACCCGCCGCCAGGCGCCAGCTTGATTGTCAGCCGGTCCGAAGCTGACATGCCCCGCGGGGACAGACGGTAGTCGCGGGCATTTCGCGCCGCATTGATGCCGTCTTCACACACAACAGCTTTGCGCAGCCCGGGCGGCAAAAAGTCCAGCGACACCTCCAGCGTGCGGGGCGTCCAGTCGTTGAGGGCCGCCACATACCAGGCGCTGCCGCTGCGGCGGGCCACCACGAGGTAATCGCCCACAGCTGCTTCCAACGCGATGGTTTCATCCCACACCGTCGGGATTTCACCCAGAAACTGCATAAACTCCGGTTCCCGCCACCCGTCGGAGGGGTTGCCCGAAAACATCTGCAGCGGGCTGTCATAGGCCACAAACATGGCCAGCTGGTGCGTGCGCGTTCCCTGCGACATCACCTTCATGCCCACCGGACGAAACTGCTCCTTCGTGGCATTGTCCAGAAACCCCGGCTCATAGTCCATCGCGCCGGACAGCATGCGGGTAAAGGGCAGCACCAGATCGTGGTCGGGCGTGGCTTTTTCGCTCCAGATATTGTACTCCGAGCCCAGGGCGCCTTCGCGGGTAATGGCATTGGGCCAGGTGCGCTCAAAGCCGCCGGGGGGAAAAGCGCCGTGAAACATCACCATGATCTGGTGCCGGGCGCAGGCTGCCGCTATTTTCTCGTAAAACTGCACCACCTGCTGGTCGTTGCGGTCCATAAAATCGGTCATGATGCAGCGCACGCCCCACTCATGAAACTGCGCCAGAGCGGTATCCAGCTGGCGCTCCAGCGTCATGGACAAGGTCCAGAGGGTGAGGTGAATGCCTTTTTCACGGGCATGGCGGCTCAGAAACTCCATGTCCATGCCCGGTGTGATGCTCAGCAGGTTGCCGTAATCCGACCAGCCTGCGTCGAACATCACGAAATCAAGCCCGAATTCGGCGGCAAAGTCGATATAATAGCGGTAGGTGTCGGTGTTGAGTCCGGCGGCAAAATCGACGCCATAGAGGTTGCTGCCGCAGATCCACTCTTCGGTGCTGATGCCCGGCTTGACCCAGG
Source organism: Bacteroidia bacterium (assembly GCA_041741415.1). Classification (GTDB taxonomy): domain Bacteria; phylum Bacteroidota; class Bacteroidia; order J057; family J057; genus JANQTF01. The sequence goes on along the minus strand of JBGSKC010000063.1, from coordinate 68,794 downwards.
ACCAGTCGCCGGGCATTTCGGGCCGGGCGAGGCGGTACACAAGGTCATTTTCCAGCAGACCTGCGTCGGTGGTGGAAAGGGCGATCACCCGCCAGGGAAAACTGCGCCGCCCGCTTGTGCGGGCGAGGTAGGGGGCACGCTCTGCCGCCAGCCGCTGCGGAAATTCGCCTTCCGTCACGCGCTCTTTGGTCACTGCCGGGGCAAACACCCCGCGAATGCCGCCGGTGGCAGGGTGGTCGAGCAGCAGGCCGGGGTAATCGCTCAGGTCCGACTCCAGGATCACCATGCGCAGGCCTGCATGCGTAGCGAGCACGGGCGCGTAGGCGAGGCTGGTTGCGGGCAGTTCCAACAGCCGTTTGTGCAGATAGGGCTCTTCAAAAGCGCTGTGGTAGCGGTCCACATCGGTGCGGGGCTGCATTTCGGGCCACCAGACCCTGGCGGTATCGGGCAGGGTAAACAGCAGTTCCTCGTTTTGGATGGTGAGCTCCCCCTCGCGGTCGGCGATCCAGCGAAAGGCGATGCCATCGTTGTAGGCGCGAAATTCGATCTGGTAGCCTGTCCGGAAGTCGAGCCGCAGTTCGTTGAAGTGGTCGGGAATGAGGCTCCGCTTGAGGGCCAGGCGGGGCACGATGGTGTCGTTCACGCTGCGGGTGGTGAGGCGGGGCCGGGTGGCGCCTTCCCAGCGTTCGCCGGAGGCCAGCTCGATGGCCAGCGGAGCCGCGGGCAGGATTTCCCGGCCTTCGTGCTTCAGGGACCAGCGCAGCGGAGCCGCCCAAATGGTAATTTCGGTGCTGGAATCGGGGGAACGAAGGGTCCATGGCTGGGCATGAGCCGCCATACAAACTGAAAAAACAAGGAGGAGAAGGGGGGAACGCATGGCGGGGTGAGGTTTTCCCTTAAAATAGAAAAGCCCGCGGATATTGGATGCTGGTGCTGACAATAAATCTTGCCGCCCGGTGCAAGGGAGGCTGCCATGACATCCAGTTCATTAAAATATTTTTTAGCCGTTTTATTCCAACTCCCCGTTTTTCCGGTTTTTTCCTTATGGGGCCTGTATTTCGCTTTTGCTTCTACCGTCCAGATGACTTTCTTTTTGTGGGCATCCCGGGCCAAAGTTTGTGAGAGCTGGCGGCTTTGAGACAGTTATTGGAATATTTTTATGTCCCGGCTTTTCAAGATCTACCTATTGTTCATAACCAAAGTAAGCAGGAAGAAACTCTCTGTCAACGCCTTTACGTTGTGAAGAATATTTTCCTGCAATGCTACCATTTGCCCTTTTTCTATCTGAACGCGCTGATTATCGGCCGAAAATTCTATTCTTCCCTCCATTACCTGAACACTGATCACACCGTTGGCTTTATGTGTTTTCAGCTCTGCGTTTTCATGCAGCCCAAGGAGCACGATCCTCATGTTTTCGGACTTGAAAATCGTAACTGAATTTCGATCACTTTCAGCCCAGGTAGTTTCGCTTTTTATCTGGTGAATGAATTCATTTATGTTGATTTCCACCAGAGGGGCATTTAATACCCGGTCACCACTTGGGCGTTTGGGGGTTGAATCATTTGATGTATAATCAGTTTCGTCCTGATCGGCGTGGGTTTCAAGTGCTTCGATCAATTTTGAAGCCTCCTCGTCGGAGGAAATGCCATACCCATTTACCAGAGTTCCTTTCACGTCAAATTTTACTGAAGAAATTGCATACAGAATTGACTGATACTCAGGGTCTGACTCCCCTTCAAAGCGATAGACATTGTCAATTTTGTATTCACCCGGCGATAAGGTGATCTGAGATCTATGACCGACAACGGTATCGTCTTTTGTATTAAAATCGTAGCTGTAGCCCAATTTCAGGAGACCGTTGATTGTTTCGGACAACGTCCCAAAGCTTTCGTTTAAATTTTCCTTGTTCATGTTTCAGGGTGTGATGGTATTACGGGATGCAAAAAAAATAACGGTTTCGGCCTGAGCTATGGCTAACGACTATGTCTTTGCGCTACCTTTTCAAGGGTGTACGCAAAAGTGTTTGTTATGTGCAGGGAGGTCGAAAAAGGTTGGAGACCTCTCGCGTAGACTTTTCTGCGGGGGCTGCTGCTGGAAACGCTGAGTAAATCCGCTGTATTGGTTAACGTCGCAAGCTTACCTAGTGAGTAAGTGAACAAAGAAGAGGGTAGTGGAAAAACGTGAACCAAAAATGGTCGTCGGTTTCTGCTCTTCTCGCCCTCACACCCTCACTTTCGTCCAAAACCCTTGCTCCGTCCCCTGTTCCAGCTTTCCACCCAACTGAACAGTAAGCAGCTTCACGAGTTGTGAACCGAAGGAGGTGCCGCCTGAGGTGGTTGTTTTACCTGCTCCGTTATCCCCCACAAACAGTTCGAGCCCTTCGCCTTTTCTTGTCAGGCTCACGGTGATGATTCCGCTGCGCCCTTTGGGGAAGGCGTATTTGAGGGAGTTGGTAATGAGCTCATTCACAATCAGGCCCAGCGGCACTGCGGTGTCCACGTCGAGCTCCAGCTCGGGCATGTCGAGGTCGAAACGAATGCGCTCAGGGTCGGCGTCGAAAGTGTCGATAAGGCTTTGCACGAGGTGCTGGAGGTAATCGCGCATTTCAATGGCGGCGAGGTTATCGCGCTGGTAAAGTTTTTGGTGGATGAGGGCCATGGACTCCACGCGGTGCTGGCCTTCGGCCACGGCCTGGCGCACGTCTTCGTCTTTGATGTGCGCCGACTGCAGGTGCAGCAGGCTGGAGATGGTTTGCAGGCTGTTTTTCACCCGGTGGTGAATTTCCTTGAGCAGGAGTTCGTTCTGATCGCTCTTCAGCTCAATTTCTGCCTTTTGGGCGCTGAGCAAAAGGTTCGTTTTGCGGCGGCGGCGGCCACTCACAAACAGCAACCCCGCCAGGATGGCCGCAAAGCCCATGCCGCCAAGGGAAGCGTTGCGCAGGCTTTTTTGCTGCGCAAGGTCGAGGTCGGACGCTGCCGCTTTCTGCACATAGGCAAGCGAGTCTTTCAGGGCTTTTTCCTGGTATTCATAGCGCAACAGGGCCTGCCTGGCTTCGTCGTTGTAAATGCTGTCGCGCAGGGACATATACTGCACATGCATGGCAAGGGCTTGTTGGTACTGGCCCCGGGCCTCGTAGATCTCATACAGGCGCATGGCCAGCTCTTTTTCATTGTCAAGAAATCCCGATTGCCGGGCAAGGTCGTAGGCCCTTTCGGAATAGGCTGCAGCTTCTTTCAGGTTGCCGCGAACCTGGTAGTAGCTGCCGATGCTCATGAGCAGGCGCTGCACCCCGCTGGCATTGCCCAGCGTTTCGAACATGGCCAGGCTTTGGCCATAATACCACAGGGCCTGCTCTCCGTCTCCTTTCTTCTCATACGCCGCCCCGATATTGCTGAGTGTCGAAGCCAGGTCACTGTTATTCCCAAGCCTTTTTTGTTTTTCCACGGCCCGCAATCCGAATTCAATTGCGGAATCATTGGAGCCTTCGAGGTAGTAGAGGTAGGCTATATTGCCGGTGATGTTGGCTGCAAGTGACTGATTTTCTGCTTTTTCTGACCAAAGTAATGCCTTTTCAAAATAGGTCCTTGCTTTGGGGAGCTCACCCATCCGGGCATATACAATGGCTACATTGTTGGTGGCAGAGGCTAGTTGCTGGTCTTTCTGGGAATAAACTCCCCGAATATTTTCAAGGAGGCGAATGATTTGAAAAAATACCTCAAGGGCTTCCGGGAAATCACCCTCGTTCAGGTGCAGTGCCCCTAAATTCAGGAGCACCAGCACCTGATTTCCCTCATTTTCTTCCGATTTCGCGTCTTTGAGCGCTTGTTCGTACAGATTTTTTGCTTCGTCCATCTTACCGGTTTCGGTCAACAGGTCTGCCAGGAACATGCGGGCATAGGTGTGGGCGCGAACGTCTGGCTGGTCAAGGGCGTATGCAAGCCCATCCCTCAACACCTCTTCTGCCTGGGACAGGTCACCGTTTTTTTGGAGCAGCCTGGCTTTCTGCCTTCCGGCCTTTATCCTGATCACCGGGTCATTTGATTCCAGGGCCATTTTTTCCATCCAGGCCAGGTACTGCCCCGCGCTGTCGGGCTGGACTTGCACCAGCGATTCCAGTGCGTCAAAGCGCAGGCTGTCGCTCGCACTGGCATTTGAGTACACAGCCAGGAGGGAATCTTGCTTCGAGTCTGCCCCCTGGAGTGTCCATCCCGCTATCAGTAAGATCAAAGCCAGACAGGAAGGTTTCATAATCAAACAGTTTGAATGGTGATCCTGGTGGAAAAACCGGCAGTGTTGTCTTGTGAAATAGTTCCGCCCAACTGCGCCGTCAATAAGCGCACGAGCTGGGATCCAAAGGAGGTCCCGGTCGCGGTGTTGGCCTTGCCCACGCCATCGTCTGCCACGAGGAGTTCCAGCTGGCTTTCCGTTTTCCGGAGTCTAACCGTGATGGTTCCCTCGCGCCCTTCGGGGAAGGCGTATTTGAGGGAGTTGGTAATCAGCTCGTTCACAATCAGGCCCATCGGCACGGCAGTGTCCACGTCGAGCTCCAGTTCGGGCATGTCGAGGTCGAAGCGAATGCGTTCGGGGTCGGCATCGAAGGTGTCGATGAGGCTTTGCACGAGGTGCTGGAGGTAATCGCGCATTTCGATGGCGGCGAGGTTGTCTCGCTGGTAAAGTTTTTGGTGGATGAGGGCCATGGACTCCACGCGGTGCTGGCCTTCGGCCATAGCCTGGCGCACGTCTTCGTCTTTGATGTGCGCCGACTGCAGGTGCAGGAGGCTGGAGATGGTTTGCAGGCTGTTTTTCACCCGGTGGTGAATTTCCTTGAGCAGGAGTTCGTTCTGGTTGCTTTTGAGTTCAATTTGTTCATTCTGAGCAGCGAGCAGGAGGTTGGTCTGCTTCCGCCGCTGGTTGTTGCGGTACAGTGTCAGGGCTAGCAGCGCCAAGAGTGTTCCTGCCCCTGCAGTAAAAGCCAATTGCAGCCGCTGTTGGCGGAGCTGGCTATCGTAGGCCTGCTGTGCAAGGGCTTTTTCCTGAACATTCGTGAGGCTGTCGGCCAGGGCCTGCTGCCTGAATTCGTACCGGATGGCTGCCCGCTGGTTGTCTTCGCTGTTGAGGCTGTCGCGCATTTGCAGGTAAAGCTCATGCATGGCCAGGGCCTGGCTTGATTTCCCGGTGGCTTTATAGGTCAGGTACAGCAGATTGGCCACGTTCTGAATTTCAACCGGGGCCCCGGTTGACTGAGCCAGTGGCAGGGCTTTTTCTCCGTAAATCAGGGCTTTTTGATACTCTCCTTTTTCCTGATAGAACATGCCTATGCTGGTCGCAACATCGGCTATACCCTGCCTGTCATTCAGCGATTCCTTGATCGCGAGGCTGCTCTGGTAATTCGCCAGCGCCTCTTCATCTGCTCCCTGGAAACGGTACACATCTCCGATATTTTTCTGCAACAAGGCTACTGAGCCAGGGTCATTGAGGCTTTGGTGGATGTCGAGGCTTCGCTTGTAGTAATTCAGGGCCTGAGCCAGGTCCTTTTGGTCGTAAAAAACATCGCCGATGTTGTTGAGGGTGGCGGCTATTCCCCGTTTGTTCTCCAGCTGTTCGTTGATAGCCAGGGCACGCCTGTGATAGTTCAGGGCCTGAGCATAGTCTTTCTGCGCATAATAGATCATCGCGATATTGCCGAGGTTAATGGCAATGCCCATCTGGTTGTCTATGGATTGAAACAGATCGATGCTGCGCTGGTAATGGTCCAAAGCCTGTCGGTAATCGCCCTGATAGTTATAAATCAGACCCATATTTCCCAGCGCCTGGGCCATCCCCATGGGGTTGTCTGAGCTGTCGTTCAGGACCAGACTCTGCCGGTAAAACGCCAATGCCTGGGCATAGTCGCCTCTTTCGTTGTGCACGATGCCAATGTTTCCAAGGATGATGGCCTGCCTGGCCAGGTCCCCGGTGGACTCGAAGTAGGCCAGGCTGCGGGCAAAGTGCCGAAGGGCTTCGTCATATTTGCTTTGGTACAGATAGATGCTGCCGATGTTGAGCAGCATGCCCGCAGCTTCTTCTTTGTATCCAAGAGAATCGCTCAGGGCCAGGTTTTGGTGGAAAAAAGCCAATGCCTGCTCATAGTCGCCCTTGAGGTAATACATGATACCGAGTTTGCCAAGAACGCCGGATACTCCCCTGAGGTTAGCCCCGGCTTTCCAGATGTCGATAGCCTGCAGATACAGCGATTTGGCCTTGTCGTATTGCCCTTTTTGGGCATAGTGCCTACCCTGATGACCCAGGGCGATGGCCATGGCCCGCTGGTTTTGCCGTGCCTGACCCAAAGCATAAAGCTGGTCGGCGAAATACAGGGCACTGTCCGGCACCCTTTCCTGATAGAAAAAAGCCAGCTCATCGATGGCATCTATCCGGCTGCTGTCTGGCAGCGAGGGATTGGCCCATACCTGGAACAGGCTGTCGGTTGCCGGCTGAGAAAATGCATTTCCTGCCCAAAGGAAGGACGTACCTGCGATCAAAACTAAATATGGGCGCATAAATCAGGATTGAGAAGTGGCATCATGGGCAGCCATGTAAGCTGGGAGCTTGTTAGAAATGTACACATTCTTCCCGCTCCCTTGTCAGAGACCCGGCAAAGGTTCACGCCAGCATCTGGTGCAGGGAAAGGCGAAGCTGCGAAGGTTGAATGGGTTTGGCCAAAAACTGCACCCGCCTGGGCCAAAAAATCGAGGCAGGCAAGTCCTGGCGGTCGATCCCGGAGAAGAACAACACTGGGGTTGCCCAGCGGCTTTGAATGCGGCCCACCAGCTCCAGGCCGTTCATTCCTCCCTGCAGCTTATAGTTCGATATCACCAGATCGGGTGGGTAAAATTGAATCACCTCCAAAGCCTGGTCGCCGGAGACTGCCCAGCCTGCCACACGGTATCCCCACTGGCGAACCAGCGTGCCCAAATGCAGGGCAATCGGGGCCTGGTCTTCCACAATCAGGATCCGGGCAGGCGTGAGAGAGGCGAAATAGGAGGGGGTGCTTGGGAAAAGCTCCATGAGAAAGTGATAAAAGATGACATCCTTGGCACGGCGGCGCAGGCTGTGAATTCATCTGGCGCATCACCCAAACATGCAAAAACCGCCACCCCATTGCAGGGCTCTCCTTCCTGCCAAACGCTTTCTCAAACCAGAAATGATAACCCAAACAACTCCCGGGGCGGCGGTTGCAAGCATGACAAAGGGTCGTGACTCATTCCTGAAAGTTGTGCACCAGACCACATTGTTCCTCCTGCTTCCTCCCCAAATCTGCCTGCGATTGACCGAAGGGATCGTTTTGACGACCGAAAGCATGCCTGGCAGGTGATCTTTCGCGGTTTTCAGGCGAGCGAAGGGAGCTGCTTCCTGATCAATTGCTCCATTTCCTGAATCATTCGGGCATCCCGCCGATCGCTTTTCCGCACCGGATATTCATAGCCGTGCTTCCAGTGAGGAGGCCTGATCCATTGAAGGCTGTCGCTCAATGAACTTAATGAGTGAAAACCAGTGAGGTGCCTCCTCATTGTCTCGTGCTCTGACCTTTCCCACATCACCTTCCCGAAAGAAATCACGACTGCATTCCGATTTTTGGTCTGGTTGAATTCGAAAAACCAGACACACAGGTCACCCTCTTTCACAAACCGCCGCTTTCTGATCTCCACAAAGCCGTGGGCAGCCAGCAAGAGCCCCAGCTTCCCTCTGATCATGAGGTAAAATGCTTCATTTCTCCTGGTGTAGGGCCAGTTCCGGGCCCTCGACACTCCTTCCCAATTTCTGAGCAGAATCCATTCCCGGATACTGAAAACCAGCTCCTGGCAGAGCAAAATCAACCACTTCATCTGTTCTTGTTCAAACCAACTCTAAGCTCCTCCTTCTACCTTGCAAGCTGCTGCCAGGCAAAGGCAATGAGCAGGCCAAGGCCAGCCAGCACTGCCCCGATCGCAAGGCCATATAGCCGGAGGGCTTTGGTAAGATAAAACATCATGCTGTAGCTCCAGTAGTTGGCGTTGCGGTTTCCGACCTTGGCTGTGTCAAACCCAAGCGCCAGCAGGAGCGGATCCATGTTCAGATTAAACGGGCCGTGTACAAAACAGGGCAACGACTGATACCGCTTGTTGCGCACCCGCTTGCGGCCTGTTTCAGGATCGCGCACAAGGTCCACTTCGCTGGAGGAATCTTTGGGTGAAATCTGGCTATAAATGCCGGGGCGGGTGCGCCAGAGATTCTGAAACACGGTGCATTGTTCATCTATTCCAATCGCCCCCGGGTTATTGAGGAAATACAAATTGAGCAAGATCTGGTCGTTGCCCACGGCTTGCTCCGCCTCCATGGCGAGGAGTTCCTCAAACAGTTTTTGCAAATCACCCGCAAAGCCCGCGAAAAGACCCGTACAGGGCCGGTAATATCCTTTCAGATCATCCGCACGCACGAGGCTGGCCGCATGGTTGTTGGTCATCAGGCGGTCGGTGATTCGCTGCATCCATGGCTGGTTGGGCCAATAGCGTTGCCCCGAAAACCAAAGGCGATAACCGGAGGCCAGAAAGCGGCTCCTGGCCTCGTGAGCCGGGCCCGTCACCACTACGTCGTAGCCGTCCACACATAGTACAGGCTCGTCGGGAGGAAGCTGTGCCAGGGCCTCGTGGTAAAGGTTGAGTTTCCAGGCCAGGCCTTCCCACTTGCGGCCCCAGCCCAGCACCTGAAAATCGTAGCCCCAAAGGCGGGCTGTTTGTTCCAGCAACGGAAAGTATCCTTCTGTATGGGTGGCAATGGTGAGAATTTTCATAGTTGGATGTGTGTTGGTTGTGAAATTAACCATTTTGCCTCATCCCGCCAAAAAAATGGGCCGGCACCCTTGCAGGCAACCGGCCGTCATAACCCCCTGTAAAAGTCGTTATGCTTAGTTCTTCACAGAGAACTCGTATTGGTCTGCGTTGTCGTTAGGGGTCACGGTAATGCTAATGGTTTTCAGCACATACACGTTTCCACGGCGGGTTTTACACAGAAACACATCACCCACTTCCACTTTGTCGCTGGTGGTAAATACCTGTCCGGCTTCAAAAGCAGCGCTCACTTCCTCTGACACGATCACGTTGTCGTAGCTGAAGCCTGCGCTTGGGTAACGGAGATCAGAACCATTGATCACGCCGATTTGTTGCAGCCAGTTGGTGGCAACAGGAATGTTGGTGTCAATGCCCATGTCGCGGATGTCGGCGATAGAGTCAGCAGCTTGCGATGTTCCGGTAGAATTACCAGATTCGAGGTCAAGACCACCCTGACCTGCAGGACCAGCCTGGTTAAGCAGCAGGATCACGGTGCGCTCGGTTACCAGTGTTCCGAAGTCTTCGGTGAAGATATCGAAAGTCACAGTGGAGGTGAGGCCGAGGGAGTCGGTCACGATCACGGAGTAGGTGCTCACTTCGCCGTCATCACTTCCTGCAGTGATGGTGAGGTCGTAGGAAAAGCCGCTGGTTGCAGATGCAGCCAGTGGAGAAGGGTTGCCACCTGCGGTGAACCCGTCAATTTCGAGGCGGTTGGCTGAAATAGCAGTGCCGTTTTCACGCACTTCGAGGCGGGTCAAAGAGGAGCTGCCTCTGCTGGCTGTGATCCTGATAGTGAAAGCGGAGTCGGTGAAGACTGTGTCAAGATCGGCTGCTGTGGTAGTAAGGCTGGGTCCTACTTCTGGCTCTGTGGTGTTGTCGCAGGCAGAAAACATCATCAGCACGGCTGCCACAAGGGCAAGGGGAAGGAAATTGCGTTTTTGCATTGGTTTTTGTAACATAAAGGTTCAGTTTTGGTGAAAGACGAAAAAAATTGGACTTGGTCACATGGAATTGAAATTCTGTTGTGAACCTTGTGCCGCCCCTGTAACGACCATCTACGCTGCCAAGTTGTTCTATAGACGCAATAGGTTCCACAGGTGCTGCCCTTCCGCAAGGAAATCGCTCGGAGTCACACATGTATTTCCCGCTCCTGAAAGGTTATGCCACGTTTAGCGAGGTTTTCCAGAATGGGAAAATAAATGTCCCGCTCCACGGGTATGTGTACTCCCGCCCGATGAATCCTGCCTTCCAGGATCAATTCCGCCGCAATTCCCAGCGGAAGGCCCACCGTTTGGGCCATGCCGGTATCGAGGTGGTCGTTCCCCGTAACAATCATGTGGGATTCGATCTGCTTGGGCACACCCCCGAGAAAGTAGTCGAACTTGTGCCACATCACAATCATGTCCTTGTCTTCGGGGAGAAGGCGCCATTTTTTCTGGAGAATGTGTTCCAGAATTTCGGCTGGGGTACCTTGTTGCAGCCCCACTGGCTCTTCCTCAAACATGCCCAGCCACTTCATGCGATACATTTCCGGGCCGTCGAGGTCGAGCTGAAGGTAATGGGCCAGCTTGAGCTCCACAGAGTTGTGCTGGTCAAAGGAAAGGAAAGAGTTAAGGAATTGGCGATGGGTCATGTCAGCCACCCCATCCATTCGGTAGCTGTCGTCGGTGGCACCAAGCTGCACAAACACATCCCATGCTTTGCAGTAACCGAGCCTGCGCAGGGTGCCGCGATACAATGTCCGGATCCCCCGGAGTTTGTAAACGTCAAGGTATTTGAGCGAATCGCGGTTGGCGTACCCTTCAAAATAACCGTGCCCGGGAATGTGAATGACCTCGGTGCGGCGGAACAGCTTGTGGTAAGGAATATATTTGAACCTGCCTTCCTGTAAAAACTTCACTGTTCCCTGGCCTGCCAGCACCACATTGCGGGGGTTCCAGGTAAATTTGTATTCCCATGGATTATTCGCACAGGACTCCGGAGCCAGCAAGCCGCCCGTAAAGGTTTCGAACCCGGTGAGCACCCCGCCTTCCTCCTGGATCCGGTCGAGCACCTGCATTGCCGACATATGGTCGATGCCCGGGTCGAGGCCGCATTCCATCAGAAACATCAGGTCGGCTGAGCGGCAAGCCTCGTCGAGCCTGCGAATTTCGTCGCTCACGTAAGATGCCGTCAGGAATGGCACCCTGAATTGCAAACAGGTTTCGGCGGCGAGAACATGGGCGTGGGCGGGAAGGAGGGAAATGGTCAGGTTGGCGCGGCTGATTTCGCGCTCCCGCTGGAGGTCGTCGTGAATGTCGAAGCGAATGCCTTCGGCGCAGGCATGGCGGCCCAGCTTGGACTCCGCAAGTTCTTGCGACAAGTCGCCCACGGTGAGGGTCCAGCCCTTTCGCTGGCATACTTCGAGCAGGAACTGTATCAGAGACGTGGAAGAACGGCCAGCGCCGATGAGCAAAATATGTTTCATACAGGAAGAGGTGAGTCTCAGCAAATGTGTTGACAGTCAGGCAATTGACCTGTCAGAGGAATAGGTTCAACGGAAATAGACGGCAGGACCAGGGCTCTGTCCCTGGCCAAACCGACCACGAAGCTACGGAATTTCGGAGATGACAGAGCAGGGCCCTGAAGTTTCGGGTTGGGAGTTCAGCGTTATGAATTTACCTCGCTGGTAGAGACGCGATTAATCGCGTCTCTACCAGCGAAACAGTTTCATCTCTCGCTTTTCAACATCCCGCAGCGTAGCGGTCGGACTTCTCCCAGCGGTCTACCCGCTACATTTCAACTTATTTGCTTATTTTCATCTGTCAAGCCTCTCCCCACCCAAGACAAGGACTGTGAACCAGACAGAAAAAATCATCGGAACTCACCTCGAGCAAACGCTCCGGGCGCTTCGCCAGCAATATCAGGCCTTGTTGAAAGAGGCCGGACTGGACGTAACTCCCGAACAATGGGTGCTGCTCGACCTGCTGGATCAGCATGGAAACCTGTCTCAGGCGGAGCTGGCGCAGCGGAGCTTGAAAGATGCGCCGACGGTTTCCCGAATGATCGGACATTTGATCCGAAAAAAGCTGGTTCAGCGAAAGCGTGGTCAGGATGACCAGCGGCGCTACGATGTAGCCCTCACCGAGGGAGGAAAGCGGGCCTGCAAGCTCACACGCCCCGGTATTCAGAAACTGAGGGCCCTGGGTTGGAAGGGCCTGAGTGAGGAGGCTTATGAGGAGTTTTTACGAGTCCTGAAAAAGGTCCAGGAGAATATGGCAGACTGAGGCAAGTTAATTGCTAGGCCGCTACTTGCACCATTCTGATTTGATGAAAAAAGCCATCCTGAATTTCTACATAATAAGTGCCTGCCTGGAGGTTTTGGATGGACACCTCTGTGCAAAACTCTGCCGGATCCTCCAGATGACCTTCCCGCCAAATTTCAATGCCCTGCGCATCAAGCAGGCGCAAAACCGAAGCCTGGGCCCTGTAAGCGCTCAACTCCACTGGCTGTCCAGCCAGGGTGGCGCCTTTCGACAAATGCACCCGAATCGGGGCTGTCCGAAAATGCCCGCGGTAGCGGTGATGAACCTGGGTTTCGACGTTGATCATGATGCAGTTGGTTCTTCTTGATCAACTGTTCAAAAATAGGGCCAGTCAATTTGTTCGCTCATCTTTTACCTATTCCGACATGTGGAATGAGTTTTTAAGTCAACACCCAAGCCTGCCATCCTTGTGGGCGGAAACATGGCGAATTTTGCACCAGGAGGCGGTTTTTCCTGGTCATCCTTGGTACACTGCTTCGCTCTCCACGCAGTCAGGGGAAGGTCCGGAAGCCCGCACGGTGGTGCTCAGAATGGCTGATAAGGAGAAGCATTTCCTCGTTTGTCATAGCGATTCCCGTGCAGGAAAGGTGGCTCAGATTCGCAGGCAGCCTGCTGTTCATTGGTTGTTTTGGGATGCAGCAAACAGTGTTCAGCTCCGGGCAAGTGGCCTGGCCAGCCTGCACCATGGCAATGAACAAGCCCGCGAGGCCTGGGCGCAGCTGCCTGCCCTTACCAAAGGAAACATGAGTGCAGCCCTTCCTCCCGGAACGCCCGTTGGCGAACCAGAAACAGGCATTTCGGCCTACACCCGACATCCAGAAATCACCGAAGCGGAAAATGAGGCCTGGTTCCGACATTTTGTTGTGATCGAAACCCAGGTTCTCACCATGGACTGGCTCTGGATCTCCCGAAACGGACACCGCCGCGCCCGGATCGATTACCGGGAACGGCGGCCCCTGATGCAATGGCTCGTGCCCTGAAGGTTAGCGACCAAACATGCTGCTCATGTCGCTGACTTCGTAGCCAGTCGTCGAAAACACCGCGTCATTGCTACCCTGGCGAATATTTCGCAAGAAAAACTCGTGTACGCCGTCACCTTTTTTGTCCTGCATCCTCGATTCCAGCACCACCCCGGAAACGCCTGCAGCCGTGCCCCAGTCCGTGATTTGGCCCGTTGAGGCATTTTTCATCTGGGCAAAATCCGCAAACACGCCGTAGTCAAAGGCCCATTCTTCTGTGATCCACATGGTCCCGGTTTGGTCTTCGTTTTCGAAGGCATACTCCTTGCACAAAAAGCCCTCAATGGTGCGGGTGTTCCCCGTTGGGCGAATTGTGAAGTCAGTACCCTGTGTACCATTGTCCTGAACCGTCGCTTTCACCCGGAGCATCGGCATAATCATGGCCGTTTTGTTTCCGTCGTCGTCCGTGACTTTGTTGGTGATTTTTCGGGTTCTGCGGTCCACGATCATAATGGTCTCGGTATTATTTTCGGCTGGAACCTGGAAGGCAAACTGGTAGGCTTCGAAAAAGTAGGAAATGGTAACTGGGTAGTCTTTTTTGAGGCGGTCGCCGTTGTATTCCTTGACCTCAATCTGGAAAGAGCCAATAAAGCTGGCAGGCTGAACTTCAGCAGGGGCGTCTTCCGGGGCTTCAGTGGTAAGCTCAATTTCCTGGCCCTGCTCGTCGGTCATGATGACGCGGTCATCTTCGACCCGGATGCTGGTGGAATCGTCGCCGGAGCTATAAACTTTGTAGAAGATTTCAGAGGCCTTTCTTTCGAGGGCTTCGCCTATTTTTTTTTCGGCAGCGGCTTCGGCAGCGCGCTCCACCTTGCGGGCCAGGCGGTCGGCTATGCTTTGGGCGCTGGCAATGTTGGAAATCAAAAGCAGTGAGAGCGTGGCAGTAGAAATGATTCTGATCATGTTGTTCCTTGTTTTAGTGGGTAAAATGGCAGAGGGTAAATGTCTGCAAATTGGCCTGAAAAACGAAATCCGGACCTGGTGTATGTCACCAGACCCGGAAAAGAGGAGCGTTTTCAGCAGAGATGTTACAACAAATTTTCGCCTTTGGTCAATTTGTTTCCTCAATGATATGGCCCACAAACTGAGAGCGGTCGTCCATGATCAGCTCTTTGCTCCGCCTGAATCCCAGCCCCACGGTTTCAGCCACGAAAAAAACGCCAGCCTGGTAATGATACCCTTCTTCGTCCTGCGGAAAACTGGCTCTTGCCTGGTACACCACCGGATAATGCCCATACACACCGTCTCTTTCCGTGAGAGCGTCGCCGTCAGGGCCAATGATCCTGACATTGCTTCCCTCGCGACCAAACATTACTTTTTCAACAAAGCCCTTTCCGGGATTGGTGGGTCGGCGAAAAGTGGTTTTGAGCAGCATGGGGTCTTCGGGAAACAGGTCTGAAAGGATTTTGAGAATACCTTTTGACTGAAAAAGGAGCGTATAGGCAGGATTGATGATCACGGCCATGCCCCGGTCAACAATGTCGGTGAGGAGATGTGCCAGCTCGGGTTCGTCGAAGGCTATGTATTCCCAGGGAATGAGCTTGAACCAAAACGGATAATGGGTCCAGCCGCCTTTGCCATCTTCGACCACAATTCCTTCTTGTGCTGAAAATGTGACCTGATCCACAGTGCGGAAACAGACCTCAAAGCCTGCTTCGCGGGCCGCCTCCATGAGCACCGAGACGTTGTTGTCGTCTTCGAGCGCGTTGGGGAGGGTGGAAAATAGCAGTTTGGGTTCGAAGTCGTCGTTCCAGGATCTGAGGCGGCGAAAGCTTTCGGCGAGGGCTTCGTAGAGGGTGTTAAACTGGGCGGATTCATCAAAGCCGTTGGCCTTGAGTTGCGCCCACTGAATGATGGAAGTCTCTGGCAGGGAGGTGGGGGTATCGGCGTTGAATTCGATGAGCTTAATGGGCAAGCCGTCGAGGCCACCTGCGAGGTCAAAACGCCCCATGAGGTGATGATGGCGATCATCCTCCCAGGTTCGCCGGATCATGGGGATGAGGTTGGGAGGAATGGCAAGTTCTTCGAACAAATCGTGCTCGACGGCATAAGCCACCGCTTCGAGGTAGCGCTCATAGAGGTGGTTACCAGCTTCATAATAGGCCTCGGCCTCGGCTTCCGTTACAATCACCAATTGATCCGAAAGGTAGTTGCCTGCTTCTGGCGAGACGAAGAAATCCCAGCCCAAATCCTGAAAAATGTGATTGGGAAGGTGGCGAATAGGTCTTTTGTTCATGGAGTTTTGGGCCTGATGGTTATTTACACCGCTATTTCATCAGCTGCTGGCCCGCCCGCGTGAACCTCCGAAGAACCCTGAACGGCCGCCGGGCACTGGTCTGGTGGTTTGAACCGTTCTGCCTGTGGATCGCACTGCAGCGGCGGCACTTCCGCTTCTGTTCTGGCTGTTAACATCCCGATAGGCATAAGGCATCGTTGGCTGGCTCATGGAGCGGCCCAGCATATAGCCGCCTACCCCCCACCACAGCACACTGCCAAGGGAATGGCCCGGGCGGCTGTGAATGGCGGTGCGGACAGTGTCGGAATTTGCAATAAGTCCGCGGCTTTGCTCCATGGTAAGCGTATCCTGAGATCCGTCGAGGCTGCGAATGATGAACCGGGAATCATCGACTGAAGGCACAACTGTTTCGTTTACAATGGCAAACTCTCCGGGTGAGATCTCTTCAATTTCCGTGATGACGCCCTGCGTAGGCTGGTAGGTGGTCACGGTTTCGTAGGAGTAGGGATCTTCCTTCTTTTCGCTACAGGCAGGAGCGCCTGCGAGCATCCCGGCAACCAGCAGGTAAAGGCTGCCTTTCCTGGCTGAGGGCTTCCATTTGCCGGAAAATTTGGTGAAATCTTTAGGAGGAGTCATGAGGGATGGTTGTTAGGAAGAGGAGGAAATCTGATGCTGATGTAAGTTAAGGTTCTTTTTGTTAATCTGTGTCAGAAAGTGGGGAATAAGGCTGGCTCAGTTCACGGGGAAATATCCCATCAGCGATTTTGCGCAAAAAGGAGCTGCCCTGCCTGCCGGAGGTTGTGAAGGACTGCAAGATTTTTGGCAACTCTTCAGGCTGCAAGGATCGTGATGGCCTCGCCTGCTGGACAATTTGGGTTATCTTTGCCGGTCAATTTATTCCACCCCCCCGAACATGCTCAACAAACTCAAAGCATTTGAACACCGCACGCCGGAGATTGTTTTTCACTGGCAGGACCGCGAAACCGAGGCCGAAGGCTGGGTAGTTATCAACTCTCTGCGAAATGGCGCAGCTGGTGGCGGAACCCGGATGCGGGAAGGCCTCACCATGGACGAGGTTCTTTCTCTGGCCAAAACCATGGAGGTCAAATTCCAGGTTTGTGGCCCCAGCATTGGCGGCGCCAAGTCTGGGATTCGGTTCAACCCCGAAGATCCGCGCAAAGAAGGCGTGCTGCGCAGGTGGTACCAGGCTGTGTTTCCCTTGCTTAAGCACTACTACGGCACCGGCGGCGACCTGAATGTGGATGAGGTCCATGAGGTGATGCCCTACACCGAGGCGCTGGGTCTTCAGCACCCGCAGGAAGGCGTTGTGAACGGGCATCTTCGGCTTGACGATGAGCAGCGAAGGGAAGTAATGGAACAGTTGAGGCTGGGGGTGAAAAAACGCGTGACGCATTGGGACTATGCACCTACCACGGAGGCCAAAACCATCACCGTTTCAGACATGATCACGGGTTATGGAGTGGGCATGGCGGTGGTACATGCTTCGGCGCTGTGGGATATTCCCAAAAATAACCGCGGGGTGATTGTGCAGGGATTCGGGAATGTGGGCGGAGCGGCAGCTTTAACCCTTGCCAAAGAAGGCTACCGGATTTTGGGAATCGTGGATCGAAAGGGAGGCTTGCTGGATGAGCAGGGCCTGGACCTCGAAGAAATCAAGCGGCTTTATCTCCAGCGCGACGGAAATACCCTCTCCGCTGCAGGAATGCTCCCATTCGAAGAAGTAAACCGGCGCATCTGGTCCATGGGGGCTTCTGTGTTCATTCCAGCTGCAGGGTCGAGGCTGGTAACAAAGCAGCAGTGTGAGGAAATGGTGAACAGCGGCTTGCAGATTGTTTCCTGCGGGGCAAATGTGCCCTTTGCCGATCCTGATATTTTCCTGGGAGAAACCGGAATATGGCTCGATGAACGGGTAGGGGTGATTCCTGACTTCATTGCCAATTGCGGTATGGCCCGTACCTTTGCCTACCTTATGCAACCCGGCGCTTCCCTGACTGATGAGGATATCTTTGAAGACATTTCCGGCACCATTCTGGAGGCCCTCCGGGCAACCCGTTCTTCTGAGCCACGGCCACATCACTGGTGGCAAGCCTCTCTCGATTGGGTTCTGGAGGCCTTGTTATGAGGAAATGGTCCAGAAACAGCAGGGTGGAGGCAGAAAAAGCTGGGTAAGGACCATCTGCCTGAGGCTGCCAATCAGAGGAGAAAGGCATAAGCAAAGGAACCTTCATTTGTAACTTACTTTGAATCGTGCTTATTTCAGGCCGAACTCCAGATCACCACATGATACGCCGAGCCTCTTCCTGGATTTTGATCTTGTTCGTTTGGGCATTCCTTGGCCTGGGTCAGGCCATAGGGCAGGTTCATTCGACTCCTTCTCCCCACGATACCGTGCTGGTCGAAGGACATGACAATCAAGCGGTTTCGCACGATGAAACGCATGCCGACCACGATGAGGCTCACGAGGGTGCCCATCCCTCCCCCGCCTTGTGGTCGGTGATCCCGTTCGTCATCCTCCTGCTGCTCATTGCCACAGGCCCTGTGTTCTTTGAGCATTTTTGGCACAAGTACTACAAATTCATTGCGCCAGGCCTGGGCTTGATCACCTTGATTTACTACCTGGTTGCCATGCCGGGTGCCCATGAACCTACCCACGCCTTGTCGGAATACGTTTCCTTCATCGCATTGCTGGCACCATTGTTTATTGCTTCTGGCGGGGTGCTGATCCAAATTGACCGAAAGGGAACCCCCGGGGCAAACCTGATTCTTCTCTGGATAGGTGCCATCATTTCCAATATCATTGGCACCACAGGGGCGTCCATGCTGCTGATTCGCCCCTTTATTCGCCTCAACCGCGACCGCCTTCAACCCTATCACATCGTCTTTTTCATTTTCATGGTCAGCAATATCGGTGGCTCCCTCACCCCGATCGGGGACCCCCCGTTGTTCCTGGGCTTTCTGAAAGGGGTTCCGTTTCAATGGACACTCATCCACGTAGCGCCAGAATGGATTTTCGCCCTCATTTTGCTTTCTGCGGGGTTTCTGCTGTACGAAAGAAGAAACAAAGGCGACCTCGATCAGGTGGAAACAGTGTATTCGGGTAAAATGGTGCTGCGTGGACAGCGCAACTTCATTTGGTTGGGAGTGATTGTCGCGGCAGTTTTCCTGGATCCAAATGTGCTGGATTGGGTGCCGGCCATTGAATATGAGGGCTCGAAATATTCCTTTCTGCGTGAAATCATCCAGCTCTCGGCTGGGGCGGCTTCCTATTTCCTGGCAGACCGCCAGGCCCTCCGTGGCAACGAGTTTTCCTTTGCCCCCATCAACGAAGTGGTGTACCTCTTTGCCGGGATCTTTTTTGCCATGATGCCCGCCTTGCAACTCATCGGAGAATTTGCCTCTTCGCCGCAAGGGCAGGCTTTCTTCACCGTTGACTCCACTTACTGGATCACAGGCTCTTTGTCGGCATTTCTGGATAATGCTCCCACCTATCTCAACTTTCTTTCGGCAAGTCTGGCCAAATTTGGAGCCTCAGTTTCGGATCCCGCTGCTGTCAAAGCCTTCTCGGAAGGCATGGTGAATGGGGTGGCTGTGCCCGAAACCAAAGACTATCTCCGTGCGATTTCAGTGGCAGCGGTGTTTTTCGGAGCCTTTACCTACATCGGCAACGGCCCCAATTTTATGGTCAAGGCCATCGCGGAAGAACGCGGGGTTTCGATGCCGTCCTTCTTCGCTTACATTATCAAATACTCCGCGATCATCCTGCTCCCAATCCTTTTCCTCACCTGGCTGGTGTTTTTTGTTTGGCTGCATGGGGTGTAGAGATGTCGGAGGTCGGAAGTCAGAGGTCAGAAGTCGGAAGTCAGACTGGAATGGGCCCTGAGGTCGTCGCTGCGTCATCCTGAGCAGGCCTTCAGGCCGTCGTCGAAGGAGGACGCCAGGTTGTCATGGTTCGGCGACGGCTGAAGCAGCCTGCTCACCATGACAGGAGGGAAGACGTCGCTTGCATCGCGTCATTCTGAGCAGGCCTTTAGGTCGTCGCTGCGTCATCCTGAGCAGGCCTTCTGGCCGTCGTCGAAGGAGGGCTCATGGACCGGCTTCGCCTCCTGTCCCGCCTCTCGCAGCGCAGCGGTCCCGGTTCCCGGCTCATCAAAGATCCCGGTCGCTGTTATGCGTCACTTTCCCCCTCTCCCGATTTCGAAACGGGATTTATTTTCTCCCTTCGCTGCCACCTTCTCTCCCGGATTTTTCCGCTACCTTGGTACTGTGAGCAGCTATCTTCGGTTCTTTTGGGTGTTCAGCGGATGGCTTTTTTTGCCATTGCTCCTGCCAGGTCAGCAGCCCGGCAACCAGCTCAACGTGCAGTTTCAGCGCCAGAATAATTTCACCTACCGCACAGATGCAGCCTGGCGGTTTGGATGGGAGGGAAAGCGATACCAGCTTCAGTGGGAAGGCAACCAGCAAAATTTGTTTAACAGCTCCCGCAGTGATAACCGATTTGTTCAACTTCAATTTCACCACGATCTCTGGCAATTTTACCGGCTCA
The DNA here is from genome assembly GCA_041741415.1 of Bacteroidia bacterium. Classification (GTDB taxonomy): domain Bacteria; phylum Bacteroidota; class Bacteroidia; order J057; family J057; genus JANQTF01. The sequence continues at coordinate 48,824 of JBGSKC010000063.1, read as the reverse complement.
CTGATGCCTGGAAAGTCAGCAGTTGGGTGGAGGTAGACCAGTTTTTCTCTTCGGGCAACCAGCGATACAGTGCCTACCTTGGCGGTGAGTACCGACCCAATGACCAGCTTCGCATCCAGCCGCTTGTGGGCTACAGCTGGGATTATCGCTCCAGGCGCCTCGACGAAGGCCTTTCGCCCGCCCTCATCCTCGCCTGGCAGCAGTCATGGGAAGATGGCCTCCAAACAGACACACGCGTCCTGGCCCGCTACAAAGACCTTTCGCCCCGCCGCCAGATCAACCTCAATGTGCAGTCAACCTGGGCCAAACAATTCGACGAAGGTGCCCAGATCGCCTTTACCGGCCTCGGCGGCAGCAATGAAATGAACGACTACCGCGCCGCGTCCGTTGAGCGCATCCGCTCCGACACCGCTGCTGCAATCCTGGCGTGGAGCTATCCCCTGCTGCCAGGGGTGGTATGGGAATCGGACAACCGCATGATTCAATCCCGCCGCACACTCGATTACCAGCGGGTGGGGGAGGGGCAGGCCGAATTTCAGGACCTTCGCTTCGGGCAGTTGGATCTGTCGTCCTCGCAACGCGTTTCCTTCGAAACAGAGCGGCTTCGCGGCACGGTACTTTATCAGTACCAATATCTCACACGCCGGTATGAAGTAGAGAATTCACTCGGCTTGCCCGCACGTGAATTTGAGCGGGTGCAGCAACGCGAAGCGCAAAAGGACTATTTCCGCAACCAGACCAACATTGAATTTCTGCTGCAGGCGACGCCATGGCGAAGGCATCAGTTTGATCTCATTGGCACCAACCGCTATTTGAAATACGACACCCCGCTGGAGGATAATTTCGACGACCACGACGAGCTGAATTACGGCCTCAGCCTCGCCTGGCAAGCCACCTGGACACGACAATTTCGCACCACGGCCCGCCTGCTGGGCTCCACCCGGCGGTATGCGTTTCTGTTTCGGGAGCGCTCTCAGGACAACTACACCCAGCACAACCTCCGATGGGAGTTTTCTTATCTCTGGAACCCCACCGCCCGGCTGCGGATCGAGGGAGAGCAGTCGGTGTATGTGACCTACAACATCAAAGATTTTGAAGACCGTAATTTGACTGATCGGTCCACACGCAACCTTGAAACCCGTGTGTTGTGGAGCTACCGGCAGAGCCAGGCACATCAGTTTGACGGGGAGCTCTACCGGCGGCAGGTGCATGTTTCCTACCTGAACTGGGCAGCTTTCTCCGAAACGACCCTCGACACGACCACGCAGTGGATCGCGCGTGCCGACTGGCATTGGCGGCTACAGCGAGCAGGTTCCCGGCAAACGCAGGTACAATGGCAAATCGATGGTGGCTTCAAGCACGTGGCACAGCTTCGCTACCTCAACACCTCCATGGTAAACCTTCAGAATTTGTTGACGCCGATTAACCTGCGGCAACGCAACCACCAAATCGGGCCGGTGACGGGTGGGAGCTGGAAAAGGCGAAATGGCATGAGCATCAGCGCGTCGGTGTGGTGGCAATGGCAGGTTCAGACTAACCGCATTACCCTGGTGGAGCGCCTCACCACGCTGAACACCAGTTTTCGGGAGGAAGAGCTGCGAATTCCGCTGGTGAATTTCCGCCCTTTTATCCAGTTTCAGGCAAATGTGCCGCTGGGGCTTGCGCCATAACCACAAAATTACATATATTACCTGTTGAAAGCCTTCAGCGACCGGTGTCTATTACTTCCTCCCTGCCTGTGTCGCGTCGTTCGGGTCAGTCCCTATCCCGCCCTGTCCCGAACCGAATGGCTCGCAGCGCTTCACTAGAGGCGCTGCTTCTTTTTTGCTTTTTCTTGCCGCCTTTGCTTAATTTCCGGTCCTCGAACCCCGGCTGATGCCTTTTTGACGGCCTTTCGTTCCTGTTTTCCGCTTCACCCTCCCAATTTTTCCCTATGAAACCCATCTGGGGCATTGACCTTGGCGGCACCAAAGTAGAAGGCATCGTGGTGGATGCTGACAATCATTACCAAACCATCGCCCGCCTGCGGGTGCCAACAGAGCAACAGCACGGTTATCACCACATTGTGGGGCAAATCACGAGGCTCGTGGACATGCTGAAAGCCGAAACCGGCCTGAGCCCTGAGCGCATCGGGATCGGCACGCCGGGTGCCATGGACCCCCAGCTAAACCAGCTCAAAAACAGCAACACCACCTGCCTGATCGGGCAGCCCCTTGAGGATGATATCTCCAAAAGCCTCGGCGTTCCAGTGCTGCTTGTCAACGACGCCAACTGTTTTGCCCTGGCCGAAGCCAAGCTGGGCATTGTGCCCGATGTTGTGCCAAACGCCCAGGTAGTGTTTGGGGTGATCATGGGAACCGGTGTGGGAGGCGGGATTGTGGTCAACGGCAAAATGATCATGGGCCTGCAGGGAATTGCAGGGGAATGGGGCCACAATTACCTCGACGAGTCGGGCGGAAAATGCTATTGCGGTAAAGTCGGCTGCACCGAAACCGTGCTGGCAGGCCCTCACCTGATGCGCTACTATAAGAGCCAGGCGGGTCAGGAACTGCATTTGAAGGAGATTGTAGAAAAGGCCCGCACCGGCGAAGACCCGCATGCTGTGGCAACGATAGATCGACTGGTCCACTTTTTTGGCATTGGTATTTCGACGATCATCAACCTGCTCGACCCTGACGCCATTGTGATCGGCGGCGGCGTAGGCAATATTGATGAAATCTACACCCGCGGCGTGGCCGAAGCCGAAAAGCATGTGTTCAACCACAAGATGTACACCCCGATTTTGCGGCCCAAGCTCGGCGACAGTGCTGGTGTGTTTGGCGCAGCGATGCTGGTGGAGTAGGGGGGGGCAGGCTCAGCTAAGGTCAGACAATCCAATTGTCATCGCGGCATACAAGGGTATATTCACCATCCAGTCCTGCACCCGGTGCTGGCTCATGGAGGTCCGGAGGGCTGATTCGGGTTTGTATTTTTCGGCAAACGACTTCAAACTTTTGGATTTCAGGTTTTCCTCAGCCTTCACCTCAATGGGAATGATGGCGTTTTGTGATTGAATCAAAAAGTCGATTTCAGCGGTGGCGTTGGGTGCTGTCCAGTAGTAAAGTTCGTGGTTGATGTTCAATTGCTGCGCTACGAATTGTTCTGTCAAAGCTCCTTTGAACTCTGTGAGGATGCTGTTCTTTTCAAGCAGGATTTTAGGGTCAAGGCTGGCCATGGCGTTCATCAACCCAATGTCCACAAAATATAGTTTGAACGCATCCAGGTCTGCATAAGCATTCAGAGGAATGACTGGTTTATTTACCAGGCCCACCTTTAGCACGAGGCCTGCATCGGCGAGCCAATTGATGGCAGCCTCAAATTCCTTTGCCCGTGCCCCTTTCCTGACCTGGCCATAAATGAACTTTCTGTTGTCCTTCGCCAGCTGGCTGAGCAAGGAGTGCCACACCAGCCTGATTTTGGGCACCACCTCAACAGGGGCGTGCTTCGCAAAATCATGCTCATAGCCAATCAGGATTTTTTTCTGAACCTCGCGCACTTCCTTTAAGTCGCCGGTTTCGATGTACCTGTTCACTGCTTCCGGCATCCCTCCGATAAAGTAGTAAAGCCGCAGCAAATCCACCAGTTTTTCATGAAAGGCCCCGATCACAGACCAGTTTTGATTCTCTATATTCTCTTTCAGCAGGCTATGTCCTGCATTGTCCAGAAACTCAAAAAAGCTCATCGGATACATCCGCATGAAATCCACCTTGCCGACCGGAAATGATGTGCTTTTCTGCAAAGAAACCCCCAACAGCGAACCAGCAGCGATAAGGTGGTATTGAGGGGCTTGTTCGCAGAAATACTTGAGTGCTGTAAGTCCTTTGGGTGCCTCCTGGATCTCGTCAAAAATGAGCAGGGTATTGCCGGGGTCTATGCGGTGTCCAGCTTCTATTTCAAGAATCGGGATGATGCGATTGATGTCAAAATCGGCTTCGAATATCCACTTCAGCCGCTCGCTGCTCTCGAAATTCACATAGACAACACGCTCAAATTCGTTCTGTCCAAATTCCTTCATCAGCCAGGTTTTCCCTACCTGTCGTGCTCCCTGAAGGATCAAAGGTTTGCGGTGAGGAGCATTTTTCCAGCTGACCAATGAAGCGTAAATGGCTCTTTTCATTTTTCCCAACCTTGAAGGGAACAAGTTTACATTTTTTCAAAGGAAAAAATGTAACAGACAGCACTTTTTCAAAGGAAAAAAAGTAATGCTCGTTTACGCCTGATATCGCAATGCTGATCTGCGCATCAGGATGATGAACATTTGACCACCCGATAAAGCCAGGAACAGGATGCAAATCACCCCGCCCACACCGTAACTTATCCCCCGATTCCCCGCTGTCATCTCTGCCAACACTGTCATCTCTGTCATATGGATTGGTTTCCCTCCATCTCTCCCATCCGCTACGAAGGCCCTGATACCGATAACGACCTCGCATTTCGCTGGTACAATGCCAGCCAGGTTGTGGGCGGAAAAACAATGGCCGAGCACCTCCGCTTCGCCTGCGCCTACTGGCACAGCCTCTGCAATTCCGGTGGAGACCCCTTCGGGCCGGGTCCCCGCCCCCTGCCCTGGAACAATGCCGCCGACCCCATGCAGCGGGCCCATGACAAGATGGACGCCGCGTTTGAATTCATGACTAAGCTCGGCCTGGGCTTCTACTGCTTCCACGACGTGGACCTCGTCGATGAGCCCGACTCCCTGTCTGAGTTTCACAAGCGCCTCGACCAGATCACTGATTACGCCCTGCAAAAGCAGCAGGAAACCGGCATCAAACTCCTTTGGGGAACGGCTAACCTCTTTTCAAATCCCCGCTACATGAACGGGGCTGCCACCAACCCCGATTTCAGGGTGCTCACCTACGGCGCTGCCCAGGTAAAACACGCCATTGATGCCACAATCAAGCTTGGCGGCACCGGCTATGTGTTCTGGGGCGGCCGCGAAGGCTACATGAGCCTGCTCAACACCGACCTCAAGCGGGAGCAGGACCACCTCGGGGCTTTCCTGCGCCTCGCCCGCGACTATGGCCGCCAGCAGGGCTTCCATGGTACCTTTTTCATTGAACCCAAACCAGCAGAGCCCAGCAAGCACCAGTACGATTTCGATGCAGCCACCGTGCTTGGTTTTCTCCGGGAACAGGACCTGCTCGACGATTTCGCCCTGAACATTGAGGTGAACCACGCCACCCTGGCGGGCCACACCTTCGAGCATGAGCTCGCTGTGGCCGCCGCCGCAGGAAAGCTCGGCTCTATCGACGCCAACCGCGGCGACCACCAGAATGGCTGGGATACCGACCAGTTTCCCAACAACCTGCTCGAACTCACCGAGGCAATGCTGGTAATCCTGCAAACAAATGGGTTTTCACATGGCGGCGTTAATTTTGATGCCAAGGTGCGCCGCAACAGCACCGACGCCGCTGATCTGTTCTATGCCCACATCGGGGGGATGGATGCCTTTGCCAAAGCACTGCTCACGGCCCAGGCCATCCTCGACGACGGCCGCTTTGAAGCAGCCAGGAAACAGCGCTACGCCAGCTACGACAGCGGGCAGGGAGCAGCCTTCGAACAAGGCAAACTCACTCTGGAACAACTGACTGCATTAGCCCTGCAAACCCCTGATCCTGAACTGATTTCGGGCAGACAAGAATGGTATGAAAACCTGCTCAACAGGTTTGTCATGAGAGGGTAGGGGAGAGCCCCTGCCAGTTTCAGGTTTCCGGGGTGGAGCGTGTGCTCTTCCCCGGCATTCCATTTGCGGGCAAGCCCTGACCTCCTCCGATTCACCTACCAGCTCCCCGCCGGCCTTATGAATATTTTCCTCAGCTTCACCAGCCTGCTTGTCTTCCCGCTTCTCAGCGGATTTTCCTGCCAGCCCTCAACCCTGCCAACTGTGCCCCCGGCTGATTCGGTTCACCTCAACCAGGTGAGTTTCAGCGTATCCGGCAGCAAGGTCGCTGTGGTGGAGGAGGCCGAAGCAGGGCCTTTTTGGGTGCTGAACCAGGCAGGCGACACTCTTCTGACCGGAACCACAGGCCCGGGGCAGCTCTGGGATGCCAGCGGGAAATGGGCGTCGCGGGCAGATTTTTCGGCGCTGAACCAGGCAGGAGACTATGTGCTGGTGCTTTCAGGGGGTAGCCGCGTGCCTTTTCGGGTGGCGGAGCAGCCCGGCCGGGAGGTTGTGAAGCAACTGGTTCGGAGCCTGTATTTTCAGCGCTGCTCCCAGCCGCTGGATGCCGGTCTGGCTGGTGCCTGGGCACGGGGGGCCGGCCATCCTGATCAGGCAGTGAAAGTTCACCCTTCCGCTGCCTCCGACCCAAGGCCTGCGGGAGCAACTTTTGCCTTTCCCGGCGGCTGGTATGATGCCGGTGATTATGGCAAATACACCGGCCCCACTGCCTTTGTCGCCTGGTCCCTGCTGCATCTGACAGAGCTGGACGAAAGTTGGGAGACACTTGATCTGGACATCCCGGAGTCGGGGAATGAGCTGCCCGACCTTGTGGACGAGGCGCTGGTGGGCATTCGCTACCTGCTGGCGATCCAGGATCCTTCGGGCTTTGTGCCCCACAAACTCACGGCCCTGCACCATGCGGAGCTGGTAATGCCGGAGGGGGACCAGGATGAGCGCTTCCTGATCGGGAAAGCGACAAGTTCGACCCTGAGTTTTGTTGCCTGCATGGCCCAGGCAGGCAGGGTGCTCGTGCGGCATGAGGCGCAGTTGCCAGGCCTGGTGGATGAGTGTCTGGCGGCAGCAGAGCGGGCCTGGATTTGGTGCCTGGCGCATCCGGATCTGACATTTGCCAACCCTGCCGATGTGAAAACAGGGGAATACAAAGACAGTTTTCTCGAAGATGAATGGGCCTGGGCTGCCATGGAGCGCTGGCTGAGCACCGGAAAAAGGGAGGAAACCAGCCCGGCACAGCGGCTGCTGGCTGTGGCACAAAGCCGCTATCCCTTCCACGGCGATGCCTCCTGGACTGCGATGCTCTCGATGAGCCTGCATGTGAACCGCCTGAGTGAGCAGGAGCGGCTGGCCTGGCGGGAACAGGCTGCCTGGCGGGCCGGGAGAATGAAAGAACACAGCAGGGTCAACCCCTACCATTCGCCAATGGGCCTCAACGAAAACGATTTTAACTGGGGCAGCAACTCGATCGTGGCGAAAATGGGCCTATGGTTCCTGATGACGGGCAGGCTGGACACCCGCCGGAATTTTAACAGAGAAGCAGGGGAAGTGGGCGCTTATTTGCTGGGGCAGAACCCGCTGGATTTGTGCATGATCACAGGGATGGGAGAGCGTTCGCCGATGGACATTCATCACCGCCCTTCGAAGGTGGATGATGTGCCGGAGCCTGTGCCGGGTTTTCTGGTGGGGGGGCCGCAGAACGTGGTAAAGCTGCAGGATTGCGAAGCATATCCCAGTTCTTTGCCGGCGCTGAAATATCTGGATGCCTGGTGCAGCTACAGCACCAACGAGGTGGCCATCAACTGGAATGCCAATGCGTTCCTGTTTTTTGGGTGGTTGGATCAGGTGGAAAAAAGTAACTGAAAGTGTGAGCCACGGTACAGCGGATCGGGCCACCTGCCCAATGGCTAAGTTCTGCAACCTCATGATGCAGCAAACGACGCCAACTCCTTGCTTGACCTTTTCTGCAAACAAGAAATCAGGCAGAATGCGATTGGAACATCCTGTGAGGGATTGTTTCGCAAATCGTCATGCGTGTTGGCAAAATACCTGACATTCAAAGGAGAACACATGGAAGATTTTACGGACAACGGTAAAAAGCCTGCAAGAATTTCCGATCTTTTGCGCGTGATTAGCGGTCAGAAAACGTTTTCGTGGAAGAAAAGAGAAGGTCAAATCATTTATTTTGTGGTTTGTACGACTTTTCAAATATCTTCCGTAATTTCGGGCTGACGACCATTCGCGCCTTCACTGTGCCTGTTGGGAAGCAAAAGCCAGCAGTTCAGCGGAGAGTTCAGGACTACAGCAGGTTTGGGGAATGCCTTAAGGCATGAACCTGTTATAGTCGCTTCGTTTCACCTACCAGTTTGTTTGGGTATTGGTTAACAGTTTACTCGTTATGTCCTTTTCCCGCACCCGCTCCTTTTTTGGGAGAATTCTCTTTGCCCTGTTATTTCTGTCTTTCGTTTCTTCCGCCTGGTCGCAGGTGATCTGGCAGGAAGACTGGGAAAGCTATCCGACCGGCACTTTGGCTGAAAAAGACCCCGAAGCCCGTGGCTGGGATGCCCGCCTTGGTTTTGCCAATGGTCAATGGAAAATCGAGGACGACGGCACTGGCAATCAGTTTGTTACCCTTCTCAACAAAGCTAATGAATGCTGCTACTGGAAGGGCTGCCGGATGCTTCGCGACGAATCCTTGAACTACGATGATGTCTATTATGGCTATCGGTTCAAGTTTGACGCCAACTTCGACTTCAAAAATGGTGGCAAGCTCAACGGCCTGATCGGCGGCTCCGACCCCAGTCCGGGCGTGCCCACCGACGGCTCCAAAGGTGCCAGCGTGTCGATCATGTGGCGGAAATATCCTTCCGATCCCAACAACGCCTACATGCACACCTACACCTACTGCGAGAACAAAGACGACCAGTGGGGACAGCACGACGACTTTAAAGACGGCAGCGGAAATCGCATTAAGATCGTTCGGGAGAAATGGTACAACGTTGTGGTGCGCATCAAAATGAACACCATGAACGTCCCCGATGGCACCATTCAGGTGTGGCTTGACGGCCAGCTTGTGGTGGATCGCCACGACTTTTTGTTCCGCACCAAAGGTGGCACCTGGGGCTGGCATATCAACCAGCTGATTTACTTCTTCGGCGGCAACGGCCCCGGATGGGCTCCCACAAGGGATTCCTATGTGTCGATGGACGACTGGGTGCTTTCACAATCTGCTCCCACCCACTTGTTGAATGGCAGCACCGCTCAGCCACCTGTTGCGCAGATTCAGGCAAGTGCCACCTCTGGCACTGCACCACTCGGCGTTAATTTCAGCTCCACCGGCTCCTACGACCCCGATGGCAACATTACCTCCTATGCTTGGGAGTTTGGCGATGGCTCAACAGCCACTGGCCCGGTGGTGTCTCATACCTATACAACAACTGGCAGCTTTACTGCCAAGCTCACCGTTACCGACAATAACGGCTACAAAGGAACACGAACGCAGGTCATTACTGTTACCACCGCCGGTAGCGGTGGTGGCGGAACGGGAGGTGGCGGTACCGGCGGCGGCGGTACAGGAGGAGGTGGCAGCACAGGCGGATGCCTGCCGCTGGCCGGAGTTTGGCAATACACTGATGTAGGGGAGGTGGGAATGCCCGGTAACGCCTGCTTTGATGCAGCACTGGACCAATATCAACTTTCAGCCTCGGGCGCAGATATATGGGCAAATGTCGATCAATTCGGCTTTGTGTACCAGCAGCTTTCCGGTGATGGAGAAATCTCCTTCCAGCTCCAGAGCCTGCAAAACACCCATGCCTTTGCCAAAGCTGGCCTGATGATCCGCGAGGATTTATCAAACAACAGTCCCCATGCCATGCTGGTGATGAACCAAACACAGCGGGCTTTTCAGTATCGGCGAAGCAAAGGAGCCGCAACGCAGCCCCCGTCAGGATCCTGGATCGGGCCCGTTTACAGCCACCCCACCTGGATGCGCCTCAACCGCACCGGGAACGTGATTTCTGCCTATTTGTCTGAGAATGGCACCACCTGGGCCCTCGTAGACACCGTCCAGATTACCATGACTAATGACGTGTATGTGGGCGTTGCCCTGACGAGCCATAATAACGGGAAGCTTAACCTTTCAAAATTTAGCAACCTGACCCTCACCACTGGTAGCAGCGGTGGCGGAACCGGTGGCGGCGGAACCGGCGGCGGAACTGGTGGTGGTCCCACTGGTTGCCAGCCTTTGGTGGGAGACTGGCTCTTCTCTGATGTGGGCAGTGTCGCCCTTCCCGGTACAGCCTGCTTTGACCAGGCAGCAAATCAGTTTCAGATCCGCGCTGCAGGTGCAGATATCGGGGGGACTGCTGATGAATTTGGGTTCATCTATCAAACCCTTTCCGGCAATGGTGAAATCACGGTGCAACTGTTTGACCTGCAAAACACCCACTCCTATGCCAAGGGCGGCCTCATGATCCGGGAAGACCTTTCTGGCAACAGCCGCCATGCCATGATTGTTGTTAACCAAACCAAACGTGCCTTCCAGTATCGAAGGACAAAGGGAGGAACCATGCAGCCGACAACAGGATCCTGGGTTGGACCCACCTATACCCACCCTGTCTGGATGCGGCTTTCCCGCGACGCCAATGTGATCTGGGCCTACATCTCTCAGAACGGCAGCACCTGGTCGCTTGTCGATACGGTGCAGATTGATTTCCCGCAGGATGTCTTTGTAGGCATTGCCCTTACCAGCCACAAAGCAGCCACCTATAACAGCTCTGAATTCAACGAACTAACCCTGGTAAGCGACGGGGCAACTTCCTTCCCGGTTGAATTGCTCGACTTCCAGGCTGAGCAAGGCACACTCGGTGTGGATCTTTCCTGGACCACTGCATCGGAGTTTAACAACCACTTCTTCACCGTGGAGCGGTCGCTGGATGGGATGCTCTACGAGCCACTTAGTGAGGTCGACGGCGCAGGTACTGTGAGCTCACCCACCTCCTACCTCACCACCGACGAAGACCCCTGGAAAGGGCTCATTTACTATCGCCTCTCCCAAACCGACTTCGACGGCACCCGGACCTTTTTGTCCACGATCACCTACCGGAACGAAGATGATTTCACCGACCGCTTCGAGGTGTATCCAAACCCGGCGGCGCCCAGTGAACAGATCTTCGTTCTGATCAAAGGCGTGGAGCAAGACATTGACAAGCACGTCCGGTTGGTCGATGCCACCGGGCGGGAAATCCTCCTGACCACGGTTACGGGCAACGAAGCCATGCTGGAACTGCCTGCCAACCTGCCAACAGGGATTTACCACGTGATGGTGGATTACCAGGGAGGCATGATGGGCAAAAGTGTGGTGGTGAAATAACCCGACCGGGTTGAATGCACCATGTTCAACAAGCAGCAACGGGCCTGGCAGGATTCACTTGCCAGGTCCGTTTGTTTTCAGACTTGCTGCTCATTGCCACACACAGCCCACTTCCAGCCGGTTGCCGTCCGGGTCGAGGGTCTCAAATTCGTAGTAGCCATCGCCGGTTTTGCGGGGGCCGCTCAGCACAGGAAAGCCAGCCTGAATCAGTTCCCGGGCCTTTTCTTCGACCTGCTCCAAGGTGTCAACTCCGAAAGCAAGGTGAATCAGGCCGAGGTGCTGCTCACCCGCCGGGTCGTTGAGATTCGCCGGAATGCCGGGCTTGTGCATCAGTTCCAGCCGCGCACCCGATTCAAAGCGAATGAAATAGCTCGTAAACTGCTTCGCCGGATTGTGGTATCGTTCATTCGCCACCCCGCCAAAGTAGCGGCAGTAAAATTCCCTCAGCTCTTCGAGGCGGGTGGTCCAGATGGCAACATGCTCGAGGGTCATCTGTGGGCGAATGGGTTGTTCAACTCAAAACTTGAGGGTGGCACCGAGGCTGGGCAGCACGGGCAACTGATACACCACTTCAAACCGCACCCGGTCGAAGTAGAAGATGTTGTCGCGGTTGTAGGCGTTGATGAGGGTGGCGTCTAATTCGAGGAGAACAGCATTGCCAAAAACCCAGCGGCGGCGGGCGGAGAAATCGAGGCGATGGTAATAAGGCAGGCGGCCTCCGTTGAGTTCTTCAGCCAGGATCAGGCCCAGGCTTCCGTTTTGAGAGGTGATGGGCGTTTGCGCGCCGTCGTCGCGGAAGTCGAGCTTTTCAAAATAGCCCTGGGTCTGGGTAAAAGGAAAGCCGGAGCCGAGGGTCCAGCGCATGGACAGCTCCCATTTGCTTTCGGTGAATTTGGCTCTGATGGCCCTCCCGGCGTCATCCGAAGAGGTAAACCTCCCGAGTTTGTAGGCTGCGAGGAAGTTCACCGTGTGCCGCCTGTCAAAAATGGTGGGATAGGTTCGCGGCGTCGGTTCTTCGATGCGGTCTGTGCGGGTGACCTTTGCCCAGGAGTAGTTGGCATAGACATACCATTTCGGGCTTTGGTATTTGGCAATGAAATCGAAGCCGTATGCAACGCCGGTTTCGGTGATGAAATCGGGATCTTGGGGAAAAATCTTATCGCGATTGATGTTGGTGAGCTGGGTAAATCGCTTGTACCATGCCTCCACGTTGGTGGTGACACCGGGGATCAGCTCGGCCTCCAGGCCACCGAGCAGGTGCCATGCCGTTTGGAGGGTGCTGTTCTGAATTTTGTAGGCAAGCTGGGTGGGGGCCGAAAGAAAGCCCTGAAACAGGTTCACCACATCCCGGTCGGAGTTGGCTGCCAGGAGATTCTGCGAATACAAGCCAGCTGCGCCCGAGATGCTGAAGCCCGGGAAGTTGATTTTGCCCCGGATCCTGGGCTCAATCATCGGCCGGTTCTGGTTGTTGTAGTAATGAATCCGGAGGCTGGGCTCCAGCACTGCCCGCTCGAACGTGCTCACGCCCCGCTGCTCCTGAAACACCTTCTTGTAGCGGCCAAACAGAGCAGCCTCGGTGTTGCTTGACTGCTGGGCCGTCACGAAGCCGAAAGAATTGGTAAACACATAGTCGGTTTCGAAGCCAAGAAACTGCATGCCGAAGTTGAACTCATCCACCGAATTGAAGATGTAGCCCACATTGAGCTGGCCGTTGAAGCCCTGAATTCCGGATCTTCTCGGGAACTGTTCCGACTGCGAGCGAAGGGCGCTTTCGTATTTTGACCAGCCGAAACTTCCCCGGATAATGGCCCCTGCCGACTCCGGCAGCAACTGAAACTCAGCACCGCCGCCCAAAGCATCCCAGCCGATATTCGCCGGAAACTCATACAGCACATCATCACTGTGGCTGAAGCCAAACACGCTGGCATAGTTTACGCCGTCGCTGGCCGTGAGCTTGCCATACAAGTCGGTAAACGTGTAAGGAAGTCCCAGGCTGTCGCCAACATAGGGATACACCGTCGGGCTGGAGCGGTCGATATAGTTCTGCCTGCCCGAGATCAGGTAGCTGATTCCTGCGCCTTCTTTGCCGCGCTTTAATGGCCCTTCCAGCATCACCGCCGAAGAAAAGGGGTTCACATTGACCTTGCCTTTCGTTTGATTCACCGATCCGCTGCGGGTTTTTACGTCGATGACAGAGGAAATGCGCCCGCCATAGTTGCCGCCAAACCCGGCAGAGTACACATCCACCGTGCGGATAAAGTCGGGGTCAAACACGCTGAACAGGCCGATGGAGTGAAAGGGACTGTAGAGGATCATGCCATCGAGAATGGTCATATTCTGGATGGGCGTTCCGCCGCGAATGTACAATTGCCCGCCCTGGTCGCCGGTAAACACCACGCCGGGCAGCACCTGGAGGTACTGGGCCAGGTCGGCACCGCCCACGGAGGGTATGAGCTTGATTTCCTGCGCCGTAATGGGCGTAACACCCGTGGTGACCTGCGACTTTTCGATTCTGCCGGTGCGGGTGGTGGTGATGGTCACTTCTTCTGTGTAAACAATTCGATCCTCCAGCACAAACCCCTCTGTTACAACGCCTTCCGCTGGCATGCTCACCCGCAGCACGGTGCTGTCGTAGCCGATGAAATAGGCAAACACTTCATATTCGCCCTGCGGAATCCGGTCGATGGAGTAAATGCCCGACACGTTGGTGTAGGCCCCTTTTTTGAGGGCAGGAATGCTCACTGCTGCGCCTTCAAGGGGCTGGCCGTCGCTGTCCACCACCCGGCCACGCAGGGTGGATTGTGCAGAAAGCTGAGAAAAAACGGCGATAAGCAGGCAGGTGGCCAAAAACAAAATGCGCATGGGGTGGATCGTTGGGTCGAATCAAAGCAAGCCCGCCCAGGTCGAAACCGACCACAGGCGCAGGCTATACTGGCAAAACTACTGCCTCCGGCCCGAAGTCCAAGGGTTTAATTTTTTCTGTCAATGACGTGAGATGCTGCTCGCTTGCGGTGGAGGCGTTTGGCTAATTGTTCACCCGGCTGCTCATGGGGTGAGCCAGCCCCCGCGATTCGATGAGGTCTGCGGCAAGTGCGCCCACTGCCAGCTCGGAGCGCACCCGCAAGGGAGCCTTGTTGTCGTCGTCGCTGATCCAGAACTGAATTTCGCTTCCGTCTGTGATCATGCCGGATTCTTCGACCAGCAAGTCAAATTTCAGGGCCCGGTATTGGACGCCTTCCACCTCAATTACTTCTCTTGCCAATAATTTCGCCTCCAGCTTATATGGTTTTCGGTCAATGAAGCTGTGCATCTCAATTCGCTCCCCGATTCGCAGGGTGCGCTGGTCATACCTGGCCCTGGCGTAGTAGAAGGCGGAAATCACATCCTGAACATGGATTGGCACAGCATGGCGGCTCTCGTGCTTTTTGTTGTCGATGTGGCGGGCCACCTGGTTGAACTGGTCAAAATGGGTTTCGGTGTAGGCGCGAAAGCTCCCTTCTGCGATGTGCCGGTTAAACTGCCAGGACACCAGCGCTTCCTCGTCGCAAATAGATTCGTAGCGGTCGTTTAGCTTGTAGAACCACTCAAACCCCGGGTGGGTATAGCCCCAGCCCGACAAATGATAGCAGGGCCTTCCCTGGCGGTAAATTGTGCCCGGCTTCACTTCCATTTCCAGGTAGCCCGCCGTAATGAGGCCGTAGTGAACCCGGAATTTGAGCCATTCGCCCCGGCGGAAGGTTTTGTTTTCCACTGAGCGCAATTCCTCCTGCGGCTGTTGAACAGCAGGAGCGGGTTCTTTTCCCCAACTCAACAAGGCCAGGGCGAGCGCGAGCAAAGTTTTCATGATCAACAGACGATTGAATGTTGAGAGGGTAACGAATTGCCCTGCAAAAAGCGTCTGTTCCGGTGAAAGGAAGGGTCAGACTTCCGCGCCTTCGGTGAGCTGCTTTTCGTAAATCCTGGCGTAATAGCCTGCTTTGGCCAGCAGTTCTTCGTGGGTTCCGCGCTCAGTGATACGGCCGTCTTCGATCACAAGGATCTGGTCGGAGTCCTGAACACAGGAAATGCGGTGGGCAACCATCACAACCGCCGTTTCGGGGTGTTCCTGCCGGTAGCGGCGCAGTCCGCTGAGGATGGTCTCCTCGGTGCGGGTGTCTACAGCTGAAAGGACATCGTCGAGCACAAGCAGCTTGGGCTCCCTTACCCAGGCCCTGGCGATGGAAATGCGCTGTTTTTGCCCGCCCGACAAGGTTACGCCCCGCTCTCCGATGACAGTTTCAAATTGCTGGGGGAAGTCCATGATGTTGTCATAGACGGAAGCGCCCCGTGCGGCGGCCTCAACCTGTTCCCGGTTGGCTTCCTGCCTGCCAAAAGCGATGTTGTTGCGGATCGTGTCGGAAAACAAAAACACATCCTGCGGTGCGTAGCCAATGGAGCCGCGTAGTGCTGCTTTGCTGTAGGTCTCAAGTGGCCGGTTGTCGAGTGAAATCTCGCCCAGCTGCGGGGAATACATCCGTGGAATAAGGGCGCAGAGGGTGGATTTGCCGCAGCCAGTGGGGCCTACGATCCCCAGCTTCTGGCCGGGGGCCAGCTCGAAGCTCACACCTTTGAGGGCTTCTGTGCCTGTTTCGGCGTAGGTAAAATGAACGTCTTCGAAGCTCAGGGCAGCAGTCGCGGGCAGGGGGCTGGTGGCAGGAAAAGGCAGGGCCGAACGCTCGGCCAGCAGGTCGTTGAGCCGCACCTGGCTGGCCGCAGCACGCTGGATCAGGGTCGTTACCCAGCCCACCGCTATGATCGGCCAGGTGAGCAGGTTGATGTACATGATAAACTCGGCAATGTTGCCCAGCGTGAGGCTGCCATTGATGACTTTTTCGCCCCCTACCCACACGGTCGTTACCACGCTCAATCCCACCAAAAACACCACGAGCGGGAAAAACAGGGCATCGACTGCGGCCAGCCGCATGGATTTTTCCTTGTAAATCTCCGACTCCTCAGCAAATTTTTCTGCCGTTGGTCCTTCCTTCACATATGCCTTCAGCACCCGGATGCCGGAGTAAATTTCCTGGGCAAAGGTGGTGAGCAGCGACAACTGCGCCTGGATGCGCTCGCTGCGCCGCTGGATGATCGACTCGACGTAGTAGATCAGGTAGGACAAAAAGGGCAGGGGAAGCAGGGCATACATGGTCAGTTCGGCATTCACCGCAAACATCGTCGTGACTACCACAATGAAAAGCGTGATGGTATTGAGCGAATACATGATGCCCGGCCCGAGGTACATCCGCACCCGGTTCACGTCTTCGGCCATTTTCGACATGATGTCGCCCGTTCTGTTTCGCCGGTAAAAGGCCGTGTCGAGGTTCTGCAAATGGTCATACAGATCCCTGCGGAGGTCGTATTCAATCAGCCTCGACATCACGATGATGGTTTGCCGGGTGAGAAACAGAAACAGCCCGCGAATGAGCGCCATGGCCAGCACGATGGCTCCAAACATCAGCAGGCTGCGGAAAAGGGTGGCTTCCACTTTCGTTCCTACATCAAAGCCCTGATGCATCCGGTAGAACAACAGCACATCCTCGACCATGTTGATGGCACCGCGAACGATCTGAGCGGGATACACGGCAAACAGGTTGGAAGCCGCAACGAAGAAGATTCCCAGGAGCAGGTGCCACTTGTATTTCCACAAGTAAGGGTTGAGGGCGAAAAGGGCGCGCATGAAGGCTGATTTTGAGGGCAAAGGTACGGATTAATTCCGTTGGCAGCCTGCAGGTTGTTCTGCGAAAATAACAAACCCCTGCCTGCCCTGCTTCGCAGCGGTTTCGTCGCATCCCGGAAAATTCTGTATCATAGGGGCATGAAAAGCATGTTTTCGCTGCTGCTGCTACTTGTGTCTTTACCAGCCATTGGCCAGCCCCGATGGTTCGAGGGAAGTTTTGACGAATTGCAGGCCGGGGCCCGGCAAAGCAACAAGCCTTACCTGGTGTACTTCTACACGAGCTCGCTTTGCTCGGGCTGCAAGTCGTTTGAAACGCAAACCCTGCAGGATGCCGCCACCCTTCAGGTGCTGAACGACCGCTTTTTGCTTATGCGGCTCGACGCCGAGTCGGTGGAGCGGCAGGGCTACCAGCTGGCGTCTCAATATCGGCTGGGCTTGTACCCCGCGCTGCTGCTCTTCCAGCCTGATGGCACTTTGTCGCGAACTTTGCTGGGCTACCAATCGCCAAGCATGTTGCGCGCCGAGCTGGAAAAGCTCGCCCCGGCCACAGCCCCCAAGCCAGCAGTAGTCATTGCACCGGCACCAACCCCGGTTCCAGCGCCGAGGCCAGCGCAGGCTGCGACTCCTTCCTCTTCGTCAAGGCCTGCTGCGGCTGCTTCTGCCCCGCGACCTGTGGCAGCACCAGCCGCTTCACAGGCACGCACAGGCACGCCCGGCGGGTGGTGGAAAGTAGAGGCCAGCCCTGTTGCCGGCCAGGGGTATGGCGTTCAGGTGGGGGTGTTTTCTCAGTATGAGGCCATTTTGCAGGAAATCAGCCGGTTAAGCCCCACTTACCGATACTCCATGGCCATCCGTGCTGAGCAATTGCGCGGGCAAACGGTGTTTAAATTGGTGTTTGGGCCCTTTCCCGACGAGGCACGTGCCCGCGAGTTCAAGCAGCGCTACGACCGCGCCGAAAGAGCTACCGCGCTTGTCATTTGGCTGGGCGAATAAATCTGGTCCTGGCTTTTCGTTGCCTGTTAGACAGAGAATTCGATCGCATACAACTGGTAATAAGCGCCGCCTTTTGCCAGCAACTCTTCGTGCGTTCCTTTTTCGACGACCTCGCCTTTCGACAACACCATGATCTGGTCGGCTTTCTGGATGGTGGACAGCCGGTGGGCAATCACAATCGAGGTGCGGCCCGCCATCACGGTTTCCACAGCCTGCTGGATGATTTCTTCCGACTCGGTGTCGATGTTGGCCGTAGCTTCATCCAGCACCAGCACGCGGGGGTCATACATCATCACGCGGGCGAATGCAATGAGTTGCCGCTGTCCCAGCGACAGGCTCGCGCCGCGCTCCCTGACGTTGTAATCGTAGCCGTCCGGCAGGCGGTCGATGAAGCGGTCAGCGCCTACCTGTCGGGCTGCCTGCTCCACCTGCCCGCGATGAATGGCTCCGTTGTTCAGGGTGATGTTGTCGTGGATCGAACCCGAAAACAAGAACACATCCTGCAGCACCACTCCGCACAAGGCCCGCAGTGTGTCCAGCTCATATTCCCGGACATCCCGGCCGTTCACCAGAATGCGGCCTTTCTGAATATCGTAAAACCTGGAAATCAGGTTGATGATTGTGGATTTGCCAGAACCTGTTGAACCCACCAGCGCCAGTTTTTCGCCCGGCTCCAGGTGGAAACTCACCTCTTTGAGCACCCAATCCTCTTCTATATAGGCAAACCACACCTTCTCGAAGGTGATGGAAATACCGCGGTCAGCCTCCTCAAAGCTGGTATGTTTGCCCTCGTTGGGGATAAACTCTTTTGTATCGAGGATTTTGAAAATCCGCTCGGCGCTCACCATTCCGAGCTGGAGGGTGTTGAACTGATCGGCCAATTGCCGCAGCGGGCGGAAAAACATCTGGGTATACATGATAAAGGCCACCAACTGCCCGCCAGTCACCTCATCGTCCAGCACCGACCCCGCTCCATACCACACCAGCAGCCCCAGGCTCATCGCGATGATGATCTCCATGACAGGAAAATAGATGCTGTAGTAGAGCACCGAATCCACGTTGGCCACTTTCAGCTTGTCGTTCACATCATGAAAGCGCCGGGCTTCCTCTTCCTCGCGGTTGAACACATGGACGATCGACATGCCGGTAATGTGTTCCTGGAGGAAGGCGTTCATGTCGCTCACCGCTTTGCGCACCGAGGTGAAAGAGCCTTTCACCTTATTTTTGAAGATCACCGTGGCGATGATCATGAAGGGCAGGGTGGTGAGGGTAACGAGGGTGAGCTTCCAGTTGAGGTAGAGCATCACCACGAGAATGGCGAGGAGTTGGAGCAGGTCTCCGAGAATGCGAACGATGCCCGAGGAAAACACATCGTTGAGGGTTTCGACGTCGCTGATGGTTCGGGTTTGGAGGGTACCGATGGGGGTGCGGTCGAAATAGGAGAGTTTGAGAGAGGTTATGTGGCGAAACACCTGATCGCGGATGTCGCGGATAACAGATTGGGCGAGCCAGTTGGTGAGGAAAGTGTTGCGGTACATCACCACAGCTTCGACGGCAAGGAAGCCCAGGATGGCCAGCACGGTGAGGCGCAGTCCGCCGATGTCGCCAAAGGCCACATACCGGTCCATGCCCAGCTGCACGAGCCAGGGCCGCACGGGTGCCAGCACTGCCAGCAGGATGGTGAAGAACATGGTACCGGCAAACTGCAGCCGGTAGGGTTTTACATATCGCAGCAGCCGAAGCAGGAGGCTTTGATCGAAAATTTTTCCACTGACAGTCGTTGCGCTCACTTTCTTTAATTTGGTGCCGCAAGATAGGGGTTAATTGGGAGAAGTCAGACCACTGCGCAGAGAGAAGTCAGACCGGAGGCGAAGCCGGTCTGTACACCCTTGTCAGGGTTTGGCTTCGACCCTGACAAGGGTTTAGGGAACTGGATGCGGGAACCGAGAAGTGGGAGCCAGAACTGGTAAGGCTTCGCCAGTTCTCAGGAACCCACCCCTGGCCCCTCCGCGGTGGGGAAAGTGATTCGTGGCGTCGCCCGGGCTGTTGAAGTCCGTTTTTGGGCTGGCTGGAGCTACGTTGGGCTAACAGGGGAGATTTGAAACTCCTGCTATTTTTCTGTTCGGCTTATGCGGAATCTTTTTCAATCAGAGAGAGTTACTGATTTGAAAAACGGCTTATTTGATAAATGAACAATCATTTTATATTTGCTTTGACAATGATAATATTTTTTATGATTGACAATCAGGATTGATTTTCCTTACTTAGCTGCTCAAACACTCTCAACCATTTACTATGATGAAACAACGAACATCCCCCCCCCCTGGTTGGCTGGCTGTGTTGCTGCTAGCCGCTGTGGTGCTCTGTAACGGAACAGCCATGGGCCAGTCTTTTCAAAATCCCTATTGGGTAATGGCGGGTGACCCGCCGGAGTTGTTCAAAAATACGGTCCCTTCTTCCTTCCCTGCTCTTCCATTTATCTCGCCTTCTCCGGGAATCGGCGGGATCACCTATCCAGAGCGCGTGGCTACAGCAGTAAATGGCGTCTTTGACGAGTGTGGAGCCCCGCTGTTTTATGTGGCCGGAGATTGGGTGTTTGACGAAGATGGCGTGAGCGTCGGAGAGTTGAAATATAAGGATGGCTGGTCAAAGGTGTACTGGCCGCTGGTTCCCTATGAATTTAACAACCCATCTCCTGTTCCTTCTATGACGCAGAACTTCGAGGCCGTGATTTGCGAGGTCCCTGCTGCTCCTGGTGAGTATTTTATCTTTTGTTCGGAATCAAGGCTTTCTGGGAGCAGAATTTTTGTATATCAGTACGATGCGGTTGGGAAAACTTTGGTTTCGAACAACTTAAGCATTCCAATAGCACTCATTGGCGGTAACAGTCCACTATCCCTCCCTTCCACTCGCTTCGCGTTGTCAAAATACGATGCTGAAGCAGGCAGGATCCTTTATGTATTAGGAAGCAATGGACTGGTTCAAATCCCCATAGGGCCTTCGGTTTCGAATATAACGGATTTGGTGGGAGAATCGATTTTGTACTATGGGTACAAGGAACCTTGTCCTGAGTTGGAGCTTTCACATGATGGAAATACCCTTACATGGGCTACCTACAATGGGAGCTCTTCTCTCCTCCATTTCTTTGACCTCACCAAAAATCAGCACAGCACCTTCGAGCCTGCCAGCAACGCCATGCATTATCTTTCCGGTCTCGAGTTTTTGCCGGATGGGAGGTTGGCAGTTGCAATTACCTGGAATGGAACTCCCTTGCAGAGCTTAAATGGTGTCGGTTACTTCAATTTGGCACTTTCTGGCTTTTCTCATGTCAACAACAGCGCCCCTTATCAGGATGGTATGATCGAGTTGGGATTTGTCAATTCTCCCTCGTGGTCCCTGTATGCAATCAGTTCACAGAATCTGGTGCGGATAGCCATTTCCGCCAGCACGACCGGCAGCATTGCGAGCACTACTCCTTTCACAGTAGAATCCTATACTGGTTGGGGTGGTTTGGGGATTTCTGCCTACGGGCTGCCAGATCAGGTGGACGGGGAAAGTTATCCCTACTCCTCCTGTGGAAGCGGTGGAACGGACCCCACCGAGTCTGCCAACCCCCTTGTAGAGAGTACGTCTACCGGCTCCTTTTCTTTCACCCCCATCATCATCCATTACAACCCATGAATAAGCAACTCATTTTCATCGCGTTCTGGCTGCTGGGCGGCCTTACAGGCTTTGCGCAGACTGTGACAGAACCTGCCATCATTCGCTGGGACAGCTCAGCGCTTCAGATTGGCTCCACGCTGCTGTATCGAGACACGACCCTGATGCTTATTGGCGCTGATGCAAGCCAGGGAGCATTTGTTGGGGAGCTCAATGACTCATTGGAGGTAGTCAACAAGGTGTATATTAACGCCGACCTGGGTGTGACGTCGGCCAGCTACCGGTTCGGGAGCTACTACATAGGCGGAATTCGATTGCTGGGAAATCAAATTTATTCGCTGGCAATGAACCGGATCAACGAAGCAGGAATAAAAGAAGCCGGAGGCAGGGCTAACCTGGAAGGCACATTCGATTTCGCTCACGGCATCACAGCTACCCAGGACAGTGGTGCAGTGGTTTTTGGAATGGGTTCTCCTCCCAGGGTCATTAACCTGTGTAAGTTTGATCAGGCTGGGGGGATTTCTTGGAATAAGAAATTTGCTATTTCCCCGGACTGCTATGCCAATGATGTACTTGAGGCGGATAATGGAGACTTATTTGTAACGGGCTACGCAGGAGGTTTTCAGGCAACGCTAGAAGGTGTTTTTCTTCTCAAACTCAATAGCGATGGAGATTCCATTTGGACAAGCACCTTGTCTAACCCTGGCGCTTCCGGAAAAAAAATATTTGAGTCTGGAAAAAAGGAAATGCTTGTTTGTGGAACAACATATACTTCATCCACAGCAATAGCCCAACGGCCATATCTATACCTGTCGAAAATTGATTCGTTGGGAAAAGTAATTTGGGAAATAACTTACCCCAGGTTTGTTGAGGATGATATTGTACAGGAGTTTACCTTTGAAGATGCTACACCTACCTCCGATGGTGGGGTCCTTTTTTTGGCAACTGCTGGCATATCTGATACTGCAATCCAAGGCGAGAGACCCTATCTCCTCAAAGTCGATGCCCAGGGACAATATCAGTGGCACAAGATCCTGAGTCCGGCAAATGGCGATCAAGCTTCGGGGCTTCAGGTCCTACCTCTCCGAAACGGAACCTACGGGCTTATGCTTATCGGAAAACCCATGGTCGGAGATCCCTACACCATCTACGCTCTCCTCGGCCCCGACGGCACCTTCACCGACCTCGAAAGGCCCGCCCTCAACGCCCTGGCGCTCAGCCTCACGCCCAACCCCGCCGACGAAACCGTTGCCGTAGCCTGGACACAGGCCAGTGCCGGTCTGGCTGAGGTTCGCCTGCTGGATGTTCAGGGCCGCCTGCTGCACAGCCACCAGCTCACCCAGCCCGCAGGCCCCGTCCGCCTGGAACTTCCTATCGAAGACCTCCCCGCCGGGGTCTATCTCGTGGAAGTCGTGACCGGTGGCAAGGTTGGCACAGCAAAGCTGGTGAAGCAGTGAGAGAAGCCAGAAGTCAGACCGCTGCGCTGGGAGAAGTCAGACCGCTGCGCTGAGAGTGGTCAGACCGGAGGCGAAGCCGATTGAGAAGCGGGAAGTCAGACCGCTGCGCTGAGAGAAGCGAGACTGGAAAGGCTTCGCCTATTTGCAGGAGCCCCTCCCTGGCCCCTCCGCGAAGGGCCGGGGAGGGGATATTGAATTTGACCCCCTGCGCAGGAAGAACCGCGACCGGAGCCGACCTAATCTACCCCCTCCAAAAATACCTGCAAAAGAGGAACTGTTTGGTCGCTCAAAAAATTTCCTGTACTTAATGCCTGTATTTTCCCTGCCTGTTCGAGTCTTCCTTCAAGCCTCCCATCCAGCCACTTCTATTCCCACCGTCTGATGAAACATCTATTCCTCTACACAACTCTTTTCATCTGTCAGGGGCTCCTGGGCCAATCCGGCGTCATCGACCCCACTTTCGGAACCGGAGGGTACCACCTCCAATCGTTTTTGCCAACCCGCGACAGCTACAGCGACATGGCAGTGGCCGCAGATGGCAGCATTTGGGCCATGGGCAGTTCTGGCTTTACCTATGATTACCTCCTGGCCAAATTTACCCCCAACGGCCTCCCGGATTCATCCTTTTCCGGAATCGGCTGGACCAGTTTTGACTACAATGGCAACACAGATCAGGGCAGAACCATGGAGCTTCAGCAAGATGGGAAAATCCTCCTGGCTGGTGGGGTGGTAACAAATGGCCGCGACTGGGGCATCCTTCGCCTTCAAAGCAACGGCATCCCCGACAGCAGCTTTGGAACGAACGGATGGGCGGTTATCGACTGGAATGGATTTGATGAAGTGTATGATTTGCTCGTTCAGCCGGACGGCAAGATCCTTGCCAGTGGAATCGCAGGAAGCCCACTGGGCCTCGCAGTGGCGCGATTCACAAAAAATGGCATCCCCGACAGCAGTTTTGCCACTAATGGCCGCTTTATGCTTGCAGATGGTGGTTCTACCCACATGGCTATGGACAACGACCAAAACATCTACCTTGTGGATGTATTTGGAAGTGCCCTGGTTCAGTTTGGCGTAATGAAGCTAAACAGCCAGGGGCAGGTTGTCACCTCATTTGGCACAGACGGGCTCCTTACTATCGACCTCACAAACTTCCCTAATTCGCCCTTTATTCTCTTCGATAATGCGGGGTTGATTGTGTTTGGCGGAACAGACGGAACTTCCCTGGGTGTTGGCGAAGGAGTGGTGCTGGCGCGTATTTCCACCTCCGGGGTGCTGGATCCGACCTTCGACGGCGACGGGAAAGTGACCATCAACACTGGCAGTGCCCAGGAAGGCAGCGACCTGATTCAACTGCCAAACGGCCATCTCCTCGTTGCAGGTGCGGCAACTCCAAATGCAAATGCCGACATGGCCCTGTTTTGCATCAGGCCCAATGGTTCCCTCGAAACCACATTTGGCAATGGAGGAATCGCGACCGTTGACATAGGTGGTATCGGCGAATGGGGTTATAACGTTGGCGTTCAGCCAGATGGAAAAATCATACTTGGCGGTTCCCATTTTGACGCCTACTCACAGTTTGCCTTGGCCCGCTTCTCCAACGGACCCCTCACCAGCATCTCAGGCCCGGCGCTTTCCCAATTGCGGCTTACATTGGCACCCAATCCAGCCAATGGGGAGGTTGCCATTTCATTTGATCTGCCCCAGCCGGGAAAGGTAGCATGTGTTGTGACCGACCTGCATGGACGCACTGTTTTTCACCAAAATTGGAAGGCTATTGCTGCAGGTAACCAGAAATGGAATCTGGACCTGCCAGCTACCCTGGCTCCGGGAATCTATCACCTGAGCCTGAAAACGGAAGTATCTTTTGGTGCAACTGCCCTCATCATTCGCTAGCATCACAATTCCCCCAACTGCTGGATCAGGCTGGCCCGTTTGCGGCTGGCCACCGGCACTTGTGTGCCGTCGGTGAGGACGAGGTACCCGCCATCACCCTTGTTAAACTCCCGGATAAAGGTGGCATTCACGAGGTGCGATTGATGCACCCGCAGGAATTTCATGTCGCTCAGGGTGAGGTCAAATTCTTTTAAGGTTCTGGTTACCAGCAACTGCCGGCCATCTTTGAGGTAGAAAATGGTGTAGTTGGCGCTCGATTCGCAGCGCACGATGTCTGCTATCGGCACTACATGCACTTTTTCCATGGTGTGCAGGGCCAGACGGGTGGGGGCTTCGCCGTGTTTCACCTGCCGCAGGAGAGAATCCACCTGCCCGGCCTGGGTGCGCGGACTGGTCACTGCCTTGTTCACAGCCTCCACCAGTTGGTCGGGGTCAATGGGCTTGAGCAAATAATCAATGGCTGCGTAGCGAAAAGCCCGGATGGCATACTCGTCGGAGCCAGTGATGAACACCACGGCAAACTGTTCGGCGAGCGGGCCCAGGATCTCCAGGAGGTCGAATCCGCTGCCGTCGTTCATCTGAATATCCAGAAACACCAGCCGGGGTTGTTTTTCGCGAATGAGCTTAGCGCCGCTCACCACCCCGTCGGCCTCTCCCACGAGGTTCACCTGCGGACAGTACAGGTCCAGCTCAGCCCGCAATGCCGCCCGGGCGTCGGGCATGTCGTCTATTAAAACTGCCTGGATCAGGTCGCTCATGGCTGTGCAGAGGCTTGAAGGTGAGTAAGATCAAGTACCTGGGTTTGGAGCAGGTTCCAGTCCTGATCGTTGGCATAAGTGAAAACGAGGTTCACAAACAATCGATCCTGAGTCCATGAATAGTAGGTTTGTTTGCCTGGGATTTCGCCAAACTGGAACCCAATATCGAGCCGGTACACCTGCCGCTGGTCGATCGTGTCTGTTTTCACTTCGCCAAGCACTTGCTGCCCTGCCAGGGCCAATTGCTCCCCAACGGCTGCGAGATAGGTGGCGGGGTTCCCGGCGAGGTCCGGATACCGGCTTTGGGCTTCTACCTGCAGGAAGTAGCTGCTGCCGATGCCAACAACGCCCTCGGGCAGGATGCGGCCCACCGACATCAGAAACAGGCTGGGGAGCGAATCCAGGCCGTTGGCGGGGTCCCAAAGTTGCAAGGCAGCTTCGAGCGGAGCGCGATCGGCGAGGTGCCAGCCCTGCAAAATGGGCAGTTCCAGTTGCAGGAACGGATGTTGGTACAAATCGCCTGAGATCATGCCGGAGCCGAAAACTGGTCCGCCGGCCTGGCGCAGGTTGGCGCCTTCGACACTGGCTGTTTCTGGCTTTGGCTTGCAGGCGGCCAGCGCCGCCATCATGAGCAGGACTGCCATCAGGCGGAAAAGGGGAGAAAAAGTCATGAAAACTTGATTGCAATTGATTGTTGGAGGGTGTCATCGAGAAAATGACAGAGCTGCCAGGTCTGCTGATGCGCGATTCGCTTGCCGACTTGCCCCAGCAGGTAGGTGGCAAGCAAGCCTGCGGCACCGATCCCGGCGATCCAGAGGCCGGAGGGCGACTTGTGGAGGGTCCACTGCGAGGAGGCAATCACAAGCCCGATGAGGGTGGCAAAGCCAGCAGCAGCATACAGAAAAATGTATTTCGTCCACACCCCTGCAGTAGGGCCTACGAGGCCACGGATAAGGCTGCCGCCCTGCTCGTCGGCATCGATTTCGAGGTCGAGCTGCGGCGACCAGTAGTGGCGCTGGTTCATCGGCACGCGGATCATTACGTGGTGGGTTACCACTTCCCCGGTAGCCAGCCCGCCGGGCTGTGCGAGGGCTTCCTGCAAGCGGGCCAGCACCATTTCAGGCTTAGCCGGCACATGCTCCCGGATACGAGGGCGCAAAGTGAATTCGGACATGGCAGGTTCGTTTTCCTTTTTTCAGGTGGAATGTACACAGTTTTTGCCGATGTTACACCTCCCCGTCCGATCTGCTTGATCATTCCCGCCCCTTTCCGGGCTGTTTTCTGCTTTCCTGTCTTCATTTGGCCCCGGAAAGGTGAAAATGTCGGGATTCTTGGATAGTTTGCGACTTAGGACCTAATAGTTGAGCATGAAGCGCATTGTTTTTGGATGCCTGGCCTTGTGGTGGATTGGAACAACTGCCTACGCGCAGGAAAAGTCGCTGAATCTGGGCAGCCGGAAGCTGGATATCTCAATGCTGGATCTCCGGTATCAGCAGCAATTTGAGCAGGACTACCGTACCATCATGGCCAGTCCTTCCCTCAGAGAAGCCTTTCAGGAGGATGTGCTAAAGGTGATGAACAATTTTTCGGGCAGCGAAGCAGAGCGCACCCAGTTATTGGCCAAGCTGGCACGCCGCCTTGTCTCCAGCTCGGCCCCCGAAGAAACTTCGGTCGCCCCATCCCGAGACCCCATTACCAGCCAGGCTCCAACCCAGCTCACCAAGAGCGTTCGGGTAAGCACCGAGGTGCTCGCCAGGCAGGCCTCCACCGCCGATCCTCATACCAGCGACGCCCCCCTGCTTCCTAAATCTGAAACCGAAGATACTGCTGTTTCCTCCACCCAGCCCTCCAATTTCAACCGACCGAGGGTATTTCAGGGGCAAATTTCCTACGAAATTCCCGACAGCATGAAGGTCGGCGAGCCCGAGCTTATTCGTCTCGTCGTGAGCATCGACCCGGCCCTCGCCGAAGAGCTCGCCCGAGTCGGGCAGGGGGCCCTGCTATCAGAAAGCGTTGGCATCGGCAAATATATGCGCGCCGAACTCCTCGATTTCGGCTCCTTCAGCTCCGACGACCGCAATTTCCTGTTCAAACTCTGGGAAGGCGACAGCATCCAGGCCATGGACCTCAACAACCCCGAAGCCGCCACCACCTGGGAGTGGACGGTCAAACCCCTCAAATCCGGCAAGCTCACCCTCGGTGTCAAGGTCTCTATCATTCTGTTTGATGAGCAATTGCCCAACAGAATGGATTTCCGGAGCCTCGATACTTATCAAAAAGCCATTCACATTCAGTCCACTTCACCAAAAAAAGCCATCGCCAAGCTAAACGACATGCCCAAGGGGTTTCTCTGGGTAGTGGGGGTGGTGCTGTTGGTGGTAGCAACCTTTGTGCTTGGCAGGTGGCTGCACACCCGCAGGCTGCAAAAAGCGGCTGCCGCCGAAACCACGGAGTTGAGCCCCGAAGCCATTCGGAACCTGATCAAAGAGGGAGCCTTTGAAAAATCGGCAGAAGCACTGCTGGCATTTGCCAGCCTTCAGCAATTCGAAGACGATGCGCCCATTCTCGCCCTCCAGGCACGGATTCACCATTGGCGCAGCGACATCCACAACAATGTCATTGATGGGGAAGAAGCCCGGCAGGAGCGTTCCCGCATTACCCTGGCCCTGCTTCACCTGCTGGAGGAAGTGGAGGAAGCCAAAAAACAGGGCTGAGAAGTTTTCCCCAGCCCTGCTTCTGTTTTGTGTCGTCCTGTCAGGCTTTAAGATCCACGGCTCGGTAGGCAGCCATCACGGCCTGCTCGCCTTCTTTGCCATTCTGGGAATTGCCATGCTCCATTCCATACACACCCTGGAAGCCTTTTTCGTGGATGTGGCGGAACACATTGGCATAGTTGATCTCGCCGGTAGTTGGCTCCTTGCGGCCGGGGTTGTCGCCAATCTGGAAGTAGGCAATTTCCTCCCAGGCCAGGTCAATGTTTGGGATCAGGTTGCCTTCGGTGATTTGCTGGTGGTAAATGTCGAACAGAATTTTACAGCTTGGGCTGTTTACTGCCCGGCACACTTCAAAAGCCTGTGCTGACTTGCTCAGGAACTGCCCGGGGTGATCACGGAAATTGAGGGGTTCGAGCACCATCACGAGGTTGTGTGGTTCCAGAATCTCGGCGGCGCGACGCAGGGCCTCCACCACATTGGCGGTTTGGTACCCCATTTCCAGGCGCATGTCCACATGGCCCGGGACCACAGTCATCCATTTTGCATTCACCCGCTTGGCCACTTCCACCGATTCTTTGACCTCCTGCAGGAATTTTTCCCGGAGGCTGGTGTCGCCATTGGCAAGGTTGGGCTTTTCCCAGTAAATGGTGTGGGCCACAAACACACCCATCGTGATTCCCCGCTGGGTCATCACTTTGGCCATGGCCTCCTGGGTTGCCACCGAGCGGCCCTTCATCCCATTGTCTTCAAAGCCATGAAAGCCCATGTCGGCCATGAAATTGAGCTGGTCCACTTCGCCTTTGCCGGCGTGCTGCTCAAACATCCCCAGGTGAGGGGCAAACTTAAGCTTATAGACTTCTTCTGCTTGTGCTGACAACGCAGCCTGTGCCACCGACAAAGGGAGCGCTGCCGCCGCCGAAGCTACTGTTGCGTGTTGAATGAAAGATCTTCTGTCCATGTGTGGAGGGAGAATGAGTTGGTGGAAAAATAATTTTACAGCCCGCAGGCCCCAGCTTCATCGAAATCGGGCGAAGGCAGGCTTGTCTGATCAGAGGTTGGAGAATTCCAGCAAAATCCAGCCTTTGGGAGTTTTTTCCCATAGCCAGATTTGCAGCGGATCATCTCCCGAAAGTTCTTCAGCCATGGGAAAGCCGTCGCCGCCGAGGATACTTATTAAAGAAGCAAGGGCATCGGCGAGGGAACCGGAGTTGGTCTGGACTGTGACCAGCCGCTCGCGGGAAACGCCCAGGCCGGTTCGCGGATCGATTATGTGAGAATAACGGGTACCCTCCCATTCCAGAAAGCGGTAGGTGTCGCCGCTGGTAGCCACTGCTGTGTTGGAGAGGTATATAGGCTCCAATTGGTCGTCGGGCCAAAGGGGCAACACCCGCCATCCGGGCTTGCCTTCGGGCGGAAACCCCAGCACGAGGTCGCCGCCTGCATCCACCAGCACATGCGGGAAACCCGCCTCGGTGAGCCGCGCCACCATTTGTTCAGCAGCGTAGCCTTTGGCAATTCCTCCCACATCCAATTGCATTCTGGGCAGCAGCATCCGAACGGTAAGAGAATCCTGGTTGAGGCGTACTGCCTGGAAGTTTACCCTCGACTTAGCCTCTTCGATCCGGGCAGGATCAGGAAATTGCTCCGTACGGAAAGCACGCCGCCACACCTGGCTCAGCGGCCCGACCGTAACGTCGAAAGCGCCTTCGCTCACGCGGGAAATTTGCTGCGCCCGCTTCAGTACCTCAAAGAGCTCCTTCGACACGACCTGACTTTGCTCATAGGCCCTGCCCGGCAAGGTGCTGAGCTCGCTTTCAGGTAAATAGTCGGAAAGGGTACTGTTCAGGGAATCCAGATAAGCGAAGGTTGCCTGAACGGCCCTGGCTGCTGCGACTGTGTCACGACATTGAACAACCACGTTGAAGGTGGTGCCCATTTGCAAATGCCGGAAGGTAAGTAAACGCTGTTCCTGGGCCGGAAGCTCCGGCACCAGAAACAGCAAAATCATCAGCCAGAAAGTGGTTTTCACAGGACTTGTGTCACGCCGGGAATGGCAACGGGGTAAAAGCCTTGTGCATCGGGGAGAATCTTGGGCATAGCGTCCCAGGCGAGGCGATCCGGGAAAAGGTTTACCTTGCTTTTGAGGGCTTCGTCCCAGGTCACCAGCTTACCGGAGTAGGTAGCCAGGCGGCCCAGAATTGCGGTCATGGTGGCAACGGCACCGTTTTCTCCGTCAGAGAATTTGAATTCGCCTTTCGCCACAGCCTCAAACAGCTCGTCGTGCTCCACCTGGTAGGGGTTGGGGTCTTTTTTGTCGTCGTGGCTCCAGATTGCCGCGCCGGAGTTGGTTTCAATGAGGCCGGGCTGAGGCGCCCGGCCAGCGCTGCCCTGGAAGGATTCTGTTACGCGGTCCATACAGCCGGGCTGGTGGCGGCACTGGGAGAACATGCGGGCCCCGTTGGCAAATTCATATTCCACTGCGTGGTGGTCAAAAATTTCGCCATGGTCCTTGCCATTTCTCACTTCCCGGCCGCCGAAGCCATGTGCTGCCACCGGGTGGCCCTGCATCACCCAGTTGCCAACATCCAGGTTGTGAATGTGCTGCTCTACGATGTGGTCGCCGCAGAGCCAGTTGAAATAATACCAGTTTCGCATCTGATACTCCATCTCGGTGAGCTTGCGGCCAGCCTGGGCTTCCATTTTGGCACGCTCATTTACCCAAACCCCCGGGTTATTCCAGTAAACGCGGGCAGTGTGGATGTCGCCGATGGCACCGCCGTGCAATTGCTCCACCCAACCGCGATAGACGGTCTGGTAATGGCGCTGAAGGCCCACCACCACATTCAGTTTTTTGGCTTTTGCCTGGGCAGCTGCTTCCATTACGCGCCTCACCCCCGGAGCATCGGTGGCCACAGGTTTTTCCATGAACACGTGCTTGCCAGCTGCCACGCAGGCCTCGAAATGCTGGGGCCGGAATCCCGGAGGCGTTGCCAAAATCACCACATCCACCAGCGGAATCACCTTCTCATAGGCATCAAACCCATGGAAACGGCGCTCTTTGGGAACGTCCACCTTGGCTTTCACATCCACTACATTGCCAGTGGACCAATCGGTGAATTCCTCGTTGTTAATGGCTTTGAAGCTGCTTTCGACGCGGTCTTCAAAGGCATCGGCCATGGCCACGAGTTTCACGCGCTGGCGGGTGCTCAGGGCCTGGACTGCTGCGCCGGTTCCGCGGCCACCGCAACCAATCAGGCCTACACGGATGGTGTCGTCGCCGTCGAGCCAGCCAAGGGGGCGGGCAGGCAGGGTGCTGGCAGCCAGCACACCGCCGGCAACAAGGGCCGACTGCTTCACAAAGGATCTTCTGTTCATTTGGCTCATCGCGAGTATCGTTTAGTAGTATGAAAAGGAAAAAGAAAGCATGAGGGAACCGCGGGGCTTATTCGCCAAAAACAAGTGACCAGAAAGCCTCAATCTCTTCTTTGCCGGGTTGTTCTGCCGGACACACGAGCCGGAAGCCCACGAAAGGCGAATCGGTGTTCCACCAGAAGCTTTTGGGGATTTGAGGGTCGCGGCGCTTCCACTTGAGGTCGGATCGAAGGCGCTCAGCCGAACGGGTTCGGGAGGCGTCGTCGTCATAGGAGCCGCCACGCACGGTTCGGGGATGCAGCTTGGTGGGTTTTACCCAGGGGTTGTCGTTCGCGGAATCGGCCATCCCAGCCAGGAATTCAGCCTGATACTCGTCCAGTGTCCATTCTGCCACGTTGCCATGCATGTCATACAGCCCCCAGGCATTTGGTGCTTTCTGGCCACAGGGATGATAAACCCCACCGCTGTTCTCATAAAACCAGGCATATTCTCCCAGCGTGGTGGAGTCGTCGCCGAAGCTCCAGGCAGAGGTACTTCCGGCCCTGCAGGCATATTCCCACTCGGCTTCGGTGGGAAGGCGGTAGAAAATGCCCGTTTTGTTGTAAAGCCACTGGCAGTAGCGCAGGGCAGCATACTGGGTCATGCTGGCTGCCGGGTAACCGTCTGTCCCCATCCCGAAGGTGGGATCCTCGTAGGGTGGACTGGGACGGGTCACGGCGTCAGCATCGTAGCTTTCTTCGCCACCAATGGGGTGGGAAGTATCGAGCTTTCGCTGGCGAAACACCTCGTATTCGTCGAAGGTCAGTTCGTGGGTGCCAATCCAGAAAGAAGCCAGGCGCACTTCCCGCTGGGGGCCTTCATCGTCTTCGCGACCAGCTTCTGTGGCAGGGCTTCCCAATCGGAAGGTTCCTTCCGGCAAAAGTGCCATGCCAAAAGCGATTCCCGTGCCTGGAATGCTGTCGGTGCGAAGCTGGGCGGGCTGAGCCCCTGCTCTGAAGGCTGCTCCCAGGATCAGGAAGGCAAACAGGAGGGAAAAACAGAATTGTTGTTTCATTTGGCAAAAATCAATTTCACCCGAACGGCCACTTCTTCTCCCACTACCAGGGAATCGAAAAAGGCGGTGGGAGGAACCATGTTCCATTGGGTCATGTTGAGGTTGGCGGTTCCGGCAAAGGAAAAACTGCCATCAGCATGGTGGCTGATCACCACGGGCACGCGGATTTCTTTCGAGACTCCTGCCATGCTAAGCTGCCCGACCATGGTAAGCTCGGCACCGTGGGCAAAACCGCGGGGCGCAACAACCGAGGTCATCACAAACTTGATCTCGGCATTTTCCTCCACCTTGAAGGCTGCATAGGTCTTGTCGTCCATCGTATTGTCGCGGCCTTTGAGGCTGCGGACCGGAACGGAAAGGCTCGCAGAAACCATTTTCAGGGCTTCGTAGGTGGTTTTGGCGGGTTCTTTTGACCAGGTGAGCTGGCCGCTGAACCCGCTGGCCGGCATGGTCCAGTCGGTCATGGTAGAGGTGCCATCCACCTCGATGGTAGAAGCCGGCTGGAGCTTGTATAGCGTCTGGCTGCTGGCTGCCGAGAAGGTGAACGCCAGCAACATAGTCAGGAGGATTTTCATAGTTGCTTACAACTCACGAATCCAGACATTCCGGAAAGAAACAGGATTCCCGTGGTCCTGCAGGCCAAGCGGCAGGCGGTCGGCGTGGGGCAGGTACTGGGGAAAACCTTTGTACTGGGTTGGCCCCACGATGGTGTGGTGATTTTGGACCAGCACGCCGTTGTGCAGCACGGTTACAGTGCCGGGGCGAAGCAGTTGGTCGTCGTCGCCAAAGATGGGAGCCATGAAAATGATGTCGTAGGTCTGCCATTCGCCTGGGGCTTTGCAGGCATTTACCAATGGGGCTCCTTGCTTGTAGACGGAGCCAGCCTGGCCATTGGCATAAGTGCGGCTTTCGTAGGAGTCGAGTACCTGAACTTCGTACTGGCTCATGAGGAAGATACCACTGTTGCCGCGGCCCTGGCCTTCGCTCACGATTTCGGCGGGGGAGCGCCATTCGATATGGAGCTGAATGGAGCCATAGCTCATTTTGGTTTGAATACCGGAAGTGCCGCCGACCACGGTCATGGCACCATTGTCAAGTTTCCATTTTACCGGGCTGCCATCGGCGTGCTGCCACTGGTCGAAATTGGTGCCATCAAACAGGATGATGGCGTCGGAAGGAGCCGAAACGCCGTTTCCCGGAGTTACTTTGGGCGGAATGGGCGTCCATAGTTCAGTGGCACGCGGGTCCTGTGCTTCGCGGTCCCAGGTTTGGGACATGAGCGACAAGGAGCTGACAATGAGGAGAGTAGCTGTGAGTAGTGCAGATCGAAGGTTCATTGGAAAGGAAAATAAGTCGATGAAACAGTCTTGGGTCGCGTTGGAAATTAGGTCGAATTTTCGCTAGCTGCAACTGCTCCGTAGGGATTGAAAAGGGAAAAATCTGCATCATTGCAGAATGGATCGGATTCGCTCTACCATTATGCTCACCGGAATTCTTCTGGTGGTATTTTCCTGCCAGTCAAAGAACCAGCCTGCTGACACGAGCTCAGTGCCTGCTGCGCCCCTGTTTGTGGGGGCCAGCCCGCTGCCGCAGGTGGACACAGCCTCCTGGGAAATTGCGGGAACAACCCTGTTTGTGCGGATGCAGGGCCAGGGCCCCACTGTGGTGGTGGTGCATGGCGGCCCGGGGATGAGCCATGATTACCTCGCGCCGGGCCTGGCGTATCTGAGCCGTGGCTACCGGGTAGTGCACTACGACCAGCGCTTGTCGGGGCGCTCCGCTCCCAGTTGTGACCCGGCCCAGATCACCATGGCCCAGTGGGTCGAAGACCTCGAAGCCCTCCGGCAGCGCCTCGGCGTCGATTCCATGATTCTGCTTTCGCATTCCTGGGGGAGCCTCGTGGCCATGCGCTATGCCGCCAGCTACCCCGGCCATGTGGCGGGGCTCGTCTTTCTGAACCCCGTTGCAGGCGACCCGGCGCTGG
Source organism: Bacteroidia bacterium (assembly GCA_041741415.1). GTDB lineage: Bacteria > Bacteroidota > Bacteroidia > J057 > J057 > JANQTF01. The sequence goes on along the minus strand of JBGSKC010000063.1, from coordinate 14,142 downwards.
TGCAAACCGCCAGTGCAACGCTGCAAAAGCGCCTCACAGAAAGCGACCAACTGACAAGGGAGAAACTCATTCGCAGCGAAGCCTTCCAAAACGGGGAGACTGAAGCCCTCCTGGCAGCCTATCGCTTTAGTTTTGCCCAGAATATCTTCCGCCGGGCCGTTATGGATTCCCTTTCTCTGCGCATCCCCGACCGCGCCCTGCTGCGCCAGGACCATCTTTCCCGGTTGTTTCAGGATCCGGATATGCAGGCGTTTAATTATTTTCAACCCCTTGCTGAGGTGCAGGCACCTGCCCTTGTGATCCACGGCAGCTACGACGCCACCCCTGTTGCAGCTTCTCAGCAACTTCAAAGCGCACTGCCTCGTGCGGATTTGGTGCAAATCCAGGATTGCGGGCATTTTTCCTTCCTGGAAACCCCGAAAGAACTTGCCACAGTCCTGGAACCTTTTTTGAGCAAATGTGCCGCCCCAAGCTTTGAGGCTTTTGGTACAAATTCTGCAAAATAGTAGCGATTTTTCCCTAAATAACGACTTTCGAAATAGCCTTCATTGGTACAATCCAAGGTTTTCTGTCCTTTTATCTCCTGGTTTAGCCTAATACTTTCGTAGGGTCTTCAAGATCGTTTTAACCCTACGCGAATGTCAGGATTGAGTAAAAATCAACAGTATTTTGAAGCTGTCAAGACGACAGTAGAAAAAGCCCGCGCTGCTGGCGTGATTCATTTGAACACAGAAGATGACTCATTTGACGGTCGCCATATTCAGCTCAACGGCAAGGCCCATCTGAATTTTACTTCGTGCAGCTACCTTGGCCTCGAATTGGACCCTCGCCTCAAAGCCGCTGCCCGCGACGCCGTGGATCGGTTTGGTACCCAGTTTTCAAGCTCCCGCTCCTACGTGAGTGTGGGCCTGTATGACGAACTGGAGCACCTCATGTCGGAAATCTTCGGCAAGCCAGTGGTTATTTCCGCTACTACCACCCTCGGCCATATGTCGATGCTGCCGGTGCTTGTTGGCGACAATGACGTGGTGATCCTCGATCATCAGGTTCATGCCAGTGTAAACATGGCAGCTCAATTGGTGAAGGCCAGGGGCGTGAAGGTGGAGATGATTCGCCACAGCAACCTCGACATGCTGGAGCAGCGAATCCAGCGCCTGCGCGCAGAGCACGACAAGATTTGGTACCTCGCCGACGGTATTTACTCCATGTTTGGCGACGGCGCTCCGATGAAGGAACTCAAAGAACTGCACGATCGCTACGAGCAGCTTCATTTGTACATAGATGACGCCCACGGAGTGAGCTGGCATGGCAAGCAGGGCCGTGGCTTTGCCCTGGAGCAACTGGAAGGTGTGTGGCCTGAGAGAATGTTCCTCACAGGTTCCATGGCGAAAAGCTTTGGCTGTGTGGGTGGTATCCTGGTGTTCCCGAATGAAGAAAGCAAAGCGATGGTGAGGAGCTGGGGCGGCACGATGATTTTTTCTGGTCCCATTCAGCCACCACTGCTGGCAGCAGCAGTAGTTTCAGCGCGGATTCACATGAGTGCAGAACTGCCTGCCCTTCAAAACCGTCTGAAGCGCCGCATCAGGACTTTCGAAGACGCCATCGCTTCGTATGGCATGCAAAGCGCAACACAGCTGGCTTCGCCGATTCGCTTCCTGAAACTGGGAGATTATGAGCTGGGCTTCCGGTTGGCGGAGGAAATTCGCAAGGCAGGCTATTACCTCAACCTGGCAGCCTTTCCGAGTGTGCCGCACAAAGACACTGGCCTGCGCATTACCCTGAACAATCACCACACGGAGGCCGATATCCATGGGTTGGTAGACACGATTCACGAATTGTGGGTGCGGGTGGCAGGCGAAATGGGCGTGGCCCTTCCTGAGACCCTTCGAAGCACACCGTCTCGCGTAGCGGTGTGATTCGTTCTCTTTAATTTTTCACCTTCGATCCTTGACGGGCAAGATCCACCAGATCTTGCCTTTTTTTTGTGGTCCCCAGGCAAATTTTCCTTGCCGCTACTCGGGGAAGTCCAGCACCAGGTAGGGAAGGAGCAAGGGAAAAAAACATTTTGGCGAAAGAATCAATGGCGAAATCTGCAATAGTCCAATTTAATTTTAATTCATAAAATAATACAATCAACTCGTAATAATAAATATAAATCTGAATTTACTGCCTGCTGAATGCGGTGCATCTTGCCTGCTGTAAAGGATAAGCACGCATGTACAAAGTATTGAATTTGTGGGAAGCCTTGTCGTCGATGGGCATCGACCAGAGCGATGTGTCGAGGAAGGCAAGGCAGGTGCGAATCACCAACCGGATCGCCATTCTCGGTGCGCTGGCATTGACACCGCACCTGTTTTCCTATTTGGAGCGTGGCCAGTTTGTGCCGGCCATTGTTCATGCATGCAGCCTGGCCTTGTGGTATTCTGCGCTGCTAATAACAGATAAGCGCCACTTTTTGGCAGCTAAAATATTGATCATCAGCACCTCCACCCTCAACACCCTTACAACTGTTTCCTTCCTTGGCTATAGCAGCGGCGAGCATTTTGCCTTTCTGCTCTTTACCCTTGGGGCAGCCATGATGTTTGACCCGATCACAGAGCGAAAAGCCCTGTATTGGATGATGGGCCTTATTGGCACGGCCTTGCTGGTGATGCTTCTGCTCAAGTTCGATCCTCTCGGCCTTCACTCTGCCTCCCCTGAGCCCACCCCGCAGTACATGTTCAACCTGTTTTTTTCCTTTGTAATCACTGCTTTGTTTGGGCTCCACTTTCAAAACGTCTCAAATCAGCAGGCCGACGGCCTCATTCTCCAGGCCAAGCAGGAAATGGAGGGCGCCTTCGACCATTCCTTCGACGCTATTTTCCTGGTAGAACCTGAAACAGGCCTCATCATGAGTGCCAACCGCCGCTCGGAGGAACTCTTTGGCGGTACCCGCGAGCGCCTTCGCCAGCGTCCCCTCGACACCCTGTATCGCAAGGCCAGGGACCGCGATTTCCTGCTCAGAACCACCATGCGCCTTCGGCGTGGAGAGCGATGGACCATTGAGGAGAAATTCATCAAACTGGACAAAGGCTGGTTTTGGGGAAGTGTGGCCTACACCATCATCCGGGCGGGCGAGGAAGAAAGGCTCATGGTGCGGATCACAGACGTGACAAAGGCCAAGCAAAGTCAGTTTGAGCTGGAGCGTTCCAAGCACCTTGCCGAGAGCGCCAACATTGCCAAGGCCAATTTTGTGGCGAACATGAGCCATGAAATTCGCACGCCGATCAACGGGATCATCGGGCTGAGCGACCTCATCCACGACCTGCCCTCGCAGGAAGAAGTGCTGGAGTACTCCGACCTGATACGCCACTCTGGCGAGCGGCTGCTGCGAACCCTTGACTCTGTCCTGGCCCTTGCCCAGCTCGAATCCTCAACGTCGGCCTTCAACTGGGAGCTGGTTTCCCTGCACAACCTTGCCACACATGTTGCCGAGTTTTACCGGTCCGAAGCTGAGGCCAAAGGTCTGCGCTTGGAGATGAATGTACCGCGTGATATTTCTCTTCAAACAGACGCCAGTTGGCTGCTTAAGGTACTGGACCACATGGCATCTAACGCGGTGAAGTTTACCAAAAAGGGCCATATCACCCTGGATGCCACCATCAACACTTACCACGAAATGCCCAGGGTGGAAATCGTGGTGAGCGACACGGGCATCGGGATGAGCGATCAATTCATCAAAGAGAAGCTTTTTCAAAAATTTGCGCAGGAAAGCGAGGGCCTTGACCGCAATTTTGAGGGCGCAGGGCTGGGCATGTCTATTGCCAAACGAATTATTGAAATGCTGGGCGGGGAAATCGAAGTGTTCAGCGAACGCTTTGTAGGAACCACCTTCCGGATCATTCTGCCCAAAGTCCAACATGAGTTACCTTCTCTGCTTCCTTGACCCGAAATCACGGATAAATCCAGAGAAATTTCCATCGTCAACCACTGACTCCATCATCATCTATTCAACCCCTGAAGCCATGGCCAAAGCCAACATCCTCATTGTCGAAGACAACGAAATCAACGCTCTCGTGATTCAGCGGCTCATCGAGCAAGTTGCCAATCCCATCCATGCCATTAACGACAAGCAGGCCTTTCAGGCCATGGAGGAGCATCATTTTGCCCTGGTTCTCATGGACATCAACCTTGGCGGCAACAGCCTCGACGGGGAGCAAATCATGAAACAGCTCAAAACGAATCCCCGGTTTTCGGATTTGCCCATCTTTGCCGTCACCAGTTATGCCATGCCCGGCGATGAGCAGCGCTTCCTTCAGGCTGGCTTCGATGCCTATTTTTCAAAGCCCATCAATCGCGAAAAACTCATCACCGGAGTGAAAAAGGTGCTTCAGCACCAACCCACCGAAGTATGAGCAGCTGCATGCTCTGAGCGGGAAGACAAGGTGCTGAAACGGCAGGGTGCCGGAGCGCCTCGTCTTCCCTTTCGGCGTATCTTGCGGCCATGAAGCAACCCGTATTCCTCCTCACCTTCCTGCTGGTTCTTGGCTTTTCTTCTTCGGGGCAAACGCTCCGGGGTAGAATCCTGGACGCCAGCACCCTGGCTCCCCTCCCGGGAGCGCTGGTGAAAACTCTTCCCGCAGGGGCTTTGGCAACTGCCAATGCAAGCGGCAATTTTGAATTGCCAGAAGCTGGCCAGTGGACAAGCCTCCTGGTTCAGGCTGGCGGCTTCGAGCCAACGACCTTCAGCCGTGCGGAGCTTTCCGGCGATTTTCTCACCCTCCCGCTTCGGCCCCGCGATTTTGTGCTCGATTCCGTGTGGATTGTGGCTGGCGAATCGCAGCAATTGCTTCGCAATCAGGCAGCGTCAATTACCCTTATCCGCAAAGAAGAACTGCTGCGCGACGACCAAATGAGCCTTCAGCCCGCCCTGCAGCGGGTGCCTGGCGTTCAGATGCAGCAGGGTGCCCTCAATACTTCCCGCATTTCCATCCGCGGAATCGGGGCGAGAACTCCATTTGGCACAACCAAAATCAGGGCTTATTTCGAAGACATTCCCCTCACCGACGGCGAAGGTGGCAGCAGCCTCGAAGACCTCGATTTGTCGTGGATCGAAAAGGTGGAGGTGATCCGCGGCCCCGCTTCGAGCATTTATGGAGCCGGTCTGGCCGGAACCATCCGGCTCTCGGCCCTTCAGCCACGCTGGAAAGGGTACCGGGCAGAGGCTGGTTGGCAAACTGGCTCATTTGGCACCAACAGAACCACCCTTTCGGCCCAGGTCGCAGAGGATGGGGTGAACCTCCAGATCCATGGCCAGCGCACCCATAGCGATGGCTTCCGGGCAAACAGCCAGTACGACAGACAGGGCCTTTTCGCCAGGGCTACCTGGTTGGCAGGGCAAAAAAGTACCCTGAGCTGGCTGGGGCAATGGACTGAGGTTCAGGCTTTTATTCCGAGTTCAATCGACAGCCTTGCTTTTCGCACCGATCCCGGCCAGGCTGCTTTCACCTGGGCCAAAACCCGGGGAAATGAGGCCTACCAGCGGGCCTACAGCGGTCTTTCCTGGCGATATCAATACAGCGGAAGCTGGGAACACTGGATCAGTGTATTTGGCGGGTCGAGAGAGGCGAATGAAATCCGGCCTTTTGATATTTTGCGTGAACAGCAGGCCATGCGCGGCCTGAGGGCCCGGTGGTTCGGGCGCTTTGATACCTGGAGACTCACTTTCGGAACAGAACTTTTTCGCGAACATTACGACTGGAGCACCTATCAGAACATTGCCGGCCTTGGAGACCGGGGCGAATTGCTCAGCGACAACCAGGAGACCCGGCGCTACGGCAATGCTTTCGCCCAGGCAGATGGGGAGCTGGGGGCTGAATGGAGGTGGGAGTTGGGGGCGAATGTGAACATGACCCGGTACCAGTATGAAGATTTTTTTCAGCCCGACAGCCTGAACCGGTCCGGCAAATATGGCTTTCCGGTCATGGTGTCTCCGCGGGCAGCCCTGCTTTTTGTGAAGCCGGGCTGGACCGCACGGGTTCAGCTCAGCCATGGCTTTTCGCCGCCGAGCCTGGCCGAAACCCTCACGCCGGAGGGTCAGATCAACCCCGACATTCGCCCCGAGCAGGGCTGGAACCTCGAAGCAGGCTGGCGTGGATATGTGTTGCCGGGGCGCATCTGGATCGATGCCACGGCCTACCGGATGTGGGTGAGCGACCTGCTGGTGGCTCAGCGAATCGGAAACGACCAATATGTGGGGGTAAATGCAGGCAAAACCCTGCACGACGGCCTGGAGCTCGCCCTGACCTGGCAGGCCTGGAAAAGCCTCAGGATTTGGATGAATTACGCCGGGCAGCAGCATCGCTTTGAGGAGTTTCAGGACAGAGACCAGGATTATGTGGGAAAAGCCCTCGCCGGGGTTCCTGCTCATCAGGCCAGTGCGGGGTTTGACTGGAACCTGCCCGCCGGGTTTATATTGAAAGTGCAATCCCAGTGGGTATCCCGAATTCCTCTTCGCGACGACAACAGCGTGTATGCCGACTCCTATGGCCTCCTCCATGCCCGGCTGGATTACCACGCCACCTGGAAACGGCTGAATGCCACTGTGTATGCCGGGGCGAATAACCTTCTGGATGCGAAATACGCTTCGATGGTCCTGGTCAATGCAGGCAGTTTTGGCGGCAACCGCCCGCGCTACTACTATCCCGGCGCGCCCAGAGGCTTTTATGCCGGCCTGAGCCTGGCGCTTAGCCACTGAGAAGCGGGAAGGCAGGCCGCTGCGCTGTGAGAGGTTTGGATGCGAGAGCCGAGAGCCGGGACTGGAGGCGAAGCCGGTCCACTCTGACTTCCGACCTCTGACTTCTCGCTTTTGGAAAGGGTTTGGAGAGGTGGGTTGTCAGGAAGAGCGACCGGAGGCGAAGCCAGTCTTTCAGGCCCCAGCCAGGGTGTTGGCCTTGCGAGCGGACAAGGAGGGGAGGTAAGGAAGCGAAAGCCGGGAACCGCGACCGGAAAGGCTGGGCCAGTTCACCCCTCGCCCTTCGTGGAGGAGAGAGTAAGAGGCTCAAGGTGCCCGGTGGCGTTGGGAGCTTTTCCGGTCCTGTCTTTCAACATTCTGACAGCAGCTGAACAGACAATAAAAAAAATGGCCGCCCACCGGGCGGCCATTTTTGGTAAAGCTGGTTGCTCAGGATTAGTACTTGAGCAACTGCTTGAGGTACAGCTTGCCGTCAACTTCCACCTTGAGGAGGTAGCTGCCGTTGGGCTGGTCGTTCAGGTCGAGGTTCGCTTTGAAGTTCCCCACGGTTTGGTCGGGCGACTGGCGAAGCACTTCCTGGCCATGAACGTTGAACACGGTCACGGATACATTCTGTGCATTCATTTCGCTGAAGGACACCGTAAAGAGCCCGTTGCTTGGGTTCGGATACACCTGGATCAGGCGGGCAAGGCCAAGGTCAATTCCCACCGACCGCAGCTCAATCACCTGGGTGGTAGTGTCGCTGCCGCAAGGGCCCGTGGCGATCAGGGTCACCGTAACAGTGCCGTTGGCAGTGTAGGTGTAAGAAGGGCTGGCATCTGTGCTGGTACCAGTTCCGTCGCCGAAGCTCCAGGCGTAGCTGGTGGCGTTGGCAGAAGAACCATTGGTGAAGCTCACCGTGGCATTATCCACAAATGCGAAAGCAAATCCTGCCACTGTAAAGGTGTCGGCAAAACCGATGGACACAGCACCTGACACGAGCACGCAACCGTTGGCATCGGTGATGGTACCAACATAATCGCCAGGAGCGAGGCCGGTGAGGTCTTCGCCGGTAGCGCCATTATCCCAGGCAAAGGAATATGGAGTAGTACCGCCGCTCACTGTAATGGAGATAGAACCATCAGCAGCATTGGGGCAGGAAGCATCGGCAGCGGCATCCAGAGCGAGCGCCAGGGCGTCGGGCTGGGTCACAGCAAGGGCGGGCGATACCAGGGTACAGCCACGGCTGTCAGTGATGGTTCCTGTGTAAGAGCCTGCAACAAGCCCGCTCACATCTTCGGTGGTGTCGCCATTGCTCCAGGCATAGGAGTAGGGGGCTGTTCCGCCGGAGGTCGTAATGGCGATGGCACCATTGGCGTCTCCGAAGCAAAGGGCGTTGTCGATGCTGTCGAGGGCCACGCCAAGGGGCGTAGGTTCACTGATGGTTACCGTATCGGAAGCCACGCATCCAAAGGAGTCCACAACGGTCACAGTGTAGTCACCAGCAGCAAGGCCAATGGCCACAGCTGTGTTTTGAGCCGGGGTGGTATTCCAGAGGTAGCTGAGGGTACCCGATCCGCCGGTTGTCGTTGCCATTGCCTGGCCGGTGGCATTGCCGTTACAATCCACTTCCAGGGTTTGCATGGCTGTAACAGCTGGCAGGGTGGCAGGGATATCCACAACGATCGTGTCGGTGCCGCGCAGACCCAGAGAGTCAACCACTGAAACCCAGATCACGCTGTCGTTGATCCCAGCTGCTGTGTTATTGGTAAGCAGGATAGACTGGGTAGTATCGCCGGTTGACCAGAGATAGGTACCGCCCCAGTTGCCGGCATCAAGGCTGCTGCCGATACAGAAGGTGGTATCAGGGCCGAGGTTCACTGCGGGGAGCTCGCCGATGGCGAAGTCGTCGAAGGCAAAGCCATCGTCATTCACTGAACCATCAGCACCGAAGGCGATACGGAAGAGCACTTTGGGATTGCCAACCAGGGAAGTATCCAGCGGGTGGGCAGCAGTAACCCAGCCTCCGGAACCGTTGCTTGAGTTGTTGCGGCCTGTCCAGCCAACCTGAGACCCACCGGGTTCACCATCGATGGTATTGTCTGTGTACCAGTTGTTGGGATCACCGAGGTTACCCACATTGGTCCAGGTGGTGCCGTCATCGGTCGAGGTCTGGAGGTTGGCACCGTCCCAGCTAAATTCAGCCTCCCACCAGATCTTCATGGCAACCCATGGAGCTGCAGGGACAGCAGTCATGTCGAAGCAGGGGCCCTGCACCCAGGATTGCTCGGTGTTATTGTAGGGGGTAGCGCCCAGGCCACCGGTTGTCCAGGCATTCAGACCAGAACCTGCTCCCTGAATCACATCTTTGGCAGGAGTTCCAAATGCCCAGGAAGAAGCAGAACCGCCGGAAGACCATCCGCCCTGGCCGTTCTCAAAGTCCTGCTTGTAGGGGAACGTTGATACGGTAGGCACAGAAACGATGGAAAAAGAGGTGGTGTCGTTGCTGTTGTCCTGGTCAGCAGGCGTTGCAGAAGTTGCATAAGCAACGATGGTGTAAATGCCAGGAGCGGCAAGGTCTGCAGTAGCAGTAAATACATAGGCGACAGTTCCACCAGAAGGAATGGTACCAGGAATGGTCTCGGCAGCGGTGAATGCACCACCGTTAACAGAGAAGCCAGCCTGAGCGCCGGTAACGGCGTTTACCCCAATGTTGGTTACTGTGATCGCCACTTGCTGGGTAGAACCCAGGCCGCAGTCACTGCTCAGCGAGTCGATCGAAATGATCTTTAAATCCTCCGTCAAAGGCGTGTATTCGTCGGCACCGATATCCACAGTGGTGGAAGGTGCGAGCGGGCGGGTGTCACCGTCGATGTCAATTGTTACACCAGCCGTGTTGTCGCCAGCATCATTGACCAGCGTGCCGGAGATGTGCAGGTCGGTGAGGTTATCTTTAAAAATGGGGTCACCTTCCAGCGAATTGACGTTCAGCGTAGGATCGCCGGTTTGCCATGCGAGCAGATCTGCATACAGCACTGTTCCCCACTTAGCAAAGTTGGCATTTGCACCGGGGGTGTTGTAGAGGTTGTAGTTCAGCGAGGCAATCGGACCAGCATCATCATATTCGAAAGCGAAATCGATATTCGAAACGAAGATGTTGTTGCGGACATTCACGTTGATCAGATCATTCAACCGGATGGCAGGCTCACCGTAGCTGGTGTTGTGATACACATCCGTGTCGTTGACGTCGTCGAGGTAAATACCGTGGTTGGTGTTGGTGCGGACCATGTTGTTGATGATCTGCGAAGCACCCAGGGTGGCAGCCGCGTCGAAGTTGCCGTCAAACACATAAATCCCATGGTCGGGAGCGAACACGGTGTTTCCGTTGATCTTGTAATCAACAAGGTCAAAGCAATAGATTCCGTCTCCAAAAGTGGTAACCACCCCTGAAATGTTGTTTCCAACAATTTCAATAGAGTCCTGGTCATCCACATAGATACCAGCTTCCTGCACATTGGAGATGGTGTTGTTGAGGAACTTCATGCCGGGGGTGCGGTTGGCATCCTGGCCTTCAGCGTGGATCCCTTTGTCGCCACCTGTAATGGTGTTGTTTGACACGGTGATGAACCAGCCACCCTGCCCTTCGGTGAATTCGGCGGTATAGGAGCCATTGATGCTCACCCCTTCTGCGTCGAAGGTTAAGCCCGGAGTGACGTTGATCACGCAGTTGTCAATCGTACAGAACTTAGCACCATTGATCACTTTTACGCCCCATGAGTCGAAAGTGGCGGTGTTGTTAATGGTCATGTTTTTAACAGTAACCCAGGAAACACCGTCAAGCGACACAGTACCAAAGCTATTGATACCGCTAAAGGTCATCGAAGTGGTGGCAGCACTGCCGCCATCAAATGTGATGGTGTTGGTGGAGCTGGCTCCCGGCACTGCACCCACAAGCAGAATTGGCTCATTGTAGGTACCTGGCTGAATGGCAAAGGTCACAGGGCCTCCAACGCCGCAGGTATAGAGGGCAGTCACAGCAGTGGTAAGGTCGGGAAGGATGCCGGTTGGGCCCACGGAAATGGTACCAGCCAGGGCTGTACACACGATGGTTTCGAGGCTGTCATTCGCGGGGTCAGCGTCTGCTACGCCGTTGGGCATGGAGGTCCAGGCCTTAATAGCGCTGGGCCCTGGCAGAAAAATTGCAGCACCCAGGGAAACAGTGCCAGAGCTGGCACCGGAAGCGATTGTGCCGGCGAAGGGAACAGCAGTTTGTGCTACGCCATTCAGTGTCCAGTTGATCATGGCTGAGGTAACCGCGTTGCCGCCGAAGTTGGTGAGTACAACGCTCACAGGCTGGGCTCCGGGGGCAAAAGGAGCAACTGGGTCCACAAAGGCAGTTACGCCGATGTTGTTGTTTACAAGGTTTTCGACGAGGAAATCGTCAACTGCCATGTCGCTTTCGAAGCTGGAACCCGTGATACCACGAATCCGGATACGAACAGAATCGTTTCCGCCAAATGCCACCAGGTTCACCACCCGCTCTTGCCACAGATTCTGGTTGTCGGTCCAGGAAGGAACAACGTCCAGGATCCAGTTACCGGCTCCGGTGGTGTCCACGTCAACGTGCATGGTGCCCTGGGTGGCTCCATACATGTGGTACCAGAAGGAAAGTTGTGGAGAAGGCGCGTTGGTAAAGTCGAAATAAGGAGAAAGCAGGTTTGCCGTTTTGGTAGGGCTGCCTGGCACCGAAGACTCCAGGTAAAGGTACTTGCCAAGGGCGCTTCCGAGGGTGTGGTCAACAGAAGGTCCCGTCAGGCTGGAAGGTGTGCCTCCCACGTCTGTCGTCCAGTCGATGTCGTCTCCGGTGGCATTCACCCAGCCTTCGGCGAGGGTACAGGCAGCACCGGCAGACGTGCTGCACGTGGTGAAGTTTTCAAAGCCCTGGGAATAGGGATATGTGGAAATCACTTGCGCGTGAAGTCCCATCATTCCCATCAGCCCCAGAACCATCAAAGTAATGGATTGTCTCATAAGCCAAATGTGATTTGTGTTAAGATTTCGATACGGAAAGGTAAGAAAAAAATTAATTTCTTACGTGAATGCAGACTTCTTTCCGGTCAATTCTCTTCTCCCGAGCAGCCATTGCCCTTACCCAGCCAGCCCGAATGCAGCAATCAAGGGTAAGCTTTGGTGCTCCTGTAGTCTTGTTTCGGGCAAAAGAAGCTTTTTTATGATGGCATCATCTTTCAATAACAGAAGCGTTCTGACAAAGAGAAACCCCGTATTTATCCGGAGCTTCCCTTTCCTTCTCCCGCACCCAGCGCCCCCGTCTTTGGTCAATCTGGATTTATCTTCTATTTTCGGCTGTGTCATTTAATTTAATCCATCATTTCTCATGAAAAGCCTATTTCTACTTCTGCTTACCGGGGTCTTCTCTCTCACCCTGCTGCAAGCTGCCGGGGTGTCCCCTCAGCCTGCCTTCGCTTCCTCTGTAGCCACTGCCGGGCAGCCTGCTATGTCAAAAAAAGAACTCCGCGACATGCGTCGTTCTGAGCGCCGCGCCGAACGCCTGGCCACCTGGAGCCAGCGTCTCGAAAAATTCGCGCCCAAAGGCCTCGACGTTCAGGGAAACCTCCGCTACGCTCTCCTCGCCGCTGGCCTCGCCTTCGTGCTGTCGGTCGTGGCATTTATCATGGCCCTCGGTGGTGTCCCCCTTTCTGGCCTCGTTTCCTGGATCGCCTACCTGTGCTGGCTTGTTGCCATCGTCTTCCTGGTTCTTTGGTTGATCGAAGAAATCGCCTGATGGCAGGGTAGGACCTAAGCATTGCCACCAACAAAAAAATACATGAGTCATCCCGAACTTTTGATGAGCCAGTAGGTCCACATCAGGGAAAGTGCTAATCGGATTCTGTAAATCGGTGTAGGGTATTCCCTGCACCGATTTCCTGTTCTGGGGCACCATTGCCTGAGGAGTGTTTCGATTTTTTGGTCCCTTCCTTTCAGCAGGAGCTGAAATAAGAAATCAATTGCGATGGTATTGATCATCATGAACTTGAGCCTGTTCTCCCAGAACCATAGTCTGGGCGATTCCATTCCCATTTCGCATTTTGCTACCCTAAAGACCTGTTCAATTTTCCATCTTCTGGCATAAGAGAAGATGACCTCCCATGCGTCCTGGTGCGATTGAATCGGGAGATTGGTGATCAAATACCATGGTGTGCGATTCTTTCCTGGCCTGGAAATGACCAGAAACAGTTTTTCATCGGGCCACTCAGGAAGAGACACCTCTGTGTAATAGATGCCTATTTTCTGCTTTTGGCCCGTGTTGGGGTCTTCGATCCAGGTCGTATCCAATGATTTCTTTCCGGTTGAGAAACGCCAGGCATTTTTGCTGTTTCCCTCGCTGTCATTGAGCACAAACCGGCCAGGCCACCTTAGGATAAAGCGCTGGCGATGGAGAAACATCTGTCCGAGGAGGGGGCGCCCGGCAAAGCCCCTGTCAAACACATGAACCACTCCTTCAGGCAGCTCTTTGGCTAAGCGGAAGATGAGATTATCCCGGATCAGGGCGGGATGAGCCTTGGCCTTGCCCCGGCTGCTCCACCAGCGCATCGCTACAATGGAAGCTTCCTGTCTGAGTCCGCTCAGGACTACTCCCATCCATTGAAAACCAGGAACATGGATCGTGCCTCCAGGCGGGTTGTAGTACCCGGGCTTGATTCGTTTAAGCCGCTTGCCCTTTGCCGAACGCACAGGCCCCAACCCTTCGCTAAACCAGCTCTCAGGCTTTTCGATCACACTTTCATCCCACAGAATCAGGGGCCTCTGACCGGATTGAAGCATCTGAGCAATCCTCTTTTTACTGCGCTGAAGTAAGAATTGATCAATCAAATGGTGAGACCACTTAGGAGAGCGCAGAAGATTGCTGATACGCTTCGTGCCCGCAGCTGCCTCCGGAGGACTCATTAAATATCCACCTAACTCACTCAAAACCAGCCCATTGCTCCGGTCTCGAAACCGAATCAGGCAACAAACAAGATCTATGAAGGTGCGCACCAGGCGCTTATCCAGAATGGCGTCCAGATCCAGGCGCAGCTCTTCCAGATAGCTCAACAGGCGGGTCGAAAAATGAAACGCCAAGGATTGATTATCTCCATGGGCTTCCTTAGTTTGGTAATGCTGATAAAGCATGGTCTTCTCGTAGTTTAGGGTGTGGTAACCAAAAATTACGGAAGACCTTTCTTTTTTAAAAAAAATATGAGTCACCCCAAAGTTCGGGATGACTCATGTATGGCCACAAGGGAGGGATGGTGCTGGGGCAGGTGGCTACTGCGGAAAAATCCAACGAGATCACAGCCATTCCGGTGTTGCTAAGGATGCTGAGCATCAAAGGGGCAGTCATCACCATTGATTCGATGGGAACACAAAAG
>JBGSKC010000062.1:0-68178 GCA_041741415.1 Bacteroidia bacterium | reverse complement strand
CAGACTCATGGCGCTCAACTTGATTAAAGCCAGGAAACCAGAAAAAATCTCAGGAAAGGTCGCAAGACTCAGAGCCACTCTCTCCAATGACTTCCTCGAAACCGTTATCTTCGGCATAACTTGAGTAATGCGTAAGCCCTGCCCCCAGAGCAGGATGGTGAAGGGGCTTTCTGCAAGTGTGGAAGCAGGATTCAGCCTGCCATCAGATAAAATTCTTTCCCTGGTCCAACTCTTTCTGCCCCTTTGGATACCTTTGGCCAAACCCTGCTTTTCCATGAAAAAGCCATTATTCTTCTTTGCTTTTTTTGCATGCCTTCTCCCCGCCGCCAGCGCTCAGGTGGTGAACAGCGAAGGAACCGCTAGACAACTGCGCATCGGTTCAGGGGCGGGCCTTTCCCTAAATCTTTTCAATCAGGCCAATAACACCCAGGGAAATGGCTGGCTCAGTGTGAGTCCGGGCCTGCAATTTTTTCCGAAGGAGCACCTGATTTTTTCTGCTTCTCTCCCTGTCTTGTACTCGGGAAATTTTTTCCAGAATGGTGCCCCGGCGGGTCGTCAGAGAAACAGCTTCAGCACCCTCGGGCTTCACATTTCCTTGGGTTATTACCAACCCCTGGGCACCAGGTTTTATGGCGTAATCAGAGGCAATACCGAAGGCCAGTTTCAGTGGTGGAGCAGCGGGACAAGGCAGGGCGGTGCTTCCTCAGTCAATACTGGCGCTGATTTTCAAGTCAAAACCGGAGCCAGCTTCCATGTTGGGTTTCGGGCCTGGGACCGCGTATTCGTCGAGACCACCGTCGCCGATCTTTACGCAGCATGGTTTCCCCGTGCGAATCCAATATCTGCGGGCCTGACCCCATTCCAATTCATCCAATTCTCCCTTTCCCCCATTCAGTCCGGGATCTCGGTCTATTACCAAATTTAACAACCCGCTTCTGGCTTTCCCCGGGCTTTGTGGTAATTTGGAGGACGAACAACAAGCCTCCAAAGGATTATGAAATACCGCACGCTCGGAAAAACCGGCTGGAAAATCTCAGAAGTCGCCCTCGGGGCCTGGCAAGTCGGGGGGCGTTGGGGCTCTCCCTTTAATGAATCCCTTTCCGAAAGCATCATTCACAAAGCCATTGATGAAGGCGTGAACTTCATTGACACCGCCGACGTGTACAGCGATGGGCTGAGTGAGAAAACGGTAGCCCGCGTGGTCAAAAGCCGCACCGAGCGCGTGATCGTGGCCACCAAAATCGGGCGAAAAATTCAGCCGCATGTAGCCGAAGGCTATCAGCCAGCAGCGCTCCTGCGCTTCGTAGAAGATTCGCTCCGCAACATGGGCCGCGATGCCATCGACCTCGTCCAGCTGCACTGCCCGCCCACAGAGGTGTATCACCGTGCCGAAGTGTTTGAGGCCATGGAGGAAATGAAAAAGCAGGGGAAAATCCGTCATTTTGGCGTGAGCGTCGAAACGGTGGCGGAAGCCATGGCCGCGATTCAGCACCCCGGCGTGGCCACCGTCCAGATCATCTTCAACCTCATGCGCATGAAACCCGCTGAGGAATTTTTCCCCGCTGCGATCGAAGCGAATGTCGGGGTCATCGCCCGGGTGCCCCTCGCCAGCGGATTGCTCAGTGGCAAAATCAGCGCCAGCACACAGTTTGACCCCGGCGACCACCGCCACTTCAACAGGGAAGGGCAAGCCTTCGACAAAGGGGAAACCTTCTCCGGCGTTCCGATGGAAGAGGGCCTCAAAGCCGTGAAGGAATTCAAGCGGCTGTTTGGCGAAGACTACCTCGTGCAGCACGCCCTTGGCTGGATCCTCATGCACGAGGCCATTTCCTGTGTGATTCCGGGTGCCAGCAGTCCTGAACAGGTAGATGGCAACGTCCTCGCTTCACAATTACCGCCCCTCCCCGACATGGCCATGCGGGATGCGAAGCAAGTTTATGACAAGTTCATCAGGCCGCATGTTCATCATCTCTGGTAATCGTTAGCCTCATTCGCAGCATCTTTCCCTTTCAACCTCTTCTACATGACCCGCCCACAGCTTCTCATTTCCAACGACGACGGCATCCACGCACCTGGCATCATGGCCTTGCTGGA
Source organism: Bacteroidia bacterium (assembly GCA_041741415.1). Lineage (GTDB taxonomy): Bacteria > Bacteroidota > Bacteroidia > J057 > J057 > JANQTF01. Next base: position 66,084 of record JBGSKC010000062.1, on the reverse strand, counting down.
AGTAGCCAGAGAATTCGGCGATACCACTGTGGTGGCCCCCGACAGCGCCCAAAGCGGCATGGGCCATGCCATCAGCATCGGGAAGCCGCTGCGCATCTACAAAGAGGCACTGCCATTTGGTCTCACCGGCTACGCAGTGAACGGCACCCCGGCAGACTGCGTGAAGCTGGCCACCGGCGTGATCATGCAGTCAACTCCCGACCTCATTCTCTCCGGCATCAACCACGGAGCCAACTCCTCTGTGAGCACCATTTATAGCGGTACCCTCTCCGCCGCCCGCGAAGGCGCTCTCCAGCAAATTCCCGCCATCGGCTTTTCGCTCTGCAATTTTTCCCACGAAGCCGACCTCAGTGCTGCCAAGGTCGCCGTCCGCGCCGTGTTGTCGCTCGCCCTCAGCCAGGGCCTGCAGCCCGGCCAGTGCCTCAATGTGAACATCCCCAACCTCCCGCCGGAGGAAATCAAAGGCATCCGCGTGACCCGCCAGGCCATGGGGCGCTGGGTCGAAGAGTTTGACGAACGCGTGGACCCCAACGGCAGAAAATACTATTGGCTCACCGGCAAGTTTGCCCTCATGGACCACGGCGACGACACCGACGAACACGCACTTGCCCACGGCTACGTGTCTGTGACCCCCATGAACCAGGACCTCACTGCCCACCACCAGCGGCCTCAGTTCAGCGAATGGCCCTGGAGCCTTCAGGTGACATGAGAATCGAGGTGAGCGAATCTGGTTTTTTGGCCCTGCGGGATGAACACCATGCCGAGGAATCTGCCGCGCTGGTTAACAAAAACCGCGCGTGGCTGGCCCCTTTGTTTCCATGGGTGTTGGATTTTACCAATGCCGCCGACGCATTACGCAGCATTCGCCAGCATAAAGAGCAAGCGAGTGAAGGAAAATCGCTTAATCTTGGTTATTGGCAGGAAGGCAACTTGTGCGGAATGGTCGGATTTGTTCACCTCGACATGGCCAAACATCGGGGCAGCCTTGGCTATTGGCTCGACCGCGACTGCCAGGGAAAAGGCTGGATGAACCAGGCTTGCAAGGCCCTGCTTGCCTACGGTTTTGATAGCCTTCACTTGAAGGAAGTTCACGCTGAATGCCTGCCGCATAACCATCCTTCCCGTCAGGTGCTGGAAGCATTGGGCTTCTCACTGCTTCATGTAACCGGGGGAGCAGAACCTTCCGCCGAGGGGAGAATTCCATTCATTCGCTTCAAACTCAGCAAGGAAAAATGGTTGGCTCAAAACGCTTAAAACGTTTGTATGTGGTGGCTGGAGAAGATTCCGGTGACCTCCATGCAGGAAATTTTCTCCGGGCTCTGCATGAAGTTCTTCCTGATCTGGAAGCCCGCGGCATGGGCGGCGACGTCATGGAGGGGGCTGGCTGCCAGCTCATAGCGCATGTGCGCGAAGGCAATTTCATGGGCTTTGCCGAAGTGCTGCGCAACCTTGGCACCATCCGGGAGCTGTTTCGCCGCATCAAGGCTGATGTGCGCGCCTGGCAACCCGACGCTGTGGTGCTGGTCGATTATCCGGGCTTTAACCTCCGGCTGGCTCCCTTTTTCAAATCGCTGGGCATTCCGGTTTACTACTATATTTCTCCACAGCTCTGGGCCTGGAAAAAAGGCAGGGTGAAAACGGTAAAGGCCTTTGTGGACCGGATGTTCGTGATCCTGCCTTTTGAGGAGGATTTTTACCGGCAGGAGGGTGTGGAGGTGGAATTTGTGGGGCACCCGCTGCTGGATGCTTTGCCCGATGAAACAGCAGCCACCGAACCCGGGCAGCCCGTGATCGCCCTGCTGCCGGGCTCCCGCCGCCAGGAAATCAAAAAAATGCTCCCAGTGATGCTGTCGCTCATCCCTCATTTTCCCGGTCATCGCTTCATCATTGCCGGTGCCCGGTCTCAGCCGATGGAACTGTATCAGGAGCTGGTGGGCGAATCGAAGGTGGAGATCTGGCAAAACCGGACACACGAATTGCTGGGCCAGGCCAGGGCCGCCGCCGTGACTTCGGGCACTGCCACCCTGGAAACGGCACTTTTCGGGGTTCCTGAAGTCGTTTGCTACCGCGGCTCAGCTCTGTCCTACGCCATCGGAAAGCGCCTCGTGAAAGTGCCTTTTATTTCGCTTGTCAACCTGATTCTCGGTCGCAGGGCAGTAACAGAGCTGATCCAGCAGGAGATGAACAGCGGGCGACTGCTGGAGGAAATGAAGGCTTTGCTCAGTGACGGACTGCGGGAGCAGCTGGCCGCAGATTACGCTGAGCTTCGCTCGCGCCTTGGCGACCGGGGCGCTTCCCGCCGGACAGCCGAAGGGCTGCTCCGCCATTTTTCCACCCTGCCAACCCACTCCGCATGAGCCTGAGCAAACGGGTGCTTGTTGTGGGCGGCGGACTCGCAGGGAGCATGGCTGCCTGCCGGTTGCAGGCAACGGGCTGGCAGGTTCTGCTCGTGGACGACAAAGCCCCCGGGTCTGCCTCGCCGGTTGCAGCAGGCCTCTACAATGTGATTACCGGCAGGCTGGGTGCCAAAACCTGGATGGCAGATGCCTTGCTCGCCGCGCTGCACAGCTGGCTGGCAAAACCTGCTTTTCAGGGAGCGAGGCAGTTTGTTCACCCGCTACCTATTTTTCGGCCCTTTCAGGATTTGGCAGAATACAACGCCTGGATGGGAAAGAGCGCAGAACCGGGGTTTGCCTCTTTGGTGAAAATTGAATCCAATCCATTATTTCCTGAATGGCTGCACAACCCATTGGGCGGGCTGCTGATTCAGCCCTGCGGCTGGGTGGACATTGCCGGACTGGTGGCCTGGCTGCAGGAAACCCTCGTGGCCCGTGGCGGAAGGCTGCTTTCGGGCACCCTTGATTATCAGGATCTGGACTGGGAAAACAAATTTCTGAGCTGGGCAGGGGAGCGAATACAGGTGGATCAGATGGTGCATTGCGAGGGCTACCGTATCAGGGAGCATCCTTTGTTTGCGGCTTTGCCGATCCGGCCCAACAAGGGAGAAATTCTAGATGTTCGCATTCCGGGCTTGCCCGATTTGCCATTTGCCCTGAGCAAAAAGGTCTATCTCGTTCCGGGCAGGCAGCCGGGCCATTGGGTGGTGGGATCAACTTACCGGAATGAATTTGAAGGGCTGGAACCCACGGAGGAGGGGCGAAATGAAATCTTGGCCCAATTGAGCCAGGTGTTGTCGGCGGAGGTGGAAGTAATGGGCCAGCGAGCCGGGATCCGGCCCACGACGCCCAACCGGCGGCCTGTGCTGGGCAGCCACCCGATTTTTCCCTGGGTGCATGTGCTCACGGGCTTCGGCACCAAGGGCATGCTGGCTGCGCCATACAGCACAGCTTTGCTGGTTGAGATGCTTGAAGGTCTCCAGCCAGTCATTTCCGCCGAGATGCAGTTGGGGCGATTCGCTGGTTTTTCGCAAAAAGGTTAGGTTTTGCCAAAGTATTTGACCCAATCCCAAACTTATTCCGTACTTTCTCTATCAGAACTTTCGGTGAGTCTGCCTCGTTGCTAAACGAGGGTCTCTGGCGATCCTGGCGTTTTTTACTGGACCAAACCACCTCTCCTATGAAGCTTCGGTCGGCATGGGCTGCGCTCCTTTTCTACCCTTTCTTTGCCATTGGGCAGGGTTTCCAACCATTTGCACAACCCAAAGGCTGGGAGATGCTGTCATCGCCCTATTTCGATGTCTATTACCAGGGTGCCGATGAAGAGGCTGCCCGCGTGGTGGCTAAAATGGCAGAGCAGGCCCGCCATGAGGTGCTGGTCTTGTTTGATGCACGCCCGGAGGGCAGGTATTCGCTTTTGTTTTATCCCAACGCCGTTGCCCTGCTATACAGCAACCAATCCTTGGCGCGGCCGGAAGGCCAGCCCGGGATTTTTTTGCTGCCAACCCAGCGGGGCGTGATTGCCCACCCAGGCACCACAGCAGAACTCTACCAGGAGATCAAGCGGGAGGTTACCAGTTTCCTGATGCAGGAGTATACTTACGGAACAAAAGTAGGCGAAGCGCTTCGCACCCAATTGCTGCTGCATCCTGCCATGTGGTACCAGGAGGGGCTGGAAGAATATGTGGCCCAGGGCTGGACTTTTGAGGATGAAATGTGGGTTAACAGCTTGGGCAGCGAAGAAATGCTGGCGCTGGCCCTGGAAGAAGCTGGGAGCCTCAATCGAAGGGTGCGTAAATCAATTTGGCACTTCATCGCCCACGAATATGGAGAGCAGAAGCTTTCTGAAATTGTGTATCTGGTCAACATCTCCAACTCTGTGGAAGCTGGTGTGGTGTCTGTGCTCGGCATCACCTTAAATACCCTCACAGCCCGCTGGCGCGACTACCTCATTACCCGGGCTCAAACCCAGCGCCAGCGCCGTGTGGATCTGTCGGCCTGGACCGACATCGATGAAGTGGCACTGCCCGGTGGCTGGGAACTGGTGTCATTTGCCTGGAACAGTAAAAAGGAACGTCTGGCAGCCTGGATGAACAAGGGCGGACAGCTCCGCTTGTTTATCCATGAGCCCGAAGCCAGGGACTGGCAGCCCAGCTCGCTGAAAATGGGCCTCTCTGCGTCGCTGGCAGATCATCTGAGGCTGCCAGAGCTTCCGCTTGCCTGGCACCCTGACGGGGATCAACTCGCCACCGTGTGGTATGGACCCAATAATGAGCTTGCTCTTGCCTATTGGGAGGTTGATTCTGATGAGACAACCTATAAGAATCTTGCGCAACCGATCCGAAGCGTTTGGGACCTTGCCTGGTCGCACGATGGCAAACAGATTGCTGCTTCCGTGCTGGCAAACGGCAGCATTGAATTAGCTGTTTTGCGCGCAGGGAGCGGCGAATTTCGTCTCCTTAGCGAAGATGTCTTTGACGACCGCGAACCCACCTGGAGCCTGGATGATCGCCTCGTGATCTTTTCCAGCAACCGCGATTCTGCCGGCCTGGGGGCAGCTCGCCGCCCATGGCAGCTCCTTGGATCCAGCTTCGACCTTTACAGCCTTGAGCTGGAGGAAAATGAACTCACCCGCCTTACCAAAAGCATTTTTACCAACGAGCGCAAGCCTGTAGCTACCACCAGCTTTTTGGTGAAGTATCTGACAGACGAGTCGGGGATCTGGAACCTGCATGCAATGAATATTTTCCTGGGAGAACAGGAAATCATGTCGAATGTGGACATTGGCGTAAGCACTTGGTCGGGCGATGAATCAGTGGTCGTTCTGGCTGCACCTTATGGAGGCAAAGCCCATTTGTACCGGTTGGCCACCAACCAACTCACTGCCCCGGCCACGCCCGAGTTGACGCTGCTCCGCCTTGAGCAGATTGCGGCTTCGCAGGCACGCGAGCGCCAGAAAAAATTGGCCGCTGCTGCCAGAAATACCCCTCCTGCACCGCCCGCCGACACGATCGCAGCAGTTCTTCCTCCTGTCCCTGCAGACACAGCTGTGGCTGAAACCGAGCCACCTAAGCGTGAGCCGCTCCGCTATTATATTTTTGACGAAGAAGACCAGCCCTATACCATTCAGCGACCTGTTACCGAGCCAGCTAACGGTGAGTCAACTTCTCCAACCCAGCCTCGCCGCTGGTCCACTACCTCCAACACACGTCGAAACCCGGAGGCTCCTAACCTCGATGAAATCGACCTTGAAGAAAAAGGCAAAGGCAACGTAGGCTTTGCAGCTGATCATCTGCTGCTTGGTATCACCTACGACCCCATTGCCAATTTTGGCCTTCATCTCGGAGCCACCTTTACCGATATTCACCAGCACCACAAGCTGGAACTGGCTCTGCTGCCGTTTTTCAACCGCACTTCCTTTTTCAATGGCAGGTATTTGTATCAGCCCGGACGCATCGACTGGTATGGCGAGGTGAACTATGGCACGCGGCAGTTTCAGTATCAAACCCAGCTTCTTTCTGATTCCCTTTTGTTTCAGTATAGCCAACTCCGCGTTTCAGGCGGGATGCAGCTACCCCTGACCAGCCGGGACCTGGTGGATGTGAAAGTGGGATGGAACGGGCTCTCCAGGGTGGATCAGCAGGTGCGGCGGCAAGACTTGCTTGATGCCAGCGACCAACTGCTACATGCGGGCGTGAGCGTATGGCACCGCGGGGTGAAGTACCAGGAACGCTATCGCTACGCCGGCTGGGAAGGCCGCGCGGCCTGGGACAGCTATTATTCTTTGGGGCAGCAGCAAATAGCCTTTCACCGTGCTCAGGCAGAGGTTCGCCATTATCAACCGGTATTCAAAAAAATTGTCCTGGCCTCTCGTCTCGGCGCTTCGTTTTCTTTTCCGAATACCTTGAACCAATACTATCTCGGTGGTGTGCCTGATCAATTGCTGGTGGTAGGCCTGGAGAATGAGCAGCAGAACTCCTTTGCCGCCAATGCCGTTGACACGAGCCTGTACAGCTTTCACTATCAGGAATTTGTGACAGGGGTGCGCGGCTTTCGGCCCATTACCAGAGACGGCTCCCGTTATTTGCTGGGCAACCTGGAACTCCGGATTCCGATGTCTCGCCTGATGCGGCACGGCCTCAACTCCAGGGCTTTGTACAGCCTGGAATGGATTCCCTTCATTGATGCCGGGGCAGTCTGGACAGAAGGCAATCCCTTTAACCAGAAAAAGCCTACCGACAGCAGGATCATTAGCTCAGGCAACGTGACCATTCGCCTCCAAACCCTCAAAAGCCCCTTTCTGCTGGGATTTGGCTTCGGTACCCGGATGAACATTCTCGGTTATTCACTCCGAACGGATCTGGCCTGGGGAATCGACGACCAAACCCTCACCAGCCCCATGCTGATGTTGTCTATGGCCAAAAATTTCTGACCTGAAATGCACATTGGCGTGCTGGCGCAGCCAGACAGTTTTCACACCCGAAAATGGACGAAGGCACTGCAAGATGCGGGAGCTAAAGTTACTCTGTTCAGCATGTCGCCGGGGAAAATTGAGGGCGTGCCTTGCGTGCAGGTGCGGCCGAGATGGACGCGGGGTGGGGAGTTGACCTATGCGAGCTTTTTGGGCACGGGCGACAGACTTCGGGCCGCGATGCAAGAACACAATGTGGACATTGCTAATCCCATCGACGTGACGCCCTACGGAGTCTGGACCCGCCGTGCCAACCTGCTGATTCCGGTTCTGGCAATTGCGATGGGTGCCGATATCCTTGAATACCCGCCGAAGGGCGAACCCGGGCAGGTTCCGCCGGAGCGATTGTGGAGCCGCGGCAAAATCGGCCCGGCCACCTGGCTGGAGCAGGCTCGCTATCCCCTCAAACAATGGTTGTTTCGGAGAGAAGTAGCCAAAGTCCTCGAGCGGGCCGAGTTCATAACTGGGGATAACTGGGTGCTGGTGGAGGCAATGCGCAACTGGTTTGGCGTACCTGAAGAACGCTCAGCCCTCAACCGCTGGGGCGTGGAGCCAGAGCTGTTTGACCTGACGGATGCCGAAATTGCCGCTACCAGAGAACGCTTTGGGGTAAAAGATGGCCAGCGGCTGCTGTTGAGCCCACGGGGAGTTAAGCCTGTGTACCAGGGAGATGTGATCCTCGATGCATTTGAAGTGTTGCTGAAAAATGGCAGCCTGGGTGATGCGCGTGTGATCATGCTCAGCGCGGGCTATGCCGTTCCTTCCGATTTAGACCAGCAAGCCAGGGCACTTGAGGCAGCATTTCCGCAATTTAGCCTGATCCGGACGGCCATTCCGCGGGAGGAAATGTGCAGGCTGTGGACGCTGGCCGATGTGTTCGTTTCCGCGCCGGTGTATGACGGCTATTCCAACGCCCTGAGCGAGGGGCGCTACATCGGGGCCATTCCGGTAGTGAACGACACCCCGGCCACGCGCGAAGTGATGAAAGATGGCGAACACGGTCGGGTGGTAGTGCCCTTCAAAGCGGAGCCTTTAGCCGCAGCCATCAGCGAAATATGGACAGATTTGCCGGCCTGGAAGGCAACATGCGCGCCTGTCAACCGCGCATGGGTGGTCAAGGAGGCCATGTTGTCGGTGAACATTCGCAGCTTCCTCAATCTCGCAGAAGACCTCCTGAATAATTGATATGGAGCAAAGAAAAAAAACTTATTACCTTTCATCCCTCATTGAAAATTCCCTCTTCCCACTTTCGATCAAGCAAAGCTGAGGACCCCAATTTCCTGGTTTTCGAAGGCTCCCTTTCCTGATTATTTGACAAATACCTGCCTACTTTCACCCCCACCCAACCAGTTATCGGCATGAACTTTCCATCCCATCTTCTATACACCCGTGAACACGAATGGATCCTCATCGAAGGAGCCATGGCAACCATCGGCATCACTGATTTTGCCCAATCCCAATTGGGTGACATTGTGTATGTTGAAATTGAAGCTCTGGACCAGGAGGTAGAGCTCAATGGAATTTTTGGAACGGTGGAAGCCGTTAAAACGGTCTCCGATCTCTTTATGCCCGTGGCTGGAACAGTTACTGAAGTCAACCCAGCCCTTGCTGACGAGCCTCAACTGGTTAATGAGGATCCCTATGGCGCTGGCTGGATGATCAAGGCGAAACTGGCTGAAGGAGCAGACAAATCTTCGTTGATGAGTGCCGCCGACTATGAGGCCATGGTGAGCTAGTCAGCCCGGAAAGAATAAAAAAGCGAAGAATCTCCATGGGAGGTTCTTCGCTTTTTTTATGAACGACTCAACAATGATCAAACAGAAAAACTCTCGCCGCAAGCGCATGTGCGGGAGGCGTTGGGATTGGCAAAGTGAAACCCCTTGCCGTGCAACCCGCCGGTGTAATCAAGCTCGGTGCCAATGAGGTAAAGCAAACTTTTCATGGGAACATAAATGCGGATGCCATTGTCTTCCACGATCTGGTCGCCGGGACGCTCCTGGTGGTCGAAGTCGAGTAAATACATCAGGCCCGAACAGCCACCGCCTTCCACGCTCACGCGCAAGCCGTAATGTTCATCGAACCCACCCTCATGCCGCAGCGAGTGAATATGCTGCGCAGCAGTATCGGTTACTTTGATCATGGTTCCTTGCATAGCCATTTCCAGTTTGATTTCAAAGGTAACAAAATCTCCTGTGGCTAAAAAAAGGCTCAGTACCGAACCGGAGATCTTGTTGCGCCCTCTACGCCAATTCGATTACCTTTGTTTTTTCCTTTCCTCACTTCACACTTCCCAATGGAAACTGATTATTCAAAAATCCCGCTGCTCATTGCCGGAACAGGCCCTGAGGCGCAGATTGCCCTTGACATCGCCAATGCACTGGATGTGGTTGTGTATGGGTTCATTACCAAAACAGCAGAGGAAACGAATCTGGAAATCAACGATTTGCTGATCCTTGGAGAAGTGGGAAGCAAGGATGTGGAAGTCTTGCTTCAGGATGAAAACACCCGACTGGTTATTGCCACCCGTGAAGCCAGCACCCGCATCGAGTGGGTGGAGGCTTTATCGAGCAAAAACGCCGAAATGATCACGCTGGTGCATCCTTCGTCGGTGGTTTCGCCATTTGCGAGGCTGGGGCAGGGCTGCCTGATCGGACCGTTGAGCAGCATCATGTCGGGGGCCAGCATTGGCAGCTACAGCCTTATCCTGAATGGCGTCGGGATCGCCCCTGAAGTGGAAATTGGCGAGCATGTCACAATTGAGCAGGGTGCCCAGCTGGGAAAAGGGGTGATCGTCGGCGACGAAAGCTTCATCGGAGCTGGCGCCATTATCCAGCCCGGAGTGGAAATTGGCCGCGAAGCCATGGTCGGAGCCGGGGCCGTTGTGATGAAAGACGTGGCAGAAGGTGCCACTGTGTTTGGAAACCCCGCCCGCGTCGTGGATTAGCCTGCCAGCCAGAGCAAGCGCTAAAGGCCAGACACTATTTTTCCAGCACGTTGTCGTAATACAACAAATAATCCTCCATTCGCTTCTGCCCATAGGCGATTTTGAAGTTGGAATGGGAGATGTAGAACACCCTTCCACCAGTGGTCGTCACCATGCGGGTTCCGGAAGGGGTGGTCATGAGGGAGGTGATGTAGGTTTTGGCCTCCTCCACACTGCTGAAATTGGAAATATAGGGCAGCAGGTGGGTTTGCTGGTAGAGGAAGGTAAACACTTTGAGCCGAAGGGCCGGAAAAGAAGCCTGGTTAAAATCTGAGAGCAGGGTGGTTGCCTCCGCCTTGGTAATGGCATTCTGGTCGATGTACATCAGCACGAAGATCTTGTCGGTGTTTCGTACCTCTTCTGTGAAGCCTTTGAGGCGTTCATCTGCAGCATTGATGGCGGGCGCATCAGGAGCGGAAACGTCTTGCTGGGCTGCGGGCTTGCTGCTGACAGCGGGAGCACCATTGCGAAGGAAATCGAGGGTTTTCTGGGCCCGGGGCGTTACCTCCGCCTTGGGGTATGTGCTCACTACATGGGTGAGAATGGTTTCGAGGGAATCGGTATACCCAAGGTAGCCATATGCCATGCCGCGAATGAAGTAGAGCTTCGCAAAATCGATGTTGGGATCGTCTTTGAAGCGCTCCTGCGCAAGCAGATAGGTGCTGAACCCGATGGCCGTTTCAAATTCCCCTGCCTGATAAGAATTCAGCAGGCCATCGTAGGCAAACCGGTAGTCTTCCTCATTGGCCTTGAGAAGGTTGGGATCCAGGCCCTGCACGAGGTAGGCATAAACGGTTTGGGGAAATTCGTCGAGAATAATCTGCTTCTGGATGAAGGCCAGCGGGCTTTTCTGCTCGGTGTAGAGCTGATAAAGGGCATACCGGGCCTGGAGGGTAAACTCGGAGCCTTCGAAGCGGTCAAGAAGGATTTCAAAGGTCTTTACAGCCGAATCCGGTTCTTTGAGTTTTTGGTAATACAACTGCCCCAGCTTGTAGAGGGCTTCCTCGATTTTACCAAGGGTAGCCACCCTGGCATCGTCGGTGAGGGGAATGTCTTTGTAAAAGGTAAAATTCGCGCCAAACTGCTTCACAAGACTGCTGTCCACGGGCTCTTCCCTGGCAATGGGCCCGCCTTCATCGCCCGGAAGGGACACGTTCAGGTTCTTATTTTTTCGCCTCCAGTTGTCTTCATTCGTCCGCTGGCCCCATTGCTGCTGGAAGCTGAGCCTGCCACTGGACACGGCTGCCGGGTTATCGAAATACCAGACAGCACTGCTGGCGTCCTGCCTGTCGCGGCGGCTCATCTGGTCGGCCATGAGGGGGTTGAGCAGGGGGTCATTGAGGGTTTGGCGCGACATATTGGCCAGTTCAGCTTCGAGCGCTTCCTTCTTTTTGCGCTCGGTTTCCCGGATCGCTCTCTGCACTACCGTGTCGCGTTCAGCCTCGGGAAGGCCAGCCAGCCAGAGCATTGAATCCTGATAGGAGATTGTGTTGACGTAGGTGATGTATTCCTTCAGGGTTCCCGCCAGGTTGGTAATTTCCTCATATTCAGGAGCTTCTTTATTGATAGAAGTGGCAGCACTGTCGTAGTAGGCCTGGGCAGAAGGGTACTCCTGCAGGTCGTAGAAATAAATTTGGCCGATTTTAAAGTAGCTCAGGGCCTTCTGGCGGCGGTTGTTGACGTTGGTGCGGATGGAGTAATTCAAAAAGTCGATGGCCGCCTCGCGGTTGCCTTTTTTAAGCTCCAGCAGGGCGAATTCATAATATATCTGATCCCGGTATTCCTCATTTTTGACGTCTTTGAGCAGCTTGTTGAGGTATTGTTCCACCGTTTGGTCGTCGTCTTTGCCTTCCTGATAAACCACATACAGCCTGGCGATGTTGATTTTAGCGAGGAAGGTGAGGGAATAATCGAGAGAATATTTTTCTACAAGCTCAAACTGCTGGAGCGAGCGGGTGTAATTGTCGAGTTTGGCGAAGAGCTGCCCGAGCAGAAAATGCGCCTTGGCCCGCCGCTGGCGGTTGGGGATGAGCTCGATCCCTTCTGAGAGCAGGTAGGCAGCCTTTTCGTAGTTGCCATCTTCCACAGCCAGCCGTGTGCGGAACAGGGCGAGGTCGTCAATGAGGTCTTCGCGCAACACAAGGGTATCGTTGTTCACGATCTTCTCGTCGAGAATGCTGCGGGTCATCTCCCGGTTGTCGAGCTGATAGTAGGTTTTAGCAAGCCAAAACCATGCTTCGGGCACTACTTTAGATTCCGGAAAGGTGCTGATCACAAACTCGAGGTTGCGCTGGGCAAGGGTGTAATTTTGCCGGTAAAACCAAGCCTTCCCGTTGAGCAGGCGGCAGTCGTCGATGTAGTTGCCGTTGGGATGCTTGAACATCACAGCGTCGTTTTTTTTGATAATGGTCTCGAAATCAGTATCAAACGACTTTATCTCCTGCTCTGTGCCGAAGTATTCGACCTCAATAAAGCCTTCGGTAGGATACTGGTACTGGTCTTCGAGCCTCCCGACGGTTTCATTGTAGAGGTAGGTGGCGTTGTAGTAACCGTTGAAATAGGAGGTTGTGTTGTGGTAGGCGCGGGCCAGCACAGTGTCTTTCTCCTTGGCACAGGAAACGAAGGCCAGAGAGGCAAGAATCAGGGATAAATGTGTAATATTGCGGGAGCTGGATTGGCCTGGCTTCATGTCAAGCATTTCTGGGTAAAGACGCCCTGGCATGGGTCTTGGAGGAACATCGGCTGAAGAACGCCATGCACTAAGAGATGTTGCCATGGGTCGAAATGGATGTAGGCCGGAAATAAACGACATTTTCCCGGCCTCTCCAATGCAAATGCATCGCCCCCCTAACGACGCTCCCGGCCACTGGCCCGCAATCCAGTCACAGCGCCGGGGCCTGCTCCCAACAGCTGTTGATTCAGCGAGTTCATCCTCAGATTATGCTCAAAAAACTATATCAGGGCTTGCTGGAGCGAATGAGAAAACGGTATCGCGTTGAGTTGATCGACGACGAAACCCTGTCTCAGTCGCGCCAATTCTTCCTGCGGCCCATGTCGCTGGCCCTCGCTGGTACAGTTGTGCTGGTGCTGGTGGTGCTGGGAACCTCCACGCTTTTCGTTTTGACCCCCGCACTGCACAGCCTTATTCCTAACTACGAAGATCCGGCCGTGATCCAGGCCCGCAAAGACAGCTTGCTGGAGGTAGTCAAATCAACTGAGGCACGCCTTGAAATTTACGAAGCCTACTCCCGCAGCCTGCGGCAGGTGGCAGGCCTCAAAACTGGCGAAATGGACTTCGACTCCAGCCAGGTTGGGGTGCTGGAGGCAGACCAGCAAACGTATTTGCATGTGGACAACGGGGCGCCTGCTGAACCACAACCCAGCCCCGAAGCAGGCCTTGAATTTCAGGAAACCCAGGTGCCCTACGAGGCTGCCACTGGACAAAGCCGCGTTGAAACGGTATATGTGAACCGGCCAGTTGCAGAAAATTTTTCAGACCGCCCTGCCCGTCAAAGGGAGGAAAATCCGGGCGAATGGTTGCAAAAACTGTTTCTTCCGCTGCAGGGAGAAATGCAGCGGGGCTACAATCCCGGAGGCCTCCATTATGGCGTGGATATTGTAGCTGGTGAGAACACGCTCATTCGCGCCGCAGCCGATGGTTTCGTCATTTTGTCTGAATACTCCGACAACAATGGCTGGGTCATCGGGATCGCTACGAAGGGGGACATCGTTACTTTCTACAAGCACAACAGCCGACTATTGAAGACAGCAGGAACCTATGTGTATGCCGGAGAGCCCGTTGCTGTGATTGGCAATTCAGGGGAAAACTCTTCAGGAATGCACCTTCACTTTGAACTGTGGTACGCAGGCAAGCCTGTGGATCCCGCAAACTATCTGGCATTTTCCAGGGAAACGGGCAGATAGAAACGGGAACAAAGGTGGAGGAATACACAGAAAAACTGCCACCATTGACCCCGGAACATCTGCTTCCATTTGCTTGAGTACTTACATAATCGGAGCCCACAATGTTTGGAACCAAAAACGAAACGAACCGCCCCAAGGTAAAGCCCACCGCTCCCCCGCCCAACAAGGGAGAGATCCGCAGAAACGTCATTTCTGAAGGCACGGTGGTAGTCGGCAACATCAACGCAGAAGGCGATCTTCGCGTGGAAGGGAAAGTCATCGGCACCCTGGTGTGCAACTCCCGCCTGGTGGTGAGTGAAACTGGCTACATCGAAGGGAACGTAGATTCCCGGGTGGCCACGGTGGAAGGCGAGATCAAAGGCAACGTCGTGACTCGCGAATTGCTGACAATCGACAAAACCGGCAAAATCTTCGGTGATATCTTCACCCAAAAGCTGGTTGTTCAGATGGGTGCTGTCTTTACCGGTAGCTCTAAAATGGCTGAAGCCGCCAAGGACATGCTCACCAGAACGCCTGAACGCGCCAAGGACCTGCTCGCACAGTCAAGCCCCCCCTCTCCTTCCTCCGCCAACGGCAATAACCCTGCCGCCACCGGACCCCGGATTGCCAAGGCAAACTGATGGACACCCCACCCGACAACTCGCGCGAAGCGCGGCAGCAATACCTGAAATATGCAGGTCTGGGATTCGAAATCCTGGCCTGCATGTTGTTGTTTGGTGGGGGAGGTTATGCCCTTGATCAGTGGCTGAAGCCCGAAAAGCCTTGGTTTACCCTCGGTTTCTCCCTCCTTGGCTGCGCTGTGGTTATCTGGCTCATGATCCGAAAAACCCGCTGAAGACATTCCGCTTCTTCCACGCCTTCCCCCATGCCTGTTTCCCGATTTTTGCTCCTCCTCACAGCCCTGGCGGCCATCGTTCTGGGCCTGGCCTACGCGCTGATGGTTGGCCTGGAACCACCCAGAAGCTTCCCCACGGTGGCCATCGCCGTGCTGCTCGCCTACCTCGGCACAGCACTGGCCTATGTGGTTGCTTTCCCCAGCCTCGACAAAAAAACAAATACTTTTGTTGCGGCAATGCTTACCGGGATGGTCGTGAAAATGTTTGCCGGGCTCATCTCCATTGTGGTCGTGGCGCTGCGGTTTCCTGAAGTGAAAGGCGAGTATGTGGCGGGTTTTCTTGTTGGCTACATGGTGTTTACTTCATTTGAAGTTTTCGGGCTTATCCGTAAATTGCGCCCGCATTCGAAAGACCTTAAGAATTCCTAATATATGGCTGGCAAGCAGCTTCTTTTCATCACCCTGTTGTTGCTCGGAAATGGCCTCCTTTTCGCACAGGATCACCATGATCAGGCAGGGGACCACGCAGCTCACCACGACACAGCAGCAGTTGCCGTCCATGATTCTGCCAGCCATGAAGCCCATGACGCTCACGCTGAGGAAGAAGGCAGCAGCAATGTCTCCAAGGTGATGCTGGAGCACATTCTCGACTCCCACGACTGGCATATCACCGATATCCCTGCCGGAACGGACGAAAGCGGGCACCCTCATTATCAGCCCATTGCCCTGCACCTCCCCTGGATTTTGTACGACAGCGAAGCCGGGCTTGTGTTTGCCGCCAATACCCATGCTCTCGTTGAGAAAGGATACCTGCCTCACGAAAACCATGTACTGAAACTGAAAGAGGGCGTTTCTACCGAAGGCCTGATTGACGAGCATGGTCATGCCCACGTTGCTGACTGGGCCGCGTTTGAAGAGGCAAACGGTCAGAAAAGCGCCACGGTCATCGACTTTTCGATCACCAAAACCGCGCTGCAAATGATACTTATCGGGCTATTGATGCTGGTGGTTTTCACCGCAGTGGCCAGATCCTACACCCGCCGCCCCGATCAGGCACCCAAAGGCTTGCAATCTTTTGTAGAGCCCATCATCGTATTTGTGCGCGATGAAGTGGCAAAACCTTACCTCGGTGCCAAGGCGGACCGCTTCCTGCCCTACCTGCTCACCCTGTTTTTCTTCATCTGGTTCTCCAACTTGCTGGGTCTCACGCCCTTCAACTCGAACATTGCCGGAAATATCTCCGTGACCGCGGCTCTCGCTGTGATGACCTTCCTGATCACCCAGTTCAATGGGTCGAAAGACCACTGGAAGCACGTTTTTAACACACCGGGTGTGCCCTGGGTGCTTAAATTTGCCATCCCTTTGATGCCTGTTGTGGAATTCATCGGGCTGTTTACCAAGCCTTTCGCTTTGGCAGTTCGTTTGTTTGCGAATATTTCCGCCGGCCACTTCATGGTGCTGGGTCTCGTTTCGCTGATCTTCATCATGGGAGAAAACGGAACGAACATGGCAGGAGCCATGACAATCATGCCGCTGTCGGTCCTGTTTACCCTCGTTATTTTCACGCTGGAAATGATCGTTGCGATCATCCAGCCTTTCATTTTCACCCTGCTCACGGCAGTGTTTATCGGGATGGCCATGGAAAGCCACGACGATCACCACCATTGAGCCGGGTATTGAGTTCGCACGTTTTCTTTTTTCACACATATCAATCCACTGAATCATGGATTTTGGAGTAATGGGCGCCGGGATCGGCGCAGGATTGGCTGCCATTGGTGCAGGTCTTGGTATCGGTCGGCTTGCCGCCAGCTCTGTTGAGTCGATTGCCCGTCAGCCTGAGGCTGCCGGTGACATTCGTGGTGCCATGATCCTGACTGCCGCCTTCATCGAGGGCGTTGCCCTGTTCGGTGAGGTGATCTGTCTGCTGGCAGTTCTCTAAGAAACGAAGCGCTGTGCCGCCCAGGGAATGCCTGGGCGCGCAGCCTTCCTGTTTGGTTGTGTGAATCCTTCTCATTTACAGATTCTTCATTCGCTGAATCATGATCATTACGCCAGTATTCGGCCTCTTTTTCTGGACCGCCGTCATTTTCCTTGCCTTCTTTTTCCTGCTTCGCCGCTTTGCCTGGAAGCCCATTCTGAACGCGCTGAGCGAGCGGGAAACCAAGATCGACAATTCGCTTAAGCTGGCCGAGCAGGCCCGCTCCGACATGCAGGCCCTTCAGGCCAGCAACGAAGCCCTGCTGAAAGAGGCTCGCCTGGAGCGCGACAAAATGCTCAAAGAAGCTGGCCATATGAAAGATCAGATCATTTCTGAAGCCCGCAAAGAAGCTCAGACAGTGGCTGCCGCCGAGCGCGAAAAGGCTAAAGCCCAGATTCAGGCAGAAAAAGTGGCTGCTCTTGCCGAAATCAAAAGCACTGCTGCTACCCTGGCTGTTGAAATTGCCGAAAAATTGCTCCGCAAGCAGTTTCAGGATCAGGGTGCCCAGGAAGCCTATGCCCAGACTCTCATTTCTGACCTGAACAACAACTAGGAAGCCCTTTCCCCAACGACCCCAACGGTTATGGTAGAAGATCGAATCGGATACCGCTACGCAAAGTCTGCGTTTGCCCTTGCCCAGGAAAGAAAAGAACTGGATGCTGCTCAGGCCGATATGGCCATGATCCATGAGGTCTGCAACCAGAATCCAGACTTCCTCGCGATGCTCCAAAGCCCGATCATCAACGGACAAAAGAAGCTGGAGATTTTGACCAAAATCTTTGCAGGCAAATTCCAAACCAAGCTTGTGCCGCTGCTTTTGGAGATGCTCACCCAGAAGGGTCGGGAAAAATTCCTGTTCCAGGTGACCACGTCTTTTATGGCGCTGTATGACGAAGTCAAAGGAATTGTGCGGGGCAAATTAACCTCTGCCACTGCCCTTCCTGAGGCCACAGTTGCCAGTATCCGCAAAGACCTTGAAGCCTCCACCGGGAAAGCGTTTCACCTTGAAACCAGTGTGGATCCCGACCTGATCGGCGGATTCACCCTCAAAGTTGGCGACAGGCTGTTTGACGGCAGTGTGAGCGCCTCGCTTCGCCGCCTGAAGCAGCATCTTTCCTGACAGCCTTTTCACAACAGGTTCTTCTCCAGATCTCACGCCTTTTTTATACAGAGAACGCGAACCCGGACCTTCCTCTCCACAGTCCCTGCCTTCGCCGACTCGCCACATTTTCGGAAACCCTCAATTCAACCTCACTGATATGTCAGCGGTAAGACCAGACGAAGTTTCAGCTATCCTCCGGGAGCAACTCTCCAATTTTAAAACCGCGGCCCAACTCGAAGAAACCGGAACGGTTTTGCAGATTGGCGACGGGATCGCCCGCATTTACGGTCTCACCAAGGTGCAGGCTGGCGAGCTGATCGAATTCGAAACCGGCCTCAAGGGCATGGTACTTAACCTGGAGGAGGACAACGTCGGGGCGGTGCTCTTCGGAGAAACCGAGGGCATCAAAGAGGGCGATAACGTGCGTCGCACAGGGTCCATCGCTTCCATCAAGGTGGGCGAAGGAATGCTGGGCCGCGTCATTAACCCGCTTGGTGAGCCAATCGATGGCAAAGGGCCGTTAACTGGCCAGCTGTATGAATCTCCCTATGAGCGCAAAGCACCAGGGGTTATTTTCCGTCAGCCTGTAAACGAGCCTCTTCAGACCGGAATCAAGGCCATTGACTCCATGATTCCAATCGGTCGTGGTCAGCGCGAGCTGATCATCGGTGACCGCCAGACTGGCAAAACTGCCATTGCGATCGACACCATCATCAACCAGAAAGAATTTGCAGAGCGTGGCGAGCCCGTTTACTGCGTGTATGTTGCCATCGGCCAGAAGGCCTCCACAGTGGCTCAGGTGGTCCGTGCCCTCGAAGAGGCGGGCGCCATGAGCTACACCGTTGTGGTGGCTGCTCCTGCTTCCTATCCTGCTCCGCTGCAGTTTTTCGCTCCGTTTGCAGGTGCCGCCATCGGAGAATACTTCCGCGACACCGGTCGTCCGGCTCTGGCCATCTACGACGACTTGTCCAAGCAGGCTGTGGCCTACCGCGAAGTGTCTCTGCTGCTCCGCCGCCCTCCCGGCCGCGAAGCTTACCCCGGTGACGTGTTTTATCTCCACTCCCGCCTGCTTGAGCGTGCAGCCAAGATCATCAACGACGATTCTATTGCCCAGCAGATGAACGACCTGCCCGAGTCTTTCAAAGGCATGGTCAAAGGTGGTGGCTCCCTCACCGCTCTGCCCATCATTGAAACCCAAGAAGGCGACGTTTCTGCCTATATTCCAACCAACGTGATCTCGATCACCGACGGTCAGATTTTCCTGGAATCAGGCCTTTTCAATTCAGGTGTTCGCCCCGCTATCAACGTCGGGATCTCGGTATCCAGGGTAGGTGGCGCTGCACAGATCAAGCCCATGAAAAAAGTGGCTGGTACCCTCAAGCTCGACCTTGCTCAGTACCGCGAACTCGAAGCATTCTCCCGCTTCGGATCTGATCTTGACCGCTCTACCCAGCGCCAGCTCGACCGTGGTAAGCGCTCCGTGCAGCTTCTGATTCAGGGCCAGTACAGCCCCGTTTCGGTGGAGAAGCAGGTCGCCGCCATTTTCGCCATCTCGAAAGGGTATGCCGACACCGTGCCTGCAGACCGCATCCCGGAATATGAGGAAAGATTGCTTCAGGAGCTGGAAATTAACCATTCCAGCACCCTCGACAGCATCCGTGGCAAACAGTGGACCGACGAGATTGAAAAAACCCTTGCCACTGTGGCCACCGAAGTTGCCAAAACCTTTGCCTGATCGTCCTTTCCTCCCTTTCGTTGACAGAAGACTGAATCCATCAGCATGGCGAATCTAAAAGACATTCGGAACCGCATCAAGACGGTCAAAAGTACCCAGCAAGTAACCAAAGCCATGAAAATGGTGGCGGCTGCCAAGCTGCGCCGTGCCCAGGACCGGATGCTGCAGTTGCGCCCCTACGCCAGCAAGCTCCGCGAAATCATTGGCAATGTCATCGCTGCCGTTGACGCAGAAGACATTCCCAGCCGCCTCGTTGAGCAGCGAGACAACATTCAGAATGTGCTCGTGGTCCACGTCACTTCCAACAGGGGCCTGGCCGGACCTTTTAATGCCAACATCAACAAGGCTGCTTTGGCTTTTCTTCAGGAAAACCACGCAGATTTAGTGGCAGAGGGAAAGGTTCAGTTTATGTGCCTGGGAAGGAAAGGCTTCGATTTCTTTCGCAAGCGTGGATTTCCGGTAAACGGCAAAAACTTCGATGTCTTCCAAAACCTCTCCTTCGGAACTGTGAATGAAGTGGTGGACGTTGCATTCGGTAAATTTCTCTCCGGAGAGGTTGACCGTGTGTATGTGTCGTTCAACGAATTCAAAAACGTCATGTCGCAGATTCGCAGGGTGGAATCCTTCCTGCCGCTGAGCGTGGAGAGCCTCAATACCGGCAACCCTGCGCAGGAAGGGGGCTTGCAATCTGATTATCTCTACGAACCCGGCCAGGAGGTAATTCTGTCGGAGCTGATTCCCAAGGCGTTGCGCATTCAACTGTTCCGAGCGGTGCTGGAGTCCAACGCCGCAGAGCAGGGAGCCAGGATGGTAGCCATGGACAAGGCAACGGAAAATGCTGAAGAGCTTCTGAAGAGCCTTCGCATTTCTTACAACAAAGCCCGTCAGGCTTCGATCACCAAAGAAATTCTGGAAATTGTTGCCGGAGCCAACGCGTTGGAAGGTGCGTAAGTCTGGCAAAAAGCCCTGATTTACCCGGACATATATGGAAAGCGGCTGTCCATTTGCGGTCAGCCGCTTTCGTTTATATTCGCCTCACCTATGCCTAAATGAGAGACAAACAGCATCTTTCAAAATAAATTGAAAGTTATGAAACTGTCGCTCCCGGGTCCCGTACACCCGGCAAAGCAAAGAAAAATGAAAGCCTCCTCCCTTCTCCGTCGCCTCCACTCAGATGAAGTTGGAGCCGGTGCCAGGCTTATCGCCTGGGGGTTTGCTCTGGTCAACATCCCAACGGCTCTGTTAGCGCTTGTGGCCTTCATTTTTTTGCCCCTCACGTTTCCGGGCATTGTATTGTATGTGAATTACTGGCGTTCAGCCATGGATAAATTGTCCATTTCCAATACCAAATCATTGTGGGCGTGGACGATTATCTACAATTTGATCTTGATTGCTGCGGGCGTTTTATGGTTATCAATTGAAGCAGACCGCATGGGATGGGTATTAATTTTCCCGGCCCTGGCGGCTGCCGCAGCTGGGGTGGCACTCAAATCCATAGAATTTCACGAAGAAATCCTCCTTGAAAAACCAGTGACGGAATATGGACCCGAAGCGGATTGGAGTTCAGACAGCGAACAAAAGGAAACTGATCGCGGCCCGGAGTCAGAATAAAAGCATAAGTGGATGGGAAAAAATCGCCGACTCCGACATCTTCGGGTCGGCGATGTTCGTTGGTATGGCGTAACCATTTCCAGATGAAGCGATTGGCACAGGCTACAGGCATATTAGAAGAAACCGTGCTGCTGAACTTCCGCACCGATGCGGAGGTGCTGAA
This sequence comes from Bacteroidia bacterium, assembly GCA_041741415.1. Classification (GTDB taxonomy): domain Bacteria; phylum Bacteroidota; class Bacteroidia; order J057; family J057; genus JANQTF01. The sequence continues at coordinate 44,886 of JBGSKC010000062.1, read as the reverse complement.
AAAGTTATTGCCTACTCCTTTTGAGCCAAGGCTGGTAGACGGTTACGGCATGGTGGGGATTTTGCTGTTTCGGATGCGCGACCTTGCCTGCGAAACCCAGCGAGGCCTGCCTTCGCCGCCTTCCGAACATGTGTTGTATCGAATAGCGGTTTCGTGGGAGCAGGGTATGCGCCGCTTTCACGGCATGTATGTGCTTCGCCACGAAGTAAATACCCGGCTTCCGTTGCCACAGCGGCGGCGGGGCCTGTTTCCGATGGCTGGAAGCCCTATTCGCTGGAATCGCCTGCCATGGAAAGAAAGCTTTGAGTGGACGCTACGTTCCCGCCGGGGCCTTCGTCTCCATGTTGGAGCCAGCCTGGGCCGACGCTGGCCTTCGGGCTCAGTGTTCGAGTCTATGGAGGAAGCCTCTCATTTCTTCTCCCAGGAAAGGGCCGCTGTTGCACCCCGATTTCAAAAGACCATTTTTGCCAACACCCATTTCCTGCCCCTAAGCTGGTGCGCCAAACCTCTCCATGTTCATCAGCTGCGTACCGATTTTTCGCTCATGGAAAACCTGTTTCCACGCGACAGAATTTTCTTCGACTCCGGGATGATTTGGCAGCAAATGCCTTGCCGCTGGCAGGCCGGGCAAGAAATCGTGGCTTCCAGGCCATTTGGCGAAGAAGATTCTGCACTGAACCTCCGCCCTTTTCCTGTGTAAAAGCAACCGGGAAGGCACAAGGCTTGGAAAGAAATCGCCGCCGTGATTACCTTTAGCCGAAATCCAAGCCTCTACAATGAATCGAATGCTGCTTTTTCTGGCCTGCTGCCTTTGGGCGGGACCCATCTTCAGCCAGGACACCACGCTCACCAACCGGGGTACCCGCAATCCTGAAGCTCCTTCTTCCCTACCGGCAGGGCCCCTATTGAACAGCGAACAACTGGAGCGCCAGAAATGGCATTACAGTCTTCAGGAAGCGATGCGCGAACCCGAGAAAGTGTACAAACTATCTTTGCGGGCGCAAGACCTCACTTTCTTTCCCCTTGAAGTGACCCGCTTTCCCAATTTGCAGGTTCTCAACCTTTCTGCCAATAAAATCAAGGTCATTCCACCGGCCATCAGCGAGTTGAAGAACTTGCAGGTGCTGATTTTGGCAAACAACAAGATTAAATATTTGCCTGATGCGATGGGCCAGATGGAAAACCTGGAGCAACTGTACCTGGCAGGAAACCGCCTCGTGATGGTGCCTGCGTGGGAAGGAGGGCTTTCTAAGCTCCGCCGCCTCGACCTCGCCTTTAACCGGCTCACCCAATACGAAATCGACCTGATTCAGCGGCGTTTGCCCCGTTGCCAGGTAAGTCATTGAAATTTGCCCGTCCCAGCCTTCCGTGCTAAGTTTGTCGCTCAATTTTTCCTTTCATGCTGGACCTGATCAACCAATTGCGCGCCGAGGTAGAGGCCTTTGTCGTTAATTCTGAAGAAGAACTGGAGACATTTCGCCGACAGTTCACCAACAAAAAGGCGGTCATCAATCAGCTGTTCGCCGATTTCCGCGAGCTGCCCGGCGATATCAAGCGCGAGGTCGGAAAGCCGTTGAATGAATTGAAGCAACTTGCCCAGGAACGCCTCGAGCATTTCCAAAGCCTGGTTCAGGATACGCAGGTGCAAAATGACCGGCCGCTAGACCTCAGCCTTCCTGGCGACCCCGGTCTGCCTGGGGCCAGGCACCCACTCAGCATTGTGCTGAACAAGATCGTGTCGGTGTTTGAAGCCCTCGGGTACACCGTGGCCGAAGGTCCGGAAGTCGAAGACGACTTTCATAACTTTACGGCCCTTAATTTCGAGGAAAACCACCCGGCCCGCGACATGCAGGACACTTTCTTCGTCCGCAGAAATCCCGATTTTCTCCTTCGCACCCATACTTCCTCGGTGCAGGTTCGGGTGATGGAAACCTCCCAGCCACCCATTCGCATCCTCGCACCCGGGCGGGTTTATCGCAACGAAGCCATTTCTCACCGCGCGCACTGCTTCTTTCATCAGGTCGAAGGGTTGGTGGTGGATGAGGGGGTAAGCTTTGCCGACATGCGCCAGTCGCTGCAATATTTCGCTAATGCGATGTTTGGCGAACAAGCCCGAATTCGGCTTCGCCCCAGCTACTTCCCCTTCACTGAAATTTCCGCTGAAATGGATGTATGGTGGGGCCTTGAATCAGACGACGACTACCGTATGACCAAGGGAACCGGTTGGGTGGAGATCATGGGATGCGGCATGGTGGATCCCAACGTGCTGCGCAATTGCGGCATTGACCCCGACAAGTACAGTGGCTTCGCCTTCGGCATGGGTGTGGAACGCATTTCCCAGCTCCTCTATCGGGTTCCCGACCTTCGCCTGTATTCTCAGAACGACCTTCGCTTTTTGCGCCAGTTTGAGAAAATAGACGCCTGACGATCAGGAGAAACGCCGCTGCTCACTTCAGGGGCGTTCGTTTCCGAGCCAGCCGTCGTCGTGTTCGTCTGGCAGAGGGTCCTGCCGCAGGGTCGCTTCATCCTTGAAAATGTATTCTATCATTTCCACTGTAATCCTGCCGCCCTGCCCGGGTTGGTACAGCAATTCACAAATAAAATTGCGGGTTCCTACAGGGAAGTTAAAGCGCCTTCCAAGGCCATAAACGGATAATTTTTCAACAAATGCCTCTTCAAACGGCTGCCTGAACTCCTGATAGGCGACGTTTTGGTAAAATACTTTGTCCATCAGCCCGAGGGTTTCCTCTTGCCAGAAGGCCATTTCGGGCCGGGTGGCCGAGTGATCAAGCACGAGGGTGAGCACAGTGTGGTGGCGCTTGCAGCCGTCCTGAGTAATCATGAGCAAGCGCTCAGAACCCATCCGGGCCAGTTCCATCCGGTTTTCCGGGCTCCACTGGTGGTTGGCAAAATAGGGGTTGAACCGCACAATCACCGGTTGCAGAGAATCCAGCACGAGCCTGCAGTCAGGGTCTTGGGCAGCCAGGGGAACTGCAAACAACAGGCTGACAATTAGTCCGAAGAAAAGGATCAATCGCTTCATGCCGAAAGATAAGGAAAGAGAACGGCATCCTGGCAAGAGGATTATCCCGGCAGGCCCGGAGGTTCTGTGAGGCGGGTAAACCGCCAAAGGAAGGCCACAGCGGCCATTGCGAGGCTGATCACAAGGCCCAGCCACACGCCAATGACGCCCCAGCCGAACAGGAAGCCCGTGACATAGCCTAGCGGCAATGCCACCAGCCAGTAGCATACAAAAGCTATGATCATGGGCACAACCACATCTTGCAATCCTCTCAGCACCCCCAGGCCAACCGCCTGCACCCCATCGAAGATTTGGAATATCCCGGCCATGACCATCAGCCCGGAGGTGAGGCTTAGCACATCGGGATGCTTGTTGTAAAAAGTAGGTAATACATCTCTGCCCAGCAGAAAGACGATGGCTGCGAAGGCCATGAACATTCCGCCCAGCCAAATGCCCGCATAGCCAGCTTCCCGGGCCTCAGCCAGGTTTTGGCGGCCCCTGGCGTTGCCTACCCTGATCGTTGCTCCTGTGGCGATCCCCGTAACGACCATATAGGTTACCGAAGACATGTTGAGTACGATCTGGTGGGCCGACCTTGGGGCAGTTCCCAGCCAGCCGATCATGATTACAGCGCCTGAGAAAGCCCCGACCTCGAAGAACAACTGAAACCCGGAGGGCAGCCCCAGCCGCAGCAAGCGCAGGATGGTGGCCTTGTGTGGCTGCCAGCTTCCGGCAGGAAGAGCAGGGAAGCCCCACTTGCTTCCCCGGTGCACAAAGTAAACGAGCAGCACCAGCATAAAAATCCGGCTCAGCAGGGTGGCCACCCCGGCGCCGTCGAGTTCCCAGCGGGGAAAGCCTCCATATCCAAAGATGAGTACCCAATTGCCTGCTGCATTGAAAACCAGGCCAGCTACGGTTACCATCATGGCTACACGGGTTCGGGAAAGCCCATCGGTGTATTGCTTGTAAGTGAGGAACAAGATCATGGGTAAGGCCGAAACATAGAGAAGGCGGAGGTAGCTGCGAGCCATCTCCACATCCTGTGGCGGCTGTCCGAGAAAGGGTAGCAGGTGAATAGAGAGTTCGAGCAGAACCATGGTGAAAAATGAGCTTCCGAGTCCCACCCACAGACCCTGGCGCAGATACAATGCGCAGCGGGCGGGTTGGCCTGCGGCATCGGCTTCAGCAACGAGGGCAGAAACGGCATTGGTGATGCCCATGGCGATCACTACCACGATGAAATAAATGCTGTTGGCTAGCGAACAGGCCGACAGGTGCTCATAGCTGAGCCAGCCAACCATCATGTTGTCGAGCACCCCCATGAGCACCACACCAAGCTGGCCGATCATGACGGGCAGCGAAAGGAAGAGCGTTTCGCGGAGATGGGAGCGACTGAGGCCAGGAAAGGATCTGGTGGGATGAGGAGAAGGGCTTTTTTTCACGTGGGAGGGGCTGGAGCAGGGAAGAAGGCAACCTGCAGGGACATTTTCCGAATGAAAAATACCCATTGGAAATTGCAGATTAATCCTTAATTTTGCTCCAAATCTACACGGGTTTTCTTCAGAAGAGGGGGGAATCTCCCTTATTTTTTTGCCATGTTTCCAGCTACCCTTCAGCAACACATCGAGAACTTGTTGGAGCAAGAGTTTCCTGATGTCTTTGTCGTGGACATGCACCTGTCGCAGGGAATGCGACCAGTGTTAAGCCTGAAAATCGACAAGGACAATGGAATCACGCTGGAAGCCTGCATGAAAGTGAGCCGAAAAGTGGGGGCCATGATTGAGGAATTGGACTTGATCAGCTCTGCTTACAACCTGGAGGTTTCCTCTCCCGGCGTAGGCAGCCCGCTCAAGGTTAGGCGCCAGTACGTCTCGAATGTGGGGCGATATCTGGCGGTGAGGACTACGGGGGGGAGTGACCTTCGCGGTAAACTTCTGGAAGCAAACGAAGAGAGCATTCTGCTCGAACCGCTAGCTTCTGGTAAAAACAGAAAAAAGCCCAAGGCCGGGGAGGCGGAAGAACAGGGATCACTCAGGATCCCATTCGACCAAATCCACACAGCTAAGGTGATTATTGTATCATAACCTGCGCCTCGGCGCCAGTTTTGTTCGAAATGGCAAGACGTAAAATAGCAGAAGAAAAAGTCAACCTTGTCGATGCGTTTACCGAGTTTTCCCGGTTCAAAAACATCGACAGAGCCACCCTCATGGGGGTGCTGGAAGAGGTATTCCGCACCATGATCCGGAAAGAGTATGGCTCCGATGAGAATTTCGATATCATCGTGAACGTAGACAAAGGCGACATTCAGGGTTTCCGCGAGCGAACCGTGGTGGAAGACTTTGAGCTGGAAGACGAAACCCGTCAAATTCCACTTTCCGAGGCACTGGCCATTGACCCCGACTACGAAGTGGGGGATGACATCGCGGAGGAAATCAACTTCTTCCACTTTGGGCGGAAGATTGTCCAAACCGCTAAGCAAACCCTTACCCAAAAAATCAGAGACCTGGAAAAGGCTTCCGTTGTGGAGCAGTACCAGGAAATGATCGGCACGGTTATCGTGGGGGAAGTGTATCAGGTGTGGAGAAACGAAATTCTCGTGATTCACGAAAGCAACGAGCTTTCCATGCCCCGCCCGCAGCAAATACCCAAGGATCGGTTCCGCAAGGGCGATACCATCCGGGCGGTAGTGCTGGAGGTGACGTTGAAAAATAACAACCCGAAAATCATCATTTCGCGTTCTTCACCGCTGTTCCTCGAAAAATTATTCGAGCAGGAGGTGCCAGAAATATTCGACGGCCTGATCAACATTCGCGGCATTGTTCGCGAACCAGGTGAGCGCGCAAAAGTTGCCGTCGAAAGCTATGACGACCGGATCGACCCGGTCGGCGCTTGTGTTGGGATGAAAGGGGGCCGTATCCATGGCATCGTTCGCGAGCTTCGCAACGAAAACATCGACGTGATTGCCTTTACCACCAACGACGTTCTTTACATTCAACGCGCCCTTAGCCCCGCCAAAATCTCCTCCATCAAGCTCAATGAGGAAGAGAGATTGGCCCAGGTCTTCCTCAAACCGGATCAGATCTCTCTGGCAATCGGAAAAAATGGCTTGAACATCAAACTCGCCAGTAAACTCACCGATTTTCAGATCGACGTGTACCGCGAGCTGGACCCCAACGAAGAGGACATCGATCTCGACGAATTCAATGACGAAATTGAGCAGTGGATCATCGACGAGCTCAAGCGTATCGGTTGCGATACTGCCAAAGCTGTTATGTCACTCTCGATGGAGGAACTCGTTCGCAGGTCCGACCTCGATAAAGAAACCATCCTCCACGTACTCAATGTCATCCAGGAAGAGTTCGACGATGACAGCGACGAAGAAGAGGAGGTTCAGGAACTTGAATCCGACGAGCAACAGGCGTAATGCACCGATGATGTAACCATCTCTGCACCAGCATATTGTTTCGTCGGTACGAGCTGAGGGTACTTCAACCAGAGGGAGAAGTGCATTCGTACCTCCCTGGGGGAGTAAGTTCCCCCAGATTCTTTTTCTGGCCGTCCTAAAATTCAATTTGGCAATTAGTTAATAGTCAGCGAACTGATTATTTTTGTTCCGGTTAAACTCACTCTATGGTGGGAGAAAAGAAAAACACTCGCCTGTTTCAGGCTGCCAAGGAACTCAACGTGAGTACCACCGTGCTGGTCGAGCATCTCGCCAAGCACGAGCAAAGCGTGGAGGATTCCCCCAACACTAAGCTTTCTTCGGAGCAGTATTCCCTGCTCCTCAAAGCGTTTGCCTCTGAAAAAATGCTCAAGGCCCAGGCTGAGCAATTGTCTGAAAAGCGACGCGAAGACTTTAAATCTGCTTCTGGCAAAAGCACTGAGGAAGCCTCCGGTCCCGGAACGGAGGAGGTGGAAACAGACAAAGATCCTTTGTCTGCCAATCAGCTCCGCGACCGTATTGGGGGCGGCATCATTCGTCGCGTAAAACCCCTCCCGGGTCCCGGTACGGAAGAAAAAGAAGAGGCTCCAGCCCCTGTACCTCCGGCCTCTCCCGAGCCTGTTGCCGAAGCGCCGCGCCAGGAAGAACCTGCTCCTGCGCCAGAGCCGAAACCAGCTCACCCTCCGCTTAACTTCACGCCCAGCGCGCCTGAAGAAACTGGCGGCCTCAAGGTGGTGGGTAGAATTGACCTGGATGCCCTCAAAGGAGGTTCCCGGAAATCCGACAATCGCAGACAGGAGCCCTCCCGGGGGCAGGGAAACAACCAAGGAAATAACCAGGGGAATAACCAGGGGAACAGCCAGGGCCGGAATCAGGGGAACAGACCAGCCGGTCAAGGCGGCAACCAGCCTTCCAGCCAAGGCAACAGGCCAAACCCTGGCCCTCGTCAGGGCGACTTGAGAAATCCGCCTAAACCTGCTGCTCCCAATATTAACAGGCCTGAGCCCGTCAGAGCTGAGGCTCCAAAGGTCGATCCCAAGCAGCCACCCCGACAGGACGATCCGCCCGCCAATGACGATTCCAACGTCATTACGGTAAGCGATAATACCCCCAAGCTCTCTGGTCTCACCATCAAAGGGCGCATTGATCTTACCCCCAACCGTCCGAAAAAGGACACGGCAAAACCAGCCACTCCTGCACCAGGAGGTGGTGGGGATGGCGACGAGGAGGGAGAAGAAACTGATGCTTCCGGCAAAAAGCGTCGCAGGAGAAGAAGAAAGCGCAAAGGCGGTGCTCAAACAGGTACCACTCCGGCAACGGGAGAACAAACTGGCACCCCGGCAGCCAAGCCTGGTATCAAAAGAACACTTACCCCTGCCAATAAAAAGGAGAAGCCTACCTCCGGCGAAGTGGATAAAACCATCCGTGACACCCTTACACAAATGGGCAAGGGTGCCTCCAGAAGCCGTCAGCGCCTTCGCAGGGCCAAGCGCGACTCGGATGCCGTTCGCCGCGAAAATGAAGCAGCTCTCGCAGCAGAGGGGGATCTCGTCCTCAACGTGACGGAGTTTATCTCCGCCAACGAGTTCGCGAACCTTCTTGACGTTCACGTCAACGATGTAATTCGGAAGTCATTCGAACTCGGCATGATGGTGTCGATCAACCAGCGTCTCGATGCTGAACTGATGACCATCCTTGCAGAGGAATATGGTTATGACATCAACTTTGTCGATGTCACGGAGGATGACTTCGAAATCGATGAGGGTGATGAAGACCCCACTTTGCTCTCCACCCGCACGCCAATCGTGACCGTTATGGGCCACGTTGACCACGGTAAAACCACCCTGCTCGACAAGTTGCGCAAAGCCAACGTGGCCGCAGGCGAGGCCGGGGGCATTACCCAGCACATTGGTGCTTATGAGGTGAAAGTAGGCGACGGTCAAACCGTTACCTTCCTCGACACCCCTGGTCACGAAGCGTTTACCGCCATGCGTGCCCGTGGTGCAAAGGTCACTGACGTTGCGATCATCGTGATTGCTGCCGACGACGCCGTGATGCCCCAAACCAAGGAAGCTATCAACCACGCCGAAGCGGCTGGGGTTCCTATGGTGTTTGCCCTTAACAAAATTGATAAGCCGGGTGCAGACCCTGAGCGCATCAAGACCCAACTGGCTGCCATGAACTACCTCGTGGAGGAATGGGGTGGCAAGTACCAAAGCCAGGAAATCTCCGCACTCAAAGGCATCGGGGTGGATGAATTGCTCGAAAAAGTAATTCTGGAGTCTGAACTCCTTGATCTTAAAGCCAACCCTGTTCGCGCCGCGAGCGGAACCGTGATTGAAGCACGTCTCGACAAAGGCCGTGGTAACGTAGCCACCGTTTTGGTGCAAAACGGAACTCTGCGCGTAGGAGACGAGGTTGTGGCCGGGATCCACTATGGCAAAGTTCGCGCCCTTATCGACCAGAAGGGGCAACGGATCAAGGAAGCCGGACCCGCCAAACCTGTCCAGTTGCTGGGCTTGGGTGGATCGCCCCAGGCCGGGGATAAATTCCTCGTCTTCACCGAAGAAGGGAAGGCCAAAGAGCTTGGTCAGCGGCGGCAGGAAGTGTTCCGCGAGCAGCAGTTCCGCCAAACCAAACGGATCACCCTGGAGGAAATCGGTCGTCGCCGTGCCATTGGTAACTTCAAAGAGCTCAATGTCATCATTCGTGGTGACGTGGACGGCTCAGTGGAAGCACTCTCTGGTGCATTGATGAAGCTTTCTACCAACGAGGTGCAGGTCAACATCATTGCCAAAGGCAATGGTGCCATCACCGAGGCCGACGTAAACCTCGCCATCGCTTCCGATGCCGTGGTGATCGCCTTCAACGTGAGACCCAACGCATTGGCCAGAACCCTCTCCGAACGCGAAGAGGTGGACGTTCGAACCTACTCTGTGATCTACGACGCCATTAACGACGTCAGGGATGCTCTCGAAGGCCTCCTCTCTCCCGAAATCAAGGAAGAGGAGATGGGTACTGCCGAGGTTCTCGAAGTCTTCCGCATCACCAAGGTCGGAACAGTGGCTGGTGGATTGGTCAAGTCTGGAAAAATCAAGCGGGAAGATCCCGTTCGGGTTATTCGCGATGGCATCGTGATTTACACCTCCAAGCTTGGCTCCCTCAAACGCTTTAAAGACGACGCCAAAGAAGTCTTTAGCGGCCAGGAGTTTGGCTTTACGGTAGACAATTACCCTGAACTCAAACAAGGAGACATCATCGAATCCTTCCACGTTAACGAAATCAAGCGCAGGCTGTAATCCAGCCCTGCCTGAGGCAGATAACAGAAAAGGGAAAGGAAATCATGGTCAACATGATCCTTTCCCTTTCTTATTTTCGGTGCGGGGCCAGCAAAAATTACAATTCCAGGTCGAATGGAAACGGGAGGAGGGAAGCGGAAACACCCTCCACGCGCAGAATATCACCTGTTTCTCCCTGCATCAACACGACGATGTGAGCCTCTGCAAGGTCTTCATATTCGGCCATCACCTGCCTGCAAGCACCGCAGGGCATGGCGGGCCTGGAAACCGGGTGCCGTTCACTGCGGGCTCGGATGGCCATTTTTCGCAGTTCTTTTGCTTTTCCCATTGCGCCCAGGTGGAAAAGCGCGGTTCGCTCAGCACACAAGCCGGAAGGATAGGCACGGTTCTCCTGGTTATTTCCCAACAGAACTGAGCCATCCACCAGAGAAACTGCGCATCCTACCCGGAAGCCGGAAAACGGCGCATAGGCATGCTCAGTCGCTTCCCAGGCTTTTTTCAGTAATTCTCGCTCATCAGGCTCCAACTCGCGGATATCGGAAAATTGTTGATAGCGAATGTGGAGATGGCCTTCTATCATTTGAAAATCTTGATCGTGAGTAGATTACAAAATAAAGCGGCTGAGGTCTTTCCTGGACACCATGACCCCAACGCGCTCTTCGACCATGTTGCCATCGATTTCAAATTCGGTGGTGGGGTCGAGATCGGGAACCTGGAAAAGGATGTCGTTTAGCAAGTTGCTCATGATTGTATGCAGCCTGCGCGCACCGATATTTTCCATTTCCTGGTTCACTTCAAAGGCCAGCCTTGCCATTGCCCGAATTGCCTCATCTGTGAAGGTCAGCTTTACGCCTTCGCTTTCGAGCAGGGCCTGGTATTGCTTGGTGAGGGCGTTGCGCGGTTGGGTGAGGATGCTGACAAAATCTGATTCTGTGAGGGGTTTAAGCTCCACACGAATGGGAAATCGGCCCTGAAGTTCGGGAATAAGGTCGCTGGGCTTGGCGAGGTGAAAGGCACCTGCGGCAATAAACAGGACGTGGTCTGTTTTGATGGAGCCATACTTGGTATTCACCACGGAACCTTCCACGATGGGCAAAAGGTCGCGCTGAACCCCGGCGCGTGAAACATCCGGGCCACGGCCGTCGCCTGAGGCAACGGCGACCTTGTCGATTTCATCAATGAAAATAATGCCATTGTTTCCGGCCCGGTCGATGGCTTCGCGGGTCACTGCATCCATGTCGATGAGGCGATCGGCTTCTTCCTCCACGAGGTGTTCGCGGGCCTGGGCCACCGTCATTTTTCGCTTTTTTCGCTTTTTTGGGATCATGCCGCTAAGCATGTCCTGGAGGCCATCCATCCCTTCAAGTCCCGGAGGGGCCATTACCTGCACGTTGTGAGAGGGAACAACCAGCTCAATTTCAATTTGCCGCTCTTCGAGTTCGCCCCGCCGCAGTTTGTCGCGAAATTTTTCCCGGGTACGTTCATTCAGTTCTTCGTCCGTGAGATTGGCGGTTGATTCGCCTGCAGCTTCGATGCTTATGGCCTTGCCGCTCCTTTTCTTGACCGGCGGAATGAGAATGTCGAGGATTTGCTCGTCTGCAAGTTCGCGGGCAACCTCCCTGATTTTTTCTTTTTGCTCTGCCCTGACCATGTTTACGGATTGCTCCACAAGGTCGCGGACCATGCTTTCGACATCGCGGCCCACATAGCCTACTTCTGTAAACTTGGACGCTTCAACTTTGATAAAGGGAGCTTGTGCGAGTTGGGCAAGCCTGCGGGCAATTTCGGTTTTTCCGACACCGGTGGGCCCGATCATCATGATGTTGTTGGGAATGATTTCCCGGCGAAGTTCCTCGTTGGCGCGTAACCGTCGCCAGCGATTCCGGAGGGCAATGGCGACAGATTTTTTGGCTTCTGATTGCCCGATGATGTATTTATCGAGTTCCTGAACGATGAGGGCTGGCGTCAAATGGTCTTCCATGGAGGAGAATGAAGTGGGGTAAGGGGGCAAACTGGGGAGTCCAAAGTACGAAAAAAATGCAGTGGCAGCTTTGCCGGGCACAAAACTTATGCAAAGCCCTAGCCCTGAAGGTCCTGTGCCTCGCTAAGGTCAATGCTGCCTTTTCGGCGATACAAATTGAGGATCAACCCGAGGCCAACGGCCACCTCGGCGGCGGCCAGCACAATCACAAACAAGGCAGCCATCTGGCCCTCAATGGCGGGTTGGTCGTAGCGGGAGAATGCAACAAAATTGACGTTGGCTGCATTGAGCATCAATTCGATGCCCATGAGGACCATCACGGCGTTTCGGCGCGTGAGGACCAGGCCCACACCCAGCAAAAACAGCAAGGCTCCCAGGCCCAGGTACAAGTGAAGAGGCTGCATGTATCGAAAGTAGCGCATTTTGCCGAAAAAAGGAATCCATTGGCAGAGCCACCCTTTTTTGAAGGTGAATTCTTCCGCCAAAAGAAACATTTTCACCCTTTTCCAAGATTTCCTTGCTAGCTTTCTCTTGCTGGAAGTTCTCTCCTGGCTGTCTGGCAAGCCAGCCCTGCGACCAACCGTTCCGAACCTTGCTTACTAAACGATACCCGACCTGCCCATGATGAACATCTCTGCTCTGCGCCGGTGCCTCAGTGCAGCAGGCTTCCTTGTTGTAGCCGCTTCCCTTCAGGCCCAACAAACCCAACTCACCCCCCTGGACAGGCCAGTAGCCCTCACCCGGGCCCAGATCGTGACCCAACCGGGAGCGGCACCCTACTTTGGAACCGTTCTCCTGCAAGATGGCCGGATCGCAGCAGTTGGCACCGATTTGCGGCTGCCTCCCACTGCCCGCATTGTTGATTGCGACTCCATGTTTGTGTATGCTGGTTTTATTTCCGGCCTCTCCCACTTAGCCCAGAAAGAACAGGAAGAAGCCGAGACGGCCAGCCGACGGGAATCTTCCACGCCGCCTGGCCAGGCAAGCCCCGGTGAGGGCGGGATCCAGCCACAACGCAAAGCTTCAGACATGCTCGACCCTGCTTCAGCCGAGATAGCCAGCTTTCGGGAGGCGGGGTTTACCATCGCCCACACAGTGCCCCAGGCCGGAATGTTGCCAGGCCAGGGTGCTCTCATCTTACTTCATGGCAACCGCCCGGAGCAAATGCTCATTCAGGACCAAACCGCGATGTTTGCCCAGTGGCAAGGCGCGGGCAGGGTTTATCCGTCCAATTTGCTGGGGGTAACGGCTACCTGGAAAAATCTCGTTCGTCAGGCTGAATTTGCCGCTAAACACCAGCAAGCATACCTCGCCAATCCAGCTTCCATAGAGCGCCCCCTGCTGACTGAAGAAATAAAGGCCATGATGGCTGTGGCAAACAAATCCCAGCAGGTTGCCTTTCTGGCCCCGGGTCTGATGGAAACCCATCGCGCCATTAACCTGAGCGAAGAACTCGGATTCAGGCTCATGCTGGCTGAAGTAAAACAAGCTTCCACCCTCGCGAAAAGCCTGGCAGCCAGGCCTATACCCATTTTTCTGTCTCTTGATCTGCCTGAATGGGGCGAAGAGCTCCCCTCCCCCGATACCATCGCCGATCCAATACAGCAGGAAATCGCCCGCCTGAAACTAGCCAGCCAAAAGGCAGCCCGCGAGGAGATCCTGCAGGCAGTCACGCTGGCCGACGCGGGGGTAAGATTCGGCTTCTCTACCGTGAAAGTGAGGCCCAAAGAGGTGATTCCGAGTATTTCCCTTCTTGTAGAGCACGGTCTGAGCGCAGATTTGGCTTTGGCCGCCCTCACAACTTATCCTGCTGCAGCTTTGGGGGTGAGCGAACTCGCAGGAACCATTACCCCTGGGAAATGGGCCAATCTGGTGGTGATGGACGGCCCGCTGGGCGACAAAGAGAGCCAGATCAGGATGACCTTTGTAGAAGGCGAGCAATTTGAGTTTGAAGGAAAAAAGAAAAAGGCCAAAGGCAATGCCTCAGGGGAGCCAGGCGACACTGCAGTTGAAATTAGCGGAGTATGGAGCTACGAAGTGGAAAGCCCGCAGGGAAATAGTACCGGAAAAATCACCATCACCGGCACTGATGGCAATTGGAAGGGAACCGTTTTCAGCGACCGCATGGGAGAAGAACGCGACCTCGACGAAGTGGAGCTCGACGGCACGACCCTTCGGATGACCTATTCGGTGGAAGCCAACGGAGGTTCCCTGCTCATCACCATCGAAGGAGAGGTGGAAGGGAACAACCTGGATGGGGAAATCTCCATCGGCGAGTTTGCTACCTACCCCCTTTCTGCAGAACGAAAGCCAGAATAATCTTTGCTCCCACCCATTTTACACAAGAACACATGACCACCATTCGTCAATTGCTCATCTTGGGGTATCTCCTGGCGCAGGGATATTTGTTTGCCCAGGCTCCCGTGGGAGATCTTCTCATTCGCAACGGCACCTTGCTCACAGTTACCCAGGGGGTGATAGAAAATAGCGATATCCTGATCCGGGAGGGGAAAATTGCCCGGATCGGCAAAGACCTTCGTGCCCCGGACGGCGTGGAAGTTGTGGATGCAACGGGCAAATTTGTGATGCCAGGCATCATTGACGCTCATTCGCACATCGCGATCGACGCCGTAAATGAGGCCACCAGCCCCGTTACAGCAGAAGTTTGGACAGGCGACGTGCTCAATCCGCTGGACATCGCCATTTACCATGCCCTCGGCGGAGGTGTTACCACGATTCATGCCATGCATGGCTCGGCCAATGCCATTGGGGGGCAATGCGAGACAATCAAGCTGCGCTACGGCCTCACAGATCCCGACGACCTCCGCATGGAAGGAGCGCCCCGCACAATCAAATTTGCCCTTGGCGAAAATCCCATTCGTGTGCACGGAATTGGCAACAGCACCCTGCCTCGCAGTCGAATGGGCATTGAGCAGGTGTTTCGCACAGCTTTTGAAGAAGGAAAGGCTTACGACCAGGAGTGGACAGCTTATCGCGCAGCGCTCAAAAAAGAGCCCAACACGGCTCCCCCTGCCTACGACCTTCGAAAGGAAACCCTCGCTGCTATACTCCGGGGAGAAATTCTCATTCATTGCCATTCCTACCGCGCCGACGAAATCCTGATGCTGCTGAAGGTGTGCGGGGATTATGGGATTAAAAACCTCACCTTTCAGCACGTGAATGAAGGCTACAAAGTGGCACCCGAGCTGGCTGCTCAGGGGGCCATGGCTTCAGTCTTTTCCGACTGGTGGGCCTATAAATTTGAAGTGTATTACTCTACGGCCTTCAACGCCACGATCCTGGCTAAAAACGGGGTTGTTACCTCCATCAACTCCGACGATGAAGAGATGATGCGGCACTTATACCTTGAGGCGGCAAAAATGCAGCGCTACGGCCAGCTGAGCGATGAGGATGCTCTTCGACTGATCACGATCAACCCGGCCAGGCAATTGGGAATCGCCGATCGAGTGGGCTCGCTCGAAGTCGGCAAAGAGGCCGATATCGCCATTTTTGACAATCACCCGCTGTCTGTTTATGCCATTCCTGTCATGACCATCGTGGATGGCATCAGGCGATTTGACCGGGAGAAAGACCCCAGCGACATGCGGCTCCTTGTGGACCCCAATGCCACCATTCGCAGCACTCTCCACTGGGAAGACGATGGCGAGCATTGTATGCAGGACGTAGCCGACTGACCCGGTAGTTCGTTCGCCATTTGCTTCCTTTTCTTTACTGACATTCCATTTTTTTACATGAAATACTTCCACTTCCTCCTTTTTCTGTTACCGGCATGGCTGTTCGCACAGGAGCCTAAAGCCACGCCGGGGCCTTTTCTGCTCCGCGGCGCTACGCTGGAAACAGTGACCCAGGGCCGCATCCTGGCCGATATTCTGATCCGTGACGGCGTGATTGCCGAAGTGAGAAGCAACATCGCCACCCCGGAGGGCGTCACCGTGATCGACTGTCAGGGAAAGACCGTTTACCCGGGCCTCATTGACGCGGGAACTCAGATTGGCCTGTTTGAGATCGGTTCGATTGATGTTACCCAGGATTTCACCGAGGTTGGCGACGTGACTCCCCAGATGCGGGCGCTCACTGCGGTCAATCCCCATTCCGCCCACATTGCCATCAACCGGATGGGCGGCGTTACCACTGTGCTCACCATGCCGGGCAGCGGAGTGTTTTCAGGCCAGGCTGCACTAATTCACCTCTATGGTTATACGCATGAGGCCATGTTTGCCGGGTTTGAGGGCTTGCTCATGCGCTTCCCGAGCACTGCACGGCGCGGGCGTCGCGACAACCGGAGCGAGGAAGACGTGGAAAAAAACCGCAAAAAAGCGCTGGAACGCGTGGAGGAAGTGTGGAAAATGGCGGTAGAATACCATCGGCTGGATTCGCTGCACATTGCGGGCATGGCTTCAGCCCCGGCCTACCACCCCGAAATGCGCGCCATGCTTCCAGCGGTGCGGCGGCAGGCGAAAGTCCTGATTGAGGTCAACCGCGCAGAAGACATCCTGTCCGCCATTGAATGGGTAAAGGCTCACAACGTGGACGCCGTGTTCACTGGCGTGGCTGAAGGCTGGCGGGTAGCGGCCAAAATCGCCGATGCGGGTATTCCCGTCATCACAGGCCCGGTGCTGGCCTTGCCCACCCGTGACAGCGACCGCTACGACATGCCCTACAAAAACGCAGGGTTGATGCACCAGGCAGGGGTAAAAGTGGCGATTCGCACCTTCGATACCCAGTCGGCTAACTCGCGGAACCTTCCCTTTCATGCCGGCTTTGCTGCGGCATATGGCATGGGAAAAGAAGCTGCTTTGCAGGCTGTCACCATTGCTCCGGCCACCATATTGGGGGTGGATGACCAGCTGGGGTCTATTGAACAGGGGAAAGTGGCCAACCTGGTCATAACAGATGGCGACATCTTCGAGCCCAAAACCCAAATTTTTCACGTTTTTATCGAGGGTTGGCAAATGCCGAACAGCAGCCGCCAGCACCGCCTCTATGACGAGTTCCTGGAGCGAAACCCCTGATCTGAGGAAATAACCAGTTACACCGACAGAATCTCGACCAGCTGAAGAAGGTTCTGGTCGATGCGCTGGTGGTGTTTGCAGGCTTTGTCGAAGGAGGTGTAGGTAATGTCTCCGTTTACAACCCCGACCATGACATTGGATAGGCCTTCTTCGAGGGCTTCGACTGCGCCTGCGCCGAGGCGGCTTGCCAGGACACGGTCCATGCAGGTGGGAGAGCCGCCACGCTGGATATGGCCAAGCACAACGACACGGGTATCGTAGTGCTGAAATTTTTCATTGATCTGGCGGGCGACCTCAAACCCTCCGCCGATCCCGTCACCTTCGGCCACGACGATGATGCTGGAGGACTTATGGCGAAGCCAGCCCTGTTCCAGGCGCTCAATGATCTTGCCCATGAAGGTCTCCGTTTCGGGAACAAGGACAGCTTCGGCCCCGGCAGCAATGCCGGTATTGAGGGCTATGAAGCCCGCATCGCGGCCCATCACTTCGACGATGAAGAGGCGGTCGTGGGAGTCGGCCGTGTCGCGGATCTTGTCGATGGCCTCCATCGCCGTGTTGAGTGCCGTGTCAAAGCCGATTGTAAAATCGGTGCCGTAGAGGTCGTTGTCGATGGTGCCAGGGGCACCCACCACGGGAATTTTGTACTCTTGCGCGAAGATTCTGGCACCGGCAAAGGTGCCGTCGCCGCCAATGGCCACAAGGGCCTCGACCCCGGCTTTTTGCAATTGCTCAAACGCCAGCTTGCGGCCTTCCGGCGTGCGGAAGCGCTCGCTGCGTGAAGATTTGAGGATGGTGCCACCCCGCTGGATGATGTTAGACACGGAATTGGCCTTCATTTCGTAGAAATCCCCTTCGATCATGCCTTCATAGCCCCGGCGGATACCGACCACTTCGATGTTTTTGGCTACGCAGGTGCGAACGACCGCCCGGATGCAGGCATTCATGCCAGGGGCATCGCCGCCAGAAGTATAGACTCCGATTCGTTTCATGCTGGTGTGTGAAATGTGAAAGCCATGGTCAAACCGATGGCAGAAGCGGATGAGGCAAATCCCGGGGCAGAGAAATGGATGAAGAACGCGGTGCAAATGTACGGGTTTTCCACCATCCCGACGAAGTTGGGGATAACAAGCTGTGTTAAGCTTGGGTGAATTCAGTCGGGCTGAGCATATTTGCAAGCTACGCATCGAAGAAAACCATTCGCTCCATGTCTCAGCATATTCAGCAAATCGCCGACGAGATGAAGGTTTCGGCCCGCCAGGTGGCCGCTACCATTGCCCTGATCCAGGAGGGGGCAACCATTCCCTTCATGGCCCGCTACCGGAAAGAAGTCACGGGCAGCCTCGACGAGGTGCAACTGGCCAATATCCGCGACCGCGCTGACCAGCTCGACCAGCTCGACAAACGCCGGGAAGCCATTTTGGCCTCCCTCACGGAGCGTAACCTCCTCAATGATTCCCTGAAAAAGGACATTCTCGGAGCCGATACCCTCAGCCGCCTCGAAGACATTTACCTGCCCTACAAGCCCAAGCGCAGGACGAGGGCCACCATTGCCCGGGAGCGGGGCCTGGAGCCGTTGGCGACCCTTCTGCTCGAACAGGCCCCAGGATGCAGGCCCGAAGCTGAAGCCAGTGCCTTCGTCGATCCTGAAAAGGAGGTCCCCAGCGTGGAGGAAGCCCTCCAGGGAGCCCGCGACATCATCGCCGAAACTGTGAACGAAGACGCCGAAGCCCGCAAAACGGTTCGTCAGCTTTTCCTCACCGAGGCCTATATTGAAGCAAAAGTGATGAAAGGAAAAGAGGCAGAAGGCGCGAAATACAAGGATTATTTCGAGTGGCGGGAAAAACTGGCCGACATCCCTTCCCACCGCCTGCTGGCCCTTCGCCGGGGTGAAAAAGAGCTGATTTTGTCCCTGAACATTCGACCGGAGGAGGAAGACGCGATTTATCAGCTCGAAAAGCGCTTCGTAAAGGGGCATTTTCCGGCGGCTGAGCAGGTGCGCCTGGCAGTGGCCGACAGCTACAAGCGCCTCATGGCCCCCAGCATTGAGACCGACGTCCGCATTAGCTCGAAAGACCACGCCGATGTGGAAGCCATCCGCGTGTTTGTAGACAACCTGCGGCAACTCCTCCTGGCGGCTCCGCTGGGGAAAAAGCGTGTGCTGGCCGCCGACCCCGGCTTTCGCTCCGGCTGCAAGATCGTCTGCCTCGACGAACAAGGCAATTTGCTTGAAAACACCAACATTTACCCGCACCCACCCCAGCGGCAGGTGGCCCAGGCCGAGCACCTCATTATGGCCCTGGTCCAGCGTCACAACATTGAGGTGGTGGCCATCGGCAACGGAACTGCCAGCAGAGAAACAGAAGCATTTTTCCGTGACATCAAGCTGCCCAACGTGTCGGTGGTGATGGTGAACGAAAGCGGAGCCTCGATTTACTCAGCATCCGAAGTGGCCCGCGAGGAGTTCCCCGACCACGATGTTACCGTGCGCGGAGCCGTTTCCATTGGCCGCAGGCTCATGGACCCACTCGCAGAGCTTGTGAAGATCGACCCCAAATCCATCGGCGTCGGGCAATACCAGCACGATGTAGACCAGGCGGCCTTGAAAAAGAGCCTCGACGACACGGTAGAAACCTGCGTCAACCGGGTTGGGGTGGAGGTAAACACGGCATCGAAGCAACTGCTCACCTATGTGGCGGGCCTGGGTCCTTCCCTTGCGCAGAACATCGTAGAATACCGGCGCGGCAATGGTCCATTCCGCAGCCGCAAGGAACTCATGAAAGTGCCAAGGCTCGGGGAAAAAGCCTTTGAACAGGCAGCAGGCTTCCTGCGGATCCGGGATGCGGCACACCCGCTCGACAGCAGTGCCGTTCACCCGGAGAGCTACCATATTGTAGAAAAAATGGCCGCAGACCTCGGTGTTACTGTCCAGGATCTGATGCGGGAGGAGAAACTGCGCAAGCAAATCAAGCTCCAGGCTTATGTGAACGAAAAGGTTGGGTTGCCAACCCTGGAGGACATCATGTCGGAGTTGGCCAAACCAGGCCGTGACCCCCGGGAGAAGTTTGAAGCGTTCCAGTTTTCGGACACCGTCCACGAGATGTCTGACCTCCGGGAGGGAATGGTGCTACCGGGTATTGTGACGAACATCACCGATTTTGGGGCTTTTGTAGACATTGGCGTTCACCAGGACGGGCTGGTGCATTTGTCGCAGCTGGCCAACCGATATGTGAAGCACCCAAACGAAGTGGTGAAAGTTCACCAGCAGGTGCAGGTGCGGGTGACGGGGGTGGATGTGGCCCGCAAGCGGATTAGTTTGTCGATGAAAGACGAAGAGGCACGCCCGGCACCCCGCAAAGAAGGCGGAAAGCGCCAGGAGCCGCGGCAGGACCAGCGCCCGCCTCAGGAAAGCGACTTTTTGCGGTTTAAGCCGCAGCAGAAAAAGAAGTGAGACCGATGGGGTGCGGGATGCGAAACCTGATTCAGAGACGATCCGTCGGCAAGGGCTTGGCTTCCATCCTGGCAGGAGAAAATTGCGCAAGAAGCCAGGCTGGAGGTCCGTGATCTTCGTCTGCCTTGCTCCTTGAAAATCAAGAAAAAAAATCTGAATTTGAGGAAAATTACCGAAGCCGAAGCACCCTCTTTCGCGAACTTAAGCGCGTATGGCGCATTGGTTGGCAAGGCTACCTGTGATTCATTTCCCCCAACGTTTTCCCATATGAAACGAATTTGGCTCCTCCTCCTCGTTACAATCTGTGCACTGGAGACTTCTGCGCAATGGAATCCTGTTGGACCCTTTGGTGGCCTCATTCGCAGCAGCGTGGTGATCAACGGGAATAATTTGCTGATTGGCACCAATTCGGGCATTTACAGCAGCACAGATGGGGGGCAGACCTTTGTTCCCTGGTCGCAGGGGCTTCCGGCAGGTAATGTGATCGATTTGCGCGAAGACGGCAACAGCCTGTTTGCCTGCATTTTCGAAAAAGGGATTTACCGCAGCGATGACGACGGCGTAACGTGGACCCTTGTGCTGCCGGGGCGCTACCTTCGCCAGGATGGGTTTGGCAAGTCGGCTATTGAAAAAGTGGGATCTTATTTGATGGTGCGAAACTACGACGACTTCGACGACACCCTGTTTTTCACCAACGACGGCGGAGCAAACTGGACCAGGCAAGCCATCGGTACGAGCTTGTTCAACAACGTCTATGGGTTCGGAAATGCCTTGTTTGAATACAGCAACGCAGGCGTGCTGGGTCCCCAGGCAGGGCTTTACCGCTCCGAAGACCTTGGCCAAACGTGGTCATTCAGCGGCACCGGCATGCCCGCCGGACAGTATGTGGGGCAAATGGTGAATTTTTCGGACACCCTCTACGTCTTGTCAAAACACATTTTCCGCTCCCTGGATGGCGGCGCAAGCTGGACACAGGTCACAACCGATACCCTGCTCACCGTGGGCGGGTCTTTTGCCTATGCTCCTGAATGGTTCATCAAAGTGGGCAACACCGTATTTGCCCAAAACGGCGGCAACTTCAATGTAAAAGTCGCGACCTGGCGGCCCGGACAAAGCGGCTGGCAGGATTCTTTTTCGGGCCTGCCTACCCAGGGAACGACTCTTACTTTTTACAGTCTGGGGTCGAAGGTGTTTCTTGGGCGGTTCGAAGGTATTTTGTATGAAACGGCTGGCCCTGGCCAACCATGGACGATTGCTTCTTTGCAGGGCATCAATGCCATTATTCACCATGGCCTGTTTACAGACAATCGGGAAGCCCTGGCCACAGCAAGTCCGGCCGTGAGGGTGGGAGGAGATGGCAGCGGCTCATTTACCCCGAACAACCCTACCAGTATCAATGATCAATATATCCTTTGGGACATCACGAAGGTTGGCAGCAACTACCTCCTCAGCCTGGAAGGGGCATTTGGGGTTGTGGAAATGTATCAAGCGAGCAGTCCTGCCGGGTCATGGGCCTACAGCAGCATCATGGACATCCTCCCTGATGCGAGGCTCCTGCCCAAAGGCGACAGCCTGATTGTGTATGGGAGCCTGGGCGGAACCCCCGCCTGCTTCATCACCGATGCAACAGGCAAAAACCCTGTGACCTTCGATGTCGGGTTGTTTGGTTTTTCGTTTGACGACGGTGTTTATTCCATGACTGAGCACAACGGCGACCTTTATGCCGTGATCACCGGGTTTATCAATAATTTTAGCAAGCTGCGCAAATACGACCTCCCCTCAGGCACTTTCTGGGAGCAGGTGATAGAGAAAATCGACGGTCAGTTTTTCGGTGCCACCGCCATCGCCTCCTTTCAGGGGAAATTGTATCTGGGAATGATCAATGGTGGGATGAAGGTTTCTGAAGACGATGGCCTCACCTGGAGCGATGTGAGCGATGGCTTGAACCAGGTTGTTGTGAATGAAATGACAGTGGCCGACAGCTTTTTGCTGGCTGCCACCGATCGCGGGGTGTTTCGGCTGAAGTCGGGCGAGAGCACCTGGGTTGATCTCACCTTCGACCTCCCTGTGGGCGATGTGGCCAAAGTGGCTGTGACCAGAGATTATCTGTGGGCGCTGGTGAAGGAAGGCGGTGTGTGGAGGGTGATCCGTGAGGGGAATGTTGGCATTGAAAAGGAATCCTTGCCCTTGCCATTCGTTCTGTTTCCCAATCCTGCCACGCAGCAGGTGGATATTCAGGCTGATGGGGAATTGGGTTCCGATGTTCGCTGGCAAATTTTGGACCTCAGCGGCAAGCTCCTGCTGAGCGGTGACATGACCCCAGGCCCGGCGGCCACATCGATAGACGTTCACGCCCTGCCGGCGGGAATGTATTTCTGTACGCTGTCGGGCGAGGGGAAGGTATCCACCCAGAAGTTCAGAAAAATGTAATCAGTTTACCCAGAACCCCCCTTTTTCCCTCACCCACAAGACATGAATATCCGCCATTTTCTCGTTTTGTTTGCTGCTTTTGTCCTCTTTGCTGCGTGCAAACCAGAACCTGTTGACCCCGATCCCGACCCCATCGATAACCGTCTGTATACCCCTTCTGTTGCCCTTAAGGACAAAGCCACCTTCCCGATCGGAACGGCGGTCCAGGCATACCGTCTGCCGCAGGCCAGCTATGCCGATCTGATGAAAAAGGAATTTAACAGCCTGACAGCCGAGTATGAGATGAAGCAAAACATCGTGCATACTGGTGCTGGCACCTATAACTGGGCTCCTTCCGATGCGATCGTCAATTTTGGGGTGAACAACGGAATTCGTGTTCACGGTCACGCCTTGGTTTGGCACAGCGCCATTCCTGCCTGGCTCGACAGTTTTGGCGGTACCAATGCCGAGTTCGATTCGCTGATGAAAAGCTATATCCAGGCATTTGTGGGCAGGTATAAGGGCAAAGTTGCCAGTTGGGATGTGGTGAACGAGGCCTTCGATGATGGAACCGGGGCCTATCGCAACACCTTGTTTTTTCAGAAAATGGGCCCCGACTACCTGGCAAAATGCTTTCAGTGGGCACACGAGGCTGATCCTGACGCGAAATTATTCTACAACGACTATGGCGCAGAGTACGACGCTCCCAAACGCGCTGCCATTGTGGCCATGATCGAAGGCCTGCAATCGAGGGGTGTTCCGATTCACGGCTTTGGCTTTCAAATGCACATTTCCTACAATTGGCCCTCTATCAGTACACTCACCACAGCCGTCAATGAACTCGAGGCCACAGGCCTGCTGATTCATTTTTCCGAGCTGGACATCCGCGTCAATCCCGATGATGACCTCACCGACATTACCGAGGAGCGCGCCATTGCCCAGGAAGCCAAATACAAGGAAATCGCCACCCTCCACAAGTCCCTCCCGTCTGCCCAGCAGTTTGGCGTCACCGTTTGGGGCGTAAAGGATAATGACAGCTGGCTGATCAATTTTTGGGGCAATCCGGAATGGCCGCTGTTATTTGACAAAGACTTCAAGTACAAACTCGCTCACCGCGGCATGGTAGAAGGGCTGTGAAATTGAACTTTTCGCCGGATGCGCTTGCGTCATGAAAACAGCAGAACAATCCCGTTCTGCCATGGGTTCCTTCCCTGATTTTTGTTTCGGCCCCAAAAACCGTTTGCATGGAAGCGCTCAGAGAGTTCATTTGCCAATACAGCCTCCTCTCTGCCACAGACTGGGCCAGGATTTCTGCCTGCTTTGAAAAAACGGAGGTAGAAAAAGGTAACCTGATCCTTGCTGAGGGAAGCATTTGCCGCCACCTGTACTTCATTGAAACCGGCCTGCTGCGGTTTTTCTTTCTCAAAGACGGAAACGAGGTCACGAAATTTTTTACCGAAGCGCCCTACTGTTTTACCTCACAGGCAAGCTTCACAACGGAGCAACCCGCAAAGGAAAGTATCCAGGCGCTGGAGCCTTCTGTGATGTACAGGATCCCGTTTCAGGCGGCTAATGACTTACTGAGCCTGCCGGGCTGGAATACGTTTGTAAGAAAACTGATTCAGGAGGTGCAGGGATACACGGAGGAGATTCTCCAGGAACTTCAGACCCTCACAGCCGAGGAGCGGTACGAACACCTGCTGAAAAACCAGCCGGAACTGGCGCAGCGGGTGCCGCTGAAATACCTGGCTTCCTACCTTGGCATTGCCGCGCCGTCGTTGAGCAGGATCCGAAAGAAAATCCTGGACAAGGACCGAAGTTCACATAGGTGAAGCAGTTTCAGCTCTGGGAACGGGAGATTTGACAATCATTTCTTCATCGTTCCCGACATGAAACAGATTTTGTTATTGGCTTCGGCCTTCGTGGCCATCCATGCAACGGCCCAGCAGACCAATGTTCACTTTAGCCACACGATGCCCACAAGTGCCCCGCCGGAGGCAATCTGGCGTGTCTGGACCGACGTTCCCAACTGGAAGCAATGGGACAAGGGCCTGCGGGAAGCCCGGCTGGAAGGAAGTTTTGCGGCGGGCGCAACCGGCGAGCTGATCCCCGACAAAGGGCCCGTTTCCAAATTTACAATCACCCATCTGGTTCCGGGGGAGTCCTACACCTTTCAGACAAAAGTGCCGGGCGGCTGGCTCATCATTGAGCGGCGGCTGGAGCGGCAGCAAGAGGGCACGCAGTTTACCCATGAGGTGCAGTTTACGGGGCCGCTGAAGTGGTTGCTGGGAGCGCTGCTGGGCCGTCGCTACCGGGCCATGCTGCCGGAGGTGATGGGCAACATCGCGGCCATCGCGGAGCAGTCCGGGAGCTGAGTCTCCTCCATGAGGCTGCTTCGGGCTACCACCTCACTCCCAGGCTCATCGCTTCCAGCACCGCCCGCTTTCCCTGTTGGGCGCCGTCAAAGGTGAGATGCAGCCAAATACGTCTGGAAGGTCGAAATTGCAGGGTTGCGTCCTCGCGAAACCACCCCACAAAAGGCTCATCGCCGCTGCCCACGTACTCAAACACAGCTTTGGTGAGCCGCCGCATTCCGTTGGGATGATCCGTAGGCTCTGCTCCGGGCTTGCGCTCACTTTTAAATGGCAGCCGGAAAGTCCAAGGCAGCGACAGGTTCTCCGTATGTTGTAAGTAGGCAATCTGCATTCCTTCCGGGAAATACATTGGCTGATACCATTCTGCTTCTGCAAACATCGCGTCTGTTTCCGGCGCATTTTCCAGGCACAATCCAAACCTCGACACCCGCTCCGCATCATGTGCAGTCCGCTGCCAGAGGCCGATGGGTTTCACCCGTTCGCTCTGCACCTCCGCTTCGTCGTGAATCCAAAGAACCTCCAGAAAAAAGTTCTCGAAGTAAAACTTTCGGTTCGCGGTTCCCTGGCCTGCGTGCACGCGGTTGCTTCCCTCCCTGAGGCCCAGAGCCACAAGCTGATCAGCTACCAATCCGCCATCTTTGGTGAGAAGGTAAATGTGGTCAATGTCCATTGTCGGTCTGCTTTGGCCTGGCATTTCGCGGCCCCACCCAATCGGGCAGCCGCCCCGGGTGGCGGAGGTGCCAGCCCAATGCCTGTGCCCATGCTGCCAGGTGCCCCCATTTTTTTTGCAAACTGTGCATCAGGAGTTCTTTCGGGCTCGCGATGAACAGATAGTACATAAAGAAAATGGGCTTCTGCCAGGGAGCAAGCCAGCTCCGCTGAAAAATGAGCCTGCCGCGGTGGTAATAGTACCACCTGTCGGGAGAATCTTTGCCAAGGGTGAGAGAGCCGTAATGAGGCGCAGCCACCCCGTGATAAACGCCTACCTGAAATCCGGCGCGCCGCACCCGCTCCGACCAGTCGAGCTCTTCGTAGTACAGGAAATATCTCTCCGGCAGCAAGCCTGCTGCGTCGAGGGCAGCTCTCGACACCATCATCGCCGAGCCCTGGGCGTAGGCTGTTGGTTCAGCTTTGTCCTGAGGTGTCCAGGTCTCTCCCGCGCCCAGCACCCGGTTGCGGCCCGTAAACGGGCTCAAAGGGGTATAACCAGCATATTGAAGCTTATTCTCACTGCCAAATTTCACGATCACAGAGGACATTAGCCCCCAGCCACTGCCAGGCCATGCTGAAATCATCTTTGACACCCAGTTGGAGGGGAGAATAACGTCGTTGTTGATCAGAACCACAAATTCACCCTTGGCCTGGCGGAGGGCCAGGTTGTTGCCGCCGGCAAAGCCAAGGTTGCGATCTGACCGAAGCAGCGTTACCCTGTGGTCTTCCAGGCCCGGGAGACTACGCACCTCCTCACCGCTGGCATTGTCCACCAGCCACACTTCAAGCCGTTGATGGTTCTGTGCCAGAACATGAGCCAGGCAATCAGCCGACACATCAGGGTGCCGAAAGTGAAGAATGATCACACTGACGAGGGGCAGAGAAGACATGAATCAGGGCATTTCGCGAAACAAACGAACAGGCTTATTGAACCAAATGCCGCATTTCCACCTTATTCAGGACTGCCCCCATGAGTTTTTCCTGAAACTGGCGCAGGTAGGCAATGCTCTTTTTGTCGGCCTCTTCCACGGGGGCATCAGCTGCGAAAACGGGCAAAATGCGGGCAGAATACAGCAGCAGCTCTCTGGCATCCACAAAGTCATTCAGGGCCGCGCCTTCGAGGAGAATGTGGTCGTAGTTGTCGGACAGCTTCACGAGCAACTGTTCGAATGGCTGATGTGGGAAGGCTTCGGTAGGAGAGGCCTGGCTGATGGCGCAACCAATCACATCCACATTGTCAAACACCGAAGGCGACACGAGTGCATCGATAGGAAGCTGGCCCTGGAGGTATTTTTGAAGTGTGGGCGAAGCACCCGTCATGGCTGTGAGAGAGGCATTGTTGAGGTTGGTATCGATCATGAGAACTCTTTTGCCGCTCAGGCTGATCGAATAGGCCAGGGAAACGAGGAGGGAAGATTTTCCGGCACTGGCTCGGGTGCTGGTAACCATGAGGGTCACGGGGTCGGCCTGCATGATCTCGTGCCGAAGGATACGGAGCTGCTGCTTGTAGGCTTCGAGCTGGGTGTTTTTTTGAGTTTCATGGAAGAGTGCCACGAGGTCGAGGTTGGAGCTGCGCAGGCGCAGCAGGCTTCCCATGAGCGGCAGGCCCGTCATTGCGGTAAATCTGGAGGGCAGCTTGATGCTGTTATCAAGGTATTCCAGCAAGAGCAGGACTCCAAGGGCAAAACCCAGCGAGATGAGCCCTGCAAGAGCTGCGAGGAGAAAAGCCTGCGAAGGCTCTGGTTCGTCAGGGGCCTGAGCAAATTCCATTTGGCTCACCGCGCCGAGGTCCTGGCCGTCTGCGCGAATGCCCAGCTTGGCATCATTGAGCCGCCGAATGGCAGAGAGGTAGGCGTCGCGGGCCAGCTCCACATCGCGGCCATAAACGGTGGAGGCCAATTGCGGATCTGAGAAACTTCCGGCCTGGGCACCCAGTCTCCGAAGTTCCTGGGCAATCGCTGTAAGCCGTGTTTGCTGGATAAACAGGTCAACTTCTGCTTCTTTCCACTGGGCGATGGCCCCGGAAAATTCAGCGCCTTCCTCTCCCAGCCTGGCCAGCTCGCTGGCACTCAGCGCATTGATCAGCAATTGTTTCACTGCCCCTATAGAATCCAGCAAAGAGGCCTGCTGAAGGCCCGTTCGCACATATTGGTCGTTTAGCCGAAGCAAACGACCTCGCAGCAACCCCGCTTCGCTCACAGCAGAGGCAGTAACAATAGGTTCTTCTCCCCGCAAATTAGGAACACCCTGCCGGGTTTCCACCAGCCTGCGTTCTGCGATCAGGAGCTGTCCCTCTGCTTCTTCCCGGGCTTTTTCCAGTTTCTCCATTTGCCCCAGTACCTCCAGGCCCAAACTCGAACTGCTCAGGGTTTGCTGCTGCTGGTAGCGGGTCCAGGTAGAGAGTTTCTCATCGAGGATGGTTTTTCGCTCCTCCACCAGTTCCTCGAGGTTCAACAGGGCATTGTCTGCCGTATGGGAATTGGTGAGAAGGTAAAATCGGATGAATTCCCGGGCGAGCTGGTTCACGACGAAGGCCGAAAGCTCGGCTTGCTCGCTGCCGTATTCCAGGGCGATATAGTCGGTGCCAGGCACACGACGCACATCGAGGCCCTGGCGCAGCGCCTCGGGGTCGTAGCCGAGCATTTCCATCATATCGATATGCTTGCGCTCCAATTCGTCGCTGGCTTGCAGCAGAGCCAGGGAATCACGTTTAGTGGCATAGTTTCGCAAAGCCACCCTCACTTCGTCGTTGCTGAAAGTTTGGCGAAGGTCGTCGAGGTTGCGAAACGGACTGCTGGCAGAGAGGTCGTGCCGCATGAGTTCGTAGCCAACCATGGCCAGCACCTTGGGCGAGCGGATCATTTCCTCCAAATGCCGAAACCTGGCTTCCACCTCGTAGCGTTCGGCGCTGCCTTCCTGCTCCAGCGAAAACAGCAGGTTCGCGCCATTCGTAATGCCCGCCACAATCCTGACCCGGGCTTCATAGCGGGGGGGAGCCTGGCTGGCGATTAAATAGGTGGCGATAACGGCCACAGATACCAAGGAGAGCAGCAACCAGCGCCGGTTAAACAGCACCTGGAGAAAACCTTTCAATTCCATGCAGTTGGGTAATGGTCAACTGGCCAAAAACGAAGATAGGAAGGACTTGGTCAACCGCGCAGGGCTTGCCCGGAAGCAGCACGGGTCGGCGGCTCATCGGGGCGATTTCCGGATTGATCCGTCACAAAGGACGCATCTTTTCGGCAAAAACCATACCTCTTTGCATTCCCCGAAAAGGGGGAGAAAGGGGAGAGCGGGCCGTTTCAGCGGGTGGATTCACGGAGAATCAGACGGGTTTCGAGGATGCGGTGCTCGGGTTCGCGCTGAGGATGTGCAATGCGGTCGAGCACAAGGCTTGCCGCCACTTCGCCCATTTCATAAGCGGGCTGCCTCACGGAAGAAAGGGTGGGCTGGATGAGGGAGGAAATGGGGTTATCGCTGAAGCCGATGAGCGAAACCTGGCCTGGAATGTCCACACCCATTCCGCGAAGGGCATGGGTAGCCCCTGCCAGTACCCTGTCGTTGATGCCAAGGATCCCATCAGGAGGCTGCGCATCGCGAAACAGCTCGCGGGTGATTTCGGCTGCCGTCCAGGCCTCAAATCCCGTTTCCAGGATCCAGTCATCCCGTGTTTGCAAGCCAGCGCCCTGAAGTGCCGCCAGGAAACCGAGCTTGCGGTCGCGGCACACGGATGTCCATTGGGGGCCGGTAAAATGTGCCAGGCGGCGGCAGCCTGTCGAAATCAGGTATTCGGTAGCCTCCTTGGCTGCAGCAAAATCATCAATCAAAACGCTCGAAGCATGAACGGCGGGCTGAACCCGGTCTACATAGACCAGCGGCACTTCTCTGGCCAGAATGGTTTGCAAATGATCGGTGATGTGGTGCTCGTAGTCCATCAAAGGGGCCAGGATAATGCCGTCTACGCGCACCGAAAGCAGGGCTTCGATGTTCACTTTTTCGCGCTCCAGCGAGTGGTCGCTTTCGCAAATAATCACCCGGTATTCGCGTTGGTAGGCGACGTGCTGCACGCCGCTGGTAATGGCCGAGAAAAAGTGGTTGGAAATCTGGGGCACCACCACCCCGAGCAGGCGGGTTTGGCGGCTCACCAGGCCGGAGGCAAACAAATTCGGCTGATAATGAAGGGATTCGGCAAGGGCCTTCACCTTTTCCTTGGTCTCCGGATGAACGTCGGGTGCATCGCGTAAAGCCCGCGACACCGTCGAAGTGGACACCCCCAACTGCCGGGCAATGTCTTTGATCGTGATGTAGCTTTTCTTTTTGCCGTCCATAGCCAAAGCTCCTCCCGGTCTTTTGTTCCTGAAAATGGCTCTTCCCCTCTCAATCCGATCGCTATTTGTCTAACAGCAGAACCTGATAAGGTGCCAGGGTGATCGAATCGTAAATGTTTACAGGCTTTTCCTCCAGCCTGTCTGTCCAGCTGGTATTCTTCAGCTGGCTGGGAGGCACATACGTCACTTCTCTGTTTCTCACATTAATCAAAGCCAGAAAGCCGCCCTGGCCTTTTGCTTTGGAAAATGCGATCACATCTGCCGAGCTGTGATCGGAGTAGGTGCCGGTAAAAACAGCCTCTTCCTGCATCCGGTAGGCCATGAGCCGCTTGTATCTGGTGAGCCGAGCCGGGTTCTGGTTCCAGTTGATGCTCACATTGCTGCCTTCAAAAAAGGGAAGTTGCCGGGTTTCTCCCACTTCCTGGCCGTTGTAAATGAGCGGAACGCCGCTTATAAAGCTGGCAGCAACAAAAGCACCAAAGGCTGCATCCGCGCTGCCAAAAATCGCCTGTGGCGTTCCATCCCAGGCATTCTGGTCATGGTTGGTCATCCAGCGAACGATGTGCTGGCCGATCGACAGGCCATTGTATTCGTTGAGGTGGGTGGTGCGGAGCTCTTTTGCCGATCGGTTTTGGCTATAAATTTCGGTGAGTTTGCCATAGAAAGGCCAGCCAAACAGCATGTCAAACCCTGAAGGGAGAAATGCCTTGTTGTCGGTTTCGGCAAAGAACAGGAATTCGCGGTTGGGCAAGCTGCGAAGGCTGTCAATGGCTTCTTTCCAAAAATCAGTCGGAACGCCCAAAGCATAATCGCATCGGAATCCGTCCACATTCGCCTCCAGCGCCCAGTATTTCATCGACTTGATCATTTCTGCCCGCATCTCGGCATTGGCGTAGTTGAGCTCGGCCACATCCTGCCAGTTGGTGCCGGGGGGAATGATCACGTTGCCGGCGGCATCCTGGACATACCAGCTTTTGTTGCTCATCCAGCTGTGATCCCACGAAGTGTGGTTGGCCACCCAGTCGAGCATCACTGCCATGCCAAGCTCGTGGGCCTTGTCTACCAAAGCACGCAGGTCATCAAGGTCACCAAAATCGCTGTGAATGGCTTTGTAGTCGCGGATCGCATAAGGCGAACCCACGCTTCTTTCAGAACCTGTTTGGTAAATGGGCATGAGCCACACCACATTCACGCCGAGCGCCTTGATAGAATCGAGCCGGTTGGTAATGCCATTCAACGTTTTGCCAGGGCTAAATACCCTGGGGTTGACTTCATACATTACCACGCGGCCCGGCTCGGGGACCTGGCCGAAGGGCGTGCCGTATTGCTGAGGACCAGAAGGAAGAGGATCGGGATCTGGTTCGGGCTCAGGACCGCGGTCGCAGGCGCTAAGCAAGGCCAGCAGAAGGGGAAACACCCGAAGGAGAAGGGGAAAGGCTGATGATAAAGATGGCATAGGTAGTAGGGCTTGGCTGAGTAAATGCGCAAAGAGGGCAGAAAAAACGCCTCTCAGGTAAAGATCGGGTTAATTTGTCATTCCGACACAACCAGACAGCCAAACAACGGAATTGATTTACCTTAGAGCAAGAACTTTCCCAAACTCTGTATAACTTTTGCCCTGAATCCGGTTTTTTCTTAAGCCCCCATCCAAAGATCAAGACAGCTATGAGTAGAAAAATGCGCATGGGCATGGTAGGCGGTGGACGCGGTGCGTTCATCGGAGGTGTTCACAGGATGGCCTCAGCCATCGACGGCGAAATTGAGCTCGTTTGTGGCGCTTTTAGTTCTACCCCCGAAAAATCAAAGGCCTCTGGTGCCGATCTCTATCTCCCGGCCGAGCGCGCCTATGGCTCTTTTGAGGAAATGATCCTGGCAGAAAAGGAACTTCCCGTCGCCGTGCGCATGGACTTTGTGTCCATCGTGACTCCCAACCACATGCACTTTCCGCCTGCCAAAATGGCCCTGGAGCACGGCTTTGCCGTTGTTTGCGACAAGCCGCTCGCCTTCACAATGGAAGAGGCACTTGAACTGGAGGCCCTCGTTGAAAAAACTGGTCTTCTGTTCGCCCTCACCCACAACTACACCGGCTACCCCATGGTAAAACAGGCCCGGCACATGGTGAAAACCGGGCAACTTGGGAAAATCAGGAAAATTGTGGTCGAATACCCGCAGGGCTGGCTCTCCACTCTCGTGGAAAGCACCGGCAGCAAGCAGGCAAGCTGGCGCACCGACCCCAGCAAATCCGGCGCGGCAGGTGCCATGGGCGACATCGGCACCCATGCCGAAAACCTCGCTGAGTACATCTCCGGCCTTCATATCACCGAACTTTGCGCCGACCTCACCGCCTTCGTGGAAGGCCGCCTGCTCGACGACGACGGCAACGTGCTGCTCCATTTTGACAACGGCGCCAAAGGGGTGCTCCACGCCTCCCAAATCTCCAACGGGGAGGAAAACGCCCTCAACATTCGCATTTACGGCGAAACCGGCGGCCTCGAATGGCACCAGATGGAGCCCAACACGCTCCTTCACAAAACCAACGACGGCCAGCGGATCTTGCGCACCGGCGTGGGAAATCTCTGCGACGAAGCCAAAGCCGCTGCCCGCATCCCCGGCGGTCACCCCGAAGGCTACCTCGAAGCATTTGGCAACATCTACAAAAACTTCGCCCGGGCCCTCCGCAAAACCCTGAATGGCGAACAACCCAGTGCCATCGACCTCGACTTCCCCACCGTGAGCGACGGCGTGCGTGGCATGGCCTTCATCGAAGCCGTTGTCGCTTCCTCTCACTCCGACCAGAAATGGTATCCCGTCGGCTGATTTTCCCCTCATTCCCCTGAACCTCCGAAACGATGAATACAATTAAAGGACCTGCTATTTTCCTCGCCCAGTTTGCCGGCGACGAGGCTCCGTTCAACAACTTCCGCGACATCTGCCACTGGGCTGCCGACCTCGGGTATGTGGGCGTGCAAATCCCGACCTGGGATGGCCGCCTGTTTGACCTGGCAAAAGCCGCTGACAGCCAGACTTATGTGGACGAATTGAAAGGCATCGCCGGTGAAGCAGGCATCCAGGTAACAGAGCTTTCCACCCACCTGCAGGGCCAGCTCGTGGCGGTCCATCCGGCCTATGACCTCATGTTTGACGGCTTTGCCCCGGCCAGTGTCCGCAACAACCCCCAGGCCCGCACAGAATGGGCTGTGAACCAGCTCCTGATGGCTGCCAAGGCCACCCGCCGCTTCGGCATTGATGTTCACGTCACCTTCTCGGGTGCCCTGGCCTGGCCCTACATGTACCCCTGGCCGCAGCGGCCCGCCGGACTTGTTGAGGCCGCCTTCGGCGAACTGGCCAAGCGCTGGGTGCCCATCCTCAATGCTTTCGACGAGCAGGGCGTGGACCTTTGCTACGAAATTCATCCCGGCGAAGACCTCCACGATGGCATTACCTGGGAAATGTTCCGCGAAGCCTGCGGCAACCACAAGCGCGTCAACATTCTTTACGATCCCAGCCACTTTGTGCTGCAGCAGCTTGATTATCTGCAATTTATCGACATCTACCACCCCTATATCAAGATGTTCCACGTCAAGGATGCCGAATTCAACCCAACAGGAAAGTCGGGGGTGTATGGCGGCTACCAGGGCTGGGTGGACCGCCCGGGGCGGTTCAGGTCGCTCGGCGACGGGCAGGTGGATTTCATGGGCATTTTCTCCAAACTCACCCAGTATGGCTACCAGGGCTGGGCGGTGATGGAATGGGAATGCGCCATCAAACACCCTGAACAAGGTGCCGCAGAGGGCGCTCCGTTCATCTCTGATCACATCATCCGGGTCACGGAGCGGGCCTTCGACGATTTCGCGGATTCGGGGGTGGATGAGGCGACGAACAGGAAAATCCTCGGGATTCAGTGAAAAAAGACTCGCTGCCATGCTGGTCTGACTGCAAGAGGCCCGGCCGATGTCGATGATTTCCTCCATTTTCAACTCGTGAACCTAATCACCCTACTACTATGAGCAACAATGTGAATGCGCAGCGGCTATTTCTGGCCAGTTGCGTGGCGCTGACGGTAACGGCGATGACCTTCGCCATCCGGGCGGGGATTCTCACCAAGCTGAGCACCGACTTCGGCCTTTCTGATACGGAACTCGGATGGGTCAATGCGATGGCCTTCCTGGGCTTTCCGCTGGCCACGATGATCGGCGGGCCGCTGTACAACACCATCGGGCCGAAAAAATTCATGTGGGTGGCTTTTGCCAGCCACCTTCTGGGCCTGATCCTGACAATTACCGCCGGTGGCTTTGCCGGGCTGCTCTTGAGCACCTTCCTGATCGGTTTTGCCAATGGTTCAGTTGAAGCTGCCTGCAATCCCATGATTGCAGATATGTATCCCACCAATAAAACCACCATGCTGAACAAGTTTCACGTGTGGTTCCCCGGCGGCATCGTGATCGGTAGCCTCGTGGTGCTTGCCCTCAACGGCATGGATCTGGGCTGGCAGGCCCAGATTGGGATCATGATCATTCCCACCTTCCTATATGCCTTCCTGATCTTTGGACAAAACTTTCCGGAACTCGTCAGCAAGGAAAAAACAAGCCTGGCCCGGTTATTTCCTCCCAGCTACCTCGCCATTGTCATTGCTCTGGTGCTGGTTGCAGCTTCTGACTTCAAAGTCTCAGACCAGCCTCTCCATGTTTTGGCGGGAATTGAAAACGGACTTTACGTCAAAATTCCGCTCCTGGTACTTGTCGCTGTGCTGGTCTACATGCGGTTTGGCCCCATCTATGCCGCCCTGGCCTTTCTGATGTCGATCACAGCGACTTCCGAGCTGGGCACCCAGCAGTGGGTGGAGCGGATTCTGGGCAACGCAGGTGCCTCTCCCATGGTGGTGCTGATCCTCGTGACGGGCCTCATGGCTGTGGGCCGCTTCTTCGGCGGACCGCTCATTCACCGCGTCAAACCAATTGGCGTGCTCTTGGGCTCTTCGGTGATTGCTGCCCTGGGACTGTACTTCATGAGCATCGCCACCGGCGGCATGGTCTATCTCGCTGCGATCCTGTTTGCGGTAGGCGTGATGTACTTCTGGCCCACCATGATCGGCTCCACTGCTGAATATGTGCCATCCACCGGTGCCCTCGGCCTTTCTTTCATGGGTGGTGTGGGGATGTTTGCCGTGTCGCTCTGGCAGCCTGTGATCGGCGGCTGGATCGATGGTGCCCGCCAGACTGCCATCGCCGATGGGGTCGCGCCTGAGGCTGTGGAACTTGCCGCAGGCCAGGCCGCATTAGCCAACATTGCCCTTTTCCCGCTGGTGCTCATCGTCGGATTTGGTATTTTGTTTGTCGTGCTGCGGAATCGCCCCACGGCGGAGGCCGCTCACTGATTTCGAAGCAACTGATTCATCATTCCACCCGATATGGCGGATTTCCTCAACTCCACGTTTTCGGGTCAATCTCTTTCAAGGGGCCAGCGCTGGAGCTGGCCCCTGCTGTTTGGTGCCTGGGGCTTGCTCGCCGCCTGGCTCGCTTCCAGCTACCTTGGCGACACCGACCAGGGCTACGTCATGGGCATCGCCTGGCGAATTTTTCAGGGGCAGGAGCTCTACACAGAGGTGGACTATGTGCGGCCCCCGCTCTCGCCCTGGCTCCACAGCCTGTGGTTTTTTTTCGGAGATGCCTGGCTTTGGCTCAGCCGCTTTGCCATGGTGGTCATGATCGGGCTGGCGGTGTGGTGGCAGAGAGGCTTTTTGGCTAATCAGGGATACCCTTTTTCGCAGGAAGGGATCTGGTGGCTGGCTGCCGCGCTGATGTCGCTGCACAATTTTCCGGCCATGCCCTGGCACACCATCGACGGGGTTTTCTTTGGCTCGCTGGGCTGGTGGTGTTTGGCGAATAAACAACATGTCCGCAGCCTCGCCTTTCTTGGCGGTTCCGCCATGGCTTGCGCCGCACTGGCCAAGCAATCCTTTTTTTTCCTGCCGGTCTTCGCGCTGGCCTGGCTGTTGCTGTTGCCAGATCAGCGGAACAAGCTCCCCTGGTTCCTGGCCGGAGGGCTGTTCACTGGTGCTTTTGCGCTGATCGCTTTGCTGCCCGATCTCGCTGTTGCCTGGTCCTGGGTAATGGCAAGTTCCTCGGGCGGTGATTTGTGGGAAGCGGGGGTGAAAGCGTATGTATTGCCGCTTATTCCTGCGTTGGCGACCATATTAGCTCGTTTGAGCCTGAAAAAATGGAGGCCTTCTTTCCCGGACCTTGTCTATCCCGCAGCTGTGTTGCTGTTGCTGGCCGCCTGGTCGGCGATGATGATCCGGGCCGGAAGCAGTGCTTCGGTGCCATGGAAAGCGGGGCAGGTGTTGTGGTGGGTGGGGTTGTGGGAGGCCGTTCAGAGCCTTCGGCGCAAAGAACCGGGGGCCGCAGCCTGGCTGGCATTGCTGGGGCTTGCCTGGTGCTCCAGCCTGTCATGGGGCTATGCCACCCCTGTGCTGGTGGCCCTTCCGCTCATCATCCCGGCTTTGAAAGCTGGCAAATGGCCCCGCATGGCCCTGGCTGCGGGTGCGCTCATGGTGGTGCTGCTGGGCTGGTTCTATCCCTACCGGGAGCAGCGACCTGCTACGCAGTTGCCTGCGGAGCTGACAAGCCGCTACCCGGCACTGGAATGGGTGAAGGTGGGGCCGGAAATAGCAGAAGAACTGGGCGAATTGGATTCGCTGAGGCTGTCTCTGCCGGGAACCTTTACCGTGCTGCCAAACTGGCCCCACATCCATGCCCTCACCGGAACCACCAACCCGCTGCCTTCCGACTGGGAGCACAACGCGGAGATGCAATTCGATCAAAACCCCACACGATACCGGCAGGCCCTGGCGCAGACAGATTATATTTTTCTGGACAAGGATCTGCTCGGAGAAGCCGGACAAGCAGGACGGTATGGCTCGCAAATCATGGCGGAGGTGTTGAAAAACTGGACGGTGGCAGGCGAAACGCGGCATTGGATCTGGTTCAAAAAGCCTGAGAAGCCTGCAGCAGAAAATCCTGAGGCAGGCAGCTAAACTTTCCCGAAATCCCCTGATATTGTTTGAAAGTTTAGCTCTCCCTTCCCGATCCTTACCCTCGCTCCTATGTGTGAAGAATTTGATGCACTCCGACTCAATTTTTCTCCCAATTCGCTTCATTTACTGAACATTACCCTCGGCATCATCATGTTTGGGGTGGCACTGAACCTGACCTGGGACGATTTCCGGCGAATCGTTCAGCAACCGAAAGCCGCTATCACCGGGCTGTTGTCTCAATTTTTCCTGCTCCCTCTGCTCACCCTGATCCTTGTGTGGACTGTCAAGCCCTGCCCCGGCATGGCTCTGGGCATGTTTCTCGTGGCAAGTTGTCCTGGCGGCAATGTGTCCAATTTCATGAGCCTGATGGCCAAAGGCAACGTGGCCCTTTCGGTGAGTTTATCTGCCGTTTCCACCCTCGCCTCCATGATCATGACTCCGATCAATTTTGCCTTCTGGAGCCAGTGGTATCCGCCCGCTGCGGCAGAACTGGAGAAAATTGCCATCGACCCATGGAGCATTCTGTCTAGCATTTTTCTGCTGCTCGTGTTGCCATTGTCGTTGGGTATGTTCTTCACAAGCCGCTTTCCGGGCTGGTCGGCTAAGATTAACAAACCGATTCAGCGGCTTTCTCTCGTTTTTTTTGCCGGGTATGTGGTTGCAGCGCTGGTAGCCAACTGGGCTGCATTTGTTGAATATGTGGGGGTGGTGATCGTGATCGTGGCTGCGCATAATGCCGTGGCGCTTGTTGGCGGCTATGCCATGGCCAGCGTAGCCAGACTTTCTGTCGCCGACAGGCGCACCATTTCCATTGAGACTGGCATACAGAATTCATCCATTGCGCTGGTGCTGATCTTCGGCCCAATCTTTGAGGGCCGGGGCGGCATGGCGATGATTGCCGCGCTGTGGGGCATCTGGCACCTGGTTTCCGGAACCGCCATTGCCACCTGGTGGTCAAGAAGACCTCCTCAGGTGGCGGCGTAGCACCTTGGCTGTATTCGCTGCCTGATGGTCACCTCAAGTTGCCGGGCCTTCCTTTTCCGTCTTCACATTCAGGTCCATCCCTTCATAATACCCGGTCGGGCGGCCTGTGTGGGCTTTCACAACCCAGGTGAGCTGCCCCACGTGGTAGGAAAAATGCTCTGTGACGTGCACCAGAATGGCTACCCCGCTTTCTTCAAACCCCTGTACATGATACTCCCGGGCAAGGGCTTCCTCATCAAGGCTGGCAAGCACCTGTTCGATGTCGTAGGCTAATTGCCAAAGGCGGACCTTCAGGCTTTCCCTGGGGATCGGGCCCTGCTCGGCGAATTCCGCATCGCGGTTGCGGTGGTCGGGAAGTTGTCCCAGCGTGGAGAGAATCCACTGGGTAGCGTTGCCGCAGAGGTGCAACACCAGGTTTCCGGGGCTATTGCTGATCCCATTGGGCCTGAACCAGATATCCTCTTCTGACAGCATTTCCAGGCATTTGACAGCTCTGGGAATTGACTCTTCCAGCAGGTAGCGGCGAACGGCCTGCACCAAAAGCGCTGGAACGGCAGAAGAAAATGGCTGCATGAATGAGGGGTTATTCCGTAACGAGGATGTCTGTCGAATAGCTGTCGTTGCCAAGAAACACCTGAACGCGATATTCGCCGGGGTCAAGAACGCCAAGGTCCACGGTCCAGAATTTTTCTCCGGCTTCGGCCCAGCCGGCCTGCTTTCGTACGATTTCATTGTCGAGGTCGCGGATGATGGCCACCATGGGCGTTCGCTCCGGCAGCCAGGTCACCACGGGCAGCCGCCCCTGCCAGATGGCGTCGGTGTTGGGAAAGGCAACGAGCTTGCGGAAATGGCTGATGGTGTCGAGAATGAGCGTGTCTCCCAGAATGGTGACAGCCGAAATCTGGTAATGGTTCCAGCCGTGAGAAGGGATGGGATCGATCCACACATAGGACTGGGAGGAGTCATTGTCGCCGGGGCATACCATGTCGGCAACACTGGCAAAATCAGCAGTATCGGTTTTTCTACGAATGAGGTAAGAAGAGATCATCCGTTCGCCGAAGGTGACCCATTTAATTCGGTTAACCTCTTCCATGACGATGATGGAATCGGATTTGAGCAGCACATGCGGGCCGGGGGGGACTTCCGGCAGCTCCGGGTCGCCCCTGGAAACAATGGGGGCAGGCTCGCCATCGCAGGAGGCAGTGTTAAATCTGATAAAAAACGGCCTCAGGCTGAAGCCCCTGTCGTCCACCAGTCCGGGGGTGATGCTGAGGATGTATTCGTTGAAGGGAACGAGATTGGACTGAGGAATGATGGACAGGGTGTTGGTTTCCGGCTTAAAGAGGAGTTCTGCCCGAACTGGAGGCTCGTCGGCGTTGGCGCGGTAGAGCCGGATGTTGTTGTCGTGGAGGGTGAGGGGATCCAGGGTTTTGCTTTCGGCAGGGAAATAAATCTGGATAGACAAGACTGGCGAACAGGGCAGCCCTGCCGCGCCGTTTCGTGGGTAGCTGGCGATGACGAAAGCGCGCTCCTGCCCATAGAGGCTCGTTATTGCCAGCAACCCCAGCAACCCGCCTCGCAGAAGCCAGGAGAGAATGGAGAAAGCTGTGTGGGGAACGATGAGATTTCTCATCAAATGTGGGCCGAAGCTGGGGTTGTTTTGTGGTGCCGAACGAATCCAAATTCTGACCTGTCGGGCAGAGGACAGACTCGTTAGGCGGAAATTTGTACCTTTGCAGAACGGTTTACAACCGGTTCTTCGCATTCATCAACCAAAGATACTATGAGCAACGAAAACGGAGCCATCAGCCACGAAAAAGTGATCATCATTGGTTCCGGCCCCGCTGGCTACACTGCTGCCATTTATGCTGCCCGTGCCGAACTCAAGCCGTTGATGTTCAGTGGAATGCAGCCTGGTGGACAGCTCATGATCACCACGGATGTCGAAAATTATCCCGGCTATCCGCAGGGCATTATGGGCCCGCAAATGATGGAAGATTTTCGCCTTCAGGCCGAGCGCTTCGGTACCCGGCTCAAATATGAGACCATTACCCGGGTGGACCTCGCCGCCCAGCCAAAAAAAGTGTGGTCGGAAACAGGGGAATTGTACCTCGCCGATACGGTGATCATTTCCACCGGGGCCTCTGCCAAATGGCTCGGCATCGAAGCTGAACAAACCTACCTCAACCTTGGGGTGAGCGCCTGCGCCGTATGCGACGGATTTTTCTTCCGGGGCAAAGAAGTCGTGATTGTTGGTGCCGGAGACACTGCCGCCGAAGAAGCCCTCTACCTTTCCAAGCTTTCCCCAAAAGTTCACATGCTCATTCGCCGCGACGAAATGCGGGCCTCGAAGATCATGCAAAACCGTGTGTTCAATACC
Source organism: Bacteroidia bacterium (assembly GCA_041741415.1). Lineage (GTDB taxonomy): Bacteria > Bacteroidota > Bacteroidia > J057 > J057 > JANQTF01. The sequence goes on along the minus strand of JBGSKC010000062.1, from coordinate 4,441 downwards.
CCCAACATCCAGATGTACTGGAACACCCAGGCCTACGACATCGAAGGGGAAGGTAAGGTAGAAGCTGTGCTGGTGCGCAACAGCCAGACTGGTGAAACCTCCCGGATTCCCGCTTCCGCGCTTTTTGTGGCCATTGGGCACCAGCCCAACACTGGCATCTTTGAAGGCCAGCTCGACATGGATGAGGCAGGCTACCTGATCGTGAACCCAGGCTCCACATACACCAACCTCCCTGGCGTGTTTGCCTGCGGCGATGCAGCTGACAAGCACTATCGCCAGGCCGTGACCGCCGCCGGAACTGGCTGTATGGCTGCTCTCGATGCAGAGCGCTGGCTCGCCACCCTCGAAGAAACAGTGAAAGTCTGATCTGCAACAGCAGGCAAAGCAGGGGAAGTCAGTGGCGAACACGCCGTTGACTTCCTTTTCTTTTGTGCGGCAGACGGAAAAGGCATGGAACTTTTTTGTTAGACTAGCACCCACAATGCCGAACCATTTTGAATCTGCTGTCATTTCTCACAGGGGCCTCCCAGGCTGAGGTTTCCAAAAACTACACCCAGCTCAATCCCAAGGCGATCCATTCGACCATCGACCAGCTGGAAAAGCGCATTGGCGAGCGTTTTCCGGAGTCAGGGTTGCGGGGAGTTTGTCAGGAATTCCGCCAGCTGGCCGTGCTGGCAGAAGGAGCCTGCCGCCATTTGCGCTCCCCGATCTGGCCGGTGAGGATCAGCTCCATCGTGGCTGGGAGCCTTTTGCTGGGGTTGGCATTGTGGGCCTTGGTCCAATTAGGCAAAAACCTCACCCTGGCTAACTCGGACATGACCGACCTCGTCCAAACCTCGGAAGCTGCCATCAATGAACTGATTTTCCTGGGTCTTGCCCTTTTTTCTCTCCTCAGCCTCGAAACCCGGCTCAAGCGGCAGTCGGCCCTGCGGGCCCTGCACCAGCTCCGAAGCCTGGCCCACGTGGTGGACATGCACCAGCTCACCAAGGATCCAGCCTCCCTGCTCAAGCGCACCAGGGAAACTCCTTCCTCCCCGGAGCGCACCCTCAACCGGCCCCAACTCACCCGCTACCTCGACTATTGTGCTGAGCTCCTGGCTCTCGTTGCCAAAGTGGCGGCCCTGTTTGGCCAAAATACCCAGGACACCGTTGTGCTCCAGGCGGTGAACGACATTGAACAACTCACCCAGGGGCTCTCTGTGAAAATCTGGCAGAAAATCATGATCCTCGACCTTGCAGAAGAGGGCTGATAAGAAAAAAGGCCAGAGCAGAGGCATGAAGATGTTGGATTCTATGACAAAGGTCGCTGCAAGCATTCCTTCTAAAGTCCTATCTTTCTGCCTCACCGAATCATTCGCCCATGCGACCCGATTTTTCCCGCATTCCCGCACCTCTGAACGGCCAGGGATCAGCCTCTGTTCCCAGCCCGGAAACCAGTTGGCATACCCCGGAGCAGATCGATATCCAGTCGGTTTATACTGCCGCTGATCTCGCGGGCCTTGAACACCTCGACTTTGTGGCAGGAATCCCGCCCTTCTTGCGGGGGCCATATTCGACCATGTTCGTAACCCAGCCCTGGACCGTGCGCCAATATGCTGGCTTTTCCACCGCCGAAGCCTCCAACGCCTTTTACCGGCGCAATCTGGCTGCAGGTCAAAAAGGCCTGTCTGTTGCTTTTGACCTCGCCACGCATCGGGGCTATGATTCTGACCACCCGCGGGTCATGGGCGATGTGGGCAAAGCTGGTGTGGCCATTGATTCGGTCGAGGACATGAAAATCCTGTTCGACCGCATTCCCCTCGGCGACATGTCGGTGTCGATGACAATGAACGGAGCCGTGATCCCTGTCATGGCATTTTACATTGTGGCGGCTGAAGAGCAGGGTGTTTCGAAGGACAAACTTTCAGGCACGATCCAGAACGATATCCTGAAGGAGTTTATGGTCCGGAACACCTACATCTACCCTCCCGGGCCAAGCATGAAGATCATCGGCGACATTTTCGCCTACACATCCCGCCACATGCCCCGCTTCAACTCCATTTCCATCTCCGGCTACCACATGCAGGAGGCAGGGGCAACGACGGATCTGGAACTTGCCTACACCCTCGCCGACGGCCTCGAATACCTTCGCACCGGCATCCGGGCCGGACTTGATATCGATGCCTTTGCCCCGAGGCTTTCCTTTTTCTGGGCAATTGGCATGAATGTGTTCATGGAAATTGCCAAACTCCGCGCCGGGCGGCTGATCTGGGCCAAGCTCGTGAAGCAATTTCAGCCCAAAGAGGCTAAATCCATGTCGCTGCGCACCCACTGCCAGACTTCCGGCTGGAGCCTCACCGAGCAGGATCCCCTCAACAACGTGGCCCGCACGGCAATCGAGGCCATGGCCGCGGCCTTCGGGGGTACGCAGTCGCTCCACACCAATTCATTTGACGAAGCCATTGCCCTTCCCACCGATTTTTCCGCCAGGATCGCACGCAACACCCAGCTGTACCTCCAGGAAGAAACAGACATCACGCGGGCGGTGGATCCCTGGGCGGGGAGTTACTATGTGGAGCGGCTCACCCACGAACTTGTTCACCGCGCCTGGGCCCTGATTGAAGAAGTTGAAGCTCATGGCGGCATGGCAAAGGCCATTGAAGCGGGCATTCCCAAGCTCAGAATCGAAGAAGCTGCAACCAGAAAGCAGGCCAGGATTGACTCAGGGCAGGACATCATTGTGGGGGTGAATCGCTGGCGCAGCGATGAGGCCAATTCGTTTGACATCCTGGACGTTGACAATGCGGCGGTGCGGGAGTCGCAGATCCAACGGCTCGAGTCGGTGAAAGCTTCGCGAAATGCAGAGGAAGTGGAAACAGCCTTGGCGGCGATCCGGCACGCAGCTGCGAGCGGGGAGGGCAATCTGCTGGAACATGCTGTGGTGGCGGCACGCTGCCGGGCCACGCTGGGAGAAATTTCAGATGCGATGGAGGCCAGCTTTGGCCGGTACCAGCCCAGCATCCAGTCGGTTTCCGGGGTGTATGTCCAGGAAGCCGGAAGCCAGCAGGAAGCCGTGCTGGAGGCCCGCGAACTGGCCGACCGTTTTGCCGAATTGGATGGCCGTCGCCCCCGGATGCTGGTGGCGAAAATGGGCCAGGACGGCCACGACCGTGGTGCCAAGATCATTGCCACGAGCTTTGCCGACCTCGGCTTTGATGTGGACATCGGGCCGCTGTTTCAGATTCCTGCAGAAGTGGCGATGCAGGCAGCGGAGAATGACGTTCACGTGGTGGGAGTTTCCTCCCTCGCTGCCGGCCACAAGACCCTGGTTCCTCAGCTGATAGAAGAGTTGAAGCTGCTGGGCAGGGAGGATATTCTGGTTGTGGCGGGCGGTGTCATTCCGCAGCAGGACTATGACTTTCTGTATCAGGCGGGCGTCGCCGGGATTTTTGGTCCGGGCACCGTGGTGCCTCTGGCGGCCAAAGCCATTCTGGAGCGGCTGATGCGGGAGGTGGTGTAGGGGTCAGATTCTGAGCTGGTAAAGGCGAAATAATGGAATGCTGGAGATCATTTGGTGAAACCATCTCTGCGCTGTTTTTAGCAAAAAATATTGCAAACAAATTTGGTAATGTCTAATTTTGTTTGCAATATTGTCTCATGAGCAGCCCCCAGCAACCACATGACCTCTTCTTTCGCCAGGCCTTTTCCAGGACTACTGTCGCGGCGGATTACGTCCTCCACTGCCTGCCAGCGCCTCTTTCGCGCCTGATCCGCACCGAGACCCTCGTCAGGCAGGAAGAAACCTACGTCGATGAGTCCCTCCGGAAACACATCTGCGATGTGGTTTACCGGTGCCAATATGGTAAGCAAGGCCGCGAGGCCGATCTGGTTCTGCTCTTCGAGCACAAGAGCTATCCTGACCAGGGGGTGTGGGCGCAGGTGCTTCGCTACATGATCAACCAGATCGAGGCTCAGCACCGCGATCGAAAGGAAGGAGAGCTCATGCGGCCCATCATTCCGGTTGTGATTTACCACGGCAGGGAGAAGTGGCGGCTCCCGACCATGCGCGACCTTTATGGCGACATCCCCGAAGAGCTTCTGCGCTTCATGCCCTTTTTTGACTTCATCTTTGATCCGGTCAGCGAAAAAACCGACGAGGAACTACTCAGCATCACCTCCCTGTTGCTAAGGGCCACCCTGACATCCCTCAAAGCCGCCAGGATGGAAGACACCATTGCGGCAGTTGTGCTTGTGGTTCGTTCAACCGCAGGCATGGACAAAACAGACTCGGAGCAGATTCGTTTCTTCAGGGAGATTTACTTATATTCAAACTTCAAAAACTTTACACGACAGGCTATGGAAGCTGAACTCGCCAAAATCGGACAAGACACCGCAGAGGAGTTTGTCAGCATGTATGAAGTCCTCTTCGGGGATGTAGAAAAAAATGCCAAGCTGGAGGGCA
>JBGSKC010000061.1:0-33816 GCA_041741415.1 Bacteroidia bacterium | reverse complement strand
TCGAAACACTCCTCAGGCAATGGTGCCCCAGAACAGGAAATCGGTGCAGGGAATACCCTACACCGATTTACAGAATCCGATTAGCACTTTCCCTGATGTGGACCTACTGGCTCATCAAAAGTTCGGGATGACTCATGTTTGTTATGCTGAACGAAGAATGAACTAGTAGTTCTCGGCGGCGTAGTGGCGCTCGCGGTTCTTCGCTTTCTTCAGTACCTCTTTTTTAGACTCGGAGGGTTTGGAGTAAAACATTCTTCCGCGGACTTCCTTCAGGACGCCCGTGCGCTCGAACTTCTTCTTGTACCGGCGCAGTGCGCGGTCGATCGTTTCTCCTTCTTTGACTTTGATGATGATCATGGCCAATTACCTCCTTTCGTGTGAAATTTCAAGGATGCAAACTTAGCCTGATTGGCGGATAAATCCAAACAAATAAATCTTTTTTCGCGCAGCGCGCCCTGATTCCCTCGCTTTTTTGACTGTTGTGTCTGAGCAAACTCCAAAATCTACGTTTGGTGGCAAGCCGATTTCATAATAAATCCTTAATCAATTAGCTCAAGTGAGGTTGTTTCCTGCTTGTTGTTTTGGCGCTGGAAAGTTTTATTTCATGTAATACCTGACATTTTCAAGTTCCCATTTTTAACTCCTGGCTTATGAACCGATTGTTTACCGTACTTTTTCCTGCCATTTGTTTGTTTCTGTTCTCCCCTGGCCTTTCTGCTCAGGATACCCTGGCTTTTCAAGGCTTCGAGTCAGCTGCATCAGATACCTGGACTTTCACGCCCAACCCTGTTGCCTTCACCCCCAACTCCGCAAGTGACTACTGGGGGGTGGTGAGCTCGCTGGGCCCCGGAGGTACCATCACACCAGCGACCAATGGCGGATCACAGTTCTGGGGGGTGTTGGATTTGGCGAACAATGTTGGAGGCACTGCCACCAATAGTTTTGGTACACTCACCTTTCCTGCTGTCAGCACGAGTGGATACGCTGGTTTTCAGGTGTCATTCGACTACCAAGTTTCTGGATTTGATGCAGGCGACGACATCACTGCCCAGGTGATTGTCGATGGGACCGCTCAGCCAGTCGTCCTGGTGGTGGATGGAATCAATAATTTTACAACGGGCAATTGGGTCACCTACACCTTCAATTGGGCCCCTGCGGCTTCTTCGATTGGATTTGTTATTGGGGTCTCCCAAAATGGCGACGACTACGGCGGGATCGACAATGTCCGGATCACCGGAACGGCCACGGCGGGGTGCATCATTTCTGGAATTTCTCTTGAAAATGAAAGCGCATGCCAGAACAACGGCACTTCCGGCGATGCATCTGATGACTTCTTCACAGCTGATGTGGTGGTCAATTTCACTGGTAAACCCAGTAGCGGAACCCTCAACCTGACCGGAGACCTGCCCAGCCCCATGTCTGTAGCCGTCGCGAGCACCAGCACTGCAACCACCCACACCTTTGCGGGGGTTCAGTTTCCAGCAAATGGCACCACTGGCGATCTGACCGCCACCTTCTCGGCTGAGCCAACCTGCACCTACTTTGCCAACAACATTCTGCCCCTCATCAGCGCCTGTCCATCCAGCAGCGGTTTCCTGATTTTGTCGGAATACATCGAATCTACAAACCAGAAATTTGTAGAGATCCACAACCCAACCGGAGCACCCATTGACCTCGGCAACTACCAGCTGCTGATTTACGCGAATGGATCTTCTTCCTCCAACCCGCCTGTCAACATGACTGGCACGTTGGCTCCTGGAGGCTTTTTCGTGCTGCAACACAACCAGGCAGCCACACCTCCCGGGCTTGTGGCTGATCAGATCGCCTTTTTGGGATATAACGGGAACGACGCCGTGGCGCTTGTTGAAAGCGGAATTGTGCGGGATGTGATGGGCCAGATTGGCTTTAATCCCGGCAGCAGCTGGTCGGGTGGCAGCTGCCAAACCGAAGACGTGAACCTCCGGAAAGACGTGAGTCTTGGACAGAGCACGGCAGACAGCAACCCCAATGACGCCTACGATCCTTCTGCCCACTGGCAGTATTGCTCTGCATCTATTGATTACAGCAATCTCGGGGTGGGCTTTGCCTTCCCTGTTGAGCTGGTATACTTTGAGGCTGAAGCATTGCCAGGCGGCGTTAAACTTTCCTGGGCCACCGGCTCGGAGGTTGCCAACGAGCGCTTTGAAGTGGTTCGCCGCCAGCAGGGTATCGAAACGTTTGTGCTGTCTTTGCCAGGAGCTGGCTTCTCCAATAAGCTGGAAGCCTATGAAGCCTGGGATGTGGCGAGATTGTCTGGCCGGGTGCTGTATGAACTCACCCAGGTGGACATCGACGGCAGCCGCCGCCTGATTGGCCGTTATGAGGTTGAGCTTGGCTCAGGCTTGCGGAATCTGGCGGTTTGGCCCAACCCCAGCACCGGATCTTCGACCCTCCGCTGGGAAACAGACCAGCAGGGAACAGGAACCATTGCTGTATTTGGTCTTGCTGGCAACCTGCTTCAGGCACACCAGATCGAGGTAAAGCCGGGCGCACAAGAACACCCGCTTGATTTGTCCGGATTGCCAGAAGGTGTATTTTATGTTAAATTTTCTGTGAACGGAACGAACCAGCTTGTTCCTGTCGTTAGGCAGTAGTTCTTCAAACACCGTGAAGCCCCCCAACATCCTTTCCAGTTATGCCACGGCATGGCGGGAGGGATGTTGGGATTTTTTGTATCCTTACCAACCCCAAGTGCCCATGAAGAAGTTTACCCTGGCCTCACTTTTTCTCCAGTTGCCCTTCCTGCTTTCAGCGCAGTGCGTGTTCATTTCTGAGTACATTGAGGGTGCAGGCAACGACAAGTGCATTGAAATTTACAATGGAACCGGCGCTGCGATCGACTTTGTCGCTGGCGGGTATGCCATCAGGGTGTATGCAAACGGAGCTGTGGCTCCCACTTCCACTACCAACCTCACTGGTATTCTGGCTCCCGGCGATGTCTTTGTGGTGTGTAATCCCGGGGCGAATGCGGCTCTGATCGCCCAAACGGATCAGCAGTCCGGAAACATGTCGTTTAACGGAAACGATGCTGTTGAGCTAATCAACAACACCCTTGGAACCCTTGATGTGGTGGGTCAGATCGGGTTTGACCCCGGAACAGAATGGGTGGGAGCCACCTGCACCCAGGGCACCATGGATGGCAGGCTGATCCGCAAGCCGGGACTCACCTGCCCTTCCTTCAATGGAGCCAGTGCGTTTAATCCAGATACCGAATGGGACTGCGACGCCACCACCAACGCCGACTCCCTGGGTGGGCACACCACAGGAATTTGTGCCTTGAGCGGACTGGCTTTGGCCAAAAGCTGCACCAACGGCGTGGGCGCTGCCCAGCTTTCCTTTAACACCAGCGGAGCGGTTTCCACCCAATTTACCCTAACAGTGACCCCGGATCCAGGCGGCCTGAACGGAACCTACAATTACAGCAGCCTGCCGCTTTCGCTGAGCGGCTTTGTGGGCGACAGCCTTACAGGCTACCAGTTTGTGGTGGCAGATGTAGGCGGCACCTGCCTGAGCGCGACCCTCGGCGATCAACGATTTGACTGCCCGGTTGCCGATGCCCTGACCTTCACCTACATTACCCCCGGCTGCGTGGACACAACCGATGTGTTTCAGTTGGTGGTGTGTGTAGTCGAAAGCAGCAGTGGCAAAACCCAGCCTGATTTTACCGGAACCATTACCCTGGACCTCGACCTTGGATTTACCGGCACGCTCGTTGGCAATACCAGCCCGGCTGCTGTGAATGGCTGTGCGACCTTCAACCTGTTATATGACACCGACGAAACCGTGGCCTTTACCGCAACCTCGCCGGGCTTGTTTGCCGCCGGGTCGGGTCCTTTTACCATTGTGGGCGACTGTCCTGGGGTGATCATGAAAACCGGGGTGATCAACCCCTGCGGGAATGAATCGCAAAACGAGTTTATAGCTGCCACAACCGGAAGCGCCTCGATTTCGGTGGATGATATCGAGCTTTATTCACTCGATCATACCAGTGGGGTTCAGCCAAATGTAAACTATACCTGGTCGGGCTCCGGGGCAAGCGTAGGCCCCAGCACAACCGAAACCTGCGGGGTGGGACTGGAATGCTATCGCTGGCTCGACATCAACATCCCCGGAGATGCCACCACGATTACTTCGCTCGTAAATCAACTGAATGTCCAGGCCAATTGCGGATTTGATCTCTTCGTGGCACCCGTTGGCCCTAATCTGGGGACCATTCCTCCTAACAGCTACGTCATCTTTTTCCTTGGCGCCGGCGGCAATCCCGGTACCATCGCTCCCGGCTTTGACGGCCTGGGAACCAACCTCGATTTTGACAGCTTCTGCGGGCTGGGGTCCATTTATGTGGTGTTTGGCGAACACGGAAACAACCTTGTAGGAGCGGGCTTTTTGTCTAATACCGCTGCCCGGACCATCGAAATCAACACTGCAGGCGCCACCACCTCCTCCGTTGCTTATCCCGCCCCCGCTCTGTCAGCAGAACCGGAGCTTGTGGATGAATTCGGAAACTATTCAGTGGGCGACTCCTGCACCCCTGCCACGCTGTTTGGGCCAGTGCTGCTGGAAGCCGCTGAGGAAAAGGCTCACCTGGCAGCGCCTGAGTTGCTGTCTGTGCGTGCTTATCCCAATCCAGCAGCCGAACAGCTCACGCTGGAGTTCCCATTTTCCGGGCCTGAAATGATTCAGGGGAAAATTTATTCCATGGATGGTAAATCAGTGGAACTTCGTACCTTAGCCTTGCCTGAAGGAAATCATCAACTGATCGTTTCCGTTGCGCCACTTCCGGCAGGCGTGTATGTTCTGCACCTGGTCACTGCCCACGGAGCCTTCCGGGTTCCATTTATCAGAAGCCAGGAGTAAAGCGGCAGTGTTACTGCCTGCCAGTTGTCAGCGCTTCCGTCCTTGCAGGAAGGCTGACAACGTCTTTTTTAGCCCCCAGGATCAGGTCAGCGGCTTTTTCTGCAATGGCCATCACAGGCGCGTTGGTATTGCCCCGCACAATTTCCGGCATTACTGAAGCATCCACCACGCGAAGCCCTTCCACCCCCATCACCCGCAGCTCGCTGTCCACCACAGCGCCCATTCTGGCCGTTCCTACCGGGTGGTACAGCGTTTGGGCGTGCTGGCGAATATGGGCTTCAATTTCTGCTTTTTGCGCCAGATGCATCGCTGGTAAATGGTAGCCCTTTCTGTGCTTGCGCAGCGAGGGGGCACTGGCAATGCGCATTCCCGCCTCAAAGCCCCGTGCCAGGGTGTCCACATCTTCCTGTTCTGCCAGGTAGGCGTGGTCGATCCGGGGGGCCGCCTCGGGTTGGGGGGAAGCCAGCGAAACCGAGCCTGCGCTTTTGGGCTGCAGCAAAGTGGGCCCCAGGCTGAAGCCGGATCCGTGTTGAGGGATGCCAAAGCCGTGGTTGTAGAAATAGCCCGGCCCAAAGTGAAACTGGATGTCGGGCGCGGGCAAGCCGGGCAGTGTGCGGACGAATCCTCCCGCCTCGGCCACGTTCGACGACAGCGGCCCTTCCGACCACACCAGGTAGTTAACCAGGCTTTTGATGCTTTTGGCGCTTTGCAGCGTGGTTTGAGGGTAGGCGTCGAATACCATTGGCACGATGAGGTGGTCCTGCAAATGCTTGCCCAGCTCCGGCTGGTCGAGCCGCACCGGGATGCCCATGTCCTGCAAATGCTGCCCCGGGCCGATACCGGAGAGCATCATCAGGTGGGGGCTGTTGTACGCACCTGCGGCGAGAATCACTTCGCCCTTGACGCGGAGCTGCTTGATTTCGCCGCCCTGGCGGTATCGGACCCCCACCACTTTTTGCCCTTCCCACAGCAGGGAAAGCGCCTGGGCCTGGGTCAAGACCCTGAGATTGGGGCGCTTGCGAACCGGCTTGAGGAAAGCTGCGGCTGCGCTCATTCTCCTGCCCTGGTGCTGGGTAACCTGGTACAGGCCAAAACCTTCCTGTCGGGCTCCGTTGAAGTCGTCGTTGGCAGCAAAACCGGCCTCGGATGCGGCTTTCACGAAGTCGTGACTGAGGGGCAGTGCCTCGTGGAGGTCTGAAATGGTGAGGGGGCCATCCTGGCCATGGAAATCGTCGTGAAGGCGAAGGTTGTGCTCGCTTTTTCGGAAGTAGGGCAGAAGGGATTCATAATCCCAGCCTGAATGGCCAAGCGCAGCCCAGTGGTCATAGTCGAGGCGGTGGCCCCGGATATAGATCATTGCATTGATGGAGGAGCAGCCACCGAGCACACGGCCCCTGGGCAGGAACAATTTGCGTTGCGCTGCGTGAGGCTGTGCAATGGTTTCGAAGGCCCAGTCCACATTGCTTTTGAACAGCTGAGAAAAGGCAGCAGGGATATGAATTTCCCGCTTTTTGTCTTCGGGGCCTGCTTCGAGGAGAAAAACCTGGTGCTCTGGGTCGGTGCTGAGGCGGTTGGCCAGGATGCAACCTGCTGTTCCGCCGCCGATGATAAGGTACTCTGCCATGGCAAAATTTGTTATGCAAGCATACTACTTTCTAAATTACGAGCTGGTTGAGTGAATTCCTAGCAGCCTGGGGAATGACTTTTTTCTCCGTCGGGTCTTCGAAACAAAAGGCAGGCATAATCGATAGCAGGTAAATATTCCTTGTAAATCTCCCCTTCCTGATTCATTTTTAGCTATCATTCTATCAAGCTACTACTCTCCGATCCCTATGGCCACTATTCCTCAACGCGCAGCCCTGGTCGTAGACGACCCCTGGCTGGAGCCATACGAAAAAGACATCGAGGAACGGATTTCCCGCTGCCTCAACACCATCTCCGACATTGCCAGGGAGCACGGCAGCCTGCAGGCATTTGCTCAGGCCCATGACTATTACGGCTTCCATTTCGATGCTGACAAGCAGGGGTGGTGGTATCGCGAGTGGGCTCCGGGAGCTGAGGCCCTGTATCTCACCGGCGACTTTAACCACTGGAACCGGGAGAGCCACCCCCTCAGCCGCCACGGCGAGGACTGGGAAATTTTCCTGTCCGGCAAAGACGCCCTCCGCCACGAGCAGCGGGTGAAAGTGCGGGTGGTAGGCCACGGAAAAGACCGTGACAGAATTCCGGCTTATGTGCGAAGGGCCATCCAGGACCCCGTTACCTACGATTTTTCAGGGCAAATCTGGCATCCGGAGGCTTCGTTTTCGTGGACAGATTCCGGGTTTGACCTTTCGGCCGTTGGTGCCCCGCTAATCTACGAGTGCCACACTGGCATGGCTCAGGAAAAGGAAGGCGTGGGCACGTACCTTGAATTTGCCGAAAATGTGCTACCCCGCATCAAAGACCTTGGCTACAACGCTATCCAGATGATGGCCGTGCAGGAGCACCCCTATTATGGGTCTTTTGGCTACCACGTCTCCAATTTTTTCTCCCCTACTTCCCGCTTCGGAACCCCCGAAGACCTGAAATTTCTCATCAACAAAGCCCACAACCTGGGCATTGCCGTGATCATGGATGTGGTTCACTCCCACGCTGTGAAGAACATTTCGGAGGGCCTGAACGATTTCGACGGCAGCGACGACCAGTATTTCCACCCGGGCGGCCGTGGGGAGCACAGCAGCTGGGATTCCAAGCTGTTTAACTATGGCAAGCGGCCTGTTCAGCGGTTTTTGTTGTCTAATCTTGCCTACTGGCTGCAGGAGTTTCACTTCGACGGCTTCCGCTTCGACGGGGTGACTTCCATGCTGTATTTCCATCACGGCGATTTTACCAGCTTTGACCATTACGACAAATACTTTAAAGAAGGGGTGGAATGGGACGCCATCACTTACCTGCAGATGGGCAATATTCTGATTCATGAGATGCGCCCCGACGCCATTACCATTGCCGAAGACATGAGCGGAATGCCGGGCTGCTGCCGCCAGGTGCAGGAAGGTGGGCTGGGCTTCGATTACCGGCTGGGAATGGGCATTCCTGACTACTGGATCAAGTTGCTCAAGCACAAGCGCGACGAGGAGTGGAACATTCACGAAATGTGGCAGACCCTCACCAACCGCCGCTGGAAGGAAAAAACAATCGGGTATGCCGAGTCGCACGACCAGGCCCTGGTGGGCGACAAAACCCTGGCCTTCTGGCTGATGGACAAGGAGATGTACTGGCACATGATGGTGGGCGATGAAAACCCGGTGATCGACCGGGGGATGGGCCTTCACAAGCTGCTGCGCATTTTCACTGCGGCCCTCGGCGGGGAAGGTTACCTCACGTTCATGGGAAATGAATTTGGCCACCCTGAGTGGATTGATTTCCCGAGAGAAGGCAATGGCTGGAGCTACAAATATGCCAGAAGGCAATGGTCGCTCGCGGATCAGGCTAACCTGAAGTACCAGTATTTGTATGCTTTCGACAAGGCCATGGTGCATTTGCTGCGCGAAAAAAAGGTGCTTAGCGCCCTTCCGGCTACCCAACTCAACATGGACACCAGCAACCAGGCCGTGATGTTTGAGCGGAATAACCTCATTTTCGCCTTCAACTTCCACCACTCAAATGCCATCCCGGGCTACAGCTTTGTGGTGCCGGGCCCCGGAACCTACCGTGTGCTGCTCAACAGCGATGCGCTGGAATTTGGCGGGCACGGCCGAAACGACGACAGCATTCTGCACCACACTACCGAAGACTCGCATGGCAATGCCCGGCTGAGCATTTACCTCACCAACCGGACAGCCCTGGTGCTCGAGAAAATCTAGGCAAAGGAGCCTGCCATCTGCCTGAAACAAAAAAAGGCCTTCCGGGAGGAGGGCCTTTTTCCATGTAAAGAGATGGATATGCTTAGGCAGCCTGAATGGCTTTGATTTTGGCTTCCAGCTCGCGAATCACTTCGAGGTTTTTCATCTCGGGAGTGAATTGCACCCCAAAAGTGGGGGCATCAATCTTCAAGCTCTGGCGGCGCTTTTCTGCACGGGAGCGAAGAAGGTATTTTTTCTTGGAAAAAGACTTGTTAGCCATGTGCTTGTTCTTAATGAAACGGCTGCAAATATAATCTTTCCCGGTGGCAAGGCCAAAACATCAGTAAAGAAACTGCCCTTTTTTGAGAAAAAAATCTGAGAGCCAGTCATTTAACAGGAGGTGCCCTATCATTAACCGGGAAAGATTTCCACTGATCAGCCAATGCAGGGATTCCATCCTGTAGGGTTTCGGCGAAATTGTGTATCATATGCTCGCCCTATTACCTTCCTTCTACTTGTCTCACCCTCCATGCCCGCGTCCTCCGAATCAGCCCTACCCGAGTTCAATTCCAATTTATCGCCACCATCTGTTTCCCCGGAAGTCCTTCAGAGGGTTCTGGAGCAGGATCCTGACCTGACCTGGTGGATGAGCTTCGGGTATCCCGACTCGCCCTGGCGGGTGTCGGGGAGGCTCTCACATTGGCTTGGAATTTCCGGGAACGATAAATTATCTCAAACAGACCTGCTGGATGCCTGCCAGCCATCCCTTCGCGAGGAATTTGGTCAATGGCTTTCGCTCTTTGCATCATCCGGCTCAGCGCCAGCCATCTGCCTTCCTTTCCATGGCCCTGCTGGTCGCGTGGAACTTCAGCTTACGGCCAGCCAATTACCAGCCCTGAACGGCAACAAGCTGTGGGGAGGAACCATTCGCCGCCTTCCGGAAAGTGAAACCATGCAGCGGCTGGTTCAATTGGAAGCCACCTTCAAAGCATTTCTCGACCATATCCCGATGCCCGCCTGGATCAAAGACAACCAGTATCGCTATGTCCTGGTCAACAAGGCGCTGGAATCGTTTTTTGAGGCTGACGAGTCAAACATCCTCGGAAAAACCGACTTCGACTTTAACTCGCCGGAGATAGCAGAGGAGTTCCGGCGCCACGATAGAAGGGTTGTGGAGGGGGGAGAATTGGTCGTTGCCAGAGAAACGGCTCGTTTCAAGAACGGAAGGGTATTTCATTCGCTCTCATACAAGTTTCCCATTCCTGGTAAGGAGGGCGACCATGCCACCGGAGGGATTGGCGTCAACGTCAACCAACTGGTAGCGGCCGAGGAGGCACTTGCTGCTCAAAAGCTGGAGCTGGAGCGCCAGGCTGCTTTGCTGCAACACGGAGAGCGGGTTGGGCAAATGGGGACCTGGATCATGGACCCATCGGCGAGTCACCTGACCTTTTCAGGGGAACTCCTTCGGCTGTATGAGCTAGATCCTGCCACCACAAACGGCACCAACATATTTGAAAGAACCAACGATCGGATCCACCCTGACGATCAGCCGTTGCTGGAGGCTGCGCGCAAAATATTGCAGGAAAAAGGCAGGTTTGAAGGGCTCACCTTTCGGGTGACATTGCCAGGGGACAGGATTCGGTGGTTTGAAATGGCCATGGAACAAAGCAGCGACGGCTCCGCATATGGCATTACCCGCGACATCACTGAATTTGAACGAAACCGCCAGCAGCTTCATGCCCTCAATGAACACCTGGAAGAGGAAGTGGCTAGCCGAACCGCTGATTTATCATTTTTCAACACATGCCTGCAGGAGCTACATCGAACTTCGTCTCAGGCTTATGACTCTCCCCAGGCTGCATGGGACGCGTATCTTGCGCTGGGAAGGCGTCTGTTCTGCTTGTCAACAGGCATGGTGGTAGAGGTCAGCGGATGGGATTATCATGTTGTTGCCCTGTCGTCCAGCAAAATGAAGATGGGCAAGGGGCTAACCATGGACCTTCGGGACACCATTTGTAACGAGGTCATTTCTTGCCGGGAAGCAGTAGGTATTCCTTCATTGGAAAAAGCCGGCCTGACCCAGCACCCTGCCTACCTGAAACTCGGCATGCGTTCCTATCTGGGAACCCCGGTGCGGATGAGCGGAGAAATTTTTGGGGTGCTCAATTTTTGGGATCATGAAGACCATGAGGCAACGTTTTTTCCGGTTAAACAGAAAATCATTGACCTGATGGCCCAGGCCTTAGGAACTGCCATGGAGCTCTTTGCTTCCCAGCGAAATTTCGAACGCAGTGAAGCCAAGTTTCAGGCGCTGGCCGAAAATGCTCCGCTTGGCATCAAACTCGGCACACCAGAGGGCGACCTGCTCTATGTGAACCCTGCTTTTGCCAGAATGCTCGGCTATACCATAGAAGAGTTGTATGCTACCAATCTATCAGAGTTTACTCATCCTGATGATCGAGAAAGCAACCGGCAGCATATCCAGGATCTGGTGCTGAAGGGTGATCATGACCTGGCGCAGTTTGAGAAGCGATACATCCGAAAAGATGGCCTCATCATTCGATGCCAGTTCAGCGTTTCGAAGCTCTGGATGGAGCGCTCCAAGGAAATGCTCATCCTGTCGATCATTGCGGACATCACCCAGGATCGCGCCCAGAAGGAGGAGATTCTCAATACCAACCAGGAACTCGAGCAGTTGCTCTACACCGTTTCCCACGACCTTCGGGCGCCGGTTCGGCACATTTCGGCCTATGCACATTTTTTGAAAGAAGAAGCCCACACCCTGCTGAACACCGGGCAGAGGAGTTTTCTCGACAACGTCCTCCAGGCTTCAGGTCGCCTGGGAACCCAGATCGATGAACTGCTGGAGTTTGCACGCCATAGAAAGGTGGCGATGAACAAGGAGTGGCTCGACACCAACCAGCTCGTGGAAGAAATCATCTCGCTGTTTTCTTCCGACACCCAGGCAAGGAACATAGCCTGGGAAGTGAATCCACTGCCGCAGATTTTCGCAGACCGGGCCATGATGGACAAGGTCTTCCTCAATATGCTGGGTAATAGCGTGAAATTCACCAATCAAACCCAGCATCCGCGCATCGCCATCTTCGCAGAAAGAGAACCCGACTGGGTGCACATCACGGTCAGGGACAATGGCGCCGGGTTTGACCCCAAATACAAAAACAAGTTGTTTGAAATTTTTCAGCGCCTTCATAAACGCACTGAATTTGAAGGAACAGGCATTGGCCTGGCCAATGTTCACCGGATCTTGACCCGCCACGGAGGATCCATCTCCGGAGACAGCCTTCCTGGCCAGGGTGCCACTTTCACCTTTTCACTCCCAATGCCCTACTACCATGGCTGACCTGAAGACTATTTTGCTGGTGGAGGATGACGCGCTGGATGCCGACATGACCCTGCGCACCCTGAAATCCATTCCCCTTGCCAACCCGATCGTCTGGCTGGAAACAGGAAAGGAGTTTCTCGATTACCTCGACACCCACGGAACCCAGCACCTCGCGCTGGCCATCCTCGACCTGAAGATGCCCCTCATAACAGGCCTGGAGGCCTTGCAGCACATCAGGGCTTACCCCGAAAAATACGGGCATTTTCCCATCGTGGTGCTCACCTCTTCCAAAGACCAGCCTGAGGTGGCAGCTTGTTATTCGCTGGGGGTCAATGCTTTTGTGAGCAAGCCAGTTACTCAAATCGGATTTCAGCAGGCGGTCAAGGCCCTGGGTATGTTCTGGGGCCTGATCAATGTGACACCCTGAAAAACAAAAACCCCCGGCTGGCAGGCCGGGGATCAGGATGTACCCAAGTACCTTATGCAGACGAACACAGGTGATTAACAGGAGTAAAAGAATCCAGAAACCGTTAGCTGGATGTCAAGGGAAAAATAACTTTCCCCACGCGCTGAAAGCGCTTTTTACCCTTCAGTCAATCAGGTTCGCTTCGATGTAATTGCCTAGAGGCGACGGATGCGAATGTTCCGGAACCACACCTTGTCGCCGTGATCCTGAAGGGCAATGTGCCCGCTGCCAGCCCTGGCATACATGGGCCAGTCGGCAAATTTGCTGGCTGCAAGGGCAGTTTGCCACTCGGGGCTACCAATCTGGTAATCCACCACACTTTCGCCGTTTTGGTAATGGATCACATGGCCTTTGTCCACCACCAGCCGGATGTGGTTCCATTCCCCCACAGGCTTCACGTTCACTACCCGGCAAGGATGAAGGTCGTAGTTGGCACCCGCCCGGTGGGAGGGAAGCTTGCCATCAGGGTGGCGATCATCGTCGAGCACCTGCAGTTCAGGCCCCGAAGCGTAAACAGCGCCGAGGCTGTCGGCCTCCACCACGTGGAAGAAAATTCCGCTGTTGCCAGCCTCGGAAATCTTCCATTCTATCTCCAGTTCGAAGGATTCAAACTTCTCTTTCGTAACGATGTCGCCGCCACCGGAGCCAGCCAGCATCAGCGCGCCATCCTCAATTTGCCACTGCGGTGAAATTGTGTCCTGGCGATAATTGCGCCAGGCATCCAGGCTGCTGCCATCAAACAGGCTGATCCAGCCAGAATCAACTGCAACGGCCTCGTTATTTCCGGAAGTAGCGGCGGCCTTTTCTCCGCAGGAGGAAAACCACAGGCCGGTTATCAGGACTGTCAGCAGCAGGGTGGGGGCGAAACGGGGAAAGGTCATGGTAAGGAGTTGTCTAAGGAGGTAAAAGGAAATGGGAAAGGAGAAAAATGAGCGGGTTTCGTTTTCCAAATTACAAGAATCCCTGATAACGCAGCTCAAAACTCAGCGACGGAGCCCATAGGGAGGTAGCCCAAAAGTTCGCCTGCTTCAGGATCAGAAACCCTCACTTCCCGCCAACCAGCCACTGTTTCCCCCACAATTACCTGAACCCCGGGAGATAGGAGCAGTAGTTCCCGCTGGCCTTCGGGGGCCTCGCGCAGGGAAATGCTTTGGAGCACAATGGCCTCATTGCCAGGCTGGTTTGGATCGGCTTTGTCACGCAGCCACAGGCAGCCTCCCACCAAAAGCAGCAGAAGCAAGCTCCAGCCCGGACTCAGGCCGCGGTCCCGGCTGAACTGCCATGCCCAGCTTCCCAGCAGCGTTGCCAGCAATACCAAAGCTATCAGGCTCCAACCCTGGCGGCCAAGGCCCCACAGGGTTTGTTGCCACCATTGTTCAAGGGCCAGCCGGGGCCGGGGAGGAATGGGGTGCTGAACGGATTTTCTGGCAAATTGAAGGTTTTGCCGGGTGAGGAGCTGATGCGGGTCTTGCTTCAGGGCTTTTTCATACGCCCAGATCGCCCTGCCCAGGTCGCCTGCCTGGTATGCCGCGTTTCCCCAGTTGTGAAACAGTTCCGCCGGGGCTTCCCCCGTTTGATAGATTTCTTCATACTGCTTCTGGGCGGTAGCGTAATTGCCAGCTCCATACAACTGGTCAGCTGCTTCCCGGCTTCCCTGCCCCGGAGACAAAAACGGCGTGAGAAACAACAGGAGCCATATCACTTCTCTGGCCTTTGCCACTGCCGCCCTCGTGGCGCTTTCCAGAGGGCGCGCTGATCCCCACTTTACTGCTTTTTCGAGCACGTCAGCTGCCAGTGCAGGGTCGCTTCCGCTGCCGAAGGCGCCTTCTCTGCATTGAGCCAATAGTTGCAACAATCTGTCTCCCTCGGGCAACGGCCTTTCCAGTGCCGACAGCGCAGCCCCGAGGTCGCGCTCTGTTTGCTCAATTCGCTCCAGCCCCAGTTGCGCAGAAGCCGATACCCACAAGTATTCAAGCAAAAAAGCATACATCCGGGCCAGATTCCCTGCCTTCAATGCCTCGCGTGCCTGCTTATTCAGATGGTCCAGTTCCATGGCTAATTTTCTGTTAGCCAAATAAACAGGATCCTGCATTCGCTTTTTCCTCGACCGAAGCCAGACAAACCAGCCAGCCCAGGCCAGCCAGAGACCTGCAAATATCCACCAAAATGCAGCTTCCAGCCAATGCAACAGCGGCGGGCGTTGATTCCAGGGGAGCAATGCCGGGTCAAAGCGGTCCTGTTGCTGCTGTTCGCTGTTGAGGCCCAGCGGACCGGTCAGTTCTTCGCCAGTTACCCGGAGGGTGAGGGTGTCGCCGCCAAGCAGAAGGTATTGCCTGCGCCTGGGGTCAAAATAGCTCACCGCCGGAATCGCAAGCCGGAAAGTGCCGGGCTTTCTGGCCACGAGCGAATAACTGATGCGCTTGCCCGGCGCTCCCAGCGGATTATCAACCTGCGGAGGAAATGCCTCCATGCCGGGCGGCAGCACCAGCGTTGCCGGGCTAAGCAGGGCAAAATCTGCCTCGCCTTCATACTGCAACACCAGCCGGGTTTCTGTTCCGGTGGTCACCGTGCTGTCTTCCATCTGGATCTTCAGCCGGATTGATCCGACCAGTCCGGTAAAATTCAGGGGCCTGTCGGCCGCGGGCAGGGCAGTTACCACCAGCTTTGGAACGGAGGAAATCATCTGGTGGCGATATTCCCGGAAAGCCGGCTGGAATTGTTGCTGGAAGGTTTCCAAATCGTTTTGAGGCACCCTGCCCGAGCGTGGAATGGCAACTGTCATGGACAGGGGAAGGCTGTCGAGGCGGAAAGAGCCCGGCGACTGGGGAATGAGCCTGAAAGCGGCAATCCGGGTGCGGATGTATCGTTTTCCACCCCTCATGGCAAGGACCCGTTCGGATTTAAAGGGGAGGGGAACGGCAGAAAACCCCTGGAATTCGGGCGCTGCGTCCTGGGTAATGTTTCCAATCTGGCCCGAAAGCTCGGCGTCAATCCAAAGGTCGTAGGTGAGTTCAACGGGCTCGCCCACAAAGCGGGTTGTGGCGCTCAGGGTGGCATCCAGGCTAACATTCCTGTTGAGCGAAGTCTGCAGCGCCCTGCGCTGGGCCTGATCGGCCTCTGTGAGTTCTGCCACAGGGGCTTTCACCCGAAAAGTAACCGGGTCGCTTGCCACTACATCCGAGCCTACGGTGGCAGTGGCGGTGCCGATCAGGTAGGTGCCCGGCTTGTCCACCTGCAGGTAAAATCGGTAAACAGTCTGGGTAACCAACTGCCCCTGCACATTGATCATTTCCTCTTCCTCCCTTGGGCCGCTGATTTTTCTCAACCCCCGAAAATCGGGAAATTGGGGCGAAAAGGTCGGGTTGCCAGTAAGCAAAAAGGCAACCTCAAAAGTTTTGCCCACCTCGATTTCTCCACCTGGCAACTGAACACGCAGGGACTGTCCCCATGCAGGCAGCACCCAAAGCAGGCAAAGGCCTATCCAACTGATGGTTCGTTTCCACATGTGCTTAGAGGATTTTCCGGAAAATCTCAACCAGTTCTTCAGCACCTTTCATGAGATTGGTTCGCCGGAGGGCCAGGTCTTGGTTGCTTTGCAGGTTCAAGAGGCCAAGGTAGTAGTGAGTCACCCGGATTTCCTCCACCACCTGGCGGATCCGCTCCCGGAAGGCTGGCTGGCTGCCCGCCTCCTGAGCCCGGAGCAGCCATTCTCCCGCCATGCCGGAGGCCCGCACCATGGCCCTGAAGTCTTCCAGGTTGGCGGGAAGCAAGGGCATCATCACCCCCAGGTCTCTCACCGATTGGGCAAACTGAAAGGTGTGCTGGGCCAGTTGTTGCATGTGTTGTTCTGCCTTGGTCATGGGCGGGGATATTTGAAGGGAAATGGAGTGTTAAAAAAATGTAGGCTTCATGGCTTAGGAAAGAAAGAGAGCTACCAGTCTTTTCCACTGCGAACGCGGTTTCCGCCCTGGCGCTGCCTGATTTGCTGCTGCACTTGCTGCTCCTGCGATTCCAGCCGACGAAGCATTTGCTCGGCCTCTTCGGGGGTCATGGGGCGGGCGGGTGGTTGGCCCGAACTCGGCGCATCTTCATCGCTTTGTTCGTCGGTTTCTTCTTCCTGAGCCTGTTGTTCTTCCTCTTGTTGCTGATTTTGCTGGTCGCTGTTTTCTTCTTTTTTCGGCTCTGGTGGCTGGCTGGCCGCCCGGATTTGTTGGTAGCAAATCGCCAGGTTGCGGCGGGCCTCCTCATCGGCGGGCTGCTTCCGCAGGGTTTGCCGGAATGCTTCTGCGGCTGATTCGTAATCTTTGGTAGCCAAATGGGCATGGCCCTGGTTATACCAGATGCCCGCCTCAGAAGCGGGGTCGCTGGCAACCTCCAAGGCCCGGCCGTATGCCTCCACGGCCTGGCTGTGGCGCCCCTGCCGCAGGAGGGAATTTCCCAGGTTAAAATGGGCTTCCATCAGGCCGGGAGCCAGGTCCAGAGCTTTGCGGTAGGCGATTTCTGCCTCAATCCACTGATTTTGGCCATATGCGGCGTTGCCAGACCGCACCAAAGCCCGAGCCGCCGGATTTTCCTGGCCCCAGGCCAGTTGAAGGCTCATGGATATGCTGATCATCAGAAAAAGCTTCATGTGGGTTGTCTGCGTTGGGTGGACAAAAAGGCTTCGAGCACGAGCAAAGCAAAGCCAAGAAAAAGAAACCAATCGAACTGGTCTTCATAATCTGTAATGTAGCGCTCATCAAACTCCTGTTCGGTGAGGGAGCCCAGGCTGGCCTCAATGGCCTCCTGGGTGGTAGTCACTTCCTCGAGCGGCCAGAAACTACCTCCGCCTGCTTCGGCCAAGCTCGCGAGCATCGCAGGGTTCATTCGCGACAGCACCACCTGGCCCGAGGCATCCCGTTTTTCTCCCACCACCTGACCACGAACCACCTCCGGCACCATGGCACCTTCCTGGCCGCCCACGCCCACGCAATGGATGCGCAGGCCTTGTTTGCGAGCCGCTTCCGCCAGCTCCAGGGCTTGCCCTTCGTGGTCCTCCCCATCCGAAATGATCACCAAAGCCCGAAATGCGCCGTCCTGGCTTTTGAAAGCCTCTGTTGCCACCCGAATCGCTTCCCCAATCGCGGTGCCTTGTTTGGGAATGGCCTCCGGCCCGATGGGCTGGAGAATGCTGTTGGCAGCTCCGTAGTCGGTGGTGAGCGGAATCTGAACAAAGGCATTTCCAGCAAATAACACCAGCCCGAAGCGGTCGCCTTCCAATCCTTCCAGCAGGCGGCTCACAAGGAGCTTGGCCCTGGCCAGCCGGTTGGGTTGTTCGTCTTCGGCCAGCATGCTCTGGGAAATATCCAGCGCCACGATCAGGTCCACCCCGCGTTGTTTTACCCGCTCGTAGCGCCTGCCGATCTGAGGGTTGGCTAAAGCCACAACAAGGGCTGTGGCTGCAAAACCGAGCATCAAAAAGCGGCGCGTTTGGCGGCGATGATCCATGAGAAGGCCGAGGCGGCCCAGCAAAACGGGGTCGCCGAGGGCCATCCAGGCTTTCTGCTGTTGCCGCCTGTGGCGGATATACAGCCAGCTCAGCGGCAGCCAGAAGGCCAGAGCCCAAAGCCAAACAGGTGTTTCCCAGTGAATCATGAGCGAATGATTGGGGTTGCGCCGGAGGAAAGAGGTTCGAAGGAAGACTCAGGCAGGACGCGCAGCACAGCGTATCGGAACAACATTTCCAGCAGCAGCAAACAGAAAGCCGCCAGGGCCAGAGGCCAGTACCATTCGCGGTACTGCACGTATTTGATAACCTCCATTTTGGTGGTTTCCAACTGGTCGATTTCCTGGTAAATCTGATTGAGGGCCTCCAGGTCGGTGGCGCGGTAATACTTTCCGCCGGTTGCGGTGGCAATTTCCCCCAGCAGGGCTTCGTCGATTTCCACCGGCTCGCGAACGATGATGGTGTTTCCGGCAAAATCCGTTTTGGGTACCTCCGCCTCACCATTGGTTCCCATGCCGATTGTATAAACCCGGATGCCCAGTTGTTTGGCTAATTGCATGGCATCCACCGGATTGATCTCAAACCGGTTGTTGACGCCGTCTGTCAGCAAAATTACCACCTTGCTTACTGCCTCGCTATCCTTTAGCCGAAGCACCGCCGTTGCAAGCCCCAGCCCGATGGCCGTTCCATTTTCGATCAGCCCCTGCTGCACGCCGTCCAGTAAAAGCTTGAGCACCTGGTGGTCGAGGGTGAGTGGCGATTGGGTGAAGGCCTGCGCCGAAAATACAACCAGCCCGATCCGGTCGTTGGGCCGCAGGTCGATGAATTCTTTGCCAGTTTGCTTAGCCGCCACAAACCGGTTTGGCTGAAAATCCATGGCATTCATCGACCCTGAAATGTCGAGGGCCAGCATCATGTCGATCGATTCTGTTTCCACCTGATCCTCGCCTTTCATTTCTCTCGGACGCGCCAGGGCAACCACCACCAGAGACAATGCCAGCCAGCGCAACCACAGTGGGGTGTTAATCAGGAGGATTCGCCAGGATTTGCCATGGAAGGTAAAACTATCTGACCCAGGCAGCGGAATCGAAGCTCTCCGGGCTTGCGTCCAGTAGCTCCAGCCCAGCCATGCGGTGGGCAGAATCAACGCCAGGAGCCACCACGGCGATGCCCATTGCATGTTCAGCCACCGATCAATCAACACGTTCATTTGGATTTGTTTTCACGATGGGAGAGAGGGTACCAGCGAACCTGCGTTCCGGGCCGGTTGCCTGCTGGCATTGATTCATTTTGGCGACCATTGAAAAAATGGCCCAACCCCCAGGGCAGGCTGGCCATCAGGGCGGCAAGCGCCCTCTGCGCTGATGGTGTTTGATCTTCCACAGCCAGGGCGAGACGCCAGGCTCTCATACCTGGTGTGGCTTGCCAGCGACCTCTGGTCATGATCACAGAGAGCAGGAATCTGGCGATTTGCCCGATTCCCCATGCGACTGCCACAAGGAAGGCAACCTCCCGGATTTGCCAGTCTGTCCAGGAAGGAAACAACCAGAAACACAGGCTAAGGCTGACGAGCCAGGGAGGGAGAAAGTCGGTTTGACTGGCCAGCCAACGGCGCCACCAGGTGGCGGAAAGGCCCTCTTCCATGAGGTAGTGTTGACCTTCCCGCTGCCGGAGCGTGGCCGTGGTATTCACCAGCTTTTCCAGTCCATCGAGTAGCGCCTGAGTATCTTTCAAACTGGCTGTTTCGCCTGCATATCGCCGGGAAGAAGCTGTTTCAAGGAGGCGGAAAAGGGGCAGCACAAGCGAGGAATCCACGCCGTTTGGCAGGGGTAGTCTGGGAAGTTCGGCATCAGGCAGGCCCTGGGCAGGCAAAAGAAATTGTTCGGTGAGGTAACGTTTCAGGATCCGCCGGGCGCGCTCGAAGGTGTCAGGATGAGAAATTTGTTCCCGAAGGGAGAGAAGAGCCCGGGAGGCATGGATAGCGGGCGGGAGCGGTGGTGGCGTTTTGGGCATAGGCCCGAGCTTCTGAGAGGCAGCCACCAGCCAGCTGACTGCACCGAGAAAAAGGCCAAGCAAGCCCAGGATCGGTGCCAGCCAGGGGAGCACGGGTTCGGCAAGGGGCAGCACGTCCCGGATTGGAGCCGGAGCGCCATCCGGCACTTTGGGCAGGCTGATCCATATCCCCTGGCTGAACCGCAAGGTGTCTGACCGGCCTCCGGTTCGGACAGGGATAGCAGGGAAAGGTACAAAGCCCTCGCTGAAAGTACTGATTGTCAGTGACTTTTCTGTGACTTCCCATACCTCCCACAGCCCGAGGGTATCGCCTGCATTTGCCTGAACATTGGCCAGGTCCAGAACCAGCGGGCTGCCGATCAGGAGGGAGTCGGGCAGGACCGGGAGAGCGGGTTGAGCGGTTAATGGTGCCCCGGCATACAGCCAGAGGCCAATGCAGCACAGCAGAAGGCGCGCAGATCCGGTTATCGCCGAAGAGAGAGGGAGGAACTTGTTCATTTTCGGCTACCACGTTGAGCGAAAAAGCGGAGCAGGGCAGGGATGTAGGAATCCTGGAGGCTAAGGGTGAGCAAATCAGCCCTGCTGCGCTGAAATGCAGCCTGGGTCGCTGTGAGTCGTTGGGTAAATCCTTCAGCATAAGCCACCCGGAGGCCTTCGAGTTGGGTGTCGAGTACCTTGGTGTGGCCAGATTCGGGGTCTTTCACGCGAATCAAGCCAGCTTCGGGCAGGGCCGCTTCCAGCGGGTCGTAGAGGTGAATTCCCACCACATCATGGCGGCGGCGGGCCAGGCTCAGGGCATCCTGGTAGGTGGCAGGATCCTGGAGAAAATCCGACATCACAAAAACGATGGAGCGCTTTTTCAGGAAATTGGTCATGTGCCGCAGCGCATCGGCGAGGTCAGTTGCCTGCTGCCCCGGAACCGGTGTTAGCAACTCGCGGATAATCCGGAGCACGTGATTTTTGCCCTTATTAGGCGGAATTAACTGCTCCACCTGCCCTGAAAATAGCATTGCCCCCACTTTGTCCTGGTTGCTGATGGCCGAAAATGCCAGCACAGCTGCGATCTCAGCCAGCCATTCCTGCTTGAGCTGAAGGCGGCCATCGGCACCGGCCCTCGTCGCAAAACGGGTGGAAGCACTCACATCCACCATGAGCATCACAGAAATTTCCCGCTCTTCTTCAAATACCTTGACATGAGGATCCTGCGTTCGTGCAGACACATTCCAATCGATAGACCGAACATCGTCGCCGAAGACATATTCCCGCACCTCGCTGAACGACATGCCCTTGCCTTTGAAGGCGCTGTGGTACCCTCCGCTGAACATTTGCCGGGACAGCTCCCGGGTCTTGATTTCCAGGCGACGAACGCGCTGGAGCAAATCGGCCGTTTTATCGGGAAGGGATGGCACAGCCATGGTGGTTGAGACTGGGTTGGAGGGCAAAAGGAGAAAAATAGCAATGCAAGCAAATCGGGCTTAGTAGCAACGAGTCAGGGCATCACCAAATTCGTTCCAACGTTTTCATTTTGCAAATCGGGCAAGGAAAAAGAGCGGCGGGAGGGTAAGAAGCGAGGCAGTTGCGATTTATTCGCTTAGGGAAACGAAAACCGGGAGCCGGGAACCGGGACCAGAAAACTCTTAACTTTCCAACTCCCAACTCCCAACCCATTCCCCGCTCCCGATGCAACCCATCACGTTCCTCGACCGCGCCACGGGCCGCCTGCAGACAGAATCTCCTCCCGGCGAGGCTTTTCTTCGCTTTCTTTACCATTCGCCTTTCGGGCAGCTGCCCCTGCAGGCCATTGTGAAGCGGAAACTGCTCTCCAGCCTCTATGGCCGTTGGATGAGCCGGCCAGCCTCTGCCCGCGACATCGCGCCGTTTGTGGAGAGATTCGGGATTGACATGGAGGAGGCAGAGAAAAAAATAGCTGATTTTCAGTCATTTAACGATTTTTTCTACCGAAAACTGAAGCCTGCTTCCCGGCCCGTCGGGGAGGGCTTCGTTTCTCCTGCCGATGGCAAACTCCTGGCTTTTGAGCGGGCAGGGGACCTCAGCGAGTTGTTTGTGAAAGGAGAACGCTTTACCCTCGACCGCTACCTGGGCAAGGCTCAGCTGGCCCGGCAGTTTCAGGATGCTTCCCTGCTGGTGGTGCGGCTGGCCCCGAATGATTATCATCGTTTTCACTTTCCCTGCGAGGGCGAGGCGGCAGCCCCCGTGCTGATCAACGGCTGGTATTACTCGGTGTCTCCTTATGCAGTCAGGCCCAATTTTGCCAGGGTGTTTTGTGAAAACAAACGCTCCTATACCCTGCTCGACTCTCCGGAGTTTGGCACTGTGTTGCTCAGTCCGGTGGGGGCCACCATGGTCGGAACCATTGTTCATACCTATGTTCCTGAGGCTGTGGTAGCGAAAGGAGCCGAAATGGGGTATTTTGCCTTCGGTGGCTCTTCCCTGCTCCTGCTCATGGATCGCAACCGCCTCCGGCTCGACAAGGATCTGCTCGACAATACCCGCAACGGCCTCGAAACCGCCGTCAAAATGGGGGAAACCATCGGGCACGCGCGCTGAGGGGAAGAATGGTCCTTGTCTGGCAGCTCCCTTCGGAGCTTTCTGATGCACCTGCCGGATCTGTGGTAAAAAGATCCGCAAAGAGCATCAAAAAAAGCAGGCCCATCTCCAGGCCTGCTTCAGAATCAAAACATTGATTATGAGAATGTTATACCCGCTCGGGAGCCAGGCCCCAATGCTCGGGTGAGCGCCACAGGCTGGAGAGCAGCAACTCCCGCATGAAGAAGAATTCCTTCGGCAGCTTGTCGTGAAGCTTGGTGAAAAGCTCTTCGTGGAGCAGCAATTCTGCCTTCCATTCTTCGCCTTCCACAGTCATCAGGCGGTTGAAGTCTTCACGGGTGAAGTCTTCGAGGCCCCGCCAGTCGAGGTCTTCATATTGCGGCATCCAGCCGATGGGGCTTTCGAGGGCTCTGGCTTCGCCGCGCACGCGCTGAACGATCCATTTAAGCACCCGCATATTGTCGCCGAAGCCTGGCCAAACAAAATTGCCGTTTTCGTCTTTGCGGAACCAGTTCACCCCAAAAATGCGGGGAGGGTTGGGAAGGGTGCGGCCAAATTGCAGCCAATGGTTGAAGTAATCGGCCATGTGATAGCCGGCAAATGGCAGCATCGCGAAGGGGTCGCGGCGCACCTTGCCAATCTGGCCAAAGGCGGCGGCAGTCATTTCGGAGCCCATGGTAGCAGCCATGTATACGCCGAAATTCCAGTTAAATGCCTGATAAACAAGCGGGATCGTGTTGCTTCTGCGCCCGCCGAAGACGAAAGCTGAAATGCAAACGCCTCTGGGGTTTTCCCAGTCCGGGTCAATGCTGGGGCACTGGTGTGCCGGAGCGGTGAAGCGGGCGTTGGGGTGAGCTGCCGGCTTGCCGCTGGAGGGGTCAAACGGCTGGCCGTGCCAGTCGATCATGCCTGCAGGCACTTCTTTGGTCATACCTTCCCACCACACATCGCCATCGGGGGTAACGGCCACGTTGGTGAAGATGGCGTTGCTGGCGATGGACTCCATCGCGTTGGGGTTGGTTTTGTAGTTGGTGCCGGGAGCCACGCCAAAATAGCCGTATTCGGGGTTGATGGCGTAGAGCTTGCCGTCTTTGCCGGGCTTGATCCAGGCAATGTCGTCGCCAACTGTCGTGATTTTCCAGCCCTCCATTTCCTGTGGCGGAATGAGCATGGCGAAGTTGGTTTTTCCGCAAGCAGAAGGGAAGGCAGCGGCAACATAAGTCTTCTGGCCTTGCGGATCCTCCACGCCCATGATCAGCATGTGCTCGGCGAGCCAGCCGTTTTCACGGCCCATGTTGGAGGCGATACGCAAGGCAAAGCATTTTTTGCCTAACAACGCGTTGCCGCCATAGCCTGAGCCATAGGACCAGATGGAGCGGTCTTCGGGGAAGTGAACAATGTATTTGGTGGTGGGATTGCAGGGCCAGAGTTCATCTTTCTGGCCGGGCTCCAGGGGAGCTCCCACGGAGTGCAGACAGGGCACGAAATCGCCGTTTCCAAGCTCTTTGAGCACTGCAGCGCCGATCCGGGTCATGATTTTCATGTTCACAACCACATATTCGGAGTCGGTGATTTCCACGCCAATCTCGGAGATATCGGAACCAAGGGGCCCCATGCAGTAGGGAATCACATACATGTTGCGGCCTTTCATGGAGCCGGCAAACACTTCCTGCAGGCGCTGGCGCATGACGCGCGGGTCTTCCCAGTTGTTGGTGGGTCCGGCATCTTCTTTCAGGCGGCTGCAGATGAAGGTGCGGTCTTCGACCCGGGCTACGTCGCTGGGGTCGGAGAAGCAGGCAAAGGAATTGGGGCGTTTGGCTTCGTTGAGCCGAATGAAGGTTCCCTTTTCCACCAGGAGGTTGGTGAAATAGTCGTACTCTTCCTGCGAGCCGTCGCACCAGTAAACACGGTCGGGCTGGCACAGAGCCGCAATGTCGTCCACCCACGCCTGCAGGCGTGCATGGGAAACCTTGCCTTCAATGGCGGAGGTTCGGAGGCCTTGTTCAATGGTAGCCATAGGAATTGAATTTGGGGATGGGTGAAGGAGGGGAGGGTGAATGAAAAGTATGAAATATAAGACTGGCCAAAGATATTTTCTACTCTTACCTGGTACGGTGACCATCGTAAGGCGAATGAATGACTTTTGCTGCCTGAAAAAAAACATTGGCCACCGCCGGGTCGTGCATATATTTGAAGCTGGTAGTTGTTAAAGGATTATCCAATTTTCTCTCATGAAAGAAGTGTTGATCATGTCAGCCGTTCGCACCCCCATCGGCAGCTTTGGGGGCATGCTCGCCGGGTTCTCCGCTGTGGAGCTGGGTTCTGTGGCCATTCGTGGTGCCCTCGAAAAGGCTGGCGTGGCCGCCTCCGAAGTGCAGGAGGTCTTTATGGGAAATGTTGTTTCGGCTAATCTCGGCCAGGCACCCGCCCGCCAGGCCGCCCTGGGAGCAGGCCTGTCCATCTCGGTCCCCTGCACCACCGTCAATAAAGTCTGCTCCTCCGGAGCCAAGGCCATCATGTTTGCCGCCCAGTCCATCCAGCTCGGCCTCAACGATGTGGTCGTGGCCGGCGGCATGGAGTCCATGTCCAACATTCCTTTCTATGTGCCCAAAGCCCGCTTTGGCTATAAATATGGCGATGGGGTGCTAGTGGACGGCCTCTCCCGCGACGGCCTGCTCGATGCCTACGACCAGCAGCCCATGGGCGTCTTCGCTGATGCCACCGCCGCAAAATATGGCTTCACCCGTGAGCAGCAGGACGACTTCGCCATTCGCTCCTACCAGCGAAGCGCTGCCGCCACTGCTTCCGGGGCGTTTCAGGGGGAGATTGTGCCAGTCAGCCTGCCCCAGCGCAAAGGTGATCCCATTCTCATCACCGAAGACGAAGAATACAAGCGCGCTGATTTCGATAAACTCCGCACCCTGCGCCCCGCCTTTACCAAAGACGGCACCGTGACTGCCGGCAATGCCTCCGGCATCAATGACGGGGCGGCAGCCCTCGTGCTGATGAGCCGCGAAAAAGCCGACGCCCTCGGCCTCACGCCATTAGCCAAAATTCTCTCCTACGCCGACGCTGCCCAGGAGCCCCAATGGTTCACAACTGCGCCCACGCTGGCTGCCCCCATCGCCCTTCAGCGGGCAGGGCTCTCGCTCAGCGATGTGGATGTGGTGGAAGTAAACGAAGCTTTTGCCGTTGTATCCCTGGCCTTCCAGGAGCTTCTCGGCATTGATCCTGCCAAGGTCAACATCCATGGCGGTGCTGTATCGCTGGGACACCCGCTGGGTTGCTCCGGAGCCCGCATCATCACGACTCTGCAAGGGGCGCTCCAGGCCACGAAAGGCAGCATCGGGCTGGCAGCCATCTGCAACGGCGGCGGCGGAGCTTCCTCGATTGTTATTCAGCGCTGCTAGGCGTCGGCACGGGGAGAGGAGGACATCCGGTTGCTCAAGCTTTTCGCTGCTGTTCCCAGTTCCAGACGGGGGTGGCATAAATGCGAAGGAATTGATCGCGGAGCAGGGCAGGATCGCCCTTGCGGCCAGTCAGCTGCGTTTCCATATGGGCCTGAAAGCGCCGGGCTTCTTCCCCGCCGTAGGCATGGGCATGGCAATTGTCGCCGCTGAGCAGGTCGGCAGCGATAAAATTAGAAGGCCAGAGCCGGTAGCGGTGGTGAATTTCGTGGTCAAGGAGGTCGGCAAGCTCTCGCAGCCAGGCATTCAGGTTGCGTGGCTCAGGCAGTTGGTCAATCAATTGGTCGAGCGGCGTACACAAACACAGGTGAATCCTGCCCTTTGGGTCGCGAATGCCGCGAATCATCCCTTCTTTGTCATCCTTTTCATAAGAAATTCCCTGATGAAGGTGAACCATTTCCTCAGCCTTTAGCCCGTCGCAGGGATCGAATTCGTAGGAAATGGACATGGGGATGAGGTTCAGCTCCCGGAAATTTTCAACAGGCGTTCCGCTGCCGCTCACGTTAAGCATTTTGAGCAGGCCGGTATGGGTCTGGTCGTTGCCGTCTTTGGTGCGGCCATTTCGCTGGGCCACCCACACAGAATCGATGCCCTTTACGATCTGCTCGCGGATATAGGCCGAAAGGCGCTGCGAATAGGCGAGCATGTCCTGCCTGGCCACATCGCGGTGCACGATAAAACTCTTGTTGAGTTTCATGAGGTCGGTGACAAGGCCCGATACGAGCAGGTTGTCGCCGATGGCAATTTTGCTTGTAGAAAAACCGGCATCCTTGAGAAGCACATTGAGAATGGCTGAGTCGAGGATGATGTCGCGGTGATTGGAAAGGAACACATTTTTTTTGCCGGGCTGAAGCTGTTCAAACCCTTCCCATGTTACCTCGCCTGCCGAGTCTTTGAGCATTCGCCAAACCGCATGACGGATATACTGGTCCTGAAATTCATCCACATTGCGGATGGCCGCAAATTTGGCTTCGATTTGCTGGATGGATTGCTCCGGAAAGAGGTAGCGCATCAGGAGCGCAAAAGAGGGCTTCTGGCTGAGCCGTTGCAGCACCTCGGGAATTTCTTCCTCGTGGTAGGGCCGAATGGCATCGTAAGAAAGCGGGGATTCAATCATGGAGGTAGGTTCGTGCTGGAAAGATAGAGAACTTCATCCAACATTCGGCCCATGCTCACCTTAGTTCGACTTTTTCCTGTTCAACGAGGTTGTCGCTGAGATCCACATTGTCCATGACAAGATCCTCGCAGGATTTGCACAACAACCCTGTGCGATAGCCTCTGATGCGGAGATTTTTCAGGGAAACCTTGCTGGCCTGGTCAATGCAAAGGCCGGTTCCCTGGTACTGGCTGCTGTCGGCTCCGTTGCTGCTGCCTTGCAAAACAGCCCCCTGGAAGTCGATTTCGATGTTTCTGCCGTGGACTGTCACCACAGCTCCCGAACCGGAGTCGCCGGGAATGAGGTAGGTGCCGGTCCGCACCAGCCCCGTCTCCCGCAGGGTCAGCCCGCGGCGAAGCACCTGCCCTTCCGGCTCGGCATCGCAACCTGCCCAAAGGAGCAGGCACAACATTCCTCCCAATAACCTCGCTCGATTCATGGCCGAAAATTACGGAAGGGCCTTCTTTCGTTCAATTCGCGAGGCAAAATTCTTCATTTTTACCAGCTAAATCTCATTCCTCCCGACCAACTATTCGCTCTCAACCCATCTGACCTGAAAAAATGGGCATAGCGAAGGTCCAACTGTTCCCAAACAGCCACCCTGCCCGGCCCCAGCCGGATCCGCCCCAGGCCATAGACAGGATAGAGCGACAGGCCCACCCCTGCTTTTTGGCTGCTCAGCCCTGAAAGGTCAAAGTCGGAGGTGTAATAAGGCAGGCTGCCATCGTGCTGGCCGTATGGGGCAAACCATTTGGCGGCACTTTGCCAGTGAAACCGGTAGAAAGGATAGAGGCTGGCAAATGAAAACAGGTGAACAGGAGCCTCCACCTGGAAGGTGTGGCCCCACATGCCGAAGCTGTCCCAATAAAGCCGGTAAAAGCTCCTGATCACCAGCCAGTCGCTGGCATAGTAATGAAGCCTGGCGGAAACTGGCAGCTTGGCCCGCCACATGGGCAACCGTTCAATGCGGGGAAGCAATTCGCCAGCCACATATACCCGGTGAAAGGGGGTTGAAAGAAGGCCTTGCTGAAGGGTTGGTTCAGCGGCCAGGGTCATCTGAAGCCTCGGATGCAATGGAAACACCAAGGTGAAGGCCAGGTGGCCCGACCTTCGGCGGTCGGTGGGCACGGAGGCGAGGCCCGGCACGCGGAGTTCTTCCGGAAAAATGACCACCCAGGTATCCAGAAACAGGCTGGCCTGGAGGCCAAATTCGCGCAGGCCGTCGGGGCTGCGGCGCACATAGCCCGCAGACAGGGAAGTGGAAAGGTAGTCGGATTCGAAAGACCCGCCGCCGCCCAGGCTCCAGGCCACAGAGTCGCGGTCCTGTCCGTAGCTCATGCTCATCGAGACCCGGGCATCCTTGCGGCTGGCTGAAGAAAGGTAGCTGTCGATGTTGTCGGTGGAGGCAGAGGTGTAATGGTTCAGGCTGCTGGCTATGGTTAGGCGGGCAATGCTGTCGAGCGGCACCAATACCTGGATGGTGGTGCCAATGTCTCGAAGTTCTTCGGTTCCAAGGCCGCCCGTCACGGCAGAATGATTGCCGTCCTGTTCATAGTAATGAAAGAGAAAATCCGCCTGAACCTTGTCAGGCACCCGAAATTCGGGAAGCCAGCTGCTGTCTTGCTGCGCAAAGCCCACAACCGGCAGGCTATAGGCCCATACCATCAACAGGAGTTGGCATTTCAGATGATCAATGTTTGCCATGACAATGCGTAATGGTCTTTTGCCAGGGGAAACACCCGGGCAATTTGCCGCTCCAAACGGATCAGGGCAAATTAGCAAGCCTCCGGTCTTTTTCCATGCTTTTCTTCCGGCTCTGGCTGGGTGTTTTGTCTAACAAACTTTCCTTTCCTCCGCTCAAAATTCCGACCTTCCCCTTTCAACCTTCACCCCAATTTTCACCTGACCCCTTCCGCCATGCGCCATATTCGAACCAACACCCGCTTTGTAACCGCCGAAGAAGCTGTTACCTGCATCAAATCCGGCGACAGAGTGTTCATTCACAGTGTTTCCATGACGCCCGTTGCCCTTGTCAATGCCATGGTGGCTCGCGCCGGGGAGCTTCGCGACGTGGAGCCCATTCACATTCACACCGAAGGCCCGGCCCCTTATGCCCAGCCAGAGGTGGCAAACAGCTTTCACCTCAACGCCTGCTTCGTTGGGTCCAACGTCCGGAAGGCCATTCAGCAGGGCTATGGCGACTATATCCCGGTTTTCTTGTCTGAAATGCCGCTGTTATTTCGCCGAAACATCCTGCCCATCGATGTGGCCATGATCTCGGTGTCGCCACCCGACGTGCACGGCTACTGCTCCCTCGGCCCCTCGGTTGACATTTCGCTCGGAGCCCTGGAAGTGGCTAAAATCGTGATTGCTGAAATCAACCCGCAGGTGCCCAGAACTCACGGCGATGGCTTTATCCACCTCTCTGAAATCGACTACGCCGTGGAGGTGAACAGGCCCATCATTGAAATTCCTGTCAGAGCCATTTCTGAGCAGGAGCGCAAAATCGGCCGCTATATCGCCGGGCTCGTCGATGACGGTGCCACACTCCAGATGGGTATTGGCGGCATTCCCGACGCCGTGCTGAAAGAACTCATGGGCCACCAGCGCCTCGGCATTCACACCGAAATGTTCTCCGACGGGCTCATCGACCTCGTGGAGGCAGGCGTGGTAACAGGCGAGGAGAAAAAAGTCCTTCCCAACAAGATCACTGCCACCTTCGTGATGGGCAGCCGCAGGGTCTATGATTTCATTCACGACAACCCCCAGATCGCGATGAAAGATGCCGCGTTTACCAACGACACGGCCATTATTCGCCAAAACCCACGGGTCACTGCGATCAACAGCGCCATTGAAATTGACCTCACCGGCCAGGTCTGCGCCGATTCAATTGGCTCTGTCCAGTTTTCCGGGGTGGGTGGTCAGATGGACTTCATTCGCGGGGCATCTCTCTCGCCTGACGGCAAACCCATCATTGCCCTGGGTTCTGCGACCAAAGGCGGAGAATCCAAAATTGTTCCCTTCCTGAAAGAAGGAGCAGGGGTCACGACCACCCGCGCCCACGTTCACTACGTGATCACAGAGTTTGGCGTGGCCAATCTGTATGGCAAGAACCTTCGCCAGCGGGCCAAAGCCCTCATCGAAATTGCCCATCCCGACCACCGCGCCGCGCTCGACGAAGCAGCTTTTGACCGGTTCAAAAGGAGATAATTCCCATCAGGACAGGTAGTAGCCGATCCGCAGGATTTCGGCGAATATCCCGGCGGCGGTTACTTCCGCCCCGGCGCCTGGCCCTTTGATTACCAAAGGACGCTCATGATACCGGCTGGTGGTGAACACAATCATGTTGTCGCTGCCGCTGAGCTGGTAAAAGGGGCTATCCGGCCCGAGGGCCTGCAGCGACACAAAAGCCCGGTCTCCTTCGAGCGTGGCGATGAATCGCAGCACTTTCCCATCCTTTGCCGCCGCTGCACGAAGCTGCTCAAAATGATCGTCGTGGTGGGCCAGTTCCGTCAGAAAGGCCTCCACCGTCGGGGCATCGAGGCAGGGCTGGGGCAAAATGTTCTCCACCTCCAGGTCGGTCATTTCCATCGGCTTGCGGGATTCCCGCGCCAGGATCAGGAGTTTCCGGGCCACGTCCTTTCCTGAGAGGTCGATGCGGGGATCCGGCTCGGTGTAGCCGCGTTCCCTGGCCTGCAGCACCACATCGGAAAAGCGGACGCCCTCGCGGAAGTTGTTGAAAATGAAGGACAACGAGCCCGAAAGCACCGCTTCAATCTTGAGGATGCGGTCGCCGGAGTTGATCAGGTCGGTGAGGGTGGTGATCACAGGAAGCCCCGCCCCGACGTTGGTTTCGTAGAAAAATTTCACGCTGTGCTCCTCAGCCAGTTGTTTCAGCAGGCGATAAGAAGCCAGTTCAGAAGAAACCGCCACTTTGTTGGGCGTGGAGATGCTGATGGCGTGGCGCAGAATGTCGGGGTAGTAGTGGCGAATGCTGTCTTCGGCTGTGTTGTCAATGAACACGCTGTTGGCGAGGTTCATGGCTTTCATTCGCTCCACAAACTGGCCGAGATTCGCCTCTTCTCCCTGGGTCATGAGGTCATCTTTCCAGGAGTCAAGGGGAATGCCGCCGGGCGAAAGCAGCATCCTGCGGCTGTTGGCGAGCCCCACCACGCGCACCTGCACAAACTGCTCCTCGCGCAGCCAGTCGGCCTGCAGCCGGATCTGCTCCAGCAGGGTGCTGCCGATCAGACCCACGCCCACCACGAAGAGGTTGAGGATGTAGTAATTGGACAGGAAGAATACATCGTGGACGGCGGTGAGGGCTTTGGCTTCGTCTTCGCGGTGGATCACTACCGAAATATTCCGTTCCGAGGAACCCTGCGCCGTCACAATCACGTTGACACCGTTTTTGCCGAGGGCAGTAAAAAATTTGCCGGAAATGCCGGGCCGCGACTTCATGTTGTCGCCAATCACGGCGATGATGGCCAGGTTGCGGTCGATGCGGATGGGTTCGAGGTAGCTGGCCTTCATTTCGAGGGCAAATTCTTCCTCAATTCCTTTGCGGGCCTTTTCCGTGTCTTCGGGCCGGATGGCAAAGGAAATGGAGTGCTCGGATGACCCCTGGGTGATGAGAATGGCATTGATCTGCCTGGTGGCCAGCACGTTGAACAGGCGTGCGGCAAAGCTGCTGGCCCCGAACATGCCCGAGCCTGCCAGGGTGATCAGGGTGATGTCGCTGATGGAAGAAATGCCCTTGACTGTGTGGAGGTAAGGTTCGGGCGAATCGGAGATGAGGGTGCCGGGATCTTCAGGATTGAAGGTGTTTTTGATCCGGATGGGGATTTTCTTCTCCAGTGCCGGGATGATGGTGGGCGGATAGATGACTTTTGCCCCGAAGTGAGACATTTCCAGGGCCTCCTCATAGCTCATGGAGCGAACGGGAAAGGCCTGGCTCACGCGGCGCGGATCGGCTGTCATGACACCATCCACGTCGGTCCAGATCTGAATTTCTTCCACGCCTAGTGCCGCCCCCAAAATGGAGACCGTGTAGTCGGAGCCGCCGCGGCCCAGGGTCGTTGTAATGCCCTCGCGGGTGGAGGCGATGAAGCCCGTGATGACGGAGACCTCCTCTGTGTGGGCCGCGAAATGCGCCTTCACCTTTTCTTCGGTTTCGTCTGCAAACACCCTGGCAGAGCCGTAGTGGTCGTCGGTGAGGATGAGGTTGCGGGCATTGACGTAGCGGGCCGGGGTGCCGAATTGCCGCAGGACCTGGGCCAGCAAAAAGGCGCTGGAGCGTTCGCCGAAAGACAGGATGTAGTCGAGGGTGCGGGGCGTGAGGTCGCGGGTGAGGAAGAGACCCTGGAGGAGGTTGCCGAGTTCCACCTGGCCTTCGACGATTTCATCGAAGACGGGCCTGTGCAGCGACTCCCCGGTGATAAGCGAATCCACGACCTGTCGGTGGCGGCGGGAAAACTCTTCGAGGGCGGATTTGTACTCGAGGTTGCCGCTGGCGGCGACCTGGCTCATGCGGATGAGGCTGTCGGTGACCCCGCCCATGGCCGAGACCACGACGGCGACCTGCTCGCCGCGGGCGAGGTAAGACTGGACGATGCGGGCGACCTGGGCGATGCGCTCAGCGCTGGCGACGGAGGAGCCGCCGAATTTGAGGACTTTCATGCGAAGCAAAAAGAAACAGTGAGCCAGCCGCCTGCTGGCAGCGCGCCAAAGATAACAGCACCAGCCAGAGAAGCCACAGCGAAAGGCGGCGGAGCTTGCTGAATTTTAGCCATATTCCGGGGAGGAGCCGGGAAGCGAGAGCCGGGAACCGGGACCGGAGGCAAAGCCTGTCTAATTGGCAGTAGAGACGCGATTCATCGCGTCTCCCGAAAGGCGCAGCCGGCCCAGTCTGACTTCCGACCTCTGACTTCCCGCTTCTGAAACTCCGGCATCGCAGGGTGAAAGCGGACCTCAGCGAGGTCCCAGCTTTGTAGCTGACAGGCACCTTCCACGAAAACCCATGTGCGACCGCTGAGCGGTCGCTATTTGGAAAAAAAATAGTCCATCCGGCGGTGCTACAAAGCTGCGACCCTTCCAGGGTCGGCTTTCCTGTGTTGCCGCAGGCGAGACAGGAGGCGGTTTGAGAAGCGAGAAGTCAGACCGCTTTGCTGCGAGAGGCGAGACAGGAGGCGAAGCCGGTCCAGTCTGACTTCCGACCTCTGACTTCCCGCTTCTGAAACCCCGGCTTCGCAGGGTGAAAGCGGACCTCAGCGAGGTCCCAGCTTTGTAGCTGACAGGCCTTTTCCCCGAAAAACCATGTGCGACCGCTGAGCGGTCGCTATTTGGAAAAAAAATAGTCCATCCGGCGGTGCTACAAAGCTGCGACCCTTCCAGGGTCGGCTTTCAAGTGTTGCCGCAGGCGCGACAGGAGGCGAAGCCTGTCCAGTCTGGCTTCTGGCTTCCGACTTCCCGCTTCTTCACACCGAAACAGCATATAAAAAATCCGATATAATACTGAAACGTTTATTCAATCTAATTGATGCAAACGCGCCTTAATGAATTAACATTGATTTAACTTTAAAAAATTCATGTGAAAGTA
>JBGSKC010000060.1:0-27089 GCA_041741415.1 Bacteroidia bacterium | reverse complement strand
TTTCGGATGGCTCAACTTCTTCCGGCGACTCAATCGCGATTATGAAAAACTTCCCGAGTCCCATGCCGCTTTCATACAGCTGGCCTTCATCAGTATCATTCTGAATAGAATTTGCCGCTGAGAGTTCCAAACATGGTCTTAGAAGTGAGGAAAAGTTGAGGACGTTCCGTACGGTTTAATCAACTGTATCCGCCAATCGGCTGGATCGTTGCTTTCCTTTGATTTATTTTTTTTCTGGTCCTCGCTTATCCTCCTTTTTTGTGGAAATTTTTAGATTAACTTTCTGTTTGTCAAATAGTTATGATTTTCGCCTTTTCGCAAAAAAATATGCTCATTAACAACCACGCCCTGCTTCCGGTAAGGGAAACAGGGCGTGGTTCAGAACACCTGCAGCACATTTTTTTGAATGCCTTCTGCTTTATCAGCCAAAAGCCGTGCGGCTCCGCTCATACCGGGCGCTCAGCGTCAGCAACCCGACCCCAACCAGGGCCAGCAGCGCCATGCAGCCCGCCATGAAGGGAAAGCCGAAGTGGTCGGCAAGGTAGCTGCCCGAGCTGGGAGCCACGATGAACGACACCGACCAGGTCATAGCATACAGCCCCATGTAGCGGCCCCGGTATTCAGGGCTGGCGATTGACAAAGCGTAGGAACTGCCAAACGGGAAGTTGAGGATTTCGCCAAAGCTGATCAGCACAATGTAGAGAATCGACCAGACCATCGCATTGCCCAGCACCAGCGCGCCGTAGCCAGCCACAATGAGCAGGGCCCCGGCCTGGATCCAGTAGGCAGGCGACCGTTTGTTCTGGAGCGAATGGATCAGGGGCATTTCAAAAATCACCACGATCATCCCGTTGAGCGCCATCAGCAACCCGATGCCTGCTTCTGTCAGGTGAACTACCTCCTTCCAGAAAACCGGAATCGTGGAAAACACCTGCATGAACGCCATGGCCACGAGCATTTGCCCCACCAGATACAGGTGAAAGCGGCTGTCGCGGTAGGGCGAAAGCAGGGTTCTGGCTGGCGAACCAGCTTCCGCGGCCACTGGCGCAGGCTTGACCCTTGCCTTCTCTTTGATTCCGAAAATCAGTACCAGCGAAGCTCCCCAGCAGGTGAGGGCGTCAATGATAAACAAGCTGTCGAAGCCGATAGAAGGAATGAGGAAGCCCGCAGCGGCAGGACCGATGGAGAAGCCCAGGTTAATGGCCAGGCGGTTGAGGGAAAGGGCCCTTGTGCGGTTTTCGGGAACGCCGTGCAGCTCAAAGGCTGTCATGTTGGCTGGCCGGAAAATATCGGCAAACAGGCTTGTGAAAAACACAGCCACACACACCTGCCACAATTCCACGGTGGTGAGCATCACCAGCCACATCGCCCCTGCCAGCCAGAGGCTCAGGATCTGTACTTTGAGGTAGCTCCATTTGTCTGTTAACCAGCCACCCAGAAAATTTCCCAGCAAGGAGCCCACGCCAAAGCTGCTCATCACAAGGCCTGCCTGGGCAAGGGTATAACCGCGTTCTTCGGTGAGGAAGATGGTCAGGAACGGGAGCACCATCGCGCCGGAGCGGTTGATGAGCATCACCAGAGACAAGAGCCAAACGTCGCGCCGCAAGCCCCGGAAAGTGTCCAGGTAGCGCTGAAACAAGCTAAACATGATGGTTGGGTTGAACTTCCGCGCCCAGGATTGGACAAAGACCCGCTTTTTACGGAAAACGAAGGATTGGGATGGAAAAATCAGATGAAATTTTCATCATCCTTGTGTAATGGCAACCGCCACTGCCATGGCCACCCGCTCGCCATCGAGGGCCGCCGACATGATTCCTCCGGCATAGCCTGCTCCTTCGCCGCAGGGAAAGAGCCCCTGCACCTGCGGGTGCATGAGGGTTTCGCGGTCGCGCGGGACAGACACCGGCGAGGAGGTCCGCGATTCGACAGCCACCAGCACGGCCTCGTTGGTGAGGTAGCCGGGGAGTTTTTTGCCGAATGCCTGGAGGCCGCCCCGCAGTCGTTTGGCGATCCGCTCAGGCAGGATCTCGTCGAGGCTGGCTGTTGTGATTCCCGGCAGATAGGAGCACTCCGGCAGGGTGGAGGAGCCTTTTTTATTCACAAAATCGACCATCCGCTGCGCGGGCGCGACCTGTTTGCCACCCCCTGCTGCAAAAGCTGCCTGCTCCACTTTCGCCTGAAAAGCCATTGCCGCCAGCGGATTCTCCAGGCTACCCGCCAGATCTTCCAGCCGCAGCTCCACCACCATCCCCGAATTGGCAAAGCCGGTGTTGCGCATCGATGGCGACCAGCCGTTCACAACAAGCTCTCCCTCCGCGGTGGCCGCCGGGCAGATGATGCCGCCGGGGCACATGCAAAAGGAATAAACGCCGCGTTCGCCGACCTGCTGCACAAGGCTGTAGGAAGCAGCTGGCAAGCCCTCGGGCCTGCCGGTGGCGCAGCTGTACTGGATCTTGTCGATGATCTCCTGCGGGTGCTCCACCCGAACGCCGAGCGCAAAGGGCTTGGCCTTGATCTCAATGCCCTCCTGGTGAAGGAGCTGGAAAATGTCGCGGGCAGAATGGCCCGTGGCCAGCACGAGCTGCTTGCAGGGTTCCCAGGTGTCGTTGTTCAGGCAGATGGCCCTGAGCTGCCCCCCTTCGGTGCGAAGGCCTGTGAGCCGGGTGTTGAAATGTACTTCGCCCCCGCAGTCGAGGATCGCCTGGCGCATCGCCTCGATGATCTTGGGCAGTTTGTTGGTGCCAATGTGCGGGTGGGCGTCGATGAGAATGTCCTCGGTTGCGCCAAACTGCACGAGGGTGTCGAGCACCTGCTGGATATCGCCGCGCTTGGTGGAGCGGGTGTAGAGCTTGCCGTCGGAGAAAGTGCCTGCCCCGCCTTCGCCGAAGCAATAATTGCTGTCGGGATTCACGATGCCCTCTTTGTTGAGGGTGGCGAGGTCGCGGCGGCGGTCGCGCACAGCCTTGCCCCGCTCAATGAGGACAGGCTTGAGGCCGTGGCGAATGAGCTCAAGGGCGGCAAACAGGCCTGCTGGCCCGGCACCCACGATGTGGACGGGCGGGCGGTCTGAGACGTTCTGCGGCTCGAAGGGAAGGGGAGGAACGGCCAGGGCAGGGGTGTCGGTCCAGACTTCGTAGCGAAGCACGAAGCGGGCTGCCCCCTTGCGGGCGTCAATGGAGCGGCGGCGCAGGCGCAGGTCCTGAATGTCGGCAGGGGAGATGCCGAGTTTTTTGGCGGCCAGGCGGGCTGGCAGGTCTGGCTGCGCCATTTCGGCGGGGCTCAGGGTGATCTCGACGAATTGAGACATGGCGCAAAGATACCGAAGGATTGGAAAAAACAGCCACAAAGCATCGCCGGGAAAATACGCCGGGTCAGGAGAGCTGCGTTTGGAGAACAAACCTCCTGAACCATGAGCCTGACTGCTTCCCTGACCCTGCTGCCGCTGCTCTGTTCGTGGTGGTCGGCCCCGTTTGCCGATGCCGACTACCGCCGCTATCCGCTGGACAGCTTTTTTGACCTGCCTGCCATTCACCAGCAGATTTCCCTCTCCCAGCCCGATTATGCCCTGCTCAATGCAGCTGTGTTTTACGTCACCAACCGCGAACGCGCCAGGCGGCGGCTGCCTTTGCTGCAGTTTGCACCAGGCCTCCGCAACATCGCGGCCCATCACGCCGAGGCCATGGCCACCCACGATTTTGTGAGCCATTTCAACCCCTACGAACCCCGCTACAACACCCTGGCCCAGCGCGGCACCGCCTATCAGACCCCCGTTCATGCGGAAAATGTGGCCAGCACGTTCATCCACGCCTACACTGCCAACACCTATTACCATACCGACCGCGTGGCCTCGGGATATGAATTCAAAGACATGCAGGGCAGGCGGCTGCCGGTGTACACCTACCTGCAGTTTGCCGAGCGGCTGGTGGGAAGCTGGATGAACTCCCCCGGACACAGAAGCAACATCCTGCACAGGGAGTTGAAGAAACTGGGCTGCGCAGTCCGCTTTCCGGCAGGGGTGGCGATGTCCCGGTCAATGCCACATGCGTTTGCTGTGCAGAATTTTAGTTACTGACGGAACACAGTCGTAAAATCCCGGTTGGGTTTTCCACCAGACAGGGTGCATATATGCCCCACCGCATATATGGGATGCTGTGAGGTTGTCCATCCAGGCCCTGTTTTCGCCGTTTTTTGCCTGTTCGGTCGCATACGGCCCTGCATATATGCGCCAAAACCCACCGTTCCTGTTTTTTGAGCCTGGGACACTAAAAGGAAAAAAGGCAACAAGCTCAAAAATCAATACCCCGGGCGAGGCGCAGGCCAAGGCCGCGGAGCCGGTAGCCGGGGACGTAGTAGCGGATGGCGACGCGACTGCGGACGGCGTCGTAGCTCCAACTGCCCCCGCGGTCCACCCGGTTGGCGCTCTTTGCACGGTCTTCCCAGGCGCTGCCGTCGGCAGGGGCACCTTTGTAGCTGTCGTGCCAGTGGTCCTGGCACCACTCCAACACGTTGCCGCTCAGGTCACAGAGGCCCAGTTCGTTGGGCCGTTTCTGCCCCACGAGCTGCGTTTCGTCCAAGCTGTTGTAATCATACCAGCCCAATTCATCCAGCAATTCGCCACCCGCATACGTCATGCCCCGGCCATATCGGCCTCCTCTTGCGGCATATTCCCACTCTGCCTCGCTGGGCAGGCGGTAGCCGCCTTTGGTGCGGCGATTGAGTTCGTCAAGGAAGTCCTGGCAATCATCCCAGGAAACCATTTCCACGGGCCGCTACCCTCCCCGGAAGTGCGCCGGGTTCTCTCCCATCACCTCCTGCCACAAGGCCTGCGTCACCGGGTAGCGGCAGAGATAAAAACTGCTGACGGAGACGCGGTGGATGGGCTTGGCATTGTTCAAAATGGACTTCCCACCCATCTCAAACTCGCCGCCCTCCACCAGCACCATGTGTTGGGGCAGGGTGGCGAGGGTGAGGGTTTTGGTGAGGGTGAGCATAGTGGTGGGGTTTGGGGCAAGCTATTCTTGTAATCGTTTGTAGAGGCGAAAAAATTACCTCTGACAGGTAATTTGCGTGAATTTGGTCAGAATCATGGCATCTATAACATTAAAATCAAGAGCCTTCATTTAGTCAACCCTTTAACCCATTAGCCATGAAAGTCGAATGGATTAGCTTGATTCTGGCGGTTATTTTCAATGGCATGGATCTCGTCCTTAAATTGAGGGAAGAGATCCGTCAAACCCGGAATTCAAAACAAAACAGGGACCCGAATGGAATTGGGCCAGCCGACGCTTTGTAAACTGGCAGATACACCGGTTTCGGCTCCATGTTCACCAAAACTTGGGTCGAAAAAAAAAATATGTGGACGGCGTGAATATTCCCTTTTCGCGGGCTCTACTATAGAAACAACTAACAAAATGACAAATGACACGTTCTGCCATCACGCCCAGGAGCAATACTGGCATGAGCACCCGAGCCCGAAGTTTTGAACTCCGTCAACATGTTTATGGAAACCCCCAGCATGCCTGCATTGCCAAGATTCTCCGGTACTTAAACAATGAGCTATCGGATGCCGACGCTGAAACCTTCGAAAGTCAGCTTTTCCAGGATGAGATTCTGGCTGCGATCGTCGAAGAGACACTGCATGCAATGGTTCGATATCGCTTCTCAAAAGAGGAGGTTTTGGAACTATTGCATTCGAAATTCACAAGTTCTTTGGACTGATTTGCACTTTCTAAACAATGCGAATCAATTAAAATCAAACAACATCACTCACACTTCCAAACTGCGACGCAATGACTATTAAATTTTTTGGTGGCTCCTCCCACTTATCCTTTCAAGGTGGTCTCATTTTCAATGTAGATCGCTGCAGGAGCATTCCATCTCTGCCTTATGAAAAAAACAATAATCGAGGTCCCGACAGAATCTCGCCCTAGGCTTGAGGTTCTTTATCCGAAGTTTTTTGTGATCCTGCAGCGTTCTTTTGACGCTTCGAAATTAGATCGCGGTATTGAAACCTGCGACATCGTTCAAGATGTGTTTTTGTCACTGATCAGTAGAGGAGTTACTGAGGACCAGATTCTGAAAAATCCAGAGGCTCTCCTCCGCTGGGAAATGCGCAACCGTGTAAACAAGCTTTATCGGAAGCAGAAACGAAGGGAGCGAAAATTGGAAGAGAAAGGCGGCATTGATGTGATCGATGTCCAAAATTCGGAACAATCACATGAAGATTCTGAGTATGTGGAGCATCTTGTCAAGATTGCTGCTTTTGATGACGACCTTACCCGCTACCATCAATTAAGGATGGAAGGGCGGACACAAAAAGAGATTTCGGAACATCTCAACTTAACTGGGGATGAGACGAGAGCTCTGTACATGAGATACATGCGAACCTTGAAAAAAGCGGCAAAGGGTGTTTCAAAA
Source organism: Bacteroidia bacterium (assembly GCA_041741415.1). Lineage (GTDB taxonomy): Bacteria > Bacteroidota > Bacteroidia > J057 > J057 > JANQTF01. The sequence goes on along the minus strand of JBGSKC010000060.1, from coordinate 20,672 downwards.
TGAAAACCCATGAGTTGGCACACTGTGGCGTATAGTCTGTGATTTTTTTGCCGGAGCTATTGCTAGCGGTGTAATGGCCATTCTCTGCATCGCCGCTCAACAAAGGGAGCAGAATTAAGAATTCGAACAATATCATTAATAGCCCGGTCCTATCTTCAATGAAAGAAGGGGACTGGGCTAATTTCGTTGAATGAATGTGCAATGCATATTCCCTGGTTGAAGTATGGGACGACAGAGAGATAATGAAAGTGGTTAAAGTTGATACCGTAGCCGGCTTCAACATTCCAAAGGTAAAGTTGAGAGAATAGAAACGGTCAGGGTTGACTTGATAGGGCAAGGCGAAAACCGATTTCGCGCGAGCTGGGCGTTAATGCTTGGTCCCGAACGGCGATGCCGTATCCGGTGCCCCCAGAATAGCTGGCTCCCCGCAACAGGAAGGGTCTTTGGTGGGGGCCTATTCGATCAAGCTGCGGCTCGTTTGAGTTATTGTGGAGTCGGTCTTCGCACCATTCCCACACGTTCCCGGTCATTTCAAAAATTCCTAATTCATTGGGGCGTTTGAGCCCAACAGGTTGTGTTTCGCTGAGGCAGTTGCTTTCGTGCCAGGCAAGTTCGTCGAGCTGATTTCCCCCTGCATATTTTCCTCCTCGGCTGTAACGGCCACCCCTGGCAGCATATTCCCATTCCGCTTCGGTAGGCAAGCGATATTTTCCTCCGGTGAGTGCATTCAATTGCTCCAAAAACTCCTGGCATTGAAGCCACGACACCATTTCCACAGGTCTCTGTGCCCCGCAAAAATAGGTAGGATTCCTGTGCATCACCTCCTTCCAAAGCAACTGCGTCACCGGGTAGCGGCAAAGCTGGAAACTGCTCACACCTACCCTTTGAACAGGCTCGGCATTCAATAGGAAAGTTTTCCCACCCATCTCAAACTCGCCTCCCTCCACCAGCAGCATGTGCTGAGGTAGCGTAGCAAGGGTGAGGGGAGTTGGAAGCATGGTGGTTGGCAGTGAAGAAGTATAAGCTAACAAGAAACGGCATCAAATGACCGGGCGAGGCGAAAGCCAATGTTAAGGTACCCTTCATTTGGTGGGCGACGAAAGCGACCTGCTACGCGACAAAAGATAGCTTTATCAAAAAAACTGCCTCCCCGGCTCACCCGATCTGGCCTGTCTGTCTCTTCCTCCCAAGCACTGCCGTCGGCAGGCGCTCCTTCGTAACTGACATGCCAATTGTCCTGGCACCATTCCCACATGCTACCGCCCATATCGTAAATGCCCAGTTCGTTGGGTCTCTTCCGTCCTATAGGCTGGTTTTGAATGAAGCTATTTTCACTATACCAACCTAGTTCATCCAATGATTCTCCGCCTGGGTATAACCCTCCCCGGCCATAGCGCCCTCCTCTCGCCGCAAACTCCCATTCCGCTTCCGTGGGCATGCGGTATAAACACCCGGCTCCCTTGTTCAGTCGCTCAATAAAAAGCTGGCAGAGCATCCAGGATAGGTCCTCTACTGGCATCTCCGCTCCTAGGAAATTGCTTAGGTCTGGGTTCATTACTTCCTGCCAAAGTGCCTGGGTAACCAAGAATCGGCACAAGTAAAAACTACGAATATTGACTTTGTGAACTGGCTCGGCATTCAATAGAAAAGTTTTCCCACCCATCTCAAAATCCCCTCCCTCCACCAGCACCATGTGCTGAGGCAGCGTAGCGAGGGTGAGGGGAGTTGGGAGCATGGTAGGTGAAAATTGGTTTCAATTACTGAGAGACTGTACCAATCTGCCGGGCGAGGCGAAGCCCAATAATCGTTTTCCGGTCCCCATCGAGGTGGCCATCGCGATCAGCGATATTGTGATATGAGCCGCGGGCCACCCTTACGCGACTGAAATTACCGTCTATCCAGGCACTACCATCTATAGGGGCACCTTTACCGCTACTGTAACTTTCGTGCCAGAGATCCAAGCACCATTCTTGAGGAAGACCGTTCATCTCATAAATACCCAGTTCGTTTGGGCGCTTGCGTCCTACAGGCTGCAAGTAACCCCATAAACTATTTCCGTCCCATCCAACTTCCTCCAGCCGACATCCTCCCGCGTACTTACTTCCATGTCCATAGCGGCCACCTCTCGCAGCATATTCCCACTCCGCCTCAGTAGGGAGTCGGTAATCGCTTTGGGTATGTACATTTAGACGACTTATGAAGTGCTGGCAGTCCAACCAAGAGATTTGTACCACCGGCAGCTGCCCACCCAGCCGATCGCTTGGACTTGGGTTTCTACCCATTATTTCTGCCCAAAGCTCCTGAGTCACCGGGTAGCGGCAGAGCAGGAAGTCGCATACCTTGACGCGATGGATGGGCATTCTATCAAAATATCCATTATCTCCCATATTGAATTCACCACCCTCCACCAATACCATGTGCTCATCCAATGTAGCGAGGGTGAGAGGTTTATATCGCTGCTTCATGGTCACCAGGCTAAGGGTTCGCCGTTGAACCAGACTTTGTATGTGGCACCGGACTCTGGATGTTCGTGATCCACATTCAACATAGCATGATTGAAAGCTTCGCGGTAGTCGCGAGTGAGTCCCAACCCTCTATAGAAACCCTTGGCAAAACTTATGGCAGCTTTCTCTTTTACTTCGAAGCAGGTGCCAACCACATAGATGCCAAAGCCGGAAATGGCTCTGGCAGTAGGCGCTGAGTAACAGGCATTCAGGATCACCAGTTCTGTGATTCCCCGCAGGTTGTCAAACAAACGGGATACCAGATCTGTATTCAGCAAACTGGCAGCCCCTGAAGCATTTTCTAGCACTAAACCACTGGGATCGCCATGGCCGCAAAAATGCACGATGGCAGGTTTTTTAAATAATCCGACCTGCAAATCTCGTAGCTCTGCCGATTTTATCATATCAATAAAACCGAAATACTGTAGTTTATCCAGTGTTACCAGCTCAAAGAACGCCTCTTTGTATTCGTCCATAGACCGAATCACGCCAAAGTCGCTGGGCTGGGTTGCCACTGTCACAAAACTCGTAGCTTGGGATCCCTCCCTGTTTGGAACCTCAGCCGGGTAGCGTGGGCTGGCCGAACAGAACAGAATCATTTTTTCCGGGGCCGGGGCCTGCGCAGATCGCTGCTTTTCAGCAAACGCTTCGGGCGGCAACTTGGCCGACTCATTGGCAGCAAAGGTGGTTTCCTTTATTTCGGCTCCCTGTTGGGATGATTCTTCCATGACCAGGGGGAGGTCCGAAAACTCCATGTTGCTTTTGAGGGAGGTCAGAAGCCCTGAAGACATCTCCAAAGGCTGCAAGGGCTGGCCAATTTTCCCGATGGTTTCAACACCAGAGCCTTCCTGGAGCCTGGCCAGCAGGTCGCGCACTTTGGCGAGCAGCAATCCTGCGTTGGGGGTGAGAAACACATCGATGTGCCCGGCATGGGCCTCAACCGAGGCAATCTGCACCTGCTTACCTTCGCCTTCACTGATCTGCACCCCCCGACGCCAGATGCTGTCGAGGTCGGCCACATAGGCCGTGCGCGCCAGAAAGGCCTGGATCACGCCTTCGTGCAGAAAGCGGTGGGTATATTGGTAGTGTACCACATCCGGTTCCCGAAGGCGGCTGTCTGCTTTCACGGGGGGAATATCAGGCAGCAACTGAGGTGCCATGAACACCCGGTCCTCAAAAGCCACTTCTTTCCCTTCGGTTTCGATCTCAAAGCAGAGGTCGCAGGACTTCATGAAGCCCACAAACACTTCCTGATGCTCATGGGAGTAGCCTTTTTTATCCCAGATCTGCCGTAGAAATTTACCGGAGAAAATCCCGCGCTTTCGCTCGATCATAGCAGGAATGGAGACCTCATCCTGCACCTCGTCCAGAAAAGCCCGGCGGTTGAAGAGCGTATAAATGGCGTCAATGGCCCAGCTTTGGTTCAGGATGATCTGATTGCTGAAGCGGGAAGGTCTGAAATAGACTACTCCCGATTTGAACAGCCAGCCTTCAAGAAGGGCACGGGGGTCTTCAATCCGCAGGTTTTCTGCTTCAAGAGATTTAGCCAGGTTCAGGTATTCTCCGTAGGTCATGGTGACCAAGCCCTTGGCCTGCTCCGCCCGGATGAGCTCCCGCAGACGGTAGTACGGCAGGGGGATGAGGTCGCCGGGCGGGAGAATCTGCCCTACGGCCCGCTGTACCTCCTCGCGAAGCTTCACATAGCCGCTGTTGTGGTCAAAGACCTCGTCGGCTTCAAAGCCCCGGTTGTCCGACTCGACGGCATGCTCCTCAAACAGCGAGAACAGGGGCTTGTATTTGTCCTTGAGCTCTTCGGCCAGTGGCTGCACATTCTCCTGCCCGCGCCCCGCCTGGGTTTGAACAACCAGCACGGGGCTGTTATCACCAAGGCTGCGGACATAGTCCAGCCAGTAGTGCAGGGGGTGGTTTTTGTCGTGATACTCAAACGGAGCCGGATCAGGTTTTGGCTCGGTTTCGGGTCGCCAGGCGAGAAGGTACACAGCATCCTTTTGCATGAACAGGCGGTGGGTGCTGTGGTAAATGTGTTGCCCGCCAAAGTCCCAGTAATTGATTTTGTAAATCCCAAGTGGCTGCTGTTTGAGCAGAATGCCATGGGTGCTGTCCCACTCAGGGTTGAAAGGACCGCCTGCAAGGCGGCTCGCAAGGTTGGTTTTACCAGCCCCTCCGTTGCCGATCAGCAGGACCTTGCATTCTTTGTTAAGAGTGGGTTCTCCCTGGGCCAGGGCGTCGGCATAGCGCTTGAATTCGGTTAAATGGCTTTGGTCCTTTTTCTCCTCGATTTCTGCATACAGCACCCTGGGCAGGTCTTTGTTGTTGCCCAGATAAAGCGCGTCGAGCTGAGGCATGGCCCGCAAAATCTCTACAGGAACCTCGCTAAGCAGGTTGTCGCGCAGGCTGAGGGTTTGGAGCGATGGGTAAGAATCTCCCTGAACCTCGAAATGGGTCAGCTTATTGTTGTTCAGAAACAAGTGCGTCAACTTTCCGAAGCCCTCCCGCAGGCGAAAGGATTTTAGGGAAGTTCCCCGCAGAAACAGGGTATTCAGTTCGGGACAGTTGCCAAGAAAGGTGATTTCTTCAAACTGCTTGTTCTGGCCGAGGTCCAGGTAAGCCAGGCTGCGCCAGATGGAGGGAATGACAAGCTTCCGGAGGTCGCACTTGTACAACTCCAACCGGGTTAGTGCTTCAAGCCCCGACTCACAGCTGAGCGTGTGAAGTGTTTCGTTTTGGCTCAGGTCGGCAACCTCCAGGGAGGTGAGGTTGCGGCTCAGGGAAAACGTCGTCAACGCATTCCCGCCCACATTCAGCGCCTGCAGGTGGGGGAGGTCCAGTTCCTGGAGGAAGCGAAGCTGCTCGCTGCTGAGCTTGCAGCCGTGGAAATTCAGGCCCACGAGGCGGCCTTCGCGGTCGAGGAAGGCGGTGCGGCTGTGCATGCTGCCCACCATTTCGTCGGCGGGGCTCATCACATCCCGGTAGGATTGCGGGTAATGGGCCTGCAGGTAGGCTTCGATGTCGTTTATTCGGGTGAGCGGAAAGCCGATGGCCTGTTCGATCTGGTTAAGGAGAGATTCGGTTGACATGTGCTGAGGAGGTTGAGGCTGATTCTCAGGCATCAGGTATTCTTTTGAGAAAGCTACGGGTTTACGCGAAATTTTCAAATCGCTGAATGTTTCCGGTTCCCTGTTCGATCAGCCAAACCGGGTTGAAGGAAAGGAAACGCCTGTCGTTGAAATACCCGCCAACAACGGCTGAGATGCTTTCCTGGCCGAAAATGGGCATGGTAGGATTGGCGCTGATGGGCATGGCGAACCGCCGCTGCCGCTGAGGCTGTGAGACAGCGCATTGCCCACCTGTGTGATTTCCCCCTGCCAGTTGTTGTAAGTTTTTCCCCCTTCCGAAAATCTCAGGCCGGGAAAACCGCCTGCAACGCATTAGATTGCCCCCTGCATGGCTGCCTGAACAAAATAACCACTCAGGTAGTCTGGTGTAAATTCCCTCTGACCCTATTTTTGATTTCTCCGCACATGAACCTGTCCTCCCGCCAAAAAATCACCTATCTCGGCCTCATCGTGCTGGGATTTTCCATCAACACAATTGGCGCTCAGCTTTTCACGGCAGAAGATACCGCCCGCTACGTCCTGATGATCTCCGGCGCGCTGCTCACCATGGCAGGGGCCATCCTGATTTTGCGCGCTGTGTTCCGGGGAATGAAGTGAGAAGCCGGAACTGAAACCGGAGGCAAAGACAACAAGCGCAGGCAGAGGCGCGATTTTTCGCCTCTCCCCACGTCATTTTCTGGCTCAATTCTCTCTCTACCTGATCACAGTCAGGGTGCCGTTTTGCCTGCGCGGAGCGGTTATCGGGCCGTCACATTCGCCTTCCAGCCGGTAGAATACCTGCCACATGAACACATCGGTGTTGGTCACGGGCCCGCCGCTTTGGGTCTGGTTCGGGCGGGTCAGGGTGCCGTCCCAGGCCTCAGAAGGCCTGCCGTTTTCCAGCGCCTCCGAAAACCAGATCAGGTTGCCCCAGGTGTCAAACACTTCCACCCGGTAGCTGCACAGGCCCACGCCAACCGGCAAAAACACCGAGGCTGAATCCACCCCCGAGCCGGGGGCCATCGCGTTGGGCACGTGCAAATCGCCAAACCGCCGCGGCCGGAATTCAAAGGCGTAGGCCGTGTCAGGACAGTTCGCCGCATTATTCGCAATCAGCCACACCTCAAAAGGCCCGTTGCTGAAATACCGGTGAACAGGATTCTCCTCCACCGACAAGCTGCCGTCCCCGAAGTTCCACGTGTAGTCGTCAGCTAACTGCGACAAATTGCTGAACACAACCGTCCCGTCGGCGCGGTCGGTGCTGTTGAGGTCCCAGGAAAAATCGGCCACCGCACTCTGCTCCACATGGATTTCATCCAGCGAAATCAGGCTGTCCACACACACGCCGTCCCAGCTCACAAGCAGTTTTACATCCCAGTCGCCTACTTCAAAGGTCACCACCGGCGAGGTGCTGTCGCTGCTTACGCCATTGCTGAAGGTCCACCGGCTTTGGTTGAACCCGGTGGAGAGGTTGAGAAAACGCACTTCCAGCGGACTGCATTTGCCTGAAAACACCGGGGCAAAGGCCGCATTGGGCTGGGGAAGACCCTCTATCTGGTCCGTCGCTGTATCGGCACAGCCGAAGGCATTCGTCGCCACCAGCCGCACCTCAAATCCCTGCGGCTGATTGCCAACGGCATAAAAGGTTCCGGGATTGACAAGGGTGCTTAAGCTGCCGTTGCCGAAGGTCCAGGCATAGCTCAGTGGCTGCCGCCGGGTTGTGGATTCGTTGGCGAATTGCACGGAGGCCTGCCCGCAAAACTGATCCTGCGAGGGCGTGAACGCCGCCACCGGGTAGCTCGCCGTCCGGATTCGCCGCCGCGTGGAGTCCACGCAAATGCCCGCTGTGTCCACAACAAGGGTGATCCACAGTGTTGTGTCTTCCAGAAAGAAATTGTGAACCGGAGAAAGTGCCTGCGACTCAAACCCATCGCCGAAGCGCCACCTCGCCCTTGCGAATCCTGTGCTCTGGTTGAAAAATGTCACCTCTGCCGGGGCGCAAATCGTCGAATCGGACAAGTCAAAGCGGGCATCTGGCTGCGGGTGCACCACAAACTGCCCAAAGGCCGTGTCGCGGCACTGGTAGGGGTTCGTCACGATGAGGCGAACAGGATAGCTGGCCGGGAGGAAATAGGTCACCAGCGAAGGCTGCGCCAGGGTGGAAATGCTGCCGTTGCCAAAGTCCCACTGGTAGCTCAGCGGCTGCAGCGTGGAGACTGAGGTGCTGTTAAACTGCACACTTCCTTCTCCGCAGGCCTCCTCCAGGTTTTGGGTAAAGCTCGCCACCGGCCAGCTCGCCGTGCGGATCCACTGGCTCGTGCTGTCGAAGCAAACCCCTGCGGTATCCACCACCAGCCTGATCAGAAAGCTGTCGTCGGGGGCAAAATAGGTATGGCTTCCCGGCTGAAGCTGGCTGCTGCCCGGCGTGCCGTCGCCCCAGGTCCAGCGGGCCCGGCTGGCTCCGGTGCTCTGGTTTTGCAGGTTCACAACAAGCGGCATACAACCCTGAAGAGGTCCGGCGCCCAGCAGAGCCACCGGCTGCGGATAGACCTTCACCAGCCCGAAGGCCGTGTCGCGGCATCCAAACTGCGTTTCACTGATGAGCCTCGGCTGGTAGTTGCCGGGCTGGCTGTAGAAAAATTGGGCGTTCACGGTGTTGCTCACATCCGCCGGGTTGCCGGTGCCGAAGGTCCAGTTGCTGCCTGTCGGGATCGTGCTTTGGTTGGTAAACAGCACCAGCCCCGGGCCGCAGAGGGTGTCCTGGTTCACGGAAAATGCGCTTTGGGGCCTTGGATGCACGGTAATGGGGATGATGGAGTCGTTGGAACAGCCAAAGCCATCGGTCACAGTGAGGGTGAGCGGGAAGCTGCCGGGCTGGGTGTAGGTGTAATTCGCCGAAACGCCAACCGCCTGATCGCCATTGCCGAAGGCCCACAAGTAGCTGAGACCTGGGCTTTGGGCAAAGGGCGAAATGAAGAAGGGCTCACACCCTGCTGTTGGGTTTTGGGCTAATGCCGCCGAAGGCAGGGACCGCACCAACACATTGGCCGAGTCGCTGGCCGGGCACTGGTAAATGGCCGAGTAGGTGGTTAGTTTAACAGTATAGGTGCCGGGTGCCGAAAACAGGTGGCTGGGATTGGGGAGGGTTGAGCTGTTGCCATCGCCAAATTCCCACAAAAAGCCGCTGATGCCCGCCGTATTTCCTGGCTGGAAGGCCATGGGGTCGCCCAGGCAAACGGCAGCCGGTGGCAGAAAGCCCGCCGGAGCAGCCGGGTACACCGTGATCGTAACCTCGCCCGTGTCTTTGCTGCAGCCATTGTCGGCATACATTTTCACCACATAGGTTCCCGGCAGGGTGAATACATGGGTCGGCTGCTGGTTCCCCACATCCTGATTGCCCTGCCCGTAATCCCAGGCGAGGAAAGGGGCTCCCGACAAATTGGTGAAGGTCACGCTCAGCGGGGCACAGCCCACCGTCTGGCTGGTGTTGAAAAACGGCGTGAGGTCGTTGGGGAATACAGTCACCTGAACGGTATCGGTGTCCGAGCCGCACTGGTTAAAGGCCGTCAGGGTGATGTTGTACACGCTGTCCTGGTTGCCTGTGAGGTAATAGCGGGGTGCCGGAACCGAATCGGTGGAGGTGGCGCCGCCCTGGCCAAAATCCCAGAGGAAGCTCGTTGGCTTGCCCAGGCTCACGTTGTTGAATTCGATCAGCAGGGGTGAGCAGCCATTGCTCACCTGGGTGCCGAAAATCACAACAGGCAAAGGGAAAACCGTGATTGTTTGGGTCACTGTTACGCTGCCACAGTCGTTGGTGAGGGTGAGGGAAATGACATAGGTGGTGTCGTCGAGGCCTGGCTGGTACACCTGCACCGGAGGCGTGGCCCCGGCAAAGGTCTGGCCATTACCGAAATTCCAGAAATAGCTGCCGCCATTGCGGATGCTCTGGTCGGTGATTGTCACCGACAGGGGCCCGCAGCCCTGGCTGCTGCTCAGCACAAAGGCCGGGATCGGTGCCTCCGTGATCCGGATCGGGTGCTGGGCTGTGTCGCGGCAGCCCGCCGGGTCCTGCCCGATCACGGTGATGAACACCGTGCCGGTGTCGCTGTAGGCATGGCTGGGGCTTTGCAGGGTGCTGGTAAATCCGTCGCCGAAATTCCAGAAATACTGCGTTACCCCCGACGACAGGGTAAAGGGCTGGACCTGATCGCCGGTACACACCACGCTGTCTTCCAGAAAGTCTATCACGGGCTTGTCATCCACAAACACCACCCTGGCATCTTCGCTGCGGCAGCCCGCCACGCTGAAGAGCTCGATGAACAGGGTGTCACTGCTGTTGGGTGCCAGCAGGCCGGGGTTGAAAACGGGGGGAGCTGTGCTTTCCAAACCCTGGCTGGGCAGCCAGCTGCCCGCAGCCGTGAAGCCGCTCAGGGCCACCGGCTGGGATCCTTCGCAGACGGTGAGGTCGGGCCCGGCCTGAAGCGGCAAGGTATCCTGGATCACGATGTGGAGACTGTCGATTGTGAGGCAGGAACCCGCGCCGTAGGTGTAGATCACCAGATTGCTGGACTGGCTGGTGGCAAATGAATTGAAAACAGGGCCATTGCCCACGATTCCCGGGCCGCTGAAGCTGCCGCCCGACGGACTGAACTGGTTCAGGGTAATGAGGCCTGCATTTTTGCAAATGGTGCTGTCGGGGCCTGCTTCTGCCACTGCCCCGGCAATCACGGTGGCCTGCATGGTGTCGCGGTCCACGCAGCCGTTGGCGTCGGTAAACTGGAAAACAAGCTCAAAAGCGCCCAGGCTGTCAGGCAGAAAGGTGCCCGCACTGGCATTCAGGATGTTGAACCCGCTCCACACACCGCCCGGCCCGACCGGCCCGAAGCCCGAGAGTTGCACCGGACTATTGGCCTGGCAATACACGGTGTCCTGCACAAATACCTGCGGCAGCGGGTTCACAACAAGGGCTATGCTGTCCACGGCGCTGCAACCATTCGGGGCGGTGTACTGGTAAAAAATGGTGGTGTCGGGACTGGTGGGAACATTGGGGGTGAAGGCAAAAAAGGCGTGAAGCTGCACGGCTCCTGTGTCGGCTGAGAGCACAATGCCCGGGTCTCCCTGGCAGAAAACTGCCTGAGATGGTGGCAGGATCGACACCACCGGTGCATCCTCCACCGTCACAAGCAGGGTATCGGCCACCCGGCAATTGCCTGCTCCCACCGCATAAATCAGCTGGAAAACGCCCGTTCCGCTTGGAGAGAAAAAGCCTCCCGGCGTAATGCCGTTCCCCGACCACACCCCGCCGGAAGGTTGCCCGGCCAGAACGGTGTCGAGGTTGTTGCAGAAGGAAAAATTATTCCCGGCAAACACTGCCGCCACCGGGGTGTCCACCTCAAAAGTTTGGGATTCACTGGTGGTGCCGCAGAAGTTGGTCACAGACACTGTCACGGTGTGGCTGCCCGGCCCGAAAAAGATGGGCCCCGCAGGAAAGGCAACGCTGGAGGTGGCAGGCACACCGCCGCCAAAGGTCCAGTTGTAGCTGGAAATGAGGTTTCCATTGTCGAAATAGCTGACCACAGGTACGTAATCCCAGAAGCCGCAGGTGTCGGCAATGTTGCCCAGCGTGATGACAGGCGGCCTTGCAACGTTCACTGTGTCGTAGGAGAAGGATGTTCCGCAGATGTTTGTCACATCCAGCCGGATCACATACAGCCCCGAGTCGCTGAGGTTGAAGCGCGGCTGAAAATCGTTGTTGTCGGTGCTGTCGAGATAGGAAAACCCGCCGCCAAACACGTTCCAGAGGTAGGTGGCATTGGCCTTGGGATAAGACAAATTCGTCACATCCACGGCCAGCGGGGAGCAGCCGAAGGTGGGCGTTGCCACAAATTGCGACACCGGGGGCTCCAGGATCCGGATGGACCTGCTCACAGTGTCTGAATAGTTGCAGGCGGCAAGGGTGGCCACCAGGCGAACTGTAAACACCCCCGTGTCGGGGAAGCTGTGGAACACCGGCCCCACCAATGGGCTGGGCCCGAAGTTTGGCGTGCCGTCTCCCCAGATCCAGGTGTACTGGATGGCCGGATTTAGGGGGCAGGATTCTGCGTTGGAGAATGTTACCAGCGCGTTTTTGCAGGCAAGGCCGGGGGCTGTGATCTTGGGCCGCGGCAGTGGTTTCACATACACCGGCGACTGGTTGTAGTGGGTGGCACAGCCGTTTTCCACTGTCAGGCGAATGGATTCCTCAAAATTGCCCTGCAGGTTCAGGACCGAGTCGCAGACCTGCTCATCGGTGTAGTTGTAGGCGTAAAACTTCGGTGCGGTATTAAAAACAGTGTCGATATCGCCGTTGCCCCAGTCCCAGATATACCGCTCAATGATCTGATTGGTCGTGTCGGTTCCGTTATTCACCTGAATCGCCTGCCCTTCGCAGATGTTGATGCTCCCGATGATGTTCATGTTGGCGTTCAGGTCGTCGCCGTAAAAGTAAACCGGGCTGGAAAAGGTGCCGGGGCAGGGCGAGCTGTTGTCGCTCACGGTGAGGAGGTAGGTGCCGTAGTTGGTGTAGGTAAATGTCTGGAAAGCCGCCGGAGATACAACCGGTGCGCCGGTGCCGAAATTCCAGGTGTAGGGCCCGGTTCCCCCGCTGATCTGAAAGCCTTTCGTTACCTGCTGCGCCCCCACGCCCGACACGCAGGCCTTGAAATCCTGGGTGCCGCTCGTGTCATTCACAAACAAAGCCGGTGTTGCCTGCACATTCACCACCTGCGAACTGCTCACCTGACAGGCATTTCCCGATGTGTCAACCCCGCCGAGGGTGAGGGTCACGGTGGCTGGATATCCCACACCCAGTGCCTGAAACTGGCGGGTAATGGCATTTCCGCTGCCCCCTGCTGCTCCGATGGAAATGGTCCACTGATAGCTCAGCGCCGTGGGGTCCTGGGCCGTGATGGTCACAGCAGTGTTGGCGCAGGGGTTCGGGTTGCTGATGAGAAATGCGGTGTTCAGGCTGTCGCAAAGGGGTTGCGCCAGGGCAGGAAGGCCAGCCAGCAAGACCCACAGGGAGAGAAAGCTTCGGGTAAGAAAGGGTTTCATGGAAGATCGTCAGGAGGTTCAGGGAGGAGATAAACAGGAGGCCTGTCAGGCAAATGGGAGGTCAAAACCGGTTGAGGACATGCCGCAGCATACAGGAACTGCATCCGAAGCCAAACAAATTGCTGTTGGGGATGCCCACACTGAGGGTAAATTCAAACAAATCGCCCAGGCTGCGGGCCCCACCGAAGTTGTGCTCCCACGAAAAGCCGAGTTCGTAGAAAAAGCCTGCCTCGCCCGAGCGCGAGGCGGTGAGTTGCTCCAGCCCGCCATAGAACACGAGGGCGTGGATGCCACCCCGGTAGGCAGGGGCCACAGCCAGCGGGGCATTTCCCTGGTACCAGAGCCCCCCGGCCACGCGGGTGAGTCCGGGAGATTTGGCCACGCCGCCTGCCGCAAACAAAGCATGCCAAAAGGGCCCCGGCCTCCCGGCGATGGAATCTGCCACGGCTGCCGAAGCCCGCTGGAACTCAGTGCGCACCAGCGGGTTGAACTGCCACTGGGTTTGGAGTGCGCCCTGGCTGGCGTCGTGCAGAATGCCGCTGGCATGGAGGGAAATCCGCATCGGCAGGCGCTCGTCGAAGCCGTTGCCGGAGTTGTTTTGCAAAATGATGTGATGAACCGCCATGCCCAGCCGGAAGGTTTGGTGGGGCGAAGGCCGGTAATGCGTCACAAAGCCTGCACTGGCATCGAAAAAGCTGGTGCCGGAAATGCCGCCGTCGGGCAGGGGAACATTCGTTCCGCGCACCACGCCATAGATCGGGTCGAGCTGATCGCCAAACACAAAGCGCTGCCAGTCCATCACATAGCGGTTGTAACTGCCCGAAAACCCGAGCGACAGGCCCAACTTGCTCTGGTCGATGTTGCAGGCCCAGTTGTGCCAGGCGATGCTGAGGGAGGCCCGTTGCCAGCGCAGCAGCCCGACGTTGGCTGTTGTGGCGCGGTAGGCGCCTTCGCCTTCGGCATTGTCGGTGTAGGAGAGCCCCAGCCCCATGCCAGATCCCTTGCTGGAGGTGAGGCCGGGCATTTCCTGGCTGAGTTCCACGTGGTTAGTAAGGTAGCGGGCCTCACTGTTAGCCACGCTGCGCCATTGGTTGCGGAAGCCGCTGTTCACCACCGTGCCCGGCTCATACCCGGCAAAGGCAGGGTTGAGGTAGAGCTTTTGGGTGAAAAACTGGGTGAATACCGGGTCCTGGGCCCGCAGGGTTCCGACAGATGCCAGCAGGAAAAGAAGCAGGAGGAGAGATTTATTCATGGTGGCCGGGGTCAGTGGTTGAATGGGAGTGAGGCAAATGTGCGATGTCCGGGACTGGAGGGGTATCCGGGAAAGATCGTATTTCTCTGGTCTGACAGAGTAGAGGAGCGAAAATGACCGGAAATATCCGGGTAAGCAAATGATTTCTGTTTCCCGTCGGGAAGGTAGAAAAAACCAACATAATCCGGCGGCACTATGTGATATCCGGCCGAAAATATGCCGGGGATCCAAGCGGGTGGGGGAGGAGCTTTGCTTTCCGGGAATCAGAGATTGGCTTTTATGTCCTTTTCAGGGTATTTTCGTATATTGGCTTGATTAGGTAAAGCAATTCGATCCCAGTCTGTATGATCCTACCCGGAGGAAACGCAAGCAGTGTCATTTCTCTCTCATTCATTGAGAGAAAACACCTGTTTACCAAAAGCTCCCTGGAGAATGCCATAACCGATCTGGTAGATCTGATTAAGGTCAGGCTCGGCAGAGATTCCGCTGAAACGGTGTCAGAAGGATTGCGGCAGACCATTTTTGACCTGCGGATTGATGTGTTTGAATGGTTATCTGACCATCAAAAGACCTTTCCGGAATATGAGGAGGCATTGAATCAGATTATCGTGGACTGCCTCGCCTATCAGCCATTCAATGAGCTCAACGCTTCCCTGGCTGAAGTCCTGGCTGCCTACTCCCGCATCACTGAGCCGCTTCGCAGGCTGTTTCCCAATCAATTTGATGAGGTTCTGGAAGTAATGGATGACACTAAGCCAACGTATGGCCTTGTGAAGGCCATGGCTTTGTTGCCAATCCCTGATTTTCAGGCATTCTCAAAATTTATCGACGCTTCCCTGCACCTTGAATTTGGCTTTATTGCCAGTGATCTGGTATTGGCAGGTGAGTTGAAACTGACTGATAAGAAGATAGCTGAACTGATCGGTTTCCTTTACACCAACATCACCCGGTTTGGAGCATATGCCATTCATTTAGGACTATGGTATCCTTCGGAGGAGGAGGATCTTGATTTGTTTAACAAGATGGACATTCTGGCTGCGACATTCGAGCTGGACCAGAAAAAAGGAACGCGCCTGCCTCTCAACGATTTGTCTGTTCTGCTGAGCGAGTAAGGATGAATACAGTTGTACTGTCTGGCAAGGCAAAGCGGGATATCATCAGGCTGAAAACGGAGAATGCAAAATTGGCAGGGAAGCTCTGGGAGCTGATTCTGAACATCATGGAAACGCCCTATGAAGGTTTGGGGAAGCCGGAAGGATTGAAAGGGGATTTGCAGGGATGGTGGTCAAGAAGGATCGACCAGGAGCATCGTCTGGTGTACCGGGTAAAGGATGGTGCCATTGAGATCGCTTCCTGTTATGGGCATTATGGGGATAAGTAGAAGATTGCTCAGAGCGTCCTGAAAATTTGTCTGGGGTTCATTCTGGCTGGTAATTGGTTTTCACCCTGGCATTCAGTTCAGCTTTTGATTTATCCTCCTTCCCTGGCCGGATGTTTTTTCTTTCCGGAAATCCTGCATTAGCTTTCAGCGTCTGCTTTCCTGCCTGATAAGTGCTTATGCGAAACCTCCACTCTCCACTTTCCCACACATGACCAACAAAAAAGCCATCTGGATTGACAGCGACCTCGCGGTCGGAATGAAGCGCACCCAGCGCGAAGGTTACTCCGACGTGGATGACGGCTACGCCATCTGGCAACTGCTGAATGCAGATTCGGTAGCATTGCGCGGGCTCAGCGCGGTATTCGGCAACACCGACATCGACAGTGCCTTCCGGCTGTGCGGATACATGAGCCAGGAATTCGCCGGAGGCAGCTTGCCGGTGTTTCGCGGAGCCGGGGAGGCCATCAACCTGCGGGCAGTGGCCACCAACCCCGCCGTGGAGGCCATGGCAGAGGCGCTCCGCCGGGAATCCCTCACCATCATGGCCATCGGGCCGGCCACCAATGTGGGCCTCCTGCTGCTTTGCTACCCGGAACTGGCCAGCCAGATGGAAGAAGTGGTGCTTGTGGCAGGCAGGCGAAAAGCCACTGATGCCTTCCCGATCGGTACCATGGGCTCCTTTGCCCGCGACCTCAATTTTGACCTCGACAACGATGCCTTCCGGGTTATGCTGGAAGCCGGGGTGAACGTGACCCTCTGCCCTTTCGAGATTTCCAGCAAGGTGTGGCTGCAGGCGGCTGATCTTGATCTCCTCGCCCAGCGCTCACCGGCTGCCCAATGGCTCGCCCTGCATTCCCGCCCCTGGCTGCAGCAATGGATCAACCAGGGCGCCCACGGCTTCAACCCTTTTGACGTGCTGGCCAGTCATTATTTGCTGTTTCCGGATGATATTCTCAGGGAGCCGCTGCGCGCCCGGCTCGAAATTCACCCCGATGACACCATCCCGAATGCTGGCCGGTCTGTGTTCAAACAGTATCTGCTGTGCGACGACGGGCCCGGTTTCCCGGTGACCTACTGCTATGGCGTTGTGGATGACTATCACGAACGGTTGCTGAACACCCTGTAGCAATCAAACTTTCCGGCAAATCGGGCAGAAAATTTGCTATTCCATTCGCGAAGCTAACCCGCCCAATGCCAAACATCATCGGTGCAACACAGATTGTACATTGATCATTGCAGCGAGTTTATCTAACTTCGCGCCCGACACTTTTGTCCCCACGAAATAAAGCTCCCACCATGTCCGGAGAAGCTATTTACATCCAAAACGGGGTGCTCCAGGTCCCCAACAACCCGATCATTCCCTTCATCATTGGCGACGGCACCGGCCCCGACATCTGGCACGCTTCAGTGCGGGTGTTTGATGCCGCTGTGGAAAAAGCCTACGGTGGCCAAAAAGCCATCGTTTGGCACGAAGTGCTGGCCGGCGAAAAGGCCTTCAACGAAACTGGCAACTGGTTGCCCGAGGAAACTGTCGAAGCCATCGACAAATACCTCGTTGCCATCAAGGGCCCGCTCACCACGCCTATCGGCGGCGGGATCCGCTCCCTGAACGTGGCCCTGCGCCAGCAGCTCGACCTCTACGCCTGCCTGCGGCCCGTGCGCCACTTTGCCGGTGTTCCTTCTCCGGTTCTCCATCCCGAGCAGGTGGACATGGTCATTTTCCGTGAAAACACTGAGGACATCTACGCCGGCATAGAGGCCAAAGGCGGCTCCGACAAAGCCAAAAAAATCCTCGATTTTCTGCGCACTGAGTTTCCGGAAGATTTTGCCAAAATCCGCTTCGGCTCCGAAGAGGCCATCGATGGCTTCAATGCCCTGCGCGGCTCCGACGAAGCAGCCAGCATTGATGTTGGCATCGGCATTAAGCCGGTTTCCCGACAGGGAACCGAGCGCCTGGTTCGCGCTGCGATCGAATACACCCTCGCAGAGGGCCGCAAGTCGCTCACGATTGTCCACAAGGGCAACATCATGAAGTTCACCGAAGGCTCGTTCAAAACCTGGGGCTATGACCTCGCCGAGCGCGAATTTGGCGATAAAGTCTACACATGGGGCCAGTATGACCGCACGGCGGCAGCCCATGGCACTGATGCCGCCAACAAGGAGCAGGAAGCTGCCCTGGCTGCCGGCAAGCTCCTGATCAAGGATGCCATCGCCGACATCGCCCTGCAGCAGGTATTGACCCGTCCGCAGGAGTTTGACGTGATCGCTACCCTGAACCTCAACGGTGACTACCTCTCCGACGCCCTCGCTGCTCAGGTAGGCGGGATCGGCATTGCTCCGGGTGCCAACATCAACTACGTGTCGGGCCACGCCCTCTTTGAAGCTACCCACGGCACCGCGCCCAAGTACGCCGGCAAAGACATGGTGAACCCCAGCTCGGTGATCCTCTCCGGCGTGATGATGCTCCAGCACATGGGCTGGCACGAAGCTGCCAACCTCATCATGACAGGCCTCGAAGCCTCCATCGCTGCCAAGCGCGTTACCTACGATTTCCACCGCCTCATGGAAGGAGCCACCAAGCTCTCCACTTCCCAGTTTGGCGATGAAATCATCAGCCACATGGGCTGATCGCAGGGTTGACAGATATTGACTCCCGGCATGTGGAAACAGGTGCCGGGAGTGTTTTTTTGGGGGGGGATGGTTTTGTTCTGCTTTCGCTATTGTGTCATCCGGATTTATCCAGACGAAAGACCTGCATTTCCTCTCCCAACCATTCCCCCACAAATCAGTTACGAGGGAATGGCGCACAAAAAACCGCATTTGCCCACCAAAATCTGCCCGGTATGTGGTCGCCCGTTTGCCTGGCGAAAGAAATGGGAAAAGACCTGGGAGGAAGTCAAATACTGCTCCGAGCGCTGCCGCAGGTCGCGGGGCACATGAATCAGCATCAAAGGAAGCGTAGGCACTTGCAGGAGTGGACTGGCCACCAATGACCAGGACCATGCGCAGATGTCGAAAAAATCTGCTTTCTTTCCAGTGGGTTTTTCCATTTGTCAGTTGGCCCAGTTCTGAACAACCTCATATAGCCATGCACCTCGCCCGCTTGTTTCTCTTCGCCCTGCTTAGCCTGTTGCTGTCACCTGTCAACGCAGGCCAGGCCAATCTGACATCCGCTCCCGTCACCACAACCATTGAGGCATCTGAGCCTGAAGCCCCAGCAACGGAAGTGCGCCGGGAGCGCAGGTCACTGTTGGGCCGCACGGGCCTGATCTCGCTGCTGACCTCGGGCGGCGGCAGCGTGATGGCGCTGCTCACGTTGTTTTTGCGGGGGCCGCAGTACCTGTTTCTGGTCGGGATGGCCCTGCTCATCGCCGGGCTGATTTTGGGCGTCATCACGCTGTTCCGCGAAAAGGGCAAGCCCCGCACCCAGGAATGGAAACTCGGCCTCATCGCGACGCTTGTTGGCGGCTTGCCGCTGCTGTTCATCGGGATGATTTTTCTGGGGTTTTATTTGCAGTAGGGGGGATGTGGAGATCTTTCGCTGTAAAAGGTTGGATCCAGATGCGTGAATGGTTTTCAGAAGAGCTCACGCGTGGCGTTGATTGTGTTATTCCTAGCGCCTTCAAGGTCTTGGGGACACAGGTAGTCGCTGCCATTTCGGTTATTTCCCGGGTTCTTGACGCCACCGGCAGGGTAGCGGCGACGAAAGTTGTAACTACAACAGAGGGCCAATGGCTATGGGACACCCGGACAGTTCCTTCAGGACTCTATCTCTATGAACTAAGAAGCCAGGATGAATTGTTCTCTCAAGGGAAACTTGCTGTAGAATAGCTTACCTCAAAATAGCACTACCCGTTTCTGTGGGTAGTGCTATTTTGTTACTAAATTAGGATATGGGAAGGGTTGTAGGATTGATCATACTCACTATTCTTCTGGCCAGAGCCGTCTCTGCCCAGCCTTTTTCTCTTGATACTACTTTCAAGCCAACTTACGCTTTTGTAGATCCTAACAATAAAAATTACACAGGCTTCATCTCTGATTTATTTGAGGAACCTGATGGAAGGATTATGTTGGCGGGAGGGTTTGCTGATGTTCCATATTCAAACCGCACCTCATGGGTTAGGCTGCTTGCTAATGGTCAAGTGGATTATTTCTGGAACCCTCCGAGTGGAGCAAATTCACTAGGCACTATTCGAAAGTTTGATAATTCTTATTTGTTTTGGAGAAGTTCTGAAGTTATCATCACTCAGCTATCAGGGGCTCTTCCTCAAAATTATTCTCTACCAATTGATTCAGCATTTAACTGCGGCGCATTGGGCTCCCCATATGTCTTTGAGGATGGGAGTTTCCTGGCAGGAATCGGAGGTTGTGCCTATCCTCATCCCGGCAATGTGCAGCGGATCATCAATTTTATGCGAGTGGGGACTGATGGGTATGTAGATACCAGCTTCCATCATAATGCCAATGATCAGGTCGGCTGGACATATCCGTATGATTCCACCCGGATTCTCTGTTACGGAAACTGGGTGACGGAATATGATGGATTCCCAGTAAACCGCGTTTTCAGAATTTACGAGGATGGAACACTCGACACTACTTTTAAAGTTCCTTCAGGATTCTCTAGAATGGGATATCCGATCCATGTTCAGGAGGACGGGAAAGTGATTCTTGGCTGGAACTACGCTTTAAGAGGTTCAGATACTCTGACGTTATTTCGATTGTATCCAAACGGAGATTTTGACTCAACTTTTAATTTTCAACCCAATTTGAAACACTCATACTGGCCTATTGGAAGCATTATATCTGTGTGTGAGACATCTGATGGGGGGTATCTATTTGGTGGGATATTCACTGAGTTTGATGGACATAAGAGAAATAACATTGTAAAAACTGATGGAGATGGGTGGGTGGATACCTTGCACCTGGATGGATTAGGCATAGATAGTATAAAAAGCGGCTTGGGATTTCCCCCTGCAGTTAATAAGATCGTCCCCGGCCAAAACGACACCTACTATGTCATGGGGCAGTTTCTTCAATTCGATGGCCAGCCCGTCAAGCCCATCATCCGGCTGCTGGGGCTGAGCCACACTGTGGGAGTAAAGGAGGAGCTGAAACTAATGCAACTCAAGGTCTTCCCCAATCCCGCCAGCGACGAAGTCACGTTTGCCTGGGGGGAGCTTTCTGGTTTTGACGCCGCTGTGATCAGGTTGTTTGATCTGCAAGGGCGGTTGTTGGCAGAGCAGAACTGGCCGGCTGGTGTGCAGGAATACACGATTCAGCTTCCCGAGTACAGCGGGACGGTGCTGTATGAAGTGGAGCGCGGCGGG
>JBGSKC010000059.1:0-116387 GCA_041741415.1 Bacteroidia bacterium | reverse complement strand
AGCGATTACCCGCACACCCCATCAACCGCATTCACGAACTCCTGCCCTACAACTTTAAAGATGAAACAACCTCCGTCGAGCTGCCTCAATCTTTGACTCAAGAATAAATCTGCAGCAATACGCAGTTGCTTGGGCGGATACTTTGATACCTAGAATATGAAAATTCGGTTGCGTTGCCAATGACAAGTTTGGAATGATTTATTAATAGGAAAATTAGTTCCAACGATTCCTAATTTGGTAATTTCTATCCCCCATGACCCCCACCCAACGCCTTTGGACCCGAGAGGAGCTGATCCTGGCGATCAATTTGTACTGCAAGCTGCCTTTTGGTCGCTTGCACCAGGGCAATCATGAGGTGATCCAGTTGGCGGGTTTGATTGGTCGCAGCCCTGGGTCTGTGGCTTTTAAGTTGGTGAATTTTGCCAGCTTGGACCCCAGCTTGCAGGCCAGGGGCATCAAAGGTGCGGCCAACGCCAGCAAATTGGACAAAGAGATCTGGAATGAGTTTTTCAACCAATGGGATCTTCTGCCCTACGAAAGCGAGAAGCTGCTGGCCCAGTGGCAACACACCACCGTCGAAGCCCTCAACCAGATTCCCGAGGAAGAACTGCCCAAGGAGGGAACCACCCGGGAGCAGGTGGTCAAGGTCAGGGTGAACCAGTCTTTCTTCCGGCGGTCGGTGCTGGCGGCATATAACAACACCTGCTGCATCACGGGCATTGCCCAGCCAGAATTTCTCATCGCGGGGCATATTCGCCCCTGGGGTGCGGATGAAAAGAACCGCTTAAATCCCCGCAACGGCATCGCTATCAACGCACTCCACGACAAAGCCTTTGAATCCGGCTATTTGACAATCACCCCGGCATACACGATCAAGATCTCCGATCAGATTCTGAAACAGAAGGATCCGCAAGCGTTTGAGTTCTTCGCCAGATACCACAACCAGCCCATCCGCCTGCCCTCCCGGTTTTTGCCGGATGTTGAATTCCTGAAGTATCACAACGAGGAGCGGTTCCGGCATTGAGGGTGGCGCGGCCATCGCTTCTGGCTGTCGGCACCCGATTGACTCCCCGGAATTTGCATATTGGGAGAGTTGTCTCATCGTTACCTCCTCAGCCAATGAATGCCACGCCCTTCTTTACCATTTCTCCTGACATCCAAAGTGGAACCCCCGTCTTTGCCGGGACACGGGTACCTGTGAAAAATCTCTTTGACTACCTGCGCGGCGGAGACACCCTCGCAGAATTTCTCCACGACTTCCCTTCCGTTTCCAGCGAGCAGGTGGATTTGTTGCTTCAGATGGAGGAGCAGACAATCGTGCTTCATCCTGAAAAGTTTGTTGAGGCAACCTGCCAGTATCGATAGCGAACGGCATTCTCTTTTTCATGTGACAAATTGCAATTTGTCCACCTTATTCACCTGTCCAGTTTTTGGGGTACACTTCAGCAGGAGTTGGAGCGCGGCTGGCTGGCTTTTTTGATTTTGACAGACATTCCTGGGCCTCATCGCTTCATTTTCGTATATTCGGCAGATACCCAACACAGAAGCGATGCGCGTTGACGAACTAAAGCTGGGATTGATCAACAGGATCCTGCACCTCGACCAGCCGGAGCTGCTCCTGGCTGTCTGGAAGCAACTGGAAGCCAGTGTGCCTCCTGCCAGCAAAAAACCCATCCGGCAGGCGGGCTTCGGCAAGGACCTCATTGGCCGGATCGCCCCGGATTTCGACCAGACCCCGCCGGGATTTGAGAGGTCTATGCCGCGCTAACACAAAAACCCTCTCACCCAACCTCCCATTTGCCCCACAACCCGGGCCGGGTTAACTTGCCTGCCCTGGCTGGCGTGCCATCGCCGGGGGTAACAGCTGAACCACAATGCCAAGGGTATGGAGAAGTGTCATTTTCTGAAGAATATCTTCAACGAGCAAAACTTCGACAGGCACCCTGGAAAAAGTCATGGGTCAATATGTGCGCCTGGTATTTGCCCGGAATGAATACCTGATCCCGGAGGGAAGTCCAGCAAACTGCCATTTCATGGAAATGAGCAAAGGTTGTGAGCAAGTGGCCGTACGGTGGGAACTGAAAATTCGCAGCCTGGGGATTCTGGCCGGGCTGGAAACGTGTTGATCTTTCTGAGACCTCCCACCCCCTCAAAACCCAAAAAAATCTCCTATCTTCCCTCAACATTACCCAGACAGATGAAATATGTATCATTTTTGGTTGTTGTGGCTGGAATGGCCTTTCTGGCAACCGCCTGCAAGGGCAGCAAGCTCGGGCCTCAGGAGACCCAGGAGGCCCAGATCCGGTTTGGTGCCGGTGGCGGCTTCACCGGGGCGGTCACGACCTACGCCCTCCTGCCCAACGGCAAGCTCTACGAAAACGACTCCTTCACCTCCGACACCTTTGCCCTGGTGCTGGAAATTCCGCGGGCCGAAGCCCGCGAGTGGATCAGCAAGCTCAAAGCCGAGGGCCTCGACACGGCCAGCTACAGCAGCTACGGCAATTTCTACCACTTCCTCGAATGGCGCGAAGGCGGCGACACCAACCGCATCACCTGGGGCCGCGACGACCCCAAGGCCGATCCCAAATGGTGGGACCACTACCGCGCCCTCAAGCAGCTCACTGCGCCGACAGAATAGCCATCAGCATTCCATTCTTCCACCCAAATCCAAGTCAACATCATGAATCGCCGACTGTTACTCCTGATCCCATTCCTGCTCGGAATCGCCTTCGCTCAACAAAGGATCAGCACTTTTGAGCAAAAACAAAAGCAGGAAGGAGCCTCTCAGAACCTGCAAGGCCCTGTTCCTGCCTACATTTCCGACGCCTACCGGCGACACAGCACCCTGCCGCCCATGTCGTTTGCGCCCGTCCCCGGTGGGCTCAACGCCCTGCAGCAGCCCGGAGGCCCGGCCCTGCACGCCACCTACGACGTTGTGTATGAACCCCGCCTCGGCACCCCATCCTGGATCCGCGGCCCGCTGCCCGAAAGCAGCCCCACCGCCCTGGCTCCCGAAGCCATGACCGAAGCGGCCTACCGCCTGCTCGAAAGCCTCACCCCCATCCTGCCATTCCAGCAGACCCGGCAGGAGCTCACACGCGTGCACACCGAAGTGGATGCCCAGCAGATTGCCCATGTCCGCTTCGACCAGCAGTACAAGGGCGTTGCCGTTCGCAACGGGCAGGTGTTCGTTCACCTCTACCCCAACAACACCTTCGTGATCAACGGCTTCATGGTGCCGTCGCGGCTGGCGGGAGCGGCTCAGCCCACCCTGGACGCCGCCGCAGCCGCACAACTGGCCCTCGACGAAGTCGCGGAGCATCATCCGGTGCAGTCATTTACCGCTGAGCAGCAGGCCATTTTGCTGTACGAAGGCCCGCAGACCCGCCTGGTCTGGTATGCCGTTCCCGGCCAGGTGCGCGAGGTGAAGCTGGCCTGGGAAATCACCACCCGGCCTACCTTTGTGCATCGCTGGGAATATGTGCTGGACGCCCACACCGGCGAAGTGCTCCTTTCCTACGACCACACCTGCTCCATCGGCCCGACCTCAGCTTCCGGCACCGACCTCAATGGCCAGGCCAGAAGCATCCAGGTGTTTCAAACAAGCGGCGGATACTACCTCGTGGACGCTTCCCGCTCCATGTACTCCGGCCCGACAAACACCCTGCCTTCCGGCGGGGATGGGTTCATTTTCACCGGCGACTGGAAAAACAACCCGCCATCCAACGCCAACTATAGCGACATCGTGAGCGCCAACAACACCTGGACTGGCTTGCAGGTGTCGGCTCAGAACAATTCGGCCCTCTCCTACCTGTATTTTGAAAATACCTTCGCCCGCAATTCTATCAATGGCAACAAGGGCGATGTGTATTCCTTTGTGAACGTGGCCGACGACGACGGCCAGGGTCTTGACAACGCCTTCTGGAACGGCGTGGCGATGTTCTACGGCAACGGGCGCCAGGCTTTCAAGCCGTTGGCCGGCTCGCTGGACGTGGCAGGCCACGAGATGTCGCACGGGGTGGTGCAGTCCACAGCCAACCTGGAGTACCAGGGCGAGTCGGGTGCATTGAATGAATCCTTCGCGGATATTTTCGGCGTGATGATCGACCGGGACGACTGGTTGCTCGGCGAAGATGTCGTGAAAACCCAGTTTTTCCCCTCCGGTGCCCTGCGCAGCATGTCGGATCCGCACAATGGCGGCAGCAGCCTGAACGACAACGGCTACCAGCCCCGCCACATGAATGAGAAATACAACGGCACCGAAGACAACGGCGGCGTCCACATCAACAGCGGGATTGCCAATTTTGCCTTCTACAAACTGGCTACTGCCACCACCAAAGCCAAGGCGGAGCAGATTTATTACAAGGCGTTAACTACCTATCTCACCCGGTCGAGCCAGTTTGTGGATGCCCGCATCGCGGTGATCCAGGCGGCCACCGATTTGCACGGGGCCAACTCAGCAGAGGTGAATGCTGCCAAAACAGCCTTTGACCAGGTGGGCATCCTCGGCAGCACCGGCGGCAACTACGATCCCACTGTGCCGACAAACCCCGGGCAGGAGTTCATCGTGAGCACCGACGTGAACACCGTGGATCCCAGAACCCTCTACCTGTCATCCACAACTGGCACCAACTACCAGGGCCTGAGCAACACGACCCATTTGCGAAAAATGAGCATCACCGACAATGGCGAGCTGGCCTATTTCGTGGACGGAACCAACAACATCCGGGCGCTGTACACCAACCCGGCCAACCCGGCTGAGCAGCAGCTCACCACCGACAGCTTTTGGGACAATGTGGCCATTTCCAAAAATGGCGACCGCATTGCCGCTGTTTCTACCGAAGTCGACACTGCCCTCTGGATCTACGATTTTACCCTCCAGCAATGGGGCAAATACACCCTCTACAACCCTACCTACACCCAGGGCATCAACACCGGTGACGTGCTCTATGCCGATGCCATTGTGTGGGATCACACCGGGCAGTATGTGTTGTATGATGCCTTCAACCGCATCACCAGCCTCAATGGCGAAGACAGGGAGTATTGGGATGTCGGCATCATCCGGGTGTGGGACAATGGAGCCGGTTATTTCGGCGACGGCCTGGTAACCAAAATTTTCACCAACCTGGATGCTGGCATTTCGGTGGGGAATGCGGCATTTTCCACCAACTCGCCCAATGTCATCGCATTCGACTTCATCAACGCCAACACCAATGAGTATGCTGTGCTGGCCGCCAACATTGAAACCGGCGACGTTGAGACCATCTTTACCCAGGACATTCTCGGCGTGCCGGCCTATTCCAACAATGACGACAAGCTCATTTTCAGCGCACTGGACCAGAACGGGGTAGAAGTGGTGGCAGTGGTGCCGCTGGCGCCCAGCAAGATCGCGCCTGCAGCCGGGGCCCAGGCCACTGTGCTGATTCCGGAGGCGAAATGGGGCGTTTGGATTGCCAAGGGCCAGCGGGTCATCAACCTGAGCAACGACAAGGAACTGACTGCTCAGCTCACCGCCTATCCCAACCCCGTGCAGGATCGTCTGGAGCTGGAAATCGACGAACTGCCTGCGGGCGGAGGCTCGCTGCAGGTGTATGACATCACCGGCCGCGTGATTCACGAGGAGAGCTGGCCCCGCCACCAGGCTGGCAGCGCAAGCTGGAGCCTCGACACCAGCCGCTGGCCCGCCGGGGTGTACACCCTCCATGTGCAAACCCTCCAGGGCCGCCGCACCCTGAGTGTTGTGAAAAACTAGCAGCGCTCGTCCGCTGTTTTCGCCTGCCCTTCCAGTCTATGGGAGGGCAGGCGCTTTTTATCTGCCAGCCACCGCAGCTTCTTCCCCCTTTTTTCTTGTGTTTTGCCTCCGTTCCACCGAGCTTTGACAAAGGATCCCTTCCCACGGAGCTCCGACCTCTCCCATTTCCCGCTCCCGATCTGACTTCCGACCTCTGACCTCTGACCTCCGACCTCTCCCCTCCGACTTCTGACCTCTCACTTCTCTATGCTTGATTCCGTCCGACTCGTACCACTGGACCGCTTCAACTGGGAGCGGGTGCTGGACATCCGGCTTCAGCCTGTTCAGGAGGCCTTTGTGCCTTCAATTTTGTATTCGCTGGCGCAGGCGAAGTTTGAAAACCTGTTTCCGTATGGGATCGAGTGGGAGGGGCAAATGGTTGGTTTCCTGATGTATGGGGAGTTTCAGGGAATCTGCTGGATCAGCCGCATCATCATCGACAAAGAATACCAGAGCCGCTACATTGGCTCTTCGGCGCTGACCCTGTTGCTCCAGCAACTGAAAACCAAGCCGAGTTGCAAGGAGGTTCGCACCAGTTTCGACTCTGCGAATGAGGCCGCGCGCTTTTTCTTCGAGCGGCATTTGTTTGCGCCCATCAACCCGGATGTGGAAGGAGAATGGGTGGCTGTATGGCAGGGAAAATGATCAGGCAGGCAGGCGGTTGTGTTCGTCGGGGAACACGATGGTAGGCGTAAATTGTTTGGCCTCTTCGGGCGTCATGTGGGCATAGGCGATCAGGATCACCATGTCGCCAACCTGCACTTTGCGGGCTGCCGGGCCATTGAGGCATACCATGCCGCTGCCGCGGGCACCTTTGATTGTGTAGGTTTCGAGGCGTTCGCCGTTGTTGATGTTAACGACCTGGACTTTCTCGCCTTCAAAAATGTTGGCAGCATCCAGCAAATCGGCGTCCACGGTTATGCTACCGACGTAGTTCAGTTCGGCCTGGGTAACCTTGACACGGTGAATCTTAGACTTAAAGATGTCGAGTAGCATGTCCTTAATTTGCAGTTAGGGTCAGGGAAAAAGGAATGTGATTCAAGAACAGGAAAACCTCCTGCCGGAATTCATATCATAATACGAAAAAGGCCTGCAAAAGTAACTCGCCGATTGCAAAAATGGAAAAATTCAATTAGCTATTTTGACGATTATTCTGTTGCGGCGGTAAGAATGTAGAAATTATTGACAATTTTTCAATCCTCGGACCAAAGCGGCCCATTGTCAATCAGCCGGGTGCTGCCCAGAAAAGCCGCCAGGAAAAGATGTGGCTGTGCTGAGGAGGCAAGAGTAGAAACTGGTTTCAGGGTACGGCGATCAAGCACCTCTGCATAATCAAGGCGCACCAGCGGAAATCCAGCTTGTTCTTCCCGGATCCAGGCTTGAATTTCTGCAGCGTCCCGCCACTGTGCGGCGGTGGCTTGGGCGTGGCGCAAAACATGGGAAAGGAACAGAGCTTGTTGGCGCTCTTCTGCCGAGAGATAGCGGTTGCGGGAGCTCAAGGCCAGGCCGTCTGCTTCGCGGATGATGGCGCAGGGAACGACCTCAACGTCCAGGTGGAGCTCCCTGGCCATGGTGTGCAGCAGCACATATTGCTGAAAATCTTTTTTGCCGAAGTAGGCCCGGGTGGGTTTTACCAGGTGAAACAGGATCATGACCACCTGCAGCACCCCGTTGAAGTGGCCGGGCCGGCTTGCCCCACAAAGGACTTTGTCGAGGTCGCGGATGAGAAAGGAGATTTGCGCATCGCCCTGAGGGTAAATATCGGCTGCCGAAGGAGCGAAGACAGCCGAAACGCCAAGGGGGCGCAGGATGTCGAGGTCGGCCTGGAGGGTTCGGGGGTATCGGCTGAAATCTTCGTTGGGGCCAAACTGGGTAGGGTTCACGAAGATCGAAACGATGACGTGGTCGTTGGCGGTGCAAGCCTGTTGTACCAGAGAGGCGTGGCCTTCATGGAGGGCGCCCATGGTGGGTACAAATCCAACAGAACCAGCAAGTTCGGCCCGAAAGCCGTGGAGCTCATCCAGGGTGGAGAGAAGCTTCATGTTCAATGAGGGGTTAATCAGAGAGGAAGAGAAAAAGACAAAGACAGCGAATGGCCATTCAGCGAAAGAAGGGCGAATCTGGCAAAACCGGGGAATATAAGGAATGCAAAATTGTAGCAACGAATAATTTTTCGTAATTTTGCCCCATCGTTTTTTGCAGAGGATTCGTCACAGGCCTCCGGGCGAGTCAGATCATTAACGGGCTTAACATGGATAAAAAGTTTCGTATCCTTTTCGTTACATCGGAAATCGATCCATTCCTCAAAATCACCTCAGCTGCCGATCTGATTCGCATATTGCCGCAGCGCCTTCAGGAGATCGGACATGAAATCAGGATTTTCATGCCCAAATTCGGGGTAATCAATGATCGACGAAACCGCCTCCATGAAGTGGTGCGCCTCTCCGGGATCAACATCCGGGTGGCAGGCGAAGAAAAGCCCCTGACCATCAAGGTGGCTTCGATCCCCAATGCCAAGCTGCAGGTTTATTTCCTCGACAATGAGGATTATTTCAAGCGCAAGAGCGTTTTGACGGATCCGAGCAGTAAAAAATTTCACATAGACAACGATGAGCGGGCAATTTTCTTCTGTAAGGGTGTTATTGAAACGGTGAAGAAATTGGGCTGGCAGCCCGATATCATTCACTGCCACGACTGGATGACGGCGTTTTTGCCACTGTACCTCAACACACAGTACAGCAACGACCCGATGTTCAAAAACACCAAGACGGTCTTCACGGTCTATAACAACGGCTTTGAAAACGAATTCGCCCACAATTACCTCGACAAGGTTCGCCAGGACGGGATTGCTCAGGACAAGCTGGACAACTACGGCGGCAACAACTACGTTGGGGTCGTTAAAGGCGGAATCGCGCTCTCCGATGTTACAACCTTTGGCCATCCGCATGTGCACGCTCACCTGGAGCAATACATCCAGGAAACGCAATCAGAAAAGCTCTACTTCGATTCCTCCGACCAGGATTCCTATGTGGAGCAGTATGCGCAGTTGTATTCCAACATCTCAAACTGACCCTACCTTGAAATTTGCCAAGCCATCCTGGCTGTTGCTCCTCGCCGGAGTGGCAGTCCTTTTCCTGTTCTCCTCCTGCGACACCGGTCCTGCAGGCCTCGGCAGTGAAGTGCTTCCCCAAGGCGACCTCGTGAGCCTGAGCTTCACCGATACCATTCCTCTCGACCTTCAGTCCATCCGGATCGACAGCGTCAATACCTACCAGGCCAGCCTGCAGTTGTTTGGCAATTACATCGACCCACAATTTGGCACCATTTCCGCCAAAACCTTTACCCAGGTGTTCCCGCGCTCGGGCCTGCAATTTGGCAAACCCGCCGACCTGAAATTCGACTCCATCGTCCTTTCCATTGACATTGATGCCTTTTACGGACGGCCTGAACAGGTGCAAACCATCCGCGTGCACAAGCTCACCCAGGCCTTTCCCGATACCAACGAGATTTATTCCAGCCGCGAACTTGCCTACGACCCCAGGGATCTCGCCAATGGCCGCCTTCTTGGCTACGATAACCTGCCATCAACCAAAATCATTCGCATTCGCCTCGATGATGCGCTCGGCGAAAGCATTCTCTTCGGCGACTCAGTGGCCCTTGCCGACCGCGACCGCTTCCTGCAGGAAATCCTGCCGGGCCTCATGATCACGACCGACCCGGTTGCCTTCCTGAACCGCGAGCCGGGTGCCATCTTCAGCATTGCCGGAGCTTCGACCCAAACGCAACTGGAGCTCTACTACCAAAAATTTGATACCACCACCTCTACTTTCCTCAAGCGGGTGGAGCCCTTCCCTATTGCTGCTTCCACCCCGCGGTATCACAGCCTTCGCCGCACCGACCTGAGCGGTAAGCTGCTGGAACAAGGCCTTCCGTTCCCCGATACCTCCAACTTGTATGAGTTTTTGCAATCCGGCCTTTTGATCAAAACCTGGGTCAGGTTGCCAAGCCTGCTTCAAGCCGAAACCCGCCTTGTGTCTAAAGCAGAATTGATTCTTCCTGTCGATCCCAGCACCCTCGGCAGTAGCGACCGCTTCCTGCCTCCATTTGAAATCCTCGCGCTTCGCGCCGACGCCAGCGGATCGGAATTGCTTGAAAACAACCTGGGCCTGAGTGTTTCCAGTACAGCCCTTGCCCTCACCTACAACAGCAGCCGAAAGGCCTACGTGGTGCCCATTTCGGGCTACGTGCAGCGCCTGTTCAACGGCAGCATCGACGACGAAAATGGCTTTCTCATTGTGCCAGCCGATGCCAGAGCGTCTATCCGCCGTGCTGTGCTGGCGGGTACCGATCACCCAGACCCGGCGATGAGGCCACGCCTCGAAATTACAAGTGGCTCCGTGCCGCGATAACCTGACCACTGCGGGCGGTTTTCGTTCATGTTGTACTTTTCGCGAAATTGTCGGACAATTTTCGGAACGAACTCGCTAGTTGAACAGCCAAAATCAAACCCCTGGAACATGTGTGGAATTGTTGGCTACATTGGGCCAAGAGAAGCCTATCCCATTCTCATCGAAGGCCTCAAAAGGCTCGAATACCGCGGATATGACTCCGCTGGTGTCCTGATTCAGCAGGACGGCTTTCAAGTCTTCAAGAAAAAAGGCAAGGTAGCCGACCTGGAATCCCATATTGGCCATCAGGACATGACCAGCGGAATTGGCATGGGCCACACCCGCTGGGCCACCCACGGTGAGCCCTCCGATGTGAACTCTCACCCACATCTGTCGCAGTCGGGCCGGTTCGCCATCATCCACAATGGCATCATCGAAAACTATGCGACGCTGAAGGAGAAACTCTCCCGGCATGGCTATTCCTTCCGCTCCGCCACCGACACAGAGGTGCTCGTTCAACTGATCGACTATCTCTACGACCAGGGTGCGGCTTCTGTCGAAGAGGCTGTCCGCCTCGCGCTCAATGAGGTTGTCGGTGCCTACGGCATCATCGTGATGTCAACCCTGGAGCCCGACCAGCTCATTGTGGCCCGCAAAAGCAGCCCCATCGTGCTCGGCATCGGCGAAGGCGAATACGTCGTGGCCTCAGATGCAGCGCCGATCATTGCCTACACGAAGGATGTTATCTACCTCGAAGACGAGGAAATGGCCATCCTCCGCCCGGATGGATACGAAATCAAGACCATCGGCAACCTGCCCAGGACACCGCTGCTCGAGCGCATCGAGATGGAGCTGGAAGCCATTGAGAAAGGCGGTTACGACTACTTCATGATCAAGGAAATCATGGAGCAGCCGCGCAGCATCGCCGAATCCATGCGTGGCCGGGTCAATGCCGACAATGGCGTTGTGTGGCTGGGTGGATTGGTGGATGTGCAGGACCGGCTTCGCAATGCCCGGCGGGTCATATTTGTGGCCTGCGGAACGAGCTGGCATGCCGGGCTGGTGGCGGAGTATTTGTTTGAAGAATTTGCCAGAATCCCGGTGGAGGTTGAGTATGCCTCCGAATTCCGCTACCGGAATCCCATCATCTACCCCGACGACGTGGTGATTGCCATCAGCCAGTCGGGTGAAACCGCCGATACCCTGGCTGCAGTGCAACTGGCCAAAGAAGCCGGGGCGCTCGTGCTGGGGGTGGTGAATGCCGTTGGTTCTTCTATTGCCCGGGGCACAGATGCGGGGGTGTACATTCACGCAGGCCCCGAGATTGGCGTGGCCTCTACCAAGGCTTTCACCTCACAAGTTACCGTTCTGACCCTCATGGCAGTGTATGTGGCTCAATTGCGGGGAACTGCCACTGCCGAAATGCGCGCCATCATGAAAGAACTGGCAGCACTGCCAGCGAAGGTGGCCCGTTTGCTCCAGAGCAGTGATTATTTGCTCCAAATTGCCGAGGAGTTCAAGGATGTGTCCAACTTCCTCTATCTCGGGCGGGGTCTCAACTTTCCTGTCGCCCTCGAAGGCGCCCTCAAACTCAAAGAAATTTCCTATATCCATGCGGAGGGATACCCTGCTGCCGAGATGAAGCACGGCCCCATTGCCCTGATTGATGCCAGCATGCCGGTGATGTTTATCGCCACCAAAGACGAGTCATACGACAAGATCGTGAGCAACCTTCAGGAGGTTGTTACCCGGGGTGGCCGTGTGATTGCAGTTGTGAGCGAAGGCGATACCACAATTCGCGACCTGGCAGAGTTTGTGATAGAAGTGCCGAAAACGCACCCCGTGCTCACCCCGCTGCTCACTGTGATCCCGCAGCAGTTGCTCTCCTACTACATTGCTGTGATGCGTGGCTGCAACGTGGATCAACCCCGGAACCTGGCCAAGTCGGTAACGGTGGAGTAAATCCCGGCAATCAGCTTCCTTCCACGACCTCGCGAATACCGGCATCGCCCATCCGCCGCAGCAACTCCACATTCCGAAGGGGTATTCCTTCCGGATCAGGATGGTGATCAAGGACCTCAGTCACGCTTTCTTCCCGGAGGAGATGCAGCATAGGAAACGGGGAGCGGTTGGTTGCATTTGCCGGGTCGTTTGCCTCTGAATCAGCGAACTGGTAGTCAGGGTGAAACGACACCAACTGCAGAATGCCATCGAGCTGGGCTTCCTCCCACAGGAGGGTCATTTCATCGAGGAAATCGAGGAAATCGTCAAAATCGCTGAGCAAATAGGGCAGAACTAGCAAGGTTGTCTCGCGTTCGGCACGCGACCGTGCCAGGAGCTGTTCCACTTCATGCACAAGGTCTGCGGCCAGGCTTTCTTCATCGCGGGCTTCGCTCACGGTGATGTGAACCAGCCCTGCCCGCATCGGGGCCGAGGCAAATGGGCACAGGCTCAGGCCCACCACAAAGCGCTCGACCCAATCACTTGTTTTTTGGCGAATGTCTGCTGTCGTCATTCGCGAAATATACTGCTTTTTCCAGATCATTGGCTGGTCTTCACGATCCGTTTTACTACTGTTTGTCCGGCCACATTTGCCCGAACCCAATAGGTCCCAGCTGCCAAATGGCTCATGTTCAGGGAGCCGCGCAAGCTGCCGGGTCTTTCGCTCCAGAGTTGCCTTCCCTGCATGTCCTGCATTTGAACAAATACTGGAATTTCAGCAGCTGCTTCCCACCACCATTGGTCGCCCTCCTGCACCACTCGAAAGGCCGGAAGCGCCACCGGATCTGGCTGCTGCAGCTGCTCTTCGACAGCGGGCAGCAAAGCGTCGCCCAGAAAACCTACGATCCATGGGGTGTCGTCCACCCCGTTGAGCTTCGTGGTTTGATAGCCATTTCCTGCCATAGGAACGTTGGGCGAATGGGTGGTAATGGCCAATGCCAGCAGATTCCCCTGAAGGTCCAGGCCGCTGGGAGAACGCGGATAATCGTTGTAGCTGCCGCCCAGCAAAGTGGAGCTCATTACAGCCGCACCATCTGCGCTGAGCTGGGTGAGAAATGCGTCGTATTGGCCGGCGTGAGAGAAAGCGCCGCCTGTAGATGGCCAGTTGGCAGACCGGCTCGCTCCCAGCAGGTACACCTGGTCCGCTCCGTCCACCGCCGCGGCCTTCACATAGTCAACATTGTTTCCTCCAACATAACTGCTGTACACCACCCCGCCGCCGCCAGCATTTAGCCGCATCACAAACACATCGCCATTCCCCTGGTAGCTGGTTTGGAAAGCATTGTAGGTCGTGAGCAGATCGCTGGAATAGGTATTCCCCGCCAGAAACCATTCTCCTGCATCGCTGCACTGAACCGCATATAATCCGTCGGAGTTGGTTCCTCCGACATAAGTTCCGTTCAGCAAGGTGGTGCCATTTGCCGAAAGCCGAAGGAAGAATCCATCGTCTGTACTATTGCCCTGCCCGAAGTTGAGCTGTGATTGCAAGGGAAGGAGCAGCGGGAGGTTGAGCGAATTGGTGTTTCCCACTACCCCAATGCTGCCATCGGGCCCGCGGTCGAGGGCCATGCCCATGTCGAACCCGCTGCCTCCCAGGTAGGTGGAAAAGCGCAGGCTGTCGCCGTTGGGAGACACACAGGCTACCCAGGTATCGCCATAGCCATTGTAGGTGGGGTCGAATGCGCCACTGGTAACCGGAAAATCAGCCGAAAAGGTATATCCCACCAGCATGGCCTCCCCGGATGGACCTGCCACCAGGTCATGAAGGTAGTCACGGTCGCTGCCGCCGATCAGGGTGGAATAAATCAGACTGCTCCCATCGGCACTCATGCAGGCCACGAAGCCATCATGCAGGCCGTCGAGGCTGCCTTGCAAAGCACCTGGTGTGGCAGGGAAATTCGGCGAAGCAGTGTAGCCCGCCACCAGCAGGCGGCCCTGATTGTCTATCTCGAGGGCTTCAACCATGTCCCAATCACTGCCACCCAGAAAGGTGGACCAGATCAGGGTTTGACCCGAAGGGGACAGCTTGGCCACATAGCCATCCATCTGGCCGCCAAAACTGCCCTGATAAACGCCCGGCGTGACAGGAAAGCCGGGTGTTTTTGTGTAACCAGCTACATAGAGGTATTGGCTGGCGTCGCGGGTAATGGCCAGCACGTAATCGTCGGAACCGGAGCTGTGCAAAAAGGTGGACCAGGTCATGGTGAGCGGATCAATGACCAGGGGCAGGGTTCTGTTGTGGAGCGGAGGGAGGGTGAAGCGCAGCCTCCCGGATTCATCGAGGCAATAGGCCGATTCCACTGGCTGGCGGCCATTTTCATGCCCAAGAAAACTTACAGGAGCTTCATCGCGGACCTTTCCCCAAGGCGTTTGAATCAGCAGCCTTCCTTTGCGGTCGAGCTGTTCGAAACCGGCACCTTGCAGAGAGGCCGAAATGAGGCTTGGATCGGCCCAGGGTTCCACAATGAGGTCGTATTTCAACTGGCTTTCCGTGAAGAAATATCGAAGATGAATGCCCGGCCACAGGTTGCGGTACCAGATTTCCTCTGCGGAGGAGGCCTCGGTGTAGTCTCTGCCGTGGCCCTCGGGCTGGGCATCGCTACGCTGGCCTTCCCATTGCCAGTTCCATATAAGCACTTCGTAGGAATCGGAACCAGGTTCAGGCTGGGAAATCGGTCCGGGTGCTTCAGGCGGATTGGAATGGCGGTAATCAGCGATGCTGATCAGGCCGCCGGGCAAAAAGCGCACCTGCCGGCCTGGCAGGGTGGCCAACCATGTGTATGGCTCGCCATGGACTTCCTGAAAATGTGGAGCAGGGCTGGGGGCAGTAACAATGGGTCGGGCGGTAATGGTGGAATACAAGCACACGCTGGCAAGGAAAACCAGGTGTAAGCGCTGCATGGGCAGAGTGATGAGTTCTTCAAATATCTACTGCAAATAATTTTCGATTTAATGAAAATATCGAATCCTCATGTTGTCAAACCTTACCTCTTTGCAACCAGCATTTCCGGGTGCTGGCTCAAGGCCAACTTGGTGTAAGCGCCTTGCTTCTGCGTTCTTCAGCGATTTCTTTATTATCATTGCAAAGAAGAAATTGCCCCATGAGAAAATTCTTTGCATATCTGCTCACCCCCGTTCACCTGTTGTTTTTCGGTCTGGCGCTGGTGGTGTTTGATGTGGTTCAGCGAATTGGCTGGGCCCTGGGCGGGTATTCGCCCCAGAAAAAGGCGGTGGATTACCTTAATTTTTTTCTCACCTGGTCGGTCCTGTTTCTCGGCTCTTTCCCCAGGTGGCGGCAAGCCCAAACCCTGCCCACAGACCGTCCGCTCATTTTGGTCGCAAACCACCAAAGCCTGTACGACATTCCCCCTTTTTTCTGGTACCTGCGCAAGCACCACATCAAGTTCATTTCCAAAATTGAGCTGGCAAAAGGGGTTCCGAGCATTTCCTTCAACCTGCGCCACGGCGGCAATGCGGTGATCGACCGGAAGGATCCCCGCCAGGCGCTGCCTGAGATCAAAAAATTAGCCGAATTCATCGAAGCCAATCACTACGCGGCGGTGATTTTTCCTGAAGGCACCCGCAGCCGAGATGGCCACCCCAAAGATTTTTCGCTCAACGGTTTCAAAACGCTGCTAAAATATGCTCCCTCGGCCCTTGTGGTCCCGGTAACCATCAACCATAGCTGGAAACTGGTGCGCTATGGCCGCTTCCCGATGGAAATTGGCGTGCAACCCACCTGGGATGTCCATCCGGCCATCGACCCTGCTGGCAGAAAGGCC
The DNA here is from genome assembly GCA_041741415.1 of Bacteroidia bacterium. GTDB lineage: Bacteria > Bacteroidota > Bacteroidia > J057 > J057 > JANQTF01. The sequence continues at coordinate 100,425 of JBGSKC010000059.1, read as the reverse complement.
GAAGATGTCCTCGCCGAAGCCGAGCAAATCATCAAAGGCGGGATCGTGGTTACATAACGAATTTTGAAAAAATCACCCTTCCTGCTAGCTTGCCCGACATTTCATTTTTCCGGTCGCCAGACACCTGCTTTTCCCATACACTCTTTCGATCATGATGAATTACCCTCTGACCCAGCTTCCTGAACGCAGCTCCAAGCCCCGCGAAGGCGGCCTGACCATGGTTATGGACAAAGGCCTCAGCGTGAGACAAGTCGAAGACATGGTGAGCGTTGCTGCCGACCTCATCGACATTGTGAAGCTGGGCTGGGCGACCTCCGCGGTCACGGCAAACCTCGCTCCCAAGATCAAGGTAATCCAGGATGCAGGCATTCCTGTATATCTCGGTGGAACCATGCTCGAAGCGTTTTACATCCGCAACCAAATGGATGATTTCCACAGGGTGCTGGATACCTATGGGATTACGCATCTCGAAGTATCCGACGGCTCGATCGACATTACGGAAGATGCCAAGTGTCGCCTAATCAGCGAGTTGGCAAAAAAATACATCGTTCTCTCCGAGGTCGGCTCCAAAGATCCGGATAAAATGCTTACTCCTTCCCGCTGGATTGAAATGATGCAGCGCGAGCTGGATGCCGGATCCTGGAAAGTCATCGCCGAAGCCCGGGAAAGTGGCACAGTGGGCATGTTCCGGGGAGATGGCAACGTGCGTTCTGACCTGATCGCTGAGATTCTGGATAAAATTCCCTCTGAAAACATCTTGTGGGAGGCGCCGCAAAAAAACCAGCAAGTGTGGTTCATCAAGTTGCTGGGCGCTAATGTGAACCTGGGCAACATTGCCCCGGAGGAGATCATTCCCCTCGAAACCCTGCGCCTCGGCCTTCGCGGCGATACCTTCTTCACTTTCCTCGAAGAAAAGGTTAGCTAGCCCATGAACGGGCTTTCACCCGCGACTAAGTCGCTGCTCAGTTTGCTCCAAAACCTGATCAGGACCCCTTCCATCAGCAGGGAGGAAGACCAGACTGCTGCACTCATCCGGGCTTTTCTGGAAGAGCGGAGCGTTTTTACAGAACGATTTGGCAACAACATCCTGGCGCGAAACCGGCATTGGCAGGAAGGCAAGCCTACCCTTTTGCTCAATTCCCACCACGACACAGTGAAGCCCAATTCCTCCTGGACCCGGGACCCTTTCGGAGCTGAATTGGAAGGCGACAAGCTTTACGGACTCGGCAGCAATGACGCCGGAGGGCCGCTGGTTTGTCTCATCGGGGCATTTCTCCATTTTGCTGACCGAACCGACCTGCCGTGGAACCTCCTGCTGGCCGCCACGGCAGAGGAAGAGATTTCCGGACAACAGGGTATTGCAGCAGTGATTCCTACAATCGGCTCAATTGAGCTAGCCTTGGTGGGGGAACCTACCCGCCTGCAGCCTGCCATTGCGGAAAAGGGCCTGATGGTGCTCGACTGCGTGGCCCACGGCAAAGCCGGTCATGCTGCCAGAGAAGAAGGCGTCAACGCGATCTATGAGGCATTGCCCGATATTCAGTGGTTCCGGACCCACCGCTTTCCGGAGGTTTCGCCCTTCCTGGGGCCAGTAAAAATGAGCGTCACCAAAATTGAAGCAGGAACTCAGCACAACGTAGTGCCCGATAGCTGCCGCTTTGTGGTGGATGTGCGAACGAATGAATGCTATGGCAATGAGGAACTGCTCTCATTGATCCGCAGCGAGGTGGCTTGCGAAGTCACGCCGAGGTCCACCCGCCTCAACTCTTCCCGGCTCGACCCTGCGCACCCCATTGTGCAGCGGGCCATTTCCATGGGCTTAACACCTTTTGGCTCTCCGACCCTCTCCGACCAGGCACTCATTCCTTTTCCTTCGCTTAAACTCGGGCCTGGCGATTCGGCAAGGTCGCACACCGCCGATGAATACATTTGCCTCACAGAGCTGGAAGCAGGCCTGCAGACCTACATTGCCTTGCTGGAAGGGCTGGAGCTAAGCCATTAAGTCCGATCCTGTTCTGTGCCTGCCAAAAAAAAGCGCCGCTCCGAATAGGAAGCGGCGCATTGTGTATCAACGATGGCGGACAGATCATCCAACGTAGGCTGGGCGGATCTTTTTGGGGTCAAAATGCCAGTTGAGGATGTTGTAAAAATCGAACTCCTCGGGGTTGGCGACCATGGTCCTTGCCTTTTCATAGTCGAGGGGGCAAAGCACGTGCAAGTCGCTAAAGACGAGGTTAGCCAGCTCCGACTCCATGTCCACGAGGCGTGGCGGAATTTTGCCTGTGGCGGGATCTTCGAGGTCTTTGAGGGGAATTCCTTCGATGTTGGCTTTAGAGCTTGTGGAAACGATTACACCGGAGACGCCTTCATCGAACAATTTTTTTACGCCCATGCCCAGAAGGGTGCAAAGGGTGAGGTCGTAGGCAACGGGGCGGGTACAGCGAAGCTCGTAGCCCATTTCCACGGGGCGCGACTTGATGTCGATGCCCAGGGTTTTGAGTTTGCGCTGAACGAGGATGTTGAAAATGTGGGCTTTGGACACGTTTCCGAGCTCGGGGTGGCCGTGCTCATCGAAAGTAAAGGCGATTCCGCAGTTTTTGATTTCGTCTTCGCTGAGGAAGTGAAACACCCCTTCTGAGACGATGGCGACGCCGTGGTCCACACCGTCGATGGTGCGCTTGATCATGGACGAGATGATGAGGTTCACGATACCGTCCATGGTGATCTCGGTTTTATTGAACATTTCCGGGATGATGATCACCGGAAAATGGCAGGAAGTACCGATTTCAAAGGCCAGGTGGCCAGCGGAGCGACCCATGCTGGAGACGACGAACCAGTTTCCAGAGGTGCGGGCATCTTCATAGATGGTGTTTCCAATCCGGACACCTTCATCTTTGGCTGAATTGAAGCCAAAAGTAGGGGTTCGGCCTGGCAGCGGAATATCGTTGTCGATGGTTTTAGGAACGTGGATGTTCTGAATTTTGATGTTGTTGGCGATGAGGTACTTGGTGAGCCTGTTGGCTGTGGAAGCAGTGTCGTCGCCACCGATGGTCACGAGGAGCTTCACGTTGTGCTTCACGAAGAAGTCAGTGGAGAACTCGTGATCTTTGGGCTTGAAGCGGCTCATGCGCAGGGTAGAGCCCCCTCGGGGGAAGATCCGGTCGGCATAGTGGAAGTCAATGTCCACCATTTCGGGCTCGCCGTGGAAGAGGTTTTTGTAGCCGTCGTGGATTCCAAGAACGCGGTAGCCGTCTTTGAGAAACACTTTGGCAATGGTGCTGATAACGGTATTGATACCGGGGGCAGGACCGCCGGCGCAGAGAATGGCAATCGTGGGTCGCATAATCGAGGCGAGTTAGTTCAATCTGGAATAAATATCCGAACAAAAATATCCAGACCTGCCCTGATTTGCGTCAGGGCCTGGAGGCCTTTTGCGGCATCGTTTTCAGAAAATACCTGAAAAATGGGCGTTAAATGCAGTTTTGCCAATTCCTAATGAGAGCAAACTTCCTGCCGGTTTGGCAATTATTCCAGAATAAATCCAGGAATAATCGTTCCATAGAAACAATGAACAAACCTACCGGAGGATTTCGAGCAATTCGATATCGTAAACGAGCAAAGAATAGGGAGAAATCGGAGGACGGCTTTCGCTGCCATAGCCCATGCTGGAAGGTACCCATACCCTCCATTTGGCTCCGGGTTTCATGCGGACCAGCGCCATTTGCAGGCCAAGGAGCGTTTGGGCAATATCCACCTCCAGCACACTGTCGGGTTCACCTGCACTCGTGGCAAACACGGTTCCATCCAGCAGGCGACCCTCAAACCGCATCTTCACGATGTTGCTCGCCCGGGGAGAAGCCCCTGTTCCCCTGGCTATTTCCTGAAACTGAACCCCGTTGCCGAGGGTGTCAACCCCTTCTTTTGTCAAATTTTCCTGCAAAAAAGCAGTCTCCCGAACCCGGTTGGTTTGCACCATTTTTTCGGTCATCATTTTCGAAAACACGGAAATCAGGTCCACGCCAGTTTCAATGGAAATTTTCAACGAAGAATCTCCGGCCACCATGTCCTTAAAACCTTCATGCACCCAAGCCGGATCAAGCGGAATGCCCTGCTTGTCGTGGTAGTATTTGGCAATGTCCATCCCAACAGCATAGGCAATGCTATCGAGCTGGGTGGTCATGGCTACGGGCTTGGGGGTTGACTGGCAGGCCGACAGCAACAGGGCTGCGCCAATCGCGGCAAGAAAAAATCTGAGCATGGAGTTGAACCGTTGAAACCTGTTTCGGACAAAAGTACAAGTTTCTTTGGAGTTTGAACGGATGGCGGCGAAAGGGAAATCCAGGCTTGCTGTTTTGGGCAGCAACAGTCCGGGATGATTGTTGGAAAAGTTAATGTAATTTGGAGTAGTTCCACGCCCAGATAGTCTTCCATGGTACCTGTTTCCTTCACAATTTCTCTGCACGGCAGCCAGATGTATGGCCAGGTTTGGCAGCCGGCGTCACCGCTCGCAGTATTGGTGCTAGTGCATGGCCACGGCGAGCACAGTGGCCGTTACGCACCTTTAGCATCGTTTCTGCAGGCCGCCGGGATCGCCACAGTAGCCCTCGACCAGTTTGGCCACGGAAAAACCACAGGGAAAAAAGGCCATTGCCCCAGCTATGAAGGAATGCTCGACAGCATCGAAGCGCAGTTGGGCGAGGCAAAAAAACGGTTTCCGGGTTTGCCGCTTTTCCTCATGGGGCACAGCATGGGCGGAAATCTGGTGGCAAATTATGTGCTGAAGCGGGGTGTCTCTCTCCAGGGGGTGGTGCTGAGCTCTCCCTGGCTTCGCCTGGCCCTCAAGCCCTCGGCGGGGCAGTTGCTGATTGGGAAAATAGCCCGCGTCCTTGCCCCTGCCTTTACGCAGTCCACCAAGCTGGACGCCACGGCGATTTCGCGGCTTCCCGAAGAGGTGGCCCGCTACAAAAACGATCCGCTCAACCACGACCTCATCAGCCCCACGATGTTCTTCGGCCTGCTGGAAGGCGAGGAGGTGATTCAGGCGGAGGCGGACAGTTGGTCATTGCCCCTGCTGGCCTACCACGGCAGCGCCGACCGCCTCACCAGCTTTGCTGCCACACGCGATTTCGTGGCCCGGATCCCGGGAGATGCCACCTTTGTCGCCAAAGACGGAGGCTTCCACGAACTTCACTACGACCAGTGCAAGGAGGAGATCTTCGACCTCCTCAAGATTTGGCTGACATCGCACGCAACTCGTTAATGGCCAGCCAGGCCATAAGGCCGGTTGACAGGCGCAGCGCATCTTCGTCGATGTCGAATTGAGGGGTGTGCAACCCGTGAACGATGCCCCGGCCTTCATTTCGGGTACCCAGCCGGTAAAAGCAACCCGGGATTTCGTGGGTATAGTAGGCAAAATCCTCGGCAGCCATCCAGATGTCAAGGTCCACTACATTTTCCTCCCCGACATATCCGGCGATCATGTTCCTGGTCCTTGCAGTCAGGGCTTCGTCGTTGACGAGAACCGGATAGCCCTTTTTCAGGTCGAGCTCTGCCACGCATCCACAGGCTTCGGCTGTGTGGCGAATGATGCGTTCGATCCGGCGATGCGCTTCTTCCCGCCATGGCTCGTTCATGGTGCGGAAAGTTCCTTCGAGATAGACCTCATCAGGGATGACGTTGGTGGCACCCTGAGCAATGACCTTGCCTATTGAGAGCACGCTTGGCACGCGGGGATCACTGCGGCTCACGAGCTGCTGAAGCGCCACGATGATCTGGGCAGCAGCAAAAACGGGATCCACGAGCGAGCCCGGGTGAGCAGCATGGCCGCCTTTTCCTTTGACAGTGAGGTAAATCTCGTCTGCCGAAGCCATGTACATTCCCGGGCGAATGCCAATTTTTCCGGTGTCGATGTAGGGCTGAACATGCTGCCCCAGAATGGTATTCACTTGTGGGTGCTGGAGCACACCATCCTGAATCATGAGGGTAGCACCGCCGGGAAATTTTTCCTCAGCTGGCTGAAAAATAAATTTGATGCTGCCGGGGAAGTGGTCGCGGAGGTTGGACAAAATGCGGGCCGTACCGAGCAAAGAGGCTGTATGTGCATCGTGGCCGCAGGCATGCATTACTCCCGGGCGGGTAGAGCAATAAGCCTGAGGGCTGTTTTCGTGGATGGGGAGAGCATCCATGTCGGCCCGGAGGGCCAAAACTGGCCCACCGGCGGCACTGGCTGTGCTGTGCAAAAGACCCACCACGCCGTGCCCGGCAACGTCGCGCTGTACCTCCATGCCGAGATATTTCAGCTCGGAGGCCACCAAAGCAGCCGTTTCTTTTTCCTCAAACGACAGCTCGGGATGAGCATGGAGGTGGCGGCGCAACCGAATAACTTCCGAATGGTGGGCCTCAGCCAATTGTTGGATGGTGTGGATCAAACTCATGGTGGCAAAATTAGTCAGGACTGCTCACATGAAATAGTCGAAGGAATCTTCTATCTTTGGGCAAATTGAACTATTCCAAATGAAGCCTAGCTCACCCACATCGACGATCTGGATGCTGCTCCTCCTGGGGATGGGATTGTCTGCCTGCACAGGCTACCCGGATGGTCCTGCCATCAGCTTTCGCTCCGACGAAGAACTGATCGCTTCCAGCTGGAGCGTCAAAGACGCCATCCGCAACAACACTGACATCTCTGCCGAGTTTGCCGGCGATTATCAGAGCTTCCGCGACGGTGGCGATTACCGCTACTACGACTCAGAGCGCGTTATCTCCCTGCCTCCTTTTACCCAGGATACCACCATTGCCCTCGAAGGTGTTGGCGAATGGCGCTTTGTCAACGGAGGTTCCCAGGTAGAGTTGTTTTACGCCTTCGAATTTCAGGATCCCTACAACACCGACGTGACTTACCGGGAAGAATTCAACCAACTCTGGACTGTGGCCCGTCTGGCTGTAGGTGAATTGTGGCTGGAAAATGACTCCACGCTCCTCAAGCTGGAGTTTTATACTCCCTGATTTTTCCGGATTTTTCGGCTCAGAGGCATGCAGGCATGTAGGAATTTCGGGCCAATCCGCTCGCACCTCCCTGCCTTTCATGCCTTTTTTGCATATCCATTTTCGCCCTCCCACCATGAAGCGTTTCCTCCTGCCCTTCCTTTTTGCTCCGGCTTTGCTCGCCTGTGAAGGCTTGGTTGATAAATACGAAGAAGGCCCCTACCTCAGCCCCTATACTGCCGAAGACCGGGTCACCAATACCTGGGAATGGGCCTATTTCGAGGAAAATGGAATCAATCGTTCGGGGGAACATGCAGATTCAACCCTCCACGTGCTCGACAGCAACCGTCTTCAAATTTGCGGACCGAACAATGCTTGCCGCGAAGGCACCTGGAGGCTCATTTCCAAAAACACCCAGCTACAGCTCATCTTTGGGCAGGAGGCCATTGCCTACACCATTGTGATGCTGAAAAAGGACGAAATGTGGCTTTCACACGACACCAGCGACTCCACCCGGGTCTTCTGGCAATTGGTTCCGGTTGAGTAACCAGCACGAACAGTGAGGCGATGGAAGCGAAGGCAAGAGCCACAGATCAATTGCTCGAGGCGGCTGTGAGGTTATTTGGCAGCCGGGACCCGGAACGAGTGACCATCGAAGAAGTTGCTCAATTGGCAGGCCTGTCAAAAGGGCTCATCGTGTACCATTTCGGGAGCCTGGAAGGGCTGTTTCGCGTTGCCAAAGACTACCTGATTTTCCGGTTCCGCATTGTGTGGCTCCCCGATGGCGACCGCTCATTGCACCAGGGGCTCATTCGCTGGGCAGCACTCATGGAGGAAGACCCCCACTTGTTTCGGTTGCTGGTAAACCTCACCCTGCAGTCTGCATCCTTTCCTGCATGGGAGCAGTTTCGCGCCGAACTCCGTCAGGAAGCCCTGCTGCAAGGTGCCTCTCAAGCTCAGGCAGGTTTGTTTCTCCACGCCTGGGAAGGAATCAGCCTTCGCGCCCTGGGCCAGGAACATCGCGAGGTCTTTTTGCTCGGAGAAATGGCGCATTTGCTTGACTTGCTATTCCCGCCTGAGGAACATCGCCAACCTACTGGTTAGGCCAGATTTGCATTATGAATGGTTCCTGTGGCAGGCTCTTGAAAAATGGTGTGCCACCCCGCAGGTCGAATTCCTTCAAAAGCCGCCGGCCAGGTGTGTCGTAGCTCAATGGTTTCAAAAAATTCTATCAACTGTCCAGGTACCCGCTGCCGGTCTGGTTAGCCAGAAATTTCTCCGCTTCTTCCCTGCCGGGAATGTCGCCCTTGCGTATCCGCTCCACCCATTCAATTGGTAATTCGAAGGCTATTGCCAGGTCTTCGCTCCTGGTTGTCGTCAGAAGCGATTGTGATAGCAAAGACTCCAGGCTCTGGATTCTTCCCAACAGTATCCCGGCCTTGGTGCCTTCCAGTTTACCTTCCTGCTTGCCTTCCAGTTTGCCTTCTTGCTTGCCTTTGGCAATGCCTTCACCGAAGCCTTCCTCGAAGGCCATCCTTTTCAACTCGTTTTCAACGCGCTCGATGATGCCCATTCCTTCTTTGTTTTGTGTCTGGTCTGCAACGTGTTTGTCAAATGTAACGATCATTTCTGATTTGGAAAATGGGAGGTAATGTTTGATAAAGGTGGTCAGCTTCTCAATCGCCTCCCGGTCATACCCCTTCTCCAGCAGCAGCCTGAGCCAGGCTGTTTTCAATTCAAACTGTTCACTGTCAGGCACTTTTCCTGATTTTCGCTGCTTCTTTTTCAGGATTGAATCATAGGCCACCAGCAAAGCCAGGGCAATGGGGTTGTCGCTCGCTGCCAGCTCCTCCCGCGACTGGTCCAGCAGCTTGTAGGTGCGAAACTGATACCGTATACCGTAATTTCCGATAGTTTTGCTTTCCTCACTTTTGAGGGTGAAGGCCTTCGGGTGGTAGGTTTTGTAGGGGTCTGTCAAAATCGCCAGCGCCTCCACCAGCCTGCCGTAGCGGTCGAAGATCCGATAAGCATAAGTGAACATCCTGAGCTCGAATTCTTTATCGCGATAGCTTTGGACCTCGAGGTGAATGAGGAGCCATTTTTCCTCACCGTTGTGAAGCCACACTTTCACCAGCTTGTCCACACGACGGATCTTTCCCTCTCTTTCAGGAAACAATTGATTGAGCTCCTGCTCAAGGAACTCCACCCGATCGTAGTCGATCTCCTTGGCGATACCGGGGAAAAAGAAAGCAATAAGTTGGGGAAAGAAATCTTCGATGATGCCTTTCCAGAGAAGGTCGGGGGTTAACATGCCCAAACCTCGCAGCGGAGTGGTGCGCAGCAAAACACAAATTTTAGGGTTTGCTCAGCAACTCATCCCCGCCTCATCCTCCCGAAGCGCCGACAAAATGCGGTTGAACCATTTTTACATCCCAAACCCTCGCGATCAGGTGAAATTTTGCTCAAGCTTCGGCCTTCCACTTCTTTCGTTTTTTCTTATCTCCCTTCCAGAAAAGCTACTTCAGGTGTCCAAACGTCTTCTTTTGCCAAAAAGCCCCGCAGACATCCTGCAGGGCTTTTTGCTAAGTGGAAAAAAATCATCACCTGGCGTAGCGGGGAATGAGGAAGGCAGCGGCGATGCCGGAAATGAGATGCATCGGAGCTGACCAGCCTGCAAAACCGGCAGGAGCAGGGGTGCCATCGGGGAGGGGATCACCGAAGGAGCTGTAGAGCGAGGCAACAGCCAGGCCCAGCACGACCACCATGAAGATGAGGTTAGCGCGGGCAGGGACAAGTTTTAGCAGCAAAAAGTAGCCAAGGGTGGCAAGCAGCACAGGAAGAATGGAGGCAACGAGCACGGCAGTCCACCCGATAGGATCAGGCAGTACAATGCCTGTGGCAGCAACATAGGCAAAGTGATACACCAAATTAGCAGCAGCGGAGACGCCCGAGGCAATCAAACCGGCCTTCAGCACAGAGACAAAGGAAGGAGAAGAGGTGGACATAGGGATGAAAGATTAAGGTGAGAGATAGGAAAATTGTGAAAAATAGAAATGTTGTAGGTACAGCAAATTGGGTAAAAAAATCAGAAAGGTGTTTCGCGGAGCTTGTCGAGCAGGTCGCTGAGCTGGCGGGCTTCCTGCGGGCAAAGGGAAGGCGTGGCAGGCAATTGCACCAGTTCGTCAAGCTGCTTCAGCAAAGCCAGTCCGTCCGGCAGGATACCCACGAGTGCCTGGCGCCGGTTGCCGGGATCTGTGCTTCGCACCACCAGTAGCTTGGTTTCGAGCTTGTCAATGATGCGCGTTGTGTTGGAACTGTGGTCCACCATCCGGGAGGTGATATCTTTCACTTTCATGAGCTGAGGATGGCTCCCGCGAAGGATCCGCAGGACGTTGTATTGCTCCTCTGTTAACCCAAAGGGCTTCAACCTCCGCTGAAAGGAGCATTTGAGCGTGGAGGCAGTGAAAATGACGTTCAGGACAGCCTCGTGAAGATCGCTGTCGAACTGCCGGATTTTAAGAGCCTCCTTTAGTTTCATTCTTTAAATTAGTGTACCTACATTAATATTTCCAACTTTTCCAGAATTCATACCAGAAAAATTCCGGCCCAGGGGCTAATTTTAAAGATGCTGATTCCTGTAAGTCTACGTTTATGCCCATTTTTCATCTCATTTGCCTATGAACTCTCCCTTTTTTCAGGCCTATATGCCGGGCAACATTTGTTTTGGCTGTGGATGGGACAATCCCGACGGGCTCCATATTCATTCATGCTGGGAGGGGGAGGTGGCGGTTTGCCGCTGGCAGCCAAGTCCAGCCTACTGGGGCTGGGCCAACCTGCTCAATGGCGGCATCATTTCCACCCTTGTTGACTGCCATTGTATGGGGACGGCCATGGCGGCAGCCTACCGCGCTGAAAACCGGAGCCTGGAAACAGATCCTGTCTATCGATACGCCACAGGCACTCTCAATGTAAAATACCTGAAACCCACCCCCGGCGACCGCCAGGTGCTGCTGAAGGCCTGGGTTTCGGAGGTAAAAGGAAAGAAAACCACGCTTGTGTGTGAGGTCTGGTCGGGTGAACAGCTCACCGCTACGGCGGAAGTCGTTGCACTGCGGGTGGTAGACAGCAGCCAGCCTCAAACCGGGAATCCATTTGCTGGCTAATGTGTTCTTTTCCAGGAGGTCAGGCGGGGAGGTAGGATATTCGCGCCCGGCTTCTATCTTTGCTGCCTGATCGTGTTCATGGTAAGAGCCACAGACATCTACAAATCATATGGGCAGCTCCAGGTGCTCAAGGGCGTCAGCATCGAATTGGATGCTGGCGAGGTTGTTGCGCTGGTTGGCAGCTCCGGGGCAGGTAAAAGCACCCTGCTCCAGATTCTGGGCACTCTCGACCGCGCTGATGCGGGGGCGGTTTGGATGGATGAACGAAACATCCTTACCCTCAACGAGCGACAAAAGGCCCAATTCCGAAATCAGTCGCTGGGCTTTGTATTTCAGTTCCACCACCTGCTTCCCGAATTCACGGCCCTTGAAAACGTCTGTATGCCCGCGATGATCGCCAGGCAGCCACTTCGGGAAGCCATGACCCGCGCCAAAGACCTGCTCACCCGACTGGGGCTTCAGGGGCGGCTCGAACATAAGCCTGGCCAGCTTTCCGGCGGGGAGCAGCAACGGGTTTCTGTGGCACGCGCCCTTATGAACCAGCCCCGGCTTATTTTGGCAGACGAGCCCACAGGAAACCTGGATACTTACAACAGCCAGGAACTCTATCAGCTCATCTTCGACCTGGCACAAACCACAGGAGTATCGTTTCTCATCGCCACTCACAACGTGGAGCTAGCTGCCAAGGCACACAGAACCCTTCATATCCAGGACGGGAAGATGGTGCATGAATAACCCATGCCTCTATCGTTTCAGAAAAAGATTGCATTAGGCAAATCCGCTTTCCCCCGCTAATTTTCCCAATGATTCGCCCAACGCTCCCTGACACATGTCTGATTTGACCGTCTTCACTCCCGAACGCACCTATGCTCAGGCATTAGACGAGCGGGATCCCCTTGCTTCGCTTCGGGAGCGCTTTTTTCTGCCTGCGGCGGGGAAAAAAACAGCGCTGTATTTTACGGGTAACTCCCTGGGTTGTCAGCCCAAAGGCGCCAAATCCTATGTGGAAGCAGAGCTAAAAGACTGGGCCAAACTGGGCGTAGAAGGGCATTTGCACGCTAAAAATCCCTGGCTCCCTTATCACGAAACCTTCTCCGCACCCATGGCGCGCATCGTTGGCGCAAAACCCCATGAGGTGGTTATGATGAATGGCCTCACGGTGAACCTTCACCTCATGATGGCCACATTTTTCAGGCCGCAGGGCAGGAGGAGAAAAATTCTGATGGAGGCCGATGCCTTCCCTTCTGACTTGTATGCTGCCAAGTCACAACTTCGCTGGCACGGCCTTGACCCCCGCGAAGACCTCCTGCTGCTCAGGCCCCGGGAAGGGGAACACACTCTCCGTACTTCCGACATCCTCGATGTGCTGGAAACATGGGGTGCCGACATCGCCCTCGTGCTGCTCGGCGGCGTGAACTACTACACAGGCCAGTGGTTCGACATGCCAACAATCACGGCATCAGCCAGGGAAAAGCGCATTCGCATAGGCTGGGACCTTGCCCATGCCGCAGGCAATGTGCCCCTTCAACTTCACGACTGGGGGGCGGACTTCGCCTGCTGGTGCAGCTACAAATACCTCAACGGTGGCCCTGGTGGTGTTGCTGGGTGTTTCATTCACGAGCAGCACCACGCCGACAAAACCCTGCCCCGGCTGGCAGGCTGGTGGGGCCACGATAAAGAAACCCGTTTTGAAATGGGCCCCGATTTCCGGCCCATCCCCACAGCCGAAGGCTGGCAGCTCAGCAACGCGCCCGTGCTCCAGATGGCCGCTTTCCGAGCTTCCCTTGATTTGTTTGAAGAAGCGGGCATGGAAGCCCTTCGAAGTAAATCCCTCCTGATGGGAAATTACTTCCGGCAGTTGCTTGAAAGCCGCCTTCCCGAGCTGCCTTTTCAGATCATTACTCCTAAAGAAGACCATGCACGGGGCTGCCAGTTTTCCCTGCTTACCAATGAGCGCGGCAAAGCTCTGTTCGACTTCCTCACGGCCGCGGGCGTGATCTGTGACTGGCGCGAGCCAAACGTGATCCGGGTTGCACCTGTGCCGATGTACAATCGCTTCGATGATATCTGGCAGCTGGTTGACCTGCTGGTGGCGTTTGTGGAGAAAAAATAGGGAATGAATGCTAGCCTCCGGCAACCGGGCCCGTCATTTCCACAGGAGAAGTGCCGATGAATTGGTTCTGGAAAAAAAGACCGGGTCGTGAAGCGGAATGGCGCATCTGGCTGGCCGAAGGGCGCCTGGAGGAGATTCGTGCGGGTATGATAGCCTTTCCGGCAGAACAACACGGGCTGGGGCCTGCGTTGATTCCGGCTATAATTGCACAAAATGACCTCCCCTGGCTGGCCCTGTTGATCGGAAATGGGCTCAACCCTAACGCTCCCGATGCACAGGGAGCCTGGCCGCTTGTGGCAGCCGCAGCCGAAGGCTGGGAAGCTGGCGCGATGGTCTTGCTGGCCGCAGGGGCCATGCCCAATGTACACGACCGGTTTGGGGTAACGGCTCTCATGTATGCCGCCCGTTGGGGTGCCGTTTCCCTGGGGAATGCCCTGCTGGCAGCTGGCGCAGACGTTGACCAGCGCGACCAGGAAGGAGAAACAGCCCTGATGTATGCCACAGCAGCCAGCCAATGGAGCATGCTGGAGTGTCTGCTCGCCGCAGGGGCACAGTCCCGGCTCCTCAATTTTGAGGGAATGAATGCCTGGGATAAAATCAGCGACCCTACGGCGAGGCAACTTTGGGCAGACAAGCTAGCAGGCTAGAGCATCTTTTTTCCGAAATCCAACAAATGTCGAAAAATCGTAGTAAATGAAAACGGGATTTCCCCGCCGCTTCCTTGATTTGCTTCTGAATAGTCACTGATCGAAAACGACCAGAGAAGCGGAGAAAGAAGAATATGAAGACTTGTTACTGGCTGGAAATCTGGGCCGATCCCAAGCGTTACCATCGCGTGTGCGAAATCATGGGTTTGCTGCCTGAGTCGAAACCGAGGTCGATCATCAAGATCCAACCGCTGGAAGTAAACGACGAGCCGCAGTGGTATGAAATCGACACCTACCTCGACATGCTCACCCCCAAATACGAGGCCCTGGAGGCAGTGGGGGTGGAGCGAAAGGACATTTCGATCTGGATCAATGTATCGCATGAGGAAGACAACTGCGAGTTTTTCCTGGATCCGATGACGATTTTGCGCCTTGGGGAAGAGGGAATTAAACCCTGCCTCACCTGTTGGCAAGGCGATGAGTGGGGCTTGGGCACCATGTTCGACGACCAAACCCCCAGCGAGCGGGTGGTGAACATCGAGGGCTTGTGGTTAGGGGAAAAAGAAGTGCAGGACGGGCTGCCATACAAGGAGCTGACTGTCCAGTTTGACGATTTTTCCTATTGGTATGCCCGGCTGGTGACCTATCAGGATGTGTTTGCCTGGCGCAAGGAAGGCGGCCAGATGCAGCCAGGCTGGCAGCCGGGAATGATTCTGGTGGAAAACATCCAGCCTAATGTAATTGAAGACCTCGTCGTGGACCTGCTTCGGCAGAGGCGTTTCGAAATGGCCTTTCGTCGCCTGATCGGCGACGAGAACGAGCAGGCGCCTCCAGAGGACGAGGTGGCCCTCGTGATGATGCATGCAGGAAACCTTGCCAAAGACCCGGGCCAATTGCTCGGCCTTCACGAAGGCATAGCCTTGCAGCGAAAACACTTCTGGACCTATCGCCAGCAGCGATATGCAGGCCAGCCCTTTGTCGATTACCTGAGCTATTACCTCGATGTGCTGGAGGGTAAATATGCCAGTCTGGCTGAGGTCGGCATCCAGCGGCGCGATATCCTGCTGCAGTGGCTTCACCGCTACGAAGGCCGCTGCCACATGGAGTTCAGGCCGGATGTGCTGGAGCGAATGGGAAAGAATGGCCTGGGCTTGTCTATGACCCTCATGCCTTTCCGCCCTGAGGTGGCACGCAGCTTGGAATAGCTGCTTCCTGCCGCTAATATTGCGGCGTGAAACCCACCCAACCTGGCTCCCAGCAACGAGCCTACCTCATGATGCACCTCGCGGTGCTGCTCTACGGCCTCACCGGTATCCTCGGCAAAGAAATTTCCTTGTCGGGGCCGCCGCTGGTGTGGTATAGGATGGGCATTACGCTGCTGAGTATTCTGTTTTTCAGAAGTGTGTGGCGGCATTTGCCCCAGCTCAGCAGGCGGGAAATCGGGCAGTTTGCCGGAATCGGCGTGCTCATGGCCATCCATTGGGTTACCTTTTTCGAATCCATCAAGCTCTCGAATGTGAGCGTTGCACTGAGCGCCCTTTCTACAACTGCCTTCCTCACGTCCATGCTGGAGCCGCTTGTGTTTCGGAAAAAAATCCAGCCTGTGGAGGTTGTCATGGGCCTGATCGTGATTGCAGGCCTGGCGCTCATTTTCCGTTTTACTCCCAGCGGAATGTATGCCGGGATGTTTGTCGGACTGTTTTCCGCGCTGGTGGTGGCCCTGGCTTCGGTGTGGAACAAATCGGTGATGAGCAAAGCCGCGAGCGTGTATCCGGTGCTGCTTGTCGAATTTGCCGCGGGCTGGCTGCTGCTGAGCCTGCTCATGCCGCTGTTTCTTCAGTCGGGCTATGGCGACGGCAACATGGTGCCGACAGGCAGAGACTGGGTTTTGCTGCTGGTGCTCGCCCTTGCCTGCACAACCCTGGCCTATTCGCTCAACATGAAGGCATTGCAGCATTTAACAGCCTTCGCCAGCAACCTCCTGATCAACCTGGAGCCTGTTTATGCCATTCTCATTGCAGCCTGGCTCTACAAAGAGTACGAGGAGCTGCACGCCGGATTTTACGTCGGCACTGCCATTATCCTCGCGGCAGTAGCATTGTACCCGCTCTTGCTGCGCAGAAAAACCCGCGCCTGAAGAAATTGCCTATCTTCGCCCCTATGGCGCTCATCACCCTTATTCCCACGCCGATCGGCAACCTGGAGGACATCACGCTCCGCTCCCTGCGCGTGCTGCGCGAGGCCAGCCTGGTAGCTGCCGAAGACACCCGGACCTCCGGCAATTTGCTCCGCCACCACCAGATCACGACTCCCCTCACCTCGCTGCACCAGCATAATGAGCATCAGAAGGTGGAGGCTTTGCTCGACAGGGTGATTCGTGAAGATCTTCACCTGGCCCTGGTCAGCGACGCGGGAACTCCCGGCATCAGCGACCCTGGCTTCCTGCTGGTGAGGCAGGCTGTGGCAAAGGGCATCCGGGTGGAAGTACACCCCGGCCCGACAGCCTTTGTTCCGGCTTTGGTTGGCAGCGGCCTGCCCTGCGACCGCTTTGTATTTGAAGGATTTTTGCCGCAAAAAAAGGGCCGCCACACCCGCATTCAGGCTCTCCTCGCCGAACCAAGGACCATGGTGTTTTATGAATCTCCGTTCCGGCTTGTCAAAACCCTCAGCCAACTGGCCGAAGCTTTTGGCGAAGAACGGCAGGCCTGTGTAGCCAGGGAGCTGAGCAAGATGTTTGAGACCTACCACCGCGGGACCCTGGCTTCTCTGGCCGGGGAGTTTGAGGCAAAAGACAAGGTGAAAGGCGAGATTGTGCTGATCGTGGCCGGTGCTTCGGGTGAGCTGGAAAAGGAAGATTAGGCCGGGGCCGAAAGCTGCGCCATCACGACCTGGTTCACCTCTTTGGGATCCACCCCGCCGCCGAGCTCTTTCATGACCTTTCCGACGAAAAAGCCAACAAGCGCCTTTTTCCCCTGCCGGTAGCGCTGCACCTCATCGGGGTTTTCCTGCATAACAGCCTGGATAACTTCCTGAATGCGGTTTTGCTGCGACACCATCCGGATGCCGAGCTGCTCGGAAAGCAGGGCTGCAGGTGCATGTCCGGGATCGAGCAGGGCGGGAAGGAGTCGCTCCTTGGCATCGTGGTGGCTCACCTGCCGGGTTTCAACAAGTTCAATGAGCGCCGCCAGTTCGGAGGGTGGAAACGCTGGCTGCTCCCAGTCCCACTGGCCAGTGCGGGCCAGGGCGCTGAGCGGCCCGAGCATCCAGTTGGCTGCCGCCTGAAGAGAGCTGCCGCAGGCTGTTGTGTTGTCGAGGTACTGGCTCATCGCGAGGCTTTCGATGAGGGTAAGGGCCTCCGCTTCTGAAATCGTTTCGGTGTATCGGCGAAATCGTGCCATGGGCAGCTCCAGCAGCTGGCTGGCTTCTTCTTCGAGCCAGGCTTCCGGGAGATGCAGCGGCGGGAGGTCGGGCTCGGTGAGGTAGCGATAATCCTGGGCTTCCTCTTTGGAGCGAAGCGAAAGGGTTGTTCCGGTTTTGGGATCGAAGGCGCGGGTTTCGCGCATCACTGGTTTGCCAGCTTCCAGCAGGGCAGTCTGGCGGCTGATTTCCACCTCGATGGCGCGCTGCAGGAAGGAGAAGGAGTTGAGGTTTTTGATTTCAACGCGGGTGCCCAGCGGTGCTTCCGGTGAAGGCCGGAGCGAAATGTTGGCATCGCAGCGGAGGTTGCCTTTTTCCATGTCGCCATCGGAAACGCCGTGGTAGCGAACGATCCGGCGAACTTCAGCCAGGAAGGCGAGAGCTGCTTCAATGCTGTGAATCTCGGGTCGTGTGACCAGTTCGAGCAGGGGCGTACCCGCCCGATTGAGATCCACGAAGGAAAATGCCGGATCCTGATCGTGGATGCTTTTGCCGGCGTCCTCCTCCAGGTGAATGCGTTCGATGCTGATTTGCTGCCATTCGCCACCGACTTTGAGGTCGAGGTAGCCTTCCCGGCAAATGGGCTGGTCGCTTTGCGTTCGCTGAAAGCCTTTGGGCAGGTCGGGGTAAAAATAATGCTTGCGGGCGAAGCGGGAAAAGCGGTCAATAGCGCAGTGGGTTGCCAGTCCCATGCGGATGGCCAACCTGAGTGCCTGGCGGTTGAGCTGCGGCAGAACGCCGGGATGGGCCCAGGTGATGGGCGAAATGTGCTTGTTGGGTTCTTCGATAAACCCTGAGCTCTCTGTGGCAAACAGCTTACGGGCTGTTTGAAGCTGGATGTGAATTTCCAGCCCGATCACAAGTTGGTACCCTTCCTTCATGCCGGAAAAATAGGGGATTCGGGTTGGAAAACACAATGTGCCTTTCCGGCAGAAACCGGAAAGGCACATGCTGGCCTGCGGGCCTTGTTACCGGAATGGTTGTCTCCGGTGGGCTACAGGTGGAGCCACTCCTTCTTGGCGAGGAGCTCTTCCTTGGTTTCGACGTAGTCGGGGTCGGGAACGCAGCAATCCACCGGGCACACTGCAGCACACTGGGGTTCCTCGTGGAAGCCTGTGCACTCGGTGCATTTGTAGGGGGTGATGAAATACACCTCATCAGACACGGGGTCTTGTTCCTCATTGGCATCGACAAAAGTGCCGTCGCCGAGGTCGAGGGAGCCTTTAAGGCCGGTGCCGTCGGAGAATTTCCACGACACGCCTGGCTCGTAAATCGCTGTATTGGGACATTCCGGTTCGCATGCACCGCAGTTGATGCACTCGTCCGTGATCATGATGGCCATAAGCTGAGCAAATTTTTGCGCGTGAAATTAGGGAATCAGAATTTGATAACCATAGGAAAATGTGATTGTTTGCTTGCAAGGTTGTTCATGGCAGGATAATAAAACGCAGCATGAAGCTGAAAGACCTTGTAAATCAAGCTGTTCGCCAATGCTTCTGTATGACAACAGGAAAGCCGGAGAAACGATGGCGGCAATGCTGTTTTTTGAAGACACGGACCATTCAGCCCCAGTCATCCTCCTTCCCGGTGATTTGTATTTAAGCAGGCTTCAGTTGTAAAATTCACACTTTTATTTTTTTTAAGATCCTTATCCGTACACGTAAATAGCTTCCTTCTGTATTCGCGGCAACCTCAATCTTGTCGCTCACTTGCAAGCAGTCCTGTTAGCAATCAAACCTGTCGCTTTCCCTGTGACATTTTCGCCCTCTCCGGGCTGAGGTTACCTCAGGATCATATTATGCAGCGTTCCCTCTTCTGCTTTTTAGAGCAGAGGAGGCAAATCCTGTTTCATCACGGCTCATTCTCACATCACCATTAGCTTTTCCACATGAAACTTTATCTACTTTTCGTTTTCCTGCTGTGGCTTCCTTTCAATCTGCTGGCCCAGTCTCCATCTTTCGCGGGCGAATTGCGCCAGTGGCATGACCTGACCCTCACTTTCGACGGCCCTTCGGCCAGCGAAACCGGGATTTCCAACCCATTTCTCGATTATCGCTTTGATGCAACCTTTACCCAGGGTGCCATCAGCGTTCTGGTGCCAGGATACTTCGCTGCAGACGGCAACGCGGCCAATACCTCCGCCAACTCCGGCAACAAATGGCGCGTTCATTTCAGGCCACCGCTCACCGGAACATGGAGCTACACCGCATCCTTTCGCCAGGGTACCAACGTGGCAATCGATGCTAACCCCAGTGCCGGATCGCCTGCGGGCTTCAATGGTTCAGCAGGCACATTCACCATCGCCACGACCAACAAATCTGTTCCCGACTTGCGCGCCCAAGGCCGGCTGGCCCCCACAGGAAAGCGCTACCGGCAGTTTCAGGGATCAGGCGAGTATTTTTTTAACGTAGGCGCCGACAGCCCCGAAAACCTGCTTGCCTACTGGGAATTTGACCAAACTGCCAACGACGGAGGTGCAGCAAACGACCTCAACGGCACGACCACCTACGCCCCGGGCTTTTCCTATGCTGGCGTTGGCCTGCATCACTTTGCTGCTCACGCCCAAGACTGGCAAACCGGCGATGCTACCTGGCAGGCAGGCAAAGGCAAGAACATTGTTGGCGCCATCAACTATCTGGCCAATCAAGGGCTGAATGCCTACTCCGCCCTGCTGTGGAACGTGGGTGGCGACGGGGATGATACCTGGCCATTCATCACCGACAATAACCTGGACCGATTCGATTGCTCGAAGCTCGACCAATGGTCGATCCTTTTCTCTCATGCAGAGACAAAGGGCCTGCTGTTCCACGCCAAGCTGTTCGAGACCGAAAATGACCAGGACATGACCACCGCCCAATGGCAACTGTACTTTCGCGAAATGATCGCCCGCTTCGGCCATTACCTGGCCTGGGAATGGAACCTGGGCGAAGAGAACACCATGCCTGCCGCACACATCACAGCCCAGGCACAATACCTCCGCAGCCTGAGCAGCTACCCGCTCCACGTTGTGCTGCATACCTACCCGGCTAATAACTGGCGGCAAAGCCAGTGGGGGCCACAGCTTGGCGATAACAGCACCCTCAGCGGCATCAGCATCCAGGCAGGCCCAAACGATGTACCTGGAATCGTAACAGACTGGCTGCAGCAGAGCGAAGCCATGGGGCATATTTGGGTAGCAAACTGGGACGAGCAGGGAAGTGCCAGCCAGGGAGTGAGCCCGGATCCCGGCTACCCAGGCAACAACACCGACAACCACACCGAACAGCGCCAGGGTGCATGGAAAGCTGCCATCCGGGGAGCCGAGGGCACCAAAAGCTACTTCGGTTACAACTTGCCTCACAACGACCTGGACCTGGAAGACTTCCGCTCCAGAGCAGAATGGTGGACCTATTTGGCTCGCCTTCGAATGATCATGAACCTGGTTCCTTTCGACGAAATGGAGTATGCACCCGGGCTGGATGCCAGTTCTAATGACAACTTCGTTTTGACGAACGGATCCAGCGCCTGGCTGATCTATGCCCAGGATGGAGACGAGGTGAACATTCCCATGCCAGCAGGGCAGTATGAGGTTTGGTATCACCGTGTCACCGACAACCTGATGGTCTATGGCGGCACCTTCAACCCGGCATCGAATGGCGGCATGGCCCAACTGGATAATGGCTACAACACTGGAGAATGGGCGATTGAGGTAAAGGCTGCCACCGTCTTTCCCCTGCAACACCTGGAGGTCATGGTTCAGGGCAGCAAGCTCTGCTGGAATGCACTTGAATCCAAAACAGTGCACATTGAAATCATGAATCCCGAAACGCTGGAATGGCAGCCCATCAAGCGATATAACGAGCAACAAGGCTGCCACGACATCCGCGGCTGTGGTGGCATCATTGCCCGCGTGCGGGCAGAAGATGATGCAACCGTACTGATCAGCGATGCTGTGCTGGTTGATGCACGGCCTTTTACCAGCATGGCTTTGGGAATCCTGAGCGTGCCTTGCCTGATCGGGCAGCCGTTTACAGTGTCCGACATGGCTGGAAGGCGGGTAATAACTGGCTTTTTGCACAATGGCAGCATCGACCTCACGGATCTTCCCGGCGGCTATTATACGGTTGTCATTTCCAAACACGTATATTCTGCTGTCAGGTAAGCAGCAGATGCGTTCTGCTTTTCGACCGGCTATTTAGCCCTCACTGGCTTTTGTACTGCTTCGGCCAGCCAGTTAGAAGACAGCCCCACAGATTGGCGGGGCTGTCTTTGTTGATGGCAACTAACTCGTAAGCAGGGTCAAACTTCCACTGGCATTGTCTCCGGGCAGGCCATCAAGGAGGATGTTTGATCCTGGCTGGCATTCAAGATTTTTGCGTTAAATACAATCCGGTTAATAAACTAATTTCTCCTCAGTTGTTCCTCCCTTCAGGCTGAAAGGCGTTATCTTCGTACCTGCTGCTATTTCCGCGCTGGAGGTCGTTCCTTGTATTGGTTGAGGAACAGGTGAGCTTCAATCGTGGCGACACACACCCCTGGGCCTGTGCAGAAACTTTGAGGCGGACCATTGCGATGGAGTTGAGCGGGAAAATGTGGCGGTTTTGTTTTGGCTGGAAAAAAGGCTTCTTCATGGCATTATCGGCTAACTGGATAGAAAAATTGCTGGTGCTGCGCCCCTGGCTTGAGATCGGGAAGGTGCCTGAGAGGGTGTTGAAGGCAGCCCTGGCGGATAATCCCTGGTTTTCGGAGCAGGACATTGCGCGGAGCATGGAGGCACTGGCTGGCTGGCTGGCCGAGGAACAGTTGCGCGAATGGCTGGGGCGTTACCCGGATCCTGGCTTGCCGCCAATGCGGGTAGGCGTAATCGCTGCGGGCAATTTGCCCCTGGTTTGCCTGCATGATGTGCTGAGTGTGCTGGTAAGTGGGCAGCACTTGTGGCTAAAAACTGCACGGCAGGACAGGGCCCTGATGGAATGGCTGTGGGGCAAATGGACAGAAGAAGTATCGGAAATGCGGAAAATCTTTCATCTCTCCGGGCAGATCACCGGGGTGGAGGTGCTCATTGCTACGGGCAGCAACAACACTGCCCGTCACATTGCTGCTGAATATCGCGAGATTCCCCTGCTTATGCGCAAAAACCGCTTTTCTTTGGGCGTTATTCACCCTCACACCCGGCAGGAGGAGTTGGCCTCCCTGCTGGAGGATATCCATTCTTACCAGGGGTTGGGCTGCCGGAATGTGAGCCAGGTGGTCTTGATAGGCGAAGATTCAAAGACAGTTTGGGAAAAAAGCCTACGGGATAATTCCAAAGAATCCCTGCACCCCTTGTATCTGGAACGCTATTTGATCGAACGTGTAAGAAAGCAGATGTTAGGGGAGCCTTTTGAAGACACCGGGAGCCTGCTTCGGGTGCCAGTGAAAGACCTCCGGCCTGCTTCGATGGGGGTGCTGCATGAGCTGTTGCTGCCAGACCTGGCAAGCTGGCATATTCTGCGGCAGGCCCATCAGGACGAGATCCAGTGTGTGGTCGGGGAAGAGGTGCTATTTGGCAAAGCACAGTTTCCCCAGCTCACCGACTACGCCGACGGGGTAGACACCATTGCATGGCTGCAATCCCAGCAAAGGAAAAGGCCCCTGGCTTAGAAAGGAACGAAAAATGATTCTATCTCTGGATTGTTTTTCATAGCTTTAAACCAACTTTTGAAGCAAATTCTGGAAACTCTCAATTTTCGTTTCAATTTCAACTCTCCCGCCAAGAGACCATGAATTGCAACACCTTTTCCCGCACTTGTTTTTCCCATCCACAGGCTGTTAGCCACAATCCCTGGACCATGAAAAGGCCCTTCCTTTCGATCCGTTCTGCGCACTTTCTCATGCTCCTCTTGCTCTCCCTGGCTTGTTTTCCCCTTCAGGCCCAGGAATACCGGGCAGGCTGGACCCCCACCGATTATTTCGGAATTCCGGGTCGCGACAAACAGAATGCCTTTTTCGACGAATTTGAAAACAACCAGCACGGCTGGGACCTTGGCCAATCGGTGCTTCAGGAAGAAATTCGGGACGGCGATTTTTTTATTGCCACCCTCACTTCTGCAGGGTATACCAAGCGCCGGTCTGTTCCGATGAACCACACCGGTAATTATGAGGCTGAGCTTCGTGTGCGCTACGTGCGCGGGGAAGGCGAAAGCCAGATGGGCCTCACGTTTGGCCGCGACGCCAGAGGAAACGAATACAATTTTCTTGCAACACCCCAGGGCCGCTTCCGCGTGATCGAAGTTCGCAATGGCCGCCCTTTCGACCTCATCGGCTGGCAGGCCTCCGGGGCCCTTACCCGTTATTCCTACAACTCCCTGATGATCCGCAAGGTAGCCGACCGCTGGTACTTCTTCATTAACGAAGAACTGGTGGGGCAAATGCCCGCCCGGGAGCTGTTTGGCAACGATTTTGGCATCTCTCTCAGCGGTAACATGGCCATTGAGGTGGATTTGCTTCGCATTTCTGAGATCCGCACGGTAGACAACACTGGTCCGGAGATCGTGCTGACATCTCCCGTTGTGAAGCAGGGTGTGGTAGAAGTAACTGATCGCGTGCAGGTAGTTCAGGGCCGTGTCCACGACGTGTCAGGCGTTTCCGACCTGAAAATCAACGGCTATCCCATCCGGATGGCAACCGACGGCACCTTCATCGCATCGCTTCAAATCACAGAAGCTGTCTCTACCGTGGAAATCGTGGCACTCGACCGGTTTCGCAATTCCACTGTGATGCAGTTCAGCATGAAAATGGCCGACAACCCTGTGGTGTATCGCCCTCCGCAGCCTATGCCGCCAACCCTCAAGCCAACATATGCCTCAGAAGTAAGCCCCTTGAATGAATTTGGCGGCAAAAACTATATCGTCCTGATCGGAATCAACCAATACGATTACTGGAACACCCTTCACAATGCAGTGCGCGACTGCAACGACCTGGCGGGCATTCTCACAAGCCAGTACCGGTTTGAGCAGGAGAACGTTATTACCTTGTTTAATCAGCAGGCCACACGGGAGAATATCCTGGAGCTGTTTGAGTCC
Organism: Bacteroidia bacterium; assembly: GCA_041741415.1. Lineage (GTDB taxonomy): Bacteria > Bacteroidota > Bacteroidia > J057 > J057 > JANQTF01. The sequence continues at coordinate 76,058 of JBGSKC010000059.1, read as the reverse complement.
CTTCAGGACAGGGTTGGGCCGAACGACAACCTGATCATTTATTATGCAGGGCATGGCTATTATGATACCTCTGCCGGACTGGGTTTCTGGGTTCCAGCGGATGCCCGGCTCAACAAAGTTCCTGATTTCATCGGCAACTCCACGATCCACGACTACCTTGCCACGATCAATTCTCACCACACCCTCCTCATTGCCGACGCTTGCTATGCAGGGTCGTTGTTTGCCAGGAGCCGGGGCATTATCAACGAAGCCAACCGCTCCCGCTGGGCCTTTACCTCTGGCGACATTGAAAAAGTGTGGGATGGCCAGCCTGGTGAAAACAGTCCCTTTGCCCGTCATCTGATCCGCTTCCTGCAAAGCAATACGGACCCACAGCTTCGGGCTAACGAGCTCATCGAAGCCGTTTCCATGGTAGTACAGCGCAATACTTCCCAAAATCCCCGCGGCGATGCCCTCATGAATGTCGGCGACGAAGGTGGGGTGATGATTCTTCACCGGAAATGACAGGATAGGATCTGGGAACCTGATCAATCAGTTAAAATGCTGATTCAGCATGAGGCCGGGGTTATCTCCGGCCTTTTGCGTGGGGGGAAGACATGAAGCCGGAGGAAAATCGTTGGTTTACTTTTTGTTTATTTTTATTAATTTAGTCAACCAAAATTCGTCCGCCATGACCTCGCCTTTTGCTTTTCGTCTCAAAGCTGCCCGTCTCCAGCTTGGGGTTACCCAGGAAGAGGTCGCTGTGGCTGTTGGGGTGAGCAAGCAGGCAATTAGTCAATATGAAAAAGGGCGAAAAAGGCCAGATAGCACCACCCTGATTTCCCTGGCCCGTTATTTTCAGAAACCTGCCAGTTTTTTTCTAAAGCCAGTGGAGACATCGCTGGAGCACGTTGAATTCAGGAAACGAGCCTCCCTCCGGGGAAAACAACTGGCCTCAGTCAGGATGTCCATCCTGGAGCGCCTGGAGCCTTATCTTGAGCTGGAGCGACTGCTTGGTGCTGAGCAGTCTTTCCAGAACCCGCTGAAAGGGGTAACAATTACCCATCCTGAAGATGCGGAAGCGTGTGCTTTAACAGTTCTCAGCGCCTGGAATCTGGGGCTGAATCCCATTCCGAATGTGGCGGAAATGCTGGAAGAAAATGGGGTGAAGGTAGTGGAAGTGCCAATAGATGCGGGATTTGACGGGCTAAGCAGCATGGTAGATGCAACGATTCCCGTCATCGTGATCAACAGCCGGCAGGACCTTTTCAGGAAGCGCTTCACCGCCCTTCATGAACTTGGACATCTGATCATGGAATTCGGGGAAAGCACCAGCCCCAGGGACCGTGAGGCTGCCTGCAACAGATTTGCCGGGGCGATGTTGCTCCCTGCTTCCGTTATGTATGCAGCGATTGGTGCCCGACGGGCCGAGATCAGCCTGGCCGAGCTCATTCCGATCAAGGTGTACCACGGAATCTCTCTTGCGGCAATCGTGTACAGAGGCAGGGATTTGGGAATTTTTTCTCCTGCCTTAACTGCACGTTTTTGGATGCGGAGGGCGAAAGAGGAGGAGCTGAAGCAGGAGAAGCCAGACAGATTTGGAGAGTATAAAGGGGAAGAGCGCGTTTTTCGCTTCGATCAATTGCTGGCAAGGGCAGTGTCGGAGCAGGTGATTTCCCTGAGCAAGGCTGCAGGACTCTCCGGGAAGACCCTTGAAGAGGTGAAAACCTTCTACCAGCTGATCTGATGAGGAAAGTAGCGATCCAGGATGCAAATATTCTGATTGACTGCTCGCAGTTGGGCTTGTTGTCACTGGTCATGGAATTGCCCTTTTTATTTCAAACAACCGACCTTGTGATCGCCGAAATGCTCGATGGGGTCTCTTATGATGCGGTTCAGGAGTGCATTGACCGCAAAAAGATCCTTGTCAAATCACTCTCTGCTGATCAGTTGAGTACGCTGGAGGAAATGATGCAGGGCTTGAAAGGACTGTCAGTAGAAGACTGTTCGGTGCTTCAGTTGGCAGTAACAGAAAAGGCTGTTCTTTTGACAAGCGACAAAGTTCTTCGGAAGAATGCTGAAAAAATGGGTCTGGAGGTTCATGGAACGCTTTGGGTTATCAAAGAACTGGTTAAAAACAGCCTGATGGCCCCTAATGAAGCCTGCGAAAAGCTCCACCTGCTTCAAAGCACGAATGAGAGGCTCCCCGCTTCGATTCTGGAGGAACTGATGAAGCAATGGTGCTCCTGATCCGTACAGCATCATTCTTTCCTCAACTTCTCATTCATTCCCGCCTGATTACTATATTGAGACCATTCTGCCAGCGGCTACGTGAGCAAACCATCTCCACATATCACCACCTGGACCGACGAAGAGCTCGTTGCGGCCTACCGCGACCGGGAGGATCCCGAATGCGTAGCGGAGCTGTTTCGCCGCTACACCGACCTCGTCTTCTTCGTGAGCATGAAATACCTCAAGGATTCTTCCGAGGCCGAGGACATGACCATGAAAGTGTTTGAACGCCTGCTCATCGACCTGAAAAAATACGAAGTCCGCTCCTTTCGCTACTGGCTTCACACAGTGGTGAAAAACCAGTGCCTCGCCCAGTTGGACCAATGGAAAAAGCAGCGCGAAAAGGAAACTGATTTCGAGCTGGACCAACGGGAACTTGTGGAAAATGGCCACGAGGCTTCTCTCTTGGGCGAGCTCAGCGAAGACGAACAACTCCTCCTGCACCTTGAAAAAGCCATGACCCTGCTTCAGGATCATCAGCGGGTTTGTGTGGAGCTGTTTTACCTCGAAAAAAAGAGCTACCAGGAGGTTGCCGACCTCACAGGCTTCGACCTGAAACAGGTCAAGAGCTACATTCAGAACGGAAAACGCAACCTCAAGCTTCACATTCTCAGCCTGGCAGGCCACACACCTCCAACCCCTTAATTCCGCAACCAACAGATCCGCACATGCAGCCATTCTTTTCATCGGAGCAGGAAAACGGGAACTTTCCCAGCATAGCGACACTTGAGCGTTATGTTCGCGGGAGCCTGCCCGAGGCTGAAAGGCGGGCTTTGGAATCCAAAATCGAAGCGGATCATTTCCTCGCCGACGCCGTCGAAGGAATGCGGCATTCGCTCTCCGACCGCGACCTCCCTCTGCGGCTCCAAAACCTTCGGGCCCGCGTTGGCAGCACCCTGCCTGTGATGCCCGAGCCTGAAGCCCGGCCCTCGCGGCGAAAGAGCCGCGTGAAGCCATTTCCTCAGTATTGGGCCTTTACCGCCGTGGCTGCCTCTGTTCTTCTGTTTTTCGGCATCGTCGCAGTACTGAAACAGCGAAACGATTCTCCGATAGCTCCCCAGCAAATGGGGCCAGCCATCACCTCCACCGAACCCTCACGCCAGGAGTCCCCCGTTACTACCAACACCGCGCCTGCCGAAGAATCTCCTGCGTCCGCTCCGCTGGCAATGAACACGGCGCCTCCTTCTCCTGATTGGTCTGGCTACGTCGATCCTTCTTCCAGGTCGGATGATGGATTCGGCGATTTTCCTGATGACGCGGATGATATTGACCTTTTGCCCGGAGACGGCCCGTTTTCTGAGGCTCCGGCTGTTGCGATCACAGAGGATGCCACGCCACGGCCTGCTCCGGCAAAGCCGATGGACACTTTAGGCCTGGAGGCAGAACTGGCCCAGCTCCAGGCCCGGGCCAACAAAGAAAATTCGCCCATGGTGCGCGAGCGGACACAATCCAGCGCCACTGCACCAGGTGCTCCGGTGGCTGCGCCTGCTGGTGCGCCACGAATGGCGACAGCCCAGGAAGCCGTTGGCGAAGCAGAACAGAAAGCTGCAGCCGATTATTCCTACCGCGATGAACATCTGCGGGACCTGCTCACCCAGGCATTGGATCACCTGGAGTCCGGGCAGGAAGAGAATGCCCTGGAATTGCTGGATGAAGTGCTGCTTTCGGCACCGGATCATCCTATGGCAGTTTATTTCAAAGGAATAGCCCTGATGAACCTGCAGCGCCCTGCCGAAGCCCTGCCCTGGCTCGAAAAAGCTGCCAGCTTTGATACTGCCTCCTTCTTCGAAGAAGCCCGCTGGCAACTGGCCAGGGCCATGGTTCAGACCGGCAAAACCCGGCGCGCCACCAGCCTGCTCAAAACCATTGCCGCCGAAGCGGGGCCCTATCAGCAGGGAGCCAAAGAACTTCTGCAGGAGATCGATTAACTTAGCCCTCCATTCTCCTTCAACCCCCACCCATGAGCGAAGCCCAGGGCACGTACCGCATTTTGCTGCCACAGTTTGAAGGCCCTTTTGACCTGCTGCTTTTTTTCATTGAGCGGGACGAACTCGACATTCAGGACATTCCCATTTCCAGCATCACGGAGGATTTTCTCGCTTACACAAAGCACCTCGACGCTATGAACATTGAGCTGGCCTCGGAATTCATTCTGGTAGCCAGCACGTTGATGCGGATCAAGGCCAAAATGCTGCTGCCACGGCCCGAGTTGAACGAGAAAGGGGAGGAAATTGACCCAAGACAGGAACTGGTGCTGCGCCTGCTGGAATACAAGCGCTACAAAGAGGTGCTGGAACAAATGAGCAGCCTGGAGGAAGCCCAGGCGGAGCGGGCAAGGCGGGGCTATTCAGGCAAAGAAGAAAAGGAGCTGTTGCAGCAGGACCTGCCTGAAGAAGAACTGGTAGGCCTCGACCTGTACACCATCATGCGGACCTTCAAAAGAATCTGGGAGCGGCACCAGGACGAAATCCGGGCGCCCCGCCATGTGATTCGCAAGTATCCTTACTCCCTGGATGAAGTGAAAAACCGAATGATGGAGCAGGTGATGCTGCACGAGCGGATTGACTTTGTGTCCTTTATCATGGAGGAGCCGAATCGTATCTTTGTGGTTTTCAGCTTTTTGGCGGTGCTGGAACTGGTGCAGGGCCAGCGGATTTCTCTGGTAATTGGCGAGGGGTTTAACCAGTTCTGGCTCGAGAAAAAAGAACAGGAGGCTGATTAGTCTTACGGATTTCAATTTATTTTCAATATTGGACTATTTGCAAAATAAATAATCCTGACCTACTTTAGTATCGTGTTCGGCGTCAAGCAGAACACAGAAGCTAGGGGTTAGGGTTGACTCTTCCACTTCGGTGGGATTGAGTCCCCTAATTTTTTTTTGTGGATATGGAAGAGAGCCTTTATGCCCGGGCGGGGGTGGCATGAGTTGAAAGGAAAGGCATGTTATATCAGGAATACCCCTCAGATGGTCACGGCTTTTCACAGGTCAAAACATTGATTTAATCTCTGCGGAAATCTGCGCAGAATCTGTGTTGTCTGGGGTGCAAAAAAAAAATCAGGAGCACTCCCTGCAGATCGCCGGGCTCGCCCTAATATTTTTCCCCTCTCCCATTGCTGAGATCAACAGGAAGTATCTACCTTTGAGTTGTTTCCTCAGGCAATCAATCCTATTCCCATGACCCCCATTTCCGCAGAAGACTTACTGGCCGTGCTCGAACACCTTGAAACCATGGACCCCGAGCAGGAATTGGAGCCACTCATCGACCGCTTTGCGGAGGAGCAGCCTTTGCTGGCCGCTTATCTTGATGACTGGGGTGGGGAAGATTTCAATGACGACGAGCACGAAGTGCTGCTTTTCTTCGGCGTTGCCCTCTGGCATTGCGTGGAAAAACACAGCGAAGGCCCACTCGACGAAATCACCGACGACACCCTCGAGCGGATTCAGGAGGAAAATGAGGAGTTACTGGAAAAAATCAGTTCCGAGCAGGGAGAAATTTCAGGCCTGGAGGTGCGCGGTTTGTTGCAAAACCACCCCCAATTCGCCATGCTCAATGAGCTGTTCAATGTGATTATCGAGGAAGAATCCGAGAACATTCGCCCCAAAAATCTAGGCGAGCTGCTGTTGTTCCTCAAAATCGCTGCTGATGCCCTGGTAGAAGAGGCTGCAGGGTGATTGCATTTCCCTGCAATGGCCGATAACAGATAATTGACACAATTCCATGCAGTTGCACCGGGCCATATTGCCTTTTGTGCAGTTGCATGGAAATTGCTTTTGGCTTCCACCTTTGGTAATCTCGTGAACCAATCGCCACCAAAACGAATTCTCTTCCCCATTTCCTGAATCCCCTGATCCTCCGTAGCTTTGCGCCATGTTTAGTGGCGAAAAGTTTTCAAAATACGACCTACACCCCCGGGTGCTGGATGCCGTCCAGGCTCTCGGCTTCGGCAAGCCCACCCTGGTGCAGGAAAAGGTCATCCCCCTGTTTCTCCAGAAGCGGAACCTCGTGGTAGAGGCCCCCACAGGTACCGGCAAAACCGCAGCCTATGGCCTCCCCCTCATTTCCAAGCTCGATCTCCAAAAAAACAGCACCCAGGCCCTCGTCATGGTGCCTTCGCGCGAGCTCGCCGTTCAGATCCTGAGCATGTTGCGCAGCTTCTTCATCGGGCCCCAGCTCAAAGTGGAAGCCGTCTATGGCGGCGTGCCCATGGAGGAAAGCCTTGCTGCGCTCAAAAGTGGCGCTCACATCATCGTCGTGGTGCCAGGCCGCCTCAAAGACCTTATGTTCCAGTACAAGTGGGACTACCTTTGGCGCGACATCCGCTACCTCATCATCGACGAAGGCGATAAACTCCTCGAACAGGGCTTTCAGCGGGATTTTGACGACATCCGCGAGCATGTGCGCAACAGTGCCCAGGTAGGCTTCTTTTCTGCCACCATTTCCTCCGACGCCGAATCGATGATCAAGGAGCGGTTCGAAAAGGTCCAGACGGTGCGCATGAAACCCAAAGACCTGCTCCGGAAGCTTAGCTTTTTCGAAATCAGTGCCTCCGAAGGCCGCCGCGAATCCTTCCTCATCAGCTTGCTCGAACAGCGAAAGGTGCACAAGGCCCTGATCTTCGCAGGAAGAAGGGAAAGTGTGCTTACCCTCACCGGTTTTTTGAGGAACATGGGGTTCAGGGCCGAATCTTTCTACGGAAACCAGGACCAGGGCGAGCGCGAGCAAATCCTTCGGCGCTTCAAAGACGGCCACATCGATTATCTCGTCGCCTCCGACCTTGCAGCGAGGGGCATCGACATCCCCGACCTGCCCGCTGTGATCAACCTGTCCATGCCCGAAGAATATGACTTTTACCTTCACCGCGTGGGCCGCACAGGCAGGGCCGGAAACCCCGGAAATGTGTTCAATATCCTCGTTAGCGAGATGGAGCGCGTTCGCCTCCACAACCACCACAAACTGATCGGCCTGCGCCTCCAGCCGCTGGAGCTCGAGCCCATTGACAAGGAAAGAATGGAGGTGGAGGAAGCTGATAAATGGGCCAAATACCACCTCTCCCGCGGGAAGCGCGACAAAATCCGCAAGGCCGACATCGTGGGGCTCCTCACAAGCGACGGGCAGCTTCCTGCCGAAGATATTGGCACCATCACGATTTTTGACGCCTACAGCGTGGTGGACCTTCCCAAAAGGTCCTTCGAAATGCTGAATGCCTGGGAAGATCCAAAAATCAAAGGCAAATCGCTTAAAATCAGGAAATACACCGTTCAGGAGCAGGAAAATCGCGCCAAGTCTGTGCAAAAACTCAAGCAAGACCGGCGCAGAAAGCCCTTCGGCGGTGGAGATTCCGCAACTCCCTCCCGCTCATGAAGCAATACCGCTTTCTGATTTACCTCCTGGGCTTGCCCCTCCTGTTCGTGCTCCTGTATTTCGTCGGGGTGATCGGCTATGCCTGGGTCACCGACTACCAGCCCGAAGCCACAGAATCCGTTGCGCTTTACGCCAGCGCAGAACCCCGCCCGATTCCCGACACCCTCACCCTGCTGAGCTGGAACATCGGTTATGCCGGTCTCGGTGCCGAATCCGACTTTTTCTATGACGGTGGATCTACCGTGCGGATGCCCCGGCCTGTTGTTGACAAAAACCTCAGGGGCATACTCTCCAAACTCGGCAGCCTGCACGACAGCATCGACTTTTTTTTGCTGCAAGAAGTTGATCGGGATGCCAAACGCAGCTACGCACAGGACCAGTTTGCCAGGGTAATGGAGCAATTCCCCGGGTTTTCCGCAGCATATGCCTCCAACTACCGGGTGCAGTTTGTGCCGGTTCCCTTTGGCGAACCAATGGGAAAAGTAGAAGCAGGTGTGGCCGCCTACGCCCGCTTTCTTCCCACGGCCAGTATCCGCCATGCGTTTCAAAGCAAATTCGATTGGCCTACCTATCTCTTTTTCCTCGACCGGTGCTTTCTGGTTCAGCGCTTCGATGCAGGGCAGGGAAAAGAACTCCTAGTGATCAACACCCATAACTCAGCTTACGACGACGGCAGCCTCAAAGCCGTGGAAATGGAGCAGCTCAAAACGGTTTTGCAGGAGGAATTTGCGAAAGGAAACTTCGTGATTGTGGGAGGCGACTGGAACCAGTTCCCTGCTAATTTCCGGGGCCTGCCGGGGTTTGAGCAGGAAAAAACAGAGGCTAATGCCCGCTTTTTTGTGGAGGAAAACTATCCTCAGGCTGGCTGGACCTGGGCCTGGGACCCGGCGGCACCCACCAACCGGGAGCTGAAAGCAGCCTTTTTGCCGGAAACCACCCCACGCGCCATCCTGGATTTCTTCCTTCTCTCTCCCAACGTGGAGCTGGTTGATATTCACACCCACGACATGGGCTTCGCCTATTCTGATCACCAGCCTGTGCAGCTTCGGGTGCGGTTGCAGCGATAGCCACTGCATCCACATTCAGCTAGCCAAAACAGATCTCCCGTAACAACAAGAGCGGCTGCCTTTCGGGGCAGCCGCTCTTTTGGGTTCTTCATCGAGGACCTTGCGGGCCTTCGAAGGAGGCTTATTTCTGGACTTCGTCGCAGTAGGACTTCACCGGCACGATGCGCTCGTAGGCAGCGTCGATGGCGATGATTTTGTCGATCCAGGGGCGGGCTCCTGAGCAGTTGTAATCAGCGTTGTCGCCTTCGGGATCAAAAGCATAAAGGGCCTGCACTTCATAGGAAAGAAGGAGGCTGCGCATGTCTGCGGTGCTGAGGCCGGTACCGGTGGGGTTGGCGGAGAAGGCCGCGATCACATCATCAGAGACAGGCTTGGCAATCCAGTTATTGACGCTGGGATCCACCTTTTCCAGCTCATAGGCAATCCGGAAGCGATAGGTGTAGGGCAGCATATAATCGGCCTTGAGTTCCGACATCTTCTTGAAAGCAGCTTCAGCCTCGGTCCACATGGCGGCATTGTAGTAGGCAATGCCCATGTCTTTGTACTGGGTAAGGGTAACGGGGTCGGCGAAGGTAAGGGCCATTTGGCGATAGTAGGCTTCCTGTTCATAGATTTTGGCGGTGCCGGCAGCCACCTGGTCGGCTTGGGCGAGGAGACCTTCGCGGTCAGCAACAGCCTTGTCCATCACAGCTTTGAGGGAGTCGCGACAAACAGCATTGCCAGCAGCAGCACAATCGTTAGCTCCATTATAAGCAATCATGGCAGCGCCCTCAAGTTCTTTAGCCTGCTTGCGAATCTCAGCCGCCTGGGCTTCGATAGCCTTGGCTTCCGCCTTGTAGCCTTCAGCCAGCCCATCGTAGAAGTCCTTGTAATCTACAGGCTTCATGCTCATGGCCTTTTGATAGTACTGATCGGCTCCGGTGCGATCTCCGCTTTTGCGCAGGATATCGCCATACACTTCATAGTCGCTGGCGAGGTGGTATTGCTCTTTTGTAGCAGCAAAATATTCATCCATCGCTGTTTTAGCCTCAGCGTAGCGGCCCAGCTCTGCCAAAGACCGGCCCTTCAGGCGGCGAAGCACGTTGGTGACGGTATCGATTTTGCTCATTTCGTCGAGCACCAGTTGGTAATCCTCAGTAAGGAAGATGAACTGGATGTAGCGGACCTTGGCTTTGAGGTCGTCGCCAGCGAGTTCCAGGTATTTTTCGATGTCAGCACGGGCGCGCTCAAAGCGGTTAGGATCCTTTGAAATAAGGAAAAGCTCTGCACGGATGCGATAGGCAGGAGCGAAATTGGGGTTCAGCTCCAGCGCTTTGGTTACCATCTGATAGCCTTTCTGGTAGTCTTCACCGGATTTGGTTTCCTTGCCGCGCTCGTAGTAGAGTTCAGCCAGACCGGTGTAGGCAGGAACATAAGAAGGTGCCTTTTCGATTGCTTTTTCAAGCTCGGCCATTGCCAGTTCGGGCACGCCACCTACTTTGTAGTATTCTCCCAGCATGATGTAGGTGCGGGGCTCCTCGGGGTCAAGGGTGCGGTAGTTGTAGAGCAGCACTTTGGCCTGCTCAATTTCGGGCTTTCCACCTTTGAGGTAAGCCTCAGCCATGGTAAAAACAACTTCCGGAATACGACCCTTTGCGTATTCGTTGGCTTCGAGCAGGTGAGAGTTGGCTTCGGTGTAGTTTTGCTCAATCATGAGCATCAGCCCGAGGCCGGCGTGGCCATAGGCAGATTTTGCCTTCGCAGCCACCGATTCCTCGAATTTTTTTTTGGCTAACTCAAAAGCCTCCTGACGATATTTGATCATCCCCAGCCAATAATGGACCTCATCGGCATTTTTGGGTTTGGTGGTGAGGAAACTCTGAAGCGTTTGGGTGGCTTCATCGTATTTTTCCTGTCCATACAGCCCCATTGCCTCAGCCATGGGATCTTGGGCTACCAGACCTGTCTGCGACAGCAGAAGGATTCCGGCAAAGAGCATCAAAGCACGTTTCAACATAGTCTCAGAGGTTTTTCGTTGTTAGAGTTCTCGGATTTGCACTCGGGTGAGTTGGGGTGAAAGCTTGTTATCGAAGTTGAGAGTTTGACGAAGGAAGTTGGCTCTGGTCTTTGGCTGGTAGTTTAATTGTCCGGCCCACGCCATGAACGGTGGCCAGCCCTGCCTTGTGAATCACCGCCTGCCCTTTAGGACCGTCTACAAAGGAGACGAATCCTGTGCCCAATCCGTGGGTAGATTCGCGGAGAATGGTGAAAACCGGGCGGGGAAGTGAATAACAGCCTGCGTAAATATAACTCTGAAAAGGAAGGAAAAAGTTTTCTTTGAACGCACAGGTGCTGTCGGCACCCGGGCCTTTTTCCATTGCCACAAAGGCCAGACCCTCCCGGCGGGCAAGCACCCGGGGGTCATCCAGGTCGCTGATCCAGGCGGCTCCGGCAAATCCCAGACTGCCGGGATGGGTTTTTACATGAGCCAGGAGCTCTTCGGTGTTGCTGAGGGCAAATACTTGCTGGCCTGGCAAAGCCTCGCCTCCGAGGTAGGTCTTGCGAAGGGAAGTCAGCAAATGCGAAGCCCGGTTGTCAAACACCAGTTGGATAGGTTCGTTGGGCAGGCTTGCGTCGAGCTCCCGCCAGGTGCGAATGGTCCCACGCAGAATCTGTTCAAACTGCGCCAGGGTCATGCGGGGCACCTGCACATCCGGGTGGGTGATCAGACAAATGCCATCGGTGAAGATATGAGCATATTTCGGGCTAATGCTGCGCTTGGCCAGGAGAGCTTCTTCTTCAGGTTCCAGTTGACGGCAAGCTACTGCCAGTCGCACCGAGTCGGAGGCGAGCATCAGCGCAATGGCTTCTTCACCGGGCAGGTAACGAGCTTCTATATTTGCTTCTGGATACAAAAACTGGAAGGCTGCAATCTCGGCTTCGATCGCCGGGCGCAGGCTCTCGTCTACTGCAATGGTAATAGAGCCCGAAGTGGCTGTTTCCACTGCGGGAATGGCTTTATCCAGCCTGCCACTGCTCACATAATCAAGGATCCCGACAGAATCAGGCCCTGTGGAGATCTGCCCGTCAGCTTCCCCTCCGGCAGCACCAGGGGTGCAACCAGCTACTATCCACCAGCAGGCCAGGATGACTCCGTAGCTTGTGCATTTGATCATGGAGGGGATTGATTTGGTTTGTAAAAGTAACATTTTTCCGTACAAACTTCCGGCCTGCATCTGCTTTTCATTCTTAATGGGAGCAAACAAGCCTGCCATTAAGAGGAATTGGCGCCAGTTTTTCCATAACAAATGCCCTATTCTCCTTATTCCTAATTTCTACCACCAGTTGGTCATGAGGCTGAGAATCCGGTCAAATCCCCAAATCCCACCCAGCAGCAGCAAACCCGCCAGGCTGAGCCCGGCTACCATTTCATATCGCGGAAACTCCTCAGCGCGCCTGTCGCCAGACGGCGAGGGGCGAAACACCATTCTCGAGGGAATTATCAGGTAGTACGCCAGAGCTAATACCGTGTTCACTGTTCCCACGCCCACCAGGACCCAGGCCAGGGTATCTGCTTGCTCGAGGGCTGAGAGAAACAACATCCATTTGGCGATGAATCCAGCAGTAGGAGGAAGCCCGGTGAGCGAGGCCAGGATCACAGCCAGCGCAGCAGTTCCCCAGGGAAACAAACGGCCCCTGCCTTCCCATTCCTGCCAGCGGGCGTGACCCAGGCCGCGGTGAAAGCCTTCTGCCATCAGGAACATGGCCGGGTTCATCAGCGCATAAACTGTGAGGTAAAACAAACCCGCCCGGTTTCCAGCCGGGCTATGGATGGCCAAAGCCATGAGCAGAAATCCGGCATGGGCCACGCCAGAATAGGCCAGCAGCCGTCGCATATGGACCTGCCGCAGCGCAGCCAGATTTCCCCAGGTCATGCTCACTACTGCCAGCAAGGCCACCAACCACCTCAGCGGCAGCATTCCCTCCTGCGGCAACACCTGAAACATGCCAAGAAGAAAAAAGGTAGCTGCCACTTTTGGCACCACGGCCAGAATCCCGGCTACAGGATAAGTGCCTGCCTCCCAGGCATCTGGCATCCAAAAATGAAGGGGGAAGGCTGCTAGCTTAAACAGCAGGCCCACCAGCATGAGTACAAGCGGAAGCAGCCACATGCCCGGGCCAGCTGCCTCCAGGCCCGCGTGAAACGCTCCTTCTTCCAGGCTCAGGGTTTGGGTGAGCCCATAAAGCCATGAGCTTCCATAAAGAAAAAAACCCGAGGCAAAGGCGCCGAACAGGAAAAACTTCAGGCTGGCCTCTGCACTTCTTGGTTCCCGGCGGGTGAAGCCAATGAGAATATAGGAAGCGATGGAAATCAGCTCCAGGCCCAGGTAGGCTACCATCAGGTGTTTAGCCCTGATGAGTAAAAAAGCGCCAAGCAGCATTCCTAGAAGAAGAACGTATCGTTCGCCGCCCTGCTGGTCTGCTTCGCTTTGCAGTCGTATGTCGCGGGCAAAAGAAGGCAGCATGAGAAGGGTGGACAGCAGACAAAGCCCTTGTGCCCAGCGGGCGGCAAGGGATTCGCGCAACAGGTGGCTTTCATGAACGGGTGGATCGAGGAGAAACAATTGAACCAGTGTGGCCAGGAGCGTGAGGGCAGTCCATCCCGGCAGCAAGCGCCTGGCCCGCTGGCGTGGCATCAAAGAGAGGCACAGGGTCAGCACCATGCCGAAGGCAAGGATAGCCTCGGCGTGGAGAGCCGTGAGGGTGTCAAGAGCCTCGAAAATCGCGTGACGCAGGTAAATGGCGCTGTTTGGTTCCATGCAGCGGCAAGATACAATTTCTTCCGGCTGCCTGGCCTCTGTCTGAGAGCCGACAACCCGATGGGGAAACTTTCGTTACTTGCAGCCTCAATTTTCTGGCTTCATGGAATCAGCCCGCATTTACGTCATCATTCCTGCTTTCAATGAGGAGCAATCGATTGGAAAGGTCGTTCGCGATATTCCTCCCGGGCTGGTGCAGGGAGTAGTGGTAGGTAACAATGGATCCACTGACAAAACTCGGGAAGAAGCAGAAGCAGCCGGAGCAATTGTGGTGCTGGAAGAGAAAAAAGGATATGGGAACGCCTGTTTGAGGGGAATGGCATATCTGGCGGCATTGCCGGAGGCCCAGCGGCCAGACATTGTGGTGTTCCTGGATGGCGACTATTCAGATTATCCGGAGGAAATGCCTGCCGTGCTGGCTCCCCTGCTGGCCGGGCGTGCTGATCTGGTTATTGGCTCGCGGGCCCTTGGCGAGCGCAAAAAAGGAAGCATGATGCCGCAGCAAATTTTTGGAAACTGGCTGGCTACCACCCTCATCAGGCTATTCTACCGGGTCCGGTTCACCGACCTCGGGCCTTTTCGTGCTATTCGATATGAGGCCCTGCTTTCCCTCGGCATGGCAGACCCCACCTATGGCTGGACGGTCGAAATGCAGGTAAAGGCAGCCAAGCAAGGCCTTCGCTGCGAGGAGGTTCCGGTTAGGTATCGCCCACGAATTGGAAAATCCAAGGTCACTGGAACAGTCAAGGGAACGATCATGGCAGGCTATAAAATCCTTTGGACGATTTTTAGGCTTATGTAACTTCACAATGCCCAAGAGTTTATTAGCTTTGTGCTTTGATTTTCAGTTCGTTTTCGCTTTTCTTGTTCCGACCTTCCCACTTATCTCTTCACGCTTGTGAGCCTGCTGTTCGACGTTTTGGCGGCCCTTGTTCTCGGGGTTTACGGTATAGCCATCATCCTTGTCTTTATTTACAGCTTTGGTCAGCTCCATTTGGTGCTAACCTTTCTCAAGTATCGTCCCAAATTCCAGGCGGCTCCGCCCCTCGAAGGCGATGACGTTCCCTTTATTACCATTCAGCTGCCGATCTACAACGAACTTTTTGTGGTAGAGCGCCTTCTTGACGCCATTGCAGCGCTCGACTATCCGAAAGACCGGTTTGAGATTCAGTTGCTCGACGATTCGAAGGACGAGACGAAGGAGCTGGCTGCGCGCAAAATTGAGGAATTACAGGCTCAGGGCTTTCAGGCTTTGCAAGTTCGTCGCCCCGACCGCAAAGGCTTCAAGGCCGGTGCCCTCGCCTATGGCATGGATAGTGCCAAAGGTGAATTCATCGCCATCTTCGATGCTGACTTCCTGCCCCGCCCCAATTTTCTCCGTGCCACCATGGCGCAGTTCACCAGCCCGAATATAGGCGTGGTGCAAGCCCGCTGGGAGCATATCAACCGCGGCACCTCGCTCTTCACTCAGGCTCAGGCATTTCACCTCGATGCCCACTTTACCATTGAACAATTTGCCCGAGACCGCGGCGGCTTTTTCATGAACTTCAACGGTACAGCCGGTATTTGGCGCAAAGAGGCCATCACCGATGCTGGCGGCTGGGAAGCAGATACCCTCACAGAAGACCTTGACCTCAGCTACCGCGCCCAGCTCAAAGGATGGAAGTTCCGCTATGTCGATGAAATCGGGGCCCCAGCTGAATTGCCTGCCGAAATGGGTGCCATCAAATCCCAGCAATATCGCTGGATGAAAGGAGGGGCTGAAGTAGCCCGCAAAATGCTCTTCACCCTCTGGAAGTCAGATGCTCCTTTCCTCACCAAGTTCCACGGCACCTTCCATTTGCTCAGCAGTTCCGTTTTCGTGCTGGTGATGCTCATGGCGATGACCAGCGTGCCGCTTCTGATCATGAAGCATACCATTTTCCACGGACAGGTGGCTTTTCTCATTGTGCCAGTTCTGGCCCTGCTCATCAGCTTTTTGGTGCTGGCGATGCTCTACATCGTGACGTTCACCTGGAGAGAACATTCTTTTGGTGCAGGGGTGAAGCGATTCGTTACCTACTACATTCCCTTCCTTTCCATTTCTATGGGGCTGTCTCTCCACAACTCCATCGCGGTGATTCAAGGCTTTCGGGGGAAAAGAACCCCATTCGTTCGCACACCCAAATACAACCTCCAGGGAAAGGGTAATGAGCCGAAGTCTCTAAAAAAATACCGCAGCGCTAAGGTAAAGCCCTCTGTGTATGGAGAACTGGCCTTTGCCCTGTACTTTTTGGTGGGCATCAGCATAGCTGCCTACTACCAGGATTTCAGCATCATCCCCTTCATGCTCATGCAAATGATCGGCTTTGGGGCCGTGGGTCTTGCCAGCTTCAGGCATGCCGCCATGGGCTGATTCGGCGAAGAAAATAGTTCCGCGGTAAGCATTTTTCCGGGAAGATGTTAGGTTGGCAGGGAAAGGAGAAGGTCACTCCGGGGTAAATGTGTAATTTTCGACGCGCCCCGATCGGGAGGCGACAGCACCTTGGCTCTATTCCACCCCTCCTACCCATGGCTGGTCCACTCCTTTCTTTTTTGCAGCAATTCCGGCTATCAGGCAAAAAGGCCTTTGCCATGCTGATCGACCCCGATAAATGCAGTGCTGCAGAAGGCCGGGACCTGGGGCGTGAAGCCGCCGCCGCCGGGGTGGATTTTTTCCTGGTTGGCGGGAGCCTCCTGCGCACAGAGCATGGCGGAGAGCTGGTGAGCGAATTGAAGCGAAGCGCAGGCCTGCCTGCCATTTTGTTTCCGGGCAGCGTGCAGCAAATCAACCACCAGGCTGACGGCATTCTGTTTCTTTCCCTCTTAAGCGGTCGCAATCCTGATTTGCTCATCGGGCAACATGTGGTGGCAGCCCCTTTGCTCAAGCAAAGCCGGCTGGAAGTTCTCTCCACCGGGTACCTGCTGGTGGATGGAGGCCGCGACACCACCGTTCATTACATGAGCAACACACGACCAATTCCCCACGACAAACCCGACATTGCGGCTTGCACTGCCCTGGCTGGAGCCTATCTTGGCGTGCAACTCATCTACCTCGACTGCGGTAGTGGCGCCCTTCGCCCGGTGCCGGACAACATGGTAAAAGCTGTCAGGAATGAGGTGGAGCTACCCCTCATTGTGGGTGGAGGGATTCGATCGGCGGAGATGGCCGACGTTTTGTGGGAGGCAGGGGCAGATGTGGTGGTGGTGGGAAATGCCTTAGAACAAGACCAATCGGGACGATTGCTGTATGAACTGGCCGCTGCCAAAGAGGAAAAAAACCGCCAAAAAACCCGCTAATTCCCTACATTTGCCCAGAACGCAAACGGGAATCTGCTCATGAAATCTCCTTCTCTGGCCTGGTTGGCCTTCCCCCTCCTGATCATGGGTTGCCAACCCAGCCCCCCAACAGAAGCCGAAGTGAGAGCCAAGCTCATGGGGAACTACTGTGATGAAGAGCAAGTGTTCCGGCTCGAAGTGAAGAACGACAGCACCTACTTTCACAGAAAGGCCCAGAAGGGAATCCTTACCACCCGTAGCCTCAGCTACGAATCGTGCAACGGCACCTATGAGCTCCTCCTCGAAGGAGAAGTATGGAAACTTCATTTCCTGCCCGACGATCGGCCCCTAAACTCTCTTTTCAAAAACTGCGAGCGCGTGGTGGATGTCTGGAACCCGGAGGAAGGATATCTCATCGGCGAAGCAACAGTTCATTTGCCGGATTTATTCGACAACACCACCCTCACTAAAAATATCTGCGAATAACCCATTCTCTGCCTCATGAAGGTCATTTGCGTCGGAAGAAACTACCTGGAGCACGCCAGGGAACTGAATAACCCCGTGCCCCAGACCCCTTTGCTGTTTTTTAAACCAGACAGCGCCGTTCTCAAGGAAAACAAGGATGTGTACTATCCATCCTTCACCAACAACCTTCATTTTGAATGCGAGTTGGTGCTGAGAATCAGCAAGGAAGCCAAACATATCGAGGAGGCTTTTGTGCCCGATTACATCGATGGTATCGGGCTTGGCGTTGACCTCACTGCCCGCGATATCCAGGACGAGGCCAAGGCCAAAAGCTGGCCCTGGACCCTGGCAAAAGGCTTTGACGGGGCAGCCCCTGTGTCCATTTTCCTCAACCCTGCCGACCTGCCGCCTATCCCTGATCTCACCTTTACCTGCGCCATCAACGGCGAAACCCGGCAAACAGGCCATTGCAATGACATGATTTTCTCTGTGCCTCAGCTCGTGGCTTATATTTCCCGGTTTATTACCCTCAAAAAAGGCGACCTCGTGTTCACCGGAACCCCCGAAGGTGTGGGGCCCCTCCACATCGGCGACCGCCTCGAAGGATGGTTGCAAGGCCAAAAGCTCCTCGATTTTCATGTCAGATAACCACAAGCTGCTGAGCTGGGCGCTGGTTGGCTGCTGCCTGCTCCTGGCGGCTCACCCAGGCGACGCCAACTACCGCTTCCCCCTCGACGGCCACAGGGCCTTGTCGGGCACCTTCGGCGAATTGCGCAGCAACCATTACCATTCTGGTATCGACCTCAAAACCGGCGGGAAAACCGGTGCGCCAGTCCGCGCCATTGACGATGGCTACGTCTATCGCATCCTCGTAAGCCCGTTTGGGTATGGCAATGCCCTATATATCAAGCATCCCGACGGCAATTTTTCGGTGTATGGGCATTTGTCCCACTTTCAGGACCGCATCACCCGGTTGGTGGAAGACAGGCAGTGGGCAGACCGGCAGATGAGCCAGGATCTTTATCTGGGGCAGCATGACCTGCCTGTGAGCAAAGGAGACATCATTGCTTGGAGCGGCAATTCGGGTTCATCACAAGGGCCTCACCTTCATTTTGAAATCCGCGACCCGCAGGAGCGGATTCTCAACCCGCTGGAGTGGTTTCGGAGTGAAATAGCAGATGCAAGGCCGCCCGTTTTGCAACAAATCGGCATTGAGCCACTGGACATTGATTCCCGCGTGAACGGAGCCTTCGACAAGCTTAGCCTGGTGCCCGAGGGCAGCGCAGGGCAGTATCGCATTGCTCAACTCATCCAGGTACAGGGTAGAATCGGCATTGAGTATGAAGGCCACGACCTGCTGGATGCAGCGGCCAACCACTGCGGAATCAATTATGCCAGGCTCTACCTTGACGAAGAACTTATCCATGAATTTGCCCTGGACCGCTACGCATTCGACGAAAAACGGCTGATCAATCTTCATTTCGACTACGCCCACTTCCAGAAAACCAAAAAGAAACTCCAGCGGGCCTATGTAGAACCGGGCAACCTCTTTCCTGCCAACAGGCCCTACCGGGACCAGGGAACCCTCCTCCTCACTGACGACCTTGTCCACAACCTCCGGCTCGAACTGGGAGATTTTCATGGCAATACTACCAGGCTTGATGCCCGCATTCAGAGAAAAACAGCACCCGGAAGCTTCCCTGCCCAGCCAGTGTACCACGCCGAGCCAGTGGTGCAGGTGGATATTCGCCGAAACATTCTCCTCCTTCGCGCCACCAAACCACACGCCAGCTATCAGGGAGGCCTGCTTGTTGAAAGCATTTACGGTGAGCAAAGCCGCCTCATGCCTGCTTACATGGATGCCAAGGGAATGGTGTTTCTCATGCCCCTGGACCGATACCGTTATCCCAGAATCATCCGCGATGAGATTGGCAAATGGGTGCACACTTTCCCGCTCATGGAGGAACTGTTGCCCTTTCAGAACAACCTCATTGAGGCAGGGCCATTGACGCTCATGGTTCCCTACCGCAGCGTAGCCGACCGCGTGCCCATCGAAATTCTTCCGGAAAATGCGCCTGGTCCTGTTGTGGGGGAATTGTATCGGATTGGCTCGCCTGGCATTCCTGTCCTGGAGCCATTCGTGGTATCCATTCGCCCACCCGAAAACTGGCAGGGCGGCAAGCTGGTGGTAGCCCGGCAAAAAGGAGCGCGGTGGGAATTTTTGGGTGCATCGCCCGGAGAGGGTGGCGCCATCGTGGGGTCAAGCCTGGAGTTCGGGGCCTTTGCCCTCATTGCTGATCCTGCGGGGCCAGTCATTCGCCCTCAAAACTTCAGCCACCAGGGCATTTTGTCAGGCAGCATTGACCGCCTTAGCTTGCATGTTTCGGACGCCGTTTCCGACCTCGATCACATGAGCTTGTATGCTACGGTAGATGGGCAATGGGTACCGTTCAGCTATGATTTCCGGATAAATTCCATTACCTGGCGATGGAAGCAGCGGCCAGCCGCTGGCTGGCACGACCTGGAAGTATCCCTTCGCGACAAGGCAGGAAACCTGAGCATCGGGCGTTTTCGGTTTAAAACCTAAAGCCTGCGCTTCAGGAAGCCTTCCAAACAGGTACAGTAGAGCAGGGTTCGCCGAAGGAGATTTTTTTGGCAAAGGGCAGAAGTCTTCGGGTTGCTTCAGCATACACCAGCGGCGGCACCGGGCGGTCGCTGCAGCCCTTCACAACCACGGGAGCGCCCTGCATGGATGCCCAATCGACTGCATCCAGGGTCTTGCGCCACAGTTCCCGCTCCAGCACTTCTTCGTTGCCGATAACCACCGTGGCTGCAACAGGGGTGAGCACGCTCATGAGGAGCATCCAGGCCCAGCTCTGGATAATGGCGTCTGTGGAGCAAAACACCGCCACATGCCTGCCCTGATATTGGCCCCAGTCGTGATCCTTGAGCCAGGTGCGGAAGTCTTTCTCCCGCAGGATCATTCCCTGAAACAGCACCTCCTTAATGTCCAGCTCCACCCTTTCTCCTTCAGGAAAATGGTCTTCAAGCTTGAAGGTTACGATGGGGCTGCTGGCTACGCGGTTGATGATTTCGTCCATGGGAAGAAAGCAATTGAAAACGGAGAGGGAGAATCAAATTAAGGCATCGGGATCGGTGAGGCGGAAGAACTTGTGCTGTTCCAGATAGGGATGTTCCTGGCCTTCGTAGGCTCTGGCTTTATAAGCATCAACCAGCAAATCCACAAGGAGGTTTCGGAAAGCTTCGATCCCGTCTCCATTCCCTGCAGAGATCAGCATGGCGGGGTGATGGTGGCGGGCCAGCCATCCTTCCCGGATCTGGGCTTTTTCCTCTTCGCTCAGGAGATCGGCTTTGTTGAGAATGGTGATCACAGTTCTGTCCTGAATGTCAAGACTCCGCAGGGTTTCCTGCACATTGTCGATATGTGCCTGGTGGTTGGGATGAGAAATGTCCACCACATGCAGCAGGATATCAGATTCCTTGGCCTCGGCGAGGGTGCTTCTGAACGACTCAATGAGGTGATGCGGCAGTTTTCGGATGAAGCCAACTGTATCAGAAAGGAGGAAAGGAATGCCTTCGAGGGAGACCTTCCGCACGGTGGTGTCCAGGGTGGCAAAGAGCTTGTCTTCGGCCTTGACATCTGCTTTTGACAGGCGGTTCATCAAAGTGGATTTCCCCACGTTGGTGTAGCCCACGAGCGCAACCCTCACAAACTGAGAGCGGTTTTTCCGGCGCTGTTCATCCTGGCGGGAAATGGTGACAAGCTCCTTTTGGAGAAAGGAGATTTTGTCGCGAATGATCCTTCGGTCAGTTTCAATTTCCTTTTCCCCGGCACCTTTGAGGCCAATGCCCCCTTTTTGCCGCTCCAGGTGAGACCACATTCCGGCAAGGCGGGGAAGGAGATATTTGTATTGGGCCAAGTCCACCTGGGCCCGTGCCTGGGCGGTTTGGGCGCGTTCAGAGAAAATGTAGAGGATAAGCGAAGAACGGTCCAGCACCTTGACGCCGAGTGCTTTATCAAGATTGCGGATCTGAGAGGGGCTAAGGTCGTCGTCGAAAACAACGAGATTAGCCTTGTTTTCTTCGACAGCAAGCCTCACTTCTTCGATTTTCCCGGTCCCGATGTAAGTCGAGTTAATGGGGTGGTCGAGGCGCTGGAGGAAGCTTTTCACGGTGATGGCACCAGCAGTTTCTGCCAGAAAAGCCAGCTCATCAAGGTACTCTTTGGCTTGCTCGAAGCGCATGTCTTTGGTGCAGAGGCCCACCAGCACTGCACGCTCGGGGCCATCGTCTTTGCTAATGCGTTGACGTTCAATCATAGGCAAATGTCCCTCTAGTTGGGAGGGGCTTGAGGTACGAAGGTAGCGAAGTTTTGTTGGTTGAAGAACAAACCCTTATAGAAACCAGCTTGCTCGCCCTCGGAAAGGGTGGTATGTTTGCGGGGAAGGAAAGCAGATGCAGCGAGCGGTGGAAGCAGCCGAGTTTTTGAGCCTGAGTGATGATCCTGAGTGGAAACTCGTGGACGTGCGGGCTCCCCGGGAGTATGGCGACGGTCATCTTCCCGGCGCGGTGAATATTCCCCTTTTCGATGATGAAGAGCGGGCAAGGGTAGGCACGGCCTACAAGCAGCAGGGCCGTGAAGCAGCTTTTCTGCTGGGCCTCGATTTGGTGGGGCCAAAAATGTCGGGCTTTGTGCGCCAGGCGATGAAAGTGTCTCCAAAAGGCAAGTTACTGGTGCATTGCTGGCGGGGCGGAATGCGCAGCGGGAGCCTGGCTACCTTGTGGCGGCAGGCAGGGTTCCAGGTAGCGACCCTGGCCGGAGGGTATAAAGCCTATCGGGCATACATTCGCCAGGAGCTGGCACAGCCCTGGAAGCTCATCCTGATTGGTGGCATGACAGGATCCGGTAAAACTCATATCCTGCACGCCCTCGCCAGGCTGGGGGTTCAGGTGCTTGATCTCGAAGCCCTGGCCAGGCACAAAGGATCGGCCTTTGGCAGCATCGGAATGCCGCCACAAGGGACCAACGAACAATTTGAGAACGATCTATATGGGGCTCTCAGAACTCTCCGGCGCGACCAAGTTGTGTGGGTGGAGGACGAAAGCCGCCGAATTGGTAAGGTATTTGTATCCGACCCATTCTGGGAGCAAATGAGTCTCGCTCCGGTCGTTCTTCTGGAATTGCCTAAGGCCATACGGGTGGAACAACTGGTAAAAGACTACGCCCAGGGCGATCCTCTGGCGGCTGAGCAGGCCCTTCTGCGCATCGCCAAACGGATGGATGGCCCGCTGGTGAAAGCGGCCATTGAAGCCCTGCAAGCAGGGGATTTAGCCACTACCGCCGATCTTGCCCTGGCTTACTACGACCGAACTTACCTTCACTCGCTCGCTCGCAAAAAACATACGCGTATCTTGCCTTTCCCTCTTGACCAACACGATCCGGAGGCTACAGCAGAGGCGCTTCTTGCTATTCAACCCCAACTACTCAGCCTGTCATGAACGACATGGATCCTATTAAGCTCACACAGTACAGTCATGGTGCCGGATGCGGGTGTAAAATTTCCCCCAAAGTCCTTGAAACCATGCTCCAAACCTCGACGGTGTCGCTGCCTGACCCCAACCTTCTGGTCGGCAACGAGCATCGCGACGACGCGGCAGTCTATGACCTGGGAGACGGAACAGCAGTGGTAAGCACCACCGACTTTTTCATGCCCATCGTAGACGATGCTTTCGACTTTGGCCGCATTGCTTCTGTGAATGCCATCAGCGATGTGTATGCCATGGGCGGCACGCCGATGATGGCCATTGCGATTCTGGGCTGGCCGGTTGACAAGCTCGCCCCGGAAGTGGCTCGCGAAGTACTGGAAGGCGCTAGGAATGCTTGTGCAGAGGCCAAAATCCCGCTGGCAGGTGGTCATAGCATCGACAGCCCCGAGCCAATTTTCGGCCTGGCAGTAACAGGCAGGGTGAATGTTGCCAACATCCGCCGGAATGGCGGCGCGCTCAACGGCTGCAAACTGTTTCTCACGAAGCCACTTGGCGTGGGTATCCTCACCACAGCGCAAAAGAAGGGCAAGCTCCGCCCCGAACACGCCACCATCGCCCGCGATTCGATGGTGCAGCTCAACAAAGTAGGCGAGATTTTTGCCCGCTATGCCTATGTGAAATCCATGACCGATGTAACGGGCTTCGGGTTGCTGGGCCACCTGGCCGAGATGTGCCATGCCTCGCGGTTGTCGGCGAAGGTGAATGTGTCGCAAGTGCCGATTTTCCCGGAAGTGGCTACCTACCTGGCTGAAGGCTGCGTTCCTGGTGGAACCAATCGCAATTTCGCCAGTTATGGTCATCAAATTTCTCCGATGACCGAGGAACAGAAGGCCATTCTTTGCGACCCTCAAACGAGTGGCGGACTGCTTGTGGCTGTTGTGGCTGAATACGAGCGGGAATTCATGCAAATGGCCCGTGGTCTTGGCCTGGAGCTGCACAGCTTCGGGAGCATGGTGGCCGGGCAGGACTTCCTGATTGAGGTCGTTTAAGGCCTTTCCCGGCAAAACTTCCCTTCGCCATGCGTGGCGGCAACTTTCTCGTCATTGATCAACTGCCGATGCGACTTCGACTCCAAACCCGTGTTGCGGGTACTCCCCCGGCCATCATGGCGAGATTTGATGAAGCGCTGTTTCGTCAGCTGTCCCCTCCGGGCATTAAGGTGGAGTTACTTCAATTCGACGGTTCCAAAACGGGCGACAGGGTTCATATTCGGCTTCACCTGCCATTATTTCAAGCCCATGACTGGATCAGCGATATTGTAGAGCATGGGAGTGACAACACAAAGAGCTGGTTTGTAGATCAGGGCAGCACACTGCCCTGGTTTCTAAGCTTTTGGCGGCACCAGCACATCGTGCGCCTGGCAGACAACGGCAGCGAAATTATCGACGATATTGAGTTTAAAGGTCCTGCCTGGCTACCCGATTTTTTGCTGGTCCCCGTTCTATGGCTTCAGTTTGCCTGGCGGAAGCCGATTTACCGAAAGGTATTTGGGGTAGTAGGAAGGTGATTTTACAGATGTCGCCATTGAAACTTGCATGCTTTTTTAGCATCAAGCGCTGTTTAGGCTGAAAGGCAGAGGTTGGTGGAAGGATCAGAAGTTGCGTTTCCAATAATATTAGAAATCGCCAAAAGATTCACCAGATTTGCTATTGATAAGTGGACCCGCGGGTTCAATTCAAGCGAAGATTTTTATTTGACTCATCTATCTGCTCTCATTGTACGCTTCCGTCTAACGGCTTGATTTCAGGCGGGTTAAGTTCGGGCATTAATAACCCCTTCAACCCCGATCAGTATGGAAGCAAGTGCAAAAAAAGCGAGCGGCGGCTGGATGTCGCCCTCTTTTCACAAATTCTGGCTCAAGATCACCTCATTTGTGGTGTGGTCCTTTGCCCCTGTTTTCTTCCTGGGCACCATGGAAGCAACGCTCGAACCCGCCCGGCTAACCCTCGACCTGGTTAGCTGGCCCATGGATGGCTCCACTACCTATTCTTCGCCCGACACCCGTTTTTTGTCGGCACTTACCGGCGGCTTTTTGCTGGGCTGGGGAGTAATGATTTGGTGTTTATCCTTGTGGGTGTATGACATAGCCCCGGAACTTGTGCGGCGAAGTGTGCTGCTGGGAATGTTATCGTGGTTTTTACTCGATAGCGCCGGGTCCATTGCCTCTGGAAATGGCTCCAATGCGCTGTTCAATGTAGCAGTGCTGTTGGTGGCAATTGGGCCAATGTGGCGGCCTGCCAAAGAAGCCTGATAGCCTGCTTGCAGAAGAAACAGCCGGGAGAGAAATACTACCGGCTGTTTCTGGCTTTGTCAGGCTTTCATTCCCTGCGAGAGGTAGATTTGAGTGGTAGCTTGTAGAATGGAATAAATACAATGGGTTGATCGGTATATTCCCAGAGCCTGGACTCCATTCCTCTGCTACCAGATGCCTTTGTTGAGCTTGTTACTCATCTTGCTGCTGGTCGCTCTAGGTATCATTTGTCGACAAAATATGAACTCACTTGCTTCGCTTTCATTGGCATCAGGCAAGCCGATTTACAACATTCGGCTGATCACCAACGGTTTTCTCCTGCTGATGCTGCTTACCATGGTCCAATGCCAGGCACCCAATTCCTTGCAGGAGCAAGCCCGCCCCCGGATCGTGATCACTGCCGATCCCGAGCTTGACGACCTCAATTCGCTTATTCGTCTGCTATTATACAGCACCGACCTCCAAATTGAGGGCCTTGTATATGCCAGCAGCGGCTTTCACTGGAAAGGTGATGGAAAGGGCACTAAATGGTTTGTGCCAGGCCGTGAGTATACCCGGTACGGGCTCAGCCTTTGCCCCTGTGAATCGTACCGCTGGGCAGATGAGGAGCGATTTATCCACGATGTCGTCGAGGCTTACCAGCAAGCCTATCCCAACTTGATTACCCACCACCCAGGATATCCAAGCCCTGATGAGCTAATATCGAAAATCCGAATCGGAAACATCGAATTTGACGGCGACATCTCGAAAGACAGCCCTGGGTCCGACCTCATTAAATCGCTCCTGCTCGACGATGTGCCCGGGCCCCTTTATCTCACGGCATGGGGTGGGCAAAGCACCATTGCCAGAGCTTTCAAATCGATTGAAGAGGAGTTTGGGCAACACTCAGAGTGGCCTCAGATCAGGGAAAAAGTGCTGAAAAAAGCGGTAATACTCCCTTCTGGTGATCAGGACGATACCTATGCGAATTACCTCCAGCCCAATTGGCCAGGCTTGGATTATCGCCAGTTTATCGATGGGCCCAACTACGGCTATGGCGCACAATTGAATGCATCCCCTGACAATGCACCTTACCTCACCGCTGACTGGATGAAAGAAAACGTGACCAGCCGAGGCCCGCTTGGGGCGTTGTATCGCGTGTGGGGTGACGGGAAGCAAATGGTGAAGGGGGATATTTTCGATTATTTTGGCCTTGATGGCTATACCAATGAAGAACTAAAGGCGATGGGCTACATTGTGTGGATGCCGGTGCAGCAGAAGGGTTCATGGTTGGGTGAAGGCGACAATTCCACGTTCATGAACATGCTGGGCAATGGCCTTCGCGCCTATGAGGAAGGCTCCTTTGGCGGCTGGGGCGGGCGGCAGGCTGGCGAGCTGGAAAGGGGCAATTTTACTTTTTCGGTGCCTGATTCTTCTCTAAGCGACAGCAGCCTGGAGACGATGATGTCCACGCTGAGTGCATTTGCGCGTGATTCGGCAAAGAAGGAATTGCGGCCTGCTTTTCCGGCATTTTTCCCGGCGGCGCAGCGCGATTTTGCAGCTCGGATGAAATGGGCGGTAACCCCGCATTTCCAGGATGCCAACCACGAGCCAGTAGTGGTTGTTACAGGGCCGCTCCGTCGGGAAGCCGCCCCAGGCGAAGAATTGCGCTTATCAGCGACAGTTTCGGATCCCGACGGAGATGAAGTGACTGCCCGCTGGTGGCAATTTCGGGTAGGGAGTTATCCCGGCGAGGTGACTTTGGCAAATGCTTCCTCCCTGCAAACGACGCTAACCGTTCCGCACGACGCCCAGTCTGGTCATACCATTCACCTGGTGCTGGAAGCGAGCGATACCGGCAGCCCTGCTTTGACTCGCTACCAGCGCGTGGTAGTAAGGGTGAAATGAGAGGTCCGTGAGGCCGGTTTCTTTTTTCAAAAGAAAATTCCATTCTGTGTAGATGGGTTTTCATTTGCCACGCTTCTCCATTTCCATTTCTCGTCTCAAATCCCTATTTTTGAAAAACAGGGAGTCCCAGGCGTGTTTTCACCCTTGAAAAGGCGTGCTGCCTCCCTCAACCACGCATCATCTATTTTCGGACATGGGCATCGTCATCTCCGTGGCCAACCACAAAGGCGGAGTCGGAAAAACAACCACCACCATCAATCTCGGCGCGGCCCTCGGTCGCCTGGGTACTAAGGTGCTGATCATTGACTCCGACCCCCAGGCCAATGCAACCCGCGCTCTCGGGCTCAAGAAGGCCGAAAAATCGCTCTACCAGGTGCTCGCCTTTCAGGATGATATCCGGACCGCTGTCCACGAAGGCAGCGAATTCGACCTCATTCCTTCCTCCGTTCACCTCGCAAGTTTTGAAAAAAACAATGAGGTCGGCAAGGAATTCATCCTGCAGGAAGCCCTGCTCTCCGTTCGTGATTACTACGATTTTATCCTCATCGACTGCCCCCCTTCCCTCGGGGCCATCACCATCACGGCCCTCACAGCCAGCGACTACGCCGTGATTCCCCTCCAGTCGGAGTTTCTCGCCTTGCAGGGAATGACGGATTTCATCAAGATCCTTAGAACGGTTAAAACCCGGATGAACAAGGATCTCGACCTTCTGGGCATTGTGGTCACCCAATTTGACTACCGTAAAAACCTTCACCGCGACATCTACGAACACGCTGTGCAATCCTATGGAGATGCCATGTTCAAAACCATGATCCGCGGGAATGTGGCCCTGGCCGAATCTCAAACCCTCGGGCAGCACATCTTCGAATACGACGCCACCTGCAATGGTG
This sequence comes from Bacteroidia bacterium, assembly GCA_041741415.1. Lineage (GTDB taxonomy): Bacteria > Bacteroidota > Bacteroidia > J057 > J057 > JANQTF01. Next base: position 48,200 of record JBGSKC010000059.1, on the reverse strand, counting down.
CCACCGATTACCTCGACCTCGCCCAGGAAATCCTTGGCAGATTAAACATTCAAATTCCAGTTACTTCCTGACAACCAACACCTTGCGGGACACCGACATGGGCAAAAGTTTCCTCGACACCCTAGACGACGCATTTGAGGATCACGTTCTTTCCGATCTGATCCCTGATACAAGGAAGGCTCCCGCCTCCCGCAGCCTCCCTGTAGCCTCAAAAAAATCCGGATCCCGTAAAAAAAGCTTCCTGCATACCATCGAAGACAGCATCAGCGACATCGCGCCCAAGCGCGTCTCTTCGCCCGCTTCCCCTAAATCTCCCCGCAAAAGCTTCCTTGAAACCATCGAAGAAGCCTATGACCAGTCTGCCTTCGACGACCTCATGCCCTCCAAGGGCTGGTCAAAAAAGGATCTCGATACCTTCTCGCCCGACAAAGAATTTGAGCGGAAATTCGGGGCATATTTTACTCCCGCGGTGATGAACAAGGTCAAAGAAATCGCCCGTGGCCGGGGAATTCGCCTGCAGGATGTGATTTTGCGGGCGCTCGAGCTCTACCTCAATACAGAAACAATCTGATTCGGGGCAATCTGCGCATCAGTCCTTTTTTCTCGTAAACCGCAGCGCTTTGAGCATCCAATCGGGGAGTGGCTTGCGCGGATCGCGGCGCTTCATGTTGATGTACCACCCAATTTTTTTGAGAATCGGCACCTTGTGTGTTTCTACAAACTCAATGAGGGTGCCGTCGGGGTCTTCGACATAGGAAAACAACCCGGCAGCCTCGCCCATGTCGAAGCTGGTACCCATGGCGGCGGCGCTGTCAACGGTGAAAGGAAAACCCTTTTCCTGGCAGAGGGCCCGCAATTCATCCATGCCGAAAATGTCGAAGCAAAGATGAATATAGCCGAGGTCACCCCAGAACCGATCTTGATACATTTTTTGACCCTGACCATCGGTGAGGGAAACAAGTTCGAGGGAGCTTTGACCAAAAATGCGGGAGAAACCGCCCTGGCGGGCTTGGCTATGGGTGAGCAGTACCCTTCGCACGCTGGCTTCGCCGCCGGGCAAAGCTGCCAGGTCGTCAAAATGACCGCTGCTGTCATACACTACCTTGTCGTAGCCTAGCACGTCGCTGTAGAGCTTGCGGGCAGCTTCGATGCTGGAAACCCCAATCATGACCCCGGCGGGTCCGCCTGTTGCATGAGGCCCTTTGGAAAACACATCCTGTTGTGGAACGACCTGAAAATGGTTGCCATAGGGGTCGCGGAGGAAAAAGCTGAGGGTGCCGCCAGGATCCGCCTGGGGGCTGCTGAGCAGTTCTGCCCCTTTTTGCTTGAGGTCTTCATAAGCCTGGGCCACATCAGTTGATTTGATGCGGGTTACAAAGATGCCGTAATCGCCGAGGCGGGGAGCCTGAGCGGGGGCCTGTGGGGTGCGGCTGGTATACTGCCAGATTTCAAATCCCCCGCCGCCCTGCACATTTACCGCCAGAATGGCGTGGCGCTGTTGCGGCTTTCCTCCGGTGTAGGGCAGCATAAGGTTGGCTTCGGCGGCTTCTTCAAAGATGGCTACGTCCATGCCGAAATGCTTTCTGTACCAGGCCCAGGCCTCGTGAACGTTTGGGATGCCGATGCCGACTTGCTGGATGCCGGAGATGATTGGATTCATGTGAAGGGAAGTTGTGGGGGAAATCGTTGGCAAATATAGAAGGGAATTCATTTTGAAAAGAAAGAAGGGCGGCCTGTTTAAGAGAAGCAGAGCAGAATACCCGGAAAAGTCAGGAGGATCAAGGGTTGGATCGGGGCCAAGTATTGTTTTCTGTGAAGCTCATCCTGTCTTACTTTTATATTTATTCTTATGAAGGAGCTTGTTTTACAGGTACTGGCAATAGGCGATTTTGGGGTTGGACCTCATCAGGGAGAAGCATTTTTCCGAATTTAATTAATTGGTAATGAACAGGTTACTTAATTTGTTTTCTGACAAATTCTAAACGATTCTTAAAATAGCTGACCGCAAAAGCGGTCTGGTTTTGTTGAATTGTTTCATGAATAATTTTTCCAATAATTTGAACTATTTTGATAATGGATAATTTCCAAAACTTGTGCTCAAAGATTAACACTTACATATGCTGCATCCTCACAAGACCTTTCTCCGCCTTGCTCTTGCCCTGTTTTTCATTTTTCCTTTGTTGGCTTTTGGCCAGGTGTCGACTCTCACCTACACCAGCACTGATCCGGCTGATGGCGGCTGGGCTGGATACACTTATTGTACTTCCAATGGGTACATTAGAAAGGCAAATAACTACTGCGGCCAGTCGGCATCTCCAGCTTTCACCTCGAACATGAACAGTGCTGACATTTATTTTTTGGGCATTAAATCTACGGGAGTTGGTCGAACAACGAACTATCCGTTTAGCGGTGGGAATTTTCTGACCTTTACTGAGAGTGACGGCGGCACCCTCAACACCATGGCCAGCTTCCGGATCTGGGCTGCATCAGGTGCGACCTATGATATTGACCTGGCCAGTGTTACCATCTACCACGAAGCCGGGACAGATATTGATTTCACGATCCAGGGATCTACTACCGTAAGCGGCACAGAACTCGGCCGAACGACCGTGACCATCCCCAGTGGCGTTGCAACCCCAGTTTCTCTTTCAGGCAACTATGGATTCACCTATGTCCATGTGATTCCTGCGTCTTACATCAACTTTGGTGTCTCCTCTTTTGTCTTTTCCGACACCCCGCTGCCTGTGGAGTGGCTTGATTTTTCTGCCCAGCCCCAGGACGGAACTGTGCACCTGACCTGGGCCACCGCGTCTGAAACCAACAGCGATTACTACGTTGTCCAGAGAAAATCTGAGGATGGTGAATGGATGAGCCTCGCCGACCTCCCTGCTGCAGGGAACAGCACAGAGATGAAGGAGTATGCTTTCACCGACTACCTGGCACCATCCGGCCGCTCCCAGTACAGAATCCGGCAGGTGGATATCGACGGCAAAATGCACTATAGCAAAACAGAGGAAATCCTGTTCCAGCCTGCTTTCCAGATCATGCCCAACCCTTCCTCCGATTGGGTCCGGTTGTCTGGGGTTAGTGGTCCTGTTTCTGGGCAACTGCTTGATCTTCAGGGAAGTGTAATCCGTTCGTTTGATCAGGCCGAGGCATCTCTCTGGGTGGGAGACCTCCCCACAGGAATTTATTTCCTCCGGTTGGAAGGTTCCGGGCTTCAGGTTGAGAAGCTGGTAAAATATTGATTGACTCACAGCCAGAAATGTCACCCTGCCCGGCTCAGGCCGTGCGGGGTGCACTTTTTATTTCAGCAGGGCCATCTTTCGCAGCGCGGCAGGCGCCAGACGCTTGAGCCACAAGGCCATTTTTTCTTTTCCGTTTCCGATCCCCACTTCAAATCGCTTCTCCGCTGCTGCTTTCACTATGATCCGGGCGCAGGCTTCCGGGGGAAGTCCCTTGTCCTGGAGCTCGTCCATTTTGCCATAAGTATTGCCATCTCCCGTGATCGCGTTGAGGGAAATCGCCGTGCGGATGCCGCCGGGGTTGGCAATCGTGACCCGGATCCCGTTTCGTTGTTCTTCGAGAAACAAGCTTTCAAAAAAGCCTTCCAGTGCATGTTTTGAGGCAGCATACGCCGAGCGGTACGGATAGCCAAACTTCCCTGTCAGGCTGCTGAGTACCACAAACTGCCCACTTTTGCGGGCCAGCATACCTGGCAACACAGCTTTGGTGAGGGCGACCTGGGCAAAGAAATTGACCTCCATCAGCTTGCGGTCAACCTCCAATTGGGTGTCGCGGGTAAGGGAGCGCTGGCTCATGCCTGCGTTGTTTACCAGGATGTCGACCTTGCCCATCTGAGCTAAAATTTGCTCTGTTAGCTCATTGAAACGATCCACTTCCAGCATGTCAAATGGCAAAAGCACGATTTTGCCTGAACCTGCGCAAGCAGCGGCAACGCGGGCCAGCTCCTGCTCCCGGCGGGCCGACAAGACCAGACTGGCCCCCAGGCGTGAAAACTCATATGCGAGGGCCTCGCCTATTCCAGAGGAAGCGCCGGTGATCCAGACCACGAGATTGTGAAAATCAGCCATGCAAACAATGTTTTGTGGCAAGGTACACCACAGGCCGGAATTCCCGCAATCCGACCCACATGACTAACAGGGTCAGCCCTCGATCTGAAGGTCATACTTGACCAGCAAGCCTGGAAGTGCAGACAATGAAAACCTGGCTTTCTTTATCCGGTTGCTGTCGGGATCTAATCGAATCTGCTCACACCCTCTGAAATCAGCCTTCTCGAGGTTGGTATGGTCAAACACGGCTCCGCTCAAATCACTCCCTTCCCAAACAGACCCGCTGAGATCGGCTTCGGAAAAGTCGGCTTCGTGAAGCCTGGAATGTAAAAAATGGGTTTGCTTCAGCTTCAAGCCGGTAAAGGAGGCATGGTCGAGCTTGCAGTATTCAAAGCGCATAGCCAGGCCAAAGGTCTGACAGCTTTCAAACTGCATGCCCACCATTTTGCATCTGAGAAACTTCACCTCGCGGAAAGCAGTGTCTGTGAGAGAGGCAAGGCTGAAGTTGCAGTCTTCGAACACACAATCGATGAACCTGAACCCAAAGAGAGAGGCATTGGAAAAATCACATTGCGCAAAGCTGCAGGACTCATAGTCGCCCTGTTCGAGCGGTGATTCCTGCAGCTTAATAAGCTCAAATCGGTGGTTATGGGCGTAATGCTTTCCCATTAGCAGATGAAAGGATCAACCCTTTCTCTTGCGCTCGTGTTCTTTGAGGAAGATTTTCCTAACGCGGATCGATTGAGGAGTCAATTCGACATACTCATCGTCGCGGATGTATTCGAGGGCTTCTTCAAGGGAGAAGCGGGTAGGCGGAGCCAGCCTCACCTTGTCGTCGGAGCCGGAGGCCCGCATGTTGGTGAGTTTTTTAGACTTGGTAACGTTGACCACAAGGTCGTCAGCGCGGTTATTTTCGCCGATTACCTGGCCTTCATACACATCTTCCTGTGGCCCGATGAAGAATCTGCCGCGGTCTTGCAATTTGTCAAGGGCGTAGGCATAGGCGTTGCCCGACTCATGGGCGATAAGCGAGCCCTGGCTTCTGCGAGGGATATCGCCTCTCCATGGCTGGTATTCCAGGAAGCGGTGGGCCATGATGGCCTCGCCCTGTGTAGCTGTGAGCAGGTCGCTGCGCAAGCCAATGATACCTCTGGAAGGAATATAGAATCGAATATGTGCCCGCTCCCCGCGCAGCTCCATCGAAAGCATTTCCCCCTTTTTTTGGGTCACAAGGTCGATAGCGCGCCCTGCCATGTTTTCTGGCAGGTCGATGGTTAGTTCTTCAACAGGCTCATGCCTTTTGCCGTCGATTTCCTTCACAATCACCTGAGGCTGGCCCACCTGGAGCTCATAGCCTTCGCGGCGCATTGTTTCGATGAGGATGGAGAGGTGAAGAATGCCACGGCCAAAGACATTAAAGGAATCCGCTGATTCTGTGGGTTCTACCCGGAGAGCAAGGTTGCGCTCCAATTCAGATTCAAGGCGCTCCTTGATGTGGCGGGAGGTGACGTATTTTCCTTCTTTGCCGAAGAAAGGGGAGTCGTTGATGGTAAACCGCATGCTCATGGTCGGCTCATCGATTTTGATGGGCGGCATGGGTGCGGGGTTGTCGATGTCGGTAATGGTATCCCCAATTTCGAAGCCTTCAAGGCCAACCAGTGCGCAGATTTCACCAGCCTTTACCTCCGATACCTTGGTTTTGCCAAGGCCTTCAAACAGCATCAATTCCTTGATGCGTGTTTTGACCATGGAACCATCTCTTTTAAGCAGGGCTATCGGCTGGTTTTCCCGCAGTTCGCCCTGGAACAAGCGCCCAATGGCGATCCGACCCACGTAGGCAGAAAAATCAAGGGAGGTAACCTGCAACTGAGGAACCCCTTCCTTGACCTCGGGGGCAGGAATATGTTCGATGATTTGTTCGATGAGATAGGTGATGCTGCCAGTCGGTTTTTGCCAATCGGGCCCCATCCAGCCTTGTTTTGCTGAGCCGTAGACAGTTGGGAAATCGAGCTGGTCCTCGTTGGCTTCGAGTTCGAACATCAGCTCAAACACAGCGTCGTGTACTTCATCGGGGCGGCAGTTGGGTTTGTCAACCTTGTTGATCACCACGATGGGCTTAAGGCCGAGGCTCAGTGCCTTTTGCAGCACAAAACGGGTTTGTGGCATGGGGCCTTCAAAAGCATCGACGAGGAGCAACACACCATCGGCCATGTTGAGCACCCGCTCCACTTCACCACCGAAGTCGGCGTGGCCAGGGGTGTCAATGATGTTGATTTTGGTGTCGCCGTATCGGGCGGCAGCGTTTTTGGACAAAATCGTGATGCCGCGCTCGCGCTCCAGGTCGTTGGAGTCCATGACGAGTTCGTCCACTTGCTGGTTGTCGCGGAAAAGGCGCCCTGCATGAAGCAGTTTGTCAACCAGGGTCGTTTTGCCGTGGTCAACGTGGGCGATAATGGCGATATTTCGGAGCTGATGAGACATGGCTGAAGGGAGTCAATTAAGTAGAGGTGGAAATCGGAATTAGATAAAGATTCAGAAGGCAATCTGCTGGTCAACCTTTATCTTCCAATCCGAAATTCATCTGACAAAAACACTTGAAGACAACGAATAAAAACAAACAGAGTGCTGGAAAGCAGGCAAAACACCGTTTTGAATGTCAACCCCCTTCAATTAAGAAAGACAGTTGGATCGTCGTAGCAAAGCTTATTCATCCTAGCCACTACCCTGCAATCGGGCGCAAAGCTACGCTTATCCCGGATCAAGTCCGAAGCCACGGGAAAAGATTCCTGAAAAAGCCGCCTCAAGCTGTGGCTTTCGTAGGAGTCCAACAGAAAAATCTTTGCGACAGCCACGGAAATCATTAGGTTAGGGGCGTTTTCTTTACACCCAAAGGCAAGAACGCCGAAAAACAGTCAGTCACTTTTTTTCTACTTTTTTGACATGAGAACTCTCCTCCTTTCCCTGTTCCTCGTGAGCCTCGCCCTTTCCTGCCAGAAAAAAGCAGATCAGGCAGCTGAGTCGGCCAATGCAGCAGAGCTGGCCTATTTTGGAGAATCATTTGCCCCTGCGACCCCCGTTGCCTCCAGCCAGTTGCCCGCTCAAATGAACCAAAACCAGGAGCTGGCCAACATTCAGGTGGAAGGACAGGTCCTGGCCGCCTGCCAGATGAAGGGCTGCTGGATGACGATGCCCCTCGCTGATGGCCAGGAAATGCGCGTTACTTTCAAAGACTATGGTTTCTTCGTGCCAAAAGATTGTGCGGGCCAAACTGCGATCATCCAGGGGAAAGCTTATTACGACACAACCTCGGTGGAGGACCTTCGCCACTACGCCGTTGATGGTGGTATGAGCGAAGATGAAGCTGCTGCTAAATACACGGAGCCTGAGGTTTCTATCTCCTTTGAAGCTACCGGCGTAGCCCTCAAGCCCGCTGACAAAAGCACTGCAGAATAGAGGGAAGGGAGAATGACTCCCTGTTTTTGAGTAAAAGCTTTCAAAGCTGCAGCGAATATTCTGCCGACGGGGGTTGAGAGCCCCTCACGCAGGGTATTCGCTGTTTTTCAATCGAAGACTGACCCAGTTATTTACCACCTGAAGCAAGAACTTCCTCCCAGGTTACCTCCGGTTTTTGATCCAGCAGGGCTTTCCACTGCGTGGCTTGCTCCGGAGCAACGCCGGTGAGCCTGATCAGCAAATCTGCGGAGACGCCTTCTCTGAGGCCGTTCCGGAACACGTGGAAGGACTCTTCCATTTTGCCGATTTGAAACCCCCGTTCAATCCCTTTTTCAATCCCTTTCTCGATTCCCTGTTCGATTCCTTTCTCAATCCCCTGTTCGATTCCCTGCTCGATTCCTTTCTCGATTCCTTCCTGTAACCCCAGCTCCATTCCATGCTGGAAGCCTTTTTTCATTGCCCGCTCTTCCACCTCCTTTTCTTTCTCTCCGAAAAGGGCCTCCCACAGGCTCACGAAGCGCTCACCGGTTGGTTGTCCCACTTTTTCGATTACGTCCATGATCTCTTTCTTTTGAAGGTTTCCTTTGCCTAAATATAGGAAAATGGTTCTGATATAACGAAGCTGATCCGGGTCTGTTTTTTCAATGTCGTCGATGGCGCGGGCTAAAAATTCCAGTGCCATAATGAGGTTTTGAAAGGAGTCGGCTTTGAATGCAGCCAGGGTGCTTCGCAGCCAGATGGTGTCAGTTCGGAGCAATTCCTCCTCTGATTTCCGCCCGATGTCGTCAAATAAAAAGTCAAAAAAGGGGAGGAAACGGGCAAGCTCGGGTGGTAACTCGCCAAAAAAATCCCGCATGGAGCGCGCCTCCCATCTTTCCTGTCCATGATAAATCACCATCGCCAGTACCGGCCGGAGGAACTGCCCCGGTGCCCAGTCTTTCAGCTGTGCGTCAATATAATTGCACAGGTAGCGAAGAACCTGGGCAAAAACTTTATTGTCGGGGTAACTCTTATGCTCAAAGATCAGGGTCACGTCCAGTTCTGCTCCATGCTCACCATATTGGCAACGATATACAACATCGGTAATGTGCTTTTGCAGGGCTTCATCAACGTAGGTATCCTGCTGCTGCACCAGGGTTTCGGTGTGAAGCAGGTCGCAAAGCGGCGCAGGGAAACACTGCCGGATGTATTCCGCCACCACCCGGGGCCGCGAAAATGCCTCCCGGAAGAATTTGTCATGAGGTTGATGAAGCAAAGACATGAAGCAAATTATGCAAATAAAATAAGCAAATGAAAAAAATAATTGCACGTTTAGTAAAAATTGTCTGGCTCCTCTCTTTCCGCTAATTCCCCGCCTCACCTCGTTGCAGCCTCTCCTCCCCGGGTGTGCGCAGCCAGCCAGAAAGATTCCGCCGGTTCTTCTGCTTTTTTGATTTCCCTTCCCGATATTGCGAGTTGATCGCCAGCTCCTTCAGCCGGGCTATGGTGGCTAATGGCTTGCTGGGCGCTTGTTAGTTTGATTCATCTCATTCATTTTCAATCGAATACATCCCATGATTTCCACCGCCGCTTCTCTCTCCGACTCCCAAGTGCAGGAACTGCTGGCCAGCCTTGGCATTCCCTCCAGGGCAACTGCCACCCACAATGGCCGCCAGGCAGGTGCCGCCAGCCAGGCCCCTTTTATGCCAGTGCGCGCTGCCGCAGATGGCCGAACCCTTGGCCAGGTTCAGTTTGCAGAAGTGGCCCAATATGAAGCCCTCCTCACAGAAGCGCAGGAGGCCTTTCTCTTCTGGCGCGACCTCCCTGCCCCCAGGCGCGGCGAAATCGTCCGGCAAATCGGCGACGCGCTCCGACGCTACAAGGAGCCCCTCGGCAAGCTCGTGACCCTCGAAATGGGCAAAATCTACCAGGAGGGCCTCGGCGAGGTCCAGGAAATGATCGACATCTGCGACTTTGCCGTGGGGCTCTCGCGCCAGCTCTATGGCCTCACCATGCAGTCGGAGCGCCGCCACCACCGCATGTATGAACAGTGGCACCCGCTCGGCACCGTCGGCATCATTTCGGCCTTCAATTTCCCGGTCGCCGTCTGGGCCTGGAACGCCATGATTGCAGCAGTGTGCGGCAACGTATCCATCTGGAAGCCCAGTGAAAAAACGCCGCTCACAGCAGTTGCCTGTCTCAACATCGTGCAGGAGGTGATGGAAGCCAACGACCTTCCCGCCGGAGTCTTCGGCATGGTGGTGGGCGACCGCGCTATCGGCGAGCGGATGGCCAGCGACCATCGCCTTCCGCTCATTTCGGCAACAGGCTCCACCCGCATGGGCAAAGCCGTGTCAGAGGCCGTGGCCCACCGCCTGGGCAAGTCAATTCTTGAGCTGGGTGGCAACAACGCCATCGTGGTGTCGCGCCACGCCGACATGAAGCTCGTGATCCCCGCCATTGTGTTTGGTTCGGTGGGCACCTGCGGTCAGCGTTGCACCTCCACCCGCCGCCTCATCATCGACGCTGCGATCTATGACCAGGTAGTGGAAAAACTCGTGGCAGCTTATGGCTCCCTGCGCAGCCGCATCGGCCACCCGATGAACCCGGCCACCCTCATCGGGCCGCTGGTGGACACTGCCGCGGTGGAAATGATGCAGGCCACCCTCGCCCGGGTGCAGCAGGAAGGCGGGAAGGTGCTGTTTGGCGGCGAAGTGCTGGAAGGAGAGGGCTTTGAAACCGGAACCTTCGTGGTGCCTGCCCTTGTGGAGGCAGAAAATCATTTCCACTCTGTTCAGACGGAAACCTTCGCGCCGATTCTCTACCTGATGAAGTACAATGGCCTTGATGAAGCCATAGCCATGCACAACGGGGTGCCGCAGGGCTTGTCGTCGGCCATTTTTACCGAAAACATGAAAGAGGCGGAAACCTTCCTCAGCAACCTGGGCTCCGATTGCGGCATCGCGAACGTGAACATCGGCACCTCGGGGGCAGAGATCGGAGGAGCCTTTGGCGGTGAAAAGGAAACCGGCGGGGGCCGCGAGTCCGGCTCCGACGCCTGGAAAGCCTACATGCGCCGCCAAACCAACACCATCAACTGGAGCAATGACCTGCCTTTGGCTCAGGGGATCAAATTTGATTTCTAGGCCAGGCCTCCAATCACCAGCAAGATGGCCAAGGATTCTTCCCTGGCCATTTTTGTTTACCTTTCTCCCACAACAATTCTCCTCTCATGACCTCTTCCCCGCTTCGCGTGCTTGTCGTTGGCTGTGGCAACATGGGCGCTTCTCATGCAAAAGCCTATCACCAGCTCGGCGATTTTCAGATTGTGGGCCTGGTGAGCCGCGGTGCTGCCAGCCGTGAGCGCCTTTCCGCAGCCCTGGGCGGCTATCCTACATTTGGTGACTATTTCCAGGCTCTCGCCGAGACCCGCCCCGACGTGGTGTCGATCAATACTTACCCCGAAACCCACGCCGAATATGCCCTGGCCGCGCTGGAAGCAGGGGCGCATGTATTTGTCGAAAAACCGCTGGCCAACACCGTAGAGGAGTCGCGCCGGATCGTGGATGCCGCCAAACAACATGGCAAAAAGCTCGTGATCGGCTACATCCTGCGGGTGCACCCGGCCTGGAAGACCTTCATCGGCAAAGCACAGACCCTGGGCAAGCCCCTGGTGATGCGCATGAACCTGAACCAGCAGAGCAGCGGCCACACCTGGGAAACCCACAAGGAGCTGATGAAAACAATGTCGCCCATTGTGGACTGCGGGGTTCATTATGTAGATGTCATGTGCCAGATCACGGGATCCTGGCCGGTGAGGGTGAGCGCGGTAGGGGCTAGGCTTACCGATGAAATCGCGCCGGAAATGTACAACTACGGCTGCCTGCAGGTAACTTTTGCCGACGGCTCTGTGGGCTGGTATGAGGCAGGCTGGGGGCCGATGATGAGTGAAACAGCTTATTTTGTGAAAGATGTGATCGGGCCGAAAGGCTGTGTGAGCATCGTGGAAAAAATGGCTGATTCGGACAATGTGGACGGCCACACCAAAACCGGCGGCATGCTCCTGCACCACAGCGAGAGCAAGGCCGACGGCACTTTTGCCCGCCCCGACGAACTGATTGATACCTCCGACGAGCCCGACCACGACGGCCTCTGCCTCCGGGAGCAGGAGTATCTGCTCAGGGCAATCCGCGAAGACCTCGATCTCACCGCCCACATGGAAGACGCCGTCAACAGCCTGCGCATCGTGCTGGCCGCTGATGAATCGTTCCGCACCGGGAAGACTGTGGAGCTTTAAACAAGCATCTCCCCTTATCTCTGCCAGAAATCATCCGAATTCTCCGGGAAACCCCGCAGCTTGCTGCCCACAAGCTCCGCCACTATGGACATTAGCCACATTGAACACATCGGTATCGCAGTCAGAGACCTCGATGCAGCCATCGCTTACTATGAACAGGTGCTGGGCCTTTCCTGCTATCGCGTCGAAACAGTTGCTGACCAGCACGTGAAGACAGCCTTTTTCCAGGTTGGGCAAACGAAAATCGAGCTCCTGGAATCTACAAGCCCCGAAGGACCCATTGGCCGCTTCATCGGGCAGCGCGGGGAAGGGATTCATCACCTCGCTTTTGCAGTGAATGGCATTCAGCAGGCGCTCGACGAAGCAGCCGGAAAGGGCGTTCGGCTTATAGACACACAGCCACGGCCAGGTGCCGAAGGGCTGAATATTGCCTTTCTGCATCCAAAATCCACCTACGGCGTGCTGACCGAGTTTTGTGAGCGCCCCAGGGATGATGCCTGATCCGCCCTTATTTGTTTCATTCCGGAACGGCTACTCCCGGAAGCCTCCTGTGTGAAGAACGAGCAGAACGCTTCCTTCCGGAAAGGTTCCGGCACGGGCCTCGGCGCTGAGGCCAAACATCATTTTGGCCGTGTACACCGGGTCGAGCGGAACCCCGGTGTGAAGGGTAAAACCGGCCATCCAGGCAGTGAGTTCGCCAGGAATCCGGCCAAATCCCCCAAAATCGTAGCCGTGCACAAGCCGCACTTTTTCCGGTCCCGGCCATGCGCCTCCGGCGATCATGCTAATCTGTTCCATCAGGCGGTGCCCGCCTTTGATCGCTGGAAAACCAAGTAATCCGCTTCCTTCGGGAAGGCTGAGGGCCAGTCCGGCGAGAGTGGTTCCGCTGCCCACCGGGCAGATCACCCAATCGGGCCGGAGGTCAACCTCAGCAAGGATGTCGCGGCAGGCTGTCACCCCGAATTCATTCGAGCCCCCTTCTGGCAGCCAGTATGCTTCCGGGTAGCGGGCACACCATTCCTCCGAAAACCTCGGAAAAGACCGTTCCGAATAGGCGCTGCGGGAAATCCGGTTCAGCTCCATGCCATGTTCTCTCACAAACCGCAGGACAGGATTGTTCAGGTCGGCATCTTCGCCGCGAACGATCCCGACAGCCCGGATCCCGAGGCAGTGAGCAGCATAGGCCACTGCAGCCAGGTGATTGGAAAAAGCTCCTCCCACGGTGAGAAGAGTTTGTTTTCCCTGGCGGTTCATTTCCAGCAGATTATGCCTGAGTTTTCGCCATTTGTTCCCCGGCAACTGCGGGTGAATGAGATCATCGCGCTTGATCCAGACTGTGAGCCCGGCCTCATCGAAGGGAGGCCAGGAGATCCGCTCCAGCGGGCTGGGCAGGTGCAAAGTGGCTTCCAGTTCGGCAATTGTCATGGGCAGAAATCTCGGGCAGGAGAATGTTGTCCGGCATCGGCCTGCCAGACAAATCTACTCCTGCCTTATAACTTTCTTACCTTGATGCTCCTGAACCGGACTTCATCGCCGTGATCCTGCAGGAGAATGTGGCCATCTGTCCAGTTGCCGAAATTTTCCCATTCGGCATATTTGCTTCTCATCACGAGGGCGTGAAAGGCCTGATTGCCGCGCTGATACTCGACTACTTTCTGGTGGTTGAGCCAGTGGCTGGCAAAGGCCCCGGGCAGCGGCTGTGCCGGGCTGTTGCGGTACACGTGGTTGGGCCAGTCGCTGAGGGATTGGCCATCTACCACGATGCGGGCATGCTGCCAATTGCCCGGTGTTTTGGCGGGCTTGCCGGTGTGAGCGGGAATCAGGTCGTAAAGAGAAGCGAGGGTGCGGTTGCCGTCTGCCCCCTGGGTGGCGTCGGGGTGGCGGGCATCGTCGAGGAGCTGGTATTCCAGCCCGATGGCCGAGCCGGAGGAGGCGTAATTTTCGGTGATGAAGTATTTGATGCCGCTGTTGGCTCCTTCAGTGAGGTAAAATTCTGTCTGAAACTCAAATTCACTGTACCTGCCCATTGTCACGATGTCGCCGCCATTGCGTGCTTCTGCCCCACCGGATGATTCGACCACCAGGCTTCCATCCTCAATGCGCCAACCGCCTGCCGGGAAGGAGTCTTTGTGAACGCCCCGCCAGCCCTGGGTTGTTTTTCCGTCAAACAACAACTCCCAGCCCTGTGCCTGTTCCTGCGCCGAAAGGGTGTTGGGAATGAGGTTAACAACAAACAGATCATCCCAGGGGCTGTGGCTCAGGTTGGTTGTTTTGATGCGGAGATTTCGCCAATAGACCTTTCTGCCGCCTTCTCCTGCTGCTACACTGTGCACCTGCAAGGCGATGAAGCCTTTGGTTGTGAGGTCATCGACGAGGTGAGCGGTGGGAATGCCATTGATCCAGACCCGCATGACGGGGCCAATGGCCTCAATGCGGAAGCGATTCCACGCTCCCAGCTGGCAGGCCTCACGGCCATCGGGGGTGAGCTCAGCAGGGCAAAGCCAGCCTCTTCTGGACTCGTCATAAATGCCACCCGACCATTTTCGAGGCGAGGGGTCCAACTCAAGCTGGTAGCCATGTACCCGGCCATCCTGATAATCGGGGCGGCTGAGGCTGCGGAATTGAATGCCCGTGTTCGAGTCTTCGAATTTGACCTCGCCTTCGAGGATAAAGTCGCCGTAGGTTTTTTCCGTTGCCAGGAAGCTGTTGGGCGTGTTTTCAACAGTGGTTCCCACGATCACACCACCCTCATTTTGGTAGAGGGCCTTGCCGTTGAGTTGTTTCCATCCACCCAAGCCTTGGGCTGGGATGAGGGAAGTCCAGCCGTCCTGAGCGGGCAGCACAGCCCAGCCGGAGAGCAGGAGAACAAGGAAGAGGGTTCGAAGAAAATGCATAGGACAGAGATGGCAGAGGTGACAGGGATGACAGAAGTAAACAGAGATAGCAGTTGAGAGGCTTCATTTCTCATCTATCTCGGTCTTTTGATTTGTCATTTAGCAAGATAAGCTATGCCAGGGAGTTACCAGTCAGGGGGCATCCTGCCGGTACCCGGCAACCATCAGTTCACCAGCGGGAAAGATTCCTGCCATGAATGTCACAGGCAAGGCTGCCTGGTTAGAACCCGTCTCATGCTTATCGGGAATGAGGAAAATTAAATGACCGCCTGATGGCGACACTTTTGGTCCACAATCTTCGAGATCGAAGAGGGAAGTGTTCCAGCAAGCAATGGGAAAGTGGGAAGAATTTTTAGTCGGAGCTATTACGAAGTCATTGCATTCACCGGAAAGAATGCCGTATGTTAACCCAATTGCTACATATTGAGGCAAAGGGAAGCCTGAGCTTAAAAACCTAACAGACAGAAGAAGATGACAACCATTGACAATTACTTAGACAACCACTATATACAGCGAAGTAACTGGCTAAGAGCCGCTGTTTTGGGCGCGAATGATGGAATCATTTCTATTTCAAGCCTTGCTATTGGGGTAGCAGCTGCAAGTTCAACACGAGAGCCCATTGTTTTAGCAACAATAGCTGGGCTTGTTGCAGGTGCATTATCAATGGCCGCAGGTGAGTATGTTTCTGTAAGTTCGCAAACAGACACTGAAAAGGCTGATATCGAAAGAGAGATCAAGGAACTTGAGGAAATGCCTGAGCAGGAATTAACTATCTTAGCTCAAATTTATGAAAAAAGGGGCCTAAAGCCAGAAACCGCAAGGCAGGTAGCTGTTGAATTAACTGCAAAAAATGTGTTAGAGGCACATGTCAGAGATGAATTAGGCATTAATGAAATAAACCAAACAAATCCAATTCAGGCAGCAATTGCATCAGGGTCCGCCTTTACAGTTGGCGGGGTTTTGCCACTCCTTGTCATCCTTTCGGTACCTGTAACCGGAATGGAATATTGGCTTTATGGGTTTACAACTGTGTTTCTGATTATTCTGGGCGTTATTTCCGCAAAAACCGGAGGCTCAAGTGCAAAAAAAGCGATTGTAAGGATCACTATTTGGGGAACTATTGCAATGGGTCTTTCAGCATTTGTGGGATATCTCTTTGGAGTAAATGTTTAACTGTCAACTTCAACAAAAATGAACTCTGCACACTTTCACTTAGTCGTTAATCATTTTCCGATCATTTTCCCCATTGCGGGATTGCTGGTCATGGTAATGGGACTCATTTTCAGGTCGGAAGCTGTTAAACGAACAGCTTATATGCTTTTTATTTTTGGCGCTTTAACTGCTATCGCTGCGATGCTTAGTGGTGAAGAAGCAGAAGAGGTGGTAGAAAATATGAGTGGCGTTACTGAAACCTACCTTGAAAGCCACGAAGAATCGGCAGAAATTTTCGCTGTATTGTCGTATGTTTTAGGCGGGTTTTCTTTACTTGGTCTATATGCAAGCTTAAAACAAAAATCTTTCTCTCAATACATTTCAATTGGCTCGTTGGTGTTTGCGATCGTGGTATTGTTCTTCGGAAAACAGGCAGGAACAACCGGTGGTGAAATCAGACACACGGAAATCAGAAGCAGCAGCAGCATTTCAAACATCGAAAACACAAATGTTGAAAACGAAGATGACGATTAACCACCCATTACATGATTAGAACAGAAAAACAAGGATTCGTTCAATTGTTGAAAATCGCCACCCCGTTTGTGATCATCACTACGGCATACGCAGTTTTCGTACTAGGGCTGGAAGAATACTTTGGCGACCACATTTACAAAATATCTGGACAGATAGGTTCAGTGTTTGGACTTGCTGTTGCTTTTTTCTTAGGCTTTAGAATGAACTCTGCCTATGACAGATGGTGGGAAGCAAGAAAAATTTTTGGAGAGCTAACGAACAACACAAGGAGTTTTGCCACAAAAGTATATGCTTATTATGGGAATGTAGAAAATTTCAGAAACCTGGGCCAGTCGGGTTCTAAAAAAGAAGGTCATAAATTGATCACGTTGATCAGTTTATACATAAGGCAGCTAAAAAATGAAATGCACAATAATTTCAAACCGTCCTTTAGTGCTCAATCCCTTGAGTTAATGAATGAGGTAAATGTCAACATTGAGAATAAAATTTCGAACGAATTACTGGTTGCACTTGCAAAAAGCATTGAAGATCATTTCTCCTCAACTGCAAGCATTGAAAAGGGGGATTTAATGCAACACATTAATCGGTTTTATGAGATTCAGGGGAAGGCCGAAAGAATCAAAAACACCCCGTTTCTCATGATTTACAGTGCATTTACCAAGATAATTGTGAGTTTTTATGTCATTCTAATCCCATTGTTTATCGGAGATATTGATCTCGGGGGCGAAGAGAGTGGGTTTGAGTTTTTGGCGATCCCGATTATGGTAATTATCAGCACCGCATTTTTAACAATCAATAAACTGGCAAATTTATTTGGCGAACCGTTTTCGGAAAACAAAACATCTGTAACGATTGACGATATCTGCAAAACCATAGAACAAAATTGTGATGAACTTTTAGAAAAATTATCATAACACTTCGCTACACAACAGCCAAATAATGCTGATCAGCTTAGCCGGTTGCCCGATCTAAAACTACGAGGAATTGACTGGGTAACTGTTGGGGAGAAAGTGGACGAAAACCAAGCCCAATGCAGGAACAGAGGGCAACAGAGGCAAAAAGTCACTGCCTTCGGGCCGGGTTTGCATTTTTTTACAATTGGGTGGAACCAACAAGGAAAAATCAGAAAGAATTTTTTGGGAAAAACCTGGGACGAAATGCCCGAGACAGAAAAAAAGGCGCAAATCGCGGAATAAGCTGCTACCTTTTCCCGGGCAAATTTCCCAACAATGGAATTTCAAGTATCCATCACCACTCACTTCCACTGCAGCCTGGAGCGTGCTTTTAAGACCCCCATGCTCTGCGACGTTTCCAGGGTCCACACGGGCTTTTTGATCATGCCAAAGGTGACCCATACCACTGAAGATGAAACCTGGGGCCAGCCTGGTGGCAGCAAGAAAATTTTTGCTGCTCCTGCGGCTACCTTTCCGGGCGGGGAAATATCGATGGACCGCGTGCTGGAGCGGGTAGACAACCAATACTGGAAAATTGAGGTGAGCGAGTTTACCTCCTGGATGCTTGGGTTCACCAAATTTGTAGGAGAATGGAAAACAACGGAAGTCTCGGAAAACAACATCCGGGTTGACTACACCTATTCAATGCATGCCTCAACCCCCTGGTTGTATCCGGCCAACTGGCTGTTTACCATGATCTTTTGGCGAATTTACATGAAGCGCGTCCTGGAAAATGTGCGTAAACTGGCCTACAGCAACGCGCCTTACCTGTATGCCTAGTTGCCATTGGCAAAGCATACCCGCCACTCGCTGAGCTTTCAAAGCCAATCGCCCGGGGCTGGCCGGGCAGGGTGGTCTGCTCTTTCCTGTCATCCCTTGATTTGTGGTTTTTTCCTGATTCAGGGTTAGTTACCTTTGCGGGCGTCATTCAATATCGAACCCTGGATATGAAGCTTCAATTTCCTTTGTCCATCCTTGCTGCTCTCGCCTTGCTGGCAGGATGCCAAACCACCAAAGTCGGGGCAGAC
Organism: Bacteroidia bacterium; assembly: GCA_041741415.1. Lineage (GTDB taxonomy): Bacteria > Bacteroidota > Bacteroidia > J057 > J057 > JANQTF01. The sequence goes on along the minus strand of JBGSKC010000059.1, from coordinate 29,837 downwards.
CGCAGCCCGGTCCTGCTGGAATTCTCCCAAAGCACCGTGACCCAGAGCGAATTTGAGCGGGTCTATGCCAAAAACAACGGAGGCCGGGAGATCGCTGCCACCCATACCCCCGCCCAATTTCGCGAGTACCTCACCCTCTATGTGAATTTCAAGCGGAAGGTATTCGAGGCAGAAGCCATGGGCCTCGACACCCTGCCTGCCTTCAAACAGGAATTCAACTCCTACAAGCAGCAGCTTACCCAGCCCTACCTCGCGGCCAAAGATGTGGAAGACCAGCTCATCGAAGAAGCCTACGAGCGCAGCGGCTTCCTCGTCGATGCCAGCCACCTGCTCATTTCTGTCGACGCTAATGCGACCCCGGCTGATACCCTCGCTGCATTTACCCGAATCAACCTGCTCCGCGACTCCATCGTCAACAAGGGCAAAGACTTCGGCGCCATGGCCGCCAAATATTCCACCGACCCCTCGGCAGTCCAAAACCAGGGTCGCCTGGGCTATTTTTCTGCCTTCGACATGGTTTATCCATTCGAAAGCGGTGCCTTCAACACTCCAATCGGGCAGGTATCCACTCCTGTACGCTCGCAGTTTGGCTACCACATCATCTTCGTTCACGACAAAATTGTGAACGAAGGCAAAAAGCAGGCTGCCCATATCATTGTGCGGGTGGGTGACCGCTATAGTGCTGCCACCGAAGAAGAGGCAGAGAAAAAAATACGGGAAATTTACAGCCTGCTTCAGCAGGGAGGAAATTTTGCCGAACTGGCCCGCCAGTATTCCGACGATCCCAGCTCTGCCCCCAACGGCGGTGACCTGGGCGTGAATCGCTTGCTGCCTGAAATGGAAACCCTTCGCCTGCAACTGAACGAAGGCGAATACAGCGCGCCATTTACCACCCGCTTCGGCTGGCACATTCTGGCCGTGACAGAAGTGGAGAAGCGCCAAACCTTTGCCGAGGCAAGGCCTCAGCTCAAGCAGCGCATTGCCCGCGACAGCCGCTCTCAGCTGAGCCGGGATGCCCTCATCCAGCGAATCAAAACTGAAGGGAAATACCAGTTCTTCGATGCCAACTGGCAGGCATTTGTGGCCCAGCTCGACGACCGATTCAGCCGGGGAGCCTGGGAGCCCGATTCTGCCAAACAAGCTGTGTATGACCAACCTCTGTTTACCCTTGCCAACGGTGCTATTGCGCGCTCGGTTCAGGATTTTGTGACCTACTACCGCCGCACCCGCCTCCGCCGCATGGGCATGACAACCGAAGATGCTGCTAACTCCGTTTACCAGGCATACCTGGAGGAGCAGCTTCTCCAATATGAAGAAACCCAGCTCCCGCTCAAAAACCCTGACTACCGCTATCTGCTGCAGGAATACCGCGACGGAATCCTGCTGTTTACCCTCATGGAGCAAAAAGTGTGGAAGCGGGCAGTAGAAGACACAGCCGGGCTGAAAGCATTTTATGAGGCCAACCCCGACAGCTTCTACCGTCAGCGCATGGTAGAAGTCACCGAATACCGCAGCAGCGAGCGCGCTGCACTGGAGGAGGTGAAAACCCTGCTCGACCAGGGCCGCAGCCGCACTGACATCGACTCTCTGCTCAACCAGGAGTCGGCCATTCGCCTCAGGGCCACCACCATGCTCTATGAGGAAGGCAAGGACAACGTGCCAGCTTCGCTGTTTACCGGAGCTTCCGGGACGCGCAGCGAAGTAATGGAAGACGGCAGCTTTTTCCGGCTCATGGTCAGCACCAAACCCTTTCCTGAAGGTGTTCAGCCTTTGTCAAACGTAAAGTCAGAGGCAATAACCCGCTATCAGGACTACCTGGAGCAACAGTGGCTCGCCGAACTGGCTGCCAAATACCCGGTACAGATCAATGAGAACGTCTTCAAGAAATTATTCCGCTAGAGGCTCAGCCAACCTCCTGCTCTGGGTTTGCGTCTGCTTGCTGGGCAGTGGCAGCGCTTGTGCTGGTGGCGAAGCCGCTGGTGACGATGTCATTGCCAGTTTTGAGGGGGTAGATTTGCTTCGCGAAGAAGTGGATTTGTTCACTCCGGACGGAATTTCGCCGGAAGACAGCATCACCTACGCCAACCAATATGTGGAGCAGTGGATGGCCCTTCAGGCAATGGCAGCGGAGGCAACCACGGAAGTATCGGAGCGCGAGGCACGGTTCAGGTACCAAATGGCCCGCTACCGCGACCAACTCATCACCCAGTTGTTCACAGAAAAACTGGTTGAAGAGCGCCCCGAAATGCTGGAGGTAAGTCCCTCTGACATCGAAGGATACTACAGCCGCAACAGAAACAATTTCATTTCCAGTACCGACTGGTTCCAGTTCTTTTATGTCAAAACCCCTCTTTCCGGGCAGTATCAGGTGGTGAACCAGATGCAGAGCCGCAACGAAAGCGACCTCGACCAGCTCAGAAGCTGGGCCAGAGACAATGCCGTTTCCTGGAAGCTCGACAGCACCTGGCAACCTGCCACGGAGTTCTTGAAGCTCAGGGAAGGCTTTTACTTTGGCGACATTGCCCGGGTGCCTCTCAATACGGTTTATCCTTACTCTCACAACGAAGGAGACACCCGGTATTACGACTTCCTGCGGATCCTGCAGGTGGTGCGGGAAGGAGAGGTGCTGCCCCTGAGCTTGTGCCAGGAGCAAATTGTTCAGATTATCCGGAATGAGCGCAAAAACGCCCTGATCGAAGAAACCAAAAACATTCTGCTCAAACAGGCACAGCAGTCGGGTAAAATGAAAGATTACCGCGAACCCTGAGCGAAGGAATCATTCCTTTCCTCCCGCTCGTTTGACTGATTCCTCGTTTCTGCTGATGAAGCAGCAAAAAATAGTGTGGCAAATCTTATGCAAAAACAAACTTTGATCTGGTTGCTGGGTAGTATCCTATGGATCAGTGGCCTGTCGGCCCAAACCCTCGACCGCATTGTGGCAATTGTCGGAGAGGAAATTATCCTCGCTTCCGACGTCGAAAACCAGTACAACTACCTGATTATCAACGGTGAAAAGGACAACGGTGCCCTTCGCTGCCAGGTTCTTGATCAGTTGATTATCGGCAAACTGCTGCTCAACAAGGCCCAGCAAGACAGCCTGGAGGTGAGCGAGGAGCAGGTAGCCTCTGAGGTAGACCGCAGGATCAAGGTGTTTGTGGACCAAATGGGTAGCCAGGAACGATTTGAGGAGGTGTATGGCCGTTCCATTGAGCAATTCAAAGCCGACATCAACCCCGACATTCGCAAGGAACTCCTCACAGACGCCCAGCGCCGTGCTCTGGTAGCTGATGCCGATGTGACCCCCAAGGAGGTGAAAAGGTTTTTCAACAGCCTGAACCCCGACAGCGTTGGCTACTTGCCAGCGGAGGTACAGATTCACCACATCGTGATTCAGCCCACCGTTTCCGACGAAAGCATTGAACAGGCCCAAACCCTGCTTGCCGACCTGCAGCAGCAAGTAACAGGGGGAGCAGATTTTGCCACCCTGGCCAAAACCTATACCCAGGAACCGGGCGGTCGCCCCCGCGGTGGTAGCCTTGGCTGGTTTGGCCGCGGAACCATGGTGCCGGAATTTGAAGAAGTAGTGTACCAGCTCCGTGTGGGCGAAGTGTCAAAACCCTTCAAAACAGAGTTTGGCTACCACATCGTTCGGCTCAACGACAAAAGGGGAGAATTGCTGAATGCTTCCCACATTCTCCGCCGCCTCGGAACCTCCACCACGGGCGAAAAAGAAGCCAAAGACTCCCTGGAGCTCATCCGCTCGCTCATTGCCAGCGATTCCATGAGCTTTGAGCAGGCGGCCATTCGCTTCTCCGCCGACCGCCAGACCAAGCACTGCGGTGGCTGTATCAGCAACCCGCAAACCGGCGATCTCCGCATTCCGCTCGATGCCCTCGATGCAGACATGTACTTCAAAATTGACGTCATGGAGGAAGGAGAAATCTCCATGCCCATGGAATTACTTCAACCCGACGGCAGCAAGGTGTTTCACATCATTTACCTGAAGCGGAAAATTCCCCCTCACGCCCCAAATCTTGAAGACGACTACCAAAAAATTCGGGATGCAGCCCTGCAAACAAAGCAGAGTGAGATCTTCTTTGAATGGATGGAGTCGGCCAAGAAAAATATCTATATTGACATCAAGCCCACGGAATGCTCCGAGGCGTTGAAAAACTGGGTAGAATAACATGCAACCATTCAACTCGCCCGTAGAGGCGGCAGATGCGCTGGCAGCCAAGTACAAAGAGCTGAAGCAGGAAATCGGGAAGGTGATCATTGGGCAGGATGAGGTCGTGGAAGGCTTGCTGATTGCGCTTTTCTGCAAAGGCCACTCTCTGTTGGTAGGGGTGCCGGGGCTGGCCAAAACCCTGCTCATTTCCACAATCGCCGACGTGCTTGACCTTAAGTTCAGCCGCGTTCAGTTTACCCCCGACCTCATGCCTTCGGACATCGTCGGGACAGAAATCCTGGAAATTGACGAAGAAACAGGGCGCAAGCATTTCAAATTCATTCGCGGGCCCATTTTCGCCAACATCGTTCTTGCAGACGAAATCAACCGGACCCCGCCCAAAACCCAGGCTGCACTTCTCGAGGCCATGCAGGAAAAGCGGGTGACAATCGCCGGAGAAAGCCACAGGCTCGAAGAACCCTTCTTCGTGCTCGCCACCCAAAACCCCATTGAGCAGGAGGGAACCTACCCCCTGCCGGAAGCACAGCTCGACCGCTTCATGTTCAATCTCCGGGTCGATTATCCCTCGATTGAAGAGGAAATCGAGATCGTACGGCGCACTACCACCAATGAGCGCCCCAAGCTGTCAACCATCCTTGACCGGCGATCCATTCAGCAGTTTCAGGAGCTGGTGCGGGAAGTTCCCGTGGCCGATAACGTCATCAGCCACGCCGTTCATCTCGTTAACCGCACCCGCATCAACACGCCGTATGCCAGCCAGGAAATCAAAGAGCTGATCTCCTGGGGCGCCGGTCCCCGCGCTTCGCAATACCTGATTCTCGGAGCCAAAGCGCTGGGATTGCTTCGCGGAAAATATTCTCCTGATATCGAAGAGGTGAATGACATCGCCTCCAATGTGCTTCGCCACCGCATCGTGACGAGCTTTACCGCCGAGGCCGAAGGCATTTCTGCCGACGATATCATCGCGAAAATCATCAAGGGCTAGACACTGTCTGACCCAAACACCTGCGGCTCAGGACTCCCACTCAAAAAAGGGAATTCTGAGCCGTTTCGCTTATTCCACTCTCACAGCCATGGGCAGCAGTTCCTGGTAGCGCTGGAGTTGCTCAAAATCAGGGATCGGAACGTCGTAGGGAATTTTGCGGATACGGGGGTCTTTTTTGTCAAAAAACGGGGCAGGCTCAGCCTGGAACATCATGCCCCACACGTTGGGGGTGCAGGAAACCAGGATGAGGTCAGGTTCGCCCCAGTCCTCTTTCCAGTCCAGAATCCGTTCGTTGATTTCCTCAAAAAAACGCTCTGTATTGGCCAGCCTGAGCCGGGATCCCGCTTTTGACTTGCCCTTGCTGTTGAGGTACTGAATCTGGGCCTTGCCGCGCTGGTGGCGCTTCATGTATTTTTTGATGGCCTTGTGGGCCACCAGTTCCCCTTCGTCCACCCAGCCAATGGCGGCAGCACCCAGTTGCACGAGCAGCAGCAATTGCGAAGGAACCTGCTCCGGGATCCGGGTCAGGTAATTTTCCACGCCTTCATTTCTGCCGGGACCGGGCCAGGTCATGGGCAGGCGGTAGCGGAGCCCCTGCGCTGCCAGCACGGCGCAATGTCTGTCTTCCTCCAAAAGCCAGTCTTGCGGAGCATCCTTCAGCAAGTCCGCAAAATCTTCGGCAGTGAACCGCTTGTCCATGCTCAAAGGTAAACAGCCGGGCTGAAATGGCCCAACGCCTCTTTTCTGAAGAGCGAAACGACGGAAGGCTGCTGTTGAGGAAATTGAAAGACATGATTGTGAGGCGGCAATATCTTTTTTTCGTTCAGCCGGAAAATGGCTTTTTTGCCTGCACACCTATTCTTTCCTGCACATGAAACTCAGGACCATACAAAGGACGGAAGACAAGTCGTTGCCCATTTTTGCTTCAGAAGCCTGCCAGGACGTCCTGTCTTCATATACCGGCTTTTATGAGCAGGTGGGCTTCCAGCCGCCGTGGGTCGCCTATTTCGTGGAGGGGGCCGGTCAGATTGTGGGTACCTGTGCCTTTGTTGGGGCGCCTGTAAACGGGGAGGTGGAAATCGCGTATTTCACCTTTCCCGATTTTGAAGGCAGGGGAATCGCTTCTTTTGCCTGCAAGGCTCTTGTGGAACTGGCCCGGCAGGAGCTGGATTCGGTGGTGGTTCTCGCCAAAACAGCCCCTGAACACAACGCCTCGACCCGTATTCTGGAGAAGAACGGGTTTGTTTTTCAGGGGGTGGTGCAGGACCATGAAATCGGTGATGCCTGGCTGTGGAAGCATTCGGGATCAGCTTCGCCAACTCCCTGATTTTTTCGTTGATTCCCGCATGAATCTTCTCTCCTTTCTCGACCTTGCCGGCACGGCCGTTTTCGCAATTTCCGGCTTTCTGACGGCAGGCGAAAAACGTTTCGACCTCTTTGGTGCAGCAGTGATTGCCTTTGTGACCGCAGTGGGCGGCGGCACCCTCCGGGACCTGCTCATTGGCAGTGTGCCAGTAGGCTGGATGCAAAACCTCTGGTACCCGGGCATGATCGCGCTTGGCATCCTCCTGGCCTGGCAGCTTGGCCGCTGGATCAGGAAGTGGCAGCGAACGATGTTTTTGTTTGATACCATTGGTATCGGCATTTTCACGATCCTCGGCCTGGAGAAAACCCTCAGCTTCGGCCTTTCTCCCTGGATTGCTGTGATGATGGGTGTTGTTTCGGCGGTCTTTGGCGGGGTAGTGCGCGATGTGCTCGTTAACCGTGAGCCCCTTGTTTTTCGCCAGGAGCTCTATGCCACGGCCTGCCTCCTCGGAGCTTTGCTCTATGTAGGGCTCTGCCAGCTTCCTTTGCCCTCCTCCCTGGTGATTCTCGTATCGGTTGCGTTCATCGTGGTGGTTCGCTTGTTGGCCGTGCTCAAAGGCTGGTACCTGCCCCGGGTGCATGGCCCTGCCGACCCCGAGTGAGAAAAGTCATTGCCAACCCTGGCCTCGTGCCTTCCTGTTGGGGAGCCTTTGGGCTAATTTTCCTGCCCAATCACCCGTACCCGTGAATCCCAATACCCAGGAATCCACCCAGCGTTGTTATCACTGCGGCGATCACTGCCCCGATGATCACATTCATCTGGAAGAAAAAATATTTTGCTGCGAAGGCTGTAAAACGGTGTATCAACTCCTCGCCGAAAATGGGATGTGCACCTACTACGACCTCGAAGCCCACCCGGGCCTTACCCTTAAGACCCGGGCCGACCATGGCGAGTATGCCTGGCTCGATAATGACGACGTAAAAACCCGTCTGCTCGACTACCGGGATACTGCCCAGGAACGGGTTCGCTTTTTTCTGCCGCAGGTACACTGCTCGTCCTGCATCTGGCTGCTGGAAAACATCTATAAGCTGCGCCCCGGCGTGCTGCAATCGCGGGTTGATTTCCTCAAAAAAGAGATCACATTAGCCTATGACCCTGGCCAGACAAGCCTCCGCGAGCTGGCCAACCTGCTGGCAACCCTGGGTTATGCCCCCGACATTCGCCTGAGCGACGCCAACAAAGCCGCCCAGCGCCGCAACAACCGTAACTTCTACCTCCGCCTTGGCGTGGCAGGTTTTGCCTACGGCAACATCATGCTCATGAGCTTCCCGGAATACCTCGGCCTGGATCCCGTGATCGATGCAGAGTTTGTTCGCTTTTTCGGGTTGATCAACATTGTGCTGGCCATCCCGGTGCTGCTCTACAGCTCCCTCGATTTTTACCGGTCCGCATGGTTCGGTCTCCGCGAAAAGCACCTCAACATCGACGTTCCCATTTCTATCGGCATCGTGGTGTTATTTGCCAGAAGTGCCTTTGAAATTCTTACCCAAACCGGAGCGGGATACATGGACTCCCTCGCCGGGCTGGTATTTTTCCTGCTGGCCGGGCGCTGGTTTCAGAACAAAACCTACGATTCTCTTGCGTTTGACCGCGATTTCACCTCCTATTTCCCCCTGGCTGCCACCAAAAAAACCAGCGAGGGCGAGGAGAACGTGATCGTCACGGCCCTGAAGCCCGGCGACACCATCGTGGTTCGCAATCAGGAACTCATCCCTGCCGATGGCCTGCTCCTGAGCACCGAAGCCAGTATTGATTACGCATTCGTGACAGGGGAGTCTGATCCTGTTCAGAAAACAGCAGGTGAAGCCCTCTTTGCCGGTGGCCGGCAATTGGGAGCTGCCATTGAAATGACGCTCACCAAAGAGGTGTCGCAAAGCTACCTCACCCAGCTTTGGAACGACGAAGCCTTTCAAAAAACCGACGACAGCAAGCTTCGCACCTTCACCGACCGCAGCGCGCGGGTGTTCACTTTTGTAATTCTGCTTGTAGGCATGGGAGCTGGCGGCTACTGGTGGTGGCAGGAAGGCCCCGGCATGGCTGCCAATGTATTTACTGCCGTGCTCATCATTGCCTGCCCTTGTGCGCTGGCACTTACCATTCCCGTCACCCTTGGCAATGCCATGCGGCTGCTGGGAAGGAAGGGCATGTACCTGAAAAACACCAGGGTGCTGGAGCGAATGGCCCAGCTTACGACTGTGGTGTGGGACAAAACCGGGACCATGACCCACAAAGGAAACCGGGAGAGCCTGGATGTGGTGATGGCACCTGACGCTGCGGCTCGCCACCTGATCGGGTTGGCCGCGGGGCAATCTGGCCACCCGGTGAGCAGGGCCATTCATCTGGCCTGGGGAGAAAGAACGAAAGGCGCGGTTGCAGGCTGGCAGGAGTCGCAGGGCGAAGGCGGAAAAGGAATGGTGGAAGGCCATTGGGTGGTGATCGGGAAAGACACATGGGTCAATTCCCAGCTTGAGAGTCCTGTTTCAACAGCTCCGCGGGGCACCTGGCTGGCCATAGACGGGCAGCTTGTGGGAATCGTGACCTTGCGCCATACTTATCGGCACGGGTTGGAAAGCCTCGTGGCCAGGCTGGGCAAGCGCTTTCGCCAGGCTGTGATTTCCGGCGACAATGCCGCTGAAGCCGGGATGCTGGCGCGCTTCTTTCCTGCGGATACCGATCTTCGGTTCGAGCAATCGCCGCAGGACAAGCTCCAGTTCATTCGCAGCCAACAGGAAGAAGGCGCTTGTGTGATGATGATCGGCGACGGCCTGAATGATGCAGGAGCCCTTCGCCAGAGCGATATCGGGGTGGCAGTTTCGGAGGATGTTCACACCTTCACACCTGCCTGCGACGTGATTCTGGACGCCGGGGCCCTGGCCCAGCTCGACCGGATGCTCGGGTTTTCCCGCAGCAGCATGAGATGGGTGAAGCGTGGCTTGCTGCTGTCATTGAGCTACAACATCGTGGGCCTGAGCTTCGCTGTTCAGGGCTTGCTGTCCCCCCTTGTGGCGGCCATTCTCATGCCGTTGTCGTCTGTGTCGGTGGTGCTATTGGGCATGATTACCACCTGGCTGGCCGGGAGGCAATGGTTGAGCCAGGGAGTTGCTGAGCGGGAGAACGCACTCACACCCGATCCTGAACCGATAATGGATCGGGAGGAAAGATTCGAGATGAGCAGGTCCGGGAAGTAGCGTTAATCGTCTTGTTGAATTTCCTGAAGTTGCTTTAATTTTCCTGCCAAGATCCCTGGATTGCCGGACCACGGTGCATTCTTTCGGGTGCAAGAAGCCTGGAGGAAAAGAGGAAGGTATGAAAGCAGAAAAGTTAACTCCGTTTGACGGACAGCACTGCGAAACGACAGCGACAGGAACTTTGCTGCGGCAACTCGGAATTACCCTTTCCGAACCAATGCTTTTTGGCCTTGGCGAAGGGCTTGGTTTCGTTTTCTGGAACATGAAAACGATGAATTTCCCCTTCATCGGCGGGCGAATCAAGCCGGATTTATTAACCCAAAACATCGCCAGAAACCTCCACCTTGAGCTAACAGTCCGAGAAACTTCTTCTGCACAAAAGGCATGGGATGCGGTAAAGCAATTGCTGGATGATGGACAGGTTGTAGGGTTGAAATTAGACTGTTACCATTTAGAGTATTTCTCACGGCCGTTTCATTTTGCGGGCCATTATGCCGCCATTTATGATTACGACCAGGAAACCGCTTACCTGGTTGATACCAGGCAACAAGGGGGACAAGTAAAAACAAGTCTGAAAAGTCTGGCATTAGCCCGAGCTGAAAAGGGCCCAATGTCGTCTAGCAACTTGTACTATACCATCAGGAAGACGGACAAGACACTGGATTTGGAACAAGCTGTTCTGACAGCCATCCGCCACAATGCCACAGACTACCTGCAGCCGCCTATCAAGAACATTGGCTACAAGGGAATTTTGAAAACAAGCAAAGAAATATTCCAATGGTTTGACACAACTACCGACATTGAAGGCGATTTTTCAGCTTCAGCAATGCTGATGGAACGCGCGGGAACAGGCGGCGCCCTGTTCAGAAACTTATACAGAGATTTTTTGAAAGAAAGCTACGACCTCTTACAGCTCAACGCACTCCAGCAGGCCCATGCAGAATTTGTTGACATCGCTGGCTTGTGGACAGAAGTGTCAGGTTTGTTTATCCAGGTTAGCAAAACCAAAGACAGAAAATACATTGAACAGGCCTCTGAAACGCTGAAGGAGCTTTCAGCCATGGAAAAACATGTCATGGAACAGCTGGTAAAATTGCAACCGGGGTCTCAGGCCAGCTAGAACAGCCACCAAGCCGAAAAACGCACATAGAAAATTGATATTCTTCATGGAGCCAACACCCCGGGAGCAAATGCATGGACCCTGGCAGGGCCGTTTGGGCCTTCGTGCGAGAGGTAAAGGGTGCCGTCGGGGCCAAATGTGATCCCCTCGGCCTGAGGAAATAAGGTCTCGGGCAGGCTGCGAAACCAGCAGAGGCGGCCGCTCATGTCCCACACCGACAGCGTTTTGCCCACCGCCGACACCACATATAAGAGGCCGGTTTGCGGATGAATGGCCATGCCTGATGGCTTGAAGCTGCTTTTTTTTTCGGGGTTGAACCTGACCTTGAGATCCTGTAGCTCCTCTGTTTCGGCGTGGAGATCCAGGTAGGTTTGCATATCGCGGAGGTCCATCACAAAGGCAAGGCTGGCAGTATCAGCTGACTTGGGCGAAACGGCAAACACCAGCCTGCACAAGTCGCTTTCCTGGCCCTGCCATACAACAGGTTCCTTTCCCACCACGAGCAACTGGCGTGTGCCTGGCGAATACACCATGGCTTCGTAGTCGCCGCCCTCCGGAATGGGAAGATCCCATTTTTCATCTGCTGCATTTTCGACAGCCTGTTCTGCAAAATGAAACAAACGCCGGTCGCTGCGCAGGACCCACAAACCATCGGGGCTGGTGGCCATGGCTTCAAAATCGCCCTGGCCAGCAAAGCGAACAAACTGGCTCACATTGCCATCCGTCAGGTCCAGGCGAAAAACCAAACCAGTCTCATCCTGCACGAGCAGCAGGCTACTGTCCTGTCCAAACACCTGCCCTGATACCTCCCTAAGCACGTCAGGCAGCTCGAAGCTGCGGCTGGGCTGGCTGAGATCATACTGCCAGGAGCCTCTCAACGAATCCGGGCAAAGACCAGCGCCTTTCCACGTGACATCCTGATTATGAGCGGTTTGGCAAGCGGCTAATAGTATTGAACCGCAAAAAAAAAGGGTGAGGCAGGGCGATTTTTTCATATCCTGAGCTGAAGGCCGGGAACTTCCGAGCACCCAATATACGAATCTCAGGCTGGTTCGTCCTGGGTCAGCTGCTGTAGCTCGTGGCGAATGATGTCGAGCAGCTGGTCGCAAATGGAATCGAAACTGTTCATAAGCTGGGCAAGCCTGGGGCTGCCATGCTCCTGGTGAGCGAGGTGCTCAATCTCCTGGGCCAGGCCCACAAGGTGGGGGTTGCCCAATATCTGGAGAGAAGATTTGAACTTGTGAGCCGTTTTGGCCAGGCTCAGGTAGTTCTCCTCTGCATATTCCAGCCTGATTTTATCAGAGAGAACAGGCGACTGCATGGCGATCATTTCGAGGATCTCACGAATAAAAATTGGATCGTCGCCGCTGAGTTCGCGAAGCGGTGCAAGATCAATAACCAGGAGTTGCTGTGACATGGCGCAATCGATAGAAGTGGAGGGGCTGCAGCCCAATAGCCACACCCCGTAAGCCAAAATTCAAATACTCGTCGCTAAAACGTACATTACATTTGCTGTTTATTTTACATTTGAGTAAAGTGCATAGAAATTAGGTTATTGCCAATTTGTTTTGATGCTTGTAATATCTACTTTAGAAACTGTCTTTGAATATCCAGGCTTCTCCCTGAGCTTCGTTGCGGTCCTTTTCACCTCCCCAACAGCCACGAAGCGTTGTAGTTATGAATTCTTCTCACCTTACCCGCGTTTTCATTATTGAAGACGATCCCGTATTTGCCAAGCTCATCGCCCGCTCCCTCGGCACCCAGGAGGAATATGACGTCCAGATGTTTGACAGTGGTGAAGCATTCATCAATGCCCTCCACCTCAACCCCGACATTGTGAGCATTGATTACAGCTTGCCAGACATGAACGGGCTCGATATCCTTCAAAAGGTTCGCAATTTTAACGAAGACATTTCCACTGTCATCGTTTCGGGGCAGGAAAAGGTCGATGTGGTGGTAAACGCCTACAAACACGGGGCAAATCACTACATCATCAAAAATGCTAACGCTCCCGTGGAGTTTGCCCAGGTGGTGAAGAATCTGAGCAAATCTGCGGGCTTGCGCAAGGAGGTGGAGCATCTTCGTGATCAGATCATCGACCGCAACCGCTACAACAATGTGATCGGCGAAAGCCCGGAAGTGCTCAAGGTGCTGCGCCTGATTCAGAAGGTGGAGCGCAGCAATATTCAGGTGCTCATCACAGGGGAAAGCGGCACCGGCAAAGAAGTCATTGCCAACACAATCCACTACAATTCTCCCCGCAAACGCAAGCCTTTTGTGGCAGTGAACGTGGCGGCTATTCCGCAGGATCTGATTGAAAGTGAGCTGTTTGGCCACGAAAAAGGCTCCTTCACCGGAGCGATCGGCCGCCGGGTCGGGAAGTTTGAAGAAGCCAACGGCGGTACCATCTTCCTCGATGAAATCGGCGAAATGCAATTAGACCTGCAAACCAAGCTCCTGCGCGTGCTGCAGGAAAGCAAGGTGACCCGACTGGGTTCCAACCGCGAAATCGACCTCGACGTGCGGGTGCTCGCTGCCACCAACAAAAACCTGAGCCAGCGGGTCAAAGACGGCAAGTTCCGCGAAGACCTTTACTATCGCCTGCAAGGGTTCCTCATTCAATTGCCCCCGCTTCGCGACCGTGGCAACGACGTGCTGATCCTCGCCCGCCATTTCCTCTGGGATTTCTGCCAGAAAAACCACATGCGCGAGATGTCGCTTTCGCCTGAAGCTGCAAAAGCTCTTCTCCAGCACAACTGGCCGGGAAATGTGCGCGAACTCAAAGCCACAGTCGAGCGGGGAGCGCTCATCTCCGATACTGGCAACATTGAGCGCGAAGACCTCATTTTTTCCGAAGCCATCTGATGTGACGGAAACAACAAGGCCCTTTTTGCTCAAAAGCGGATAAGGTACTGGAGCGTGTAGCTGCGCTGAGGAGCCAGGTAGCCCGGCACCACCAAATATTCGGTGTTGGTCACATTGTCAACGGTGAGAGAAAGCTGGCTGTTGCCGGTAATTTCCCAGGCGGCAATGAGGTCCAGAACCCAGTCGCCGTTGGGGTGCATATTCCGGAAGGTGGCCAGATCATTTACCACCACAAAGAGGTATTGGTCCACGGTTTCGATTAAGCTGCGATAGCGGAGGTTACCCGTGAGGCCCACGCGGCCGTAGCCAATGGAGCTGCTCATTCGCAGCAACCTGCGTGGACGGTATTTCAGCACGGCTGGTTGGTCCTGAAGGTCGGGGTTGGTGAGGTCGATGATGGCGTTGATCAGCTGCCGGGGGTATTCATACTGGGCCAGATTGAGCTGGTTGGCCGAATCCACAGCGTTGAGGTTCTGCGGATCTGTCCAGGTAATGCCGCCTGAAAGGGCGATGTTCCATTTGCCCAACTGCGCCTGGTTCAGGGTTGTCAGCTCAAGGCCATCAATCCTGGCGCGGGATACGTTTACGGAGGTAAAAGTGGCTCCTGAGGCTGTAAAGCCAGTGGTACCAAATTCCACCATGTCGTTGTAATCCATCCTGAACAGCGCCACATCCAGATAGCCGCTTGCCTTGGTTTTGCCCGTGCCTGCCTGATACCCCTGCCGGAAAGCCGCCTCCAGCGAATAGCCTGTTTCTGAGCGAATGGTAGGATTGGGTTCGATGAAAATTCCGCCTCCGGTTGTGTTAGCGAATCGCTCCGCCACCGTTGGCACGCGAAAGGCCTGCCCGAAAGACGCCCGCACATTGGCCCCCGGCCAAACCTCCACGTTCGCTCCCACCCGCATGATGGGCCGCGACTCCCTTGGCAGCGTGTCGATTCGCACAGTTTCGTATCGAAGGCCAAGGCTCATGGTCAGGCGGCCAAACTTGCCATCTGCCTGGGTGTAAACGCCGAAGGCATTGCCCGGGTGCCGCCCGCCATAGATGCTGTCGCCATTCGCTACCGAATAGCTGTAGGTTACCCCTGTTACCCAGTTGATCTTATCGGCCAGGGTGGTCTGGTATAAAAAGTCGTTGTAGGAAATCCAGTTCTGGTTGGACTGCCCGGAGTTATTCTGGTTGCTGTTGCGCAAAATCCGGCCCCGGTACCAAAATAGGTTACCCCCTTTGGTAAGGTACTTCGCCATTGGGTCAATGGCCAGGTAAGAGCTTATCTGCCTGCGATAGCCGCCATTGTCGAGGGTGGGGGTGAGGGCACCGCCCGTCACGACCTGCTCGCCGTTGACTTCAGTGGTATCAGGGAAATAGCTGCGCCAGTAGAGCATGGAGCCGCTGGAGTCCACCCTGCCGCTCACATTGAAGCCCAGCGTGAGACCGGGAATCGTCTTGGGACGGTATTTGGTCATGATCAGGCCGCGAAAACGCTCTGTGTCTGTGCCCTGGCGATATCCTGTTTCTTTGATCAGATCAGTTTGCAGCGTAAGGTCAAGCGCCCCGATTTGTTGGGTGTGGAAAATGTGGGTCGAGGCATACCACGCTCGCTTGCTGCCATCCCAGTCGAGGGCCTCGTTGCTGGGTGTGTCATAAAACCCTCCCCGCAACCGGATCCGGGTTTTGGGCGTCTGTTCGGGATCCGCTGTTATCACATTGATCACCCCGCCCAAAGCCGCGGAGCCATACAACACGGAGCTGGCCCCTTTCAGTACTTCTACCTGCGAAATATTGTCCACCGGAATGAGGTCCAGCGTCGCCGTTCCGGCATCGCCAGTAAGCAGTGGCAGGCCGTCGAGGGTAACCATTACGCGACTGCCCACGCCGTACGCATAGCCCGAACTTCCCCGGATGTTGATCTGCCCGTCCTGGTTGTCTACCCCCGGAATCTGATTGATCACCCGGCTGATGTTGGGCGTCGCCTGAAGGTCGATGCTCTGGGGCTTCACCACCGAGATCGAAACCGTTACATCTGATTGCTTTTGCCCGAATCCCTTGGTGGCGGTGATTACCACGTCGTTGGTGGTAAAATCCTGGGGGCTGAGCAAAATGTCGAGCTTGGTTTCGGAACCTGTGAGGGCCACTTCGAGCGTTTGGGCCTGGTAGCCTGTAAAGCTTACCCGCACAGAAACTACCTGGCCGTTTGGCACCTCTATCCGGAAGGCGCCTTCTTCTTCGGAAAAAGTTCCCTGCCCAAAGGCCGGAAGGGCTACTGCTGCCCCGACGAGGGCCTCACCAGTGGCCAGGTCGTAGATATGCCCTGTGAGCACTTGTGGTGCCTGTGCCGCTAGCTGCCCGGCCAGAAACAGCAGGCAGCCCACCATCAGAGAAAGGCGTTGGATCATAGGAGGGGGGAGGTCAGTGAAACGAAGTAGTAGAAGCCGGAAGCGAAAAAAGAGGGTGTGACGAAAGACACTCAGGCATCACACCCTCCCAAAGCAGGTTGTGCCTCAGGCAGTTACTGGCGGAGCCAGGAGCTGCTTTGGCGGAGCTGGCTGTTTTGGGTCGTCACCTGAACCTGGTAAAGCCCGGCAGGCAGGGTGCCGGTTGACAGGCGAATGGCCTGCTCGCCTGCGGGGAGCCAGCCGGCTTCTTGCTGATGCACCACCTGACCGTGCAGGTTCATCACCCGCACCGAAACGAGGTCGGCCTGCGGAAGGCGGAAGCTCAGCTCAGCCTCCTGGCTGCTGGATGGGTTAGGTGCAATGGTAAGCTTGCCAATCGCTAGTCCACGCGCTATGGAATTTGGATTGGAATTGATGAGCCGAAGCTGGGTTTTGTAGATAATTGTGGTGAGAGAGTCAGGCAGGGTAATGCCGAGAGGGGCACATACATTGGTCAAAGTGCTAAAGGCTCCCGGAGTAACTGTGGCGTATACCACAATGCTGTCGTCCGGCCCAACGGCTTCTGTGGGTGTTCCGGAAAGGGTCACACAGGCCCGGTTGATCACGCCCGGGGTATGGTCTACGATCCAGATGCAATCCGGAGTGTTGCAGATATAGGTCATCCCAGCCGGGAGGTTGGGGATGGAGTCGAGGCGAAGCTGGCAAATGTCCACCTCCAGGGTTCCGAAGGGAGGCAGCTCGGCGGTAGTGTCCTGGGGAATCACCACATGGACCACTTGTTCATAGAAGGAACCGATATTGCCATTCGGAAGGGAATCAGGATACAAGCCAACGACAGTGTACTGCGTATCGGGGGTGCAGATCTGAGCCTGCGAAAGGGCTGCAGCGCCCACCATCATCATTGCAAAAAAACTGGTGCGTAACAGTTTGGACATAAAGGTTGGGTTTGGTATTTGGAACAGGGTAGAAAAATTAAGCGAAAAAATTTAACAAATCGCCGGGTAGTTAGATTTAACCTCCCGAACAGGGTGCAGAACCCTGGTGCGCCTGGCATTCGAGTTTACAGAAAAACCCTACCTCTTACGCCGTTGCGGCGCTCAATATTGCTTTCCTGCTCGCTATCAGCCTTTTCCTTATGAACCAAGCCCTTTCCATCGGATCCCAGGCCCCGGATTTTTCCCTCCTCAATCAGCAGGGAGCAACCGTTTCTTTGTCCGATTTTCGCGGAAAAAAGCATGTCATTCTCTATTTCTATCCTAAAGACGAAACGCCGGGCTGTACGCTGGAGGCCTGTGGCTTTCGGGATAGCTATGAGGCTTTCGCCGAGGCTGGTGCCGAAGTGATCGGCGTGAGTGACGATTCGGTGGCTTCTCATGCCGCCTTCGCCCGCAACCGCCGCCTGCCCTTTCAGCTCCTCTCCGATCCCAAAGGAAACGTCGCGGCATTGTATGGGGTCAAACGCACGTTGTTTGGCCTGCTAAAAGGCCGCGAGACCTTCCTCATCGACAAAGAAGGCCGCATCCGCCACCACGTTTCTTCCCAATTCCTGATTGACGGCCACATCAAAGAAACCCTGGCCCTGCTCGAAAAGCTGTAGCCCGTCCTGAAAAGCTTTTTTCGCCTCAGCGCCCCAATCCGATGACTTTCATCTCGGTACGCCGGTTGCTGGCGCGCCCTTCTTCCGTGTCGTTGCTGTCGATAGGCACTTCCTCACCGTAGCCCCTGGCGTTCAGGCGTTCAGGTTGGATGCCGGAGGCCACCAATGCCTGCTTCACTGCCTCAGCACGGCGCTGGCTTAGCGCCAGGTTATCGCCATCAGAGCCGACATTGTCCGTGTGGCCCTGGATTTCGATGCGGATCTGCGGATTGTTGAGCAAAAACTCACCCAGCGCCGCAATTTCTGCATCGGAGCTCGGCAATAAATCCCATTTGCCCGACTCAAAAAACAAGTTGGGCAGCCGCACCTGCATTCCTTCCTGAATGGGCTTGAGGCGAATAGTGAGGTCAAAATAGGTGCCTTCTGCGAGGTCGGTCAGGGAAAAATGCTGGCTGGCAAACAGGTATTTCGGAGCCTGCACAAAAGCGGCGTAGTTCCTTCCGCCGGGCAGGCTCATCAGGAAGCGGCCATCGGCCCGGTCCGACCGCACATCGCGCAGGGTGTCGCCTGTTTCTACATCCACCACCTGAATCGCGGCATACAGCGGCACCGAAGTGAGGCTGTCGATCACCACGCCCCGCACAAAGGTAGAGATCTCGGGGCGCACCGCCTCCGGAATCGTGAAGCGATACAGGTCGCTGCCGCCCATGCCTCCCGGGCGGTCGGAGTTGGCAAAACCCTCCCTGCCGTTGGTCGCCACAAAGATGTTGCTTTCTTCGGCCGATGTGTTCAGCGGATAGCCCAGGTTAATGGGATCGGCCCAGGTTCCGCCCTCGTTTCGGTAGCTCACAAAGAGGTCCTGCCCCCCGAAGCCCGGGTGGTAGTCGCTGGAAAAATACAGGGTGAGGCCGTCGGCATGAAGGAATGGTGCGTCTTCATTACCAGGGCTGTTGACAGGTTCGCCGAGGTTGACGGCTGGACCCCATTCCTGGCCATTCCAGTGCGAGGCCCAAATGTCGCGGCCTCCAATGCCGCCGGGCCTGGCGGAGGAAAAATAGAGGGTTTTACCATCGTGCGAAAGGCAGGGCTGGGAGTCCCAGCCGTCGCTGTTCACTGCCGGGCCCACGTTCATAGGTTCGGACCAGCCCTTATCGGTTCTCACTGACACATAGAGATCGCAATTGCCCACGCCTCCGGGGCGGTTGCAAGCGGTGAAAATGATGGTTTTGCCATCCTGGCTCATGGCGGCAGCGCCTTCGTTGTCTTCGGTATTGATGGGCACGCCGAGGTTTTCGACTGCACCAAAGCTTCCCTGCCCGGTGATCCGGGCGGTGAAAAAGTCTTCTGAGAAGTCGCGCAGCATGGCCTGGTAGCCGCCTACGCTTTCCGGGCGGCGGCTTGTGAAGAGCAGCAGACCGTTGTCGGCGGTGAGGTAGGGCAGGTATTCGTGGTATTGGGTGTTGACCTCCGGCCCGAGGTTGATGGGCTCGAAGGGCACGGGGTGCTGGATGGCTTCGGCAGCGAAGAGGGCGTGTTTGAGTTGGTTGCGGGCCCGGGTTTGCTCTTCGGGGCGGCCCGTGCCGCGCTGGAGAAACTGCTGGAAAGCGTCAGTGGCGAGGGCATATTGCTCATCGGCAAAGGCCGCCACGCCAAGGTAGTAGTCGAGGGTAGGGAAGGCCTCGGGCTGGATAGTTTTGGCCTGCACGAGCTGGTCCACGGCTTGTTCGTACATCTTGAGCTGGATGGCCGTGATGCCGAGCTGGAGGCGGGCATGGGCGAAATTGGGTTCGAGCTGGAGCGCTGCCTCATAGGCCTTTGCCGCCTCGCGGTGGGCCCGCCAGCGGGATTGCTGCAAGCCCTCTTCGTAGAGCTGAAGGGCTTTTTTGGACTTGATGCCGAAGTCTTTGGGGCTGTCTTGCGCCAGCAATGCAGGCGCAGAAAGAATCAGAAATAAAAGGCCGAGGAGGCGGGGCATGGGCAAGCAATTGAGATGAGAGAGGAGAACGCGGGGGAAGCGTGTGGGATTGGGTTTGCGAACCCAAAAGATGGGAGATCTTTGGGGAAATAGAAAGCGGCTTTTCGGGGATTCCAATCTTTGCGCCTTCCCCAAAACCTATCAAAGACCCAGGGCCGGGAGTGGATTCCCAAACAATCATATAAAACAGCAGTGCCCCCTCCCGGAATTTCTTGAACACACGTGCAAGTGTCGATTATTTGTTTACTTTGTGGAATGTTCTGATCCGGATTTTTTCACTCCTCGGGAACCCCTTGCCTATGGATCGTCTGTTGCCCTTGATTGTCATGGCATTATTGGCTTGCTTCCCGATGCAGCCTGCCCTGGCAAACCCCGCCAGCCTGGAAGAGCTCATCAACGAGCGGTTGGCCGGGTACCCCTTAACGCCAGATAACAAACACCGCCTCGCTGCCTACAGCGAGCTGAAAGGGGATTTCTCGCCGGGTGCCAATACCATCAGCCTGAACTTCGGCGACCTGGGTAAAATGGAGATCTACCCGGAGCATGTGCTGCTGAAAATCGGGACAAGCCGTGTTTTTTCCATGGACCGTCGCCGGCTTCACCCCCAGGATGTGGCCATGATGAATGAAAGCCTGCGCCTGTTGTTTGAGCAAATTTCCCTCCTCGCCAATCACGACGCCCACCCCGATCTGATCTATTTCGTGGATGAGCACCTGGCCAAAAAGAACCTGGAACCCTTCGAAAAGCTCTATCTGCGCCACATTCTTATCCGTTTCGGCAAATATGACCCTCAGCGGCACATGGTGGAATTCCGAACAGAATGGCTGCCCGTCAAAACCTATGAGTTTGAGGTTCCGGGAAATGAGGGAACCCATCTTGTCAAAAAGCCAATCGACCCGCTGCGCATTCAGCTGGATGAGGCCACCGTGAGGGGATTCTACCTGATGTCGGGCGGAACGGTGTATGTGGAAGACGTGGAGCGGGATGTGTTTTATGCCTCCGGCGAATACTACACCCCCAACGTATCGGCATTCAAGATTTTTCTCCAGCAACTTTTCACCCAGACCACGACCTATGTGGTGGCGGAAGAGCGTACCCGCATCGACCGCATCCAGGCTAACCGTCATGAAGCTGCATTTTCGCCAGTAGTGGCTCAGGTTACCCCTGCCAGCATCGCTGCCCGGCCGGAAGGATACCAGCAACGAGCTGCTCGTGCCGGAGAAAGCCTCTCCCAATCGCCGGTGAAGCCACTCTACAGCCCTACTGCCTGGATGACGCAAATGCTCGGCTTGCTGAGGGAGCAGAATGCACTCTTCGACCGCGATGTCGCCAAGTTTTTGATTCATCAGCCTTTCTATCCCGAGCTGTTTGAGCATCTTACGGCGGAAGAAAAGGCCTTTTTTGAGCGAATCCGGCGCTAAAAGTTCGCCAGGTATCGCCCCCGCATTGCTTTTCTCTCAAATCTTCTTCCGACTTTGTGACCGCGGAAGAAAGACTTGGTCTGAACCAGGAGGAAAGCCCCTGCGCCCCCCTGCGCTGGTTTTCAGCAGGTCAGGACCCTCTCTTCCGACTTCTGACCTCTCACCCAGATTTGCTACCTTACCACTCCGCACGTCACCTCTACCATCCCATTTACTAAACCGACCTTTCCATGTCACTCCTCGAATCCCTCGTCTCCCAAATCTCCGGCCCTGCGCTCGAAGGCCTCAGCAAGCAGCTCGGTGCTGATTCCAGCACTACCATGTCGGCTGTTACTGCTGCCCTGCCCATGATCGTGGGTGCCCTCGCCAAGAATGCCTCTTCTCAGGATGGCGCGGCCTCTCTGGCCAATGCCCTCGACAAAGACCACGACGGCAGCATTCTCGAGCAGCTTTCCGGCTTCCTGGGCAGCTCCGACAACGGCCCCGGCGGTGCGATCCTTGGCCACGTGTTTGGCAACAAGCGCCCCGGCGTGGAAGCAGGTCTCTCCCAGATGACCGGCCTCAACCAGGGCCAGGCTGGCAGCCTTCTCGAAAACCTCGCTCCCATCGTGATGGGCTACCTCGGTCGCCAGAAGCGCCAGGGTGGCCTCGGCGTCGATGACCTCACCAACATCCTCGCAGGCGAGCGCAACCAGGCTCAGCAGACTTCCGGCGGTGCCATGGACATCCTCTCCAGCATCCTCGACCGCGACGGCGACGGATCTATGATCGATGATATCGGTGGTATGCTCGGCAAATTCCTGCGCTAAGCAGCCAGCTATACTCAGACTAATTTTGCCGGGGGCGTTCTGCCTCCGGCTTTTTTTTGCTCCCTGGACTACAGCCTGCTGAGCAATTCCTCCTTTTTCGACTCAAACTCCAAAATACTGAGCTTGCCGTCGTTGTAGCGGTCGTAGAGCATGTCGATTGTGCGCATCACCTCGTCCCGAAGTTTGAGCCAGTTGATTTCGGCGGGGTCAAAGCCGGACTGCTCGTAGGTGTTGGCCACAACGGCCTCTGCCTTGGGGTCGTTGTAGGCGATTTGCTCCAGGAAGCGCACCAGGGCCTGGGCAGCAGCCTCAGAGCCGACATTTAGCTCAATAGGGCTTAATTGTCCCTGAAGGTTGACGGCCAGTACGAGGCGGCTGCCTTTGGCCCCGGCAGACCGGATGTCTTCGAGGGCTGCTCCGCCACCGTCGAAGAAGCAGCGATCCTGCGTGAAGACGAGGTAGCCGCTGCTCAGCAGGCCCGACCAGAGATGGAGCCCCAGCACATCGCTTGGGGAGGCGATGCGGGTTTCGCGGCGCAGCAGCTTTCCCAGCTTCACGGCTGGCAGGTGTGGTGCCCGGAAGAGGTCCAGGCTTTCGTCGTGCGGGAATTTTTCTTTGATCAGGCTGGCGTACATGAGGCAGCAGTTGGGAGGAGCAAGGTAGGGAACGGCGAGGGAAAGGCAAAGGGCGGAGCCCGGTTGCTATTGCCTGGCTCCTGATTGCAGCAGAAGGGCCAGCTCCTGCTTCAACGCGGGGAGGTCTTGCTGCACATGGTTCCAGATGGAGCGCGTGGAGCGCGGGAAGAAGTCGTCGTATTGGTCAGGCAAAAACGCCACCGCTTTCCGATCCAACCAGCAGCATTCTCGTGGCAAGGAGTTCTTCGATCAGGTAGGGATTTTTGAGGCTGGGGCCGTGGATCAGGTCAACTTTGCGGCCCATCAGCTGTTCCAGCGCCTGCCAGAACGTCCAGAGGTTGGTGTTGTAGGCTTCGTCGGAGATGGCGTCTTCGTCGAAGGCGAAGAGCAGATCCACATCAGATGCCGGGCCAAAGTCGGCGGGGCGCAGCACCGAACCCACCGCATAGAGCACTTTCACCGAATGCTTGCGGCAAAGGGCTTCCACAGCAGCCAGGCGGCTCTGCAAAAAGGCCGGTAGCAGGGAAGGGTTTGTAGTGGTTCTGATCATGAAAGGGAAGATCGGGAATTTTTTGGAGAAGTTGGTAACTGAGCCATCAGGATAGAAGAGCTCAATAAAACGGTGCCAGATGATTTTTTGTCAAACCTGTTGGTTGACAATATCGCTGAATGTATTTTGACATGCTCTCGGGTCAGCCGGGCCTGCTTGTTAATACGAAAAGAACAGCCGCAACATGATCGCTTACTTTTGGGTCGACGGATTTCGTGGTTTGAAGAACAGCGACATTGAGCTTCATCCGCAATACTCGTTTACACACTCCGTGGCGGAGGGCAAAAGGCAATTAACCATCTCAAGACGCAAGAAACGGTTATCCTATTTTTCCAAAAAACAGGAATCCACTTACCTCATCATTGGAGAAAATGGCTCTGGCAAAACGAGTATTATTGATGCCATGTCCTCCGTGTACCTTGCGATGGGAAATAGGTTGGTCCCGGAAGGGTATAGCTATGTCATGGCGATCTTTATCGGCGGCGAATTACATATCATCGCTGATTCTCCCATTGAAGTGAAAGCGGAAGGCCTTGATTATAAGCTGATCCTGTTTTCTCAAGAACAGCTGGAAAAGAACGCGCCTCCTGAGCCCAAAGGATGTATCATTTACCTGGATACCTCTTTAACCACCAGAAGTGGACCAGCCTGGGAGAAAGGAGATATGGCGAATTACTTTGTGGACTTCCCTATTGTGGCGGACCTGTCAACCAGATCTTATTTTTTTGAAGGCACCTCAAAAAACAGCCGAAGTAACGCTTACGATTCTTGGAAATTAAATGAGTTCCTGGCCAGATCCATGCATAGACAGATTCAATTTGCTTGTTCTGTCAAAGAAAATATGCCTTTCAATATGCCGGTAAAGGTTGAGTTATCTTTTCCAATAAAATTTAACAATTATAGAGAATTTTGGCGATCGGCTTATCAGATTTCGATACGTGAGCTATTCATCATTGGTGTGGACCTTGATCATAAGAAAAATCCAAGTTATTTGCATGGAGAGTCTATCCCCAATAACTACTCAGAAGGTGTGCTAGGCCTTTACGCTAAAGAGTTTTTTCAAACTCATGAAGCAGCTACAAATGATAAAACAATCCCCATTCCTGACTCATGGCTGGGAAACTGGAAAAATCTTCTATTGGGCATCATTTTAAATCACTACCACTGGGCTGTTGAATATCCAGATGGAGCAGATGTGTACGATTCTGAAAATTGGACAGATTTTGTGAGAGAAAAAATAAACAATTTTGCTATCACCTCTCCAGACCTGCCTCAAGCAATCATTCATCTAGCCTTTGAGGCATTGATGGCGTCAAAGAGGCAATCGAATCTGGACATTTCAAGATTTGAGGAACTCGCAAATTGGATCTATAAAATAGTCCCAGAACCAGGCTCGCTAGATATTAAAAACCAGAGTTTGGTTTTTGAGCTTAATTTCGAAGACAACCGAGGGTTCCTTGAGTCTTTGATTGCCTTCGACCATGGGGCCAATCCTGGTCCAACATATGGAGTCCACGATTTCAGATTCGACTCCTTCGCAGGACCATTGTTTACAGCCAAGTGGAGATCGTTAAGCTCCGGCGAAGAACGATTCTTAGAGTTATTCGGTCGGCTTTATCAATTTGCTTCTCTGATCCGGCCATATCAACTTACCAGGGCCGAGTTCCTGCTTTTTTGCTTTGACGAGCCTGAAGTAGGGTTACACCCCGCCTGGCAGCGGAAGATTGTCAAATACTTGCTCGACTTCCTTGCAACATACTTCCCTCACCACATCACCCAAAGTATTTTCGTGTCTCACTCCCCGATCCTGCTAACAGACTTTCCGCAGGAGCACGTTTACATTACGCAGCAAAAAACGGAAGAAGGCCGCCCCACTGCGAGCAAATCTGAATCTCCGACCCTGGCCGGGAATATCTACTCGCTGCTGAAAGAAGGTTTTTTAATTGATGGTCCGGTTGGGCTACTTGCTGAAAAAAGGCTGAATGATTTGATGGAGATGATGAATGGCTGGAAGAATATGCCGAATGATCAGGATGAGAGAAAGGAAGATCCGAACTTTTATCTCCACGCAGGTTTTGATGAACTGATGGATGTCATCAACCAGATCGGCGATTTCACGAA
Source organism: Bacteroidia bacterium (assembly GCA_041741415.1). Lineage (GTDB taxonomy): Bacteria > Bacteroidota > Bacteroidia > J057 > J057 > JANQTF01. The sequence continues at coordinate 4,620 of JBGSKC010000059.1, read as the reverse complement.
AAGGGCTGTTTTAAAGGAGCAACTCCTCAACAGCGATCAATTTGGTAAAGAAGCGAAACTCCGTTGGTTTCAGGCAAGAATGGAAGAGCTCAACAATCAACAGGATGCATAAGATCAGCGAATACGAGAAGAAAATCCAACTCATTCAGAATGAGTTAATGCCAGGCATCTCAAAAAACATCAGAGGAAAAATCAGAAAAAAACTGAAGGATCCCTGTCTTCACGATAAGGCGAAATCAACATTAAATTTATTGGAAGAAAATGAATTTGATGTTCTTCAAAAACTGTTGTATTACTCACCATTAGACAGAGAAGCTACAGATATTCAATCCTGGTTAACGGATTTAGTTGGGCCGCTTGGTTGGAAAGATGAAGAAAAAGAAGTTTACACTTCAGTTTTTGATTTCTCTGCGATCAACTCTGACAATCAGTATCGAATCTCAACTATTCTGGACGTTCAGGTTTGCCCGTATTGCAACATTAACCCAACCTTTATTCACTCAAAAGGCGCTGGCAAAAAATATGGCAGGCCTGAACTTGATCATTTTTTCCCAAAGTCCGTTTACCCGTTCCTTGCGTGCAGTGTCGGAAACTTGGTTCCTTGTTGCAGCTATTGCAATAAAGTCAAAAAGGAGTTTGACCCGGCGACCAACAAAATACACAACCCCTGCATTGAGCAGGTTGGCGATTCTTTCGTTTTCTTTCCAAAGGTTTCGGAAATCTCAGGCTTCTATGGAAAAACCGATGCCCTTGAATATGGGATCAGAATAACTGCCACCGGAGAGGAAAAGGAAAAGACTGAGCAGTTTTTGAAGCTGTTTAACATTCAGGAGATTTATTCAAAATATCATAAGAGCGTTTTGGCTTCCGTGCTCACCAAATCCATTCACGGCGGAAACAAGTTCATCGTCACCTATCGGGAGTTGTTTCAGGATGTCATCAAGGATGAATCCAGCCTGCTTTCTCTGATGCATGCTCACCGGATAGAGACCTATGAGAACTGGAACTCATTGCCGTTTTCAAAATTGTTAACCGACCTGACCAGGCAAATCCAGGGAAATATAGCCCATCAGCTGTAAGTCTGATCGGATCCCGTTTATAAACCGGGTTTTCAGCGAACACAACTCGCCTGCCGACCAAAGGCCGGTGGTCGGTTTCCCTACTGAGGAAGAAAATCCCCCCTAATGCGTCGCTCCTAAACAACCCCAAAATCGGCCCCCACAGCTTGGAAACGCAGAAAAAGGGAGCCAAAACGCTGGGATATCCCCCGGAAATGTGCGATATTAAGGAAAAATCTGGAGGGCAGAACGATGGCTAAGCCTGCAAAACATCCCAATCAGTCGCAACAAAACTTTCTATACCCTTTGCTGAAGGATCAGCTCAACCCGAAGCACCCGCTCTATGTGCTGGCCGGGAAGCTGGACTGGGCCCGGCTTGAAAGCGAACTGCTGCCCTACTACTCGGATCAAGGCCGCCCTGCCAAGCCCATCCGCCTGATGGCCGGGCTGATGCTGCTCAAGCAACTCGATAACCTTGGCGATGAGACGGTGGTGGCCAAATGGCTGGAAAATCCCTACTACCAGTTTTTCTGCGGGATGGACGTGTTTCAGTGGCATGTTCCGGTTGATCCGAGCGATTTTGTGTACTTCCGCAAGCGGCTTGGCCAGGAAGGAATGGAGCGGATTCTGAAGCTGAGCGTGGATGTACATGGGGAGGAAGTTGTTGAAAATCAAGTTGTTGCTGATACAACCGTTCAGGACAAGGCCATCCGTTTTCCCACCGACGCCCGGCTGTATCACCGCTGCCTCGAATATCTGTGGCGCATCGCAAAGCAGGAGGGTATCAGCCTGAAGCAGAGCTACAAACAGGTGGCTAAGAAATTGATGTGGGCTCAGTTCAAAGCAGATCATCCCAGACGGAAGAAACAGGCAAAGAAGGCTCTTAAAGCCCTCAAAGTCAGGACGGGACGGGTGCTCAGAGACTTGCAGCGGCAGCTTGGTCCGCAGGCTCAGCAACGCCATGCAGAGATCCTGGATCGTATCGGCGCAGTGTTGGTTCAACAGAAGAGCGATAAGAACAAAATTTACTCCATTCACGCTCCGGAAGTGGCCTGCATCGCTAAAGGGAAGGCCTTTCCAAAATATGAGTTTGGTTCCAAAGTGAGCCTGATCGTCGGGCGGGAGCGCGGAGTGGTCCTGGCCGCCAAGGCCTTTGAGGGCAACCCCTACGATGGCGACACCCTGAAACCCAGCCTCGAACAATTCGAGCGCCTCCACGCCAAGAGTCCTACCGATGCCATCGCGGACCGGGGCTATCGGGGCCGCAAAACAATCGGAACCACTCAGGTTCACATCCCAGCACCGCCTCCCAAAAATGCCACCAGGGCCGAAAAACAGGCTCAGCGAGCGAAGTTCCGGCGAAGAGCAGCCATCGAGCCCAGAATCGGACACCTCAAAAACCACCACGGCCTCAATCGCAACTGGCTCAAAGGAAGCCTCGGCGATGCGATAAACCTGCTGCTCGCGGCCTCGGCTTACAACCTCCGATTATGGATGATCCGCTTCCAGGAAGAGCTTAACAGCCCTTCTTTGGCCTCCGTTTGTGCCTGGCTCAGGCGCATCCTAGAGCATATCACCAACCCTGCAGCCGATTCTCAGGCCCATCACCCCGCTGGCCAAGCTCAACTTTCCTTGTCATAGAAAGAAACCGGATGAGCGATTAGTTTTTCAGGAGCGACGTATTACATTTCCCTCCCCCACCGCACAATCCATACTTCTTCCGCTATCACTCGCCTGAAACAGAGCCACCTGCAAAAAGAGGCTCTATTTCCCCAAGGGCATAGAGGCCATATCAATGCCGTAGCTTTACATCCAAGCGGAAATCGTTTTATAGCAGGTGGAACAGATTGTAAGGAATGGGATGTTTCAACAGGAAGACTTATCAGAACAATCGGCATTAGTAATGGCATAGGGTTTCTTGCTTTCGATTTAGGCGGGCAGCGTTTCCTTTCAGGTCATTCTGACGGGACTATCAAGGAATGGGACTATGTTTCAGGAACCTGTATCAGAACCTTCGAGGGAAGATCTGGAATGATTTGGGCAATTGCTTACCATCCAAAAGGGGGACGTTTCATTTCAGGATCACACAATGGGACGATCATGGAATGGGATCTCACAACCGGTACTCATATCAGAACTTACAAAAAGCAAAATGTTCCCGTTTGGTCTATTCGTTATAATTTGAGTGGCCAAAGCTTCATTCTAGGATCTTCATCTGGGGACATTCACGAGTTTGATTCCACTACTGGTGACGTAATAAGAACTTTTAAAGGACATAAAGAACAGGTCACCTCCATCGCCTACCGGCCGGACGGGGAACGTTTCCTTTCCGGATCACAGGATGGGTTGATCAAGGAATGGGACCCAGCCACCGGAGCCTGTATCAGAACCTTCGAGGGGCATGGAAATGCCATCGATACCGTCGCCTATCGGCCGATCCCGCCAGTTGGGACATGCTCAGAACGTTTCCTTTCAGGATCATATGATGGGTTTATTAAGGAATGGGACCCAGCCACCGGGGCCTGTATCAGAACCTTCGAGGGGCATAAAAGCTGCATCAACTCCGTCGCCTACCGACCGGACGGGGGACGCTTCATTTCAGGATCAGATGATGGGTCTATCAAGGAATGGGACCCAGCCACCGGAGCCTGTATCAAAACTTTCGGGTATACAAGTTCTGTCAAAACCGTCGCCTACCGACCCGATGGGAAGCGCTTTATTCTTGGATCTTCGGACGGATCCATCAAGGAGTGGGACTCTGCCACCAACATATGCATCAGAACTATCAACGGACATTCTGAGGCCATTCGCACTGTTTCATACCGCCACGATGGAAGACGTTTCCTTTCAGGTGCAGGCGATAAGATTAAGGAATGGTACCCTGCCACCGGAGCCTGTATCAAAATTTTCGAAGGGCATTTAGGTGATGTGCACTCCATCGTTTACCACCCAGATGGAACACGCTTCCTTTCAGGGTCATCCGACGGGACAGTCAAGGAGTGGGATATTGCCACCGGAGCCTGTATCAGAACCTTCAATGGGCACACAGGTGATGTTTACTCCGTTGCCTACCACCCAGATGGGAAACGTTTCCTTTCAGGATCCTCCGATGGGACAATTAAGGAGTGGGATATCAACAACAGGATCGCTCTTAGAACCTTCGGCAAAAGTTCTTCTGAGATTTTATTCGTCGCCTACCATTTTAATGGGGGGCATTTTTTTTCAGGGTCAAAGATAGGGATCGATGAATGGGAGTTAGAAACCGGGGTTCGGATTAGAAGAATCGACCCGACTGATCACCAATTCAATTTTGTGCTCTACAGTATAAAAGTCAATTGTAGTTTATATTTATCATATTATGGGAGTGACCTTAGGGTCCAAAAGCTATGAATTTAGCTCCATTCCTCCCTTCTCGTTTTACTAAGACCATGTTTGGAACTCTCAGCGGCAAATTCTGTTCAGAATGATACTGATGAAGGCCAACTGGATGAAAGCGGCATGGGACTCGGGAAGTTTTTCATAATCGCGATTGAGTCGCCGGAAGAAGTTGAGCCATCCGAAA
>JBGSKC010000058.1:0-148304 GCA_041741415.1 Bacteroidia bacterium | reverse complement strand
AATCGAAACACTCCTCAGGCAATGGTGCCCCAGAACAGGAAATCGGTGCAGGGAATACCCTACACCGATTTACAGAATCCGATTAGCACTTTCCCTGATGTGGACCTACTGGCTCATCAAAAGTTCGGGATGACTCATGTTTCCATTCAAGACTTTTGACGGAGGAATGCCGGGCTCTTAAGCCTCCTCGTGGGGCTCCGCCCAAGTTTCGGGCATAGGAGAATTCTTCCTGAGCGACTGAAGCTGTTTGAAAATCTGCTCGTTTTTCTCCTGCCGGAGATGGACAGTTGGAGGCGCGATCCGCTCTTTGCAATCATCCAGCGGGCAGCGTTCGCAGGTTTCGTTTACTTCCCGAATGGGGATACTGGCTGCGTCCATCCAGGCGATTCGCTTTCTGGAAACAGCATCCACCTGGATTCCAAGTGTGACGGAGACATTGGTTTTCGGGCTGGGCGTGTTCGGGCGGCCGATGGTGATGCAGAGGTATTCGCTTTTGGAGTTGATATACCGGGATCGCTGTGCTTGTGCAATGAGGCCGTCCGCTGGCTGGCCGGGATTATTGCGAAGCTGCTGCAGGACCTGGATCGAAATCCAGCGACGGCAATAGTGCTCGTTGAGGTCGTTTCGGTGGGGGGAATGGAGCCGGGACAAATGCAATTCCTTGGTAATGTGAAAATTATCGACACCCTTGTCGAGGTCGTCGTTGAAGCGCAGGAAAAAGAAATGGTCGATACCGAAGTACTTGGGAAGCAAGTTGGTGAGGCGGTGGAGAAACATCTCCGGGGTGGCGTGATACTTGGCCATGAGGTGAAGAAACATGGCTGGATCCCAGGTGGGGGCGTCGAAAAACTGGTTGAGGTCGTTCAGCATCAGCTGCCTGTTGAGCATGAGGGCAACTGAAAAATAGGCTGCTTTAAAATTGTTGAGCACTTCCTCAAAAGAGTGAACCTGAAAGGCGTTCGACACCACGGGCCTGTCAGTCAGGTTCAGATGGCAATAGGCAAGTTCTTTCCCTAGCTGAAAGCATTGCTGCATTTCCGTGAGCTGGCTGTTGATCAAAAGCCGTTTTTCATCGGGGAATGAAATGGCCCTGTGGTGTGCGAGGTCAGGATAACGGTCGAGGGTTTCGCGGTCAATTTGGTAGCCGTAGTGCTGGCACAGGATGTTGGTGAGGGCCAGGGTGTTAACCGGTGGCACAACGTTGAGCTGATGTAATTTGACAAACGCATCTACCTCCTGCTCGAGGTCTTCGAAATAATTGTCGTGCATCTCCTGGTAGGAGCGCAGCGCAGCGAAGTAGAAATTCTCCTGGCTCATCTCATAGCTGCGTGCTACCTTGATGATGGTGGAAATGAAGGCGTTAATTTTGGTGGGGGCGTCGGAAATGAGGTCGAGCAGGGTAGAGATTTCGAGGCCAAACATTTCCAGGGGCAGGCTTTCGAGGATGCCGCTGTTGAGAAGTTCAGCAATGGGAGCCAGCTTGCGGGAAAGCTTGAGCGACACCAACTGATCGTAGCTCACGCCCAATGAATCAGCCAGTGCGATTATTTTGTCGGTCTTGGGGTATTTTTTCCCTTTCTCAATTTCATTGAGATAGGAAACAGACATCCCGGAGGCCTTGGAAAGGTCAGCAAAGGAAAGGCCTTTCTGCTGCCTCAACTGCTTGAGTTTGAGGCCAAAAATGAGCCGTATGTTCTGCTTGTTGATCACGAATGAATGGGATTATGTCCGTGGTGGAATATAGCGCAGGCGAATCCTGAGGATGGATGGAAATGGTGCCTGGCGAAAAAGAAGAAAAATGCAGGTTCGACAGAATGCCATTGGGAGCAGCTTCCTGGGCAATTGTTGGACCCTGAAGAGCGCATGGGACAGAAAAATACAACCATCTTCTTCCAATAGCTTGAAAGCGAATACAAATATGGCTGCGAAAACACGCAGAAACAAGCAGTAAACCTGATTGCGAAAATGGAATAAATTGCGTTTTTATGCTGTTGGCGAAAATTCGCTTGATTCTTAATTTCGCATCCCCTATTCTTGTGTTATCAACTTTTCTATTATGCAGCCTCACCATCCCCTGGCTTCCTCACTGGTGGCCATCAACGCAGAGCTTCTGCCAGGCTTCGACGACATCCTCACGCCGGAAGCACTGGATTTTCTCTTTGCCTTGCACCAGAAGTTTGATGGGCCCCGCCGCTCACTCCTTCAGCAACGCGAAACAAAAAAAGAAGCCATCACCAACGGCTGGCGGCCTCACTTCCTGCCGGATAGCCAGGCCATCCGCCTTGGTGACTGGAAAGTAGCACCGGTGCCCGCCGATCTTCAGGACCGCCGGGTCGAAATTACAGGGCCGGTGGACCGCAAAATGATCATCAATGCGCTTAACTCAGGGGCGAAGGTGTTCATGGCAGATTTCGAAGATGCCAACTCGCCTACCTGGGCCAATTGCATCGAAGGCCAGATCAACCTCCGCGATGCCGTAAAAGGCAGCATTTCCTTTTTCGATTCTGGTAAAAATAAATCCTACTTCCTTCAGGATCAAATTGCTACCCTCATGGTGCGCCCGCGCGGCTGGCACCTCGAAGAGCTCCACCTGCTGGCCAACGGCCAGGCAATGTCGGGGTCCCTGGTGGACTTCGGCCTGTTCTTTTTCCACAATGCCCGCCAACTGCTCGCCAACGGATCCGGGCCCTATTTCTACCTCCCCAAACTCGAAAATCACCACGAAGCCAGGCTCTGGAATGATGTCTTTGTGTTTGCCCAAAGCTACCTCGGGCTTCCGCTCGGCACAATTAAGGCAACAGTGCTGATTGAGACCATTCTCGCTTCCTTCGAACTGGATGAGATCCTGTATGAGCTCCGCGACCACTCCGCCGGACTCAACTGCGGACGCTGGGATTACATTTTTTCATACATCAAAAAATTCGGATCTGATCCTGCCTTTCTGGTGCCAGATCGTGCGCAGGTTACTATGAGCTCGCCTTTCATGACGGCCTATTCTCAGCTTGTGATCAAAACCTGCCATCGCCGCGGCGCTCATGCCATGGGAGGCATGGCGGCGCAAATTCCAATCAAAGACAATCCGGAGGCCAATGCAGCAGCGCTGAACAAGGTTCGCGCCGACAAAAAGCGCGAGGCGACAGCAGGACACGACGGCACCTGGGTGGCTCATCCTGGTCTGGTTCCCGTTGCCATGGAGGTGTTTGATGAATTCATGCCTGGCCACAATCAGCTCCACGTCCTCCGCGAGGATGTTCAGGTAAGTGAAGCAGACCTGCTGGCCGTTCCGCACGGCACCATCACCGAGGCGGGGCTCCGCAACAACATCGAAGTAGGCATTCGCTACCTGGCTTCCTGGCTTTGCGGCAATGGCTGTGTGCCCATTTTCAACCTCATGGAAGATGCCGCAACCGCTGAAATCAGCAGAACCCAGGTATGGCAGTGGCTCCATCACCCCAACGCCCGCATGGAAGATGGCAGGGAAATTAACAGAGACCTCTTTGGAACCCTCTTCGATGAGGAAGTCGGGGCGATGTTGAAGGAAATGGGCGAACAGGCCTTTTTCAAAGGAAAATTCGACCTCGCTTCCCGCCTTTTCCGGGACATGACCCTCGCCGACGAGCTTCAGGATTTCCTGACCCTGGAAGCTTACCGCCACTTGTAACTGGTGGCAGCATTCATTTTCCCGATCCCACCTGCAGACCTCTCTCCGTTCTACTTTTATTCTGAACATCATGATTTCCAAGCAACAGCAAATCGACGAACTTATCACAGACTGGCTCGCCAACCCGCGCTGGCAGCACGTTTCGCGGCCCTATACCGCCGAAGAAGTCGTGAACCTGCGTGGCTCAGTCAACATTGAGTACACCCTGGCGAAGCTGGGCGCTGAAAAACTCTGGGAAGGAATTGAAGGGAAAGACGCCGTTTGCGCCCTCGGTGCCATGACCGGAAACCAGGCGATTCAGGAGGTCGAGGCCGGGCTGAATGCCATTTACTGCTCAGGCTGGCAGGTGGCCGGTGATGCCAACACGGCGGAAACCATGTATCCTGACCAGTCTTTGTATCCTGTGGATGCAGTTCCCAGTCTGGTGCGCAGATTGAACAATGCCCTGCTTCGCACGGACCAGATTCACTGGATGCAGGCGGATGCAAAAAAAGACTGGATGGTACCGATCGTGGCAGACGCGGAGGCAGGATTTGGCGGTAACCTGAATGCCTTTGAGCTGATGAAGCACATGATCATGGCCGGAGCTGCCGGGGTTCATTTTGAGGATCAGCTTTCTTCTGCAAAAAAATGCGGTCACCTCGGCGGGAAGGTGCTGGTGCCCACCCAGGAGGCCATCAACAAGCTGGTGGCTGCCCGTTTAGCCGCCGATGTGATGGGCGTGCCAACCATCGTGATCGCCAGAACCGACGCCGAAGCCGCCACGCTGCTCACTTCCGACGTGGATGACCGGGACAAGCCATACTGCACCGGCGGGCGGTCTTCTGAGGGCTTTTTTGAAGTGGAAGCTGGCCTGGAAGCCTGCATCGCCCGCGGCCTTGCCTATGCGCCCTATGCGGACATGATCTGGATGGAAACCTCCCGCCCGGATCTGAACTATGCCCGCCGCTTCGCCGGTGCCCTCAAAGCAGAGTTTCCGCATATCAAATTAGCCTACAACTGCTCTCCTTCCTTCAACTGGCAGGCCAACCTCGATGAGGCCACGATGAAGAACTTCCGGGAGGAGCTCAATGAAATGGGCTACAAATTCCAGTTCATCACCCTGGCTGGCTGGCATGCCCTCAACAACAGCATGTTTGAACTCGCTTCAGCCTATGCCCGAGACGGAATGTATGCCTACAGCCAGCTTCAGCAGCGGGAATTTGCCAACGAACCCAAAGGCTACCGAGCCGCCAGGCACCAGAGCTTCGTGGGAACAGGCTATTTTGACGCTGTTCAGGAAACGATTACCCAGGGCCTGGCCTCCACAAAAGCCATGAAAGGCTCCACAGAAGAAGGCCAGTTTTTTGGCTGATAATCCATAAGCTCAGATGACGAAGGCGATGGATCGGGGATTAGCCTGATCGCATCGCCTTTTGTGTTTGTGGCTAATAACTCCACCTTACGCGGAAGAAGACAGAGGTTCCGGCATGGCCATATTCGCTTCCGTTTGACAACAGCAGCGCCTGGGCAATGGCATCCAGGTCCCAGTTTTCCACGATGGAGTAGGTGAGGGTAGGGGCCACCACGGTGAGGTGGTTTTCCGGGCTGTAAATGGCGGCTGCGGATACGGAAAACAGCGGCGAAATGCTTCCCGACCCATTGAGGGCAAAGGCCCAGGTGGCGGGAAACAGGTTTTTGACGGAGGGCTGTCCGGTAAACAGGCCATTTTGCGAAATGCCGCTTTGGCTGTTTCCCTGCGAGTTATACAAAAACGCACCGGCCATGTACACGCCATTCCCGAACAGGTAATCGATTGTCATGGAGCCCACAAGGGTCTGAAAGCTGTCGGGAGAGGCTTCCGTTGGCAAAAACCAGGTTCCTTCGCCTTTGAAGCCTGCTCCACCCAGGCCTCCTTCCCAGCCAAGCCCCAGGGCCAGGTCGCCGCGGTAGTAGCCGGCAAGGGCCTGAAGATCGGTTCCACGCCAGTTGGTTTTGTACAACAGCGCGCCAATCGATTGGTCGAGGGTGTCATCCGGGGCAAAAGCCAGTTCCACCTTCGACAAAATCCCCGTGTATCGCTGGATGCGAAGGGCGTCGGTGCCGGGGCGCTCTTCATAGTCGAAGTCGAGGAAGTTGAGGGCGTTGAACAAATCGTTGGGGTTCCAGATGAGGTTGAGCCCCCAGTTGATCCGTTGCCTGCCCAGGCGCACATCCCATTTTTCGGTGGCATAATTCACATACAGCCTGTCGAAAACAGAATGCAGCACAACGCCATTGCCGTCCCACCAGCGCACGGATGCATCAAACAGGCCTGGCTGCTGGTCGATGGACCGCCCAAAGCCAGGGGTTGATTTGACCTGCTCTCCATAAAATAGCCGGTTTCGCATTTCTCCCACCAGTTTCAGTTGCGGAACCGGGTACCAGGCCAGGTTAATCCGGTTGTGAAAGAAGGTGTTGGTAAGCGGCGAAAGGGGAACAGGCGAGCCACTGTCGTCGAAAAAGGTGCTGATTTGCAGGAACTTAACGTAGCCTCCCAGTTCCCATTTTTTCAGGGTATCTTCCTGGGCTTGCACCAGACCTGTGGTCAGGAGCAAACAGGCGAGCAAAAGTCGCTTCATGAAGGAGTTCGTAAAGGTGAATGGCAGGCTGGTGCTGCCGTCATGACTGAAAGCCCAACAGGAACACCAGCCTGTTAAAGACCCTAAGCCCTGGCCAGGTCTTGGGTTACATCAGACACGATTTTGCCGTCTTCCAGCGTCACGACCCTTCTGGCTCTGTCAATAACGCGCTGGTCGTGGGTGGAAAACAGAAAGGTGATGTGCTCTTTTTGGTTTAGCTCCGCCATAATATCGAGCAGATTGGCGGTGGAGGCAGAATCGAGGTTGGCCGTTGGCTCATCAGCGAGGATGAACTTGGGCTTGGAAGCCAGGGCACGGGCCACGGCTACGCGCTGCTGCTGACCGCCCGACATCTGGCTGGGCCGCTTGTGGCCCAGCTCGCCGAGACCCACAGCTTTGAGGAGTTCCTGGGTACGGGCATCCCGCTCAGATTTGCTGCGCTTCTGGAGCAGCATCACAAACTCGACATTCTCTTTTGCCGTGAGAACAGGGATGAGGTTATAGGCCTGGAAAACAAAGCCGATTTCCCGCAGGCGGAAGTCGATCAGCTGGTTGTCGTTCAATTGGCTGATGTCGGTGCCATCCACCAAAATGCTCCCCGAACTGGGCCTGTCGAGGCCGCCGATCATGTTGAGCAGGGTGGTTTTTCCCGAGCCGGATGGACCCACAATGGCCGTGAATTCTCCCTGCGCAATACTCAGGGTAACGTCATTCACAGCGTGGACATCTACCACGCCGGGGTAGGTTTTATGGAGGTTGGAAACAGTGATGATATTCATGAGTTTTTGAATGTTGGGAGTAATGGGTTTTGTTTATTGTGCTGGGGATTTTGGAGTTCGGGTTTTCCAGTCTCGGTTCCCGTATCTTGCAGAGACGCGATTAATCGCGTCTCTGCAAGATGGCTGCGTAGCGGTCTCGCCTCCACCTAGATCGCTCTGACCGCCTCAGACGGACGAAGCTGCAGCGCTTTCAGAGAAGGATAAATGGAGGCAAGCAGGGCCGTGATGATGACCATTGCCGCGATTTCACCATAGTAGCCGTTTGGAAGGTCGGTGTACACAATGCTGGCCAGTCCGAACTCATCCATGCCTTTTTCAAATGCCCCCAGGTTAATGCCCTGCTTGCCGAAATACTCGGTACAGGCCCAGCCTGCCACCAGGCCTATCGGCGCACCGACCACGGTAAGGATCACGGTTTCCAGCAAAATCATGCTAAAAACCCGGATTTTGTTCATTCCCACCGACATCAGCATGCCCAGCTCGCGGGTTCTTTCCATTACAGCCATTAGCATGGTGTTCACAATGCCAAAAGCCAGTGCCAGCAAAATGATGCCCATGAAAACACGCATACTGGCATCCATGGAGCTGGACATGAACTCCAGTTCAGGAGCGAGGTCGCTCCAGGTTTTAATGGCAAGGTCGCTGTGAAGCGCAGCCAAGCTGGCAGCTGTGGAATCGGTTTGCCGGATGTCATTCAGCAACAAGGCAATTTCCTGCATCCCGCCGGGCATTCCGATCATGTCCTGAAGGTCAGTTTGCCGGACAAATACCTGAGATTCTTCGAGCTGCACATTCTGGGCCTTGTACACCCCGCCGACCTTGAATTTAGCTGATGTGATTTCGCCATCGGGTCCCTGAAACCGGATCACGAGGTTTTTTCGAAGGTTTAGTGGCTGGTTCCCTAAGGAATCTGGCTCCTCTTCAATCACACCAATTTCCTCTGCCAGGGCTTCGCCGATCAGGGCCACGGGCCTGCGATCCTCAGCCAGGTATTCGCCGCCAATCATGCGGTCTCTCAGCTGGGTCATAACTGCCTCCCGCTCCGGGTCCACCCCGATGATTTGCACGGCAAAGTTGCCGGAGGTGCTTTCCAGCATTCCGCTGGCAAGGGTGCGGCCTGTTGCGGCCTTGACTTCGGGCCTCGATGCGAGGGAGCTCAGCAAAGCTTCGGCCTCGGGCAGAAAGTGCTGCATCTCTTCGCCAGCCTCAAATTGCTGTGGGTGGAGCTGAAGGTGAGATGTTTGGGTGTCAATCACATCTCTTGTGCGGCTTTCGGTGATACCCCAGGAAAAAGCCATCATGAAGAGGCCCGACCAGATCCCCAGGGCAATGGCGACCATCACCACTGCGCTTCGAACCGGGTGGCGCCAAACGTTGCGCCAGGCGATATTGAACAACATATTTCTTTTGCTTTCGGTGAAAAATGGGAATAAAACGAGCTGGTTGTGCGGCTAACGGGCAAAGCCTGTGGAGGCAGTTACACACGCATGGCTTTTACAGGGTCAATCCTGAGAATTTTGATGACCGGATAAATTGACACTGCCAGGGTCATGAGCAGGACAACAAGCGTTTGCCAGGCAATGATGGTCCCGCTGATAGCCGTCGGAATGATGGGCTCAATCCCAAAAGCTGCGTAGCCCTCGGCGGATTTTCCGGTGATTTCAAAGGGGTTGTAGTGGAAGTACACCACAACCGGAAGGGCAATGGCCACCCCGATCACTACGCCCAGGAGTGCCATGAGCACCATCTCCGCCGTCATCACCTGGCTGAGCAGACGGCGCTTCATCCCGATGGCGGTTAGCACCCCAAATTCATACTGGCGCTCTGCCACCATCATCAGGGCAGTTCCGAAAATGCCAAACCCAATGATGAGGTACAGAATTCCCATGGTGAGGTAGCCACCCAGCCTGTCTGATTCAATGCTCTGGACCAGTTCAGGCATCATTTCCCGCCAGTCCATCACCTCGTAGTCTTCCGGCAGACTTGATTTCAGCGCCGCAGTCACTGCCACTTCGTCGCCAGGGGCCTGAAGGTCAAGTGCATAGGCGGTGAGCCTGTCGGGAGCGGCAAACAAGCCCTGGGCAACAGGCAGGGGCAGGTACAGCATCCGGTCATTCAACTGCTGCGACCCGAATTGCAGAATACCCGAAACCGGAAGCAATTCGCTGGCTGTACTGCCCTGGTAGCCCTGGCCAAACAGCACCAGCGTGTCGCCAATGCCCGCGTTGAGTTTTTTCGCCAGCCCCGACCCAATCATCACGCTTTGGTCGTCCAGCCGGAGATATTCTCCCTCTTTCACCATGCCGCCAAGCTGGGTAAGGCCATTTTCCTCTTCAGGCGAAATGCCCACCACCTGCGCCACCTGGCTTGCGTTGCCATGATAGACAAGCAGGAAGGATTCGAGCCGGGGAACCACACCCACAATCCTGGGATTAGCAGCCCTGGCTTCATCGAGGGCAGTCATGCTTTCAAAAGAGTTGTCGATCGTTTTTTCCTCCCAGTAGCCCGCCTGATGGACCTGGGCATAGCCGGTGTAAAATCCGACCACATTCTCGATCATTTTTTGATAAACACCTTCCTGCATGGAGCGCATGAACACTGCCAGCACGACCGCCAGAACGATGGAGCCAGTTGTGATAAAGGTGCGTCGCCGGTTGCGCCAAAGGTTGCGCCAGGCTAATGTAAAAATCATGTCAGTTGAATTAAGTAGTTAACAACCAGCCGGATAAAAGGGCCTCAGCGGACGCGCTTCATGTTTTGGACAGAGAAGAATTCATCCGTAAATGGCTGGTCAAACACAATGTTCTGGTACTCCAGCACGGTCTTGTGTCCCGGATTTTCCATCGGGATCATTTCCAGCTTTGTGGCAAAGGTGCGGCCACCCAGCGTTTTGATTCCTGACGATTGCAGAACGTTGATCAGGTAGCCGTCCTCATCAAAGTATTCGCTGCGCAGGACCAGATAATCTGTTTTGGAAACGAAGGAAATGACCTTCCCCCACACCACGGCGGCTTCATCGTGAGGAATCAGTTCGATTTTCCAGCAGTTGCGCCCCTGGATCGTGGAGTCTTTCAGGATACGGTGCTCGTAGTCGTCGATGATCGAGACTTCCTGAACAAGATCGTTGTTTGTGAAGTCGGAGCCCATCCACGACTGCGACATCATGGAGCGTGGCAATTTGATTGTCCGCTCGATGCGGGGCACCCAGTTCCAAACCTCGTTGCTACGCTTGAGGGTGGCCATGCCTGCGTCGCGTGCCGGGGCAGTGACAAGCATCAGGGCGTAATCGTCGCCTTTGCTCCAGCTTTTGAGCGACATCGTTCGGGTCCAATCGGGCCGCACAATGGTCATCGTCATTTCGGCCTGGGAGCTTTGAACGCCCCGGCGGATTTCCTCCGACTTGCGGATGATGTCTTTGGCACTTTGCCCGAAGGCCGGCTGAAGCGCCAGGAGCAGGGTGAAAAGAAGGGAGATAGTTCGGTTCATGACAATATGAATGAAAAGGGTTGACTGAAAAGGAAAGTGGAAGGGTGTCAGGTGCAGTATTCCTCAATGAGCTCCTGTTTGAGTTGCTCCAGGTGAATGCTGTTTCCAAGCACGGCGGTTTGCACACCAAGCCCGTCGAGGATGGCAGCCAGCATCCAGGCATGGCGCTCAGGGTGAGGGTGTCCGGCGATTATGAGCTCCTGCTGCAGCATTGGAATCATGGCGTTGTATTTACCTGTAACAATGTCTGCAAGGTCCGGGAAGGCTTGAATTTGCAGCGCCAGGGCTGCCATGAGGCGGTTGTACTCGGTTTGTTCGGTCAGAAAGCGGAAGGTAAATTCCAGCATGGTGCGGAGGCGTTCTTTGCCGGGCTGTGCCTGCTGGATTACTGCCATTGCATCGGCGCTTTTTTGAAGCCCACCCATCACAATGGCCTGCATAAGGTCTTCCTTTTTCTCGAAGTAGTTGTAAATCAACCCTTTGGCTACTCCTGCCAATTGTGCGATCTGGTTGATGGAGGTGGCGTGAAAGCCTTGTCTGGCAAATAGCTCAAAGGCAGCATCCAGGATTTTGGTGCGGCTTTGCTCGCGGATTTCTTCAAACTGTTTGGTGGATCTGGGGCTCATGCAATGATTTATGAGTGACCGGTCGGTCATAGTTACGGACATTTTTTTAATTCTGTTGCAGGAGGGCAAAAAAAAATCCGGCAGGAGATGCCGGAAGCGTGGGGGAGGTGCGGAGCCTCAAAGCTAAAATGGTGACAATCAGGAGGCAATGAGTTTTGTCACGGCTGCTTTCATGTGGCTTTGGAGCTGGCTGCTCATTCCCGGCACCTGACCTGAGAGGATGATGGCGACATGGCCGTGCATCAGGGCCCACCAGTTGAAGAAGAGTTCGTCGAGGGTAGAGGAGAAGAGGTGCACTTCGCGGATGGTTTCCATGACACATTGGGCTGCTTCGCGGAGCGCCTGGGTATTTGGCTGGAGGCAGCGGATGCCGTCGAGGTTAAACATGACCTCATAGAGCTCTCGGTGCTCAAAGGCCCATTGCCAGTAGGCTTCGGAAATGGCGATCAGGCGGAGGTGAGGAGCGGGTTGCTCCCGGGCGACTTCTTCGAGGCGAAAGCGGAGCTGCCTGAAGCCCTGGTTTTGCAGTTCAATGAGGATGGCCTCCTTATTTTTGAAATGCTCATAAATAACCGGAGGCGTGTACTGGATGTCTTTGGCTATTTTCCGGATGCTGACTTGGGTCCATCCTTCCCTTTTGGCGAGGGTGCGGGCGGAGGTGAGGATGGCGACTTTGAGGGCCGCGATTTCGTGGAGGCGGCGTTCTTTGTGAGCTTCCAGAGGCTTGGGTGTTATTTTGGGGAGGAAAAATGATGAAAAAAGCGGACTTATGCAAGCATTCTTTACGATCAAAATATTTTCTAACAACGTTCGGATTAAAATTTTGTATGGTTGTTGAGTTTTGCTGAGCGCGATATTGGGCAAGCTGGGTTAGGGAGGAGGATGAACGGAAAGGCTTTGGATCGGTAGATAATCTAACATCGTTTGTATTGAGTCGCTGATTGAACTTGGGTGGAAGAGGAAGGCTGTGGGAGAGTAGAGGCATTGGTCTGTGAGGCAGCTTGGTGCAGCGGGGGATAAATTAGGTTTTCAAATCGAAATAAATTCTAACAGTGTTTTTAGTTTGAAGCCTGGGATTCGTGCTTCTTCATGAAGGTAGAAGCGACAGGGGAGGGTAGTGGGAACGAATCAGCTTGGCCTCAGGCGGCGGATGGGATTTAGCTTATATCGACATAAAATCTAACACTGTATTTTGTTGAAATCATTCAATCTATTCGCCATCAGCAACCGAAGGCAATAGCAGCAGGGGAGGGTAGTGGGAGCGAGGGAGCTCCTCAGGCTGAGGGCTGGGGTTGGCTTATATCGACAGAAAATGTAACATCGTTTTCTAATCAGGGGCCTTCCATTCGTTTCACTGCCAGCAGCAATGGCAGACAGGGCAGCAGGAGTGAGGTGACTTGGCCTCAGGCTGTGGCGGATTGATTACTAAAAATATCGAAATAATATCTAACACTGTTATTGTGCAAAAATGCTTCACTCTTGCCTCACTCAACAGCAAAGCCAGTAACAGGGGAGGGTAGTGGGAGCAAATCCTGTTGGGTCCCGGCCGAGGGTAGCGAACAGATTGGATTAGTAGAAAATGTAACATCGTGCGGTTGGTCGGATCCTTCCATCCATTTCGCATCAACTGCAAAGGCATCGGCAGGGTAGGGTGGTGGGGGCGAAGGGATTTGGCCTCAAATCAAGGGTAGAGAAGAGATTCTGTATGTAGACAATCTAACATCGTTTTCGGTTTCGTTTATTCAGCGCATTCACCTTGAACATGCTGCCAAAAGAGGTGAGGGCCGTTCCTGAGCCCGGTAAGCAGGCTTTTGGTATTCTCATGAACAGCAAAGACAACAACAAAAGAGGGCAGTGAAACATAATCCCTCGGCCAAGGGAAGTAGAAGGATGGAATTTATAACCACTATTAAATCTAACAGTGTTTTTAATTTCAAATTTCTGATAGCTTCAGCCATCAAAAGCGATAGGGCAAGAGAGAGCCTCGCCCGACAGGACGATCCATGGGAAATGCAATCTCAGAGCGGCTGGAGCAGATTGATTTTCAAGTACTTACCCAGGCACACGGCGACCCGGTTGCCACCGCGGCATCAGCCTGCGGCAGGGCAGGAGGCTCTTCGATTGCTCAACGAATCCCTTATTCTTTCCTCACTTTCACAGTCCAGCTACGGTCAGCTCCCACAATTTCCAGGAAGTAAAAGCCCCCGGGCAGTTGACCAATTAAAATCTCGTTTCCCGGATGACGGTACTCGGCCCGTTCTTCCATCACCATTCTGCCGCTGAGGTCAAACCAGCGAAAGGTCAATTCACCGGCTTGCGGATCGCCAAGGCTCAGGGTAACACGGTCGGTGGCTGGATTGGGATAGGCAATCCATTCCTCACTCAAAAACGGGGTATTGTCGGGGCAGGGGTCATTTGGGAGATTCCCGGGATCGAAAACATACAATCCCTGCCTGTACACAGACAAGTACACCTTGCCTTTGCTGTCAATTTCTATGTCGCTCAGGCTCCAACGCTCAGCTGGCAGTAGGTTATAGGGAATAGTAAATGCAAGGGTCCCGTCGCAATGAAGCCTCACCAGCCTGTGCCGGTCTGTGAAAAACCAGAAAGCGTCGTGGTTGTCAAAAGCAGCCAGGAGCAAGTTCTCGTTTCTCTCAAGGCCGAGCGAGTCCGGACTGATCCAGCGGGTGGAGTAACCAAGATTGCCTGCAAAATCGTCGTAGAGCTGAAGAATTCCCCGGTTACTGACCAGCCACTTCGTATTTTGTCTGTCAACCAACAGTTGCCGCCAGGCATTCGTCGGTGTCTCAGGCAGGGAAATGGTTGTCCAGCCCGAAGCAGGCTCGTAGGTACCGAGGGTTTCCGGCCCTCCGATCAGGGCGAGGAGGCGGTCTTCGTTGTCCCAGGCTGGGAGTGTGACTTTTTCAAACATCTGACCAGTCGCCGGGGGAACAGTTGACCAGGATCCGTCTTTGAACTGTACCACGGGCCTTGTTTTGGTGGCAAGAAAGCCCGAAGAGGAAAGAGTAAAATATGGAAAACCGGCACTGGACAAGAAAGAATACAGCGGATAATCCTTCCATGTATTGGCTTGAGGATCAAATGAATAAATGCCTTCCAGATCTATATCGGTAAATTGGTAGTCGTTGTACCAAAAAGAGGTCCAAACGATTCCATCTGGAGCAACCGCCACATCTCCCCAGAGCAAAGACTGAGGCAGCATCCTGTTATCAAATAGGAACTGCTCCCAAATGCCTGAATCCGGAGAAAATCGGGTCAAGGGGCCGTGGTCAGAATAGGTAAGATATACCCGGTCTTGCTCATCAAGCGCAATCGATCCGGTAAAGGCCGACCAAAGACCATTTTGAGCTGGAGAGAATATCCGCCATCCGCCATCCTGGTCGTTACGAACAACAGAGCCCATGGCCAGATTAGGATCAACCGAGGCAGACCATACCCGGCCTTTGCTGTCAACCTGAAACTGGTCATCATCATAAAACATGACAAGAGCTCTTTGCTTTTTCGTAGCAAAAAGCTCCCATTTAAATGCAGAAAACTTCTCTGAGAGCCAAATCTGACCAGTGGGATCAAAGTGGTAATGGGTGTAGTATTCGTTGACAGGGTAACTGAGCCAGCCGTTGACAGGGTGATAAAAGTGAAAACTGCGCAATCCATTCTGCGCAAGAAGCCATACTCCGCCGGTGTTGGTGGCGTAAAGACGGAAATCTGGGACCAACCTGCCGGGAGGGGTGTCTTTCCAGCGAAGCAGGGTCATGGAAGAACCCTGCCGCTGAACGAGTCCCGAGTCAGTGGCTACTAAAAAAATACCGTCGCTGGTAAGCGCAGCCGAAATAGTCCTGCCTCCAAGCACAGCAAGCTCGCTGCCAATGGAGTCTGAAATTTGGCTGCCATCGAACCACCAGAGGAAATTGCTGCTGGAAATTACCCATCCGCTGGAGTCTGTGACCGGCACAAAACTGTTTGCTCCTCCATTTATCCCGCTGGAATGCCACCGCGATCCGCTTTTGACCGAAATGCCATCCGGATGCCCCAACCAAAGGCTGCCATTGGGACCGCTTCCCTTGACGGCAATCTCGTTTCGCAGAATGCCCGAATTCTGCCTCCGGAAAGAAGCCAGGATTTCCTCGCTTTCGGGATCCATTTGAACGACACCATCTGAGCCTACCCACAAGGCAGAATCAGTGATGAGAAATACAGCTGGCTTGGAAGGAGTGGTGTAGAGTTGCCAGGACTGGGCCAGGAGGCCTTGCGGGGCAAGCACACAAAGGGCGATAAGCAGAAGTCGGTTCATGGCAGAATGGGTGTGTTGCATTTGATGATGAGGAGAGCTTATAAGATATGAAATATTACTAAGCCGGCCAGCACTTTGTTAATCGTCTATGTGAAATCCTATCTGTGCCAATTGGATCAGATTGTTTCATTTATTGTTATAAAATTTAACACTGAAACAAGGCGTTTTCGAATTTTTTTACTGTCTAAAAGATAAATAGCCAGTTGCCTGTCTCTCAGGGATTGATCGTGATTACCGGCCCAAGAAAAATGCTCGCTTTCCCCGGTCTGGCTGGAATGAGCGATTTCCGATGCACACGCATCTCAACTTTTTCCATTACCTTTGCACCGCTTTTATCTGTTGGGATTAAGACCTTTTTTGCACCATGGGCTTTAAATGCGGCATCGTCGGCCTGCCAAACGTCGGCAAATCGACCCTCTTCAATTCGCTCTCCTCTGCCAAGGCCGAGGCTGCCAATTATCCCTTTTGCACCATCGAGCCTAATATCGGCATGGTCTCCGTTCCCGATCTCCGGCTCGATGAAATCACCCGCCTGGTAAAGCCCAAGCAAACCGTCCCGACGGTCGTTCAGATTGTGGACATCGCCGGGCTGGTAAAAGGCGCCAGCAGGGGAGAAGGGCTTGGAAACCAGTTTCTTGGAAACATTCGCGAGTGCGATGCCATCATCCATGTGCTCCGCTGCTTTGAGGATGATAACATCGTTCACGTGGAAGGAGGAGTAAATCCGGTTCGCGATAAAGACATCATCGACACCGAGCTCCAATTCAAAGACCTCGAGTCGCTGGAGAAAAAGCTGGACCGCCTCCGGAAAAACACCAAAGGTGGCAACAAGGATGCACTGAAGCAGGTGGCCGTTGTGGAGCGTTATGTTGCCCACATCACCCAGGGCCTCAACGCCCGCACCATGGAGGTCACCCCTGAAGAGGAAGAAGTGGTGGAAGATCTGGGCCTGCTGACTGCGAAAAAAGTATTGTATGCCTGCAACGTCGATGAGGGCAGCCTGCCGCATGGCAATGCCTTCGTTGAGCAGGTTAGGGCTGCAGTTGCCAGCGAGGAAGCCGATCTGATGGTAATTTCTGCGGCATTTGAAGAACAGCTTCAGTCGTTTGACAGCAAGGAAGATATCCTGGAATTCCTGAACAGTGTAGGTTTAGAGGAGCCAGGGTTGAATGTGCTGATACGCAAGGCATACGGATTGCTAGGGTTGTTTACCTACTTCACCGCAGGGGAGAAAGAAGTGAGAGCCTGGACCATTCCTGCCGGGGCGAAAGCGCCTCAGGCCGCCGGGGTGATTCATACCGATTTCGAGCGTGGCTTTATCCGCGCGGAAGTCATGGCCTATGAAGATCTTCTTGCCCATGGCTCCGAAGCCGCCGTGAAAGAGGTAGGCAAATTGCGCATCGAAGGAAAAGAATACGTTGTAGCTGACGGAGATATCATGCATTTTCGATTTAACGTTTGATTTCGTCAGCCAAGCGTCCTACTTTTCCCTTTCAATGAGCCTCCTTATGGAAGACATCACAGTAAAGGAATTGAATGAGCGCCAGATAGCTGGTACGGCTCCGGTTATGGTCGATGTTCGCGAACCTTTCGAGTGGAACATGCAGCACCTGCCTGGCGTGAACAAGATCTCGATGGGTGACATCCCTGCCAAGCTCGAAGAAATGGAAGCCTGGCGCGAACAGGAGCTGGTAATTGTTTGCCGCTCTGGTGGCCGCAGTGGCCGAATCACCGAATATCTTCGTCAGCAAGGTTTCTCCAACGTTCGAAACCTCATGGGCGGTATGCTCGCCTGGAAAAAAGAAGTCGACCCCAGTTTTCAGGTAGAATGATCGCACACGAAACTTCACTGAGGGTGCGCTATGGCGAAACCGATCAGATGGGGTACGTGTACTATGGCAAGTATGCCGAATACTTCGAGGTGGGCCGGGTCGAATTGATCCGTGCTATGGGGTTTACCTACAAAGAAATCGAGGAAAAAGGCATATGGATGCCAGTTTCCGACCTTTGGATCAAATACCATCGCCCAGCCCGCTACGACGACCTGCTGACAATAAAAACGATGCTTCCGGAGCTCCCGAGAAGCAGTTTTTCTACCGAATACGAACTCTACAATGAGTCAGGCGAACTGCTGATCAACGGAGGAGTTCGTCTCGCTTTTTTCGATGCCATCAGGAAGCGCCCCACGAGAGTGCCCGCCTTTATCCTGGAGGCTGTTACCAAGCACTGGCCCAACCATGATACATAAACGCCCAACCTGGAAAATTTGGTGGCTAAAGGGGGTGAGTTGGCTCAAAAAAATCCACGTGCCCGGTTTTCGCGGCATGGATGCCTACTCGGTCGCTCGCTTCTTCTTTCGGGGTCTGAATGACCCTAAGTTTACCCTCATGGCCTCAGCCCTGGCTTATCAGTTTTTCTTTAGCCTCATTCCAGCCTTGTTGCTCGTGTTCGTGGTTTTACCCTGGGTGCCAGTGGTAGGGCTGCGGGAAGGGGTGGTTGAATTTATCAGCGGCCTGCTGCCTGAACAATTTCTCGGAGATGGCGGCCTGACACTTGTTGAAATCCAAGTTGGGGCATACTTTTCTAACCCGCCAAGTATCTGGCTCTTTTTGCTCGGATTAAGCCTTGCCTTTTGGGGGGCCACCCGAGGGGTTATCGGCTTGATGAAAGCCTTCACAAAAGATGATGCTGCCTTTCGCCGACGGGGCTTCTGGGAACTTTACGGCACCGCCATGGTAATTTTTTTTGTAATTGGCGGCATCATCGTGGTATCGGTTACGCTGCAGATCGGCTGGTCTCAGTTTCTTTCCTGGACGATAAACACACAAGGTTTTTCTTCCTACTGGGCTAATTTAATCCGAAAAGGAAGCCTTTTTTTACTGACCCTGTTCACAGTTTTCCTCCTCGTCGCGGCACTTTACCGGCTTGCGCCCGCAACACGAACCCGCTGGAAACTGTTTTCGCCTGGTGCCAACATGGCAGGCTTGCTCACCCTGATCGCCATTTTCGGGTTGAGGTACTTCTTCGCCAATTTCGCCAACTACGACCGCATTTATGGATCTCTCGCAGCCATCATCGTCATGATGGTCTGGTTCTACTACATCTCTATCGTTTTATTGCTTGGCTTTGAGTTGAATGCAGCCATAGAATTGGCGACCCAACGGTATGGCGACGACGACCTTCCGCCACCTATTCAACAGCCAGGAGACTCTTCTATAGCGGAGATTCCAGGGTCCGATGATCCGCCCTTGTCGCCCGGCTGACAATGCACCCGTTCTATTCCTGCTACCTTCATCAAGCTCCAGATCGTCCGGCAAAAGAACAAGTGGCCAGAACGCAGCGTTATGTGCATATTCCCGATGAATTCCTTTTACCCGACGTTCCACTTTCTCATTTGATGCTGGTATGAAATGGCAATGGTCCACAGTTTTGGGATTTGCCCGGCACGGCAACCCGGTACCTCCCCGGCGGGATGAACGCAGCCCCAAAGAATGGCAGGCCATCCTAACCACGGAGCAGTTTCACATAACCCGCGAACACGGAACAGAACGCGCTCACACTGGCGAGTACTGCGAGATCCGCCAAGCCGGGATTTATGGATGCAGGTGCTGCGGCACAACCCTGTTTGATTCAACTCAAAAGTTCGAATCCGGAACTGGTTGGCCCAGCTTTACCGAACCTGTTGAGGAGAACGTAATCAAATACCTGGAAGACAGGAGCTACGGCATGCACCGGGTTGAAGTTCAGTGCAATGTTTGTGATGCTCACCTCGGCCATGTATTTCCAGATGGTCCGGCTCCCACCGGCTTGCGTTACTGCATCAATTCAGCCTCCATTTTGCTTCAGGAAAAAACCTGAGGAAAGCGGGCTTGGCTGTGATTCTTTTGTGAAACATCCCCTCCTTATTTGCGGGGTAAATAAGTCCTAATCACCTGATTGCCATGATGTTTTCTCGTCTGCTCACTGCCTTGCTCCTGCTTGTCTTTGCCACCGGGGTTTCCGCCCAAATCCCCCGCAAAGTGCTGGTGGAGCATTTTACCAACACCCGCTGCAGTATTTGTGCTGGCAAAAACCCTGGTCTTTTTCAAAACCTGGAGGCAAACCCAGCCGTGATTCACCTGGCCATCCACCCGTCTTCGCCTTATTCCAACTGTGTTTTTAACGTCTATAACCGCGATGAAAACGACCAGCGAACCACTTTTTATAACCTTTACGGTGCAACCCCCCGGCTCGTGATTCAAGGAGAGGTACAGCCTCCAGGGGTGAATTTTGGTGCGGGTAACCTATTTTCAGGTTACCAAAACCAAACCAGTCCATTCGAACTGCGGGTCCGGGAAATTCGAAAAGGCACCGACAGCGTGACAGTAAAAGTGACCATTCGGGCGGTATCTGCCCACAGTGAGCCTCAGGGAACCTTGTTTGTGGCGTATGCCGAAGATCCCATTGCTTATAATGCTCCGAATGGAGAAAAAAACCACCGGAACGTGTTTCGTAAGGCTTTTTCCAGCACCGACGGAAGTCCGGTTTCCCTGCCGGCTTTGGGCGATTCTGTGGTGTGGGAGTCCACGATCGCCGTGAACAGCGAGTGGATCCTCGACAACATGAAGGTGGTCGCCCTGCTCCAGGATCAACTCAAGCTCACCTTGCAAGCTGAAACCACTACTGAGCTGGAGCTTCAGGCAGCAACCCGAATCGATCGCGAGTGGGTCTCTGCGGTGGCTCTTTATCCCAACCCGGCTCAGGACAAACTTGTGGTGGAAGGGCTTCGGGAAAACTGGCGGGTTGTGGATATGAGCGGAAAAACCTGGTTGGCTGGAGACGCTGCTATTGAGCTGGAAATTTCAACCAAAGACTTACCTGGAGGGGTGTATGTTGTTGAAAGTGAGGGTGTTGGATTTCGATTTGTGAAAGAATAACACCAAATGCAATCGCACAAAAAAAGCTGCCTTTGAGGCAGCTTTTTTTGTTGAATGAGAGCAAAGGTCAGTGTCTGACCTTGGGTTGTATAGCGTGCAATCCACACTCGTTTTTGCCAGTACCAGCCCACCTGCCGCTGCGGCCATTGCCTTTTGCAGTGCAATGATTGCAACCGATGGACGAGTAGCCCCTGGCTTCAAGTGGGTGGGTCGGCAGCTCATAGACCGTTTTGTACCACTCCGCTTCCTGCTCCGTCATGTCGATGAACGGATAAAAGCGGAGGATCTGCCCATCCCATTGAAAGAGAGGCATTTTTTTGCGCAACTCCGTTGTTCCGCCGAACATGCCTGAGATCCAGACATGATGGCTTTCCTTCAGCTCCTCCAGCGGCATCACCTTGTTGACGTAGCAACAGGCATCAGGCTGGTGGGCCCAGGTAAAGTCAGTTCGGGTAAACAAATGTTCGTTGGCCTTCGGTCGCACGTCCACAATGTTCAGGCCCCAGAGCTTCTGGAGCGTTTGCTTGTATTCGTACGTTTCGGCAAAGTGATACCGGGTATCAATGAAATGCACCGGATGCCCCGGTTTCACTTTGTGGAGCAGATGGAGTAAGATGGCTGAAGTAGTCCCGAAGGAGGATGTCATCAGCACCCTGTCAAACTCTCCGAACAGCTTCTCCAGTCGCTGTTTGGGGTCAAATGGCGAATAAGCTTCGCACAGGGTTTTTGTGTTCATATTCCTCATAGTCAGGGTAAACAATCCGAAACTTTCTGCAGGAGGCAGAGAATGGCTTTGCTGATATTCCCACAGAGACAACTCAGACGTCAAGGAACAATTGGGGAGACAGTCTTCAACTCCTACGAGGCAATAAAAGCCAGGGTTGAAGGAATGGCAATTTCCCACATCTTCACGAAAGATCAACGATTTTTTTAATTAACCAAATTCATCAGCCTCAAACCTGCTTCTTCTGAAAGATTATTCCTGCTTTTATTGCCTGAATTGAGATTGCCAGGCTTTTTCTATCTTCAAGCAAAGATTGAAGCACATGGACAGGAAATCATTTTTGAAGGGAGGGATGGCGTTGGCTGGTGGTGGTTTGCTGGCAGGGTGCAGGCCTCCAGGGTGGAAAGAGGGTGCAGCGGGCATTTCAGGCAGCACGTTTAGCGGCAAACCCATTGAGTGGAGCATGGTAACGACCTGGCCCCCGGGGTTTCCTGTGCTGGGCGAGGGTTGTGAACGCTTTGCCGACATGGTCAAAACCATGTCGGGCGGGCGGCTTCATATCAAAGTTTATGGCGGTGGCGAACTGGTTCCTCCACTGGAGGCCTTCGACAACGTGGCTGAGGGCACAGTGCAGCTGGCCAACGGAGCAGCTTACTACTGGGCAGGGAAGGTGAAGGCCGCGCAGTTTTTTGCTTCGGTGCCGTTTGGCCTCAATGCCCAGCAAATGAATGCCTGGATCCTGCAGGGTGGCGGTCAAGCCTTGTGGGATGAGGTATATGCCCCCTTCGGTGTCAGGGCCTTTCCCAGTGGCAACACAGGGGTGCAGATGGGTGGCTGGTTCAACAAGGAAATCAATGGCATAGCAGACTTGCAGGGCCTCAAAATTCGGATGCCAGGATTGGGCGGGCGCGTGATTTCGGCAGCTGGTGCCAGTGCAGTCAACATTGCCGGCCAGGAGCTGTACACCTCGCTGGAGCGCAACATCATTGATGCAACAGAGTGGATTGGCCCCTATCACGATTATTTAATGGGCTTTCACAAAATCGCAAAATACTACTACTATCCCGGCTGGCATGAAAACGGCTCCATGCTCGAAACCATCGTCAACCTCGAAGCATACAACAGCCTTTCTCCCGATTTGCAGGAAATTCTCAAGGCTGCCACAGCCTGGCATAATGTGTTCACCATCTCCGAATTTGAAGCGCAAAACAGCCGTTACCTTCGCAAGCTGCTCGCTGAAGGGGTTCAGCTTCGTCGTTTTCCCAGCGAAGTTATCGACCGCCTGCGCACCCTCACCGATGAGGTTATTGCCGACATGATCGCCACTGATCCGATCAGCAAAAAAGTCTTCACAGCTTTTGATTCGTTCAGAACCGAAATATCTTCCTGGGCAGCTTATTCAGAAGCCATTTATTACAGCGATCTGAGTAAACCCGCTCTGCAATAAGAGGCTATGCAGTAGGCTGTACAAATGAAAAAGGAGGCGGATGATGCTTCATCCACCTCCTTCATGGTCGAACCCATTGACGGGCTATTTGTTGCCGCGGCTGCCGCTGTCTGGAGCCGATTGGCGTTTTACCACTTGCATTTCCACTCGGCGGTTCATGGAACGGCCTTCTTCGGTTTGGTTGTTGCTCAACGGCTCGTTGGACCCATAGCCGTCGGAACTAATCCTGGACATTTTTACTCCCTTTTGATAGACGAGGTAGTATTTTACTTTGTAGGCCCGCTGGATCGACAGCACGATGTTTCCACGCTCATTTCCTGAGTCATCGGTGTGGCCCATGACCTGGATGTCAACGTCCGGGTACTGTTGAAGGAAGGCTGCGGCTTCGTCGAGAACGCTTGTGGCTTCTTCGCTCAGCTCATAACTGCCATTTTCAAAGAAAATGTTCTGCAAGCGGCGGTTGATGTTGTTGAGTTCTGTTTCAGTGGCTTCTGAAGCAGGAACCCTCAATTCATCACCAGGGGGGGCAAAAGTTACGTCAGGGATAACCATAGCCGACGATTGCTGACCATCCGTCTCAGAATTATTGTTGTTTTCCTCATATTTATCCGGGTCCGGATCTACTGGAGGGAGATCTTCATTGTTTCCTCCTTCTGGCAGCGGAGGTTTCTCCGGATCCGGGCAACCGAGATACATGTGCTTGCCGCGCTCATCAGGACACTGGTCGTCGCGGTCGGGAACGCCGTCGCCATCTCGGTCAGCGAGATTAGGTTGTGTTGGGCGAGGTTCCGGATCTTTTATACTAGGTTCCGGGCGCGTAGCGGGCAGGGCAAACACAAAACCTACCATGTGAGAGGCTGGCTGGAAATGCCCGGTGCGGATTCGCTGCTGCCAGGTGGATTCCCATTGCAGGCCGAAATTTTCGGTAAACCGCAGCCGGAAACCGAGTGCGGCAGGAACATAAAGCCGCACATTGTTGGATGCTGTGTTCATCCCGAAACCTGTTCCGAGGTACGGCACAAAAAAGCTTTCCGGATTGAGAATGGTCCACCGTACCATGGCCTTCAGGTCGAGCATGGAGGTGGCCACAAAGGTATTCTCTGTGGTGGGATAAATGACTTCCGGCGCGAAAGTAGTGTTTAACGAATAGTTAAACGCATCCGAAATGTAGCCATAAGCTCCAAACGCAATGCCTGGGTCGTAGGCCTTCAATTGGGTGAAGTCGCCGGAGAGTGGCCCGTTGTAATCGAAGAAATTTGCCGACAACCCCGCCATAAATGGCCTGGTCGCGGTTTGCGAAACAAGGGTGAAGGGCAAGGAGACAAGGGAGAGAATAATCAGGGAAAGGCGCAATCGCATGGGTTCTAAGCCTTTGGGTTCACCGCAATAAAGGGCAAAAATTCGGCCATAAACATCCTCTTTGGTGTCAGAGCTTTCAGATCTTTCGTGATCGGTAAGATTTTTGGAATGAATGGTCCTTTTTTTAGGCCTAAAATTTTCTGGCCGATTGCGAAAACAGTTCCTTTTGTCTGTTTTCCTTTAGTTGACTGGCTGCATTTTTGGCACAGGAATGTACTGCCAGGACAATATCACCTCCCGCGAAGGTTGACCTTCTTTGGCACGGCCTTCGCCCGAAGATATGATCCGCCGCTGGCTGATCTGATGTTCGTAAACCAGGTAATATTTCACGTGAAATGCCCTTTGGATGGACATTACCAGGTTGTCATCCGCATTTCGGGATTCATTTGCATAGCCTTCCAACACCAGAATGAGTTCCGGGCAAGTTTTCATTGCCTCAGCCACCTCCCGCAAGGCAAGTTTGTCTATCTCACCCAGGTGGGTAGAGGATGCTTCAAACCGGATCGCCGGCAACGATAATCCTCCACATTCGCTGGCAGACATGGCCGAATTGTCAATCGGGACAACAGTATTTTCCACTATCTCAGGGCCAGAAAAGCTGGCAAATGGCTCATTTTCACCTTCTAACGGAAGTGCTGGGTCTGGAAATGGGGCATCCTCTTCAATCTCTCCTTCACTTACCAGGTCAGTGGCGAATAGTTCTGCTTCTTTGGATTCGTCCATCAGGTCAAATCCAGTTTCTGCCTCTTCCTCCTCCAACCAGATATCAGCTATTTCTTCTGCATCATCCAGCAATTCCTGTTCGTCAACCTCTGCGTCGTCTGCTTCTAACAAGGTGGCCGTAGAAAGCATCTCCTCTGGTTCTGACCCCAGGTCCTGAAGATGTTCGGGAAATAGTGCTGGTGCCGTGAGTGGAGAAAGAACCGGTTTTTCGGTTTCCAAAGCTTCTTCTTCGGTAGCGGCAATGATTGGTTCAACTATTTGTAATTCGGGAGCAAGGGAATCCGGGGCAGGAATGCGTTCCTGGGCCGGAGCCCAGGTGTACATCAGCGAAACACTCACGGGCTGGGGGCTGCCATTAAAGCTAAGGTGGCGGGCGGCTTCCAGTCTGATCGCCCCTTTTGTTCCTGTTCGCCACTGAACGCCAACACCCAGCGGTGCAAAGGCATCAGGCTGCTGGTCCTGGTAACTGCCACCGGCCCCCAGCATAAGATAGGGGGCGAAACGGCTGTCTTCCCGAAGGAAAATCGCATTGTTGAGCTTAATGGCCAGGCTGTACTGAAAAGCAAAAAAGGGAGATTGCGCAGGGCCGCCTACGAAAGGGTAGGGGGCCTGCGGCGCGAAGAAAAGATCTGTCCGAAAGTCAAATCCTGGCCGCAAATACCTGCTCATGCCCAGTCTTGCGACTGGAAACGAGGCATTGACCATTTGCTCTGAAGTAAAGGGTCCGCTAAATCGCTGCAAAGCAGCTCCACCCTGAACAGCCCAGCGGGAGGCAGATGACTGCGAAAAAAGAGAAACTGGCAGGGTAATCAACAGAGACATGACAAAGATGAACCCCTTGCCGCTTGGTCTTTTCATGGAGATCACATTGCGGGATGGCTTGTTGAAATAGAGAACCATTTTGGCAAGCGCAAAATATGAGCCGCATGTGTGCTTACATGACCAGAATTAACCCTTTCCCAACAATTGGAAAGGTATTTGGGCAAACTAGCTGCGCGAATGGCTATTTTTGGCGCTCGTAGATATAGGCGATTTCTACACCATCCACTGTTTCCACGAGAACCAGACGCTTGCCAGTCAGAGAATCGATCCGTTGTTCCTTTTCCCAGAGTGCCGCCCTCAGCATGTCACCTTCCTGAGTAAGCCTGCTGGTGTCGGGCGGAAAATCATCTACATAATTGGCTACCGTCCCGTTGGCAATGAATTCGAGGTATTCTGTCGGAATTTCCTGGGCCATCGGCTCCTTCCCCATGAGCATATCTACCAATTTCCAGGTTCCAACGAGCTCAGGGCGCATCGCCGAATTTTCCAGCCCGCGGCTGGTTTCCTGTGTAAACACTTCAAGGGTATCTTCCGACAGGGTTTCCTGCGACTCGGAAGGAGTTTCGTCACAAGCCTGAAAAGAGATGCATGCAATTGCCAGGGAGGCCAAAAACCAATATTTGTAAGGCGAGCTATACATGTTTAAATTTTTTACAAAAATAGCGCATTTCCACGCCGCCATCAACTAACTCAGCAAAAAGCGCTGCACTTCTGCAAAAAAAGCTTCTGGCTGCTCGGCGTGAAGCCAGTGCCCTGCATCGGAAAGGTTGGTGAAAATTGCGCGGGGAAATAGTTCCTGGATGGACTCATGGTCTTTGGGCTGCACATAGTGCGACTTTCCTCCCGTGAGAAAAAGGGTCGGGCCTTCATGCGGGTGGTCAAATTCAATGGGCCGAAGCACCTCATCATAGCGGTCGCGAATAACCTGGGCGTTGAACTTCCACTGAAAATGCTTGTTCTGATCCCGCCCCAGGTTTTTAAGCAAAAACTGAATAATGACCTGGTCGCTCAGGTGTTCAGTGAGCGTTGCTTCTGCTTCCTGGCGGGTTTCCAGTGAGGCCAGGTCAATGGCGAAAATAGCTTCCAGCACTTCTTCATGATGCCTTGGATAGAGTTTGATGCCCATATCGGCCACCACGAGGCGATCCACGCGCTCGGGATAAAGGCTGGCAAAGGTCATAACCGTTTTTCCTCCCATGGAATGCCCCAATAAATGAGCCTGAAAAATGCCCTGCTCATCCATGAAGTCGTGCAGGTCTTCGGCCATCACACCATAGCTCCACTCGCTGCTGTGCAATGAGCGCCCATGATTGCGCTGATCCACAAGATAGACACTGAAATATTCGGCAAACTGCTTGCCAAGGCTCAGCCAGTTGTCGAGAGAACCAAACAGCCCATGCAGAATTATGAGGGCAGGGCCTTGTCCGAAAGTCTTAAAGTTTAGGGTTGCCATGTGAAATTGCTACCGGTGAGCGGGAATTTGAATCCATTCAACCATCGGAATGATTGTTTGGGGAAAAGGTTCAGATTTGGTACCTGAGGCTGGCCTGTGCTTTGCCCTAGGAGGAGAGGGTTAGAACAAGGCGGCGTTGCCCGCCATGGTTTCTGAACTCGCAAAGATAAATCCCCTGCCAAATTCCCAAAGCCAGTTGTTGCTGAGCAATGGGGATGGTAAGGGAAACGCCCACAAGGCTCGACTTGAGGTGTGCGGGCATGTCGTCAGGTCCTTCAAGGCGATGTACATACCCGGCAGGCCCCTCCGGAATTAGCTTCCGGAAGCTGCTTTCAAAGTCTTGCCGAACAGTGGGATCGGCGTTTTCATTGATCGTTAACCCGGCAGAAGTATGCTGGAGAAACACATGAAGAAGCCCCTTTTCAGGCCAGGTCACAATGGCTTTTTCCACCTCGTCTGTGATCAGGTGAAAGCCCCTTGGGAAAGCTGGCAGCGTCAAAAAGTACTGTTGAATCATGGATCAAATTTGTCATGAATAGCTACCGTAAACAAGCCCTTACCCTTGCTCATGAACTGGATCAGTGGGTTGCCCCCAGTGTGGTAATGCCCGGCGGATCTTCTTATGTGGTTGCTCCGGAGAAAAAGGATGTGAAATCCACTTTTCTCCTCGCGCTTGGCCATCTGGCGCTCATGGAGCCTGCTTCCAACGCCGATCGTCTCCACCTTCGGGAAGACCTCGGCCTCGATTCGCTGGATTTGGTGGAACTGGTAATGAACTGCGAGACCTCCCTGGGCATCGTGCTGGCAGATGCCGAATGGCTGGGCCTTAGCACAATCTCGGAATGGGTTCAGTTGCTGGAAAGGAAAGTAGCAGCCTGATTATCAGTAGCGCCAGGCATAATACATCAGCTTGGCATACTCGTTCACAACGAAAATCAGGCCATCTTCATCCAGCCACCAGCTAGCGGGATCGTATTCAATCGGCGTGGCGCCCTGGATCAGGATCTCAATGCCTGCGTTTCTGAATTTTTTCCTGAAAACGCCATTGATCCTGCGGGTGTGGTGCAAAGAAGAAATGACCATGATGCGCCGGTAGCCTTTTGTGAGGCAGTATCCCAAAATGGCCTCTGACTCCTCGAAGGTGCTGGTGCCTTTTGGCAAAATGCTCACGTGCAGGCTGTCAACCCCGCCATTCAACAGGGCGTCGCGCATTACCTCCGACTCGGTGTAGTGAATCCCCATCGCCTGAAGGGACTGCGAAACAACGCCTCCTGTGGTAATGAGCTGGGGGGTGTAAGAAGGATAAAGGGTCAACGCCATGGCTGTTCGTTCCTTCGCCGCACCCGACAGCACAAATGCTGCATCAACCTGGGCTGGGTAGTCTGTTTTTTCCAGAAAACCAGCGATTCCACGCAGAATCGGCCTGCGAAGCAGATAGGTGGCGAGGGCAAGCAACAACAGTAGGCCCAGCCAGATGATCCAGGTGCGAAAGCGCTTTTTCATTTGAAAAACGATGGCCGGACTGCCTTGCAACACTTGCATGTGGCAGTCCGGCTGGTGTTGGAAGGACTATTGACCTGCCATCTCAGCGAAGTACTGGTGGAA
Organism: Bacteroidia bacterium; assembly: GCA_041741415.1. GTDB lineage: Bacteria > Bacteroidota > Bacteroidia > J057 > J057 > JANQTF01. Next base: position 119,791 of record JBGSKC010000058.1, on the reverse strand, counting down.
ATAGGGGATCGTTTCGATGCCTTTGAAGTAGTTAAACAACCCGTAGTGTTCGTTCGGGCTGTGAATGGCATCCGAATCCAGGCCGAAACCCATCAACACTGTGTCGAGGCCGAGCTCCCGTTGAAACAGAGCCACAATCGGGATGGAGCCCCCTTCTCTGGTTGGAATCGGGGTTTTGCCAAAGGTTGTTTCCATGGCCCTGGCAGCAGCTTTGTAGCCAGCCGACTCGGTGGAAACCACCACCGGCTCGCCGCCATGGTGTGGATGCACATCCACTTTGACCGTAGCAGGAGCCAACTTGTGGAAATGAGTTCTGAAAAGCTCTGTAATCTCTGCCGAAACCTGATTTGGCACCAGGCGCATAGAAATTTTGGCGTAGGCAACCGATGGAAGAACCGTTTTGGCTCCTTCACCGATATACCCTCCCCAAATACCATTAACATCAAGGGTAGGCCGGATAGAAGCCCGCTCAATAGGGCTGTAGCCAACTTCGCCACGTGTTTCTTTCACACCGAGATCGGCGCAATAGGCTTCATAGTCAAACGGGCGCTTGGCCAGGCTGTCGCGCTGGTTTCGGCTCAGTTCCTCCACTGCATCATAGAAGCCAGGAATGGTGATCTTTCCTTCTTCGTCTTTGAGCGATGCGATCATTTCGCACAACACGTTGATCGGGTTGTCGATAGAGCCGCCATACACTCCTGAGTGCAAATCGCGGTTTGGACCGGTAACTTTCACCTCCAGGTAGCTCAATCCGCGCAAGCCCACCGTGATGGAAGGCACATCGTTGGCGATCATGGAAGTATCGGAAATCATGATGATGTCGGCGGCAAGCAGCGACTTATGTTCTTTCACAAAGGTTTCCAGGTGATTGCTACCAACCTCTTCCTCTCCTTCGATCAGGAACTTGATATTGCAGGGAAGGGGGCCCATGGCTTGCAGCAGTTCCACCGCCTTGACGTGCATGTACACCTGGCCCTTGTCGTCGCAAGCTCCGCGGGCATAGATTTTCCCGTCTTTGATGACTGGTTCGAAGGGAGGACTGGTCCACAAATCAAGGGGATCCGGCGGCTGGACGTCGTAGTGGCCATACACCAGTACTGTTGGCTTGGAAGGATCAACGATTTTTTCGGCAAACACGATAGGATGGCCCGGGGTGGCAAACTTCTCCACATTGTCCATTCCGAGATGGTTCATTTGCCCAATCAGCCAATCTGCGGCCTGGTCTACCGATCCCTTGTAGGCAGAGTCGGCGGAGATACTGGGAATTTTTAAAAACTCAATCAGTTCGGCAAGGAAACGATCCTCATTCTGCCGGAGGTAGTCCTGGATGTTGCTCATAGATGGTTCTGTGTTATGAAACAGGGTCGAACAAATGTAGGAGATCAGGGAGAGAGATGAAACCCCGTTCTGGCATTCATTCACTCCTGCACCCAGATCTTTTCTATTTGCCGGGCTTCTTTTTCCAGGATGTCGAGCAAATACACGCCGGGACCATAGGCCCCGACCGGCAGATCAGCAGAAAGGCTTCCAGCCGGGATGTCTATTTGCCCAATCAACTGCCCTTGCAAATTGAACAGCCTGCAGCTGCCACGTTCGTGCGAGCTGCCCGGAGCACGCCTGATTGTGAGGCTGCCATCCTTCACCTGCCACCGCCATCGATGGAGCCCTAGGTCTGTCGCAAGGCTGTTAGTTGCAGATTCATCAAATACACGAACACCTCCAGCCTTGGTTCCAAGAAACCACATTGGCTGGGTGCCTGTATTCAGGGAAACAGCCACAGGGCTGGCACCCGGCACAGGCGGCACATTCCCGAAGGCGGAATCCACCAGAACGAAAGGCTGGCCCGGCGTCAGGGAAAGGTTGTTGTAACGCAACAAATAGCCGGATTCTGTGCCAATTACCATTTCCCACTGTTGTAAATTTCGCTCCCACAATGCAGGAACCGAATGCCCGCCGCAGCAAAGTCCCAGGTCTATTCCGCCAGCCTGGGAATCAGGTGCAGAAAAAGCGATGCTGCCCTGCAAACTGAGGTTTTGCAGGAGTGTCAGGGTGCCAGCAGCATTACCAACGATCAGATCAGGGCGGCCATCGCCGTTCAGGTCGCCGAAAGCAGGTGCAGCATATTCGCCAACATCGAGGGAAAGCCAGTTGGCAGCAACCAAAACAAACAGCGGGCTTGCTCCGGGATTGGCAGCGTTGAGAAACAAATGCATCTGCCCGTTTCGGTCACCCAGCACCATGTCCTGATCGCCATCAATGTCTACATCGGCAAAAGCAGGTCGCAGCGCCGAAATGGGCGGGTTGAACAAGGCCGGGAGGTTCAGCCAGTTGTCGTTTAACAGGTCAAAGGAAGGACTCTCCGCTGTTCCGGTATTCAAATACAAAAATAGCCCCGACCGGCCTTGTCCGTTGCTGTCCCGGAACCCAGCCTGCCCCAGCACCATGTCGGGCAGGCCGTCGGCATTCACATCCACAAAAGCTGGATTGCTCCGCTCTCCCACATCAATCATGCCGCCAACCAGCCAGTCTTCCTGTCGCTTTTCCAGGACCATGGCCCCTGCCGACGTGTTTTCGTATCGCCAGAGTTGGTTCACATTCCTGCCCTCGGCCAGGTCGTTGGGCACTGCCAGCAGGTCCAGGTCGCCGTCGAGGTCCAGGTCCAGGAAAAATGGCGCCACAAAACGCCTGAGGTTCACAGGTTGTCCTGCCGGAAAATTATTCACAACGCCATCCATGCTCGCAAAAGCCGGGACGCCGCCATTATGCAAATAGACCAGATTGTTGGTGTTCAGATCTCCCAGAACCAGGTCTTGCAGGCCGTCGCCATCAATGTCGGCCAGGGCCAGGGAGGAACCGGCATGAAGGCCATTGTGTGTGCCAGCATTACCAGTTGAGGTCAGGCAGCTGGTGTTGAGAAAAATATCGCTGCTCAGTCCTCCTTCTGCAAACTCCCCCCAGCAACCATTTTCCAACCGCCAGAACAAACTGTCGCATTTGCCAGCCAATGCGTACCACTGCACCTGGCTACCCGGGGCATTGAAGGCAAGCAAATCCAGCCTGCCATCTCCATTCACGTCGCCAATCGCTGGAATGTCATCCTCCAAAACATACACTGGCCCGTCAATAGTGGTTGCTATGGTACCTTGCACTTCCCAGGAATAGGGACCAGTTCCGCGCCAAAGGACCACACCATCGTTGGGGCTGCTCATCAGAAGATCAGGCCAGGAATCGCAGTCTGCATAAACGGCCCGCATCCATCCGCCTGCAACAGGAAAATTTCGGCTAAGTGCAGGCCGCCAGATCCATTCGTTTCCCTCTCTTTCCATGATTACGGGGAATCGGCCCTGCCTGTCATACAGCATCAGCTCCGGCAAGCCGTCCTGATCGAAGTCAATCAAGCTTGGTTGCACCTGATTGAGCCCTCCAACCCAGGGGTGGGAGTAAAATTCGCTATTCGCGAATACCGGAATGTCGGTAACAGGGATCAGAAATTGGGCATTGAGCCGCGAAATGAGGCAAAAAGTGAACAACAGAAGGGTGCGGTTGGCCGGGAGAAGGATCATACGATTGCCCGCTTTCCCAGATGAATCTGCCGGGTGATTTTCCCAAATTCCCTCTCCAGGTTTGATGCCAGAATCAGAATTCTGTTTCGCTGATAGGTTTCGAGCAAGTCCTGGATCAAGCCAGCATTGCCTTCATCCATGTTGCTGGTTGGCTCGTCGAGCAAAAGAAGCTGGCCTTGGGCAAAAATGGCAAGCCCTGCTTTGGCGCGCTGAAGCATGCCGGAGGAATAAAACCGCAGAGGTTTGTCGGCTTCATTGGAAAGGGACAGGACGGAAAGGAATTCACTTTCCGGCAGCATCATGGTGCGGAATCGGCCCTGGAGCCGGAATTGTTCCCGCAGGGTGAGTTCTGGAAACAGACCAATATAAGGGGCGGACCAGCTCAGGTGTTGATACATCTGGTTGGCAGGAACAGGCGTTCCGCCAATGCGTAGGGTTACTTTTCCCTCAGTTGGAACCATTTGACTGGCGATGATGCGCAGGAGGGTGGATTTTCCGGAGCCATTGTGCCCGATTACCGCCAGCGACTCACCTTCACTGATTTTCAGATTGAGGTGGCGAAACAGCCAGTTTCGGTAGAACTGTTTGCCAACCTTGTCGATGGAAAGCGTTACGGACTGACTCACGGCAAAGGCATATTAGCCCAGGTTGTCGGCACCATCGGCCCCGCTGCCAGGACTTTTGATAATGCCTCTGGTGCAGTTACGAAGGAAGGTAATGACCTCGTCGCGCTCTTCGGTTGCAGGCAAATGGGCCTCAATATAGGCAAGGGCCTGGGAGGTGTTCATGCCGGAAAGGAAAATGCGGCGAAAGATATCCTGGATTTGGTGAATGGCTTCGTTGGAGTATCCGCTTCGCCGGAGCCCGATGGAGTTTACCCCTTCGTATTGGACGGGATCGCGGCCCGCTTTAACATAGGGCGGCACATCTTTGCCCACTAATGCCCCGCCAGAGATCATGGCGTGTTTGCCGATTTTCACAAACTGATGGATCCCGGCAAGGCCTCCAATGCGCACATGGTCGCCGATTTCAACGTGGCCAGCCATGTTTACAGCGTTGGCTATCACAACGTTATCTCCAATCAGGCAATCGTGAGCCACATGGACATAAGCCATAATGAGGCAATTTTTACCAACAACGGTTTTGCTGTGGTAGTCGGTTCCCCGGTTCAGGGTTGCGCATTCGCGAATGGTGGTGCCGTCTCCAATTTCGAGGATGGTTTTTTCCCCGTGGAACTTTAGGTCTTGCGGGATGGCAGAAATTACAGCGCCGGGGAAGATCTTGACCTGCTGGCCGATCCTGGCCCCGTCGTGAATGGTGACGTGTGAGCCAATCCAGCTGTTGTTGCCGATGGTAATTCCGCCGTGAATATTCACAGAGGCTTCCATGTGCACGCAGTCGCCGATGGTGACGAGGGGTTTGATGGAGGCAGGTTTTTCTTCGGGCCTGAGCCAGAATTCAATCTGGGAAGGATCCGGAGAGATTACAGTACCGGGCATAATCCGGCAATTCTGCCCGATTCTTACGCCATTGTAAATGGTAACGTGCGGGCCTATGTGGGATCCGGCGCCGATTACCACATCATCCTGGACGGTGCAGAATGGATCAATTCTTACAGAAGAGTGAATGTCGGCTTTTTCACTGACAAAAGAGAGGGGATAGGAAGGATTCGATTTCTCAGGCAACATGAATGATCATTTAGGGACGACACTGGCCACCAGGTCGGCTGAGCACACCAACTGGCCATCCACAAAAGCCCTGCCGGTCATTTTGCAGATGTTCCTCTTCATGGCGGTCATTTCCAACTCAAGGCGGAGGGTGTCTCCTGGCTTAACTGGCTTTTTGAACCTGGCGTTGTCTATCGCGACGAAATAAACCCAAATGGTCTTCGGGTTTTCGATGTTATTGAGTAGTAGGATTCCCCCAACCTGCGCCATGGCCTCCAGTTGGAGAACGCCGGGCATGATGGGGTTGCCAGGGAAATGTCCTTGAAAGAACGGTTCATTCATCGTGACATTTTTGATCCCAACGATGGTGTTTTCGTCAAAATCCACGATTTTATCTACGAGAAGGAAGGGATAGCGATGAGGCAGAATTTCCTGGATGGCGTTGATGTCAAACACGATTCCTTTTTGTTCCTCCTTCATGAATCGGCGGGATAATTGTTGGCGCTTGATTTTGGACCTGATCTTTTTCGCAAGTTCAACATTGGCTGTGTGGCCAGGTCTCAGAGCCGTTACCTGACCCAAAATGGGCATGCCAGCCAGGGAAAGATCGCCAATGAGGTCGAGCAATTTGTGCCTTGCAGGCTCATTGTCGTGCCGAAAGCCACTGGCATTGAGAATCCCGGCAGAAGGATTACCCTCATAAGGACCGAAAATGCTTCGCAAACGCTGCATTTCTGCTTCATCTACTGCGCGGTCCATGATCACAATGGCAGAATCAAGGGTTCCTCCCTGAATCAAACCTGCTGCGTGCATGGCTTCCAGCTCGTGGAGAAAGCAGAATGTTCTGCTGTCGGCAATCTCGCGGGCGTAGTCATCTTCAGCATTGTAAGACGCAGATTGCTGCGGAAGCGCTGCAGAGCTGAAGTCAACAGTTACGGATAAGTTGAAATTTTTTGCCGGTTGGATCTGAAGGGAAACCCCTTTTTCTCCCATTTCCACGCTCAGCTCCTCTGTGATCACAAAATACTCGCGCAGGGCTTCCTGGGCTTCCAGGCCTGCCTGGAATAAGGCTTCGACAAACGGGAGGGCGCTGCCATCCATGATGGGCGGCTCCGGGCCATCAAGCGCAATGAGGATATTGTCAATGCCGAGGCCAGCCAGTGCCGAAAGCACATGCTCAACAGTATGAACATGAACTCCATTGAGTTCCAGCGTGGTACCTCGGGAGGTGTCCACAACATGGTCTACGAGGGCGGGAACGAGCGGGCCACCATCAAGGTCGGTCCGGCAAAAAATCCGGCCATGTCCCTCGCCGGCAGGCAGAAAGGTAAGAGTACATGGCTTGCCGGTGTGAAGGCCGGTTCCCTTCACAGACGCTGGCTTGGAAATAGTATATTGATGTTGGCTCATCACAGAAGAAGAAGCTTGGGCATTGGGTGAATCAAACACTAGGGGGGCGTAATTGTGAGAGTTCCTGTTCCAGGCTGCGGATACGCGCCTCCATCTCCACGAGCTTTCTGAACATGAGTTCAGAACGAAGCTGCTGGCGATGAGGCTGAATTGGGGAACCGCGAAATGCTTGCCCAGGTTCTTCTATATTTTTATTGACACCCGACTGAGCGTCAATTTTGGTGCCGTCTGCAATGGAGATGTGGCCTACGAAGCCGGCCTGACCACCCACCATCACCTGCCTGCCAAGCCGGGTGCTGCCTGCAATGCCTGTTTGGGCCGCAATGACAGAGTTTTCGCCAATGTGAACATTGTGCGCTACCTGAACCAGGTTGTCAAGCTTTGCTCCACGGGCTATTGTGGTCTCACCCATCGTTGCACGGTCGATGCAGCTGTTAGCGCCAATCTCGACACCATCTTCCAGCTTCACAATGCCGAGTTGCGGAATTTTCCGGTAGCTGCCGTCTTGCTGGGGGGCAAATCCAAATCCGTCGGCACCTAAGACCGTTCCTGCATGGATGGTGCAATTTGACCCGATGAAACATCCTTCATAAACTGCCACATGAGGATGGAGAATGCTGTTTTCGCCAACCTCCACACCCTTGCCAAGGGAAACAAAAGCATGGATTTTTGCACCAGCCCGAATCACGACCTGCTTTCCGATACAGGCAAAGGGCCCAATAAAGGCGGTTGGGTCTACCTGGGCAGAGGAATCTATATTTGCCCTCGGATCAATGCCTGTGCTGCGGTCTTGCCGCATTTTTGCAACCTCCTCCAATAGCATGGTAAAGGCCAGGTACGGATTCTCCACCCTTAATAAAGCCCCCGAAACTGGCTTTTTGGGCACAAAATCAGAGGGGACCAGCACGCCGCCGGCACGGGTTTCATACACGAGCGGCTCATACTTGGGGTTGCCAAGAAAAGACAAGGCGTGGGGCCCTGCAGTTTCCAGGCCTGCCAGATCTTCAATCAGGACCCTGCCATCTCCTTCGAGCCGGGCTTGAAGCAGGGCAGCTATTTGTTCAAGGGTAGCCTTCATCCAGGAAGCGGGTTGCCAAAGCGCTGAATCTTGTTCAGCTATGCGCGGCTAAGGTAAGTGTCTTTGGTGGTATTCCCAACCGAACCTTCAATCGGCAGGGTTCAAATGAAATACGCCTTTCGCCAGTACTCCCTTTGCGCGGCCTTGGAGGAGTCGGTGAAGGTAAGGGCTGTTCTTGGCGCGGGAAGGAATTTCGCCCGGCAGCAGGGTCCATTCCCTGCTTGGGTCAAACCAGGTGCATTCTTCACTCCCAGCCTCAACATGGGCCTCCGCAAGGCCAAAACGACGTCGTGGTTGAAGGGAGATCATTTTCACAAACTGAGCATGGGTAAGGAGTCCCGGTTCAATCAGGTTTCTCTGCACTTGTGCATAAAAAGTTTGTAGTGTCAGCATACCAGGGGCAGCCTGCTGAAATTCCACGGCTTTTTCCTCGAGACCTTCTGCACGATGGCCACTACAAAGCACATCTATAGCCCCCGACTGAATCAGCTCTTTAAGATGCTGAACCATCGACTGGCTGCGAAGCGGCGGAACGGTTTTGAGGTTTTCATCAAATTCCTCAAGGTCATGGTCAGTCCAGTCAAATAAATAGGCCGGAACTCCAACGGTAACGTCCAGGCCTTCACGGCGAGCTTTCACAATTTGTTCAATGGCTTCAGGGTCAGAAAGGGGATGAAAATGCAACTTGCCGGTTTCGGCGTATCGCAAAATTTCAAGGTCACGCTGAACGGAGATCCGTTCTGCCATGGCCGGAATCCCAGGCATTCCCATGCGGGTGGAACTGATGCCCTCGTGCATGAACCCTTCAGAAAGCCAATGCCTGCTCAGGCTGCCAGTGAGCAATAAGCCGCCAAAGCCTTGCAAGTACCGCAAAATGCGCAGAAGGGTCCCTTCATACGAAAACGCCACAGCGCCGTCTGCAAAAGCAACAGCCCCTGCCTGATGCATTTCAAACAGGCTTGACATTTCTTTTCCTTCTTTCCCTTCCGTTGCACTTCCGAGCGGATGCAGGTGAATGGGCAATTGGCTGAAACGGGTAAGCAGAGCCAGAACTTGCTCGCCATGGTCGGTAACGGGCGAACTGGCAGGGTAGGGGAGGAGGGTGGTAAAGCCCCCGGAAATGGCGGCTTTTGCCAGGGCCGACTGGCTTTCTTTCCATTCTTCACCGGGATCGCAAAGATGGGTGCCTACGTCCACCCAGCCTGGCGACAGGAAGGTGCCGGTTGCTTCCAGCAAGGTGATTCCCTGTGAAGAAGCCAAGGTTCCTGCATCGGCGATTTGCTCAATGCCTGCGGGGCCAATCAGCACGTCGGCCAGGCGGCCATCATGCGGACCTTCAGGATCCAAAATGGTAACAGCGGTAAGGAGAAAACGGGACATGAAATGAATCTTGGTGCCGGCTTCGAGCAACGCTCAAATTCCGCGCAAGATACAATCTCCTAATTTGCCTTGCTCAATTTTCTCCACGAAAAGCCTCCGCCCAGCACCAGGGCTTCCACCAGCAGGCAGGCCAGGGCAACCAGCAGGAACCAACGCCACAGCGGCCATCCGTCGCGGTCCACCTGTATGCGATCGGTGAGCTGATCGCCAGTCGGCGGAAGGATGCGAACAGGGTTCTGCACGCCAATTTGCCGGATCGCTTCTTCCAGCTCGTCTTCTTCGGCAAAAGCAAGCCGCGATTCGGCGTCACTCACATTCAGCGATAAAGCCAGGAGCAGGCTGTCTTGCTGCACCACCCGGTAATTTCCTGCCATAAGACCCATGTTATCAAGCAAAAGACGGGTTTGGCCCTGGTTGTCGAATCGCTCGGGAGTAAAGGCGTTCCCGGCTGCATCCAGCAGGTCAATTCTTTCCTGAGAATTTGCCTTCACCACCAACGGTTCAAAGAGACCCATTTCCTGGTCGGGACTCGTTTGCCCGGTTTGGTTCATGAGCTGGGTGGTACGATACATCAGAGGCGGGAACAAGGTTTTGAGCTGAAGGTCTGTCCAGTCGTCGGCAGGGAAAAAGTGAAAAAAGTATAGCACACCCGTGCCGACTCTGCTTTCTGTGAGAACCGGGCTTTGGTTATCGAGGCGAATGATCCGGCTTTGGGCCGTGCTGCCGGATAGGGTTGCCGGGTAGTATTTGAACAGGCGAAAGCGATCCGGCTCAGCAGGTCTTCCGTTTTTCGGGGCAAAAACGCCTTCGAAAATGGGGTGCTCGAGGTCAAATTCCCTGGCATCCATCCCCCCCTCCACAGCAATGGCCGCTCCTAAACTACCGTAGCCAATTTGTCCCAGCCAGGCATTCCAGGAATTGAGGTCAGCGGAAGGGCCGGGAAAGAGGGTGAGGCTTCCCCCATTTTGGAGAAAGCGCGAAAGCTGATCAGCCAGACCGCTGCTGAGTTGATCTAATCCCACCCACACCACAGACCGATAGTCGCTCAGGTTCACTCCGGCGAGGTTTCTGGCCGAAATAACCCTGGTATTGAACTGGGTAAACACTTGCTCATACAGCAACCTCAGCTTGGGAGAAGGAGTGGATTCAACCAGGAGAATGGGGTCGCGATCCGGGACATAGAGGGAGAAGTAGCGTTTGTTGTCGAAGTCAATCGGCAAATCATCGATTTCGATATTGCCCTGGAGCCAACCACTGCTGTTGGGCGTGAAGGTGAGCTCCAGCGGCTTTTCTTCACCAGCTTCCAGCACCTGATTAGAAATGGCCACCACTTCGCCTCCGAGTAAAATACGCACACTGAGGTCTTGGACCGCAGCATTGCCGTCATTGATAAGCGTGAGCCGGATGGTTACAGGCTGATCGGGTTCGACGATGCGGGAGAGGATTTCATGGTTGGCAATGAAGACATTGGAGGCTGTTCGGGTGGCTACCGGGATAAGATTGATTTGCAGGCTGGAATCCTCCAGTTGAACCTTCAATGAATCCTGCAAGAGGGTTGCGGTTTGGAAATCGCTGATCAGGTATAGTTGCCGGGTTTGGCCCTGTGCCCGGTCGAAAAGGTCATTAGCTCCTTTGAGGATGCTGGCGAGGCTGCGGGGGCTCTGAGACAGGCTAAGTGCTTCTAATTGTTCCAGGCTTTCTTCCATGCCTGAAAAGCCAGCCTGAAGGGCAAGATTTCCAGAGGTCGTAACGAGGAATTCATCCTCGCTGCCATGGGCCCGGATGAGATTGCGGGAAAGAGAAATGGCCTGCCGCCAGTATTCGCCCCGCTCATTGCTCGCCTGCATGCTCAGGGAATTGTCCATCACAATGGCTACCGAACGACTTCCCTGAAGCAGAGGGCTTCCCTGATCGGTCTGGACAGGGTTGGCAAACATGAATACCAGAGCTGCCAAGCCCAGGAGGCGAAGCAACAGGAGCAACCAGCGCTGAAAGTTGACCCGCCTTACGACGGTTCGTTTGACTTCCTTAACGAATGCCACATTCGAAAACAGAACGAGGCGCGGTCGCTGGAGATTGAAAAAGTGTACAATGATGGGAATGGACAAGGCCAAAAGGCCCCACAATACCGCTGGAGAGAGAAATGTCATCCTGATCAGTTGAAAAAGCATGAACCGATTATCCCAAAGATAGGCAAGAGATTGGATTCGCGAAGGAATTGACCTCAAGGCCCGTTTTGTCCTTGCTCCGTACGGAAAAAAATATTTTTCCGTTAACGAAAAAAGTACTTGACATTGAGTGCGAAAATATTACTTTTGCGCTCGCTCAAATTTAACGTAAAGCCCTCCATGTACTGGACCCTCGAACTTGCTGTTTACCTCGAAGATGCGCCCTGGCCTGCCACGCGCGACGAGTTGGTCGATTTTGCTATGCGCTCAGGCGCACCCATGGAAGTGGTGGAAAATCTCCAGGAATTGCCCGACGACGATGCTCCCTTTGAAAGCATTGAGGAAATCTGGCCTGATTATCCCACCAAAGACGACTTTCTTTTCAACGAAGACGAGTATTGATCTTTTAGATCGGTCATCTTTTTCGGAACGCCTTTCCTTCGCCGGGAAGGCGTTATTGTTTTAATGAAGCGCCTCGCTGTTACTGCCACCTTCCCAGGCTTCCATTACCCTCCAGGCAGCATCCAGTGGTAGCGTCCGGCCTGCCTGAAGCTCTGCCTTTGCCACCTGATACGCTGCCTGCACAACCGGCTCCCGAAAAAACCGGGCCTTCCATTCAGCCTCCAGTGTTCGGTCGAACCAATGAATTTCCTGGGCACTGCGCCGCCGCTGCCAGGCACCGCTCGATTGGCAGGCCTTTGAGGTCGCCAGCAGGGTGTCCATGACTTCCCCAATCCTTAGCCCCGTCAATGCAGAGCAAGTCAGCACCGGGGGCCGGATGCCGTTATCAGGCAGCGGAAACATCCTGAGTGCCTGGCTGTACAAGGCCTTGGCCCGGTTAGCTGCCACTTCGTTGGCGCCCTCGGCCTTGTTTACCACCAGCAAATCCGCCATTTCCATGATGCCCATTTTGATGCCCTGGAGGTCGTCCCCGGCATTTGGCAACATGAGCAGAAGGAATACATCCACCAAATCTCTGACCTCCACCTCGCTCTGTCCAACTCCCACTGTCTCCACGACCAGCCACCTGAACCCGGCTGCTTCGCACAAAATCATGGTTTCTTTGGTTTTCATGGCAACACCGCCGAGTGATCCTGCAGAAGGGGATGGGCGAACATAGGCGCGCTTCTCCTGCGAGAGTCTGGCCATCCGGGTTTTGTCGCCAAGGATAGAACCTCTGGTGCGGGAACTGGACGGGTCAATGGCCAGCACCGCAACTGGCTCCCCGCTTTCCAGGATGGTCATGCCCAAGGCATCAATAAAGGTACTTTTTCCAACACCTGGCGCTCCGGTAATGCCGACACGAATGGAATTGCCGGCGTGCGGAAGGCAGGCATGCAACAACTCACGCGCAAGGCGCTTATCATCGGAGTGCAGGCTTTCGCACAAGGTGATGGCCCGGCTCAACACGACACGGTCACCTGCCAGGATGCCATCCAGATACTGACTAAGGGATAGTCTTCTCGCCATGCCACTAACGCTGTTCGGGTTGGGACCTGGGGGATACCATCGGCAGGTAGGTAATCACCATCATGCCGTGGCGGCCCTGCACTTCCAGTACGAGGGAGTCGTTTGTCATTTGCCTGAGTACATAGACCTGGCGGCCCATTCCTTCAGGGTCTTCTGGTCGAACCCACTGGCCATTTCTGATTTCGTAGCGCAAGGAAAGCGTGCTTTCGGCGGGGTTCACAAACCATTGTCCAAAGCTTTGCTGGGCAGAGTCGAATTCGTGGAAAGTGCCATTGCTGGCCAGTTCGAGGTGTTCCAGATTATGGGGATCAGCCGGATAACCATGGCCCTGCTCATAAGGGTCAAAAGTGTAGCTTCTGTACCACATTTGCACCGAATCAGGGCGCTTTTCGAGCCAGGATCTTGCGATCTTGCTGCGCCGGAGCATGGTGCCGGCCTGGTCCTGGCAAGCAGGTGCCATCAGCAACATTGATCCACAAAGAAGAATCCAGGTTCTCATGCCAGCTTTTTGGGTCAAAATACAGATGTTTTCACAGATTGCAAGACATGAAGAAGATCCTCTACGTCCACGGGCTCGACAGTTATCCGCATGAACAACGATTGGAATGGCTTCGAAGTGCAGGGCATCGCGTTTGGGCACTTCATTTGAATTATCGCGAACAGGCAGACGCTTTCTTTCTGTTGGAAAAAGTGATTGTATCTGAAGGAATAGATTTCGTTGTGGGAAGCTCGCTGGGAGGAAGACTGGGGTTTTGGCTGGGCGAAAAACACGGGATTCCGGGCTTGCTGTTTAATCCGGCGCTGGCCATGGAAATTCCCGGGCTGCAGGTTCCTGTGATGGAGCCAACCCGCTGCCCTGCACGCTGGATAGTGCTTGGGGAAACCGATGAGGTAGTGGACCCTCATGCCAGCTGGGCCTGGCTCAGGCAGCTCCCCTGCAATCGCTTGTCGGTGGCCATGATCCAGGGGTTGGGCCATCAGATTGACGCCGCCACCTATGAACAATCCTGCCGCTGGGCCGGCCTGGGTAGGTTTTGATTCGCGGCGAGGTTATTCTAACTTCGCCAGGCAAAATCAATCCCGGAGACAATGGACATCATGGAGGCTTTGTTGGAAGTGATCAAATACATCCTGCCCGCGGGGTTGGTGTTGCTGGCGGTGCGGTGGATGCAGCAATCGCGGCAAGCAGAAAAGGACCAGGAGCTGCAGTTTCAGTGGCAGCAGCAGGTTAAGAAAAATCATTTGCCCCTGGTGTTCCATGCTTATGAGCGGGCGCTGTTGTTTTTGGCCAGGCTGGAACCGGATCAATTGCTAGGCCGGACACCTTCCGCGGGCCTCACGGCAACCCAATTTGCCCGGCAATTGGAACAGGATATCAAAGAAGAATTCGAGCACAACCTGGCTCAGCAACTATACATCCTTCCAGGCACCTGGGACGAAGTGATGAAGGCCCAGGTGGCTGTTCGGGGTTTAGTGCTGGGGGTGTTGAGGACCTTGCCGGAAGGTGCAAGCGGGCAGGATTTGTTCAGGGGGATTTGGGAGGCGTGGACAGCTCAGCAGCAGCCTGTTACATACAGGGCCATGATCATGCTAAAGAAGGATGTTCAGGGCTGGCTGATTGGGATGGACAGAACGTAAGAAAAGTAGCAGGTTGAAAGCCTTAGCAAGGCTTGCTGAAACGACTGGCAGGGGGTTGGAGGTGAGAAGAGGAAAAGAAGGGTCGGATAGATGCGGAAAAAACGGAAAAAAATCTTCATATGTGGAACCAACCGGAAGTGGATTCATTTGCTGTGAAGATTAGCTATTTTAGGCCAAAGTGGATGAAAAATTGCTTATTTATCTGATTATGAAAAGATTAACAAATGGTTGCAGGACTGTTCGATTTCTCAGAAATACGGGTCTAACGGTGTAGGAGGCGGTTTTTGATGGATGAGGCGAAAGTGCTTGATTATCAGCAGTTTTCATTTTTTTTTCATCACCGAAAAACCTCGGATTTATTCAAGTTTTTTTTCTCTTTTTTTTTCAAGAGCTTTAATGTTACGCTCTGGGATTCGGGGCGTAAGTCTTCAGCCCGTAAGGGAAGCTTAGCAAACGGTATTAGCAAGAGATGATGGCAACCAACCACGTTGACATATGGGATGCTTGTCTAAAGCTGATCAGGAATGAGATCGCTCCTCAGAGCTTCGAAACCTGGTTCAAGCCTATCAGGCCAGTCAAACTTGACCAACATGTCCTCACCATTGAGGTTCCCAGCCAGTTCTTTTATGAATGGCTGGAAGAGCACTATGTGACCCTGCTCAAACAGGCTATCGTGCAAACGCTCGGCGATCAGGGTCGCCTGGAATACTCTATTATCATCGACAACAATCAGCCTGGCAATCCCTCCACCGTTCGCATTCCTGCTTCCACCAACAACGGCTCTTCAACCAGAAACCTCCAAAATCAAATTCATACAGCCGGGCCCATTCCAAATCCTTTTGTTATCCCCGGCATCCGCAAATTTGAAGTTGAGTCCAACCTAAACCCGAGCTATACCTTCGACAATCTCATCGAAGGTGATTGCAACCGCCTTGCCCGCTCAGCCGGCTATGCCGTGGCCAACCGCCCCGGCGTGACTGCCTACAATCCGCTTTTTATTTACAGCGGCGTCGGGCTTGGAAAAACACACCTCCTGCAAGCAATCGGCAACGAAATCAAGGCCAACACGCCCCGGCGGGCCGTCCTTTACGTTTCCTCAGAGCGCTTCATCTCCCAGTTCGTGGAAGCCGTTCGCAAAAGTACTGTGAACGATTTCATGAACTTCTACCAGATGATTGATGTCCTCCTTGTGGACGATATCCAGTTTCTCGCCGGCAAGGAGAAAACCCAGGAAAACTTCTTCCACGTATTCAACCATCTTCGCCAGTCGGGCAAGCAGATCGTGCTGGCCTCCGACCGCTCTCCCAACGACATGGAAGGGATGGAGGAGCGGCTCCTTTCCCGCTTCAAGTGGGGGCTTTCGGCCTGCCTGGCAACGCCGGACTACGACACCCGCAAGCAGATCCTGATGAGCAAGATGTACCAAAACGGCATCGAGCTTCCGCAGGAGGTTGTGGATTTCATCGCTCACAACATCAATTCCAACATTCGCGAACTGGAAGGAGCTCTCATTTCTCTGCTCGCCCAAAGCTCCCTAAACCGCAAGGACGTGAACATGGATCTGGCCAAAGCCATGCTCCAAAACTTTGTGGACACCGTAGCCCGTGAGATTACAATCGATTCCATCCAGGAAATTGTGGGCAGCCACCTCGATGTAAATGTGGAAGAAATGAAGGGCAAAACCCGCAAACGCGACATCGTTCAGGCCCGCCAGATTGCGATGTATTTCGCTAAGGAAATGACCCGCAACTCATTGAAATCCATTGGATTGCATTTTGGAAACCGCGACCACAGCACCGTGATCCATGCCCTTCAAACCGTGAGCGACCTCATTGAAACCGATAAATCTTTCAAACAGAATGTTACCGAAATCCGCAAAAGGATTTCAATGGAGCTCAATTGAGTGGGGAGAGCTGTTCGCTGCGGGAAACGAGGCTGGCGAAGCCTGCATCTAATGCAGATCGGGGGAATGAACTCGCCCTGATGCCAAACTTCATCCGGCATTTTCCCGAGTGAATGATGCATTTTGAAAATGGGGTGGTAAGACCTCAGAGGGAGTCGGTCTGAGGGGTTTCAACATAATCCACCTCCTGTCTCGCTTCTTAATATCCTCTACAACCCCTGCTGCCGCATATTTTTGGCGCGTTGCTCCATCATGTATTCACCGTGCTTGGGATGGTTGCAGTTTTTTCTGGGATCTCCCTTCAGTATTTTGCAGGAGCTCAGGAATGCCCCGCCAGCAAACAGCAGCAGGATGGCCATGGCGATGCTTCGAACAGATGATTTCATGAGCAACAGATTTATTTCGAAGCTCAAGTTACAAGAAAACCAGCGGGCTTTCACGCCCATTTTGCTCCCAATCGAAGGCGGGATGGATAAAACGACATACTCCCCTTCCTGAACCAGAAAGGGGAGTATGAAACTGACTTTGTTAACGGAAAGGTCACTATTCCACCAGCAGACGCTGGGTGAATCGGCCTTCTGTGGCCCTCACTTCCAGCAAATATAAGCCATGCGGGAGGTCTCCGACCTGCATTTCGGCCCGGGTGTTATTGAGGTTGCTCAACTGACGAACCTGACGACCAGTGAGGTCAAACAAGGTGGCACTCACAAGGGGGCGGCTGCCATCAGCAGTTTCCATTCTCACCACATCTTTGGCGGGATTTGGGTACACACGGAGGTTTTCGCGCAGCACATAATCCTGAATACCAACAGTGTTCAGCTCTAATACCAAAGCCATTCTGGGGGCGAGGTACTGAACTGCGGTGTCGATAAAGCGCTTGGAACGGGCGGGATCGTTGAGGTTGCCAACGAGGTATGCGCAGTTGGCTTCCATACCGGTAATGGGGTTGCCTGGCTGGCCGCCAAGGAAGTCCCAGGTACCAATGAAAGAAGCCTCACTGTACCAGTTCCAGGGGCCTGAATCTGGATCGCCAGAGGAAATCGGGTAGCCTGGGATCGAAGTCACGCATTGCGTATCAGCGCGGGGAGCGACTGCGTTGAAAGAATACAGCGCTTCGAGATTTGAGTTGCTGCTTTGGGTAATCACGTCATTAAACCCGGCATCGACGAAGATCTGGTTGTTGCCAAAGCGGTTCTGGATGCTTTGTACAAGAAGTCCTCCTGCGGCATCAGGAATCACGATATCGCCGGTAGTAGGCACGATTACGTTTCCGAGGTTGTAGGGAGCATTGGAGTCGGCAGGAGAGTGAATAGACACCACTGGCATGTCGCCATCCTGGATCCAGGACGAGTCTCCGAGCGCCCCACCCAGGTGGAAAGCCATGTTGAAATCAGAGCTGTAGCCAATATGGCTCGGCAGATTCATGAGCAGGAAAATGGGGTTTCCAGCCGTGTCGGTGGTAGGAAGGTAGGTGGTATCCGACCCTTCATAGTTTCCAAACACCTGCGGAATAACGTAGGGCAGGGGAGGGGTGGAGTTCAGGTTGATGAATTTAAGCAGGTTAATTTCTGCGGGCTGGTCGAGGAAAGCCGAACCGAGGGAGAGGTAGCCGCCAGTTCCCAGGCCACCAGCCACGATTTTGTCGGCATCAATGCCGTAGGGGTTTCCATCTACAGCCACCGTTTTGCGCAGAAAGCGGATCGCCGTTCTGGTATCCTGAATCCCGCGATAGGCCGCCTGCAGGATGGTGCTCCGGCGGGCGTCGTCGTTTCCAATTGGATTCCATCCAAGGCGATACTCGTAAGAGATGGCCACGTAGCCCCTCAGTGCAAATTGTTTGCACATTTCCACGTTGGCGCTGTCGGTTTTTTGCCCCAGAGGCCCTCCGTTAAAAACAAGCGGCAGGAAGTTTCCAGTTCCGGCAATTAACACCACCGGGCGATTGGTCACGGTGTCGCCAGCCGGGGTGTAAATGTCCAGTTTGAGAGACTGCTGCACAGGCGGCAGCCCCTGCAAAATGCTCATGTTCACTGCATACTCCACATTGGAGGTCACATCCACAGCAGAAAATACCTTGTCGAGGTATCTCGTTTGGGCGTTCAGCAGCCCCCAGCTCATTGCCAGGAGGAGAAGTAAAGGTGCTTTCGTCATTGCTTTGGTATTGGTAATTGAAAAATGAAAGTTGAATCAGTCGAGTTCCATGGTTGCTGAGAGATACGTTAACCGCCCGATTGTGGGGCCGCCATAGATTTGAAATACCTGGTTGTCGAGCAAGTTAGAGGATCCCAGCTTTAGGATCAGGTTGCCTTTGTCAAACCGGAATTCCTTGTTAAGCTGGGCATCCATCAGTCCATAAGACGGCACAAACCCTGTGAATTGCGGGGATCCTTCAAATAAAAAACCATCCACCCATTTGTAATTCACCGAGAAGCCAATATGCTCAGCTCCGAATACAGTCAGGTCAGTTCCATGAAAGCCCAGGTTAAATTTGTGCTCCGGGGTGTTAAAGGCAGGGATAATGGGATCGTCCGAAACGGTGTTCAGCACATTCCAGGAATAATTTCCAGAAAGACGGTAATCTTTGCTGAGAAAGTAATCAAGCCCGATGGAAAAGCCCTGGGTCGTTACGCGATCCGTGGCATTGGCGGCCACGCGGTAGGCCTGAATGAAATTTGGCAACGCCACTCCCGGGGCAAAACCCAGATCAACCCCAAGATTATACCCGATAAAATCGCGGTAAAAGCTAAAGTAATATGTCGCATCGACATAGACCTTGTCGTCCAGCAACACGCCGCGATATCCCAGTTCCATCGTTCGCACCTGCTCAGGCTTGATTGGTGCCACATCGAAATACTCCAGCGTGTTGGGATCGAGGCTTTTAACGAAATTAAGGTAGGAATCTACCGTCACCAGGTCCTCAAATCCGTTCAGGTTGCCCAGCAGAATGGCCTGGCCCACGTTGTAGAAAAGGTACTGGTCGCTCAGGGTCGGGTTGCGAATGGCAGAAGAAAAGGACACCCGAAGTACATCCGACTGGCTGTTTTTCCTGAGCAAAAACACCGCTGAGAGGGCAGGGGAGAAGAGGAAATTGAAGTTCTGGTTTTTATCCATCCTGATGGTACCGTTCAGCTTCAGGCGCTCGTCAAACAGCTTCCGCTCAATACCGGCATATACCCCGAATTCTGTGTTGATGATCTTGCTGCGCACACTGTCTTTCACCACGGTCCCGTCAGGCAAAGTTCGGTCTGTAATGATGAGGGTATCCTGAAAAATGGTGGCTTCCGATACAGGGCGGAACTGACGGGCGTTGGCGCCCACCACGATGTTGGCCCAGCCAGGCTGGAACACATATTCACCGTGAACATGGGCCAGAGCCGAGCGGTCTACCAAGCGTGTGCCCCGGCCCTCGAAAATGGTGCTTGAAATGATCGAGTTGAAGAGGGAATCGAATTCTGCAGTACCTGGCTGCAGATAATTTCTATCTGCAAAAACACGATTTTGCTGGTGCCAGAGCAGCAGGCTGTCCTGGTTTTGTGCCAATATCTGTTGCGCAAGTTCGTAGTCATAATTCACCGTTACCATCCCGGTGACAGGATCAAACACGACACTGGGCTCCGGGAAGCCATCGATGTTTTGCACCCTCGGCACGAACCTGTTCCGGTAATTGTCCCGGTAATCCCGCGTCCAGTTGCCATCGGCCCAACGGTTATCCTGCAGGCGATAGGCTGTAAACACAGCGTCGTAGGAGTCGCCGGCATTTTCGTGGGTGAGGTAGGCCCTGAGAAAGCCCCTGCTCGCATGTTTTAGTTCCACCCGGTGCTGAAAAAAGCGGATGTTTTTCAGGCTGTAGCGGTTGTCGCCTTGCAAAATGGTGGTTCCTGCCCCAAAATTAGAGGCACCAATCAGCTCCAGGTCATCCTGGATTTTATAGTGCAGGGCTGCGCCCAGCTTGGCGTTCCACGTGCCGTAGTCAACGAGGTCTTGCTCGAGGTAGCCCGTCCTGTGAAAAGTGCCGAGGCCAGGGTAGGTGAGCTGGCCGCTGTTGTTGGTAAAGGTGCGCGAACTGGCATTCAGGTTTTCGTCTCCATACCTGTTCACCGCATTGTACCCTCCCGGGTTGTTTACCCCCACTTTCAGCGAATCCGCCACGTCCACCTCGTCCAGGTTGTTGGCCTCCCAGTCGTTGACGGTGAGGTAGTAGGCGTTGAATTTGAAGGCAAACCGCTCATTTCCGGCGCTCCCGCCAAATGCATCGGCATATCGAACAGCCACTTCACCCAGATTGCGCTCGCCCCCTTTGAGCATCACAGAGAAACCCTGGTGAACAAAAGGGTTCTTGGTTCTCATGCTGATGACACCGTTAAAGGCATTTGGCCCAAAATAAGCAGAGCTGGCCCCCTGAATGATTTCGACCTGCTCAACGTCCAGCTCGGAGGCTCCCAGGAAATTACCGAGAGAAAAATTCAAGCCTGGCGACTGGTTGTCCACGCCATCAATGATCTGAAGGGAACGAACCGGAGCCGCGGAGTTAAAGCCCCGGGTGTTAATGACCTTGAAGCCGATGCTGCCATTAATGTCAACGCCTTTGAGGTTGCCAAGGCCCGCATAAAAGCTCTCTGATGGGGTTGCCTTAATCCCGGTGATGCTCATGGCTTCTACCGATCGTGGATCCTGCTGCAGGCGCTCGCCCATTCCCTTGGCGATAATGTCTACCCCGTCAAGGACGAGGTCTTCAGCTTTCATGCGGATGAGCAGCGACTGACTGGGGGCTGAGACCTCCATCCGGGTTTGGGCATAGCCAGTGTAGGAAATAATCAGGGTAATGGGAAAACTTGGCACTGTGATCTCAAAGGCACCTCGTTGATTGGTATTGGCACCCAATCGGGAATTATCCACCACCACAGTGGCACTTTGGAGCGGACTGCCGTCTTCATCGTCCACGATAGTACCTTTGATAATCCCCTGGCTCCAGGCGGGCGAAACCAGCAAGAGGAAAAACAACGATAGCACCCATTGTGCCGGGCGAAGGCCCTGGCCTGGGAAAAGCAAGGTTTGCATGCGAAATCGGGTAGTAGTAGTCGAATGGGACTCTCTGGAAAAAAGACTCTCCACAGCTTCCGTATCCTGAAAAAACAAAAATTAGAGCAGAATGCCAAAAAACCATTCAAACCCATTCAGGAGACCCGGATTTATTTTAACCCGGGCAGAATAAAAAGGAATTTTCATTGAGATTTCGTCAACTTAAAATAGTTTTTTAGTTTTGCCTAAATAATTAATTCGATTCATCTTATGACCCTCCGAGCTGTCATGTTGCTTTTCCTTCTCTCTGTTCTTCAGGCAGGGAACCTGGAAGGGCAGCCGCTGCGGGTGGTATGCACCACCAGCTTCCTGGCTGATATCAGCGCACAAGTGTTAGGCGAAGAAGGGGCGGTAACCTCTATTTTGCCCATCGGAACCGATCCTCACATCTATGATCCGGTTCCGGAAGATTCCCGGACCATAGCCGAGGCAGATCTGCTCATCAAAAACGGCCTCACCCTTGAGGGCTGGCTGGAGGAAATGATGGCCAACACCGGCAGGCCCATTCCCTCCGTCATAGCCACCGAAGGCATTGAGGCCATTCAGTCTGCAGAACATGCCAATACCTTCGATCCTCACGCCTGGATGAACCCGCTGCTGGTGATCCGGTATGCAGCCAACATCCGCGACGGCCTGATTGCGGTGCGCCCCAGCCGGGCCGCCCAGTTTGAGGTCAATTTCCAGGAATACAAGTCCCAGCTGGAAGCCATGGATGCCTACATTCGCCGAAAAATCGCCCTCATTCCGCCTGAAAAGCGGGTGTTGGCCACCTCGCACGACGCATTTCGCTATTATGGCCAGGCCTATGGCCTCGAGGTGGAATCGATTTTGGGCACCAGCACCGAGGCAGAACCTACCCTGGCCGCCTATCAGAAGCTGCTTAATGCCCTTTCCGGCAAATCCATACCGGCTGTTTTTGTAGAATCGACCATCAACCCCAAGCTGCTGGAGCAACTGGCTAGCGACCTGGGCATTGTGGTGGGAGGCAAACTCTTCGCCGACTCTCTCGGCGACGAAGAAAGCGGGGCCGATACCTATCTCGACATGGTGCGGCAGAACACCGATGTGATCGTGCAGGGTCTTCTGGGCCTTTCTGGCCGGGAAAGCGAGGAACAACGGTATTTCCTGGCCTTGATTTATAGCTTGTTTCTGCTTGCTTTTCTCGTGGTAGCGTGGCGCTTGCGGCGCAAGCCTTCCCGCCTGATGGAAGACCACAGCATTGAAATTCGTGGCCTGACCGTGTCGTATGAGCGGAAAACAGCCTTGTCGAACGTGTTTCTGCGCCTGGAACCAGGCCATGTATATGGGCTGATCGGAGGAAACGGAAGCGGAAAATCGACCCTGCTGAAGTCGATTCTCGGGTTGGTAAAACCCGACCGGGGCGAAATTTGCATAGGCGGTGCCTTCCCCATCGACGAGGTGCGGACGTCCATTGCCTACCTGCCGCAGAAGGAAGAAATCGACTGGTCCTTTCCTGCCACAGTGAAAGATGTGGTGGAAATGGGGCGCTTCCCACATTTGAATGTGTTTCAGCGCCCAGGCAAATCCGACAAGGAGCGCGCCCAGGAGGCCATGCGCCAGCTGGGAATCGAGGATTTGCAGCACAAGCAAATCGGAGAGTTGTCGGGCGGGCAGCAGCAGCGTGTGTTCATCGCGCGGGCCATTTGCCAGGACGCCGAGATTTTTTTGTTTGATGAGCCTTTTGTCGGGGTGGATATCACCACAGAAACGCGCATCATGGAACTGGTTCACAGCCTTGCGCATCAGGGCAAGCTCGTGCTCATCATTCACCACGACCTGGCCAAGGTGAAAGATTATTTCGACCGCATCATCATGATCAACCAGCGGGTGGTGGCCATAGGGCCTACAGAAGAGGTGTTTACCGATGCGAACATTCGCAAAACCTACGGCGGGCAGCTGACCATGCTTCAAAAAACAGACGATTTTCGCTGATGGAAACGATCATTGACTTTTTTTCCTACCCTTTTGCCATCCGGGCTTTGATGGCCTCGGGCATGGTGGGCATCATGTGTGGAATGCTCGGAGCCTTTATTGTTCTGCGCAACATGTCTCTCATTGGGGATGCGCTGTCTCACGCCATTTTGCCGGGAGTAGTGGTGGGCTTTCTGGTGGCCGGATACAGCATCATGGGGTTTTTTACAGGCTCGGTTCTGGCAGGACTGGTGGCTGCAGTGCTCATCACCTGGATCCAGCGGAATGTGAAGACCCATGAGGATGCCGCCATTGGCATCGTGTTCACCTCCATGTTCGCTCTCGGGGTAATGGGCATTTCTTATCTCACCCATCAGGAGGGAGTCCACCTGGACCTCAAGGACTTTCTGTTTGGCAACGTGCTGGGCATCGGCGACCAGGATCTTTGGCTCACCTTTTCGGTGATGCTGTTCACAATGATCTGTATCGCAGCGTTTTACCGTTTTTTGTTTATCACCACTTTTGAGTCAGTAGTTGCACGTACGCTCGGCTTTTCCGTCGGCACGATCCACTATTTTCTGATGCTGTTGCTGGCTTTTGCAGTAGTGGCCTCCCTGCAGTCGGTGGGGGTGATCCTGGTGGTTTCCATGCTCATTACGCCTGCATCAACGGCCTATCTGCTCACCCGGCGCTTGCAGCACATGATCATTTTATCGGGGCTAATAGGCTTGCTGGCAGCAGTTTTGGGGTTGTTGGCGGCAGTTTGGCTCGAAACAACGCCCGGTCCCGCCATGACAGTTACCGCAACTGTGCTGTATGGGCTGGCTGTATTGTTTGCCCCTGACAAAGGCCTGGTTAGCCGGTTTTGGACACGCTGGAGCCGGAGAAGACGCATTTTCCGGGAAGACATTCTCAAGCAGGCTGTCCGTCTTTCCGAGCAACATGAGCTAAAGGAATCTTTGCTTGCTGAAAAGCTGAAGATCAAGCCGTATCAACTTCGCCTGCCCCTTGCACGCCTGATTTCCGCTGGTGATTTTCTTCGTTCGGAGGAAGGGCTGGAGCTGAGTGAAAAAGGAATGAAAGCAGGTTATCAGCTCATCAGGGCCCACCGGATCTGGGAAACCTATCTGGTAGAAAAACTAGGCCTGAGCCAGGACCAAATTCACGACGACGCAGAAAGCAGAGAGCACCTCCTGCCTGAGGCCTTCCTCGCGGAGGTCTCCCAGTCACTCGGCAACCCTCAATTCGATCCCCACGGCTCCCCCATTCCTGCGCCGCCATCCGTCCAGGCAGCCTCTCTGCTTGAACTTGCTCCCGGCGATCGCGGGAGAATTAGTCTGCTTCAGCCCGATTCTGCGGTTCGTGCCCGACTCTGGGAATTGGGCCTCACCCGAGGCGCAACCCTGGAGCGGCTTGAAAACGAAGCCGAAGGCCTTCAGGTGAAGGTTGGCGAAGTATACATTCGCGTCGAGGTAGAATTCGCTCAAAAAGTGAGGGTGGAGAAATAGGAGAATTCAGCTGCAGCCGTTTGATTTCTCCGCCTCAATCCTCAACTTACCAACAGAAATCATCCTTTTCCCATGAAAAAAGCCAGCCATATTCTGTTTCTCGGTGCTGTTGTTCTGATGAGCAGCTGTTCCACCGTTTATTTTCAATCAGCACAGCCCAAAGACCTGGGATCAGTTTCCTCCTTCCCGGCTGAATGGCGGGGAGAATACCGCATTGCAAACGACGGCGGAGGGAATGAACAAACCTATGTGAGCATTTCTGAAAGAGAAGTGGTATTCACAGGCAAGAGAATACAATCCTATCCCTATCAGCCTGAGCCAGGCCTGGAGGCCGAAAACGGCGACTCTGTTCAAATTATGGCAGAGGAAATGCTTGTGTGGGGCGTGGTGGAAGATGGCCAGGTGAATGTAGAATATAAGGCCCGCGAAGTGCTGGGCTTGTCTGATTCACTGGTACTCAAAGTAAGTCCTTCGGGAACGATTCTTAACCTCAGGGAGGAAAAGGAGGAAGGGGCCCAGTACTTCATTCCCTTTTTGGTGGAGCGCCTTCGGAATGACGACCTGATCTTGTGGGGAGCGCTGGACGAAAAGGAAGCAATGGCGGCTTATTTTCCGCTTTCACGCAAAACAGTTCAGGAAGGTGA
Organism: Bacteroidia bacterium; assembly: GCA_041741415.1. Classification (GTDB taxonomy): domain Bacteria; phylum Bacteroidota; class Bacteroidia; order J057; family J057; genus JANQTF01. Next base: position 94,351 of record JBGSKC010000058.1, on the reverse strand, counting down.
TGCGGAAGTTGAGTACTTTCTGGCTAACCCGGGTGCGCAGCAGTGGAGCAGCTTTTTGAAAGCAGGCGGGATGAAAGATGTGGTTTATTGGCTGGAAAGGCAATAGCCCGGCTAATGGTAGAACTCTCCCTTCTCGAGAATGTCCCAGGTATGGTCAGCAAGGAGCTTGACTGTAGCCAGGAAAGCAGCATAGCGAAAACTGCGCCCCCAGTCGTTGGGGCCAATGAGTGACAGGGTCCAGGAGCCGTTTTGGGTTTCGTAAAGATGGTAAACATGCCCGATGAGGGGCTCGAAGCCCATCTCTGCCTGATAGATTTTCTCTGATAATTCTGCACGGTCACGAATAGCCCGTGCCTGCCTGGCCAGCAACTCGATCTGTTCCCGGATTTGATCGAGCTGCATGTTGGTCTGCTCGGCCATAGCCGTCAGTGCCCTCCCTTTCACTTTTCCCTTGTCTATTGGCTTGATAACGGGGCTGCCAACATGGTGAGCATAGGGGAGGGTAGAGGGCGTGGTGGTGATCTTGTCGGGATCGATGGGGTTGTTCATGGGCACATTAACCAAAAGATGCAGGGGATGTTTGGAGCAAATATCATGGAAAAGCAGTGATAGAAAGCAAGAGAGATTGGATTGGAATGTTGTGCAAAAGCAGATTGTTTTCGAATACCATTTTCCGAGACCGTTGCACACAAAACATTGAAAATGACCAGCTATCAGTACCTCGACCAGGACACCCGGGATCAGCTTATGGAGCTCATGGACGGCGAGCCAGAGGAAATCATTGATTTGATTGAAACCCTGGAAGAAACAAACCCTGTTTATTGGGAGGACCTGGAAACTTCTATTTCAGCATCCAGCTGCAGCGGGGTCAGAAATGCCGCCCATGCCCTGAAGTCGGCTTATGCCCAGGTGGGAGCCTTTGCCTTGTCTGATTTATTACGGCAAATTGAAGCATTAGGCAGAGAAGGCAATCTGGAACCAGTTTCGGGGCTTTTCACCATTGCAAATGAGGAGTTGGTGCGGGTAAATGATGCATTCCAATCCTGGAAAGAGCATTTATCCATGCTGGTAACCTAAGAATAAGAAACAGAACCATAACAGAGTAGGGGAGAGGATTGGGAAACGGCGAAGCCTGATGGTTGTCGCCGTTTTTTTATTCTGAATCTTGCTTCAGACAATCGAACAAACATGGGTTAGAAAGCTGCTCATATTGAGTTTTATGGATAATACATTTTTATAAAATTTACATCATCAAACTCGTTAACAAGAGCAAATTATGAAACAAGTACACAAGTTTTTGATGATGGCTGTGATCATGGTATCTGGCAGCGGGTTGTTTGCCCAGCAGGGCCTTCCTGCGCCTGGCGGCGAGGGCATGAACAGCAACCTTGGTAAGCAGACCCTGGTCCAGAATGTGAGCAGCAACCTCGTGGATCGGGTGAAGGACAACCTGATGCTCTATCAGGTGTATCCCAATCCGGCGAATGACTACATTGTTATCACTGGCACTTATAACGGCGAGCCTTGTGAAGAATGCCTGATTGTAACGATCAACAGCCTCACGACCGGCGAGGTGTTCTATGAAGGCTATATGAACCTGACCGAGAACATGGAACTGGTGCTGGAGGTGATTCGCGACATTCCCGAGGGAATGTATGTGGTGATGTTTACAGCTCGTGACGGGAGCTATGCTGAGCGCGATATCCTGATGATTCGCCGCTAATGAAATTGGGTTGATGGATGAAACAACAGAGAACCCTGCTGCAAAGCGGGGTTTTTTATTGATTTCCATTTGTTACATAATTTATATTATGTTAACCAATATTTCCCGAATGCCCCTCTTCAGCTTTTTTTGTATCATGCTGCTTCATTTCCCTCAAGCCCCAGGCAATGAACCATCGATTCCTTCTCTTGCTTCTTCTGGTCGCCTGCCAGCAACAGCCTGAGCATTTGGCAACCAATCACAACTGGCCCGTCGCCCTGGGCCCAGGCAGCAACCATGCCTCGGCACTCATTGGTTTTACGCCTGCCAACGTTTCTCTGCTTCGACCAGCATGGACCTTCAGCGCTGGTGATGCAGGACCATATTCCCAGATCCAGTGTAATCCCATCATCCTCGACGGGAGGATCTACCTCTCCTCCCCTACTCTTGATGCCATTTGCCTTGATGCCGCCACAGGAAAGCAAATTTGGAGAACATCCCCATCTCAATATATTTCTAACAATGAAATACCCTCGAGTGGCATGGGCGTCAACCGCGGGATTGTTTACGCCCCCTCACCCCAGGGCGACAGGATCTTCATTTCCAACGGTCCCTTCCTCTTTGCCCTCAGCGCTGAATCTGGCGAGGTTATTCCCGCTTTTGGTGATGGCGGAAAAATTGACCTTCGCACGGGTCTCCGCGACTCTGCTCAATCTCTTTTTTTCGTGATCGCCAATTCTCCCGGCGTTCTTTTCGATGATATGCTCATCATTGGCTGCCGGGTTTCTGAAGGAAGCGGTGCCGCCCCGGGCCACATCCGCGCCTACGATATTCACAGCGGAGCCGAGCGATGGATTTTCCACACCATCCCGCAGCCCGGAGAATCTCACCAGGACTCCTGGCCGGAAGGAGCCTGGGCCACGGCTGGCGGGGCAAATGCCTGGGCTGGAATGACTGTCGACAGCGCGCGAGGCATCGTTTTCGTCCCTACCGGATCAGCTTCCTACGATTTTTATGGCGCAGACAGGGTTGGTGCAAACCTCTATGCCAACTGTCTGATTGCCCTGGATGCCAGAACCGGACAACGTCGCTGGCATTTTCAATTTGTTCACCACGACCTCCTTGACCGGGATTTACCTGCTCCGCCCAACCTGGTTACCATTCGCAGGGACGGCAAGGAAGTTCCAGCGGTGGCCCAAATCACCAAAACCGGACACGTATTTGTGTTTCACCGCGAAACCGGAGAGCCCCTTTTTCCTATCAACGAGCAGGCAGTTCCGCTTTCGGACCTGCCTGGTGAGCAGTCATGGCCCACACAACCCTTACCTTCCTCTCCCCCACCCTTCGCCCGGCAGCAGGTGGGCGGTATTTTTGACCATGCCGAGGGCCGGGATTCCCTGCAGGTCCTGTTAGGAAATCTCCGCCAGCGCTCCATTTTTGAGCCGCCCTCAGTAGCTGGCACCCTCGTTTTTCCGGGTTATGATGGCGGTGGCGAATGGGGAGGGGCCGCCTATTCGCCATGGGACAGGCTCATGGTGGTGAACAGTTCCCAAATGGCTTGGTCGCTGCACATGATTCCGACAGGCGCTGCCGCTCCCGGAAACAGGGTATATCTGACGAACTGTGCTGCCTGCCACGGCGCGGACCGGAAGGGAGGCGAGTTTATGGGGAAAATTCCGGCCCTGGGCGATCTTTCTGCCAAATACAATACCGCCTCGCTTCAAGCCCTGATTCGCGCAGGGAAAGGGAACATGCCTGCCTTTGCAGCCTTGAAGCAGGAAGAGCTCGACGCCCTGACGAAGTTTTTGATGGAAGAAGAAACGGCGGGTCAATCCGCTGACGAAGCTCCAAATTATGTTTCCTCCGGGTATAACCGTTTGCTGGACAAAGCCGGATATCCTGCCATTGCGCCTCCTTGGGGTTTGCTGACGGCCATTGATCTCGATCACGGGGCCATTCGCTGGCAGATTCCGCTGGGAGAGTATGAAGACCTGACTGCCCGCGGCATCCCCCCCACTGGCACAGAGAACTATGGCGGACCGCTCGTGACGGCTTCCGGCCTGACCTTTATTGCGGCTACAAGGGACCAAAAAATCAGGGCATTTTCCACCGCAAGCGGCACCCTTTTGTGGGAAGCCGGTTTACCTTTTGGCGGATACGCGACGCCCTCTATGTATGAGGTGGATGGAAAACAGTACCTGATCATTGCTTGCGGGGGAGGAAAAATGGGGACCAAATCCGGGGATGCTTATGTGGCGTTTGCGTTGCCGGATTAGCCAGTGGCTATCAGGAACCATCCTGATAGCGTTGCCGATGGTTTTGCATGGGCAGTTAAGTCCTGCCCTGGTCAACTATGCCCCTGCCACTTACCAGGCGGAAGCACAAAACTGGTCGGTGGGTGTTCAGAACGGCGAATTATTTGCTGGCAATTCTTCCGGAATGCTTCATTTCGACGGAGAAACCTGGCGTTTGTATCCGCTGCCCGGGCATCACCGGGTCAGGGCGCTGAGGTGTGAAGGCGACACGATTTATGGAGGTGGTTTTGGCGAATTTGGCTGCTGGATCCGCTGCAATGATGGGTCATTTGAATATCAATCCTGGAGCCAGAACCTGGATTTCCCGCTTTCGAAAGAAGAAGAAATCTGGCACATAGAAAAGACAGCCCAGGGAGTGTTGTTTCAGTCATTTTCCACCATTTACCTCTTCGAAAACGGCAAACCAGTCATTCACCAGTCGCCTGTAAGTGCTGGAGTTATGTTCACTTATGCTTGCCGGGACGGCTTGTTTCTCCAGGCACTGAACATGGGCCTTGCCAGGCTGGACCCGCTTGCGGGTGTTCAAAAACTTCCCCATACCGAGGACCTCAACTCGACCACAGTGATCGGGATAGCCGACCTGCCAACCGGGGGCTTGCTCATTGCCACCGACAAAAAAGGCCTGTTTTCCTATCAAAACGAGCGCCTTCAACCCCTTTTTCCCGAGCTCACTCCTCTTTTGGCAAACAGTCAAATCAACAAGTTGATTCCCTTGCAAGAAGGCTATTGCATCGGGACCATCCTCAACGGGGTGTTTATTGTAAGTCATCAGGGGGAATTGCTCGAGCATGTTCACCGGCGAAGCGGTCTGATCGACAACACAATTCTGGCCCTGGCGGAGGATGGCCAGGGGAGAATCTGGGTCGGTATGGATCAGGGTCTGGCCTTGGTGGACCTGAGTGCTCCCTTGCGCAGATTTGAAGACCCCAGCGGAGAGCTGGGTGTGGTGTATTGCGCCAAAGTTTTCGCAGACCAACTGTTTTTAGGGACAAATCATGGCTTATTTTCCAGTCCCTGGCCCCTTTGGCAAACCCCGCAATTCAGCCTTGTCGAAGGAACCCAGGGCCAGGTCTGGACCTTGATTGAATGTGAGAACCAGCTTCTGTGCGGCCACAATGACGGCACTTTTGTTGTGAAGTCGGGGCAAATCGAATGGATCAGCCGGATCACGGGCGGCTGGGCATGGCTGGAAGGAGAGACTGAAGGATCCCTGATTCAGGGAACGTACACAGGTCTGGCCCGGTTCACCTGTGAAAACGGGGTTTGGCAGGTGGAAAAAATCCCTGGCCTGGGCATGCCCATCCGGCAGTTGGCCCGCGATGCCGAAGGAAGTGTCTGGGGAGTAAATCCTTACCGGGGAATGATCAGGCTTTGGCCAGGTTCTATCAATGGAAATCTGTCGGTCAATGATTCCCGCTGGGGTATTTCAGACTGGAACCGGCTCAACATGGTGCAATGGGGCAAGGAGGTGCTGGTTCGGTCTGGCGAAAAGTGGCATTATCTGGATTCAGGCAAGTGGCAAACCGCTGAATCGTGGGATGGCATTTCCCTGCGGCCCGAATTGCAGCATTTGGTATGGACCACATCGCAGCAACTTGAGGTCGAAGCCCAGGGGATTTACCTTCGCGAAAGTGGGCTTGTCCAATTTTTTCCGATTCCGGACCTTCCCAAAGATGCTGCTTTGGTTCATTTGCAGGACCGCAGATGGCTTATCGGGCTATCGCAGGGTTTCCTGATCAACCAGCCTTCGGCTTCAGCGCAGGTAAGTTTGCCCGCACTCCGGCTTCGGCAGGCAGCCGTGGACGATACAAGCTCGAGCCGGTTGCTGCCCCTCCCCTCCCCTGCCGGAGCGCTTCGTCTTGCGGCAAAAGATGCCGGACTTACCCTTGAATTTGCCTCCGGCTATCAGTCGCGGGAATTGTATTATCGCTATCGGGTATCTGGATTAAAGCCTGGATGGTCGGCCTGGACGACGGAAGCCAGCTTTCGGCTACCCTTGCTGCCACCGGGTGTTCACCAGGTGGAGGTGGAGCGACGGGAGGACGGAGCTCTGCTCAAGGTTCGAATCGAGAAGGATTTTCCATGGTATCAAACCTCCTGGACGGCTTTGGGTGTAGTGACCGCACTGTTCCTATCCTTGTGGTGGGGACTTGCGCGATACCAGCGCTGGTTGGAAAGGCGATGGCGAAGGCAGCAGATTGAGCAGGAGAGAGCCCGTCATGCGCGCGAAGTTGAAGCAAAGAATGAACAGCTTCAGCAGGATTTAGAAGCGCAGAACCAGGAATTGGCCGGGTTGACGCTGAATTTGGTGAGAAAAAATGAGATTCTGCTCGACATGAAGCAGGAGCTAAAAGACCTTCAGCGAGCGAAAGAGGGGGAACTGCAACAGCGAATCAGGCAGTTGCACCTTCATTTAAACAGCAATTTATCGAGCGAGCAGGACTGGGAGGCGTTTGAATACCACTTCAGTCAGGTTCACCGGGGCTTTTTCCAGCGGCTCAAGGCCGACTATCCCGATATGACACCAGGAGACTTGCGGCTGGCCGCCTACCTTAGGATGAACCTCAGCTCCAAGGAAATCGCCCCGCTCTTACACATTTCCCTCCGCAGCGTGGAAAACAAGCGGTATCGGCTGAGAGTCAAGCTGGGCTTAGGACCGCAGGACCAACTCATCGATGTGTTGTTGAAATACTAGGAACAGATGGCAAGTTGATATCCGGCAATGAAATCTTCATCTGGGTTGTAACGAAATTAAAAGGTGTAATAATTTGATTATTAAACATTTACAGACATGAATAATCCGCTATGTTGCCTCGGCTACTGGTGAATTTTTTCCTTTGATGAGGTTATGGTGAGGTTATTTTCAGTGCACCTGTGCCGATGTTTGTTTTCATTCGTAATGATAATAAACTACTACTCCTTCGCATGAATCAACGCCTACCCGCTCTCCTGCTTCTCTCCGTCCTGTGTTTAATGTCTGCTCAGGCGCAGGTTGTTACTTTTTTCGACGAAAGTTCCGACGACGGCTATTACGATACCGGTCTTGCATTCGTCGGAGGAACCAGCACCTTTACTCGGTCAGGGCCCAGTGGTGACAAGCTGCCAGTAGTTAGCGGCCAATCCTATCGCGGCAACGATGCCCTTTCTTTTTCCTGGAACTCCAAGCCCGGTGGCAACTGGGATGCCCTCGTCATTGCGCCGGGGTGGCTGTTCCAAGACATCACGCAAAGCGACACCTTGTCCTTTTGGGTATTTTCCAACCAACTTACCCCTGCGGCAGCTTTGCCCATGATTTCCATGGAAGGAGCGCCTGGAACCACCAAGAGCCTGAAATACTCCCTTTCTCAATTTCAAGGAGATATTCCTGCCCAGCAATGGACCAGGGTTCGCGTGCCGCTGGATGTACTTTTTTTAGACCCTGCCCAAACTGCTATTGAGTTTGACAAAATTAAAGCCATCATTTTCAGCCAGGGTCAGGCCGACCAAACCAACCACCAATGGCTTGTGGATGATGTCAAAACCGTTCCGGCAGCCTCTGGTCCTTTGCCAGCCCCGGCGGAACTTGTGGGCTTCGGCTATGAGCGTCACGGCGACTTTACCTGGAACCGGGTGCAGGCCCCTAACCTCGACGGGTATCACCTATATTACTCCGAAAACAACGGCCAATCCTTTCAATTAGCTAAATACATCCCGGCCACAGACACCCTGACCCTTCACTGGTGGGGAGATTCCGGAAACGGGTTTACCAGGCAATACCGCCTCACTGCACTAGGTTTTGCCGGAGAAGAATCTGCTCCCAGTGCTACGGTGACTGTTACTGCTGCGCCTATGACCAATGATGAGTTCCTGGACATGGTTCAGCGAGCCACGCTTCGCTACTTCTGGGATTTTGGTCACCCGGTTTCGGGCCTGGCCCGGGAACGAAACAGTTCTGGCAACACTGTCACGATTGGCGGCAGCGGCTTTGGCATTATGGCCATTCTGGTGGGAATTGACCGAGGCTGGATCGATCGTTCGGAAGGACGCGAACGCCTGCTCACCATCACTGATTTTCTGCAAAATGCTGACCGTTTTCACGGTGCATGGCCTCACTGGATGGATGGAAACACGGGGAATGTGATTCCTTTCAGTGCGCAGGACAATGGCGGAGACCTGGTTGAAACTTCTTTCATGGTGCAGGGGTTGCTGGCAGCTCGCTCCTATTTTCACGAAAACAACAGCCAGGACAGCTTGCTTCGGGCGCGGATCACGGGGTTGTGGGAAGGAGTGGAGTGGACCTGGTATCGTCGAATCAACCAGCCTGTTCTGTACTGGCATTGGTCGCCCAACTTTGCCTGGGCAATGAATTTTGCCCTCCGGGGATTTAACGAGACCCACATCACCTATTTGCTGGCCATTGCCTCACCAACCAATGGAGTGCCAGCTTCGCTATATCATTCTGGCTGGGCCAGTCCAGGATATGTCAACGGGCAAACCTACGACGGCTACAAGCTTGATGTGGGCCCGGCCCGCGGAGGACCCTTGTTTTTCGCCCATTACTCCTACCTGGGTTTTGACCCGCGAAACATCCGGGATGCGTACACCAACTATTTCGTCAGAAATGCCCACCACACCCTCATCAACCGGGCCTGGAGTATCCAGAACCCTGGTAACCACCCCGGCTATGGCCCCGACAACTGGGGGTTAACCGCGAGCGACAACCCTTTCGGCTATCTGGCCCATGAGGCCACCCTGAGCCGCGACAATGGCACCATTGCCCCTACCGCTGCACTCAGTTCCATGCCATACACCCCTACTGAATCTATGGCAGCGCTGAAGAACTTTTACAGGGTTCACGGAGAACGCCTGTGGGGACCGATGGGGTTTAAAGACGCCTTTAACCTGCGGGAAGACTGGTATGCCAATTCCTACCTGGCGATTGACCAGGGGCCGATCATTGTGATGATCGAAAACTACCGGAGCCACCTTCTTTGGGACTTGTTCATGGAAAACCCTGAAATCCAGCCAGCTCTGGATGCCATAGGGTTCGTAGCCGACACAACCTCCTCAATCACGGGCGTGGATCGTGAAGACTTTTCGTCTGGCTGGGTAATTAGTCCTAATCCTTTGACAAGCAACGAATTACATATTCAGGCACCAGCCACCAATGACATTAGAGGAAGGCTGTACAGCCTCACTGGTCAACTCTTGTGGGAGAGCGGGCTACCTGCGCTTTCTTCCGGAGTGGCAACGATTTTCTTGCCCGAGCTTCCTGCTGGGGCATACGTTCTTTCTTTCACGCGGCACGACCGGCCTTTGCATCGGCAGGTTGTATTGCTGGCCAATTGAACCTTTACCAAACCAAAATTTCGATGAAGAACTGGACTACCTTATTGATGATCAGCTTCCTGTGGCTAAGCGCTGCACAGGGGCAGGTCACCTACGAAACCTTCGAGTCGGGGGCAGCCCTGACCTGGAACGCAGCCAACGGTACCTATGATGGCGTGTTTGAAAACCCGGATTCTACTGCGGTGAACCCCAGCGACAGCGTGGGTGCCTACACCAAAAGCGGGGCCCACGCCTACAGCTTATTTTTGGCCGAATTGCCTACTGCGATGGATTTGAGCGTGAATAATGAATTTCGCATTCAGATTAATTCGCCTGTTGCCACCTCCTTCATCCTGAAAATTGAAGGGCCTTCCGGCGGCATTGAGCGGACCAAAAACATTGCGATCATCAACACCTGGGTGGAGTATGTGTTCGACTTTTCGTCGGCTTCCGGTGCTACGGATTACAACAAAATCATCCTCTTCTTTGATCCGGGTGTCACCAACAGTACCGACACCTACCTGTTCGACAATATCGTTGCTTTCCCTGCAGGTGCTTGTGCTGGCACTGTGGCGGACAACGCGATTCTCGACAACTTTGAGTGCCAGCGAAATGTAACCTATGGCGCAGGGTACTTTAACCTTTCAGCTATTGCCAACCCGGACGCCAGTGGCATCAACATCAGCACAGGCGTGGGCGAATATCGCGATCCGGAAGACCAGTGGTCGGCTTTGGTGGTAGATTTTGACAACCCCATCGACCTGAGCACACTCAACACCTACAAGCTCAAGGTATGGGCACCTAAAACAGGCGACGTGCTGATGAAGCTCGAAGGCGGAGTTTCATCCCCTTTTGAATTATTCATTCCCATCACAGTCACCAACCAGTGGGTGGAGATTTCAGCCGATTTCAGCAGCCAGGCAGCTGCCAATCACAAAAAACTCTCCATTTTCATGAACGCTGGTGTGCAGGCCGGCCCCAATGATATCTACTACCTTGACGACCTACGGCGGGAAGAAACCCCGGTGGGGACTGTGCTGGAGGATTTTGATCCGCAAAAACTGTTCTGGGAACCACTTGGTGGCAATACCGCCGTTCATGGCACTTTCAATGTGGTGGCAAACCCACAGAGCAATGCCGACAACAACAGCCCGAACGTGGCTTCTCATGTGGAAGGATCCTCCAATCTTTCCACCCTCACCGCAACTCTTTCAGCCGCGCTCGACCTGAGCACAGAATCCCAGATCAACATCCAGGTGTTCCCTCCGGTCGGAGCCACGAGCCTTACCATGCAGTTGAACAGCCCCACACAGGGTAACAAAGAAGTGAATGTGCCCTTCGCCGGTTCCGGTGCCTGGGAAACCCTTTCCTTCGATTTCGCCAACTTCAACAGCATCACTGACTTTAACGGCGTTAACCTGATTTTCAATCCGGGAAGTGCCGGAGCTGGCACCTACTACTTCGACAACCTGGTGCAGCGGACCTCAACTGTTGACCCTTGCGAAGGCGTGGCTCCCATCCCGAATTTCCTTGACGACTTTGAGTGTCAGCGAAATGTGACCTATGGCACAGGTGCAGATAAGGTGGCAGTGATTAACAATCCCGACATCTCTCCTGCAAACCCTAGTACCAAAGTAGGAGAGTACACCGATCCAACCGACGAATGGTCGGCCCTCGTGCTGGATTTCGGTGCCCCAATCGACCTGACGTTGTATAATCAGCTCCTGATCAAGATCTGGTCTCCGAATATTGTGCCTCTCAAGTTTAAACTCGAAGGAGGTACTTCTACGGCTGTTGAAATAGACCAGACAGTTTCTGCTGCCGGAGCGTGGATCAATTACACTGTTGACTTTAGTGCCCAGGCAGGCCAAAACCACCAGAAAATTTCCATCTTTTTCAATGCAGGCGTGCTGCCAACCCAGGCTGATAAGTACTACATCGACGACATCCGGCTTGCCCGTTCAGCCTATACCGGCTGCGTGGCTACTTTTGAAAACGCCGATTTCACAGTGGGCGGATGGCGTTATTTTGCTAATGGAGCCCTCGACACCACCACTTTCAAAGTGATCCCGAATCCGGGTCCTGCTGGTATCAACACCAGTGCCAATGTTGGGGTGTTCGTAGAAGCGCCAGACGGGTCCACCTTTGCCGGTATGTACACCGACCTGGAAGCTCCAATTTCCCTGCCTGACGCCAACAAAACCATGAGGATCAAGTTCTGGGCCGATCATGCCGCTACCATGGTGTTCAAACTGGAGCGTGGCCGCGACGGTGTCCCCAACTCTGGCGACATTGCTGCCGATTACACTACGCCCAATGAATGGCAGGAACTTACCTTCGACTTTACCGCAGTTGCACCCAACGGGGCCCTCTACGACCGTCTCACCCTCATTCCTGACATCACTAACATCCCGACTGAAGTCAAAGAATACTACTTCGACGACATCGTGATCGCCAATGGCGTTTGCGCCACCGTGGGCCTGGAAGAGCGTTTGGAACTGAGTACCCTGGCCGTGTATCCTAACCCAACCAAAGGCGCTCTGCGTGTCGAAGGCTTGGAAAACATGAACACCCTTCGGATCCAGAACCTGGCCGGACAGGTAATAATGGAGCGGCAACTGGCTCGCGAATCAGCCATTGAGCTGAACATCAATCATTTGCCTGCAGGCATGTACTTCCTCTCCACCTATGAGGGGGGTAAACTTGCTGCCCGCACCAAGATTGTGAAGGAATAACTTTTCTCATTGGGGCTGCCGCCCTCTTTCAGATCGGCGGCACCCTTTTTTTTTCTAGCTTACTTTTTCGCTTATGAGGCGACTTCTTCTCTGCCTATCGCTTTGGTTAACGCTCTCTGCTTGCCAGGACTCCCCTGCCCCGCCCTCTGCGTCTGCCCTACGGGTGCCATTCAGCCTGGAAGAATTGCAAAGCCGGACCTTCCGCTTTTTTTGGGAAACGGCAGACACGGCCTTTTACCAGATCCCGGACCGGTGGCCCAGTGTTCCCTTTTCCAGCATTGCAGGCACCGGGTTTGGCCTGACAAGCTACCTGGTAGGGGTTGAGCGTGGATACCTGACGAGGGATCAGGCGGCAGAACGTGTTCACAAAACGCTGAATGCCCTGTGGAAAATGAAACAAGGTCCGGAGCCGACCGGAGTGAGCGGATACAAAGGTTTTTTCTACCATTTTCTCACCCCGGATGAGGCTGTCAGGTTCAAAGAAGTGGAGCTTTCCACCATCGACACTGGCTTGCTCATGGCAGGGGTCTTGTCTGCCCAGAGTTACTTCGACAAAGATGCAGGGCTGGAGCCTGAGATTCGCGCGCTCGCCGACAGCTTGTATTTGCGGGTGGAATGGGACTGGGCCATGCTCGACAATAGCTACATGAGCATGGGCTGGCATCCTGAGAAAGGATTTATCCCCAGCCACTGGAAGGGCTACAACGAAGCGATGGTGCTGCTGCTGATCGCCATGGGATCTCCCACCCACCCCATTCCGGACAATGCCTGGGAAAAATGGTGTGAAACCTACGTCTGGGCTGACTATTACCAGCCACATGTTAATTTTTCCCCTTTGTTTGGCCACCAGTACAGCCACATGTATGTCGATTTTCGGGGAATCCGGGACGATTACATGCAGGCCAAAGGAATGGACTATTTTGAAAATGCAAAAATAGCCACCCTGGCAAACCAGGATTACTGCATCCGCAATCCGAAGGGATTTGATGGGTACTCGCACCTTGAATGGGGCCTGAGTGCCTGCGACGGGCCGGGGCACGGTGTGAGCAAGGTGATTAATGGGCAGGAAATCCAGTTCACAGGCTATTGGGCCCGTGGTGCCTCTGCCCTGGAGGAAAATGACGATGGCACCCTAACCCCAACTGCTGTGGGTGGATCCATTCCTTTTCTGCCCGACACCTGCCTGGCTACCCTGGACCATTTGTGGACCACCCACTATGATAGCTTGGTGGGAGAATACGGTTTTAAAGACGCCTTCAACCGCTCGTTTCCCGGCGGCTGGTACGATTTCGAATACCTGGGTATTGACCAGGGGCCCATCCTGATCATGGCAGAAAACCACCGGTCGGGCTTGATTTGGGAAACGATGAAAAAGAACCCCTACCTCCAGGCCGGCCTTCGCCGGGCAGGCTTCCGGGGAGGCTGGCTGGAGGAAAGCGTCAGCCGGTGATTATTCGCATTCAACTACTTGCCCCCTTTTTTCGCTCCAAGAACTCATTCTCAGACTTATGACGAAACTACTCCAAACCTTTTTGATGGCCTTGTTGCTGCTGCCGGGATTTGCGCTTGCACAGCAAATTCCAGCAAAAGCCTGGGCCTTTGCCGACTCTCTGATCGCCCTCATGACCCTTGAAGAGAAGGTTGGCCAAATGACACTCTTCACCAGCGATTGGGCTGTGACAGGCCCAACCTTGAGACCCGGTTACCGCGACGATGTTCTCAAAGGCAAAGTCGGGGCCATTTTCAATGCCCATACCAGTGCCTACAACCACGAACTACAGCGGGTGGCCGTGGAGGAAACCCGTCTCGGTATTCCGTTGTTGTTTGGCTATGATGTGATCCATGGTTACAGAACCATCTTCCCTATTCCACTCGGTGAGGCTGCCTCCTGGGACCTGGCTGCCATTGAACGCTCGGCCAGAATTGCCGCCGTGGAGGCTTCAGCAGCCGGGCTGCACTGGACATATGCCCCCATGGTGGACATCGCGAGAGACCCCCGCTGGGGCCGGGTGGCCGAAGGTGCCGGAGAAGACACCTACCTCGGTTCGCTCATCGCAGCTGCCAGGGTTCGTGGTTTTCAGGGAAATGACATTGGCCAGGCCAACACCATCCTTTCCTGCGTGAAGCACTATGCTGCCTATGGCGCTGCTCAGGCTGGTCGCGACTACCACACCACCGACATGTCCGACAGGACCCTGCGCGAGATTTACCTGCCTCCCTTCAAAGCCGCCAAAGATGCCGGTGCCTACACCTTCATGACTGCATTCAACGAACTGAACGGCGTGCCCTGCACCGCCAATGAATACCTGTTGAAAGATATTCTGAGGAAGGAATGGGGGTTTCAGGGAATGGTCGTGACCGACTACACCTCGATCACCGAAATGGTGGAACACGGCAACGTGGCCGATACAGCTGAGGCTGGCCTCGCTGCTGTTCTGGCCGGGGTGGACATGGACATGCAGGGTGCAGTTTTTTATGAGTACCTGGTGGGTCAGGTGAAAGCTGGTCTTGTGAGCGAAGTGCGGATCAATGAATCAGTTCGCTATATCCTGGCCCTGAAACACGTGCTGGGGCTGTTTGACGATCCCTATCGCTACGGCAGCGCAGAGCGGGAGGCCGCCGAGGTGTTTTCTCAGGCACACCTGGATGCCGCCCTCGATATTGCAAAAAAGTCGATGGTATTGCTGCAAAATAACGACGGAACTCTGCCCATCAGCGGGTCGCAGACCATTGCCGTGGTAGGGCCGCTGGCCGACAGCAAAGCCGATATGCTGGGCAACTGGTTTGGCGACGGTCGCGCAGATGATGTTATTACTCCGTTGATGGCGTTTAAAGCTGCCGGCGCTGATGTGTTTTATGCCAAAGGCTGCGAAGTTACCGGCGACGACGTGAGCCGACTCGCTGAAGCTGTATATGCAGCCGAGCAGGCCGATGTGATCATCGCTTTTGTGGGCGAAGCAGGCTGGATGAGTGGCGAGGCAGCCAGCCGCTCGGAAATTACCCTCCCTGGCCCCCAGCGCCAGCTCATTGAGGCTCTCCGCGAAACAGGCAAACCCCTTGTGCTGGTTGTGATCAATGGCCGTCCGCTCGACCTGAGCTGGGAGGTGGAGCATTCGGATGCCATCCTCGAAGCCTGGTTCCCCGGTACCATGGCCGGGCCTGCCATTGTGGAGGTGCTTTCAGGAGAGTACAACCCCAGTGGCCGTTTGCCGATTACCTTCCCCCGTTCTCTTGGCCAGGTGCCCATTTTCTATAATGTGAAAAATACCGGGCGCCCCATCACCGACAACAAATACACCTCCAAGTACCTCGACCTGCCCAATACTCCTTTGTTTCCCTTTGGCTTCGGGCTTTCCTACTCCAGCGTGACCTATGGCATTCCGCAGATCAGCAAAAGCGAAATAAGGATGGCTGACTCTGTGCTGGTAACCATACGGGTGACCAATGAAAGCGACCGTGCCGTGGTAGAAACTGTGCAAATGTATGTCCACGACAAAGTTGGTAGTGTGACGCGGCCCCTTCAGGAACTCAAGGGCTACCAGCAGGTGAGCCTTGCGCCCAAAGAATCGAAAGTGGTGAGTTTTCGTTTGCGCGCCTCAGACCTGGCCTTTTACACTGCTTCCATGAGCTGGGAAGCTGAGCCCGGAGATTTTGACATCCAGCTCGGCCCTCATTCAGGAGAAGTAAAATCTGTTTCCCTCCGTTTGCTCTCAACCAATCAATGATGAAAACGAAAACGCCATATTATGCTTTGCTGCTCTTGTTTCTGGGAATTGGCCTCACGGCCCAGGCCCAGCATCAGGTGAGCGGCACCATCCAGGACACAGAAGGCGCCCTGCTTGAAGGGGCCACAGTATTGGTGGCAGGCACTACCCAGGGCATGTACTCCAGCGAAGGCGGTGCCTTCTCCATCACGATTCCCTCCCCGAATGACACCCTTGTGGTGAGTTTTTATGGTTACCTCACCCAGCGTGTGGCAGTGAACGGCCAGCGAGATCTGCGCGTGGTGCTGGAATTCAGCGACAACACAGTGGACGAAATCGTGGTGGTTGGCTACGGCGTTCAGCGAAAAAGCGACGTCACAGGCGCGGTTACCAGCATTAATGCCGAGGAGCTGGCAAGGGTTCCGAACGCTTCGGTGGCACAAATCCTTCAGGGGAAAGCCGCCGGAGTGCAAATCACTCCTTCCTCGGGCGCCCCCGGGGCTGGTGCCATCATCCGAATCCGGGGTGTGGGAACACTGAACGACGCCTCGCCGCTGTTTGTGGTGGATGGCATGTTGCTCGACGACATCTCCTTCCTCAACCCCAACGACATCGGTTCCATCGAAATCCTGAAAGACGCTTCTGCAACAGCCATTTATGGTTCGCGCGGGGCAAACGGAGTCATCATCATTTCAACCAAAAACGGTAACACCGTCGGAAAAGGAACCATCACGTTCAATGGCTATGAAGGATTTCAGGAGGTCATTCGCCAAATCGACATCACAAACGCCAACGAGTATGCTGTTTTGTCAAATGAACTGGCTGCCAATGAAAACAGGCCTCCGGTGTTTGCCGACCCGGGCATTTTCGGAGAAGGCACCAATTGGCAGGATGTAATTTTTGAGGTTGCACCGATCCGCAACTACCAGGTGGCATTTGCCGGAGGAAGCGAAGCGTCTACCTACAGAATGTCTGGCGACTATTTCCGGCAGGATGGCATTGTGCGGGGCGGATCCTACGACCGATTCACCCTTCGGGCCAATAACGAATACAAGGTTACCTCCTTCCTAACCGCCGGGCATAACCTTTCCCTCATTTACAGCCGGAGGGTGAATGAAGCTGGCGTGCTGGGAAATGCCTACCGGACTGACCCCACGATTGCCCCCTTCGACAGCCTTGGCAATTTTTCCAACACCACGATCAATTCGCCAAGCGCAAACCCGGAAGCCCAGATTTTTTACAACAACAACAGCTCCTTTGCCTACCGGGCTGTGGGAAATGCTTATGCTGACATCCGCTTCCTGAAGCATTTCGTTCTCCGCACCAACCTGGGAGTTGACGCAGAAGTGGGTTTTTTCAAAGATTTTGTTCCTGTATTTGTGGTTTCGCCGATCCAGCAAAACCTCGAGAACAGGCTGAATGCCGGGATGAACCGCTCTCAGAACCTGCTTTGGGAAAACACCCTCACCTACTCTCAAGAGTGGGAGAAGCACCGGGTGAACGTACTGGGCGGTGTCACAGCCCAAACCTTCGACTTCGAAAACCTGGGTGGCTCCCGGATTAATTTCCCTGCTGAAACAAGCGAATTTTTCTACCTGAGTGCCGGAGAAATCGAAGGTCAAACCAACTACAACGGTTCTTTTGCCTGGTCGATGTTTTCCATGCTGGGCAGAGTAAATTACAGTTACGACAACCGCTTTCTCGCCACGGCCAGCTTCCGCCGTGACGGCAGCTCCCGCTTTGGGGTAAACAATCGCTTTGGCAATTTCCCTTCCTTTGCGTTGGGCTGGAATGTAGCTGAAGAAGCCTTCATGGAATCAGTGAAGGGGATTAACCGACTGAAACTCCGGGCAAGCTGGGGGCAGATCGGCAACGACAAAATCGGAGCTTATGCTGGCCGGCCAGTGGTGACAGGCAACCTGAATGCGGTGTTTGGACCCGATGAAGCCCTTAATACCGGAGCCTCCATCATCACCCTGGCAAACCCGGATATTCGCTGGGAAGAAACCTCCCAAACCGACATCGGTGTGGAGATCGGTTTGTTCAACGATCGCTTTACTGCCGAATTTGACTACTACCGCCGCGTAACGAACGACATTCTGGTCGACGTTCCGATTCCGGCTTATGTGGGAGCAGCTAACAACCCGGTGATTAATGCAGCCGAGGTTTTGAACCGGGGGTTTGACCTGAGCCTGGGCTGGCGCGACCAGCAGGGTGACTTTGGCTACGCAGTTAGGGCCATCGCATCCACTGTTCACAACGAAGTGCTTGCCCTGGGCGAAGGAAAGGAAGAAATCTTTGGCGGAGGTCTGGGAGTTGGGGGCTTGCTGGGAACCCGCACCGTGCCAGGTCTGCCCATCGGTGCTTTCTATGGCTATAAGGTAGTGGGCGTTTTTCAAACTCAGGAAGAGATCGACGCCGCGCCCAATCGCGGAATTGAACGGCCTGGCGACCTGCAATTTGAGGACACCAACAGCGACGGCGTGATCACGACTGCCGACCGGACCTACCTGGGCAGCCCAGTTCCCAGCCTGATTTACAGCGGTGATATTGAACTGACCTGGAAAGGGCTGGGCTTGTTCGTTTCCTTGTATGGCCAGGAAGGGAACAAGATCATCAACGCCAAGAAAATGGCCCGATTTGGCACGCCAAACTTTGAATCGTCCTATCTAGACCGCTGGAACGGGCCTGGCACTTCCACGACTGAGCCACGCATTACGAACGGAGGACATAACTATGAGATGTCCGAGCGATTCCTGGAAGACGGAGGTTTTGCCCGCATTCGTTCGGTACTGCTGAGCTTCGACCTGCCTCAAAGTCTGCTTACCAGGCTGAACATGGGCCAGATTCAGCTGTATGTGAGCGGAACCAACCTGTATACCTGGCAAACCTTCAGCGGCTACACCCCTGAGGTTGGCTCAGGATCTGTGATCGCCGTCGGGATTGACCAGGGCGTGTATCCCTTGTCGAAAATCTACACCGGCGGGGTCAATCTCCGCTTTTAGGCAAACAGGATGGCAGCTTTCAATGTTTTGTTCATTCTCTCTCAAACCAGACAACAATGACCTTTCCTCTTCATACCACCCTCATGCGCACGGCGGCCTTCAGTGGAATGCTGCTGCTGAGCGCATGCTCAGGCTTTTTGGAAAAAAAGCCGCTGGGGCAATTAACCTCCGACAACTTCTTCCAGACCGAAGAACAGGCCGTGTGGGCTGTCAACGCCATTTACAATCACCTGCGGAGCTGGGAAATCCATGTGTTTAGCTACATCGGCCTCACCGACATCATTTCGGATGACTCCGACAAAGGCAGTACCCCAACGGACGCCAACTTCCTGCTGGAGGTGGACGAGTTTACCTTCGACGCAGGGAATGTTGCCTTTCAAACCGTGTGGGGTGGCTATTTTCAGGGCGTCTTCCGGGCAAACCTCGTGTTGCAGGAAGTTCCCAACATGGCTGAAGTTGATCCTGAACTGCAGGCCAGGCTCCTGGCCGAGGCCCATTTTCTGAGAGCCTATTTCTATTTCAACCTCGTTCGCTGGTTTGGCGATTTGCCCTACATTACCCGTCCTTTGAACCCAGACGAGTACAAGCAGGCCCGGGTGCCCGCCAGCCAGATTTACGACCTGATCATTGACGACCTTGAAACGGCTGCTGCTACTTTGCCACTACGCTCCCAACAGCCTGCCGAGGACCTTGGAAGGGCCACCAAAGGAGCCGCACAAGGTTTGCTGGGCAAGGTGTTGCTCACCCTGGGTCGCCACGGAGAAGCAGAAACAGTTTTAATGGAAGTGATCAACAGCGGCGAATACGCTTTGTTAGACAACTACGCCACGATTTTCCTGCCAGAGGGCGAGCGCTCTTCGGAGTCGCTGTTTGAGGTCTTCACCACTGCTTTGGAAACGGGCGGTGGCGGTAGCCAGTACAATGAAGTACAGGGTGTTCGGGGTGAGCCCAACCTTGGCTGGGGCTTTAATCGCCCCTCAGATGATTTTGTCTCGGCATTCGAGCCGGGCGACCCTCGCCGGGAGGCCACGATTCTGTATGTGGGAGAAGTGCTGCCTGACGGCAGCGGGGTGGTCCTGGACAACACCAACATTTTCAATGAGCGGTACAACCAGAAAGCCTGGGTTCCTAATCACCCGGGTGGCAACGGCAACGGGCCTGGCAACATCAGGATCCTGCGCTACGCCGACGTTCTGCTCATGGCCGCAGAGGTGCTAAATGAAAATGGGAAGCCCACCGAAGCCTTACAGTACCTGAACCAGGTTCGGGCACGGGCCAGGAGGAACAATACCTTCATTTTACCAGATGTAACCGTGACTGATCAGGCGCAGCTCAGAGAGCGTATCTGGCGGGAGCGACGTGTCGAGCTTGGTATGGAGCAGCACCGCTGGTTTGACCTTGTGAGGCAGGGCCGTGCCGCAACCGTCATGACGGGGGTAGGAAAAGCCTTTGTGACCGGCAAGCATGAACTCATGGCCGTTCCTCAGCCTGAGATCGACCTGAGCGGCGGGCTGCTTAGCCAGAACCCAGGATATTAAGCCTGGAAATGCGGGTAAATTCAATCAGGCCGATCTGTGGAAACATCCATGGATCGGCCTGATTCATTTCAGGATGGGAGGAACTCCCCTACCCCAATGCCCCGGAAAAATTCCCGGACGACATGTAGAGCTTTACCTGGGCAGATGAGCCAGCTACTGCTTCTGCGAGAGCGGCGGGGTCGGTGAAGAAGCGCAGGTTGGAATGGCCGAAAGCAGCCTGTACCTGTGCTTCGGTGAGGGGTTCCATTCTCCGGCGTTCAAAAACAGCATTGTCCACAAACACAATCACCTCTTCTGCTTTGGCCACACTGCCTTTGTATCGGGGCAAAAAGGCCGGGTTCAGGCTGGAAAAACTGTGCAGCTCCACGCAAGCCAGCAGAGAGGCTTTGCCATATTTTTCCCTGGTTGCCTCGACCGAAGCCTTCACCTTCTCCGGCGCATGAGCGTAATCGCGGATTTCTATCCGTCCTGCCGAATCAGACAGCACCTGAAGCCGGATGCCAGCTCCCTGAAAGGTAGCGATGTGCTGGCGAAACGCTTCGACTGGCACCGCAAGCAACTGGCATACTTCCCAGGCTGCAGCGATGTTGAACATGTTGTGACGGCCAAACACGGAAACATCTGTGCGTTCGCCGTCTATTTTCACCTGAAAAACCCCATTCTGCACCCGGTAGCTGGGACAGCCAAAGGCGTGGACATAATGGGTGTCGGGCTGCTCATAGGCCCTTACCAGCTTCATCAGCCGGTCGTCCTCTTCATTCACGATGATGGTGCCTGCTTTGCCCATGCCTTGGATCAGCCTGGCAAATTGCTCCACATACAGCTCCTCGGTTGGGAAAACGTTGATGTGATCCCAGGCTATGCCGTTAATCAGAACCATGTGGGGCTGATAGAGCAAAAACTTGGGTCGTGGATCGGTTTTAGAGGCGAGATACTCGTCTCCTTCCATCACGATGATGGGAGCGTCGTCGCTGAGGCGAACAGACAGATCGAATCCTGGAACAGGCGCCCCGATGAGGTAGTCGAATTTTTTGCCGACCTTCTCCAGCACATGCATGATCATGGCAGTGACGGTGGATTTTCCGTAGCTCCCGGTGATGACGATGCGCTGCTTGTGTTGTGCCTGGTGGTAAATGAACTCGGGAAAGGAAAAAACGCGAAGTTCCAGTTCCTGCGCACGGAACAACTCCGGGTTGTCGTCGAAAGCATGCATCCCGAGGATGACGGCATCAAGTCCGGGGTGAATCCTGGCAGGGTCCCAGCCTTCGGTGGCAGGCAGCAAGCCCGCCTCTGCCAGCCTGGATTTGGCGGGGTCGTAGAAATGGTCGTCAGAGCCAGTAACCTGATGGCCGTTCCTGGCCAGTGCCAGTGCCAAACCGTGCATAACACTACCGCCTATGGCGATGAAATGAAGATTCATGTAGAGGGTCTCAAATCAGAAGCCTAAACCTACGGAATTTCTCCGGACCGGCATTCCTCCGCTCACACGAGTGCGTGCAGCTCCTTACATTTTTCCTGGAGCCACGACAGGTTGGCAACGCTTCGGGTATTGGTCATGTCTTCGAGGAGCGCATCTATCTTCGTTGCTCTTGCAGAACTGCTGAGTATCGGCAGGCGTTCACGCAGCCTGCTGAGTTTTCTGATGTAGCGAAGAAGGTTTTTGTGGATGAGCTGGTGGTCTTTGGAGATATCTTCATTTCGCCGCAAAAACACATCAAAAGCCTGTATGGCATAGGTTAACGCCTCATCGTCTTCTGTTTCAAAGTAGATTTTGAGGAGCATGGACTTGGCGCTGAGGGCATAATAGACATCAGCGAACTCTGTTTGCTGGAGCAGCCTCATGGCTTTAGGGTAATCGCCCTGCTCATAATGGAGGGCAGCGAGGTTGTAGGCATACACTGAGGCCTGAAGGGCTGCAGGGAGTTTGCTGCGGAATCGTTCCAGAAAGACGCTTACCCAGTCAAACTCCTTGAGCCTGAGTGCCACGGTGGTGATGTTTTTGTAATGCCAGTGGGCAAGGGTGCCGTCTTCGTCGAAGAGGAGTTGATCTGTGATCAGGGTTTGATAAATGCGGAACAACTCCCCCAGAAAGGGATGGTTGCCCTGGTTAATTTGCCGGATGCAGTAATTCTGAGCATATGTGTAGAGCGCGAGGGCTGTAGCAGGGGTTAATTTGGTACGTCTTTCTTGCAGGCGCGAAACAAGCTGAAAGTAGTCCTCGTCTGTGCCGTTCAGCAGCAGGCGAAGGACCTGTACATACAGCCCGATAAGGGGTTCCTGGAGTAGGTGCAACTGACTGGATTCGAGGTCTTGCAGCAAATCGGTCCAAACAGGAGCTGTATCGCTGGTATTGAGAATGCGGCTCCGGTTCAATTGTTCGCAGCCGAGCTCGAGTTTTTTGATCCAGTAAAACCTGTCCAGGGCATCGATGGCGTGATGGAGATTTTGTTCCAGGGGCAGACTTGCCTGGCGTTTTTGTGCCTGGTGGGTATGGCGAAGGCCTAATTCCCAGGTTTGGTAGGCTTCGAGCCAGTGCCGGGCAGATGGTTCCTGCGCGTGGGCCAGTCCATCGCGGCTCTTTTCCCACACTTTTTGGAGATACCAATGGCGTTCCTGCTCCATCAACGATTCGCAAAGATGCTGCTGGAGCAGGGCGGGATGGGACTGAACAGACTCCAGGGCGAGGAATTTTTCCAGCAACCGAAGCAGGTGCGAACTCAGGTCGTGGAGGGGCTGAAGGTGGGTGGGCTCCTTTCCAAAGACCTTTTTATATACAACCTCCTTGCTTAAGGCCGGGCTTTGAGGATCGCTGTTGTATTTGCGCAGGTGGGCAAGGAGCTGGATAGCCTGTCCATTCTGGTTGAAGTAGGGAGATTGAACAAAACCTTCAAAACGCCGCCATTCAGACTGCCTGAGGGTGAAAAGAAGGCGCAACAGTTTGCTTTGATACATAGGCTCGAATTCATGTTTGCCAGAATAGTCTTTAATTTTAATGGTTAAATGCCTGTTAATCAAACTAATTTGAATATTCTCCAAAAAAAATAAAAGCCAGAAGAGTAGAATTCTGTTCCCTTTTCAGACAAACAAATCAACCATTTTGTCGATTGAATAACATCGAACACACCCAACTGCTTCTCGCCATGAAAAAGCTGTACATCTTTTTCCTCTGTCTGTTTCTCATTACGACTGGCTACAGCCAGTTGTCAATTGACCTTGGTCCCGACTCCCTGCATGCCTGCGCCAATGAACCTTTGCAACTGCAAGTTCAGGTACAAGGAGGCATACAGCCGTTAACCGTTATGTGGAGCGATGGTTCGCAGGGAAGTACGCTTTCTCTGTTGCCAACCGTGGGTGGAGTGTGGATTTCCGCCACCGTAACTGATGCCACCAACTCGACAGCCATCGATAGTGTCTGGGTGCATGGCCATGATGCCTGTGTATGGCCTGGCGATGCCAATGGAGACGCAATGGCCAACAACATGGATATTCTGCCGCTGGGGCAAAGCATCGGGCTAAGTGGACCGGCCAGGCCGGATGCACACTTTAACTGGGTAGGCCAGCCAGCAGACAGCTGGAACCACCTGACCAGTGCCGGCACCGATGCAGTCCATGCTGATACAGATGGGAACGGGATTGTGGATACAGCTGATGTACAGGGAATTGCAGCTAATTACGTCAGCCCCCAAACCAACCCTGGCCTCAGCCTGAGCAGCGGAGGCAGCGGAGTTCCACTTCTGGTGAATTTTCCTTCTGGAAATGTCAATCCCGGCGAGCTCATCATTGCAGAGATTATGCTGGGTTCCGCCCAATTCCCTGCAGACTCGGTGTATGGGCTGGCATTTTCTATTACCTACGATGCCGCTCTGTTTGTGCCTGGTTCCCTGCAGGTACAATACGACCCCAGTTGGCTCGGAACCCCGGGACAAGACCTCATCACCGTTGACAAAGATTTTCCGGCTGCTTCCCAGGTGGACATCGGCCTGAGCCGGACAAACCAGCAGATGCGCGCAGGGTTTGGACGAATCGCCACCATCATTGTGACCGTGGATGACATAGCAGGGAAAAACAACGGAATTGAAATGGTCAACTTTGCGATATCCCATGTTTCCATGACAACCAAAAAAGGAGATCCTTTGGAAGTTTCTCCAGAGACCACCCAGGTTGGAATTTCTCTTTCCAGCGATAGAGAACAGAGCCTTCTCAGTAAGAGCTGGAAAGTGTATCCTTCTCCTGCACAACATGTGTTGATGGTGGAGCCTGGCAGCTCAAAGCCATTGCGCGGAGAAGCTGTGCTGCTCGACCTCAGGGGAGTTGAAGTGCTTCGTCAAACAATATCACAATCCGGGTCCATTCAAATGGATGTCAGGGAGTTGCCGCGAGGAATGTATCTATTTACTGTACAGACAGACCACAGCATTCCCACTTTTCAACGAATCATTCTGGAGTAAAAGCCGTGCCAGCTTTTCTCTTCAGTGTGTTGGTTTTGGTCGTTCTTTTTTCAAGGTGTGTGTTCTCAAGCCAAGTGTTCCTTTTCTTTCACTTGAGAAGGAAACTGGCCGGAGAGTTTGGCTCTCCGGCTCTTTTTAGCCAATGTTTGACCCTGTATGGGTTTCGATTCGATGGTTGCACCCAACCGTCACGTTCTTTTTGACCTCAACACGATTCAATTTTTTCACCTTCCAAGTTCGATTACAGATGAAGAAGCTCATGTTAACATGGGCCGGGGGGATGCTTTTTGCCCTCGGTGCCGGATCCCTGTCGGCCCAAACAGCCCGACTGCAGGTGATCCACAACTCTCCAAGTCCTACCGTTGATGTATACCTCAACGGTGTGCTCACCCTTGATGATTTTGCCTATCGCACAGCCACTCCTTTCATCGACGCCCCTGCCGGCGTACCCATTAACGTCGGTGTGGCCCTCAGCACCAGTACATCGGTTAATGACACCATTGTTAACTTTCCGGTGACCCTCATGTCGGGCCAAACCTACGTGGCCATTGCCACCGGGATCGTTGGCAACGCCACCACGCCCTTTACCCTGAACCTGCAGACAGGTTACACTGAAACAGCATCCAACCCGGCCAATGTGGATTTCCGCGTGTTCCATGGCTCAACCGATGCTCCTGCTGTGGATGTATTTGCCCGTGGTGTGACGAAACTTGTGAACGATGCTTCCTACGGGGACGTGACCGGGATCATTTCTGTGCCTGCGGCCCAGTATTACCTTGATGTGACCCCCGCTGCCGACTCTACCACCATTGTGGGCACCTTCAATGCCGACCTGAGCGGCCTTGGCGGCGGTGCTGCAGTGGTGTTTGCCTCCGGCTTTCTCGCTCCTGGTGCTGGTCAGCCTGGGTTTGGGATTTTCGCAGCTCTCCCTGATGGAACGGTGGTAGAATTTCCCTCTTCCCCAGTGGCCCGCCTCCAGGTAATTCACAACTCTGCCAACCCTACCGTGGACGTATACCTTGGCAGCACCCTGCTGCTGGATGATTTTGCCTACCGGACAGCGACGCCTTACATTTATGCGCCTGCCGGCAGCCAAATCAACATCGGTGTGGCCCTGAGTAATTCCACTTCTGCTGCTGACACCATCGTATCCTTCCCGCTCACCCTCGTGAACGGTGAAACCTATGTGGCCCTGGCCAGTGGGGTGGTTGGAAACGCTACCACCCCCTTTACCCTGAACATCAAAGCTGGTGCCCGTGAGGCCGGCACGACCGCTGCCAACACAGATTTCTTTGTGGTGCATGGCTCAACCGATGCTCCGGCTGTGGATGTGTTTGCCCGCGGCGTAGCGAAACTGGTTAATGATGCTTCCTATGGCGACATCACCGACTATCTCTCTGTGCCTGCGGCCCAGTACTACCTTGATGTGACCCCCGCTGCTGATTCCACTACAATTGTGGGCACCTTCAATGCCGACCTGAGCGGCCTTGGCGGCGGTGCTGCAGTGGTGTTTGCCTCCGGCTTTCTCGCTCCTGGCGCTGGTCAGCCTGGGTTTGGTATTTTCGCTGCCCTGCCTGATGGAACAGTGGTAGAATTTCCCTCTTCCCCAGTGGCTCGCCTCCAGGTGATTCACAACTCTGCCAACCCTACCGTGGACGTATACCTTGGCAGCACACTGCTGCTGGATGATTTTGCCTACCGCACAGCGACGCCTTACATTTATGCGCCTGCTGGCAGCCAAATCAACATCGGCGTGGCCCTGGACAATTCCACTTCAGCTGCTGACACCATCGCATCCTTCCCGCTCACCTTGGTAAATGGAGAAACCTATGTGGTAGTAGCCAGTGGGTTGGTGGGCAATGCCACAACTCCGTTTACCCTGCTTCCTTATGCTGGCGCTCGTGAAGCAGCCAGCAACCCGGCAAATGTTGATGTGCTGGTACACCATGGTTCTACAGATGCGCCCGCTGTGGATGTGACCCTGGAAGGAACTGGAATCATTGCTAATGACCTGGCTTACGGTGATTTTCAGGGTTATGTGAACCCGCCCGCTGCGCCCATTCGTCTGCAACTCGGGCCCGCACAAGATTCTACCAACATTGTGGCAGCTTTCAATGCCGATCTGACGGGACTGGAAGGTAGCGCCCTGACTGTATTTGCTTCCGGTTTCTTTGATGGAACCGCTCCTGGCTTTGGCTTGTGGGCTGCCTTGGCCGATGGCACCACCTTCGCCCTGGATGTGACAACTTCACTGGAGGATCTCCAACTGAATCAGTCGCTGCTGTCCATGTACCCTAATCCTGCCAGCCGTGAGGTGGTTCTCTCCCTCGAAAACAACAAGGCAGAAACTGCCAACATCCGGGTGTTTGACCTCCAGGGCCGTATGTGGATGAACTGGAACGAGTCTGTGCTGAGCGGAAACAATGCGATTACTGTCTCAGTTGATCGACTGCCGGCTGGAACTTATACCGTTCTGGTGACCTTGGGTGATGCCTTCAGCGCAAAAACCCTTGTGGTGGCCCGCTAGTCTCAGCTGTTAGATTACTTTGATTGAAGGTCCTCTGTCTGGCTTGCCGGGCAGAGGTTTTTTTGCTGCCCCCTGAACATCAGCGGCGCGGAGGAAATTCCCCCGCGCCAGATCCTGACAGGCAAAAGAAACCAAACAATATATGATCAATCAGAACGGACCTGCGAATACTGCCGTCCTGAAAAGACGTTAATCCTGTTGCTTTGGAAGAAAGGGGAAGACCCCTCCGGCGTCGCCGGCATTCATCAAAGGGCTAGCCACGGGATGTTGCTTAACCCGCTCTGTCACTTGTGCAGCCACATGGTCAATCATGTCGCTGGCGATAAAAGTATTTTCACGATGGCTCATCAGGTAGCTAATCATTTCCTGGGCAAAGGGACTATTCTCACCGGGCGCCCCGTCAAAAACCCGCTCATATTCCCCACCGGAGGCAAACACCCACCTGCTGCGCTCATTTACATCGTAACGCCCACGCATTGAACTGAGCAAAGACCCTGAAAAACAAGCATCTGCGACCAGAAGTGTGTGCTGGCAGTCGATTGTTGCGAGATAGTCATGGATGGTTGAATTGGGAATGTAATCCACTACTTTGTCCATGCGGCCATCTACTGGCACCCAATATCCAAGTTTGTCCTGTTCATCAAAATGGCCGTGTCCTGCGTAGTAAATGAGCAGATTATCTTCGGGAAGCAGCTCATCCTGAAGCCATTCCATGGTTTCGAGAATGCCGGTGCGGGTGGCTTCCTCGTTGTAGAGGCGAATGACGTAGTTTGGCTCGAATTGATAATGGTCAACGAGGGTTTTGGCGATGTCTTCGCAGTCTTTCACTGCATTATGCAGGTCATTCCAATAGCTATATTGGTTCATTCCAATGAGAACCAGGAAGTTGCGGCCTGTGCCGGTAATGGCAGACAGGTCTGGCGTCTGTGAATAAATCGGTTCCCCGGCAACCTCAACCAGCCCCTTTGCCATGGAGAATGGCTGCTGAAACTGAACGCTAAGCTGGCGCTTCAGGAGGGTGCCGTTGGAAAGCAATACCTTGAATGTAAAGCTGTTGTGCCCTTCCAGAAGGGTCATTTGCACGATAAACGAGCCATTCTCCTGCACTTTCACAAACTCATCATTCATCCACATGGCTGTCCAGCTGCCTTGTGGCGACAGCGACCCACGAATGGTTTGGAGCGGATGGCTGGCCAGGTGATGGGCAAAGCCATTTTCCCACTGAATGGCAGGATCGAGCAGCGAAATGTCGGTGGCAGGCTGATCAGGGAGCGCAGGACCGGAGGAAAGGCGAACAAGCCGCAGGTGATCCACCATGATTTCAGCACCCTTACCAACGAGGAGTCCGACCCGCTCACCCGAGATGCCTTCATAAGTCCATTCGTAGATGGGCTGTCCATCTACTGAGAAAGAAACATGGTTGCCAATCTTACGGACGATAAACTGCTGAAAGCGGTAGGAGACGAGCTCCCGTGCGTGGTCATATTGCCAGACAAAGGCATCGCCGCGGGCTCCAAGCTCCTGAATGGAGTATTGACCTTCACTTCCAAAGGTGAAGGCAAGCCGTGTGCCCTGGGGAGTCACCCCGAAAATAAATCCATAGGAATTATGAAGAATCGCCCCGCTGTTTCTCAGTGTCATGCTGAGGTCGAGCTCGTAATCGTCCTGAGGTCCAACAGGCATTTCCACCCAATACTCAACTTCGGCATCAGGCATTGCTGCAATCATGAGCTTGCCGTCGAAGTTGGAGAGAACCGGAGCCTGCCCCGACGATGTATTCCACTTCGGGGAAGGCTCAAAATCAAAGGATTCGTCGAGAAGCATCGCCTGGGGGCGCGCCATGGAGCTTCGGAAATGCTGGCTTTGAAGGTCAAGCGTGAAGCCAGCTGAAAAAATCAGGAGGAAGAGCTGGAGGAAGGAAGCAATAACTGGTTTCATGATGTTTTAATGATTGGTTTCATGATGCCTTGGAGAATTAGCTGATGTTACTTAGGAAAGCTTTGCGCAATCCGGAAATAAACACCAGCAAATCAATTCGTTTAATTGGATTAGTAGAAAATACATTTAGCGCATAGCTTACAATATTCATCTGATTGAAATAAAAATGCAGTTCCGGTCTGGTTTCCTTCTTTCATTTGAAAGAAAACCGCACTGGAAGGCAATAGAGGGTAACTTTGTTGTTCTCCGCTTACTATTAGCAGAGAAATAAAAATGGAATCCTGGAAGATGTTTTCCTAAGAAAAAACGATTTGCAGAATATTCTCTTCAAACTCCTTTTCTGGTCTCCCTAAAAAGATAATGGCCAGGTATCTAAATAGTGGCTGCTATTTCTTGCTGTAGCGAAAAAGCTTCGGGACCCGACGCTGGTTGAGGAATCGTTTTGGTGGCCAGGGGTGCCCAACATGCACCCCTGGCATTCCAGACCCGAAAGCACCATTATTCAAGGTAGCAAGGGTGGGAGCATTTTCCTCCAGATTGCAATTTCACTTTTCAATGCACGCCATGAACCCATCTGCGGTCCCAGGTCCGATAAAGCCAAACCCCCTGCTCCGCCGTGATCCGGATTCTCCCGGAAGCATCCAATTCGCCATTTTCAATGAGCCTGCCCTGGAAATCATAGCGCTGCCAAATTTGTCCGGGTAAAGCAGTTTCCAGCAGAAAGAAACCATCCTCAACCTTAGGAACTGCAACTGGCGTAGGGCTAACATCAATGAATAAAGCAGGTGCAGGGCCTGCCATGAGCCACAAAAGTGCATCGTGGATGAGATTTTGGAAATTCACATCCGAAGTAAAATTGCTTTGGGCGTGCCCGAGGGATGTATAAAATGCTCGCCCTCCCCCACTAAGTTCCTTAAATTGGGCTGTCATTCTCGGAGCATCATAGCTGTTGTTACCCGTTTGACCCACCTGAAGCAATTCGGTAAAGGTGCTGTTGAGATACCCGTTCTCCCAGTAGTAATACTCCTCCGTTTTGTTCCACGGATTTGGGATGTTGGCTAATGTTGGATGGTTTGCCACCTGGATATCCATCGTGTTGTTGTGATTGGCATTGGTGTGGTTAGGGTTTTCCTGTACGGAAGCCCCGGCCACATTTTCCGCATACCAGTCCCAGTTACCTTTGTTATTCCCATTGGACGAAGAATGACGGTAAGTGTCAGCCGCAGCATGTATTCCAAGATAGTTCCCGCCAGCCAGGATATAGGCTTCAAAGTTGGCGCGCTGAGTTGCATCCAGCCCACCGCCACCACTGGTGTTGGAAAACACTACCACAGCGTACTGGCTGAGATTGTTCAGCGAATTAAACTCCGTTCCGTCATCGTCACTTACCACAGTATAGTTATTCAGCAATGACCAACTGTCGAACATAGCCTCCGAGACTATTTTGGTATTGTGATTGTAGCCAGTGGTTTCTGTATAATGAAGAATGAGGCTCTGCGCACTGCTTTCTACAACAAGTGCCAGGAGAAGAAGGAAGAGCGTAACGAATTTGGACTTCATCATAATCGTTTGGGCTTAGGTGAAATTCCCTGGTGGCCAGGGTGGAATTGAAGTTTGAATTGGTCACGCAAGTTTTGTTCAGTCCTCAATTCTCCATTATGCCAATGGGATGTCAGAGACATCTTTGTTCAAATTGAACTCCGGATTGGGATCCGGTGTAAGGGGGTAATGGCGAACGCGGGGTCTGTACCAGCGATCATTCCGAACCTTGGGCTGCAAGCCAGATTCGGTTGTGTAAAACTTGTGAATTGCACTTTTCATTTGAAAAAGTTATGAGTGGTTAGGAAAGATCGACATTACTTTATTGAATACTTTACAGAATTGGCGAGCCGTATTGTATCATTCACACATGCACCAAAAACGTTTCGAACGTGATTGAAAAAACAAATAGGAAATCAACGTCACAATATTATTTTTTGTTCGATAAACGTAGCGTGATACCATTTTAAAATATTCAAAGAAAAATGGCCGCCCTCTTCATTCACTATTAATTACTGAGATATTTAGATTCAGGAATTTTATTTTGCAACCATGGCCTGGGGAAAAACAATCATACAAGAGAATGATTTCTTTTTTGAAATAATTACACAGATTACAAACCTAAATAGCTTAATGATACAGCAAAAAAATACTTTACGCAAAAAATTTAGCAGGCATTTCGATAATGTTCACTGCTATCAGCCACCAGTTCAGGCTTGTTTGATGGAAAATCAAAGGATTTTCATAAATCACTTCTGTGATAACGTTGGGATTCACCATCATGACAACAATTCAAGTGAATAGCAAAATTGTAATTAACGATGTTAGAATTTTTACCACTTACTAATTCTGTTATGCTGATAGTATCTCTAACTTTTTTTGCCCGACTGCTATCGCCTGGTATCCATGATCACCCGAATCTGCCAGCCATCCTGCCCTTTCACCAGGATCATCTCATTCACCCCTCGATGGTGAAGCGTGCCGTCAAGGTAAAACTCATAACTCATCCATGCATTGGCCAGCGGGCCGTCCTGCCGGATGTCCAGCCCTGAAATGCGCTCATCCAGCTCCATTCCACTCCCTGCCACAGCCTCTAAAAATCTCCGCCTGCTGCCCGGCAACACCTCTCCCCTACCCTCTTGATCTTTTACAGTCGCCATCATGCATTCCTCACTCAGTACAGCCGCCACCATGGAGCTGTCGCCTGCCCTCATCCCCGCAAATAACCGATGGATAGCCGCCTCGATGCCTGGATCCACCTGGGCTTTTCCTTCCACCACACTGCCCGGCAATGCCACCATGATAAAGCAGGCCAGCAACCATTTTTTAGCCCTCATAACACTGTTAGATTTTATTCGTTTGTTCTGCAGCGTTCCTCAATGTTGAATTTGCGCCGCCCCGGGGTCTCGATGATGTCATAAAACTCCCGCAAATAACGCATTGCCTGTTGCTTCTCAGCCTTTGTCAGGTAAGGAGATGTCTCATACAAGGCAAGCATCTCCTCTTTTTTCGCCAAAAAAACTTCCCATACTGGTTCCCAGCTTTCCTCCGGCCTGCAAAAACCACGATACAACCGCTCACGCACCGATGCAATGCCCAACATTGGATTCGGCTCCGCATACGGGGCATCCACCAGGCCCGACCAGTCAAAATCATAAGGGACCACCAGCGGCGGGGTCCCGGGCTCACGCAGCACCAGCTTCACATTGTGCATCGCGGGAATCGACCAATCAGTGTTGCCAATCATGTACTCAAACAAGGCCATGCGGTTGCCTGCCACAGGATCCACTTGCAGCGGGTGGATATTACCCCCCTCCAGCAAGCGCCCCCCGATGCGCTCGGCCATGTCCTCGTCGTCTTCAATTAAAAACCCGTGATGGACTTCTGTATAAGGATCCTTCCCGGTATGAACATAGGTAATCTCCACCAACCTCACCCGAAAACTCTCCTCGGTAAGCAGGTTGTAACTACGATAGGCCAGATACTCCAAAAATAACTTCTGCTCGAAAGCTTGGTTTTTTCCCCGGCAATGGGTTACAAGCTTTAATTTTTTCTGCCCTTCAAACACCGTACCCACTACAGTATCCTTTTTCATCTTAATGTGGAGCGGAGGAAACAGGCAGGTACTTTTTCTGCGGCGGAAGTTGCCCCTTACGCGGATCTCCATCGGGATGGAGGTGGAGTCCTGATTGTGATACCAGATCACCTCAACTGGGTGGTAACTCCTCTCCTCGCCTCTGTCCTGGATGCACACATCAAGGTCGCCTTGCATTTTGAGACGGAGCATGGAATCCGAGGAGAACAACAATTCCTGTGCGCCTGCCAAAGCGGGCCACAGACTTAACAACAGCAGTATGGATCGGAGGAAGATCATGGGTGGAGAGTTGATCAGGCGAAGGTAACGGCTGTTTCCTCAAAGGCCAACTCTCCCTGAAACAAATTCAGGAGATCGCAAATTCCACCACGACGCCCGGGGTATCCTCTTCTCTCCCCCACTCCATCGCTGTTACTTCACCACTGTCTCTAATCATGAGCAGCGTTCTGACGCGGGTACCATATTGTGGTTGATCAACTGTGATAAACGGTGCGGAGACGGCCTTTTCAAGGTACTGCGGCAAGCCGGTGTAAGGCAGTTCGTCATCGGGAGCCTGGGTAGTGTCTCCCATGACAGCCAGCAGATCCAAAGGATCCAGGCTCCTCTTTTCAATAGCCTGACGAAAGCCGGCCAGAGTTCTGCGCACCTTAGGCCAGGGAGTATCGAGCAAATGGTTGCTCAGGCCATAAATGCCAGGCGTCAGTAGCCTCGGCCTGGTATTGGGCTCTACATTGTGGAGGTAGGCGATGTTGGCCGAATCACCGCAGAGAAGGTTGCAGGGGCTGTATGTTTGGATTCGGGGTGCCAGCCTTTCCATCGCAACTAACGGTGTTAGTTTTTCTTTCAAAAGAATAACCGGAAGCTCCCCCCTTGTGGTTTCAGGCTTTTGAGGCAACCGTGTATCCCGGAAATTGGTAATAGCCGCCCAACTTCCCTGAGGCGTCAGGCCCAGCCAGGTGCCCCCGCCTTTCACATCCCGCCCTGCCAGAATCCGGGGCTCCTTCCACCACCCCATCCGCTCGGCGGGGCGATCCAAAAATTCATCGCGGTTGGCAAGCAAAATCAGCCGGTAACCCGGAACAGTTTGATGAGCAAATATTATCAGACACATGAGCAAGGAGGGTTTCTACCTGAAGACCAAAATTTTTCGAAGCTTTTCTGAAAGGCACAAAAAAGCCTCCCCGATTGGGAGGTGCAATGGCTTCAGGCGAATAACCTGAAAATTTCTTCCCTTTCCTACCTGTAACAGTCAAGGGGCCAATGTCACTTCCGCCGGGAAGGCCGAACAGGAACGGTAATCAATGTCAGGAAACCTGACGGGAACACATGTTGAAGAATATTACCCCAAACTCAACATGAAAAGGAAGCGGAAGAATTTGCATTCTGCCCCGATTCCTTTCACCTCAAAGTAGCAGGCTTCCACGCGGAAATCCGACACGTTCCTTTCACGAGTCCTACATTTCACCACAAAGTCGAAAGTCTTCACTTTTGTGTCTTTTTTTGTCCTTAAATTAATTGGGCGTTCGAACTATTTTCCTCCTTCTCAACCTTCGACCGGGCCTGTATCCGGAGCCCCACCATCCTACGTTGTACGCTATGCCCTGAAATTCAATGATTTTAGAAATGTTTGGCTTTCCCACTGACAACTCGCTTCACTTTCATTTTCCTTCACGGCAAAGCAGTGTGCTCCCTCATTCGATTACACTCTCTTCAGAAAATCTGCATTGATGCGGCAATCCTTACATGCCACTCCTGATCCTTTCTCTCCGAAATTAGCAGCAAATCCGTCTTTTCCTTCATCGCTCAGCTGCCAGCACCTCAAACGGACACACCACGGTGTTACCCATTTCATCCACCAGGGTAAGTACATGAGCGCCTTCTCCTACCTTGATCAGTTGCTGGTGCATTGCTTCTGTTTCGCCGAGATAGACCCCGTCCAGATGCCAGAACACGGTGGTCCCCCGCTGACCATGAGCTGCTTCTGCCACCATGCTGCTGCTTGTTCCGTCGAGGTTCACAGGCAAATAAATTCGGGACCCGGGATGCGGATACATCAGGGAAAGCGGGCCTGCTCCCCGGGTGTCCAAGGGTTCGCAGTCGGCCCGCCACGGTGGAACAGGGCGATATTCCGGGTGGGTTTTCCGGTAAAAAGATTCCTGGATTGCAGGTAGAACAAACATGCTGTCGGGAAGCATATTTCCTGGTGATTCGCAGTCACTATGAACGCGAAACCCTCCATTCGCAGAGCGCCAGACCACCTCGTGATAAGGGCAGAGTCCGGTCTGGATCCCGGCAAGTGGGATCCAGGCTGTGTCTGGCTGTGGACAAACAGAGCCAGCCCGGTGGCCGCTTTCCCGGCAAACAAGAGCTTGCACAAGGTCGTCATAGGGAGGACGAAACCAATCACGCTCTCCCGGCAGCGCATTCAGCATGTCAAACATGACCGGAGCAGCAGCCTCCGCCCCGATCAGGCCGGGGCGGCCTTCTCCATCGGCATTGCCCACCCATACCGCCACCACATGCTCGGGCGTGACGCCAATGGCCCATGCATCCCTGAATCCAAATGAAGTGCCCGTTTTCCAGGCGACCCTGCGGGCCGAGCCAAACAGTCGCCATGAGGCCTCCTCACCGGGGCGGGTGATTTCTTGCATCGCCTGGAAAGTGCACCAGATGCTCCCCGCAGACAGCGGCGCTTGTTCTACCATTTTCTCCCGGTCTTCATCACCCAATGCAAAGTGTTCCTGACCTTTTTGATAGATCAGCGGGCGAAAAGCCTGCTGCTCATACCGGCCATTGTATCCGGAAAACCGGTCAAGGATCTGCCCCATGCTGGTGTAGGCACCTGCCAAATCCCACAGAGTGGCCTCCGCCCCGCCCAAGATCAGGCTCAATCCATAATCTTCCGCTGGACGAAACAAAGTGGAAAGCCCGGCTTGCTTTAGCTCTTCCTTAAACCTGCCAACGCCATGGCTTTGAAGCATTCGTACTGCAGGAATGTTCAGGGAGCGCGCCAAAGCCTCGCTGGCGGGCACTGCTCCGGAAAAGCGGTTGTCAAAATTTGCAGGCACAAATCCTCCGAAATAGCTGGGGATATCGGCAAGCAACTGATGGGGAAGCAGTTCGCCTTCATTTAACATGGCCGAATACAAAAAAGGCTTGAGGATGCTGCCTGTTGAGCGTGGCGCGGCAACTACATCCACTGCATATCCCTCTCCGGGATCTGCGCCCGGGCTGTTGCCCACATAAGCCAAAACTGCTCCCGTGCGAAGGTCGGCCACTACCAGCCCGATGTTGTGAATCCCGTTTCGCTCCATTCGCCGGTGATGCTGAGAAACGATCTCGTTGGCACGCAGCTGTGTGGAAAACTCCAGGGTTGTATGAACCCTCAGGTGGCCCAGTTCTTTTCGGGCACGCTCCAGCAAATGCGAAGCGACGTTAGGCAATGGCTGCGAAGCATCGGGCAAAGGCTCCTCTTTGGCCAGTTCCCATTCCAGGGAATCGATATGCCTGGCTTCAAGCATCAGGTTGAGGAGGCGGTTGCGCTTGTCGAGCAGGGCCTGGCGGTTGCGTCCGGGGTAAATCAGACCCGGGGCATTGGGCAGTACAGCCAGTGTGGCAGCCTCCGCCCAGGACAGCTCGCCGGGTGGGCGGCCCATATACTTCCACGAAGCGGCTTCCAGCCCTACGATATTGCCGCCAAACGGGGCGTGAGCGGCATACAAAGCCAAAATTTCAGCCTTGCTGTGCCGCAGCTCTAGGCGGGTGGCCAGCACCATTTCAACCAATTTTTCCCATAGCGACCTTGACTTTCCTTTTCGGGCCAGTCGAATGACCTGCATAGACAAGGTGCTGCCCCCGCTGCGAACTTCTCCGTTAGAGATGTTCAGCCATAGAGCCCTGGCCGTGGCCACCGGGTCTACGCCGGGATGGTAATAAAATCGTTTGTCTTCAAATGTGGTCAATGCAAGGGCAAAACGATCCGGAACCTCCTCGGCCAACGGAAAACGCCACTGCCCGTCCTGAGCAATCCTGGCACCCAGCAACTTGCCCTCCGAATCGAGCAAAACTGTTGAATACGGGTCTTTAAACAAATTGCCAGGTAAGCATAACAGCCACCCGCCAAACAGGAGCAGGAGCGTGGTATTTCGCCATTTGTGGCGAAGGAAGCGGGGCCAGGCGACCTTTGTTACAAACTCAGAAGCGCGGGACAAGAGCTGCATGATGTGAAATTACCCGAAAAAGGTAACAATCGAAGAGATCAACTATGGCCAGTCCGATCGTTCGCGGGGTTTCGTCGTGAAACCGCCAAAAACACACAAGGCACAGCCCCTTTCGGAAACCGTGCCTTGCAGGTGGGTGCCTTGCGGCTTATTTGTTGCGACGCTCCTGGCGATTTTTGGGAGGAGCAGCCTTTTCCTGGCGGTCGCGCATGAGTTCTTGCTGCTTCTTTTGCTGCTTTTCCATCCAGGACTCCAGGCGGCCTTTTCCGCCAGCAGGCTTGTCTCCTTTTTTTCCTTTTTTCTGCGAGTTCCGCATCTCAGACAACAATTTCTCATCATCGACAAACCGGCCAATGATGGCGTTTTGCGCGATGGAAAGAATGTTGGAAGTGAGGTAATAGAGAGAGAGCCCGGAAGCGTAGTTGTTTAGGAAAATCAGCAGGAAAAAAGGAAGAATGTAAGCCACATATTTCAGGGCTGGATTGGCCTGCGTGGGTTGCGACTTTTGCTGGTACCAGGTGTAGAAAAAAGTTGAAATGGCCATCAACAGGGTAAACAAGCTGATGTGATTGCCATACACACTGCTGATGAGGGGAATATCGCCTTTCCAGGAAACGACTGCATCGAAAGTTGACAGGTCGTTTGCCCACAGAAACCCTTGTTGCCTGAGTTCTACTGCCTGCGGGAAAAAGAAGAAAAGGGAAATCAGGAAAGGGTACGAAAACAACATGGGCAAACATCCTCCAAGAGGGCTCACGCCCATCTCCCGGAAAATGGACATTTTGGCCATTTGCAACTTCTGCGCGTCGTCCTTGAATTTTTCATCCAGCGATTTCATCTCCGGGCTGCTGTTCAACACCCGCATTTTTGCCATCGACACATAACTTTTGAAAGTCAGGGGAAGAATGAGCAAACGAATCAAAATGGCCAGAATGATGATAATGATCCCGTAATTGGGAACGAAGCCCTCGAAAAACTTGAAAATATAGGTCGTGCCGATGTTGATGTAGGAAATGATCCACCACCCGAGGTCCATTTCCTTTTGGAGGCCAATTTTGTAGCTGTTGAGGGTGTAAAATTCATTTGGACCCAGGTAAAACCGGAAGCCAGACTCAATATTATCCGACCGCTGCCAGTCCACTTTGGCATTCAGGTTCATGATCCTGTTGACCGAATCCACATAAGGCGTGGCCATCGTGAGGTTAGCCGAGTGAAAAGGCTGATCAGGAATGAGAATAGAGGAGAAAAACTGGCTTTTGTATGACACCCAATTCACGGGCGTTTTGATTTCCTCGCGAATACGGTCATCCTTTTCTTTGAACTTTTCCACCTCCTCGCCCTGGCGGTAAGCGATGGTGGTTTTTTGGCGCATGTTCTTGATCGAATACTCTGTCTTGGCAAGGTTCGAGACCCAGTTCAATTCGTAGGAGGCATATTTGCCGAGACGGTCCTCAAGGCCATGAAAAACAATGTCGTATCCGAGGTCGTAGCGGTCGCCATAAAAAGTGTACCGCTGCTCAACATACCGGCTTTCGTCAATGGAAGCCCGCATGGCCACCACAACAGAGTCGGAGCCAGAAAGGGGCTGACCGGGGAAAGACCCTACGGGTGCAAAGTACAAGTCAGAGCTCTTGATGGTTTTTCCTTCGGCTCCTTCAAAGTAGAACTGAAAGTAAAACTCGTTGTTGGGGTCTGCCTTGATAGCCGGAAGCGGCAGGCTGTCGTGGGTTTTGTATTCATTCAGGTAAGCTGCTCTGATAGACCCGCCCAAAGAATTCAGCTCCACTGTCAGTTTTTCGGTCTGAACAGTGAGTGTTTTTTCTTCCCCTTCGGCTGCGCGATAGAAATCCGAATAAAGCCTCTGCTTTCGAAGGGTCTCTATCGAGTCCATCTGAGCCTCATCCATCCCTTCCTGCATCACCGGAGGCGGATTGTCTGTCCCCTCTGGAAGCCTGCCGGGATCAGTTTGGGTGGTTTGCCGGGAAGTCTGCGGCACTATGTCTTCGGGCTTGGGCGCGAAGAAGGTGAAATACACCAGCGTCAGGGCAGTAATCAGCACGATGCCGGTGATGGCGTTTCTATCCATGGGAAAGGGTCTTCAAATCGAAAGCTCCGTGGGTCGGGTGCAGGGGCCAATCCTTACAGGGAGCAGGTAGTTGAAAAATGAAACAGCGCCAAAGGTAGGGACAAATCAGCAAAGTTTAGTTGCCGGAGGTCGTCTCTGGCTGGGAACTTTCGTGTGAAAGGGCTACATGCCGCTGGTGGGCGGCATTAACAAAAGCCAGGAAGAGCGGGTGTGGCCTCTCAACAGTGCTTTTATACTCGGGATGAAACTGGCTCCCCAGGAAAAAGGGATGATTTTTCAGCTCAACGATCTCCACCAGGTCATTATCTGGATTGATTCCGCTGAACACCATCCCTCCTTTGGCCAGGGCTTTGCGAAACTCGTTGTTCAGTTCCCAGCGATGACGATGCCGCTCATACACCCTCGTGGCCTGATAGGCCTGATGAGCCAGGGTGTTTCGCTGAACCGTGCATTCGTAGGCACCCAACCGCATCGTTCCGCCCAGTTGATTCACCTCCTTTTGAGAGGCCATCAGGTCAATGACTGGATGAGCAGTGCCAGGGTTGAACTCCGTGGAGTGGGCATCAGCCCATCCCAGCACATTCCGGGAAAATTCCACAACCGCCATTTGCATTCCCAGGCAGATCCCGAAAAACGGCACCTGCTTTTCGCGGGCATACTGAACTGCAAAAATCTTTCCGTCCACCCCGCGCTCGCCAAAGCCGGGAGCCACAAGGATTCCAGCAAGGTGCCCCAGGTAGCGGTCGCGGTTTTCCTGCGTCAGGTCCTCAGAGTGGATCCACTCAATCTTTACATCCAACTCATTTTGAGCGCCGGCAATTTTGAGTGACTCCGCAATCGACAGGTAGGCGTCATGCAGTTCCACATATTTGCCCACCAGTCCAATTCTGACCTCATCCGAAGGATTTTTCAGGCGGGAAACAAATTTTTTCCACACCGTCAGGTCCGGATCCTGCTTGAGTGGCAAGGACAGTTTCCTGAGCACCACCGTATCGAGGTTTTCCTTTTTCAGCAAAAAGGGCACCTCGTAAATGGTGGGGGCATTCACGTTTTCTATCACCTCTTCGAGGCGGACATTGCAAAAGCGGGCAATTTTCTGGCGAACATCCTGTGGGATTTTCTGCTCCGACCGGCAAACAAGCATATCAGGCTGAACGCCAGATTGCAGCAGGTTTTTAACGGAGTGCTGGGTCGGCTTGGTTTTCAGTTCGCCAACAGCCCCGAGGAAAGGCAGGAGGGTGAGGTGAATCACGAGGCAATGCTCCGGGCCGTAATCATAGCGAAACTGGCGCAGCGCCTCAATGTAGGGCAGTGATTCAATGTCGCCGACTGTTCCGCCGATTTCCGAAATGATGATATCAAACTGGCGGTTTTCATTGATCAGCATGAATCGCCGCTTGATCTCATCAGTTATGTGGGGAATCACCTGAACGGTTTTCCCGCCATATTCCCCCTTTCTTTCCCGGCGGATCACTGTTTCATAGATCCTGCCGGTGGTGACGTTGTTGGCCTGCGAAGTAGGAACATTGAGAAAACGCTCATAATGCCCCAGATCAAGGTCGGTCTCGGCGCCGTCGTCTGTCACATAGCATTCACCATGTTCATAGGGGTTGAGCGTCCCCGGATCAATGTTGATGTAGGGGTCGAATTTTTGGATAATCGTCTGGTATCCACGGAGTTGCAGCAGCTTAGCCAACGAGGCCGCAAGGATGCCCTTGCCCAGTGAAGACGTAACGCCGCCAGTGACGAAGATAAATTTTGGGGTTTCCGACATGATCGCCTTGGTTCTGGGGTTCAAAGCTAAGCCAGTTTCTCCGAAATGCGAAACGGGAATGCACTGATTCAATATAAATCCGGATGTAAGATGTTTCGAATAGTCCAATATGTAAATAATCCCAACTCTCCCACTTTGCAGTCCAATCGCCGACAACACCTTGCATATGCGGCAACTCTACACTTTCATTCTGCTTCTGATCCCCTGCTTCGCTTCTTCTCAATCAGCTCTCTTCATTGGCATTGGCCTCGACACCGGCGCTGTGCGAACCTTGCTGGAGGAAAAAGATTACCTCAAGCACCTTCGCGAAGATAGTGTTGGTCTCTGGACTGCCAGAGCCTTTCCCAACCAAACGCTTTCCTATCGCTTTTTCGACGGCATCCTCTATGCCATCGAAGACAAAAGATCTTTTACAGATCCTGAACAGGTAGACCAGCTTACGGCCTCTTGTCTGGCCTACCTCAAGCTCCTGGATTTTGATGCCAAAACGGTGGAGGCATCCGGAACCAGCGTTCACTACGTTGCTGTCACGTTTGATCAGGTCATCGAATTTGTCAAAATCCGCAAAGGAGACAACTACGACTGTACCCTTCGGGTGACGAGCAGAAGGCACGGACCAAGGATGAAAACAGAGTCCTTTGTTGCGCAGGTTAGTGGTCTTTAACAAATCGGGCTTATGGCCCGGGTTGATGCCAACCAGAAAGTGGAGCGGTCAGGCCATCATGGATCCTGCTTCATTTTCTGGTTGTTTCGTTTTTTTATACCCAGGCAAGCCCACCAGCAGCCGGCTCCCACAAAAAGGCCGACCAAAGCTCCCCCGAGAATATCGCCGGGATAATGAACCCCCAGATAAACCCGGGAGTAAGCTGCCAGTCCGGCCAGGACCCAAAACAGCCATCGGTGGCGCCAGACCTGGAACTGCTGGCTTAGAAAGACGGCCATTGCAAAAAAATTGGCGGCATGGGAAGACACAAACCCATATTTCCCTCCACAGTGACCATCCACCAGGTGGACTACGAAATCGAGCCCGGCCTCGGGGCGACATGGCCGG
The DNA here is from genome assembly GCA_041741415.1 of Bacteroidia bacterium. Classification (GTDB taxonomy): domain Bacteria; phylum Bacteroidota; class Bacteroidia; order J057; family J057; genus JANQTF01. Next base: position 52,367 of record JBGSKC010000058.1, on the reverse strand, counting down.
TAACGCTCTGCCCACGGCTTGATCAGGCTAGAGGCAATCTGGTCTGCGACCACAACCGCAAATCCCAGGAACAAACCCACAATCAGTAAATTTTGCCAGCCCCCCTGCCGGTAAAGTACCCAGGCAAGAAAAGCATAGGCTGGGATCCAGGCCACCCTGCTGCTGAGCGTTTCCATGACGGGGTCCATCCATGAACTGTTCCACCCATTGATCAGGGCAAACAGCGCCACATCCAACTGTTGTATGGCTTCCATCATCGCTTACTGATAGTATTGAATCCAGGTTTGGACAGCTGCAACAAGGAAAACCAACCCGCTAATTAGCTGCAACAGCCAAACCGGCGGCCCCGCTTTGACAGCCGGGAAAGAGGTTATCAGACACACCAGCCAGGTGCCTGTCCAGGCCAGCAACAGACCCAGGACCATTCCTGCAGCAAGGTCTCCGGGAAAATGTACACCCAGGTACACACGGGTAAAGGCAAGGAGCAAGGTCATGACCGCGCAGGCGGCTCCCCACCATTTGCGGCCCCCAAAACCAGCAATGAACCACCCCAGACAGGCAGCTGAGGTGCTGTGCCCCGAAGGAAAGCTGTGGAGTCGTTCTTTTCCGAGGGAAAGCTCCCGAACCAGCCCATCACCAAGACGGGCTGCGGGGCGGTGCCAGTCTGGAAAAAAGCCGTGTTTAATCATAGGCACCACCAGGGCTACCAGCATCAGCGAAACAATCATTCCTACAACCAGCCAGGGGTTTCGGTGGGCAAGCAATAGTCCGAGGCATCCCGCCACCAGTGCGCCGTCTGCCAGATGCGTGAGGTGCGGCATAAGTGCATCAAGCCATGGGCCTCCATCGAGATGAAGTAATATGAAGCTTCCTTCATATCCTTCCACACCAACCAACAAAACGAGAAGCAGAATTTCAAGCCCGAGCACGAGGGAAAAACTGCGCCATGCAGCAGGATTTACCAGGGGGAAAGGAGGAAACAACCCATTCATGGCTGCAAAACTGCTCAAAAATCTGAGTCATCAAACCAATAATACGCCTGCCAGGCATCGCCTGCCCGTTCGCGTTTCAACCGGAGCCTTGCCCTCCCCGAACCGGAAAACACATTCTGTTCATCCTGCTCAATCATGAGATTGAAGTTGCGAATAACCGAGGCCTCCGTTTCTGTGGTGTCGAGCTGGGAATAGTAGTTCCAGTCGAGGGTAATTTGCAGAACAGACTGAAACAAGTTGTAGGAAATACTCAGTTCTGTGTCGCGATCCCAGCGAATCTCCTGTCCGAGGTCCGCGTCGTAATAAACGAACTCAAAATCTTTGGAAAAGAGCCTCCCATACAAACTAGTGTCGCGGAGTTCATAGGCATTTTTAAACAACTGAAAAAAACCCTCCACCTGGGTAGGATCGCCCAGCAGGTTCACATTTGCAAGGCCGTTGGGATCCTGAGCCGGGGCAAACGGATTGCAACTGGCCAGGGCAAGCCAGCCCACCAATCCCACTACCCAATTTGCTTTTTTACTGCACATACCTGATTTTCAGTTGGCTCCAGCTGCTGTCAGCGGCAATTTCTATATCAGCCCAGCGGTGAATCTCCCATTCGTTAAAGGCATTTCGGCGAATCAGCAACTGGATCTGGCCCGTGAACAGGGTGCTGAGGCTGGTATCCTGGTGGTTGATCCTCAGGGTATAGTTGCCAACGTAAGTGAGCGAATCTGAGCTAACATCCCGGAGGTCTGTCTGGCTCAAAATCAAGTTATTGCTGTTGGAGACAGAGAGGTCATTGAGCACATTCTGGAAGTAATTCTGCTCATCGAGCACCGACCAGTTTGCCCACACCGATTCATTATCATTAAACAACCTGGCTACAGGAAGGAAGCGAAACTCCTCTGCCTGGAAACAACGAAGGTAATTCTGAGTATTTCCCTGGCCCACTGCCCTGCGGAGGTTGTCCAGCAAAATGAGATGATCGGTCGGAGACACCCAATCGGAGTTGAGGGTCCCCGGCGGTTCAACCGGGCGAATTTGAAAGCAGCCAGGCATGGCCATGCCCGCCAATACAATCATTAACGCGAAGAGAAGCGATCGGATCATGAAGGGAAGGTAACAAAAAAATAAAGGCAAGCCCCCGGCCTGCCCAATTTACCGGGAATAGCTCCGGAAAGACATACTTCCAGGCTACCAGGGCTTAAGGCCGAGCAGTTTTTCACCCAGAATAGAAAGCTCAGCAGTTCCATATCTGGTTTGTTCCCATCCCCGTGGATCACCCGGAAAGGCATAACCCTCGGGAGCAATGCGGTTTTTCCAGGAATTGATCCGCCATTCACGGAGAGGCTCATTGTCCTCCTCTGCTGGCATCATCGAGATGTATTGAGCAATCCTGACCATGTTTTCTGAAAGATTAGGGCGAATGCCATGAGGCTGGGCGCTGTGAAAAATGAGTAGGTCACCAGCTTCAAGCGGCACTTTCACAAGATGCTGCTCCAGCCCCTTCACGTCGGGCTGAAACCGGTTGCGATCCGCGGGCTGGGTCAGCTTCCAGGTGTCATAGGTGCGAAACAGCTCCGGAATGCACTGAAAGCCTCCCATGTTTTCATCTGTCTGATCGGCGAGGGCCAGGACGCCCTGAACGTTCTGCGGCTTCGTTTCGGGATCATAATCCCAATGAATGAAGCCCTTGTATTCGAACCCCGGGCGGATGGGAAAATTGAGGTTGGCCCGATCGATGGTCACCCACAGTTTCCCGGTGCCCCATATGTCAACAAAGGCATCATATACCCGCTGCATCTGGCGATTGTTCCACAAATACTGGTGATTGTATACCTCCACCATGCCGGTCCCGGTGAGCTCTTTCATTTTCATTTCTGCCCTGGGGGGCGTGTACCAGGTACCTGGGTCGGCAGGATCTTTTTCCTCGAATTCCCACAAAAAAGCAGCAGTGGCAGCCGCCTGCTCTCTTGAAACCGCTTGCTTAACCACCACATAGCCATTGTGCAGCCAAAAGGCCCAGTCTTCCGGACTCAGCACCCGCAGTGATTCGGCAGAGGCCTCTTTGCGAAGCTGGACTACACTGCTTTTGGCAGTGGATGGGTTACCGGGAATGTCCTGATGCGCATTGCCGGGGATCATGGACGGTGCCATGGAGGGATTTTGCTGTTCCATATTTGTTCGCGGGTAGTAGGTGAAGGATCAGACCTAATATCTCTTTCTTTTCTTTCCCGTGCACCGAAATTTTGACCCCATAACCGTCTGGGAGAAGGGGCTTTTATGCCAACCAACGGTCAACATCGCCTGACCAGGTTATTCGTGGGTTTTTGCCTGTCAATCAACATGCTCTTTCACTGCCGCAGGCATTTTTTCCAATCATTCACTTAACAAAAACCGCCCCGGTTGGTCATGATGCCAGCATGAGTTTATCTCAACTTTCCTTTTGCTTTTATTTGCCCCCCACTATCTCACGGCGTATTTTTCCATCAAATCCTTTTCAACTCCCTCCTCAAGATGAAAATCACCTACTACGGTCACAGCAGCTTCGGCCTCCAAATCGGCGGAAAAAACCTTGTGTTTGATCCTTTTATTTCTCTCAACGACCTGGCCAAAGACATTGACGTTGAGCAAATTCCCTGCGACTACCTGCTTCTGTCCCACGGTCATGGAGACCATGTAGCCGATGCCGTTTCCATCCTCAAGCGCACCGGAGCGGTTGCAGTTGCTAATTTTGAAATCTGTGCCTGGCTCGAAAAGCAAGGCTGTGATGCCACTCACCCCATGAATCACGGCGGAACCTGGACTTTCGACTTCGGCAAGGTGCAGTATGTAAATGCCATCCACTCCAGCTCTATGCCCGACGGCAGCTATGGCGGCAACCCCGGTGGTTTCCTGATCCAGGCTGAGGGGAAAACCATTTATTATTCTGGCGACACCGCGCTTACCTATGACATGAAGATGTTTGGCGAATTGTATGACATTGACCTGGCCTTCCTTTGCCTGGGCGGCAACTTCACCATGGGGCCGCAGGAAGCAGTGATTGCAGCGCAATGGATCGATTGCATGCAGATTGTGGGAATGCATTTCGACACCTTTGGATACATCAAAATCGACCACGACGCCACCCAGGCAGCCTTTGAAGCAGCAGGTATTGCCCTTACGCTTCCCCAAATCGGAGAAACGTTCACCTTTGAAGGCAGAAAATTCGGCTGATTGCCCCCGCATTCTACTCCCCATCTTTTACCTTCTGCAACTATGAAACTAACTGCCTTCCTTGCGGCCGTTTTGATATCCATGGCCAATACCCTTACAGCTCAGAACCAGTGGGTTATCGTCATCCATGGCGGTGCCGGTATCATCAACCGGAGCAACATTAGCCCCGAACAGGAGGCCAGTTACCGTGCTGCACTTGATTCTGCCCTCGACATCGGCGCGGGCCTGCTGGCGAATGGCGGCTCCAGTGCAGATGCAGTCGAAGCTACTATTCGTTTTCTCGAAGACAACCCGTTGTTTAACGCAGGCAGGGGTGCGGTGCTGAATGCCGAAGGTCGCGCAGAGCTGGATGCTTCGTTTATGACGGGCCAGGACCGAAAAGCAGGTGCAGTGGCGGGTCTGCAAACCACGAGGCACCCCATCAGTGCCGCGAGAAGGGTGATGGACGGATCGCCACACGTGATGCTGGCCGGACCAGGAGCAGAAGAGTTCGCCCGCAGCCAGGGCCTTGAGCAGGTCAATAATCAGTTTTTCATTACCGAAAGCCGCCTTCGGTTGCTCCGTTCTCAGCAGGGCAAGGAAGCCGAGGGAAACGACGGGGCCCCGCTGGAGAAAAAATTCGGAACAGTGGGATGTGTGGCACTTGACCTTGCGGGGAACCTGGCTGCGGGAACTTCTACAGGCGGCATGAGCAACAAGCGATTTGGCAGGGTGGGCGACTCTCCCGTGATCGGGGCCGGCACTTTCGCCGATAACCGCACCTGTGCAGTTTCCTGCACGGGGCACGGCGAGTTTTTCATTCGATGGGTGGTGGCCTACGATGTGGCTGCCATGATGGAGTATGGAGGTTTACCCCTGGCAGAAGCAGCTGACATGGTTGTCATGCAAAAACTCGCGGAGGCAGGCGGCGATGGCGGATTGATCGCTTTGGATGCAGCGGGCAACATCGCTATGCCCTTCAATTCCGAAGGCATGTACAGGGGCTACCGCACCTCGTCGGGGGAGCAGTTTATCGGCATTTTCAGAGAAGAATGACCGGGTAATTACAGCCTGCTTTTGGCAGGGATCAGCTGGTTGCCAGACTCAGGAGAGTAAACTGCATAATCGAAACCAGGCTGAATACAAAAGCTGCCAACCTGCCCGGCTTTGTTGAGGGCGATAAAACCTACCTGAATCTCCTGCCAGTCGGGATTTTTGCTGATCACCCGCTCTACGGCGAGGCGGCAGGCTGTTTCCGGATCATTGCCCTGCCGCATGAACTCCACCACCAGGAAGCAGCCCACAGCACGGATCACGGCTTCACCCCAGCCAGTGGCCGCAGCACCGCCTACTTCGTTATCCACATACAACCCTGCGCCGATGATGGGAGAGTCCCCTACCCTTCCGGGTAGCTTCCATGCCGCGCCGCTCGTGGTGCAGGCTCCTGATAGGTTGCCCTCCTGATCAAGGGCCACCATGCCGATCGTATCGTGGTTTTCAATGTTAATGATGGCCTTGGGCAATTCTTTCCCGTGTTCGTCCATCCATTCTTTCCATTTCGATTCCGCCTCCGGGGTCAGCAGGTTTACTTCCTGAAATCCTTTTTCCAGGGCAAACTGCTTGGCGCCTGGTCCCACCAGCATCACATGAGGGGTTTCTTCCATTACCTTTCTGGCCACGGAAATGGGGTGGAGAATATCCTGTAAACAGGCAACAGAGCCGCATTGGCCCCGCTCATCCATGATGCAGGCATCCAGGGTTACTGTTCCTGAGCGGTCGGGCCAGCCACCTATGCCAACGGAAGTAATGGCGGGATCCGCCTCCGAAACCTTTACTCCGGCTTCCACGGCATCCAGTGCGCGGCCACCGTTTGCCAGTATGGTCCAGGCGGCTTCATTGGCAGCCAAACCGTGCTCCCAGGTAGACAATACCACAGGCTTGCGAATGCTGGTGGGTGCTGTTTGCTCCTCGCTGGAGGCGCAGGCAGTCAGAGAAACCGTTCCGAGGGCTGCAGCCGCTCCTCCCATTTTGATAAACGACCTTCTGTTGAGCATGAAGCAAAGATTGAGTTGGTGTAGAGGCAAAAGCTAATAAGAAAGCCGCAACCATAGGTATCATGCTGATGAAATTATTCCCAACTTTGACATCTCCCGACATCTGCATACATGGGTTTTGCACAAATGCCGCCTTTGGTTAATTTCGTTGGGGAACACCATTTACAATCTATTACTACATGAAAGAGGTCACCATTGGGATCGACATTGGCGGAACGAACACAAAGTATGGCTTTGTAGACCACGACGGCAATTTGCTGGGAGACTCCTCCATGTCAACCCGGGAGCATGCCCTGATTGAAGACTATGTGGCGGCAGTTTGCGAGGCGATAGAAGAATTAAAAGGGCATCTTGGCCAGGAAGTTGTTGTTCGCGGGATCGGCATTGGCGCCCCCAATGCAAACTATTATACAGGAACCATTGAGCAAGCGCCTAATCTTCGCTGGAAGGGTGTGATTCCATTGGCTGAGTTGTTTCAGCGTCATTTCGGTCTTCCTGTTGCCGTTACCAACGACGCCAATGCAGCTGCGATCGGAGAAATGATCTACGGCGGAGCCAAAGGCATGAAGGACTTCGCCATCATTGCTCTTGGCACCGGAGTCGGGAGCGGATTTGTGGTAAATGGAAGCCTCGTATATGGGCACGATGGCTTTGCCGGCGAATTTGGGCACGTCATCGCCGTTCGCGGCGGTCGCATGTGTACCTGCGGTCGTAAAGGCTGTGTCGAAACTTACGCTGCCGCAAGAGGGCTTGTTACTACGGTCCAGGAAGAGCTGGCCGGGAGCCAGGCCGGGAGCGATCTTCGTCACATTTTGCCTGAAGACCTCACGCCCAAGCACATTTTTGATGCGGCGGAAGCCGGAGACCCGGTAGCAATGTCTGCCTTCGAGTACACAGGAAAAATTCTGGGCGAGTCCCTAGCAGATCTCGTGGCTTTCTTCAGCCCGGAAACTATTTTCTTGTTTGGTGGTGTGGCAAAAGCCGGCAAATGGATCCTGGATCCAACCTACAAGCATATGGAGAATAATTTGCTCTCCATCTACAAAAACAAAGTCAAGCTGGTTCCCTCACATTTGCCCGACAGCGATGCTGCGATCCTTGGCGCCAGTGCCCTTGCATGGAAGGAGCTGGGATAGGCAAAGAGGGAAAGTGCTCAATCAACAGAGAAATAAGCCAGGGGGTAATGGTCCTGGCCCCTTAGTTCTGTGTGGGTGGAAAAGGAATGGCGAGTCTTTGGCGAATTTCAGCACGCAAAGCCAGCAAGGCGTCCTGATTTATTGGGAAGCTGGTATGGGTTAGTTCGTGGGTGCTCCAGTCGCCATACCAGAAAAGGAAAGACCCGAAGGCCTCGGTCCAAAACACGCGATGCGTGGGCGTGTAGTCGCTTTGATGGGCAAACCCATATAGGTTATAAACCCGGTACACAGTATCGGCGACCGGAACTTCATAGACCTCGTGAAGCGCCAGTCCTTGTGTATCAAAGCGAATGAGCTTTAGCGAGTCCCCGGCAAATTCAAAGCGCTGGTCGCGAACTTTTTGCCTTAACACTGAATCGCCAGTGTCAATCATACTTTCCAGGACATCCAGCTCCAGGACACCCTTGGGGCTGGTGAAGGTGTTATATAACTCATACTGAACATACTGCCCTTCTCCAAGAGAGCGGAGGCTGCGGCGAAGGCTGTCTCGCTTCCCAGGTTTTTCTCCGACAAAAGAGGAAAAATAATACCACTGGCTGTCTTGCAGCAAGGCAGGAATAATCTCGTAGCGGGGATCCTGGAGGGCGGCGGCCCCTTGCTGTCGGGCATCTTCATTGCAGGCAATCAAAGAAAGCGCAAGAAATGCGGAGAGGATCAGGATGCGGAATCTGAATATGACCATGATTCGCTGGGGGTAGATGATTGTGCAACATACACGCTTTTTGCGAGATCAGCAGCCTGCCCGGCGGGCCGGGTGCGTGGAAGCGACTTTGCTCCAACGAAGGTGGAGGCAAGCAGTAGCAAGACAATGCTTGTTTTAGGGAAAGCAGCAGCAAGGCCGGCACCGAGGATACAAAAAACAGCGATAACTGGCATAGATGACAAAATTGACGTTCCTGGTGAGAATTCCTACGGTTGACAAGATCAGTTGTTCTGCTTGGTAAAATATTTTATATACTTAATTATCTTTTGTTTCGTACCAAATTGAATCTTGTGAAACGCCCCATACATAAGAGACAGGAAGAACAAGTCTGGGTTGGGAAGTTTTGTGTAAGGTTGGGAGCCTCGAAAATTGTTTATTGCAGGTTTACAAGGTGCAGGTTTTCTTATTTTCGCTGCCCGAAGCTACTTTGTGAAGTGTACCCCAAAAACTGGACAGGTGAATAAGGTGGACAAATTGCAATTTGTCACATGAAAAAGAGAATTCCAGTGAAGCAAAAACGCAGAACATTCAGCGGGAGCGAGAAGGCGCGGATTGCCTTGGCGGCGTTGCAAGAACGTCAGACGTTGTCGGAGATCGCTCAAGAGTACGGGGTGCACCCCAACCAGGTGAGCCAGTGGAAAAAGCAGGCCCTGGAGGTGCTGGTGAGTGGCTTTGAGGATCAGCGAAAATCGGATCGGGATTCTAAAGCGCAGGAAGATCTGGTCAAGGAGTTATACCAGCAGATCGGCCAGCTCACCGTAGAGCGGGACTGGTTGAAAAAAAAATCTGGTCGTTTGTAGTCCGATGGAGATGCGTGCGCTGATAGAAGCTGATATCGAGATCAGCCTGAGCCGACAGTGTGAGCTGCTGGGGCTGAGCCGTAGCAGCTACTACTACCAGCCTGTGGCGGAGGATGAAGAAAACCTGCTGCTGATGAAGCTGATCGACCGCCAATACACCGAGACCCCGTTTTATGGGGTAAGACAGATGACTGCGTGGCTTCGCCGCGAGGGGCACGAGGTCAATCCAAAGCGGGTCCGGCGTTTGTACCAGAGCATGGCTCTTAGTGCCATCTGCCCCGGGCCTCATACCTCCAAGCCTGGGCAAGGATCTGATCATCAGGTGTTTCCCTACCTGCTCCGGGGGCTTACCATCACGCATCCGGGCCAGGTGCTGGGGGTGGACATCACCTATATCCCGATGAGGCGCAAATTTTTGTACCTTGTAGCGTTCATCGACTGGTATAGCCGCTATGTGCTTTCCTGGGAGCTATCCAACAGCCTTGATTCGGCCTTTTGTCTGAGCGCGCTATCGCGCGTCTGGAGCCAGGTCAAGGTAGAAATCATCAACAGCGACCAGGGAGCACAGTTCACTTCCAAGGCTTTTGTGCAGGCAGTCCTGGTACAACCCGGCCTCCGGTTCAGCATGGATGGCAAGGGAAGAGCCATTGATAATGTCTTCACCGAGCGGCTCTGGAGAAGCTTAAAGTATGAGGAAGTGTACCTCAGAGAATACCAGAATGGTACCGAAGCCTGGCTGAGGATCCATGACTACTTCCACTTCTACAACCATGAGCGTCCTCACAGCAGCCTCCAGGGAAGAAGCCCGCATGAGGTCTTCATGCTCGACAAAAAGACATGAAGGCGCGCAGACTTTCCCACATTTTCAGCCTTGGGCCTTCCCTGCCGGGGGCCCCGGCTGAAACCGTGGAAAAGTCCCGCAATAACCAATGCTCAGACCAGAATTTTACTTCGTTCTTTCGTATTTCTACCTCAACAAGCCACCTTATTCAAAGGCCTTTTTTGTCCAGTCGATGGGGAGCACCTCACCATTCCCTGAGCAGCCAAACATAGGGTTCACTTATGTGTATGACTCCATTGTCTATCAATTGATGGCGGTCAATCCGCTCAATCCGCTTGAAATCGCATATAATAAGATTCACCTTGTGGGGCTCGGAAACTGGGAGGAGCTGTGGACAATGAACCTTGTCACTGGTGAGAAGGCTTTACTCCTTAATAATGAAGTAACAACTTTAGATTGGGGTAAAAATGGCTGGCTCGTTTTTCATCAATATGAAGATGCTATTGGTTTTAATATTTACAAAATCAAGGCAAATGGAGATAGCCTAACAAGGCTAACTCAACCTGGATTTTCAGCAATCATCCCTCAGTGGAATGCCAATAACACGAGGGTATATTTCGAAGGATCATTGGCTTCAGGGGGAGCGGGGTATTTAAGTGTGTTGGCCAACGGAGATTCTGTCCAGCCTGTTTATTTGGGAAGGGTAGGGAGTCCATACATTGGCCACCCCTATTGGTCTCCCGACGATTCCAGTGCTATTATCCGGAAAGGACCCGCGAGAGACGAGGGTACTTGGGTCATTAACGCCAATACGGGAGACTCCAAGCAAGTAACCCCTGGCACTCTCACGGGAGCAGGAAACTTTAAGTGGGTAGAAGACAGTAGGTCATTTTTTTGGAGTAACGCCTATGGCATCTATCACACGGTGGTGGAGTCTGCCCAGACAGATACCATCCTTCAGAAGAGTGAATGTAACCATCTCTACATTTATGACTTTGGGTTGCCAGTCAACGACTCATGGATGTTTATGAATGAAACCTCTGCTATTCCTATTGGAGGCGGATATTTAGATTTTGACTTTGCCATTTATCTCTACGATCTCAAGACTGGCGAAAAGTGGCTGGTGAACCTGGATTGAAAAACAGGTACCCCCTACCCTCCCCAGCTTTCCCGGTCGAGGCTCCGGTATTGGATGGCCTCGGCAATGTGCTCAGCCAGGATCCGCTCGCTGTCGGCGAGGTCGGCAATTGTGCGCGCCACCTTGAGAATGCGGTCAAACGCCCTGGCACTGAGATCCAGCTTCTTCATGGCCACTTCCAGCAGGCTTTCTGAGGCTTTGTCGATCGTGCACACGCGCCGCACCATCTGGGGCGGCATCATCGCATTGGAATACATGCCGGGCTGCTCCCGGAACCGGTGCAACTGGCGGTCGCGCGCCTGGATCACCCGCTGCCGGATCGCCTCACTCTTCTCGCCATCGGCCCGGCTCGACAATTCCTCAAACGGCACCGGTGTCACTTCCACATGCAGGTCGATCCTGTCCAGCAGCGGGCCGCTGATCCGGGCCAGATAGCGCTGTATCTGCGCCGGAGCACACACACAATCCTTGTCGGGATGGTTGTAGTAGCCGCAAGGACAGGGATTCATGCTGGAAAGCAGCACAAAATTGGCAGGATAATCCACCGTGACCTTCGCCCGCGACACGGTTACTTTCCGCTCCTCCAAAGGCTGCCGCAGCACCTCGAGCACCTGCCGTTTGAACTCGGGCAATTCGTCCAGAAACAAAATGCCATTGTGCGCCAGGCTGATTTCCCCCGGCTGCGGAATGCCGCCGCCTCCCACAAGGGCCACGTCGGAGATGGTGTGGTGAGGCGAACGAAAGGGCCGTTGGGCCACGAGGGCAGCATTTTCAGGCAACATGCCCACAACGGAGTGAATCTTGGTGGTTTCCAGGGCTTCGTGCAGAGTGAGCGGCGGCAAAATGCCGGACATCCGCTTGGCCAGCATCGTCTTGCCAGCGCCCGGCGGGCCAATCATGATCACATTGTGGCCCCCGGCTGCAGCCACTTCCAGCGCCCGCTTCACGTTTTCCTGGCCCTTCACATCCGAAAAATCGTGGTCAACGCTTTGCTGCGCCTCGAAAAAAATGGCCCTGGTATCGCGCACCAGCGGCTCGATGTTTTCCTTTCCGTCCAGAAAATCGATGGCCTCTTTGAGGTGAGAAATCGGAATCACGTCGATGCCGTCCACGATGGCGGCTTCGGCAGCGTTGACTGCCGGCAGCAAAAAGCCCTTGAACTGGCGCTTCCTCGCCTCAATGGCGATGGGCAGGGCCCCCTTGATGGGTCGCAGGGTGCCATCAAGTGAGAGCTCGCCCATGATCAGGTAGTCGGATATGGTGTCGGGACGGATATCGCCAGCCGCTGCCAGCACGCCCAGCGCCAGGGTGAGGTCGTAGGCAGAACCCGCCTTCTGGATATCGGCGGGGGCCATGTTGATGGTGACCTCCGAGCGCGGGAAGGTCATGTCGTTGTTCTGAAAGGCGGTGAAAATGCGCTGTTTGCTTTCCCTGACGGCGCTGTCGGCCAGCCCGACGAGGTTATAGCCAAATCGCCCGCGGGCAACGTTGACTTCAACAGTGATGATGGTGGCGTGGATGCCTTCCACGGCGCTTCCGAAAGCTTGAATGAGCATGAGGGTGTGAATTGCTTGCGGCAAGCTGGGGCAGAAGCGGCAAATAGAAAAACACAGATTGGGGGGTTTGCTCAGCCAAATCATGCCCTCGTCAAGCTCATTTTCAGGACAAATCTGCCAAAAAACTCCTCCCCGACCGTCTGATACAGCCCAAAACGAAAGAATGAGACCCTGCTTTTTGGACTTTGCTCAAATTTCACCGGTGTCCGGCCCCAAAAAAAGCTCTTGAAAACAACAAAAAACCAGTGCCTCTCCCGAAGGAAAAGCACCGGCCATCGTGAAACCAGCTGTTACTGGACGAAAATTTTGTAGGAATACCGGATCGTGATTTCCTCCCCGGCCTTGGGCTTGAGCTCCCAGCACACGTCGGTGAGGGGGTTGAGGCTGCTGTTGAAATTCACGCGGCGCGACAACTGCCAGTCGGGTTTGGTGCTGAGGAGCTCTCCCGTGAGGGTGCGGCGAATGTCCAGCCGGAGATCGGTTGACTTGTGGTTTTTGATGGTGATTTCCCCCTCCACTGTCACGAGGTCATATTGGATTTTGTTTTCTCTTTTGGCATTCACCACCCTGGCCACTTCATTTTCCTTATGCCGCACCTCCACATCCGATGCGTTGGTGAGGGTGATAAAGCTCCGCCCGCCGGGAGGCGTGTAGGTCAGCTTGTCCTGGGAAATAGGCCTGGCCACGGGTCCGTCAGCCCGGAACACCATGGCAGAGCCGGTGGTGAAAGGCTGGTTGCTGTTGTTCAGGAGCTTGAGCCGATGGAAAACCGGGTCGGGGAGTGTTTGTGCTGAAGTTTGATAGTATTCGTTGTAGGCGGCATTGGCCGGGAGTTGGGCTTCATAAATGTGCTCCACCTCAATTTCCCTCGAAAACACGGTGTACATGGCCCGGCCTCCTTTCGGAAGGGTCACCCCGTGGATCGAGTAGTAGTACAAATCCTCCTGCGACTCGCCCTCCACATTGTCGGCCGGTGCAGGCAAACCGGCAAACTGGTCGCTGGCCGTTTCATAAGAAATGGCATTGGACATCGTCTGGGCCATGTCGGCACGGGACTGGGCATAGCCGCTGCGCACATTGCCTGTGGCAAATCCGTTCAGATACTGGTTCATAGCGCCGAAATAGAACAAGGGGTCTGTTTGGTTGGTGAATTGAAAATTGGGAATCCCCACCACGAAATTCACCTCGCTGTTTTCTATGTCTTCGGCATCATTGGCCAGTTCGGCCCGGAAGCTGAGCATGGCCTTGTCTTCGCCGACAAGGTCAATCCGGTACTGTGGAAACCAGGCAATACCAGTTCGCAGATACATCAGATCCACGGTTTGCTTCGGTTTGGGGGTCACAAAATTGATTTGCATAACCCGTTCGGCCTGCTTGCGGGTCATTTGCCAGTTGGGGCGCTCCAGGTAGGAAAGCCGGTGAATGTCTTTGACCGGAACGAGCAGCCATTGGCCTTCACCTTCGATGGCGATCATCCCATCTTGTGCATCGCGGATAACGCCCGATACTTTTTCTTCACCCTTTTCGCCCAAATGCAGGCTTACCCTTTTACCGATGTTCTCTTTGGCCGAAAGGAAATAATCCGTAGCCATCACCTCGTTCGAAACCGTGTCAACGAAGGTGGAAACAGCCCCAAGGTTTTTGTCGGGTGAACTCAGCCAGATGGTGCCGAACAGGGCCGGGGGCAGATCTTCAGCTTTGAGGCGAAAATGGCCATCCGTTGGGCTTACCTGCCCGGAGCGAATGAGGAAGGCGGTGCCATTTTTGAACACCGACACAGACCGGGTGGGCAGCGGATGCTGGGCACGGAGGCCACCAGCCAGCAGGAGGGTGCTTAGCAGGAAAATTTGAGACAGGCGCATATTTGGGTTGGTTTGTTGAAGGGGAACGAATGCCATGGACAGAACGAATCTTTCTTCGAAAATCCTTTCCCGGCTCCCGGAATTGAGCTAATTTTTCCGGAATTTCCATACCCAACCCCGAAATATGGCCAACAAACAGCCTTCCTTTTTCATCCAGCTCAACACCCTGTTCTATGCCATGATGGCCGGGGCCTTTCTCTTTGCGCTGGCCGCTACTTTTCTGCAGGAGAGTTTTGCAGCCGAAAGCGATGAGGCACTGGGCAACTGGCTTCCTGCTTTGGCCATCGGTTGGGCGGTATCGTCGGCTTTTGCAGCCGACTTCCTCTTCAAAAAGAAACTGGAAGGCATCCGGGCCGACCAGCCTCTTGGTGCCCGCCAGGATCTTTTCCGCGCCGCATTTATCATGAAAATCGCCTTTCTCGAAGGCGCAGCCCTGTTCTGTATTACCGCCTTCCTGATCACAGGGTCGACCTGGGCCCTGGTTGCAGGCATCGGGGCCCTTGGGTGGATGAGCCTGAACCGCCCCAGCCTCACCCTGTTGCAGGACGCCATGAAGCTCAGCCCCGCCGAGATGGAAGCCATTTCCTCCGGCCAGGTCTGATCTTCTTCCCCTATCAGTCTCTACCCTCTCCAGATTTTTTCTTTCTATGCGCCCATTGATTGAATGCGTTCCCAACTTTTCTGAGGGCCGCAACCCTGCTGTCATTCGCCAGATCAGCGACGCCATCTCCGCCGTGGAAGGTGTCAGGCTCCTCGATGTGGACCCCGGAGCCTCTACCAACCGCACGGTCATGACCTTCGTGGGCCCGCCAGAAGCCGTTGTAGAAGCCGCGTTCCAGGCCATCCGCACAGCAGCAGAAGTCATCGACATGCGCCAGCACAAGGGCACCCACCCGCGCATGGGCGCTACAGATGTTTGCCCCCTCATTCCCATTTCCGGCATCACAGACGAAGAAGCCGTGGAATGGGCGCATCAGCTTGCCCGGCGCGTGGGAGAAGAACTGGAGATTCCCGTTTATCTCTACGAAAAGGCCGCACAGCAACCCGGCAGAAAGAACCTGGCTACCACCCGGGCGGGAGAGTATGAAGGATTTGAGCAAAAGATCCTCCTGCCTGAATGGAAGCCCGACTATGGCCCTGCCCGCTTTCACGCCAAAGCCGGGCAAACGGTGATCGGAGTCCGCGATTTCCTGGTTGCCTACAACATCAACCTCAACACCAAATCGGTGAAGCGGGCTAATTCCGTGGCTTTTGATATCCGGGAAAATGGCCGCATCCAGACCGAAGACGGCAGCCCCAACGGCAAGCCGGTGAAGGATGCCCAGGGCCAGCCCGTCAGGATTCCCGGGGCCTGCAAATCGGTGAAGGCAATCGGCTGGTACGTGGAGGAATATGGCATCGCTCAGGTATCGGCCAACCTCACCAACATCCAGATCACCCCAGTCCATGTGGCTTTTGAGGAAGCGAGAAAAAGCGCCGACAGGCGGGGTCTCCGTGTCACTGGCTCGGAGCTCGTGGGCCTCATCCCGAAGCAGGCCCTGCTGGATGCGGGGGCTTATTACCTGGAAAAACAGGATCTCTCCAAAGGAGTGTCGGAGGCCGAGCTGATCCACATAGCTGTGAAAAGCCTGGGCCTGGACGAGCTGGCGCCGTTTGATCCCCGGAAAAAGGTGATCGAGTACCAGCTGGCAGAAAGCGCGAGATTAGTGAAGCTGGACTTGCAGCAATTCGCCGACTTAACGGCCTCGGAGGCCCCGGCGCCCGGCGGCGGATCAGTTTCGGCACTCGTGGGGGCCCTGGGAGCAGCCTTGGGTACCATGGTGGCCAATTTGTCGTGCGTGAAAAAGGGATGGGAAGACCGGGTCGGCGAGTTCAGTCTCCACGCAGAAACCGGGCAAAAACTCAAAGACCGCCTGCTCCGGCTGGTGGACGAAGATACCCAGGCTTTTGAGCAGGTCATGGAGGCGTTTCGTTTGCCGAAAACAACCGAAGCAGAGAAAACTGTGAGGAAGCAGCAGATCCAGGCGGCCACGCTGCTGGCGGCGCGGGTGCCGCTGGAAGTAGCCGAAACAGCGCTTCAAACCTACGATCTGCTGCTGGCCATGGCCCGCGACGGCAACCCTAACAGCATCACCGATGCCGGGGTGGGCGCGCTGTGTGTCCACGCAGCGGTTCAGGGCGCGGTGCTGAATGTCCGCATCAACCTCGGCAGCCTGGAGGATCCTGTTGCCAAAGAGGCCATGGGCCAGCGCTGCCAGGAACTGGTTTCGAGCTCCCGACAACTGCTGGACGAGGTGATGGCGGTGGTGGAGGGGGGAATGTGAGAACTGGTCGGAAAGCGGTCGAGAAGACAGAGGTCAGAAGTCGGAGGTCAGACTGGACCGAAAAGCCGTCGCCTGTCATGGTGAGCAGGGCCTCCAGGCCCGTCGCCGAACCATGACAACCGGGCGCCCTCCTTCGGCGACGGCCTGAAGGCCTGCTCAGGATGACGCGATGCAGGCGACGCCTTCCACGCCCGGTGGCTGAGCCCATCGAAGCCCTGGCCAAGGTAAAAGAGTGCTGATTTGATTTTGGGACCCATTCGCCGGATTTTCGGGCCCTTTGACAGTCTCAGGGACCGAAAGACCGGCGGGGCTTTGTCATGGCTCAGGGCCAATTGGCCCGCTGCAAAATCATAACACTAGCGCCATTCCCTCATCCGTTCAGGGTGTGAGCATACCAGGGAGGTCTTCGAGGGATTCATTCTCGCTTTCCCAGGCCCCATAGGGAAGAGCTGGTGGGACTTCGTGTCAGGCTGCAGCCATAACTGTTGCTGAGATCATTTGGCGGGCTCAGATCTTCACCGTAATTTTTACTTCCGCTTCAGGACTACGAGACCACCACTGCGTTCCTTATGCCAAGTTTTTCCCACTATCTCCTCAAGCTCTCTGCCAGCAACATGCAGCGGGTGATGGGGGTAGATTTGAACAATATCCCTCGCGTTCGGCGGCTGCTGCAGTTGTCGGGGCCCACGCTGTCTTTGCCGCAAAAAGTAAGTTCTCAAACCGAGGTGTGGGAGCATCTCTCCCTCGAATGGGTCTATCCGGAAGGCTGCCGCCGCGACAAAGTGATTCTCTTTTTCCACGGCGGCGGATATGCCGTGGGGTCTATCCAGACACACCGGGGCCTGGCAGCCAGGCTGGCGCAATGGGCGGGCACCTCTGCCCTGCTCATCGAGTACCGGCTGGCACCTGAGCATCCGTTTCCTGCCGCGCTGGAAGATGCCGTGCTGGCTTACCAGATGCTGCTGGCCCAGGGCTTTGACCCGGGGCATATCGCCCTTGCCGGAGATTCTGCCGGAGGCGGGCTCACAATCGCCACCATGATTGCCCTGCGCGATATGGAAAAGCTGCCCCTGCCGGGCTGTGCAGTTTGCTTTTCGCCCTGGGTGGACCTCGGCTTTAAAGGCGCTTCCGCCTCCAAATATGCCGAAGACGACCCCATCGTGCGGGTCAAGGAAGTGACTGGCTGGGGAACCGCCTACGCCGGCAGCTACACGGTGGAGCATCCGCTCGTGTCGCCCCTGTATGGCAACCTAACCGGGCTGCCCCCTGTGCTGATCCAGGCTTCCAGCCGCGAAGTGCTCACCGACGATGCCACCAGGCTGGCCAGCCAGCTGGAACAGGCGGGAGCCGAGGTGCACCTCCAACTCTGGCCAGAGATGATGCATGTGTGGCAGCTCTTCTGGAGAATGGTTCCCGAAGCCGATGACGCCCTCAAAGCAGCAGGCGCCTTCATCGATGCACACACCCACCTGCCACGGGAAGTCGCATCTTCAAAAAGTTGATTACCAGGTAGTTGCTTCCTAAAAAAGCAATTTGCCAGGTCGTCATTTTTTAAAGCCCACCTGCCCTTTGCCTTTTTCTTTTTTATCCAGCAGAACAACGGTGAAGTAAATCCCTTCGGGCGTGCTGGAAGGCATCACGTATTTGATGGCTTCAATGTCGTCTTCAGGAATAATTTCATAAAGCTTTTTGGTGACGTCGAAACTGCCTTTCTCGAACGTGGCTTTGTCGGCAAAAATGGAAATAATTCGCTCGCTTTTCATGAGTGAAGAAGTTGGTTTGACAAAACAGAAGCCTGGTTGGCGACTGTTTGTTTCACTGACACCCAACGCCTTCGCAGCGTTACAGCAAGCCCCGAAGTTTTTGGTAGAGCAGGTCGATGTTGATGGGCTTAGGCAGAAAATCATTCATCCCTGCTTCCAGAACACTTTCCTGGGTGTGTTTAAAGGCATCCGCAGTGAGGGCAAGAATGGGAATTCGCGGATTGGCGCGGGGAATTTGCTCGGAGCGAATGAGGCGGGTGGCTTCCCGGCCATTCATCACAGGCATGTGAAGGTCCATCAACACTACGTCAAAAGATTCATTGCGCAGGATTTCGACGGCCATGGCTCCATTTTCGGCGAAGGTAGGCTGGGCATGGACCCGCTGGAGGACCTTCCGCATGAGGAAACGGTTCATTTCCATGTCATCCACCACCAGCACCCGGAGGCCGTAAAGGAGGTTTTCGTTTTTATCATCGCTTTTTTCCTGGCTTACGCGGTTTTCATCTCCCACCTGAACAGGCAGCTGAAAGATAAACTCGCTGCCGCTTCCGGGGTTGCTGAGCAATTGAATCCGGCCACCGAGAAGTTCCAGCACCCGCATGGTAATGGCCAGACCCAGGCCGGTTCCCCCGATTTTTTGCTCCGACACCTGCTCTGATTGTTCAAAAGGCAGGAAAATGCGGGCCTGATCAGCCTCCGGGATACCGATGCCCGAATCCTTCACCGAGCCCTGCAGCCAGAGGCAGTTTCCCTCCTTGCGCAGGATGGACAACCTGGCCGACACGCCTCCCTGCTCTGTGAACTTGATGGCGTTGCCGATGAGGTTGATCCAGATCTGGAGGAACTTGGTTTTGTCCGAGCGCACGACCGGCGGAAGGAGCGGGTCGAAGTCCACATCAAAGCGGAGCTGCTTCTTGGAGGCCAGCGGCAGGTAGGTGTGGTAGATCTGGTTGCGGAGGTCGCGGAGGGCAAAATCTTCGGGCTCGAAGGAGAATTTACCCGATTCAATTTTGGAAAAATCGAGGATTTCGTTGATAATGGTGAGCAGGTGAACCACGGAGTCGCGCACGATCCCGGCGTATTCGCGGATTTCATTTTCCCTGGAATCGCGCTCAATCAGCTCCGAAAGGCCGGAAATGGCATTGAGTGGTGTGCGGATCTCATGCGACATGGAGGAGAGGAATTCAGATTTGGCGCGGGTGGCGTGTTCGGCCTTTTCTTTGGCTTCCTGCAGTTCACTGGTGCGAATGCGCACTGCTTCTTCCAGCGACTCGTTGAGACGCCGGAGGGCTTCGTTGGCGTAGAACAGCTCACGGGATCGCTCCTCGATGACCTGTTCTGCTGCCTTGCGGGCTTGCCGCTCCCGAAGCAGAGCTGCTTTGATCGCTTCCAGTTCTGTCATACTCGTGTCAACACAAATCGGGTGTGGGAGCCTCCGGCGCTGAGATCTTCACGGGTCACGGTTGCGTCATCGCCAAAATGGGCCAGGCAGCCCTCGATCAGGCCGTGGGCAAAATCTGCGAGGCCGCGCTCGCTGCGGTACTCCATCACGAGCGAATCCGGCGTTGGGCGATGCGATTCAAAGCGGGGAAGCTCGGCATCGGGGTATAACTTTCTTACCTCGACGTGGATGTAGTTTTCGAGAGAACCCAGAAAGGCAAAGGAGTCCGTTACATTCTGAAAAAAAGCCCCATAGCCAGCCGCAAACCGGGGAAAAAGGTGGCGGCCAAAAGCATGCAGCAGCTCAGGAATGGGAATATTTGTTTGGGAGGAAAGCGCCACCAGCAGAGAGACCATTTCCGAGTGCGGGTAGGTGCCTACTGCCGTGTAGGCTCCGCCAGAAGGAACCTTGGCCTGCTCCACAATTGCCGTGGCTGCAACAAAGCCGAAGGTATCTTCGACCATTTCCAGAAATTCCGTAAAAACGATGCCTTTCATAGGGGTTGGAAGTAGGGGTAATTTTCCGTACCCAAAAGAGGCGTGCCCATTTTGTAACTTCAAGTGACTTTTTTCTCACACCTTGCACCAGGCTCTGAGATTTTTCAGAAAGATTTTTTGTTTCAGAAAAAACAAATTAAACTTTTGTGATGAAATGTCTGTTTGATTGGCATTGTTTACCCCATGCAAACCAAACGAATGGCAGAGACGCGAATTTCTATCCGGAGACCCGATCAAAGAGACCACGACATGAGATTGGAAGAAGCGATCCAGCAAAAGACCCCATTTCGAAATGTTAAGCATAGGGCCGCGGTAAACCTGATTTTTACTCATAACTGGCTCATTTCCCGGCACAAGGAAATGTTTAAGCCCTACGACATCACGGCACAGCAGTTCAATGTACTGCGAATCTTGCGTGGCGTTCACCCCGAGCCGATTTCTACCTCCGTGATTCGCGACCGCATGCTCGACAAAATGTCGGATGTATCGCGCATTATTGACCGCCTTCAGAAAAAAAGACTCGTGGACCGAACGGTTTGTAAAGACGACAAGCGACTTGTAGACGTGGTCATCACGGCGGAAGGGCTGGATTTGCTCAGATCCATAGACACCCACGCGGATGAAATCGACTCTCTGGTCCTGAATTTAACCGAAGAGGAGGCTATCCAGCTGAGTGAATTGCTCGATAAGCTCCGCGGCTAGCCTTTTCTCATGTGGCTGACAAGGAAAGGAGTAACATTTTGCCCGCAACCGGGTATATGCAGTATCACCCTCACATTCCTTATCCACCACCCCAACCCATTGGCTTATGGGCTATTTTCTTGCTTCCCTCAGCTTCCTTATCATGCTTTCTGGTGCAATTGTGCTGGTGATGCTGCTGCGAAAACAAAAAACTATTCCCCCTCTTTCCTCCTCAGGTTTTGATGATGGGGATGATGAAGGCGACATGCCCGTAGATTGGGATGCACCGCTGGATCTGCCGCCTGGAGTTTTTACCCTTCCGCCAGAACCTGTTCGGGTGTAGCTCATGAGCCAGAGCTCAGGCTTTTCGCATGGCATCTTGTCCGGTCTTTCCGCGCAAGGAAGAAAATAGCCCGATGATCACCTCTATTCCTCATCCGTTTTCCTGAAGATTTCCCCGATGCCCTTACCAAGTTTCTGGATCGTTTCAATCCCTTTCGTGAGCGGCTCTGTAGAAATGTCCTCATAATTTTCCCGAAGCGATTGCTGGGTTACCTCCTCGGGATAAATCAGGATTTTGCTGACGGAGGTAAAGTGCTTCTCCAGTTTCACCGGCAAAGCATCAAAAAAGTTTTGGCGAGAAATTGATCCACGGCGGGCAGAAACAACCACGAACAAATCCTGCTCCTGCACATGCTTTACCATGATCACAAAGTCCTCCCAGTCGTCAAAGGTGTGATAAATAGCATTAGCGGATAGTTTACTATTCGCAAGTGTCCGGTCAATGGCGCGTCTGGTCGTGTCGGAGCAATAGATATGCGGAGAAATACTGAGTTCCTGAGAAAGTTTAATTACTTTTTCCAGCCATTTTTCAAACCCATTTTCCTTTTCAGCAAAAGGAGGCACGGCAATAACCATTCGCTTGTGTACGGCGAGCGGGCGGGAGAGGTCGCAGACAAAGGTGGTTTTGTCGGTAGAATAAAACATCGTTTCTATTTTCTCCCCGATTACCAGTTTATCAAAAAGCCCGCTGCGTTGTGGCCAAAGCATCACAACAAGGTCTGCCATGATTTCCCGCGAAATTCTGGCGATTCCGCTCACAACGTGGTGGTCGATGGTGGTAATGATGTTGACTTTTGTTTCTGAAGCAGAAGCCTGCTTTACGAGTGTTTCCAGTTTCGTTCTGGCCTTCAGGATGTTGATTTCGGCTTCATCATTATTGGAAACGACAGATAAGATCGAAATCGGGTTAGCCGATTTTTTATCCTTGATCAGAACGGAGAGTTCCAGCAGGTTCTCAATGCTGGCATCCGAGGTAATGGGCATCAGAATATGCTCCTGGCTCAGGGAACTGGTACTTATCAATCCTGCACCGTCTTCTTCCGTCTCGATAACGATTATTTTGGCGGCGCGCTCGGTGGCGAAGGAAGCGATGATACAGGTCACCAAAATGAGGATGATGGTCCCATTCAGGATGTTTTCATCCAGGATTTCGGCTTTATAACCAACCAAAATGACAGCCAGCGTTGCAGCAGCATGTGCGCTGCTGAGTCCGAAAATCAACTGTCGTTGAGATGCACTGTAATGAAAGACCAACTGGGTAAGCCAGGCAGCTATCCATTTTCCGAAAAGGGCTACAATAGACAAGGTTCCCGCTATAATCCAGGCCGTGGGGCCCTGCACCAGCACACTCACATCCACCAGCATCCCCACGCTGATCAGGAAAAAAGGAATGAAGAGAGAGTTCCCGATAAACTCAATCCTGTTCATCAGGGCCGAAGAATGAGGGATCAGCCTGTTGAGCGCGAGGCCTGATACGAAGGCTCCGATAATGGGTTCCACGCCAGCCACTTCCGCCAGAAAGGCAGCAAAAAACACTACAGACAGGACGAAGATATAGTGTGAATGCTTTTCGCTTTCCAGCTTTTTGAAGAACCATTTTGCAATTCTCGGAATGACCAGGAACATGATGGCTGAAAAAATAGCTAATGAAATGCCCAATCGCACCCAAAACTCCTGGTTCAGGCTTCCATTTTTACCGCCCATGATCACTGCCAGGATGATCAGAACCGCGGTATCAGTGAGAATGGTGCCGCCAACCGTGATAGCAACCGCCTGGTTTTTAGCTACCCCCAGTTTGCTTACAATCGGATAGGCAACCAAGGTGTGTGTGGCAAACATACTGGCAGTTAAAAAACTCGCACTCACATCGTATCCCAGCAGAAAAAAGCAAACAGGAAAGCCAATGCTGATCGGCAGCAGAAAGGTAAACAGCCCAAACAGCAGGCTTTTGTTCCGATTGACTTTAAAGTCGTTCATATCCAGCTCGAGCCCGGCAATGAACATGATGTACAACAGCCCGATGGTGGAAAACAGGTCGATCGCTGAATTTTTTTCCAGGATATTCAGGCCATAAGGGCCAATCACCACACCTGAAATGATCAGCCCGATGATGCCGGGGATGTTTAATCGCCGCAACAAAATGGGAGACAGCAAAATAATGAACAGAATGAGGGAAAAGATCAGCACAGGATTACTGAGCGGCAATTCGAATTCATGGAGAAGGTGTTGGAAAAAATTCGACATAAGATCTCATTACCAGACCAGCAAAAACTAACCCGGCAACATGCACAAGACTGCTACCATTGAACAAATCTACTACTTCCAGACCGATTAACAGCGTTTGCAGCCAGGCCAAGCTCCGGGCTTTGCCTGACTGCAACACACTGTCAACACTCTATGTTCGCATAAGATCAGGGCCTGCCGCCGGGCGGCATTCCTGGCCCACCCGGTCCAAAGCCACCGGGAGGAGGCGTCGGGCCCGAAGGCAGCGCCCCGTCGAAATTGCGGAGCTGGTACCGGAAGCTCAGCATCACATACCGCTGAAGCACAGTTTGCTGCAAGTCCTGGATGTAAATCTCTGTCGCGGTGCGCGAAATGCTCGTGTTTTGGCCCAGAATGTCAAACACAGATAACTCCAGTTCACCCTTCTGGTCTTTAAACAGCTTTTTTGCCACTCCCCCACTCCACAGGAAAAAATCCTGGTTAAAATCGTCGGTGAACCCGCGATACATCTGGTGGTCGAGGCTCGTTCTGAGTACCCAGCCGTCAGGAGAAATGAGGTTTACCCTCCCACTGCTTCGCTGGGTCCAGTATTGGGTGTTCAGCAAAGGCTGCAGGGAGGAGGTGGTGTTGTTGAGGTCGGTTTGGGAAGAAAGAGTAAAATCGACCTTATCGCTGAAATTGCTGCTTAACACTACCCCCATGCCGCCTGAAAGCGTTTGGCTGATGTTGTCAAACCCGTTTACCCGGCCCG
Source organism: Bacteroidia bacterium (assembly GCA_041741415.1). Lineage (GTDB taxonomy): Bacteria > Bacteroidota > Bacteroidia > J057 > J057 > JANQTF01. Next base: position 28,083 of record JBGSKC010000058.1, on the reverse strand, counting down.
GGGTGCGTACATAACCGCCCGACAGGCTGAGGTTGAGGTTGGTTTTGACCGGCTCGATAAGCTGGCCAAAGGTAAGGAAAGACCGTGCATTCACATAGCCGTCGAGGTTTACCGGTTGCGAAAACTGACCGCCCCGCTGCAAAAAAACGCCTCCCGGCAGAATGGTGTCTGTCCGCGCAATCCAGCTGCTGTTCGCGATGTAGTTCTGGCTGAACTGGGCAAAGGTGTTGATGCTGAAGACCCTGCTTTTGGCAGTTGTTGTTTTGGTATAACGAAGCACCAGCCTGTGCTGGAAGGCTTGCTCAAGCTCCGGGTTGCCGCTTCGAAGCTGCAGCGGATTGCTGTTGTTGATTACCGACTGCAATTGCGAAACGCTGGGGGCATCGGTGCTGCTTCGGTACAAGGCAAAAAATTCATTTCCACTCCCCCGCTCGCCCATCCGGAGCATCAGCATCGGCAGCACATTGTAATAGGTGAAGCCTGCCGTGTCGGGCTGGGGAAAGCGCAATTCGTTATTAAGGGTGGCTTCCTGAAGCGACACCCGGGCCATGAGGAAACCTTTGCTCAGGCGCAGGCGCAGGCCGGTTCCGAGCTCCTGGCGGCGGAAGGCTGACTCGAAGGTGTTGCTGAGAAAGGTATCAAGCTGTGTGTATTCCGCACTGCCTAAAGGCTGTGTAAAGGTGCGCTGGTCGGAGTCGTTCCAGCGGGGAGCATATTCGTACCAGGTGCTGAGCTGACCTATTTTACCCACATTTTCGGTCCAGGTGGCATTTACTGTCGCGTCGTAGCCGTCGTTGAGCAGGGTGGCCTGCTGGTCGATGGTGTCAGAAGGAAACAAGCTGCTGAAGTAGCTCAGCTCGGAATACTGGCTGTTGTTCCCGGTAGAGTTGTTATATCCGCCCTGTACGCGAAGCGAGAGGGTTCTTCCTGGTTTTTCAAAGCGGTGGCGCAGCAACAACATAGCATTGGCGTCGGTTGCCGAAAGGTCAGAGCCAAAGTCAATGTTGGAGCTGTTGAGGATCGCATCACCAAGGGCGGTGCGGCCTTCGGTGAGAGAGCTGCCCTCGTTTTGCTGAAGGGTCACCCGCGGCATAAAAGTAAGCGAGGTGCGTTCTGAAAGCGTGAAATCGAAGCGAAGGTTGGCCCTGTGGTTGATGTTCCGGCTTTGGGAGGTAAGGGTTTCGGTGTACACCTGCCCGGTGTCGCGGCCAGTGATCACTTGCTGAAGCAGGTTTTGGTCCAGCATGTTGTCTGTTAAATTAAAAAAATAGGAGCCTGAAAACTGCAATTTCTTCCCGATTTTGTCGGAGTAATTGATGCCAAATGCCTGGGTGGTGGAAATCCCGCCTGACTCACCCACGAGGAAATTCCCCACATTATTTCCCCCGCCTCCTCCACGACCTCCAAAGCCTCCACCGCCTCTCTGTCCGCCGCCGCCACTGGAAGCAACTCCCAGGAGGTCATCTGCCGAAAAATTCTGCTGGTTGATGTTGTTGCTCAACCCCACAATGGAAAGCCGCTGGTCGTTGTTGAAATAATTATAATTTCCGCCAGCCCTGTATCTGTCTTCGTAGCCATAGCCCGCATAGGCGGTACCAAAGGTGCCGTTTCTGGTTTCCGGTTTGGTGATGATGTTGATGGTGCGGGTGGTTTGGCCGTCATTAAACCCGGTAAACTGCGCCTGTTCGCTTTGCTGGTCAAATACCTGGATTTTTTGCACCACCTCAGCTGGCAGGTTGTTTAATGCCGCCTGTGGGTCGTTGCCGAAAAATGGTTTGCCATCCACCAGCACCTGCTGCACTTGTTCGCCCTGAGCCGTGGTCTGGCCACCTTGCTGGGTGATGCCCGGCATTTTAGACAGCAGATCGGCAGCTGTGGCATCGGGGTTGGTGGTGAAAGCCCCGGCGTTGTATTCTGTGGTATCTCCTTTTTGCTGGGCAACGGCCTGCTCTGCCTCAATGGTCACTGTCTCCAGCTCATAAGAGGCTGTCAATCCGATTGGTTGTGGCATAATCAGGCCACCGGCGGGAATTTCGACTACCCGATACGAGGACTCATAGCCCTCCCCCGTAATGGTCACGCCGTAGCTGCCCGCCTGTTCGAGGTAAAGGGCAAACTGGCCTGTAGCCTTGGAAAAAACGGCATATCGGGTTGAATCGCTGAGTAAAACCGCACTAACGCGGGCTCCGGCCACTGGCTCGGCTCCTCCTTCTTTCACCAGAAAACCTTGTAACATCGGACTTTGGGCGAGCGCCTGAACAAAGGGGAAACATAACAGCAAAAGGAGAATTCGTTTCATATCTGAGAGGGTAGATCTGAAAAAAAAACGGGAGAAGGAAGCATGCCAATTCTCGTAACTAGCTTCCTTCTCCACGTGAAGAGACGTCAATAAAGAACTAATAGGTCTTTATGGGCGGGGATTGCCGCCACCTTGTCCGCCACCCTGGGGTCCACCTTGCATGCCTTTGCGCTGCTCGGTCTGGAATTCCTCATAGCGGGAAAACTGCACCTCACTGAGGATTCCTTTAAATTCCTCATCCAATTTGGTGTTGAGCTTCATCATGCTGCTGTGCATGGCTTCCATGTCACCAGCTGCCTGATCACGGGCTTCGGCATGAGCCTTGGCGTACCGCAGGTTGATTTCTTCCACCTTCGTCGATTGCTCAGCGTTAAGCTCAAACTCGCCGATCATGCGGGAAGTTTGTTTAGCTGCCCGCTCTTCCGGTGTCATCTGCGGACCGTTTCCGCCGGGCTGCCCTGATGCAGCCACCATGGCCAGCAACATGCCAGCCAACAAGAGAAAATGCTTTGAACGTTTCATGGATTTTGAAATAAAATTGTGTTTGTTCAACAGGCCGAACCTACCCGTAACCCCCGCTAAACCAAAATATATTCAATGAACACCCTGATTTTGCCGGTCAACCAATGAAATTCCGGTGATAACTTGTAATGGCTTCAGTTGGCGGCCCGTTCTCCGGCTTGTATCTTTTACCTCCTTCTCATGAGCGATTCCCCCCCCGTGGATCTGCAAGAAGCGTTTGATTCCAATGATGCCACCCAACCTTTCAGCCATACCGTTGTGGGAGGCGGACGCCTGGCGCAGAGCCTGGTGCCAACCCTCCTCGGAGCAGGCCTTGTGGTAAACCAGGTGCTGGTTCGCGATCCAGCAAAAGGTGCCTGGCTTGCCCGGCACGGCCTGAGCCCAATGCCTCTCAGCACCCCCGCGAAAGGCCAGTGGGTGTGGCTTTGCATTTCCGACCACGCACTTCAGGAAGTGGCGCAACTGCTTACCGTGGCCCCTGAAGCGGTGCTGATCCACGTTTCAGGGGCAAGTCCGCTCTCCCTGTTGCCCGCTTCCCGAAAAGGAGTGGTATACCCGCTTCAGTCTTTTCCTGCCGGGCAATTTGTCGATTGGCGAGACATCCCTTTGTTTGTGGAAGGAAGCGATGACGCCATTACTGAAGCTTTGATGAACCTGGCAAAACTGCTGAGCCAGTCGGTGCAGCAGATGGACAGCCCGTCGCGGCTGCGGCTGCATTTGGGGGCTGTTTTTGCCTCGAATTTTGTCAACCACCTGCTTCAGCGGGCAGCAGAGCTGGTTCCAGAGTTGCCATTCTCTGTTTATGGCCCCCTGATCCGGAATCAAATCGCGCAGGCACTAAAAGTAGGGCCGGCGGCGGCCCAGACCGGGCCAGCCCTCCGGGCTGATTACAACACCCTGGCAGCACATCTGCAGCTGCTGGCGCAAGATTCTGCCCTGGCTGAGATGTATGCAAACATTTCCCAGTCCATTAACCCTTCTCTCCGTTCTTTTTGGGAGACTCAGCCGGGTGCCTGAACTGGAGAAGGCAGGGAGTGAGAATATTAGCAAATGCTCATATTTTCATTTCTTTTCCCCACGCAGCAATGTTTATTTGCATAAAAGATCGCCTCTATGCCTTCCCTGTTGACCAGTATTCTTGGAAATCGTTGCCCCCGCTGCCGGAAAGGAAGACTATTTTCGGTCCGTAACCTGTTCAATATCAGGAGAATGCATGAAATGCCTGCTGCATGCCAGGTATGCCAGCAAGATTTTGTGATTGAGCCTGGCTTTTTCTTCGGCGCCAGCTATGTGAGCTACGCGCTGAATGTTGCCTGGCTGGTGCCCACGTTTTTGATTGTGCGCTTTGTGCTGGGCTTTTCATACAGCGTGTTTTTGGTGGTGATGGGCGTGATGCTGGTGGTGGGTATCCCGTTTTTGTTTCGGTTGTCGCGCTCGGTTTGGATTCACATGTTTGTAAAATACGACGCCAACATCGGGGCGTAGCTTATCAGGCAGCCGGGCTATCCCCTGGCTTCAAATTTAATGTTAGCTCTGACCATGATTTCCTCCTCCCAGCAGTAAAAAAAACAAGGAAGGCCGTACCACCGGTCCCTTCCTTGCACCATCATTCTTTCAGCACCAAATCGCTTTTCAGAGCAAATTAAGCGCTTACGGAAAATGAGAAGGGCAAGGTATTGGGAAAATTCAGGAAAAACTGGTAACAAAAACGGGGGAGGTTCACACGAATATTGAAAGGCAAAGGAGCGCATATCGAAAGATGCGTGATTCCTTCCCTGCTTTACCAGGCAAAAGGCCGCCAAGGTTCACAGGGCGTGGCGAGGTTGGGAGGCGAATCTATGGGCCAGAAAGTCATGCCTGTCCGGGGTCTTACGTGATTCCCCTGAGTCCTAGTCTTTGGGGATTTTTTGGTGAACAGGGTAGCAAACGTGATGTCATTCCATCCCGTCGCCTACCCCACTGGGGGGTAAATAGCCCAATATTCGCTCAACCAATGAATTAGCGGGAAAATTCGGATAAAACTCAAACACCATACGCAGGGCGGTATCGGCTTGAGGATAATCCTCATATACTATGGCATAGACTCCAAGCACCCACCATCCTCCGGGTTGACCGGTCTTCGCAAATTGAACTAATGTACGATTTGACTCCGGCCAGGGTCTTGCCTGAGCGATGGCTAAGGAAAGTAAACATCCACCGCCTTCAGAGAGAGAATCCAATTTTTGCAGTTCCAGCAGCAGAAAGTTTGCCCTCTGAACAGAGTCACGAGGAAACTGCTTAAGCGAATGCTTCAACACCAATTGCTCATCGGGAAGGAGTTCCCATCCAAACGACTGAACCGAAAGGGAAGAGGCGAGAATTTCCATACTGAGCTGACGCGCTTCCTCAAGGGAATCAGCCCCTGGTCCCATTTCAGTTTTGGGATTGAGCTCGAACTGGTTTGAACCAGGTCTTGGAAGGTTAATTAAAAATATAAAAACAACACTCGCAGCAATGGCCATAGGCCATATATATTGAGGTGAGAATGGGCGCAGTTGAGAAGTCAATGGAGGTTGAGCCTTGTCTTCTGAGTTGCCTTGTACCTGACTTGCGATCTCTCGAATGGTAAGATCTTGCCAGGCCTTTCGGAGCCGAAGCTCTTCTGCATTTTCAAGCATGGGTTCCGGCTCTGATTGCGGGCTCAAAGAAACAACAACCTCTTCTTGTTCAGAGGGAGAATAGACGGCGGGATTTTCGATCTTCAACTCCTGAGCAACATCTTGAATTATTTCCCGCACGGTTAGCAGCTTCCAGATTACCCCAAGATCATCATGTTCTTCTAAATAGAGGTCGGGATTATTGGCGGACAATTCCAGCCATTCCTTGCGGCGTAGGATCAAGGCATTGGCAAGGTCAGGATTTACTTTCATGGCCTTCTCAAATGCGAGTGCATCTGAGGCCGTCAGTTCCTCGTTCAGATAGAGGTCTATCTGGTCAAAATGATTGTCGTTTTTCATAGGTCGTTAGGTCAGTGATCCAGCCTTTACCGGATCTGATTCAATGATTTTTTTCAGGGCTTGCTTTGCTGCCAGAATCGCGTTGTAGGTGACTTGCCTGGAGCTATGTTCTCCTTTCAGCCGTTCATAAATCTCAGCTGGCTTAAGCTCATCGAAGTACAACCAATTCAATATTTGCCTTTGCATTGGGGTTAGCTTTGCCATGGAGGCTTTTAGGTATCGGCTTTGCTGCAGCCTGACTTCTTCCTCCTCCCAGAAGCTGTTTTCTTCGGGGAGCCTCTCCAATTCTTTCTGATCTTCCAGAGGCACTGTCAACATTTTTTTTGCCTTTTGCTGCTGGGAAATCCAGGTGTTTTTATAAATGGTCGTGAAATAAGCTTCCAGGTTGGTTTTTTCGAGATCCAGGGCCTCCCTTTGTGCTCGCATATGCAGTTTCAGCAGGCTGTCCTGGAGTAAATCTTTGGCTTGGTCGAGGTTACCTGAGTTCCTCAGAACATGAGCACGGACCCTCTCCCAGTATCGTCTGTACAGCTCTTTGAAGGCATAGTGAAGAACCAATCGGTTCATCACCGAAATAGCCAAAAGGCAAACCTGGTCTGACCAGGAAACAAGCTTTTGAAGTTTATGTGCCACCTGATCAAGAGGGCACTGAAGAACCTGAGCCAGTCGCAACAGTCGGTTTTCTTCCATGTTGAGCAGTGCTTTGTGTATTAGACTTATAAATTTATCCAATCTAATGGTCCGATACTGTGAAGTTGAAAAAAAGAAAAGCCTATCTTAGGGACAGGTATTTGTTGTAACAATTTTCCCTTTCGAAAGATTTTAGATTGACCATTCCTCTTCATTTAGCCACCCATCGTTCCATGAAACGAATAAATCTGCGCTGGAAGCTTATCCTGCTCACCACGTGCCTTTTGATGATATCGGGCGCTCATTGGGTAAATGCCCAAACTCTCCACCTCATCACAGTGGTTGATACTGTTTCCCCGGATATTGGAGGAAAGGCTGATCTTGCCAACATCCTGGAGTGGGCAAAAAGCTGTGCCCGAGGGTCCAATCTTCAGTTAGCTCACAAAGCGTTCGATCCTTACTCTGACCCTTATCCACTCCTTATCCATGCTTTCATCGGGTTGCCAATCGGCCCCACTGATGTGGTTATCTTTTACTTCAGTGGGCATGGATCCACTGCTTGCCCCAATACCAGGGCACCTAAAATGTGGTTCAAATCAGGTAACAAGTGCTTTTCTCAAACCTATGTCCATGACCAGCTCAAGGCCAGAAACCCACAACTGGTCATTACCATTTTCGACTGCTGTGTTGACAGGCATCCGCTGCCCAACTCTTTGATCCTCAGCAAGGCGACCAGCGAAGCGACCCCGACTCCGGCCAACCTGACCTCTCTCCTGAGGGAGTATCGTGGCGATCTGATCATTGCCAGTAACGATCCGGTATATGGCTCCTACTCCTACGGGGATCCCGCGCTGGGGGGGCTGTTCACATTGCTTTTTCTGCAGCAGTTCAACGAGCTGGCTTCAAAACCTCAGAAAGCGACCTGGGCGTCAATACTTGATTCCACCACGAATAGCGTCAAGTTTGAGGCCCTCCGGCAGGGAAAGGATCAAGTGCCCTACTGGCAGAAGAGATGATAAGGTTCCTAACAGGGTTCGATGCAATCTTAACCTTGCCGAGGTTACTTCTTAAGATTTCTGACGTCAGTATGTTGCCTAGGCGCTACTCATTTTGTAACGTATCATCAGCCATAATGGAATCAGCTCTATCTGAAACTTCTGTGATGGTATCTCGGCCTGGGAAAATACCACTGATTCCACTAATCTGGCTTGGTGGTTTTTGATTACTCCCCCCCGGGAAAATATTTCCAACTTTCCCTGGAGGTGTAGGCTGGCTGGTAGTTCCTGCAGGCGGTTGTGCAGTCGGTTCAGAGGTTCTTTCAAAAGAAGGTCCACTGCCAGGATCCGATCGAGAAGGTTGAACCGATCCAGGCTGATTAGCACTACTTCCTTTTGAGTCAGGTTGCCCTGTCGTAGCTGGACCAGACTGGACCTGTTCGTTTTTTGGAGGCAAGATAAAATAATCATACCCCCACGCGCCGACTGCCAGGACGGCAAGAAAGACGGCAAGGGCCAACATCCATGGGCGGATTGCGAGCGATTGTACGGGATGCACAGAAATATCCGGGATATCGTCATCCTCAACCTCCAAGCTAATGAGGGAGCTGTCTTTTGTGGCACTTTCCGTTGAATGAGCTGTTACCGGAGCAAGTCCTTGCACCTGATCCAGCACTTTCACGAGGCAAAAAGAGTAATTATCGCCGGGAAGAGGGGCGCATGCCGCCTGAATCGCTCCAGCCATGTCCTCAACTGATGTTGCCCCACATATCGTTTCCAGAACCTCGTCGGGAATTCTTTCATTGACCCCATCGGTACAAAGCAGAAACACGTCGCCAGGAAGCACCAGAGGAACCTGATACAAGTCGGGATAGCGTGCCTTTTCATGGCTCCCACTGAGGGCACGGGTAATTACATTCTTGTGAGGGTGATTCGCAGCCTGATCAGTTGTAATTAACCCTTCAGCAAGGAGTTCTGCGACAAGCGCGTGATCCTGAGTCCGAAAGATCATCTGGCCATTCCGAAAATGGTACACCCGGCTGTCTCCCATGTGGGCAAGGCTGCACCCCTCCCGATTCAGGTGTAACAGTGTAATGGTAGTGGCCATTCCTTTGGCACGTGAATTTGCGGCCAGGTATTCATCAATCTGACTTCGTGCCATGTCCGTTGCCTGCTGCAGATATTCCTCAGTCAGGTACCCTTCTATGGGGTAACGAAGAAAAAACTCAGCCAGACTCTCCGTAGCAATCCTGCTGGCAACTTCCCCTGCCATTGCTCCGCCTACTCCGTCACAGACAATGAAGAGCTGGTCAGAAGGGCTGCTCATGCCAGGAAGCGGAAAAACGGCATCTTCATTGTTTTCCCGTGTTCCGAGAAAGGTGCCCAGTACCGGCGCATCAATGGATACGATCTTGTTCATGATCTACTTCTTTACTTGTCCGTAAACAAAAACTGGGTCTGGCCAGCTACAATGATGTCGCCATGGCTTAGATACAGCTCACTACCAGTTCCGATTTCCAATTCACCTGACTGCCCAATGAGCTTGGTTTTGTTCTTGCTGTGCAGGTCTGAAATCTTGTACAAATAGAACCCCTGTGGGGAGCGGAGTACCTGAATTTGAAAATGCCGACGGCTCAGGGTTAAATCTTTGACTGGCACCTGGATGTCGCAGTCATCAACGCCCGGCGACCACCTTCCTACCACTTGCTTTCCTGTTTTCAGCGAGTACACAGAGCCAGCCTTTCCACTTTCCACAACCTGGATCGTTCCGTTAAGGGAAGTTGAATAACTCCCTGGACGAACCAACGTCGGTTCCCTGGGCACATTTCCATGTACCAGAGTTGGACTATTCCCTCCCCCTGCCGGGACAACTGGCCTCGGATCAGGAGAAGGGATTGGTGGTGCGGAAACAGGCTTGGGCGGTTCCGAAGGTGGCGTAGGCACCTGACCTGCTGCTAAGACAGAAAACCTGATCAGATTCTCCGTTCCACAATTCTGACAGCGAAACTTCAATTTCGCTGCACCTTTCACAGGTGGAAACATAATGAGGACGGGTTTCCCACAAACCAGGCAGGGAAGTTGCGAATTCATACCTGTAGCTTGAGCTCAAAATGGTTGAAACAAAGCAGATCTGCCTGCGGATCAAACACTCATGTCCGAAACGTCGGCGTCTTCTTCATAGTCGGGCCCCACCACATCATCAGGATTGTCTTCGAAGGCAGGAGCCTGGTTAGCGGTAAAATGATTAACGCCATCGGGGCTGGTAGAAAGGCGCGCGTTGAGTTCCGACTCCGTCATGATGATGGAGTCACCAGCCTGATGTTGCTCGATATAAGCGCTGGTTGGAAGTGGAGGGTCTATCGCCTGACTGGCAAGGATATTCCCTTCTGTATCAGTGAGCACTTGCAGCTCAATTGCGCCATCACCATCTGCATCAATGATCCATGAATCCGGAGCATCGTCGTTGCCTTCAATCAGGATCGCTTCAACAACACCGTCAGCACCAAAGTCGATACCTACCCCATCGATTTGACCGGAGTCATCCATGCTCAAAGGCGTCAGTTCGATGAGTTCTTCCTCCGCTGAAACAGCCACAGCAGCTGACCCATTACCAGAACCCGCGAGAGCTTCGCTTCCGGCGGAAGCCAATTCGGGAGCCTCCTCGCCGACTTGCGCTACCTCTTCTGCTTCAAGGCCAGACTCCATTGAATTGAGATAGGCCAACTGGTCAGACTCCTCCATCAAACTCCACTCCTCAGCGCTGTAGGTATGGTAAGGTTGCCCACGCCAGACAAACAATCCGCCGGGACCCACCTCACCACGAGCGGCTTCAAAGGCTTCCCCAAAGCTCATTTCGTCCGCAACGCTGGCGGCAATAGGGGCGGTGCTGTGAATGAGGGGCTTCACCACTTCTTCACAGACTTCTTCCTGGGTGTCGGTTTCCGACAAAACGGCTTCCTCGGCGTTTCTGCTGGCCGACGCCTGGATGGCAGCATAGCCGCCGGCTACCAGAGCAAGAAGACCGCCGCTCGCAGCCGCTCCCTTGCGAATCGCCATGAGCTGTTCTGTAGTTAGCTTGCGCTTCCCTGAAGCGGTGGAATTGGCGATGCGGGTTGTTTCACTGTTCCTGATCATGATTCAATTGTTTTTGGGTGTTAATGACTTGCGGCAGTTGGGGCAAGCCGCTTTCTTGACAAACTCCTCCCAGACGGTGTCTGGCCGGTCGGCGAGTTGATAAATTCCATAATCGCAATGCGGGCACCTTGCCTTTGTTTTGAATTCCCGAAAAAAGCCCGACTGAATCACACGCTTTTTTACTTGTGCCGTTATTAGGTAGTTAATTGCGGGGCCAAAAAAAGGAATGAGCATGACCCCCCCCTTGAGCAGGTGCGCCTGGAGCTCAAAACGTTCCTTGTTTTTTTTATACACAACATAGGCTCCCTGCATGACTGTCAGATAATCTGGTTCAGGATCGGGGGGTAAAGGCTTGGGGAAAGTCCCTTCTACAGGCTTGAGCAGGGTTGAGGCATCCAGCGAATAAGGCCCAAGCCGTATTTTACTGGCAGGGGTAATCCTTTCCTTTGCAATGCGATGGCCATCAACAAAGGTCCCATGGGTGGATTGCTCATCAACGATCCACCACTCTCCGTTTTCTGCCAGGACACGGGCGTGCAACCGGCTCACCTCAGGGTGCTGGATCACGACATCGCAATTTTCATTACGGCCAATTGTCAGTGACTTCATGCGCGCATTGAATTGATACAGAATGAATGTGAGAGGCGGGAAGGTGCTGGCTTCCAGAGACACTTTTGTCAGCTTGGCGGTGATTCTCACCCTGGAAAAAGCTTTCTATTCCCATAGACCAGCTTTTTTCTTCGATCTAATCCCCGGATTTAAATTACTGGGAAAAAATGGGCAAAAAAAGCGACTCGCCCTGAAATTGTCCATACATTACTGGGTGTTGTTCACTCTCCAGCCGGGAGGCATAAGAGAGAACGTTGGCCCGGACATCCAAAAACAATTCCTCCAGGGAAACAAAAGAATCCCCATTCTGATCACAGCTTCCCTTCAGGCCCTGGATCAGGTAATAAGCAAATAACCCGTTTCGCAGCTGGCCGCTATCGATGGAGGTTTCATTGTCGCGGCTGGACAAAAATACAACGACCTCGTTTGCAGTGTCTGTCCTGGATGGCTCCCAGATAGCTTTGGTCACCTCCCGGTTGGCTGTGCGGGGCCTTCGTACTGTTCCGGCATAGCAGGCATCTGCGATAAGCACCTTCCGCCGGGCAGCGCAAGTCGCAAAAGTTGCCTTAACATAGTCATGGGCAAGAGGCTCCGAAAGAGTGTGGGAGTAAAACAACCCCGGAGCGCCATGACCAGAGAAAAAGAACATCAGGAGATCATCGGGGCCGGCCTGTGCAGCGAGGGAACCAAATTCCTGTCGAATGCGCTCGGCCGTGGCTTCTCCGTTGATCAGGGTAACAACCTGCCCTCCTTGCCGGGTCATTTGCAGCATGTGCTCCAGATAGGCCTTTAAATCCAGAGCGTCGTCGTGGGCATGCATCAGGTCGCCAGAATTCCTTCCCAGGGGGGCATAGTCTGAAACCCCGATCAACAAGGCAAAAACCCTGCCCTGCGGCTTGGTGAATTTGTTATCACGCCAATATCCTTTTGCCTGGTTGCCGTTGGAGAAAGTTTGCACCCCAAATCCATGCTTGACTCCAGCCCTGAACCAGCCTTCGTAGGTGCTGCCGTCTCTGTAAGTTAACGTCCCTCTGAACCGATCCCCAGCCGCCCATTCCCCCACGAATTTTTTCCCGTCTGTGTACCAGTAGGTGCCCTCTCCATGGCGAACTTCATTCTGAAAAAAGCCTTCATATCGGCCTCCATCCGAATATTGCAGCACCCCCTTTACCTTTTTTCCGTCCACAAAGGCACCGGTGAATGTATTCCCGTTTTCGTAGGTCATGACCCCAACGCCATTCTGGCAGTTGCCGTCAACGCAGGTTTGAGCTGTTAACGCCCAGCCAAATAAGCCAAAAGCAAATGTGCTCAACATCAAGAAATGGCGAAAAAGGCTGGAACACCGCCCGGTGCTGGAGAAAGTCATTGAATAATGGTGTTTGAAGGCTTCCATTGCGTGGAGATTGACATCAGAAGTGAATAACTATGGTGCTTTCCGCAGATGGTTGGGCTGTTTGGCGAAAACAAATGTCAGTCATTAGTGGACAGAGGCTTCCTCAAAACTGGCATCGACAAGTTGACATTTTCCCGGCTTTGATCAAAATGGTTATTAAAAACCAATGTTCAGGGAAATCTGCCAGCCTTTGTGCCGCAGGTCCATGGGTTCGGAAGAGGCCGACGGGAGGCCAGGTGTTTCACCAGCCACGCGAAATGGCCGGGAGATACCCCGAAAGTAGGTTTGGCTCACGGTGATGCTTCCCAGAAAGAATCCATAATCGAGGCCCCAGGCGGGTGCCCAATGCCAGCTGGTCTGTTCTGCTCCGAGGGCTTCGTTGGCCTCTGTTACCTGCACCACAGCAGCACCACCGCTTGGCTGGACAAAGAAGCCCAGGTTCAGGCGGGAGCTTCCGCGAATGGTTGCCCGGCGAAACGGCCAGGGAAGAGAGCCAAGTCCGAAATCTGCCACCACTCCCTGCTTGAAGGGCAGGGCCAGCATAACCGGCATCACATGCTGCCGGGTGTGGATCGTGCCTTCGCTGTGAACCAGCCCGGAGAGCGAATCGGTAAAGGCCGGGAAAGCTGCCTCAGTGGTCCAGCGGACCTGGTAAAAACCAGCCTGCAGGCCAAATCCTCCGGTGGCAGCGCCCGCATCAAAGGCACGCCCCAGAAAGACCTGCCCCATGACTTCGGGCCGGAGGTCACCGCCTTCCAGCGGCTGAAGCCATTTGGCTGAAAAAGAGGCTCCCACCTGGGCAACCACAGCAGCAGGCAATACCATTGCCAACGCCACCAAAGAGGCTTGAAAAAGACGAAATGGATTCATGGTAAGAAACTGAAGGGATGAAACAAACACCCATACCGTCCAGGCGCTCAAACCCGCTGCCCGGTATGTATCCTGTAAGACCCTCCCTTCACTTGGATCTCATGGTAGTGGGGAGATTATTTTTTATCGGTAGGCGATGCGGAAGCCAAGGCCACTACCGAGGTCAGAAGGGCCATTTCTGCTGCGACAGGCAACTCGGTAGTTGACTGGTTCGTCGTACCAGCTACCCCCACGGGCCACGCGATAATCGCCAGATATGGGTCCCTTAGGGTTAATGGACGAACTGCTGATATAGTAATCCGAACCATACCAATCCGCACACCATTCCCATACCTGCCCACTCATATCATATAGTCCCAGGCCATTGGGCAGCTTTTGGCCAACCGGATGTGTTTTGCCTCGACCGTATTGGCTAACCCACGCATAGTCAGGCAAGTTTTGCTGATCGTCTGTTCCTGCCCACATTGTTCTTCCCTGGCTTCCGCCTCCGGCTGCGTATTCCCACTCAGCTTCGGTCGGCAGGCGCAGCTTCGCTCCCGTTAACCCAGCCAGCCACTCCGTGTAGGCTGTTGCTCCGGTCCAGGACACCCCGACTATCGGGTGCTGTTCTTTTCTGCGAACAGGAAGGAACCCTGTTCTTTCTTTTCTAATGGAAAAACCCGTATTCCAGAAAGATTCCAATTCCACCCATTTCTTTCGATCCCTCTCATCGGGGTTCGCTGCATTCAGAAAGGCTGCGTATTCGGCGCTTGTAACAGGATATTTCCCTATCCAGAAGCTGTCGAGCGTTACTTCGTGCCGGAAATTCGCCGATCGTGGGCTAGGGTCATCTCCCATCCAGAAGGTGCCGCCCTGCACCAGCACCATCTCCGGAAGTGGAATCTGCACGCCCTTGTGGTTCACCGACCGCGGCAGGGGAGCAGAAACTGGCTGAGGGGCAGACCTGACTGACGGCGCTGCCCCGCGCACTTGCACCTGGGTGGCACCGGTGTAGGGCGCTGCAACGGCTTCTTTGCCAGTCTCCGGCAAGGCCACCGCGGCTGCCCTTGCATCTGCAAAGCGGGCTTCGGGCTTCTTTTGAGTGGCGGTGGCTATCCAGGCATTGGCGGCATCAGGCAGGGTTGGCAGGGCGGGAACCGGCTGGCTCACGATCTGGCTTTGCAGCAAAAACTCCGAGCCGGAGCTGTCGTCGTAAGGTGGTTTGCCGCTGAGCAGGTAATAAGCCGTGATACCCAGGGCATAGAGGTCGCTGCGGGCGTCGATGTCACGAGGGCTGATGATCTGCTCAGGGCTCATGTACATGGGCGTGCCCGCCCGGAAGGAGGTGGAACTCTTCACGCCAAAATCTGCGGTCACCCGGGCAATGCCGAAATCCAGCACTTTGACTCGGCCGTCGGTGGTGAGAAACAGATTGGAAGGCTTGATGTCGCGGTGAATGACCTTGCGGGCATGCGCATAAGCGAGGGCCTCCAGGGTCTGTGCCAGCCAATGGCTCACGGTGGCCCAGGACTGCGGCCCCTGGCGAGTGGCGATTTGGAGCAGGTCCTCCCCTTCGAGGTATTCCATGACCATGGCCAGCCGTTCGGCTTCGTAGCCATACACCTGCCGGATGCCGGGATGCTCTAGTTGGGCCATGATACGGGCTTCCTGCTCGAAGCGCTCGCGCAGGCCGGACTCCTGGCTCAGGTGCGGCTTGAGCAACTTGATGGCAGCCCGCTTGCCGATGGCACTTTCGGCGTACCACACCTCGGCAAAGCCGCCCTCGCCGAGCAGGTGTTTGGGTTGGAAGGAGAGGATTTCTTGCATGGGGGTGATTCATCTTATTCTCTCGCAGAAATAAAAGGCGGGCAAAATACAGATCTCGCGGAGGGTATGTCTTGCATCTGTGGCAACTCCTTTTCCCGGACAGCAATCAAGCCGGAGACAGCCTTGATTCTACCTACCCACTTGCTTTTCCTCTGTCTGGTTTTGGTCAAACGCACGCTCTGCAAAAAACCAAAAAAAATCGCCGGCTTCGCCGGATTTACAAAAAAAGAAAAAGAACCAAAGGGTAAAAGGGTAAAAGAGCGCGAGGGTTAATCTCGGGCAAGACGGAACCCATTGCTGCTGCCCCAGCCGCTGGGATTGAAGTAGTAGCGGATGGCAACACGACAGTCGTAGTCATTGACGTACCAGGAGCCGCCGCGCAACACGAGATATTTTCCACTTGCCGGGCCTTTGGGATTGGCGGATGGGCTGATCGCGTAATAATCCTCCGCGTACCAGTCGGAGCACCATTCCCATACATTCCCACTCATATCGTAAAGGCCACGGCCGTTGGACTGCTTCTGACCTACAGGATGAGTTTTGCTCCCGCCATTTGCCCAATACCAGGCATAGTTACCGAGCCTACTCTCCACATTGGTACCTGCCCATTTTGTGCGTGTTCCATTCCCGACTCCGGCCGCATACTCCCATTCCGCCTCGGTAGGTAACCGATAATTTTTGCCAGTTTGGGATTTCAGCTTGCGCAGAAACCCCTGCACATCATTCCAAGATACTTGCTCCACCGGGCACTGGTCGCAGCCGCTAAAGTTACTTGGATTATTGCCCATCACGGCCCGCCACTGCGCCTGAGTCACCTCAAACTTCCCTATCCAAAAATCCCCCACCGTTACGCTGTGTACCGGCTTCTCGCTTGGGTTGCCTTCATTGCTCCCCATCTGAAAGGTACCGCCCCGCACCCGTACCATGCTTCCTTCAAAGGGGTCAGCCGCCCGTTCCAGGGAGTCTTGCCGCTGCTGTTCTTTTTCGGCCATCAGGCGTTCTCTCTCCAGCGAGTCCTGTACAAAGCGCTCCCGGGAGGCGAGGGAGTCCTCGTAGCGCTGCTGCCTTTGCTGCGCTGCCTGCTGTTGAAGGCGCTGCTGGTGCTGTAGCCAGGCGCTTCTGCCCAGGCCAAAGCCCGCCAGCCCCAGTACCAGCAGGCCCATCCATACCCAGCCGTTTCCTTTTCCAGTATCTGTGGTTACCGTATGCTGAGGCGGGGTTGGCGTGGCAGCTGGGGTCACTGCAGGGCGGGGAGCGGTAGCAGCCACAACCACCTTCGGCACCACCACCGTTTCCTCCCCACCCGCCTTGCTGCTACCGAGAAGCTTCAGGGCGTCCGCTGCGCTGGCAGGCCGACGGTTGCGGTCTTTCTCCGTGCAGGTACGTATCCAGGCTTCCAGGCCTACATCAGCAAGCTGTAGTGGCGGCAGTGGTTGCTCGGCCACCTGGTTGAGCAGCTTGCGCTCCGAGCCCGAGCTGTCGTCGTAGGGTTTGCGGTTGGCCAGCAGCGTCCAGGCCGTTACCCCCAGCGAATAGATGTCGCAGCGGTGGTCCACCGATTTGGGGTCGTCGATCTGCTCGGGGCTCATGTACATCGGCGAACCCAGGAAAGAACCCGTGCGGGTGCGCCCCTCTGCCGCCGAGGTGATACGTGCAATGCCAAAATCCAGGATTTTGATTTTGCCACGGCTCGTGAGAAAGAGGTTAGAGGGCTTAATGTCGCGGTGAACCACCCCCTGCCCGTGGGCATAGTCCATGCCGTCGAGGGCCTGGGCAAGCCAGGTACGCAAGGTTGCCGCATCGGCAGGGCCGTGGCTGGCCAGCCAGGCAGAGAGGTCCTGCCCTTCGAGGTACTCCATCACGATGGCCAGGTTATCCCTGTCGTAGTCATACACCTGCCGGATGTGGTCATGCTCCAACAACGCCATGATGCGCGCCTCCTGCTCAAAACGCTCCACTACTTCGGGGATATGCCGAAGGTCGGGGCTGAGGACTTTGATGGCAGCGGCCTTGCCAATGTGGTTCAGGCCGTACCAAACCGTGGCGAAGCCGCCTTCGCCAAGTTTACGCTTCAGGGTGTAGCTCAGGATTCGTTCCATTCGTGGGAGGTTTGCCAAATCTATGCATTTCAATAAAACAAAATCAACAGGCCGGAGGACGAAACACCAGCGAAAAACATCATGTTCCGGCCCTTGCAAACAGCTGCCATGCCAGCAGCGGGACCGGTTTCTTCCGATGTGGCACCCGGCTGGGAAGCTCTCCGGCCCTCAAATTAATTTTTCTTCGCTTCAGGATAGACAATGTCGTGGACAGGCACTCGATCCCCTCAGAAACCACCCTGCACAGCATTTCGTGTTGGCTACCTGAGCATTTCATGGCGACAAGAAAGACCGGGTCAGGGAGAAGCGAAATGGCCAGTTCTGCCAGGAGGAGAAATGACACCGCTTTATATGGCATTGACCAGTGCATCCCGCCGCGGAGAGGGTCTGCTGATTGGGTATGGCATATCAGGCTGGCATAAAGCCCCAGGAGAAGGAGCGAGAACAACTTTAAAGGTGTTGCCAGTGGCTGGGACGCCGGGGCGTGAGAGCCAGGTTGGGCGGGGGTTGGATCTTCGCCGTTGGCAGGGAGAACCGGAGGGAATACTTCGCAAGCCGGGCACAGCATTCCGGGCTGAGAACCATCAACCAAACCTCCCAGCCCGACCAGAAAAGAAGGAGCTCCTGGCAAGGTATCCAGAAAGGAAACCAGTTGTGCGTTCAGCCAGGCAAGCCCTCCTGTGCTTTCCGGCTGGCCAAAGGAAACGAGGGAGCCAGGCTGACACGCCGGAGCAGGAGAAACCGTTACCAGGGGCGTTCCCACCAGAAACCGGAAGCCGATGGAAACAGCCAGGCGGACAGACCTGGCAAAACACCTGGAAAGTGCGAAACCAGTGATTCTCGAAATCAGAAGGTAGGTCAGCATTTCGGTTGTTTTTCTTGTCAGACGGCGCGTTAACCGCGATCTAATGGCGGGAAGTGATAAGATTATTTTTCGTGGGGAGAGGATGAGATGGCGAAAGAGAGCGGGTCTCAGAGGGAAATCAGACACACATTCCCAAGCCCATGAATCCTTCAACTGACTTCCGCGTGGTGCGCTGCTTAGGCGGCGGTGAATGGACCCAGAGTTTTTTGATTGAGTATCCGGGCGGCCTTCAGGCGGTTGCTCGCAGGCTGCGGCCGGGTGCACCAGCGCAGGCAGGCAGGCAACTGGCTGCCTCCACCCTGGCGGGCTATCAGCTTCGGGTGCGGGGCATCCGGATGGCCATGGACCTTCCGGGAGAAGGAGCGGAAACCACTGCTGTGTATGAATACCTGGCCGGCCAGTCGCTGGCCGACCGGCTGGCCAGCGGCCCGCTGAACAATGCGGAGACCGTTGCCATTCTCCGTGAGGTAGCCGGCATCGTGCAGGCTGTGCAGGAAAAGGGCCTGATCCAGCGGGATCTTCGTCCTGAAAACATCTGGCTGGGGCCCGAGGGCCAGGTCCGGATGCTTGATGCCGACGCAGCCCGGCCCCATCTGGCATTTGCCCTGGCTGCGCCTGAGCAACTCAGCCCCCGCAGCGAAGCAGGTCCTGCAACCGATGTGTATGCGCTCGGCATGCTCGCCTATGTGATGCTCACAGGAGACCATCCCTTTTCTGAGGACTTCCCTGACCAGCGTGAGATCCGGTGGCGGGTGCTGAACCAGCCCCTCCCCTCCCTTCGCCATGTGCCAGCCTGGCTGAATGAAGTGATTTGCCAGGCCACCTGCAAGGAGCCATCCCGACGCTTTTCAAACGCAGCCAGTCTGGCAGCAGCCCTGGATGCACACATGCCTGCACCCGGCAAAGCTGGCTCGCTCCGGTGGCAGTCGGTTGTTGCGCCCATGGCCACTTCCCTCCTTCCCGGCTGGCTCGCTCAATGGTTTGTCTGACTTTTTCCCGGTTCGCTTTCTCCTTTCACCTTTTTTTCCACTTCCCATGTACTCATTCCATCTCCTTGCCACCGACGAAGACCGCCTGACCTTTCAGGATGCCTGTGCCCACCACAATGGTGTGGCCCCAGATCTTGCCTACCTGAAAAACAGCAATGTGCTGGTTCTCGGCAACCGGTATGATGACATGCTGGGAGGGTTTGTCCTGAATTGTTCCTTTCCCCACCGAACCCTTGAAGCATTAGAGGCGGGAGAGAAGACCCGTCTGCAGAATCTTCTTGACGAGGCCTCGTGTTGTGAGGTGAGCTGTTTCTGGATTCGCGGGGATCAGCACGAAACTATAACAGGGTTTCTGCTGTTCGCCTGGATGGCGCTCGAGGTGAGCTTTGCGCCTGTCAAGCAGTTTGTTTGCTGCACAGCCAACAGCGCTATCCAGCAATACTACGCCCAGACTCCGGGTGCTGAGCTGGTGCTGGAGGGCTTCAGCACTCACACGGAGCAGGCAGAAGCTTCATTCCGGGTTTACCGCGGGGCGAAAACCGCCATACTCAAGGGTGTTTGGAGGATGGCCATGTTAATGGTGAAAGAAAAAATGGGGTGGAAGCCCAATGCCATTCATATCCCAGCCAAAGCTCCTGCTTTTTCCCCTGCTCCGGCATCTCTCCAGGCCATGAAAGCGGGCTAGCACACCTGCCCGGCTACTTTTTAACCCGGACGATGCGGAAGCCAAGGTCTATTCCCTGCCCATCTCGACGAATGCTCGTATTGCGATAGCTAATTTCACAATTCTCAGGACCATCCAGCCAACTGCCACCTTTGATAACCCCAGACCCCTGAGTGGTAGAACACCATTCAGCCACGTTGCCTGTCATGTCGTATAGGCCGGATCCAGTGGAATCAAATTGGCCTACGGGTGCAGCAAACGCATACCCATCATTGAATTGAGTAAACCAACCTTTCAACTGTGAAGTGTCTACAATCCGCAGAAGGGTTTCATCTGCCACATTTCCTGCCTGTTTACCCTTTGGCGGCTCACTTCCCCAGCTAAAGCGGGAGTAGGATCCACCTGTTGCTGCCAGTAGCCATTCTTCCTCTGTTGGCAGACGATACGACTGACCAGTTGTATCGCTGAGCCACTTACAATAGGCCATTGCGTCATTCAAGCTTACATGAATAACGGGGTGGTCGCAGGACGAACTTGAGCGGAGCTTTCCCTTTTCATCCATCCGCCAGTCGACATCCAGCTTCTCTTCAGCCATTTTTCCTGTCCAGATACGGCTCCCCTTACCATTTTCAGCATCTGTTTGGTATCCGGTTGCATCGACAAATTTGGCAAACTGGCCTACTGTTACTTCCGTTTTCGCGATTTCGAAGGGTTGAACACCTTCCCACCCCCAGGGTCGTCGGATCTCCCCATATTCGATATCGACCATTTCGCCAACCAGTTCTCCCGGGCAGGAGGGAAAGGTAGTAGCTCGGTAAACGGCCCATCCGGCGAATGACAAGATGGCTATGGCAACTGCTCCCAGCAGTACCTTTTTTACCTGCCCGGCAGGGTGGCCTGTCTTAGATGAATGGGGAGAATGAATGCGGCCGGGGGTTGCGGTCGCTTTGGCAGGTTTCAGCAGGGTATTGTCGGGGTCGGCAGCCGGAGAGGAAGGAGGTAATGCAGCATGCTGAGACAACATCTTCAAAGCCTCCCGGGCAGAAGGCCTTTTTGCCTTATCCTTGGCTGTGCAGGCCCGGATCCACGCTTCCAGAGCCTGGTCCTGGATACGCAACTGAGGCAGCGGCTTGTCTGCAATCTGATTGAGGAGTTTTCGCTCCGAGCCGGAGCTGTCGTCAAAGGGTTTTCGGTTGGCCAGGAGGGTCCAGGCTGTTACTGCCAGGGAATAAACATCAGTGCGGTGGTCCACGGATCTGGGGTCGTCGATCTGCTCGGGGCTCATGTACATCGGCGAGCCGAGGAAAGCACCCGTGCGGGTATGGCTGTCTCCTTCGGCAGCCATCCTGGCGATCCCAAAATCAAGAATGCTGATGTTCCCCCGGTTGGTGAGGAAAAGGTTGGAAGGTTTGATATCGCGGTGTACAACCCCCTGGGCATGAGCATAAGCCAGGGCCTCAAGTGCCTCTTTAAGCCATTTTCTCACTTCCTGAGCGGAAGCTGCGCCTAGGCGCCTGGCGCGTGAGGCGAGGTCTTCGCCTTCGAGGTACTCCATGACAATGGCGAGGACGTTGCTGTCGTAGCCATATACCTGCCGGATGCCGGGATGATCCAGTTGGGCCATGAAGCGGGCTTCCTGCTCAAAGCGCTCGCGCAGGCCGGGATCCTGGCTCAGGTGGGACTTAAGCAGCTTAATGGCAGCCCGCTTGCCGATGGCGCTTTCAGCATACCACACTTCGGCAAAGCCGCCCTCGCCGAGCAGGTGTTTGGGACGGAAGGTGAGGATTTCTTGCATGGGGGCAGATTCAGGACGCAGGTTTTATTCGGCGAGCGGAAAACAGGTTGAACATCTGGCTTCGCTGGAAACTTCGAAAAATTTTCTGTAGGCGTAAAGATTGTGTCATTTTATTTTAACAGCATCGTGGTTTGGGCTGACTGAATTTGAAGTGTTTTCAGTCAGACCCAAACCATGCTTATCGAGGTTGAACTCCACCTGGATGCCATTATTCCACCAAATTCAGCTCAGGGGATCAGCGAACCAATCGAAAGCCGACTTCGGACCCACGATTTGTTGGGGTGCTTCTGTAGCGATAAGAGGCCGTACATTTTGCAGCATCACTGGTAGAAGAGCCTCCGCGATATACTCTAAAAGTTCCGGAACCAGGCCCTCTTGGGTTGCTGGGTGCACTCCTGCGGTAATAATCTTCCGAATACCAGTCGGAGCAGTATTCCCAGACGTTACCTGCCATGTCGTAAAGACCCAGGCGGTTAGGTTGCTTTTGGCCTACTGGCCGAGGTTTCTTGCCACTGTTGTCATAGAACCAGGCGAAACTTTGAAGGCTTGATTCACTGTTTACGCCCGGCCAGGTTGTTCGGCTTCCGCTTCCACCGCCAGCTGCGTATTCCCATTCGGCCTCTGTCGGGAGGCGATAGCTTCTTCCGGTTTTGGCATTTAGCCTACGGATAAACTCCTGAACATCGTTCCATGACACATTTTCAACCGGACACTGGCTGCAACTGCTATTCTGGCTAGGATTTGAGCCCATGATTTCCCGCCATTGAGCCTGGGTCACTTCATGTTTTCCCATCCAGAAATCCCCTACGCTCACCTGGTGGCGTGGGCGTTCATCGGTGCCGCCATTTGAGCTGCCCATTTGGAAAGTGCCTCCCTGAATCCTGACCATGGTTCCCCTGAAGGGGTCGTTCATATCTGCCACCCTTTCCAATGAATCAAGGCGCCTTTGCTCCCGTTCTGCCAGGGCACGAACCTGCACCAGGGAGTCCTGGCGGCGCTGCTCCTTTTCTGCAAGCATGCGCTCATTATCGAGCGAATCCTGAACAAAGCGCCCTCTGATGGCCAGGGAATCCTGAATGTGCTGTTCTGTTTCGGCGCGTGCTTGCCGTTCTGCTGCCCAGGTTGACTGTTGTGACATCCACCAGCCACCCAGAGACAACAGCCCCACCGCTGCGATGGCAACAAGGGCCTTATTCTTTCTCCAGAATGGTTCAGGGGGATTTTCCGTCAAACCTCCATTATTAAGCCGGTTCGGATTGCCTGCTGCTAACACCGGGTCTTGTACAGCTTTTTCCTTGTCCAATTGAACCCTCTCCACTTCTAAGGTCATGTGGGGATCTGCTGACTCAGGAAACTCGAAAGGCTGCCCCATCATGCTCAGCAGTTCCTCCGCTTTCTGAACTCGCTCCGATGGATCCTGCACAAGGCATCGGCGAATCATGGCTTGAAACGGCTCAGGTACCTGGGCCAGCTTGGATGGGAGTTTCCCACTCAGGATTCGCTTGGAAATCTCAACGAGGTCGCTCCCGGTTGAGCGCTCGTTGCCTTCTGGCCAGAAGGGCAGTTCGCCAATCCAAATTTTGTAGATCAACACCCCCACTGCCCAGAGATCCACATTCGGCCGAATGTGACCACCCTTTTCACTGTTGAGGCTACGAATTTGTTCAGGCGCGGCATAGGCATAGCTGATGCCAACTGAAGAGTTGGTGGTTCCCTCTCCGGTTTTACCACTTGCGACCTTGCTAAGGCCCAGGTCTGATATTTTCGGTACCCAATGGCCTGCATCGCGGTCCATGAGTATATTGCTTGCTTTGAGGTCGCGATGGATCACGCCCGCCCGGTGAAGGTGAGCCAGCCCTTCTAAAATGCCGCGAATAATGACAGTTCGCTCTTCAGGGGTGAGGTCACCGGTTGTCAGGACCTTATCGAGATTGCCATGCAGATAATACTTCAAAACGGCGTAATCCATTTCGACACTCCGGCCCATGGAAAACCGATAGGCAGTTCCATAGCGAGCGATGTTAAGATGGGGAGGAATCGCATTGGCCAATTCAACTTCTCTTTGCAAAGTGAATTTGTGATCTTTCACCTGCATTTCTTTGATAGCCACATGGGCCTTTTCTTTGGTGTCCCAGGCTTTGTACACGGTGCCAAAGCCCCCCACACCAAGCTGGTCGCTGCTTGGATCATAGACAAAGCGTGCTTCAAAATCGGAAAGAGTCATGGTTTCCTAAAATGCGGCCATCTAATACCCAAAGATCGCATCCAGAAAGATGGAGCCCTGGTATGGTCAATAGCCATGTTTTGTGTAGGATGAGGGAATAAAAAGTCGTGTGAAATAAAGAGAAGAACTACCTGCAGTCAAATTATGAACAACCATACACATGGCCAAATACCCCTTGCTGCAAATAGGCATCGGGTAAGCTCAGCCAGCTGTGCAACTCGACTTTCACGGCTTCAGGGCTTTCCATGACCTCGGCATTGAGGAGTAGATACTGGCCCAAGGGTATCTGAGCGTGAGGAAACTGATTATTGACCGTCATTTGCAGGTGCAGGGTTTGGGTAAATCCTGCTTCGGCCATCTCCTCCGGCAGCTTGGCCATTACCTGGCGATCGGGGTGAGTGGCACGCCAGGCTGCCAGACGGGCAAGAAACTGGGGTGCATGGGGGCGCATCTGAAAAAGGCTGTCGTCGGCGTCAACCACAATGGCACACCCACCGGGAGCAATCAGGCGCTGTGCCAGCCGATAAGCAATGCTGCGGTCGGGAAGGTGCATCAACACCAAACGAAACAAAATGGCAGACACAGAACCAGGAGCGAGGCTTTCGAATTCATCGGGTTCAAGGACTTGCACATTTGACAGGTGGCGAGTGTTGTTGCGGGCGATCAGGCGAAGGTCTGCGTCATGGTCAAACGCCAAAAACTGCTTTTCCGGGAAAGTTTCAGCGAGACGCCGGAGGTAATGGGCACTGCCACAGCCGAAATCAAGCACTGATTGCGCCGACTGAAAGGCAGGAGTTTCAAAAAGCGGTCGTTCAAATGGAAAAGCCACTTCGGCCTGGAGCGCCAACATCTCAGCAAAAATAAGGGAAGAAGGGGAAACAGAGGAGGTTGCCATAGGGAAGAATCGTTGATGGAGAATGGTGGATGGATCCGGGCACTGAGAATCAGCAAGAGGCCACATGCGGACCCATGACAGAGGCGCGCGTTGCTGGCCGATTGCCTTTTTTTCTGGTTTTGAGCAGTTTCAATACCCCTCCAAGCAACACTCCCTTGGGCCCAAAAAAATAACGACTGTGAAATTTACCATTTTCCTGCTCTTCAAGTATCTGGATGCTTCGAGGATCAAGGGCATACTTGCAGGCGAGCTTAGGGGAGTGGGCGCACACAAATGCATATTCTGCTTCGCTGCGATAAGCGGCGAGGGCACAAGCCAGCCAGAGGACCAAACCACGCCAGGAGCCCCAGTATGACTTGTCGAGCCAAAGCGCACCCAACTCCACGGTTTTGTGCCGTTCAAGAATCCCTGTCAGGAAGGGGCGGTTTTCGGGTTTGGCAAACTCTACGTTGCGAAAAGGGGCTTGGAGGTTGATCAAAAAACCTGCGACAGGGTGCCCATTATGGTCTTTCCACATGAATACCCGTGCCTGGCGAAAAAAGTCCGATGAAATCGGTTTGCCCCCGGAACGCTGGTTGCCTGCATCGAAAAGAGAGAAATCTGAATCACTGCTGATCGGTTGAAAAGGGTACATGGTTGACTAGCTTGAAGTTGCGGATGTATGCTTCTTAGACCCGGTAACATGGGAGATCTAACTGGAAGGGCTCAATTTTTGAATTTGTATCGATCCAGGCGACATCCCATCAGTTATTTTCTTTCTTCGAAGCCAGAGAGAAAGTCACCTGTTGACTTGCAACGCCAAGTTTCGAGCCTTACCGGATCACAAGACGAGCCTTATTGAAGTAGATTTTACCTGTTTCTCCAATATCATGAGGATCAATGGCCGAACAGAGTGCTGGGAGCAGCACCAGGACAAATAAAAATCCAGGGGTTTTTTCGTTAGGATCACAATGTTCGGGATTATTGAAAAAAGTAAGAGCACAATCTTTAGACTGTGCTCTGAGGGAAATCTCATACTATTTGAAAAGAAAAACCTGTCGTTGCTTGTGTGCTTGTATGTATGAGCAACGACAGATTTTTATAGGGTAAACAGCGAAGGGACCTTGTGAATTAAGAGTAACCTGATGTGACTCCATCGATATCATCATTTTTCTTACTTTCTATAAATCCCAATTCCATAGTAGCAAGGATTGCTGTCGCAGTCATACATTTTAACCTTTATTGTGAACTTTCCAGTCCACTTCGGCGAAACATCACATATTGGCATATCATCTGATCTAACATCACTGTCTATTTCTCTATTATTTTCATCATAAATCCACATATCAACATCCCCACAGTCCTCATCGCATACGGAAACAATCTTATATTGATAACCACTTTGCAGAGTAACCGTGTAGGACTCTGAATATCCGTCATTCATTCCGTCGATGACGTAGTCAAAAGCTTTTTTATAATTATCGCCTAACAAAGCCAGCTCAACTATCACAAGTTGAGTTCGCACCTGTTCACGATACTTCTCATTGTCTTGTTGGGAAAAAATTGGCTGAAACGCTACCAGAATAACGAAAAACAAGGCTGGGATTTTTTTCATGACGGTTGATTTTTAATAAGTCTGGGTGATGGTTGGATTGAAAAATTAACGACTCAATTCTACCACACTCATACCAGACAAACCGATTACAAAATCAATCGTAGTTCCCAAAGGTCATCACTATAGAAGTATATGAATATTTGATTTATGCGAATTCAGGCACGATTTATTTTAACATTAATAGTAATTAAAAAATTGATAATCAAATACTTACAAAATACACAACAGGAATCCCTTTTCCCTTTTTTTGTCATATTTTTTCCCTATTCTCCCTGCATCCCTAAAGCCCATGGTTTAATAAGTCGAAATAACCGCCAACTGATGATGTCCCAAAACCTTACTTTCCTGCTTCCACCCATCCACAAACATGCATGGTCTTCCCGCCCGGAAAATGCAAAGATCTGCAGGTATGCCCAAAACAAACAAGCGCTCCGGCTTCTGCAGCCTTGTGGTTGCTTCTTTCAGGCCGGAGAAGGCTTCCCAATCATTCCTTGTTTTATTGAAAACATCCCCTGGCGACGGAGGTCACCAGGGGATTGATATTGAAATAATCTCCTCTACCGCACCACCACCAATTGCCGGCTCATACTGCCGCTGCCATCGCTGATGCGGAGGTGATAGATGCCGGAGGGTTGGGTGGAGAGGTCGATCTGGTGATCGATCACCTGCAAAGGCTGCTCCTCCCGTGCCTGCCAGACGACTTGGCCGAGCTGGTTGAGGACGGTGTAGGTGGGCTGGCTGGGGGTGGGTAGGTCGGCGCGAAGGTGGAAGGTGGCGGTGGAGGGGTTGGGGGAAATTTGCCAGCGGAGAATGCCCGGATCTGTATCCAGGGACGTCGTAGTGAGGGACATTTTGTGGATGAAGATATCTTCTGCGCCAGCAGAAGTAAAGTTGAATGTATCAAGCCCCGGGTCGAAATCGACCGTTTCTTCAAATCGACCCGTGCAATATATATTCTCCATATCGTCCAATGCGATGGAATTTCCTTGATCATTACCAGGTCCTCCTAAGGACTTTGCCCACGCAAAATCACCATTGGCATCAAGTTTACAAATGAAAATATCAGAGTTCCCCTCTGCCGTCAGTTCGAAGGTGCCGGGCCCCGGGTCAAAATCTACTGTAAACCAGAAAAAGCCGGTGGTGAACACATGACCCTCAGCGTCAACGCAGATGGAAAGGCCTACATCAAAAGATATTCCGCCCATGGCTTTTGCCCAGACAAAATCACCATTTGCATCTAATTTAGCTATATAAGCATCCTCACCTCCCTGAGCAGTCAGGGTGGCAACGCCGGGCCCGGGGTCAAAATCGACTGTAGAAAAAAAATTTCCCGTGTTGTAAACATTGCCCGCTGCGTCCACGGCGATAGAAAAACCATATCCACCCCCATCAGTTCCACCCATGGATTTAGCCCAGACGAAATTGCCGTTGGCGTCTAATTTAGAAATGAATATATCATGAGAATGCACAGCAGTTAGGTTGAAAGTGCCGGGTCCCGGGTCAAAATCCGTTGTTCCCTCAAAATCTCCGGAGGTGTACACGTTTCCTGCCGCGTCTACTGCGATGGAACGACTGAGGTGCTCCCCATCGACTGGACAAAAAAGGCCTTTGAATAAGGTGGCTTGTTGAGGTAGAAATACGAAAGAACGAAGTAAAATTCTGGTCTGAGCATTGGTTATTGCGGGACTTTTCCACGGTTTCAG
>JBGSKC010000057.1:0-8315 GCA_041741415.1 Bacteroidia bacterium | reverse complement strand
TTGACGCCGCTGTGATCAGGTTGTTTGATCTGCAAGGGCGGTTGTTGGCAGAGCAGAACTGGCCGGCTGGTGTGCAGGAATACACGATTCAGCTTCCCGAGTACAGCGGGACGGTGCTGTATGAAGTGGAGCGCGGCGGGGGTGTGGTGCGTGGGAAGCTGGTGGTGCAGTAGGCAGTAGCGGCATCAGAATGGCTAACAATTCTCCCTTCCCAAAACTCTCTCACTCCCTCACCACCCTCAACCCGGCCTCCGCTTTCCCAGGCATCGCAACCTGCAACAAATAGACGCCTGCGGGCAAAGCGCCCAGCTCAAAGCGGGCTTCCAGCCTGCCACCCTCCATGCTGACTGTGCCGGGGACCGACACCTCTCTCCCGGCCTGGTCGTGCCAGCGCAGGCGGGCCGCTTCGCCGGGAGGAAGGTCGAGCGTGAACAGGATCCGGTCTTTCGTAGGGTTGGGAAACAGCATGTAGTTCCACGCAAAGGCGGGATCCAGCCCGGTGTTGAAGGGCGGGTTGGTTTGGTTAAAGCCCTGGTGCAGCACAAACACCCCGGTTTCCAGCGTGCCTGCCGCCGTTTCACCGCCGGTAAACTCCAGCTGGTAAGCAGCAGAACTTGCCTCCCCGCCCACGGTTCCCAGCACAAAACGGTCGAGGCTCTGGGCCGACAGGGTGCAGGGAAGGAAAAACAATGCCGCAGCCAATGTCCTGATCACCAAAGGCTTATTGAACCGTTCCATAAATCACGAAGTAAAAATTGGTGTTGATGGAGTTGCCGTTCCCGTTGGTGATGTTGAACTCAACGGTGGTGCTTGTAAGCTGATTGGCTGTCACGATTTCATCTGAAGGAGAAGCATTGAATGCCGTCCCGAGGATCACGGCCTGCCCCACCAGGGTGTTGTCGAGTGTCACCACATAGGTGCCCGTGGTGCTGGCGGGCTTGGAGATGCTGGCCACGCCAAACTCGGTGATCATCGAGGCCGTTGTGATGCCGGAGGAAACGTAGCCATAGGCCACAGGCAGGGCATTGGCATAGACACGGCCCTTGACCGGGGCGGTGGTGGCGTTCAGGACTTCTTCCACCGTCACATTCAGAAATTCTGCGGCCCCGCTGGCCTGGATCCGCGCTTCCACGGTGCTGCCCCGCTGCATCTCAATGAAGGTGGCATCGTCGGGCGCCCCACCCTGGGTCCTGATCTCCAGCACGTCGTTGCCGGCAACGGCGTTCTGCTTTTCAACCGAAACAACGACCCCCAGCGAGGTGTTGTTGGTAACTTCCAGCACATCAGCCGGGTTGGTGAGGCCAATGCCCACATTTCCGTTGTTGTAGTAAATGTTGCTTCCGGACTGGATCCAGGGCGAGGGCGTGAGGGCAACGGCCCCGCCACCTTGCGACAGGCTCAGCTGGTTGCCGCTCAGGGTCAGGGTTTGAAGCTCATTGGTGGGGTCGGCGTCCGCATCTTCGACGTCGTCAGGGGCATTGACCCAGGTGCTGCCGTTCCATTTCAGCACATCGTCAACAGCCACTGCCGAGATGGCCACATCCGTCAGGTGATCCACCCGCATGGCTGTGGCAACCTGGCTGTAAGGCACCGTTTCGAGCTGGGTGGTGCCCATATCGCTGCCGTTTACCTCCACATTCAAAAAATGCGTGCCTGCCGCCCAGTTGATGCCGGCAAATGTGCCCTGCTCCGGACTTCCCTGTCCGATGCTCACTGCAAAAAGGGCGTAGGCGTTTGTTGTTGCGGTGTGGGATTCGCGGTAGGAAAGGGTGCCTGTGGGGCTTCCCTGTAAAATGGAGAAGCGGACCTGGATGGTTTCATTCGCCATGAGCAACCCGGAAGCGTTTCGGGCAACGGCCTGGTAGCGAATGCCTTGGGCACTGAGGAAAGGAGCGAACAGGAGCAACAGGGCAAGGCTTGTGAGCCAGCGAAGCGGATTCATGACAAGAGCAGATAAGCGTGAAACATGGAGCAGGGAGGCCCAAGATAGCTTCCCCGGCGGGAAAATGCGAGCCCCCGGCCATTTTTGATGGCCGAATCAGTTGTCTCTGCGCTTTGCTGTACCTGCTGTTGTTATGCCCTCAGCCGGGCACCGAGCTGCCGGTCCAGCGACTGGATCACAGCGCCCATCACCTTTTCCACCACCTGGTCGTCCAGCGTTTTGGCGGCATCCTGCAGCTCCACCGACACGAGGTAGCTCTTCTCGTCATCAGCCATTCCCTTGCCCTGATAGACATCATGCAGTGACACCGAGCGGATGAGAGCGGCATTGGCCTTCTCAATCACCTGTTTGATCTGGGCAAAGCTTTGGTCCCGCTTAATCAGGAGGCTGAGGTCGCGGCGTACGGCAGGAAATTGCGGCACAGGAGCATAGCGCACTGTTTGCTGGTTATACACCTTCACGAAGGCATCCCAGTCGAGGCGCAGGTGGTAGGTTTCCATCCGCAGGTCGAAAGCGGTTTCGAGGGTGCGGGCCACCCGGCCATACCGGAGCAAAGCCTGTCCCTGCACGACCCATTCGAGGCCGTAGGCAAATTCTTCATCCTCACACTCCCGGATTTTCCCTTCCACCCCGGCCCAGGCTTTCAGCCGCTCCACTTCTTTGGTGAGGGAAAACAGCGTGGACACAGGGGCTTTGGCCTCCCAGTGCATGGGGTGCTTCTGGCCCGCTACCGTGATGGCCAGCCAGCTCTGCTCCTGGTAGTCGGTTTCCGATTTTTTCTGGTAGGTTTTGCCGAATTCAAATACCCGAAGGCCTTCCTGCTGGCGGTTTTGGTTGTAACGGAGGGTTTCGAGGGCTCCGGGCAGCATCGACTGCCGCAGGATGGCGAGGTCTTCGCTGAGGGGGTTGGCCAGGGAAACGGCCTTCTCGTTGCCCAGCGAACGCGGCACCAGGGAGTTGTTGAGAATTTCGTAGTAGCCGCTGGCGGAGAAATAATTCGCCACGGTTTCCTTGAACCGGAACAGGTTCTGTCGTTTGCGGTAGTCGAGGGAACTGTGCATCTGGGCAGGCAGTTCCACGCGGTTGTAGCCATAGACCCGCAGGAGGTCTTCGATCACGTCCACATCGCGCTTCACATCCACGCGGTAGGGTGGCACGAGCAGCTTCAGGAGGTCATCGTTCACCGCCTCCACCCTGATTTCAAGGGCTTCCAGGATGGCGATCATCTCCTGTTTGGGAACGTCTTTGCCAATGAGGCGCTGCGCTTTGGCGACCGAGAAGCTGACTTCTGCGTGCGGGAAGCTGCCCAGGGCCAGGTCGTTGAGTCCCACGATGCGGCCCCCGGCCACTTCCACAATCAGCTCGGCGGCACGAAGAGCCGCGGTCACGGTCATGTTGGGGTCGGCGCCACGCTCGAAGCGGAAGCTCGAATCGGTGTGGATGCCGTGCCGCTTGGAGCTGCGGCGCACTGTTCCTGCGTCGAAATAGGCCGATTCCAGGAAAATGTTGCGGGTGGCAGCATTCACCCCGGAGTTAAGCCCGCCCATGACACCGGCCATGCACAAAGCACGCTCTGTGTCGCAGATCATGAGGTCTTCGCCGGGTGCCAGCTGGCGGGTCAATTGATCGAGGGTAACGAAAGATTCTGGCTGGGCAGGGGTTTTGACGAGGATGGTTCCGCCGTGAATCTCGTCGGCATCAAATGCGTGGAGCGGCTGGCCGAGCTCGTGAAGCACGAAGTTGGTGACGTCCACGACGTTGTTGATGGGCCGCAGACCCACAGCGCTGAGCCGCTCGCGGAGCCATTCGGGGCTTTCTGCAACCTGCACGCCTTCGATGAAGACGGAGGAGTAGCGCTGGCAGCGGCCGGGATCCTGAATCTCCACCCGGATGGGGTGGGAGGCGGGCAGCGAAGCCGGGTCCGTCTGGATGCGGGGCAGATGTGCCCGGGTGCCGAGTGCGGCAGCGAGGTCGCGGGCCACGCCATAGTGCGAAGCGGCGTCCACGCGGTTGGGGGTGAGGTCCACCTCCAGCACAACCTCCTCGCGGAGGTCGAGGTAGGCGGCAGCGGGGCTTCCCAGAGTGGCTTCGGGAGCCAGCACCAGAATGCCGTCGTGATCCGGGCCGAGGCCCAGCTCATCTTCCGCACAGATCATTCCCCAGGATTCTTCCCCCCTGATTTTTCCTTTTTTGATTTTGAAAGCGCCTTCTTCGCCCTGCCCGAAAGGATAAAGGGTGGTGCCGATGGTGGCTACCGGCACCTTTTGCCCGGCGGCCACGTTGGGTGCGCCACAGACGATGGGCAGGATTTCAGTGCCGATGTTCACCTTGCAAACACTGAGCTTGTCGGCGTTGGGGTGGCGTTCGGCGGAGAGGACTTCCCCCACGACCACACCAGCGAGGCCGCCTGGCACGGAGCCTGAGCGGTCGATTTTGCCTACTTCGAGGCCCAGCATGGTGAGGCGCTCAGCCACTTCATCGGGGCTGATGGAAAGGTCAATGTATTCTTTCAGCCAGGAGTAGGAGATATTCATGAGGGCTGAGGGTCGCGAAGAGGTACAACAAAAAGGAAAGAAGAAAGCGCCGCAAAGGTAAGGATATTCGGGGAAAGTGGAGGAGAGGTCTGGTTAGTTTTTGGGTGAGGGGATGGCGAGGGTCTGGTATGTCAGGGAGCTGGTCGAATAATGGAGAGACAAATAAGATCAACTGGTTTGGGAGAAATCAGGTTACATTGGCTATTTTGAAGAGAACCCCACCCGGAACAGCCATTCAAACTGTGCCTCCGAGACCGACTTAGGCGTTGCCCTGAGCAGGGCATTGCGAAGCGGATAGCCCAGCGGTCCGCCGAGGTTGCTCAGCAATCCGATCTGAAAGGAGGTGTTGACAATCCTGGCCACCCGCTTGCGCCGCCGGGCTTCAAACCCCGCAAAAGCCTGTGCAGAATCCTCTGGCATGGCGAGCTCCCGGGCCAGAAACCAGGCATCTTCAACAGCCTGACAGCCGCCCTGGCCCATGTTGGGTGTGGTGGCGTGGGCGGCATCCCCAATCAGGAGGGTGTTGCCCCGGTGCCAGGTTGGAAGCTGCCGAAGGTCGTACAGGTCGTCGTGAAAGACAGAGGCCGGGTTGGCGGCAGCAAGCGCTTCTCCATACACAGGGGGGAATTCGGCCATCTGCTCCTGAAAAAATGCGGGCAAATCCTCCACCTGAAATCCTGGTTTTTTCTTCAGGGTAAAGTAAAAGTAAATGTGATCTGGATCGATTTGAATCAGGGCGACCCGCTTTCCGCCGGTTTTGCCCCACAATTCCTTCGCGTTGCCTGGTTCCGGCAGTCGATACGGCACGATGCCGCGCCAGCAGGTGTGGGTGGAGTATCGCAGCGGCTGCTCGCCAAGGAGCAAGCGCCGGGTGGCGCTCCGGATCCCGTCCGCCCCAATGACGAGATCAGCG
The DNA here is from genome assembly GCA_041741415.1 of Bacteroidia bacterium. Lineage (GTDB taxonomy): Bacteria > Bacteroidota > Bacteroidia > J057 > J057 > JANQTF01. The sequence goes on along the minus strand of JBGSKC010000057.1, from coordinate 2,926 downwards.
GAAAAGCTGTGGCCCGAGTCAAAAGCGCCGTGAACCTGGCCGCTGGCATCCTGACTGAGGGACGACAGCCTGCGGCTGGTGTGAACCATGCCTGGAGGCAACTTTTCCAGAAGTATTTTCTGGAGCACCCCGCGGTGAATCGCCACAGACGGCGCTCCATACTGCTTTTCCACAGCGGCAATGTCCGTCATTTGAATCGGCACGCCCCGATGGTCGGCGATGCCAAAGCTGCGCAGCACCACCCCCGCAGAGCGGATCTCGTCATATACCCCCAGCTTTTTGGCGATCTGCATGGCGTTGCTGGCCATCACGATCCCTGCACCAACAGGCCTAAGCTGCGGGGCAGCCTCATAAATTGTGGGAGTGAAACCATGCTGCCGGAGGGCCAGGGCCGTGAATAAACCGGCAATGCCAGCGCCAATGATGGAAATTTCGGAAGGTTTCATGAGGGTGGGAATCAATTTTAGAACAAACGTACTAATTTTGTATTTTAGTACAAATGTTCTAAAATTGTCTTGAGAAAGAATGATGAAAACAGGAACGCGCACCCGTCAGCGAATCATGGCCCAGGCCCTGCAGCTCTTCAATGAAAGGGGCACAGATGCGGTTTCCCTGCGGGATCTGGCGCAGGCGCTGGGAATCAGCCACGGCAATTTGTGCTATCATTTTGCCAATATTGATGCATTGATCGGGGCTTTGTATGAGGAGCTGGCGGACCACATGAGCAAACTTGTTTCAGGCGCTGTGGCCTCGGCGGAAACGATCAGCCCTGGTCAGGGGCTGGGGTTTGTGCGGTTGTCATTTGAAAAGCTGTTTGACTATCGCTTTTTGTTGCTGGACTTTGTCCGGATTATGCGCAGACTGCCGGAGGTTAAGGCCCGCTACCAGGAGTTGGCCAGTGTGCGGAGGCAGCAATTTGGTCTGTTGCTGGCGGCATTGCATGCTGGTGGCTGGCTGAAAGAGGAGTCTTTTCAGGGGCAGTATGCACTCTGGGCAGAGCAGGCTTTGTTAATGGGTGATTTCTGGATTGCCTCAGGCGAGATTTTGTACACGGGAGATCCGGCTGACCGGATCAGTCATTATGTGAAGGTGTTCACAGCTTCACTTGCCCCCTTGCTCACCGAGCAGGGACTTCAGGATATTGGCTGGGGGAAGGAGTAGCCTTTGGGTGGGCACGATTTCACTATGTGACAGTGCGATATCGCCTGCCACTATAACCTTTCGGCTGTAATGATCCCCTTCTCTTATCCAAAAAACTGCTCGTCAATCTCCTCCCAGGTGAGCTCGGGGTTTTGTTCGAGCCGGGCTTTCCAGCGCTCGGCAAGGGGGAGCGGGATGTTAGTGAGCTCTGCCAGCAGGCCGATGTCAATGCCCTTTCTGAGGCCATTGCGGAAAACGAGGAAGGCTACCTGAATTTTGCCTTGTTGCAGTCCCTCCAGCTTGGCATTTTTTTCTACGTCCCCGAAAAGGACTTCGTACATGCTGACAAACTCCTCTGCGGTGTCTTGTCCGATTTTGGCGAGTTCAGCTTCCATAGCCTGTTTTGTGAAGTTTTTGAAGTTTGAATATAGGTAAATCTCCTTGAAGAAACGAATCTGCTCAGGGTCTGTTGGGTCGGTGCCTGCGACTGAAAGAACAACAAGCCTGAATGCCGCAATGGTGTCTTCCATCCTGGCGGCTTTGAGGGATGTCAGGGTGGCCCTCAGCAACAGGGAGGTGATGCTGAGTAGTTCCTCGTCGGTTTTTTCGCTGACCGGATCAAAGATGAAGTCAAAAAAGGGCATAAAGCGCAGCAGCTCCTCGGGGATATCGCCGTAGAGGTCGCGCATGGTCGGGGGCCGCCACTTCTCCCTGCCGTGGTAAATCACAACCGGAATGATGGGCCGCATGAACTCCCCCTCCTTTCGATCGCGGTGCTGAGCCTCGATCTGGTTGATCATGTAGCGAAGCACCTGCGCCCACACCCCCTGGTCAGGATAGCTCTTGTGCTCAAAGAGCAAAACCAGATCGGCCTCGCGGCCTTGCTCACCATATTGGCACCGGTAAACCACATCGCAGATGTGTTTCCGGAGGGATTCATCGACGTAGGTTTCCTCCTGCCTGACGAGGGTCTCGGTGCGGATCAGGCGCGAAAGTGGCGCTGGCAGGCAGTGGAGGACGTAATCCGCCGCGACCGTAGTCCTGGAAAAGGCCTGGCGAAAGAAGAGGTCATGTGGTTGCTGAGGGCTACTCATGAGGCAATATTGCAAACAAAATTAGATAATACCAAATTTATTTGCAATAAATCTTAGATTAAACGCTCCCACCGATCATGCCGGCTATTCTTGGAGCGAAACAAGATTCAAAGTCCTCATTCAATCCACAAAATACAGTTGAGTCCTGTCGGCACCCAACTGCAAACATTATGACTGTTTGATTGCGCCGGGGTCCAGCGGGCCGTATTGAGTATTCCTGCGATGATCTCCTCCCGGGCCGGGGAAAATACCTGGGACAGAAACTCCACCTTCGCCGGGGATCCGCTTTGGTCAACAAGAACCTTGACTCTGACACTGTGAACCATGTGTCTCAGGTCTTCCGGCAGTGCCATGATAGGTGGCATGATCACTTCATCAACCAGCTTACGAGGGGTGTGGGACACCAACTCAGCTTCAATGGCTGGCAATTCAGATATCGGGTCGCAGGAGGAGCCGCCAGATACAGCTGCCAGGCTCTCCAGCCAGAAGACGAGTACAAATGGCCAATACATGATGGATATGGGTTAGGATCCGAACTTCGCTGCTGATAGGCAGGGCTTACGCATTAAAAACTACTATGAAAGCTGGAGGAAAATCTGTATTTGAGGTTCAAATTAAAGGAAATGGATTCGACTGGTTTTGTAGAGCGAGTATTTGGCGGGTTACGCGATTTTCGGCGTGATCACCTGAAG
>JBGSKC010000056.1:0-8356 GCA_041741415.1 Bacteroidia bacterium | reverse complement strand
TTTTTCTCCTTTTTGCCGCGCTCGCGGTTGCGGGCTGCGACCGGGAAGAACCCGGCTTGCCAGGAACCATCGCAGGCCGCACCCTCAACATCGCTACCCGGCAGCCTGTGCCAGGTGCAGAGATTCATTTGCGGTTAAGGGACCAGTGCTTCGATCACCAGGATGATGAATGCTGGACGGTAATCGCTTCCACCATCAGCGATGCCGAAGGCTTTTTTAGCATGGATTATGTGACTCCGTCACGGGACATAAGAGAATCTTTACTGGCTGTCAAAGGCTACAAAGAAGGTTTTTTTGTCCTTACCGATGCAGGCTCATACATAACACTCTCAAACGATTCGACTATCGTCGATTTTTACCCCAAAACTTATTTTCGGGTGAGGATTGAGGATGAACCTCCTTATGATTACTCGAAGTATGCGGGGATGAAGTTGCGACAAACGGTCTTTTCCCCTTGGGATACTGTAAGACAATATCCGCTAGATACCACCATTATTGTGACTGGTGACCCACTTGACTACGGCGGTGCCGTAGGATACCTAAGCTTAAGCTACGCATTGGTTTACGACCGACCCAACACTGTGGGAGTGGATAATATCATTCCGGATGTCGAATGTCCACCTCATGATACCTGCGACATCGAAATCCGCTTTTAGCCCGCTTCTCACTCCATCTGCATTCGCAACAACTCACATCATAATCCCACGCCTATGAAAACCCACCTCATTTTTCTCCTTTTTGCCTTGATCGCAGTTGCGGGTTGCGAAGGTCTCTTCAAGATTGAAGAAGAGCCGATTACCGATCACATTACTGGCACAGCCATCAACATCGGCACCGGCGAGCCCGTTCCAGGAGCCGTTATCAAGGTTCGTATGAAAGCTGCCGAAACCTCTTGGAGATGGGCTTGGATAGACTCGACCATTACCGACGAATCAGGTAACTTCGACCTTAGCTATTCTGTGCCTGATGAGACCACACTTTTAGTAGCAAAAGGCTTTAAAGATGGGTATTTCAACCTGACAGATGATATTCCCAGCTTTAGATTTAGCCGGGATTCCGTTAAAGTAGGCATGTACCCCAAAACCTACCTCCGGGTGAGGATTGAGGATGAGTATCCCTATGATTACTCAAATTATGTGGGGATGAAGTTGAGACATGCTGGATATGTACCATGGGACACAGTGAGGCAATTTCCCCTTGATACTACCATTATCATAGAAGCTGACCCAGTCGAGTATTCTGTAGGCTATTCAGGATTAGCATACAGACTTATTTACGATCGACCTAACACCTTGGGAACGCTACATTATTTGACAAGTGTCATTTGCTCGGAATTCGACACCTGCGACATCGAAATCCGCTTTTAGCTTTCCTCCTCCGGCCTGGGGCGGGTTTTGAGCTGGATTTTTTTCCGCGCGGGCGGGGCTGGGGCTTCCGATGGCTCCGGGCTGGCAGGGGCTGCCTCCCGGGCTTCTGCTGATCCGGGATCCGGGGTAATCGTCCGGAGCAGGGGCTTTTTCTTTGGCGGCAGAGGGGAGCCGGCAGGAGCGGCTTCCGGGCTGGCTGGCGCGGTGGTGGTTTTCAGGCCGGGCTTTTTGCGGGGAAGGGGGGCCGCCTCCGTGGCAGGCGCTTCCCCGGCAGGGAGTACTGGAGAAGGGGGTTCCGTTGTGGAAGGATCGGCTGCCGGTGCTTCTGAGGCGGCAGGCTGCACCCGGAGCGGGAGTTTTTTCTTAGGCAGGCCCTCTGAAGCGGCAGGCCGTGCAGCTTTCTCCAGCGCAGCCACCCGCTCCGGCGGCAGCGGAAACGCCAGTCGGGCAGGGTTGAAAAGGAATTTCTTTTGCTGGTCAAACGACACAGGGCCCGCAATGGCAAAAATGCCTTCGAGTTTGGCAAACTCCTCCGGGCGGGCCGCTTTCCAGGCCGCGGCGTCTATGCGCTTTTGCTCCAAAAACTGGCTCAGGTCCATCGCGTGTTTCTTCTGCGGCAAAGTCTGCGGCAAAGAACGGAATGCCCGGCGAAGCTGCAAATGCCATCGACCTCCGGGCTTGTTTTTCGGCGAATTTCCCGCATCTTGCCAGGGTCCTGCCGTCTCATTTTTTCATTTTCCCATGCCTGCTCCCTCTTTCGCTTCCAGAACCACCATCGCCGTGCTGGCACTCCTCCTGCTGATCCGGGTGCTGCCCGCCCAGCCCGACTCCTGCAGCCTGCACATCGGCACCAACCTGGCCGGTCCCTCCGACTGGGGCGCAGAGTTTCCCTTCAAAGACCTCATGCGCTACGCCCGCACCTGGGGCACCAAAAATGTGGCCTGGGTGAGCAACGGCACCAACCCCTGGGATACCAACCTCCTGGATTCCATCCCGCTCGACCCGGAGGGCTGGCCGCTCTCCCTGCCGCGCCAGGTGGCCGGCACCGAAACAACCCAGGTGGTTTTTACAGTCTGGGATCACGGCGACCGCTGGCCTGCAGGGCGCTATGTGCTGCTCTGGGAGGGCGACGGCGATTTCGGCTTCTGGGGCGACGGCAACCCCGCCGTGGTGAGCCAGCAGCCACACCGGATTGAGCTGGACATGGCCCGCCACCAGATTTTTCAGCTTACCATTCTCCGGTCAAACGCTGCCGACCCCGTTCGAAATGTTCGCTTCCTCCTGCCGGGAACCGAATCCAGCTACCTGACCGAGCCCTTTCACCCCGCCTGGCTCGGTCACCTGACCCCTTTTTCCACCCTCCGCTTCATGGACTGGGGCCGCACCAACTCCTCCCGCCTCCGCCATTGGGCCGACAGACCCCGGGAAAACGACTACACCTACACCATCGATGGCATCCCCTACGAATGGATGATTCGCCTCTGCAACCAAACCGGAAAAGATGCCTGGGTCTGTATTCCCCATGCCGCCGACAGCCAGTACATTGTGAACATGGCGCGCCTCTTCCGCGATTCCCTCGACCCCAGCCTCACGCTGTATGTGGAGTATTCCAACGAAATCTGGAACTGGATTTTTGAGCAAACACACTATGTCGATTCGATTGGCCCGCAGAACCAGCCCTGGCCCGAGCGGATTGTGCCTTCTGTGCAGCGGGCCCTCGACATCTGGTCGGCGGAATGGACCGGTGACATGGACCGCCTGGTGAGGGTCGTGGGAACGTTTGAGGCCTGGATAGATGTGAGCGAACGAATTGCCTACAACATGCGGCCCGGCAGCTTCGACGCTGTGGCACCGGCGGCATACCTGGGTTTCCACGACGGCGACCCCGCCTCTTTTCATGCCGGAACCACTGTGGCCCAGATGTTTGCCTCCGTGGAGCAGGCCCTCGAACAGCACTACTGGCCCTGGATGCTTGACCATGAGCACATTGCTGAGCAAACCGGTACCCGGCTCTTGTTCTATGAAGGCGGACAGCATTTCACCCCCGATCCTTTCGGCAGCATCCAGCCCTACAACGACAGCCTGGTGGCCATGCAAACAAGCCCGCTGATCTACGACCTCTATGACCGCTGGCTCGACAGCCTCAGGACGCTCAGCTCCACGCCGCTGTTCATGAACTTCAGCTTCATTGCCCGACCCAACGGCCAGTTTGGCTCCTGGGGCGTGCTCGAGCATCAGTTTTCGCAGCCGGTGAGCAAAGAAACCACCCCGAAATACCAGGCGCTGCTCGACAACCTCTGCACAGCATCCGCCCTGAGCGTGGACCCTGGGCTGCACAGCCAATGGCAACTCTGGCCGCAGCCTGCGCAAGATTGGCTGCAGATTCGCAGCACAGGGCAGGTCAGCCCTGCACAATTGCTCCTCGTGGATCTGCACGGGCGGACAGTAGCCCGGTGGGAATGGTCAGGAAGTGCGGACGAACGGCTTCCCCTGCCGCCTCTCCCTGCCGGGATGTACCTCCTCCGGGACGCCCGGGGCACAGGGTTCTCCGGTAAGGTTTGGGTGGCGAATGACTGACGGATTGCGAAAGCAGCCTCTGGCTGAGGCATTTTCCCCGGTGGCCCTCTCCCCTGCCGGGCTTTTGTTCGCTTCTGGTCTGTGCGGCGCAGGTTAATGAGCAGGCAGCCTTCGCTGCGGATTTCTCGGCAGCAGGGCCTTGTTTTACCCCTGTTCCACCCCACTCCACATTGATCCTGGTTTTGACTGTTTGTTCATCGTCACGAACTAGGATATGAATCGTTCTGTTACCCAACCCTTCCTCTCACTCCTGCTCCTCTGCTGGTTTGTGTCTGTGCCACAATTTCTTCGCTCCCAGGCCTGGGTCGATTCTGTGTGCCAGCTCAGCCCCTACCAGCCGGGAGAGCATCTCATCTGGCTGAGCAAGCTGCCCACCGATCCTGATACCGACTACGTCCCGGATGGCAGTCCGGCGGTGATGACCTTCTTCTCCGACTCCACAGCCACCATCACAGCCCGGATTTACAACCTTAGCGACAGCAGCCGCCAGTGGGATTTGCAGATGCGCCTCATCCTTCGCCGCGACTACACTGCCTGGACAGCACTCGGCCGCGACACCAAAAACGGCGGCAGTAATGCCCAGGCCGCAGACTGGGTGTTTTATGAAATGGACTCCACAGAAAGCTGGCTCTATGGCGTGCCCGGCACCTATTACGACGGTGATACCCTCCAACTCAGCCATAACCCGCCCAACCGGGAGTTCGGCTTTCAGATTGGCTGGGGTGCCAATGACAAAAACGGCCAGTACGGCATCTCAGGCTGGTTTTTGTTTGAAGGCGACTACCAGGGCCACGGCGACATCAACGCCCTGATGAGTTGCGCCACCCCGCAGCCCTGCGCCGTCACAATCGACACAGCCTTTGCTCAGTGCAAAACGGACTCCTCCTTCGAGCTCGTCGTTACCTTCAGCGGCCAGGGCCAGGCATTCGACCTCTACGACGACCAGGGAAGCACACCCCTCACGGTTACCCAGCCCGGCACCTATGTGTTTGGCGAATACCTCAACAGCCTGGAAGTGATGGTCCTTGTGAAGGAACTGTCGCAGGACACCTGCGTGGACATCTGGGGGCCTGTCACGGCAGACTGCACCCCGGTTCCTGTTTGCGACCTGGTCCTCGATTCTGTTTCCACCGAATGCGCCACTGATTCCAGCTTCCGGGTCGTGGTGAGCTTTTCCGGCTCGGGAAGCCAGTTTCAGATTTTCGACAACCTTGGCACCCAGCCCTTGCTCGGACTGACTGCCGGAACCTATGTGTTTGGTGAATACCTGAACGGCACCCCGGTCTCGCTCACCCTCCTCGACTTTGCCATTTTCAACTGCTTTGTGAGCACGCCGGTTGTCACGGACAGTTGCACGGCACCGGCAGCGGGGGCGAGTGTGTGGGGAAATTTCCAGGCCACGCCGGCAGGCGGCTCGGTTGTGCTCACCTGGGCCTCGTTGGGCGAGCAGGGAGCGGCCCGGTTTATTGTGGAAAAAAGCAGCGACAGCCTACAGTTCGAAGTGCTGGCTGACAGAAGCGCGCTGAGCACGAATGGCCGCACCCAGCGCTACGAGGTGCTGGATGGCACCCTGCCCGAATCCGGCAGGATGTACTACCGCCTTTGCCAGGAAGATGCGGCGGGCCGCAGGCGGTTTTCCGGGTTGCAGGTGGTTGACATGGGCCAGCCTTCTGCCGGGAGCATCGGGTTGATGTATCCTGTCCCCGTGGCAGCCACGGCAGATCTGCCGGTGGTGGCAGCACAGGCGGGAATGACCCTGCGGGTTGAGATCCTGGACCCGATGGGCCGGGTGTGGCGGCAGGAGCAGTACAAACTAAGCGCTGGCAGCCAGGCAGTGAAGCTGGACTGGGGCGGGCTGCCGCCGGGGCTGTTTTATCTGATGAGCAGCCTCGACGGCGGGGAGAGACAGGTACAGCAGGTGCTGGTTTGGCCCTGATGAAAGCAGAAAGAGGCAAAAGAGCGGGCGAACCTTACACGCCCGCTCACCCGCCGAAGAGCGACTCGTACCTCATGCAGTCATCTTTTCGCCAGCGGAGGCGGGTCACTTCGACCTGGCCATTGTGGCGGATGCATTCGGCGTAGAAATCAACGAAGCCATCACCAGCTTCATAACGGCTGCGGTAGGCCACTTTGGCGCGGCCATATATGCGGAGCGTGGTGCCGACTTCCTGGGTTCGGGTAATGCTGAACTCGCCCTTGTAGGTGTGGGCGGAAGCATTGTGCTGGCAATCGGTTGTGGGAAAGAGCTCCTTGACGTGCTGGGTGAGCGCGGATTGAAGCGCAGCTTTGACCTGGTCGGCGAGCGTTTGGGCAGAGAGCGCGGGAAGAGAAAGGAAAAAGACAGCGAAGAGGAGCAAGCAGCGGGGACGGTTCATGAGAGAAAGTTGAGCGTGAGGAGAGGAAAGACAAGAGCGAATGGATGATTTGCGAAATAAACGAAAGAGGAACCTTTGATCGGATGGAGAAGTTGGGAGAAAAGCGGGGGAAACCTTACATGGAGGAGGATGGGAGGAGGCGGGTTGAATTTCCCGCACGATTTTTTTTTGAATCCGTTAAATCCTCTTATATTTGCCCTCTCAATTGGCGCGGTAGCTCAGATGGTTAGAGCGCAGGATTCATAACCCTGAGGTCGGGGGTTCGATTCCCCCTTGCGCCACAGAAAAAACCCCGGACAGGAGTGTCTGGGGTTTTTTGTTTTTCTTGCTGAAGCTCACTTAATCTTTACCAGAACCTCATATCCCTGTGCAAGCCCGCTAGGAATCAGATTTTCATGAAATAGAATTAACCGGCCTGGGTTATTCTGGTCCACCTTCAGGAGGTACCGGCCAATGTCCATTTTTCTTTCTGGAAGGTCATACTGATAAGTTCCAACACCTTCTTCCGGATTCGTTTCATTGAGGAAAACTGTTGCATTCACTTTTCCTTCGAGGTAATCGGCCTCTACAGAGTATTGTCGGCCACCGAGGTATCGAAATGTCACTTCCGGAGGCACTGGATTTTCATTGTATGCCTCTTTCATAGATATATACTTTGTTTCTGAATCAGCTTTCGGAATGACTCCATAAATATCTTCTCTCCTATACACCCCTGCCAACTGCCCATATTCCCGAATATCCCTTCGATAGTCTCTACACTCAAGGAGAAGCAGTAATCCAAACCCGGTCAAGAGACTTACACAAACATCAATTCCAAGATCAGGGGCAGCCTTTACTCCCGGGTTGGCACAAAAAATAATAGCTATTAACAGAGCAAAAAGAATAGTTCCCAATGTGTAACCAAGAATGTTCATTTTTTGACGTCGCATCTTGTGACAATATTTAATTACACTGCTTTTCTTGTTTATTCAGACGAAGGCTATAAAATTGAGTTTCATCTTTTCCTAAAAAGGGTGAAAATTCTTCTGGAGAAAGGTTGAAATCCATATTCATTGGAGCGTCTAATTCATGTTCGAGGGAGCATTTGGCCGCTTACCCTTGACCAGGCGCGTCCCTTGGCTTGACGGTCAACTTTGATACCTGGAAATTATTTAACTACAAATTTGAGTAAATATTTAAAATAGAGGGCAATAAAATTTGGCAATGTCTAATTTTGTTTGCAACATTGCCTCATGAGCAGCCCTCAGCAACCACATGACCTCTTCTTTCGCCAGGCCTTTTCCAGGACTACGGTCGCGGCGGATTACGTCCTCCATTGCCTGCCAGCGCCTCTTTCGCGCCTGATCAGGACTGAGACCCTCGTCAGGCAGGAAGAAACCTACGTCGATGAGTCGCTCCGGAAGCACATCTGCGATGTCGTTTACCGATGCCAATATGGTGAGCAAGGGCGCGAGGTCGATCTGGTTTTGCTCTTCGAGCACAAGAGCTATCCCGACCAGGGGGTCTGGGCGCAAGTACTTCGCTACATGGTCAACCAGATCGATACACAGCACCGCGATCGAAAGGAGGGGGAGTTCATGCGGCCCATCATTCCGGTTGTGATTTACCACGGCAGGGAGAAGTGGCGGCCCCCGACCATGCGCGACCTCTACGGCGATATCCCCGAGGAGCTTCTGCGCTTCATGCCCTTTTTTGACTTCATCTTTGATCCGGTTAGCGAAAAAACAGATGAGGAACTACTCAGCATCACCTCCCTGTTGCTGAGGGCCACCCTCGCGTCCCTCAAGGCCGCCAGGATGGAAGACACCATTGCATCAGTAGTGCTCGTGGTTCGTTCAACCGCAGGCATCGACAAAACAGACCCTGAGCAGATTCGTTTCTTCAGGGAGATTTACCTATATTCAAACTTCAAAAACTTTACACGACAGGCTATGGAAGCTGAACTCGCCAAAATCGGACAAGACACCGCAGAGGAGTTTGTCAGCATGTATGAAGTCCTCTTCGGGGATGTAGAAAAAAATGCCAAGCTGGAGGGCA
>JBGSKC010000055.1:0-4492 GCA_041741415.1 Bacteroidia bacterium | reverse complement strand
CGAAAAGCCGCCCTAAACCTCCTGAAGGCAATGAAAACTTTCTACCCGAAAATGAGCATGAAACGGATGCGAAAACAAGCTGCACGAAATGCAAGTTTCAGGAAGGAGATATTACAAGGTTTGGAGATGCGTTAGCCCTAGGTAATTTTATCGGCTATGCGGAATTTGTTCACAGTTCCTTTACTTTATTTCCTTTCCCGGCGTTCTCCCTGCCAAAATTCTTGCTCCGTATAGCTTTCCCGGCAAAAAGGCATCGCGTGGGGAGCTTGCTTTCTCACACGAACTTTCACCGATTCCAACTGCCCAAACTGTGCCAGCAAGGCCTCCCCGATCCGAAAAACCAGGGTTTCTAACAGGTTCGCCCGCAGTGCCATTTGCTCCAGCACCACTTCATATACCTGCTGGTAGTCCACCGTAGCTCCCAGCTCATCGAGCCGGGCCGCTTCGCTCAGGTCTGTTGTCAGGTACAAGTCCACTAAAAAGCGGTTGCCCTGCTCTTTTTCCACTGCATACACGCCGTGGTAGGCAAAAACGTCGATTCCTTCGATGGCTATCACGCCCATACATCTTCTCTGTTGGTTATTCTCCTTTTTGATGCCGTCGAATGGCTGCTTCCACCTCCTGGTAATCCACGCCGCGCTGCAATTCTCCCCGGCGCGCCAGAGAAATTTCCCGCCTTTCCTCTGAAGCCACAATCACCAGGGCATCCGATACTTCGCTCAGGCCCACAGCCGAACGATGCCGGAGGCCGAGTTCTGCCTCCAGGTTGCTCCGCTTGCTGATCGGCAAAATCGCCCGCACCGCCCGAATCTTGTTCCCCTCCACAATCATCGCCCCGTCGTGCAGCGGGCTTTCTTTTTGAAAAATGGTGTAAATCAGCCGCGAAGAAACATTCGCATCCAACTCGTCGCCGGTTTCCACAATGTCCAGAATGGGATCTTTCCCCTTAATCGCGATCAGCGCCCCTGTGCCGGTTGCCCGGATGCTTTTCAATGCCTCGACCAGTTCCTGGATGGTGCCTTCTTCGGCAGACTGGGTTTGAGCAGATCGCAGGAGCCGGTCTAACAAGGTGTTTTTGCTCATTCTCCGCAGAAATGTGCGGATCTCAGGGGCAAACAACACCACAACAGCAATGGCGCCCAGGCCCAGAAATTCATCAAGAATGGTTTTGATGAGCCTGAATTCGAGCAACTGAACGATTTTCCAGAGGGCAAACACCCCCAGCACCAGGCCCAGGATCCGCAGGCTGATCTGGCCCCGCAAACTTTGGTAGAGCTTGAAGAACAACAATGTTGCCAGCGAAACATCGATGATGTCCACGAGCCGCACCGCCACAAAACCGACTTTAAACAAATCCATTATCCTGCATTCGTTGAAAGAGCTGAATGGTTTTGCGGGCCTCGGTTACGTCATGAACGCGAAGAATCCTTGCGCCCCTGCGCAGAGCGTGGTCGTGGAGCACCTGTGCCTGGGGCAGCACATCTTCGGGGTGGGTGTCCAGGGCTTTGTAGAGCATCGATTTGCGCGAAAGCCCTGCCAGCAGGGGGTAGCCCAGTTCCTGAAACTGGTCCATGGCATCCAGCAGCCGGAAATTTTGGTCGATTGTTTTTCCAAACCCAAAGCCGGGGTCGAGAACGAGGTCCATGATGCCTGCTGCGCGGGTTTCCTCGATTTTCTGGACGAAATACATCCAGATATCCTGCACCAAATCGTCGTAGTGAGGCGAATCCTGCATGGTTTGGGGAGTTCCCTGCATGTGCATCAGCAGATAGGGAACCTGCTTCCAGCTCCCTATGAGGGGAATCATGGCTGGATCGAGTTGCCCGCCAGAGATGTCGTTGACCATGTGTATGCCGCGGTCGTAGGCCTCCTGGGCCACGCGGCTGCGGAAGGTGTCGATTGACAGCAGGGCCTCGGGAAAATGGTGCCGGATGGCCTCAATCACGGGATTGACGCGGCTCAGCTCCTCTTCAACTGAAATGTCGTCGGCATAGGGCCGGGAGGAATAGCCGCCAATGTCGATGATATCGGCACCGGCATTGATCATGGCTTCAGCATGGCTTAGGGCCGAATCAGGGTGAAGGAAGCGCCCGCCGTCTGAAAAGCTGTCGGGGGTGACATTGAGGATGCCCATGAGGCGCGGCGTATCCAGGGCCAGAACCCGGCCCCGGCAGTCGAGGGTATAAAAATCTGGTCGGCTCATTTCTGCATCCGGGCCTGATTCCGTAGTTTCGGGCTTCAAGGTTGATGGATTACAAATCAACGAAGAATTTCCTTACCCCTCTTCATTCTCTCCTTCGTGGAAAGCACCCCGCAGGCATACTGGCGCTTGGTTTCTCAGGCAAAATCCTTGTTCGTGAACAAAACCCTGGATTATGGCCCGGCCTGGCGCGTGCTGCGCATGCCTTCGCTCACGGATCAGATCCTGATCAAGGCCGAAAGGATCCGCTCCATCCAGGAATCGGGGGTCAACAAAGTGGGCGACAGCGTTGAAAGCGAGTTTGTGGGCATCATCAATTACTGTGTCATTGCCCTGATGCTGCTGGAAATGAAAACGCTCTCCCCGGCAGAAGCAGAACTCCTGCTCAGCGGCGGCGGGCAACTGGCCGCCTGGTATGACAGGCAGTCGCAATGGGCATTTTCGGTGATGGAGCAAAAAAACCACGACTACGGCGAGGCCTGGCGCAAAATGCGGGTGAGCTCGATCACCGACCTCATTCTGATGAAAATTTTTCGGCTCAAACAAATCGAGGACAATCAGGGTCTGCTTCGTGTATCGGAAGGCGTGGAGGCAAATTATATCGACATGCTGAATTATGCCGTATTTGCCCTCATTCGCCTGGAAGAAGAAGGCAGCATTCGCCCTGACCCTACTTTACCCAATTAACCTTTCGTATCGATGGACATGTACCAACTCATCGGCTTGCTTTATGCCCTCGTGGCGGTGATTGCCCTTGGGCTGCTGGCCTGGGAATGGAGCAAAACCCGCTCACTCGATCTCGCCCGACTCCCGCTCACCAACCGCATGGTGCTCCTGGCCAGGCTGCTCATTGGCGGGCTGTTTCTGTATTCAGGGTTTGTGAAGGCTAACGACTACCTGGGCTTTGGGTACAAATTGGAGGAGTATTTTCTGACCTTTGCCAAAGACTGGCCCTGGAGCGCCTGGTTCTGGGAGTTCTGGGAACCCCTCTCTGCCCCTCTTGCCTGGTTCATCAGTGTGTTTGAGATTGCCCTGGCCGTGGCCATCCTCGTTGGCTGGCGCATGAACCTCACCGCCTGGCTTTCCCTGCTGATGATGATTTTCTTTACCCTCCTCACCGCCTATTCTGCCATCACAGGTGCCGTTACCGACTGTGGCTGCTTCGGCGATGCCCTCAAAATCGATCCCTGGGAGTCCTTTACCAAAGACATCATCCTCACGGCGCTGCTGCTACCCCTCTTTTTTGTGAGAAAATCAGTGAAACCATGGCCCACCAATGCCATTGCAGGCGTCGCTACCGGGTTGACTTTCCTCGTTTCGGGCATGTATGGCTACTGGTGCCACGAGCATTTGCCATTGATTGATTACCGCGCCTATAAAAACGGGGTGGATCTGGCCGTCTGCACAACAGATGTGCCGCCGGGAGAAGACTTCCCAAAATGCAAAGACTGGGGACCTGGTTTCATGGAAGAATATGAGCCGGACCTGTTTGACGGCAAAAAAATGATGATCGTGGCCTATGACCTCACCCATGCCGACCCCGATGCCCTGACGGATCTGGCCAGTCGCTCCGAGGCCTACCGCGAAGCAGGGGTGGAAGTGGTCATGCTCACCTCTACCCTGCCCGACGAAACCCGGCGCATCGCGGATGAATTTGGCCTGGGCTTTCCGATCGGGTTCATGGATGGAACAGCCCTCAAAACCATCGTGCGCAGCAATCCCGGCTATGTGCTCCTGCAAAATGGCGTGATCCGGGACAAATGGCACCACAATGATTCGCCCGCCACGGAAGAAGTGAAAGCGCTTGTTCAGTGAGATCGCTTCGCTGCGGGAGACGAGAGACGAGAACCGAGAACCGAGAGCCGGGACCAGAGGCGAAGCCGTTCTTCAGCTCCGGAGGAGCGGCATGTTAATAGCCGCTGGCAGGATCGTTTTTGTGCTCCTGCGGCGACCTCCGGGTCGCCGGGAAGCGGGGGCCGGGACCAGGGTACTCAGAAATGTAGGGTTTTAACCCTACCCTTCCCGTATGTTTGAATCCCGCCAGGTACCTCCCATTGCGAGCGAGGCGGCTTCAGCCCCTCGCGAGCAAGAAGAGCCGGGAACCGGGAACCGGGAACCGGGAACCGAGAACCGAGAACCGGGACCGGAAAACTTGTCTTTACCTAACATAGGTTGACCTACCAAAGCTAAGACCTATGTCACAAAACGTGCAACAACAATTTGAGCCTGATGCTCGGCGGAACCGTTATTTTAGCGAAGAGTTTAAGCGGGCGCGGGTAGAGGAACTGAGCA
>JBGSKC010000054.1:0-100763 GCA_041741415.1 Bacteroidia bacterium | reverse complement strand
CTGAGGACCGGCCAGCAGGTTGGCCGGCGTCCAGCTGTAGGCAAAGCCCCCTGCCCCGCCGCTGGCAATGCCCCCAAGGGTCGTGGACTGGTTGTAGCACAGGCTGTCGGTTTGCCCGGCATCCAGCAGGATCTCCGGGTTTTCGGTGATTGTTACTGTGGCCGAATCGGCGCAACCAAGCTGGTCGGTGGCAAACACTTCGTAGGTGACTACGCCATTGATGCCCTGCACAACAGGATTGGACAAGCTGCTGCCCGACAAACCGGTGGCAGGAGTCCAGACGTAGCTAATGCCGCCGGATCCGCCCTGCGCTGTCGGGGAGCCGCCCAGGGTGGCGGAGCCGCCAAAACAGAAGAGCTGGTCGGGCCCCGCATCCATCACGATCTCCTCATTCACCCACACAAAAACCGAGTCCGTGGCACTACAGCCGTTCGCATCGGTCACCGTGAGGAAAAACAACTGCGAAGCCGTCAGGCCAAGGGCCTGAGTCGTCAGCGCCGCAGGACTGCTGAGGCTGGCAGATGGCGTCCAGCTATAAGTTGCATATGGCTGAGCCCCGCCGCTCACCACACCGATCAAAGTCGTGTTCGCTTCGTAACAAATGCTGTCAGCAGGACCCGCTTCCACCACAATCTGATCGTTCACAAGCACCAGCACAGAGTCCGTCGCGGTACAGCCCTGAGAATCTGTCACCAGCAACTGGTAGCCCTGGCTCGCACTCAGACCCGATACCGTAGGGTTCTGTGCGATCGTCGAACTCAGGCCTGTGCCCGGAGACCAGAGGTAGGCATAGCCACCAGATCCGCCGCTGCCCTGACCCGACAAGGTTACATCAGCCTGAAAACACACGATCCCCTGAATGCCCGCCGTGGCTGTCAGCTCAGGGTTGACTGTGATCGTCACAAAGCTCGTGTCGGTACAGCCCACCGAATCAGTCACCACCAGCGTGAAGGTCGTCGTCTGGGTGAGGCCGCAAGTGGTGGGGTTGGGTAAAGTTGGGTCATTCAGGTTCCCTGCCGGGAACCACTGGTAGCTGTAACCCGCTGTGCCGCCGCTCGCTGAGCCGTTCAGCGTCGCACATTCCTCAAAACACACAAACTGTCCCGGACCCGCATCGGCGTTCAGCTGCGGATTCACAACCACAAGTACAGTGTCGGTGGCGGGGCAGTTGGCCGAGTCCAGGATCGAGACGATAAACAGCTGGCTGCTGGTTAATGGAACGGAGGCAGGGGTGGCTGTGGCTGGATTTAACAACAGCCCCGAAGGCGTCCATTGATAGGAAACCGGTTGTGTCCCGCCAGTGATTGTAGCAGAAAGTGCTGCGCTCTGGTTGAAGCATAACGGCCCGTTTGATTCGGCTAGGACACTAACCGGAGGATTTTGCCGGACAAAAACTTCATCTTCTGCCAGGCAACCGAAGGCATCAGTTACAGACAAGGAAAAGGTTTGCGAAGCAACCAGGCCACCAATAACCGGATTTGGCAGGTTAGGATTACTAAGGAGGCCTGCCGGAGACCAGGTATAGGAGTATGGCCCTGTGCCGCCACTGGCAGACGGGCTTCCTCCCAGAGTGGCAGATTCTTCATCGCAAAGAGAAATATCCAGCCCTGCATTCGCGATTACCGGTGGATTGATGGTGATGTTTACCTGGTCCACCACTGTACAAGTTCCGCTGCCAACGGTGTAGGTGATTGGATAGGTGCCGGGAGCCAGCAGGCTGACAAAGAGTGTGCTACCAGACAAAGCTGGACCAGAAATACCGGAGAAGGTTCCTCCTGCCGGTGAGGCGAGGGTGCCGAGCTGATACAGCCCTGCATCAGAACACAGGGTCGTGTCCGGCCCGGCGTCGGCGAAGCCAGGATTGATGATGCTTACCCGTAGGGAATCGGTAGCCAGGCACCCAAATGCTGTTTCGACAGTGAAATAGAAGGTGTAAAGGCCAGTTCCCAGCTGCGAAGGGAAAAACACCCCCAAAGCTGAATCGGCGGTGGTGAGCCAGGCACCTGCAACGGCATTCGGCCCTGACCAAACACCAGGGTCGCTGTTGGAAATCACATAGTTGGCCAGGGTATCGGGAAGTGCCTGGTTACAGAGCACGATGATGTTGTCCTGGACATTCACGGTCGGGAGCGGGTGAACCACCACAGGCTGGGTTACCTGGCTGGCACATCCTTCGACATCGGTTCCCGTGAGGGTCGCGAGGAAGGTTCCAAAGCTGCCATAAAGGTGAGAGGTGGTTTGGCCGGATCCGCTGTTCCCATCTCCGAAGGTCCAGGCCCAGGAAGAGATATTCCCGTTGCTGCTGAAGCCATTCGCAGTGAAAGTGGTTCCATTCCCCACACAAACGCTGGAAGCAGTAAAGCTCAGGGTTGGGAGGCATCGGACAAATACAGATTTAGACAAAGACGCCACGCAGCCATTGTCGTCTGTTGTGGTGAGCGTGGCAGTGAAATTTCCGCAGGAGGCATAAAGATGGGCAATATTGCTTCCCGTCCCTGACACCTGGCTACTGCCGTCGCCGAAGCTCCATGTCCATTGGATGATGTTGCCTGAGCCATTGACAGCAGCCAGGCTGAAGGTGGTATTTGCCCCCAGACAAACGGTATCCACTGTGAAATCCGGTGCAGGTGGGCACCACACTTCTGCAGGCTGGATCGTGGTATCGGCGCAGCCATTGGCATCAATCGCAATGAGCTGCACATTGAACAAACCGCAATTGCTGTACAGGTGACTCACAGAAGGCCCGGCGCCAAAGCTGCCGTCGCCGAATTGCCATTGCCACTGAAGCAGCGGAGCCTCGCCTGGTGTGCTGGTTTGTAAAAAGGCAGAAACGCCTCCCTCGCAGACTGGCGCTGTCTGGAAGCTTGCAGCAGGCGGGCAAAATATGTGAACATCATCCGAAAATGTGTTCGAACAACCGAGTTGGTCTGTCACGGTGAGGCTCACAGAATGGTCGCCGCAGGAGGCAAATACAAACGAAGGGGCGATGGAATTGCTTTGGTTGCCCCCGCCAAAGTTCCATTGCCAGGCATTGATGGTCCCAGTGCCATTGGCAGAGAGGTTGGTGAAACTGGTCGGGAAGCCGAGGCAAACAGGATTCGCTGTAAAGTTCGCCTCAGGAAGACAATACACCTGTACGATCTGGCTGAAAGGGTGAGCGCAACCGTTGTTGTCGGTCACCTGAAGGGTCACCAGAAATTGACCGCAAGAGGCATATACATGCTTTGGCTCGGCATCTGTTGAAGTGGTTCCATCCCCGAAAAACCAGAGGTAACTGAGGGTGGCCCCGCTTCCCGCTGCACTGAGGTTGTTGAAAAAAGTGGTGTCTCCCAGGCAGGCAGCCCCTGCGCTAAATTGTGCAGTCGGGCTTTGGTGAACCTGGAAAAACTCGGTAACCTGAACCGTGTCGCAGGAGGTTACTGTGGACAAAGTGATCAGGTAGTTGCCGGGGTTGGGATAAAAAATGGTGCCGGGATTGATGGCTGTGGAGTTGGAAGGAATCCCGCCGGGAAAGCTCCATACCACAGACTGAAGCGAGCCATATACGGTGTCGATGAGCGCAACGGGGTTGATCAGGGCGCTGTCGCAGAAGTTGCCAATCGGCGCGATATCGAGGAGTACATCCCCGCCCACCTGCACCGGAAAAACTGCTGTATCAGAACCGCAATTGTTGGTCACGGTGAGATAAACGAGGTAAAGACCCGGGACAGAAAACCTGATTTCGGTAATGACCGAGTCGGCATGAAAGCCGTTTTTGAAAGCCCAGCCAGCCGGGGGCACCACGTCCCAGTGGTAGGTGAGGTCGCCGCCGATGGAGTTACCGCCGTCAAACCGAACGTCAAGCGGGATACAGCCGGCGCTGTCGGAGGCTTGAATAACCGCCAGCGGAGGTTCGTTGACAGTAACGGTTTTGGAGATTTCGGAGGTGTCGCAGAGGCCGACGTTGGTGAAGGCCTTAAGGGTGACAGTATAATTTCCCGGGGCAGAATAGATGTGACACACTGAGTTGATCGCGCCCAAAGCAGTAGTGTCATTAGATGTTTGGTTTAGGGTGGTTCCATCACCAAAATCCCAAATAAATCCGCTGAACTCCTTACAATTCAGGTTAGTGCCAAGCTGAGTCGTATTGTAAAAGCAAAAGACAGAGTCTATGCAACCAGGATCTGGAACTATATTAAAATTTGCAACGGGAGATGTGTAAACCTTAATGTTGTTAACAGACGCGCTGGTCGTATCGCATTCATTGATTGCAGAAACCGTTACCAGAAATTCACCTCCCGGAAGACCGCAACTAGTGCCGTTAAACAAATGTGTAACAGTATCAGAAATCGTGAGCGGGTAGGAATAGTTCCATTCTAAAGGAGCCGTATTGTCTCCAAAATCCCATTTATAAATGGTCCCTGGTGTGTTGTTAATGTATGAGGAAAGGGTAAACTGCATTTGGCCGGGAGCACATGCGGTTGTTCCACCCGGAGAACCGATCCCTACTCCCGGGTTGGATTGGTTCACCACTTTATAGGTGACCGTGTAAATGCAGCCATTTGTAGCATGAACATAAATGATCAGATCAAACACTCCTGGCTGGTAGGTGTGAGCCGAAGGGATCGCAGCAAGGCCAGATTGAATCACTCCGTCTCCCCAGTCAACGGTGAAGCTATCTACCCCGGGCGGAATGAGCATTGACGAGCCTGGGTTTGCCGAGAGACTTAGCGTAAAGGTAAAAGGACCCGCACCACCTAGAAAGCAACGCTTAAAAACGTTTTGTTGGGTTCCATCATCAAATGAAAAATTATTGACCGACGGCAAATCCGGCTGCTGCAGCACTGTGATGGTCACAGTATCGCTTTGAGGGCAATTCCCGCCGGGGCCATCCACCGTAACGATGTAGTTCGTCGTGTTAGACGGGGTCGCAATGGGATTGGAGATGGAATCGTCGCTCAGGCCTGTAGCAGGCATCCAGACATAGCTATAGCCGCCACTTTGCGGCGGCGCGCCGAGCTGAACTGTTTCGCCTTCACAAATGACCGTGTCTGGACCTGCGAAGGCAATGCACTGGCCCTGAACTCGCACAGGAGCCCAAAACGCTGCCCAAATAGCAGCAATAAACATCAATCGCTTAGCCATAAAATGGTTGTCTGTGCGCAACATCAGATGCTGCCGCAGGTTGAATACCTTCGCTTTTTCATTGGATCTATTGCCAATCAACCATTAACACCCTTTCTGGGGTGGGGAAAGGGTAGTATTAACCAGCAAAGATCTGCATTTAGGTAATATTCCGGATGTGGCAATGATATGAAAAATATCCCGTGAAGACTCAACAGGCGAATAATTTAATTTAGCCTGACAAACTAACGACGATGTGAAAAACATCGAAAATTCATCCTGTTTTCTCTCTCCACACCCAAGCCACAAGTATCACCCTCATACCTTGCCTAAAAAAAAATCTCCTTTCTTCTTGCAACATACCAACCGGTATGTATATTTGTGCCATGAACGATACCAGGTCCATGATCCTTCAGGCGAATTACCAGGCCATGCGAAAGCACGGCTTCCAGGGTGTGCGCCCCGACAAGGTCATTGCTGAGCTGGGTGTTACCAAGGGCGCTCTTTACCATTACTTCCCCTCCAAGAAAGACCTCGGGTACGCCGTCGTCGAAGAGCTCATTTCGCCCAATTACCTGGGCCTCTACGCTCACCTCCTGGAATCGCAGGGCAATCCCATTGACCTCATTCTCGACAGGCTCCATTTTCTCCTGCATCCCGCCAACCCCGACGACATCCAGCTTGGTTGCCCGCTCAACAACCTGATGCTGGAAATGTCGCCGCTGGATGAAGGGTTTCGCCTCCGGCTTTCCCGCATCCTCAATGGCATGCACCGCAACCTCGCCGCAGGTCTTCAACTGGGAATTTCGCGGGGCCTCATCCAACCTGAAACCGACGCCGAAGCAGCCGCCTGGATGATCCTTTCCACTGTTGAGGGCGCCTTTGGCCTCGCCAAAAGTCTTCAGGACCCTGGTGTGATGCACCAAACTTACCTCCAGCTCAGCCAGTACCTGGATTCACTCCGCACCTGATTTATTTTTCTATTCGCCTACATACCAACCAGTCGGTACCCTATGACTTCTTCAGCTACCAAACCCGTCATCCTGTATATCTTCGACCCGCTCTGCGGCTGGTGCTATGGCTTTAGCCCGGTGGTCAGGAAGCTGCACGAGGAGTTTGCCGACCGGTTTCAGTTTGAAGTGTGGAGCGGCGGCATGGTCACCGGCAGCCGCGTGGGGCCGATGGGAGACATGAAAGACTACATTCTCTCTGCCATCCCCCGCCTGGAAGCTACTACCGGCGTCATCGTTGGGGAGGATTACAAGCAACGCCTTACCGAAGGCAGCACCATCAGCAACTCCGAACCGCCGTCCCGCGCCCTCACCATTCTGAAAGAAAGCCAGCCAGACAAACAGGTGTACTTCGCCTCTGCCATCCAGCAGCGCATCTTTTCGCAGGGCAAAGACGCCAATCTGCCTGAATCCTACCTGGATCTCGCTATTGAAGCTGGTCTGGGAACGGAGGAGTTCCTCGGACTCTGGAATCATCCCGAATCCATCGACCGCACCCAGGAAGAGTTCCAGCAAGCCGCCCAACTCGGCGTGAGGGGCTTTCCTTCGCTGCTGCTCTACCACAACCAGGCCCTTAGCCAGCTTGCCTACGGCTACCGCAGCTTCGACAGCATCAAAGCGATGCTCGACCCCATCACAGCCCCAACAGCATCCTGATTTGCCTCTCCCGGGCTTCGGCCCGTTTTTTTTCACTCACCTACATACCAACCAGTATGTATCTAATTGTTTCACTATATGTACGTCATCACTGGAGCCTCCGGCAACACCGGATTTCGCATCGCTGAAGCCCTGCTCTCCGCAGGCAAATCTGTCACTGTGGTTGGCCGCCATGCCGACAAGCTCGCGCCGCTCGTGGCCAAAGGTGCCACAGCCGCCATCGGCGACCTCGAAGATGTCGCCTTCCTTTCCCGCACCTTCGCCGGAGCCAAAGCCCTCTATGCCCTCATTCCACCCAATTTCGCCAGCCCGGATTTCCGCGCCTACCAGCACAGGGTCGCCGACGCATTCGCAGAAGCCATCCAGACTACCGGCCTGAAACACGTGGTGGTGCTCAGCAGCATCGGAGCCCACCTCCCGGAAGGAAACGGGGTCGTGCAGGGGCTTTATTACCTGGAGCAGAAGCTCAATCACATCCAAGGCCTGAACGCTTTGTACCTCCGCGCAGGCTTTTTCATGGAGAATTTCCTCGGATCGGTGGGCCTTGTCAATGTGCTGAACGGCCTGGCCGGCTTCCCCATGAAGGCGGATCTGCCCATGGCCATGGTCCATACCCAGGACATCGCCGCGAAGGCAACGGAAAAACTGCTCGCCCTTGACTTCACCGGCAAGTCGGTGCTCGACGTGGCCGGGCCACGGGATTATACCTTCGCTGAAGCCGCGACAATCATCGGCGACGCCATTGGCAAGCCGGGCCTGCCCTGGATTTCCTTCCCCTACGAGCAGGTGCATCAGGCGATGATGGGCAATGGCCTCACCAAAGACCTCGCGGATCTGTACATCGAATTCTGCCAGTCGGCCAACGAGGGAAAACTCGGCGGGGCATTGCAACGCAGTGAAGTCAATTCCACCCCGACAACGCTCGAAACCTTTGCCCACACCTTTGCTGCTGTGTACCAGTCGACTGCTGCAACAGCCTGAGCAGACAGATTTTTGTAACACTACAGGCCATTTCCTACGCAGGAAATGGCCTGTTTGCTTAATTGGCCGCCGACTCCCGGGGCGCTATTGGATCAGCCAAACCATTTCATGAGAGATTTGGTAAGGGAAACGGAGACTTTGTAGGGCGGGTAGCGGAAAGGAATGTCGAAGAGCAAACTCCGCTTCAGGACGCTTTTGAAGTGAGAAAAAGTTTCGAAGCCTCGTTCGCCATGGTAGCTTCCCATGCCGCTGTTACCAACGCCGCCGAAAGGAAGGTCGGAGAGGGCCGCCTGCATAATGAGGTCGTTGACGGTCATGGCACCAGAACTGGTTTCCTGTTCAAAGCGCTGCTGGATGCTGCGGGAGTTGGAAAACAGATACAGGGCGAGCGGCTTGGGTCTGGCATTGATAAAGGCAATGGCCTCATCGATGGTGTGATAGCCGATCACTGGCAGGATAGGGCCAAAAATTTCCTCCTGCATGGCCGGGTGGGTGGCAGGGTCCTCCACGTCGATCACCGTTGGGGCGATGTACAAATCGGCTTCCTCTGTTTGTCCGCCAACGACCACTTTGCCGGTGATCAATTTGCTGAGCCGCTCCCAGTGTTTGTGGGTAATGATTCTCGAAAAATCAGGACTTTGTTGTGGCTGACTGCCCAGCATGTCGTGAACGACTTTTTTCGCTGCCTGGATAAATTCTTCCTTCCGGTTATGTGGCAGCAGCAGGTAATCGCCAGCGATACAGGTTTGCCCTCCGTTGAAGGTTTTCCCCCACATGATGCGCTGGGCGGCTGCCTCCACCGACACTTTTTCATCAAGAATAACGGGGGACTTGCCACCCAGCTCCAGCGTAACCGGCACGAGGTTTTTAGCAGCAGATGCCATCACCATTTTTCCGACTCGTGGACTTCCGGTAAAAAAGACGTAGTCAACGGGGTATTCTATGAGGGTTTGGCTCAATTCGGGGCCACCTTCGAGGATACTCACCCAGTCGGATGAGAGGTATTTGGCAAACATCCCGCTCAGCACGCGGTTGGTGTTGGGCGAAAATTCGGAGGGTTTGAGAATGACCGTGTTGCCTGCCGCCACTGCATTGACAAGTGGAATGAGCGACAGGTTTACGGGGTAGTTCCACGGTGAAATGACCAGGGCAACGCCGAAAGGCTCCGGCACCCGGCTGGCAGAAGCTGGTTTGTACATCAGGCCCATGCTCACAGGCCGGGACCGCACCCAGGTGGGCAACATCCTGATGGCCAGGTCGATCTCGTCCATCACCGTGCTGACCTCAAAAAAGCTTTCGTACCGGGGCTTTCGGAAGTCCTGGTGAATGCCGTCAAGGATGGCATCCTGAGAGGCTTCCAAAGCTTTTTTCAACTGGCGCAGCATCTGTTGGCGGGCCTCCACCGTGCGGGTGGCCCCGCTGTTGAAAAAAGTCCGGTGGCGTGCCACTTGTTCAACGACGAGGTCGGGATGTACTTCTGCGAGGGGAACCATGGTGAATACATTGCGCCTGCCGGAGGAGTTTTTCCGGAAGACTGGTCTGGGGAAAGCAGGAAATAAGGTACGCAGATTTTGCCGGAAAAAACCAGCATTTAACCGCACGTCAGCTTGTTCCAACTTTTTGAACTGCGAACCCGTGCCTGATCAGTTGCCGGATCAGTTGCTGGATTTGCTTTGCATCGTCATCACCATTTTGGTGACCCAGGCACGCGGCAAAAATCGCGGCGTAAGGGCCGTCATGACATTCATCAGGCCTGGAACAGCCACCCGGGTGCCCCGCTCCATGTGCTTCAGGCCATAGGCTGCCACCGAAGCTGAGGTTGGCAGGTTGTTGGGATTTTCCACCAGCTTCACGCCGTCCATCGCTGCCAGGGCCTGGAAGTTGGATGCTGTCGGGCCGGGACAAAGGGCTGTCACTGTCACACCGCTGCCGCTCAGTTCTTCTGCCAACCCTTCCGAAAACGACAGCACAAAGGCCTTGGTGGCATAGTAAACAGTCATCAGCGGTCCTGGTAAAAAGGAAGCGGTGGAGGCCACGTTCATGATCCGGCCATATTTGCGGGCCACCATACCGGGGAGAAAATGATGGGTGAGCCGCACGAGGGTCACGATATTTACCTGCATCATCTCGTTGAGTTTGGCCAGGTCGCTTTCCACAAAAGGAGCATGGTCGCCAAAGCCAGCATTGTTGATGAGTTCGTCAATCTGCAAACCCAACGCCTGGGTCGCTGCCAGCACAGTTTCGGCGCTGTCGGCATGGCCGAGGTCTGCCTTCACGATGTGAACTGCCGTTTGGGAGGCCAGCTCCTTGCGCACCTCCTCCAGCTTAGGGGCACTGCGGCCAACGAGGACGAGGGTCTTGCCCTGGCGGGCGGACAGGCGGGCAAATTCCAGCCCGATGCCGCTGGTGGCACCTGTGATGAGAATAGCTTTGTTCATGGAAAAAAGAGTTAGGAGGAAGGAAAATGAAGGAAACAATTGGGCATGAAAAGCAGGGTCGCCGGGAGGTTTTTCCAGCGATGCCTGATGGAACCTGAATCAGGGTGGAGCGGGCCCGAAGGGTTAGCCCGGTGCACGAATGCCACGAAGAACGAGGGTACTCAGGTGGGAAATTTTTTGCTCTATTGAGCTATAATCGACTGCATCCAGTGCCTGGATGCTGGCAGCGGCGAAGGCATCATGCTTGACGGCATCGGCAGTGCGCAGGAGTATTTCGGCGATCCCTTCCGGGTCGGTGGTGAAAACATGGCCGGATTCCGCTCCCTGCCGGATCAGCCCCGCCAGAAAGTCGAGCTCCCGCTTCCAGACGCCACGGTACAATTCATTGAACACGGGCTCAAGCGTCCGGAGGTCTTCCATCGAGAGCTGGTGCAAATTCAGCACCTGACGGTAGTAGCGCAGCCGCTCCACCAGGTAGCACTGAATCCGGGCCTCAGGCGAATCAAGCCCGGCCACCTTGCTGCTCAGCGCCGAGAAAAACTCTTCTGCCTCCCCAAGCACCACTTCCATGAACATCGCCTCCTTGTTCCTGAAATAGTAGTACAAGGATGCCTTGTTCAACCGGGCAGCCTGCCCGATGTCGTCGAGGGTGGTCTTGGCGTAGCCATATTTGCCAAAACATGCCGAAGCTGCCTGCAAAATTGCATTTCGCTTGTCCTGCTTGGCGGTTCCGGAATTCATGCCCAAAGATAATGGAGGAGTTGTTAATTTTTCAAACGTTTTGTAAAATTGTTTGAAAAGTTGGTTGTTCTACGGAAGTCTTGCCCCGGGGTTATGCCATCGCAGCCTGAATCGCCGCCCGGATTCCATTTTCTTCTATTTTTTTGTACCAATGCTGCACAGCTTCCGCCAGGTCCGTTTCCCTGGTCAGGTCCTGCCCCCAGAGGCGATGATCCTGCAAGGCCATCTTCACTTGCTGCTCCCCGCTGCCTTCGCCCTGCCACAGCATTTTCCATTTTTCGGCATGCTCATCTGCCGCGAGCCTGGCAGGTTGACGGGTGAGGTGCAGCATGGCAGCCAGGCCCAGGCACATGAGCCGCGGCTGTTCTCCGTGAAGATCAGCTAACCGAAACATGCTCGGCAGGTTGCGGGCCTTCATCTTGGTGGTTTGTTGCAGGGAAATGTCCCTGAGCTGATGACGAAGGAAGGGATTCCGAAAACGGTCGAGCACCTGCCCGGCGAATTCGGCTGTGCCGGGAATGTCTGCCGGAAGGCTGGGCACGATTTCCTTTTTCATGAGCTCCTGCACAAAAGCGCCCAGCAAAGCATCCTCCATGCATTCACCCACCGTTTCCATTCCGGCCAGCATCCCCACAGGCACCATCATGGTATGGGTGCCGTTGAGCAGCCGGAGTTTCCGCTCGCGGTATGGCCGGATGTCTGAACACAGGATCACGGGTTCCTCACTGCTGGCAAACGGCAGGCGGCTGAGCAATTCGCTGTTCCCCTCAATGGCCCACAACAAATAGGGCTCCGTTACTGTCAGCAGCTGATCGGGATAGCCAAGCTCCCGGGTAATCGTCTCGTGGGTGGCCGGATCGGGCAGACCTGTCACGATGCGATCGACGAGGGTGGAGCAAAAGACATTTTGCCGGCTCACCCAGCTTTCAAACGCTTCTCCGAGCTGGTGATCGCTGGCATGGCGCAGCACGAGGTCTCTGAGCAGGGGGCCGTTGTCTTCGAGCAGTTCGGTGGGAAGAATCACGAAGGGGTGCTGCGGCAGGTGCTGAAAACGCTCGAAGAGCAGGGCACAGAGCTTGGCAGGAAAAGTGGCAGGCGGGTGGGCGAATACGGAGTCGGGCTCATAGCGAAGGCCTACTTCGGTTGTGTTGGAGACGATGATATCCGGGAACGGGGTCCGGCCTAAAGCAAGCACCTGCTCCCATTGGTTACTGCCTGAGAGGGAGGTTGCGATGGAACGAATCTGCTGAAACCGCCGGATTGGCTGGCCATCTTCCATGCCCTGAATACAAAGGGTAAACCCGCCGCCCTGCCCGGCCAGCAACTGGTCACGCCCCGAGCCTGTTGACCCCACCGCCACGACCCCGCAGCCTGCCTCTTCCATCACGGCGTCCACCAGCCCCCGAAGCAAGGCCCCGGTTCCAAATTGCAGCACTCTTACTGGCATCATGTTCCCTGATTTTTCTGAAAACTACCATTTTCAGGGAAGGCTGCCGTCATGGGCAATGCCCGCCTGCCACCCGGATCACCGCTGGGTTGCACTGGCGCGCCAGGTCCAGCAGGCACCCTGCTGGTCGCAGCCTTGAAGCAATACCTCGTAGGTGCCAGCCGGGTCGGGCCCGGTCCAGGGACCAATCATTTGCTGGCCCGTTAACTGCGGATACCAGGCCAGCACGCTTCGCAGATCCGGCTGATAAAGGGCAGGCGGGCTGGTTACGAGTTCAAAACTGTTCACAGTTTGCCGGGTGGCAAATGACACAAAGCTCCCGTTCCTGGCCAGGGGGTAACGTGCAAAATCGTCGGTGTTTGTAAACAGGGACACCACGCCGCCAAACTGCTGGTCGCCAAGCACATAGCTGCCCTGATACACTTCCACCCTCGCGAGCCGCGCAGTGGGCAGCTCCAGCAAGGCCTCAATGTCAAAAATCGCAGCATAGTCGAGCAGCACAAGCGGGTTGTCGGTGTTGCGCATCGTGAGGTCTTCGTAAACGGCAAGTTGCCGCTTTCCGGGCTCTCCAGTCAGCGTCACTTTGGGCACGATGTTTCGGAACACTTCCTCCATCGTGGGCAGGTTAATGAAATCGTTTACGTTTACCACCACATCAGGCTGGCCGAGGTTAATGGGCAGGGGGTTGATTTCGCGAGGCGAATAGGCAGGGGTAGTCGCAGGCTTTTCCCATCGCTGGCGGGTCTGAAACGCGATCCAGAGTGCCTCAAAATGTTGGTGAACAAGGGGGTCAAAGCGGAGCGGAAGCGGGATAATGCGGGGAAGCTCAGCGGAAAAATCGCGGTTAACGAGCAATTCCAGTTGCCTGCCTTCCATGGGCTGCACCCCGGCATACAAGGTTTCGATGCCTTCGAGGTCCCGCAAGGCCAGCCTGAAACTGCCGTCCTCCCCGGTTCGCTGGGCATGGATTTGCGGATATTCGCCCACAACAGACAGCAACACCAGGGCATTCTTCACCGGTTCTTTCGTCTGGCCGGTTCTCACCACACCCGACACGCTCAGGTCGCGGCTTTCTGGCGGCCAGGTCATGTTTGCTTCTTTTCCAAGCATGGCTGGTTGCTCGCTAAGGTAGGCCGAATACAGTACTTCGGCGATGGGTTCCAGCCCGGTGCCGGGCATGGTGCCGTCTGCCAGCATCAGGTGCGGAGCCATCCATGGGTTGGCCCAGAGCAGATCTCCGGTGTGTTGCACAGGCCAGGGAACAGATTTCCTCGCAGTAAGCGCCCCCGAGAGATTAGCTGGCAGCCGCACTTCGGCCTTCCATTGGCTGCGTGGTGTTGCTCCTGCATCCAGGGCCAGTGTGGCTGCAGGAGCAGGCTGAGCCCATCGGTAGGACCCGGCATACAGGATCTCTCCCTTTCCATTGCTGATAAGCAGCGGATGCAGGCCCGGCAGCAGGTCGCTGGCGGGGACTTCCAGCCGGAGGCTGGTTCCGACCGGCTGGGTCGCAACTGGCTGAAAGTCTGGCCCGAGCAGCTGCAGCTGCCAATCGGCCTGCGGCGAAGTGCTCCCCGGTTTCAAAGTAACGATCAATTTCGAGGCTTCTCTCTCCACTGTAACTCCGCAGCCAGCCAAAGCCGTCGAAGGAAGATCCAGGCGAAGGGAGGCTGAGGCGGTTGTGCAAATCACAGCATAGGCGGCATTTTCCAACCCAACTTCAAACAAGGCCAGCGAACCTGAAACCAACTTCGGCTCCGCCATCATTTTTCCCGCTGCGTCGATGATCCGAAGGTCTTGGGGCTGGCAACCTGGCTCCGAAACCCGCACCACCAACCGGTTGAGGGTGTTTGCCAGAGGCTGCCCTTGCTCAAACCGGACGGCGAGTGGCGGTTCTGGCAGAACGGCCATGGGCACCGACTCCAGTGTGGGGTTGAGAATGGTAATGAGCCGGGTGGCATAGCTTTCTGCGGGGAAATTTCGCTGAAACTGGGTATAGGCGCGGAGGAAATAATGCCCTGTGGGCAAAAGGTCGGGCAGATCAAGCCCGGCATGAGCGCGGCCCGCTTCCAGGGCGAGCTTGGCTTGCATCACAGCCTGGCCCTGGCCGTCGAGCAATTCGACATACAATACGGTGCTGAGTGGAATCTCTGTCGGGAAAGACTGCCCGCACCAGGCCGTTATCCAGAGCAGGTCGCCGGCAATATAGACCTCCTGATCTGTGCTGATGGACACCCGCTCCACAGGAAGCTGCTGCGCCATTGCCCTACCCGGCAACAGGAGCAGAAAGACGGGAAACCAGCGAATAAAACTCGAAAGATGCGGCATGGGCGTGGAGAGAAAGGAGTGGACCGTTAGACAAAAGAGGAGCTTCATTCCACCCACCAGACAGGCGGACGGGTAGCCCCTCCGATTTCGCGGCAATCCATGCAGCCATCGCCGGCAATGGCGCGGCCTTCGGGCCCCAGGGTGATGTAGATGGGCCATTCGGAAGCAGGCTCCCCAAAAATCCAGCGGTAGCCGTCGTAATCAAGGCCGCAGGTGTTGTAGGAAACTTCAAATTCAGTCGGAATACCGAGATACAACTCATGCTGGGCCTCTCCCGCCACGGTGAAATAGCCCAGCACCGCTTCCAGCTCGTCGTCCACATTCCGCACATTCCCCCGGATCAGGTAGGGCTGCACGTTGTAGAGCGAGGTGGAAATGGCGCTTTGCTGCCGGACGCCTTCCCAGAATTCATAAGTACTCTTGCTCACTGCCAGTTGCCGGGTGCGGAGGTGGTAGCGGTAGGAGAGAAATTTGTTGTCGCCGCGAAGGAAAAACAGGGGTTTGTCCACAACCCTGGCCTCGGTGAGCGCCTGGGTGTTGGCAGTGGCCACTTCCTCAACTTTGTAGGATCTCCAGCAGGTAAACAGCGAATATGGCTCAGGAAAGGCGCGAAGGAAGCCCGTCCAGACGAAATCGATCGGATAGTCGGAGGTGTATTTGTAGGTTCCTTCCATCATCCAAAGGAAATAAGCCTCCTGACCGGCGCTGGTATTGCTGGTTACATAAAACTGATAGCCCGGAATCGTCATTCCCAGCTCTTCGTAGTATCGCTCTTCTGCCACGGTTTTCACGGTGTCGATGCCGGGATTAGCACGAAGCACCTCAAATGGCGATTGATAGTGGCGGCCATCGCTGAGCAGGAGGTCAACCCGGTAACTTTTCCCGATTTGCCCGCGGAAATCGGCAGAGTCGGTATGATAGGCGCCTGCCGTTACCTCGGTGAGCAGATATCTCCCGCCTCCTTCTTCCTCGATAAACACCTCGGCACCGGAATAGGGCTCGTAGGTGGTAATGTCAAGGCTCGCAGACCGCGCCAGCTTCACGACATAGGGCCCCGGCCTGTCTGTCACCATGCCATCCACCACAACCAGGTTGTGGAAGTCATCCAGTACCGGCACAAACGGCGTGGTGCAGGCAGGAAGCAGCAGCAGCCAGGCCAGCCTGAGGAGCAGGGAATTAGCTTTCATAATTTCCTAGCTTGAAGTTGTAGGTGGCAGAGAAAATGGGAACGGCAAAAATGGAAACTTTGTAGCCCTGAAGGCGACCGCTCACCGAGGAAAAGAACACGTTGTACACGTTGTCGCGCCCGGTGAGGTTGTAAATGGAAAAGGCCCAGCTGCCATGGGCGAGTTTTTTGGCTTTGAGGTTTCCTTCAATGTTCACCGACACATCAAAGCGGAGGTAGTCGGGCACACGGTACTCGTTGCGGGTGGTGAAGCTCACGAGGCGCACCTGGTTGAGGAAAAAAATGGAAGTGGGATAGGTGATGGGCTTCCCGGTGGCATAGACGCCGTTGGCAGAAAGGCTCACCCTGCGGTTGAAGCGGTAATTCAGCACGAGGTTGGCGGCGTGGGGCCTGTCGTAATTGGCAGGATAAGGCAGGCCAAAGTTGACCTGCAGGTCGGGCTGGCCGCCATCCACCCGGGCGATGGCCCGGGAGTAGGTGTAATTCACCCAGCCTTGCAGGCGTCCTGTCGTTTTTTTCACGACAAGCTCCAGCCCGGCAGCCTGCAGCCGCCCCTGAAGCACGTCCCATTCCGGAACTTCGTTTACCAGCAGGTTGGCCCCGTCGCGGTATTCGACAAGGTTCTCAATGTCTTTGTAATACGCCTCTGCCGACACCTGATAACGGCCCTGCGCGAGGTTGCCAAACAACCCCACCGACACCTGATCGCCGCGCATCGGGTCGATGTTGGCATCGCTCAGCTTCCAGGTATCCGTGGGGGCCAGGGCAATGGTGTTGCTCAGCAAAAAGGTGTACTGGTGGAGCCTCGCCGCCGAAGCTTTGACGGCCCAGGCCAGCCCGAGGGCATAGCGGATGCTCAGCCGCAGATCCAGGCCCTGGCTGGTGCGGATGGGCTGAAAAGCCCCATACCGAAGCGTATCAACGAGGTTTTCTTCCAGCCGGGCCTTGCCGGGCTCGTAGGTGTACACTTCATCGGGGCCCAGAAAACTGTACACATTGTATCGAATCCCGGCCTGAACCCCGATTCGCTCCGTGATCCGCAGTTCGTCTTCGGCAAAAATACCCGTTTCCAGGCCCTGCTCTTTCCCAAGTTCTACCGGAACAATGAGGCTGCGCTGGCCAAAAGGCAAAAATTCGCCGCGGTCGTTCTGGTACAAAATGCTGTTGATGCCCAGCCGGATCCGGTGCATTTCACTGGGGCGAAGGGTGGCTGCCGCCTTCAATTCGCTGTGAAACAGGGCATTGCGACGGGCATAAGCCTCGCTTTCGATTTCATCATTTTCCACCTCCAGCCCCAGCCTGCTGTGCACCAGGGTGATCTCCATGTCGTTGCGGTCGTCGAAAAAATGAAGCCAGCTCGCCGAGGCCCCCAGGTTCTGGTTGCGGAAATAGGTGTTCCGGCCAAAACGGGTGTCGTCGAGGCTGAAGTAGCCAAACAGCTTGAGCTGGTTTTTATCGTTCAGGGCAAATGACAACAGGGTGCTGGCGTCGCCGAAATAAATCTTGCTCTGGTTGAATTGCTGGTTTGGGATCACGCCCAGCAACCAGTTGGAGTAGGTCGAGCGAAGGCCCACCATGGCGCTTGATTTCCCCTTTCGGATCGGGGTTCCGATCAGCAGGCGGCCTGTCACCGGGCTGATGCCGCCTTCGATTTGCAGCTTGTCCTTGCTGGCTTCGCGGGCTTCGATGTCAAAAATGGCTGCCAGCCTGCCGCCGTACTCCGCCGGGATGTTGCTTTTGTACAGCGACATTCCCCCCAGGGCATCAGAATGGAAGGCACTGAAAAAGCCAAACAGGTGGGAGGTATTGTAAACAGGAATATGCTCCAGGTAGAACAGGTTTTGGTCGGCAGGGGCACCGCGCACATTGAAGCCAGCACTACCTTCGCCCACCGACTGAACGCCAGGCAGCAGCGTGGCCACCTTCAGGATATCGCGCTCGCCAAGCACAAGCGGCACCTCCCGCACTGCTCTGGGGTTGATCCGCTCGAAACCCATCGCGGTGTTTTGAATGGGGTTGTCGCGCTGCGAGCTGATCGTTACCTCTTCGAGCTCTATCTCCCGTTCATTGATTCTGAGCTCAATGTCCCCGCCCGACAACACCTCCACGCTCAGGCGCAGCTCGTCGTGACCAAAATCCCGCACCACGAGGCGGTGGGTTCCTTTGGGCAGGGTGATGCGAAAAGTGCCGTTGTCTTCCGTAAAAACGCCGCGATCGAGGTCTGGAAACGTGAGGCTCGCCCGGGGCACAGGGTCGCGCGAGCCGGCGTCACGAACAACCCCGGTGAGCAGAAAGCTGCGCTTCCCGAGGCCTTCCCGGGCGGTGCCAACGGTGACCACCTTCGGAATGAACTCCCCTTTGCTGTCGATAAAGGGCTCCCTTTCCGTTTCCTGAGAATCGGGCCTGATACTGATTTCTTCCTGGGCATAGATCGAAAGGGGAATCTGGCTGGAAATGGGTTCGCCTTCGGTGAGGTAAATCCAGCCCTGTGCGTCTTCGGCCATGGAAAGCCCGTGGGAACTGGCCCATTCCTGGACAAAGGCAGCGAGAGGAACTCGCTCCGAAATAATCACGGCCTCCTGGCTGGCTGGCAGGTCGGGGTAAAAGATGCGAATTGAATAAGTGGCTTCGGCCGTGGCAACAAGTTGTTGCCAGGTACGCCCCGACCATGCGGGTTCTGCCATGCGTGCAGGTTCCTGGGCCAGGCTCCATGCCGGCCAGAGCAACAGCAAAAAAAGCCAGCCATCAGGGCGTAGAAACAGGCGCATCGCAAAGGGTTAACAAAGGTGAAAGATCGGCGGCCCGAGCCTCAGACAGCGGGATATTCTCATCCCGGATCGCTTTCCGAATGGCCTTTTTATGCTGTGGAAATTGGCGAAACAGGGCCTTGACAGAGGAAAAATAGGCCCAGGAGCCATCGGCATTGTGAAGGGCATACCGCAGTTCTGCCTTGCTGAAGGACCCTCGTGGCGTGCTGGCCTGGTAATTTGCCAAAAAATGCTTGCTGTAGGTGCGATAGACCTGGAAGTTTCCCCTGTACAATGGTTCGGCAAAGCCTGGCAGGAACCCGGTGAGCCCGGCATGGTCGGCTCGCAGAAAGTGCAGCCCGCCTACGTCGAAAGAATCGATGAGGTGCGGCGACAATTCCACCGGGATGGAGCGCCCGTCGGGGTAATTTTGGAGCAACACCAGGACCTGCTTTTCGAGGTCAAAGCGGAGCTGGCAGTTGGCGAAGGCATGTTCATGGATAAACACTGTTCCTTCCATCCAATCGGCGGTAATCAAAAAGGGTTCTCCTTTGGCGCCGGAGTGAAGGGTGGTGTAGGGCTTGCCATTCACCAGAAAATCATCCAGGCCATACACCTGGTCGCTGGCGGCCTCGGTCCAGGCGGAGGGAGCTTGCGCCCACGAGGCGGAGACACAACAAAGGCAAGCCAGCCAGGATAGCAGGTGCTGCATATTCAAAAGCGTAGAGTTCACTGAAGGTAACAATTTCCCTTCAGGAAACCCTTCCTGAATGTGAAAGCGGGCTGAGCTCAGGAAATGGTGCCTGTTTGCAGGTCGAGCAAAAGCTGGCGCCTCACCTCGGGCCATTCGGTGTCGAGGATGCTGTAGTAAACGGTATCTCGCCGGTGGCCATTTTCCAGCGACATGTGGCTTCTGAGCACGCCTTCTTCCTTGGCACCAATACCCTTGATGGCAGCCCTTGAGCGGTGGTTCCGGACGTCGGTTTTGAGCTCCACCCGGCGCATGTCCATTTTTTCGAAGGCGAAGCTGAGGAGGAGAAATTTGGCGGCTTTGTTGATTCCTGTACCCCGAAAAGGCTGGCCGAGCCAGGTCCAGCCAATTTCCACGCGATGGTCGTAGAGGGAAAAATTGCCATAGCTGGTGCAGCCAGCAGGCTGGCCGGTGGCACGGTCGATGACGGCGAAGGCGTATCGCTGGTGCTCACGTCGCAGCTCCATGGCCTGGTCGATGTACCTGTCCCAATCGGGACGGGAGCGTACGGAACTGGGCACAAACGCCCAGAGGCCCGGCTCCTGCGCCAGAAGCCAGAGCGGCTCGCGATGAGGCTCGGCAAGCGGCTCCAGTCGAACCCGATCATGTTCCAGGGTGATGTCGTCGTCGAAAATCATGGGGGAATGGCGATTCCTGAAAGGAAGATATGGGAAGGAGCCTCAATGTTTGTGGTTCAGGCTGGTGGCGAGGTCTTCGGGCTTGCGGATGGTCATGCGCTTTCGGTCGAAATCCATGAGGCCTTGTTCGCGAAATTCATTGAGCACGGTGGTAACTGTTTGGCGGGAGGTACCGGTGAAGCTGGCGATTTCCTGGTGGGTGAGGTAATTTCGCAAAACGAAAGCGCCATCGAGGGTTTTGCGGCCGGTTTTTTTGGCTTGCTCCAGCACAAACTCCCCAATTCTGGTTCTGGCGTCTTTGAACAACAGGCTTTCGAGCCTTTGTTGGGTGTAAATGACCCGCTGGCCCATGAGCCTGTGAATAAACTCCCGAAAGATCGTCATGTCCACCATCAGATCGGCAACCTGCTCACAGGGGAGAATGCATAGCTCCGTATCTTCAATCGCCTGGGCAAAATCGGTCCGGATTTCTTCCCAATAGACCGCCAGTTCGCCGAAAATCTCCCCTACATGAAGCACGGACTTGATGATTTCATCGCCACTGGGAGAATAGCTAGCAATTTTGACAGCACCCTCATGGATGAAATAGACCATGTCAGATTGGTCATTGTGAAAATAGATGAACTCGCCTTTTTTGTAATTGCGCTTTGGCTGCTTGTTGTAGGTCGCTTCGGCTCCTTTAATTGGGCAGAAATACTCTTTGAGGTTGACCTCTTCCAGAAACCAAATTCCATTCTCTCTGGCAGACATGCGTTGAACGACTAATTGAACAAATGAGAATCCAAAGTTCTTTGCGTGTAGAAAGGTAAGGCAAAATAGCTTTTCTGCTGGTGATTTTCTTTTCAATGCTGGCGAGCTTTGTGCAGAGAACAAGCCTTGAAACAACTTCCCTGGCAGCAGATGGAAACGGTGTCAGCGCCATTGTGAACAGGAGGTTAAGGTGCTTTCCATCCGTACAGGAAAAATCAACTTCACCAGCACCTGTCTGCCCGGCCAGCACTACATGACGGACGACCTCGAAGCAGCGGTTCAGTTGTTGCTGCGCGAGAACAACACCAACTTCAGCGCCTGATCAAGACCCTGAATCATAATCTGGCTTTGTACTATCTGGCCTTCACGTTGGCCGGTAACGGCTTTTCTGCCATCGGGGAATAGGGTATTTGCAGCGTGGATGGGAGGGGAGAGTGCGAAGACCGCCGAACAGCAAGAGCCGAAGCATATGCCCCGGCTCTTGCAAATCAAGCTATCTGATTCATACCTCAATCTTCATCCAGAATCATCTCAATCCGGGCAAGAAGGTCTTCGATGTGGTATTGGGTCATGGAATCGGGTGCTTTTTTGAGGGCTTTTTCCAGGTTGGATTGCAGTTTTCCCAGTTCGGCACGGGCCAGGGCCCGGATATCCGACTGGTTCACATCCACGTTGGAGGATCCCATGAAGGCGCGGGCTTCGGCAGGCAGTGCCGGGGTATTTTCGGTGAGCAGAAAATGCAGCCTGCTGATATGGGCCCGCTGCAGGGTGCGGCGGTAGGTGTCGATGGATTCTCCGCTGGACAATTCGCCCCAAATCCCGGCGCGAAGGTCGTTAAACAAATCCACCACGCTGTAGGTGCTGCTGCCCATCATGGCCTCGGCTTCAATCAGGCGGATCAACCTCCCCGGGTCCAGCAGGCTGTTCAACGTGCCCTGCTGCACCTGGCGCAGGCGTTCCACCATGCCATCCGACTCAAAGCGGCGCAGCAGGTCCTCCCGGATGAGCCAGGTGGGAGTGGTAAACAATTGCTGGTTGAGAAAAGAAACAGCTTCCCGCTGGCGGGCCTTGGGCACATAGGTGTACACCATGCCCGACTGATCGGCTGTTTTGTAGTTTTCATAAACCCCGCCAACGTTGGCCCGGACGTGGCCCATGTAGCGGTTCCATTGGCCCACCACCTGGCCATACAGCTCTTCAAGCTCGTCGTAATCTTCGCCTGGCTCGGTGGTCCACTCCAGCAGGTTGTTCATGATGCGCTGCAGGTTCAGGATCCCCAGGTTGCTTGCTTTCACGGCGTCGTCGCCGATGTCTTCTGTTTGGGAAGAGGGGTCGAGCGGGTTGCCGCGCTGGCGGCCGAAGCGGTAATAGGGATTCGACTCGTGTGAACGGACCCACTGGTGAAGGGTAGCTTTCTCTGCCTCAGGGGTTTGGGCGGAAGGGATGAGTTTATAGCCCCATTCGATCGACCATTTGTCATAAATCCCGATGCCGGGCATGAGGTTCACGCCTGCATCTTCGGGCTGGGCCACATAGTTGAAGCGGGCGTAGTCCATGATGCTGGGGGAGATGTTCATGCGTTGGGTAAAGGCTGCATTCCTCAGAGAATCAACAGGATAGGAGGAGCTGGCGCCCATGTTGTGGGGAAGGCCGAGGGTGTGACCAACTTCGTGGGCAGCCACAAAGCGGATGAGCTCACCCATCAGCTCGGTCTTGAACTTCACGCCGCGGGCGTCTGGATTTACTGCAGCAGTTTGCACAAAGAACCAGTTACGCAGCAGGTTCATCACGTTGTGGTACCAGAGAATGTCGGACTCCAGGATTTCGCCTGTTCTCGGATCGTGAACATGCGGCCCCTGGGCGTTCTGGATCGGGGTGGTGATGTAGCGAATCACAGAGTAGCGAACGTCCTCCGGGCTCCAGTCGGGGTCTTCCTCCTTGCTGGGCGGGTCTTTGGCGATGATGGCATTTTTAAACCCGGCGGCCTCAAATGCTACCTGCCAGT
Source organism: Bacteroidia bacterium (assembly GCA_041741415.1). Lineage (GTDB taxonomy): Bacteria > Bacteroidota > Bacteroidia > J057 > J057 > JANQTF01. The sequence continues at coordinate 77,984 of JBGSKC010000054.1, read as the reverse complement.
CTTCCACGCCTTGTTTTAGAAAAGGCCTCCACTCTTCGGGGGTGGCGGGGTCGATGTAATATACAATGGGCTTCACGGGTTCCACGAGCTCGCCCCGGGCATAAGCTGCGGGATCTTTGGGCTCCAGCCGCCAGCGGGTGATGTACCGAACCTGGGCAGCTTTCTGGTCCTCGACGCCGTCGCCGTAGTCATATTGCTGAATGGTGAAGTATCCCACGCGGTCGTCTGCAATGCGGGGCATCATCGGGTTTTCTGGCAGGAGAATAATGGATTGGGTCATTTCTACCGAAAGCGTCCCAACCGGCTCGTTGGAAGGAAGCTCATCGGCGTTGTAGGTGAGTACATGTTTCACGTTGATGTTTTCAGGAAATGCCTGGGTGTTTACCACAAAGGAGCGGCTTTTGTCAAGGCCTTTTACCGAAAACTGCTTCCTGAGGTCTTCGTCCAGCGCCCCGATCATCGGCACATCGGTGGTGAACAGGTCGGTAACTTCGATCAGGTAGCCGCTGCTGTCGGCATTGAATGCCTTGATCGGAAACATCATGATCACCGGCTCGAAATTGTTGTTGCGAAGCGACTGGTAAATCGGTTCTTCCATCGTGGCCACATTCTGGTAGGAGACCGATCGAAGAAGGATGTTATTGTCCAGCTTTTGCCAGCGAATTACCTGCTGAGGGCGGGTCCTCATGCCTGCGCCACCAAAGGTGAGGCCATCCACCGTGCCTGACATCACGCTCACAACCAGCAGTTCCTTCTCCAGCAGGTCGGAGCCAAGTTCGAAGTAATATTTCCCTTTGGCTTTGTGGATCGTGATGAGGCCTTCTTGTGTGGTGGCCTTGTTGTCAACGATGGAGCTGTATGGGGGGATCGAGTCCGGGTTGCTCGTGCCTCCGCCTCCGCCGCCTCCTTTGGGCTGCGCCCAGAGTGAGAGGCTGACCATGAGGCTAAGGGCCAGGAGGCTGCCCAGCCGGATTATTTTGCAAACATTCATAGCCAATTTGCTTGTCTTGGTGAGTTGTAGGTAAAAAAATGGTAAAACACTAACCCCTAAGCTAGCCTGAAAGTTGATGAGTTAGAACAAAAAGGGACAAACCACCTAGAAATATCGACCAACGAGGGCTAAGATCGACGAATTGATCTGCACCCGGCTGGTGCGTGCCTGCTCCGCAGAAATGCGCTGCAGCCGCTCACTTCTGCGAAGGGTATTCCACGCATTTTGCAAGGCCAGCACCTCATTTTTCTCTTCGTCTTTTGCCTTGAACAGCAAAATGTCGAAGACCAGTTCATCGCCATTGGCCACAGCGACGTCGCAGCGCCGTTTGAGGGTGAGGTCATCTTCATCAAAACTCACCACTGGAGGCAAAGGAGGCATGATTGCCTGAAACTGGCGCAAAAAGAGCAAAAATGCCAGTTCGTCCGGAGGTTCCGGCGCTTGTGGTTCCAGTTGAACGGCCAGGATATCCGGCAAGCCGTCGGTGTCTGCCAGCCGCGCGCCAAGGGCCACCTGCCATTCTGCCTCCACCCGGTCGGTTGCGCCAGCAGCATCAGACCAAAACAGCACAAACAATTCGCTCCGCTGGATCAACGGAAAGGCTTCTTCTTCCCAATCTGGCTCCAGGGTGGCCGGGCCCGGCTGTTGGGGCTCCCAGTTCCATCCGGCTTTAGTAAACTCGCCATGAAGTGCCTGAATCAGCGGGGCATCCTTCGGGGCAAAGGCGAGATAGGTGTTGCGAAAGGCGAGGGCCCTTGTTTCAACATGCCGGGTTTTGTCTGAATCGCCCCCAACCTGAAGCTGGAAGGCCACACGCCCCAGCGGCCCGCCGGGCCCCGACACCAACAGCCGTCCGAAGGCCGCGCCATGCGCCTCTGCGGGCACTGTTACCACAAACTCGAGGGAATTGGGCCGCCCCAGCCAAACCATGCTTTGCACAGGAAGGTCCACCTCCCATGTCTCGATTTGCAGCTGGCATTGCAGCGCCTGCCCGCGGGCGATGGCAGCGCCGAGGGTGTTTCCCCCCTGGCGCACGGTTTCGGGGTCTGCTGTTTGGGCCAATCGCTCCACTTCTTCTGTCTGTTCAAATAAGTGGGCAAATGCTGTAAGCAAAAAGCGAGCGCCTGCCTGCACCAGCTCCGGGGCAAACACTGCGATTTGCACCCAATCGGCATCGTCAATTGAAGGTGCGGGGCTCAGCGAACTGCCCGAAGCCGGTTGAACAGACGCCTGAGGAGGTGGTGGTGGAGGTGGCGGCGGAGGTGGAGGTGGCGCAGATTCCATGGCCATTTCTTCGGGGCTGGCTCCGGAATGAGGCTCAAGACTTGGGGCAGGCCTTGGAGCTGGCATGGGCGCAGGCATAGAGGCCGGAGGCGCGGAAGCTGGCAAATCCTGGCTTGGGGTCCATGGCATTTGCAGGTTGGAAAATTTCTCCATCATCCCCCTGAGCCTTTCCCAAACGGAGGGTTTAGGTGCAGGCCTGGCTGCAGAGGAGTGTGGCGCCAGAAGTTGCTGCATCCAGTCAGCAATTTCAATGAGCAGGAGGGGAGAAGGCGCTGGCTGAGCGGCTTCCCAGCGGCGAATCCATTGGCGGCAGGCTTCCGCTTCGGGCTGCCGGCGCGGGTCGGCAGCGGCCCGGCGATCCAGCCACTGGCTAAGGCCATGCAGACTTTCTTCGTGCTTGCCCTGCTGCCACAGATGGAGGAAATGATCAGGCTGGTTCATGACAGGTTCCCGAGATGAAAGGAAACCGCCTAAGGTCGGGAAAAAAGGCCAAACTTAGGAAGCCCGTTATGTCCTGCCAGGGAGGGGTAATAACAGGCTATTTTTGAATGGTAGACACTTCTCGTCCCCCCTCCCCAACAGGACAGAATTCCAACGCTATCTCCCCACATTTCCCCTACATTTCTGCCCTCATGCATCCATTTTCTTACCGCCTGTGGCTGGTAGCATGTTTTCTCACTTGCTTTAGCCCCTTGTTTGCCCAACATCCTCCCATGCGCCTCGTGGATCCGCAAGCCGAGCCTGCCGTTCAGGCCCTGTATCGCAACCTGCTCGCCCGCCAGGGTCAGGGCATTATGTTTGGCCACCAGGACGCCCTGGCCTACGGCGTAGGCTGGACCGGCGGCAACAAACGCTCCGATGTGCACATGGTTTCCGGGGCTTACCCCGCTGTGTTTGGCTGGGAAATCAGCAAACTGGGCCTCCAGTCGTTCAACATCGACACAGTCGATTTCGACGATATGCGCCGCTGGATCCGCAAAGGCTACCAGATGGGCGGCATCATCACCATCTCCTGGCACGCCGATAATCCCGTGACAGGGGGCTCCTCCTGGGACAACCGTCCGGCGGTGGCCGAGATCCTGCCCGGCGGACCCCGCCACGACAAGCTCAAGGAAGAACTCAGGCTGGTAGGCGAATTCATGCAAAGCCTCAAAACCGGCCCTTTTTCCCAAACTCATATCCCGGTCGTCTTCAGGCCCTGGCACGAGCATTCCGGCGGCTGGTTCTGGTGGGGCCGCGGCCACAGGAAAGCAGAGGAATATGTCCAGCTCTGGCAATTCACCGTGACCTACCTCCGCGACACACTCGGGGTTCACAACCTGCTCTACGCCTATTCGCCCGACGTCGTCAATTCCCGCAACGATTACCTGGTTGACTACCCTGGGGCGGAGTTTGTTGACATCCTCGGCCTCGACGACTACGCCGATTTCCGGCCCGGTGGCAACCCCAAAAAGCTCACAGAACGCCTCCGGATGGTGGGGGAAATCGCAGCCGACCAAGGCAAGCCATTCGCCCTCACCGAAACCGGCTCCGAAGCCATTCCCGAACCCAACTTCTGGACCGATCACCTGATTGACAACATCACCCGCGACTCCGTTGCCGCCAAAGCTTCCTGGCTGCTCGTCTGGCGAAATGACCGCCCCGACCACCATTTCGCTCCCTATCCCGGGCACCCAAGCGCCGAAAATTTCGTGGAGTTCCGGAAAAGGGTGCTGATGGTGGAGGATTTGCCGGATTTGTATCGGTGAGAAGGGAGACCGCTGCGCTGTGGGACTACCATGACAGTAGAGACGCGATTCATCGCGTCTCCCGAAAGGCGAAGCCAGCGGCAGGTCGCGCATCCTTCGGCGACGGCCTAAAGGCCTGCTCAGGATGACGCGATGCAGGCGACGCCTCCCACGCCCGGTGGCTGAGCCCGTCCAAGCCCGGGCTTGGGTCGGGGAGTGCTGGACGGGTCTTGGGCCCTCTCGCCTCTCTTCCGGCCCTTCGAAGGGCTCAGGGAACGGAAGAGCGGCGGCTGTCATGCTGAGCAGGGCCTCCAGGCCCGTCGCCGAACCATGACACAGCCGAACCATGACAACCCTACTTCCCTCTCCACTTCGGCCTATGCTCCTTTCGCCACCAGCCATCCTCCAGATCCCGGCTTACCGTGAACCAGAGCTTGAAAGGGTTGTAATTTTCAAAGCCGGTGGGAGTTTCTTCGAATAGCCATGGCGGAAAATAAATGGAAGGAGCAAATAATGCGTTATCTATTTGCCTAAAGTGGAAGACTCTGTAACTAACAATACCAGACCATTTACCAACTTTTATACCTAAACCAGGGTTAACTTCTAGTGAGTATGGTCCCGCAATAAATTTTCCCTTGTATGAATTGTATGTATTTCGAATAGATTTGGCAAAATGAATACTTCCTTCTACCGAGCTTGTTGCAAAAAATAACCCATTCTGACCTAATGGCAATAGGCGGATTTGTAAAGTGACAGGTAAATATATTTGATGAACTTGATATCTTTTGGCAACAACACCCGGGAGATAAGTCCAGTTCACACTCTTCTCGTTGAGAAACGCTAAACTATATGATCTACTGAATGTGTTGAATTCATGGCGGTAACCCAACCCAAAGTCTAGTAAAAAATCCTCCCTTGTTAATAGACTACGATATAAAGCAATGCTCATATCGTATGAAAAGGTTTGCTCCTCCCTTTCAATCGTTCTTTCGCCAAGACTAGTACCTTCCAATCCAAATAACCTCCTGTCCTGCTCCTGCAAGGCATACCCAGCTGTGAACCGCCAGCCGGGCTGGAATTGGAATTTCTGGGCCATGATCGGGGTGAGGCTCAGGCAAAAAAGGGCAAGGGACAATACACAGGCTTTCATGTCAGGTGCCGGTTTGAATGTGATTTGACACAAGATAGAAAGGTTTGTGTTTAAATAAAAAATCTGGAAATCCTCTCTGCGACCCTGGCAAAAGTGGAGCGGCAGGTTAAATAGCAGGAAGCTCTTCCAATTTTGTGGTCCCCCGGGGACTTGAGGCGAAGCCGGTCTTTTCTGATTTCTGACTTCTGACTCTGCATCATCAAGCTGCGCCAATGCTTATTTTACCCACAGAGAGCACAGGGCATCGGAGAACATTTCTTCCTTTAAGTTTGAGCAATTGCCAATCTCTGTCCCCCTCCGGGCACAGAGCCGCTCTTCAGGTAGTCAATATTCCCTTACCTCCAACCCACACTTCGGCAAGCACAGCGACCAACACAAACCCCCAGGCCCGCTCCCCGCTGTAACACTGCCCTCACTGTCAACCCTTTCACCTCTGCAACATGGAGTTAAACTATCTGGACATCGTCATCCTTGTACTCTACCTCGCTGTCACGGTGTGGATTGGGTTCTGGATTTCACATAAAGCATCCAAAAACCTGGAGTCTTATTTTCTGGGTGGTAAAACGATTCCCTGGTACATGCTGGGGTTGTCGAATGCCTCGGGGATGTTTGACATCAGCGGCACGATGTGGATGGTGGGCCTGCTTTTTGTGTATGGGGTGAAAAGTGTCTGGATTCCCTGGCTGTGGCCGGTGTTCAACCAGATTTTCATGATGATTTACATGAGCATCTGGCTCCGGCGATCCGGGGTGATGACAGGGGCTGAATGGATTCAGTTTCGCTTCGGAAAAGGGCCGGGCTCGGAAGGGGCTCACATCATGGTCGTGATTTTTGCCCTGCTGAACGTGATCGGTTTTCTCGCTTACGGCTTCATCGGCATCGGAAAATTTGCCGCCAGCTTCCTGCCCTGGGAGCTCCACAGTGATCCTTACTGGAACGCCAACTTCTACGGCCTGGCCATCACGGCCCTCACAACGCTGTATGTGGTGAAAGGAGGCATGTTTTCGGTTGTGTTTACCGAGGTGCTGCAGTTTGTTGTCATGACAATCGCCTGCATCGCGGTGGGGATCATCGCCATGGCGGAGGTGTCGCCTGATATGCTGGCTGCCGTGGTGCCCGATGGCTGGGGGAACCTGTTCTTCGGCTGGGCCCTTGACATCGACTGGGGCGACCAGCTTGCCGCGGCCAACAAGCGCATCGCCGAAGACGGCTACGAACTCTTCGGCATTTTCTTCATGATGGTTCTGTTCAAAGGCTATCTCCAGGCCGGTGCCGGTCCCAATCCCAACTACGACATGCAGCGGGTGTTGTCGGCCAAATCGCCCGTGGAAGCCGCCAAAATGAGCGGTTTCGTGAATGTGGTGCTGCTCATTCCCCGCTACATGCTCATCGCCGGGCTCACGGTTCTGGCTCTGGCGTTTTTTGTTGACGAACTGAATGTCATGGGTGAAGGCGCTGATTTTGAGCTCATTCTCCCTTTCGCCATGCGCGAGTTTCTGCCCCACGGCCTGCTGGGCCTGCTCATCGCCGGGCTGCTCGCGGCGTTTATGTCCACCTATGCTGCCACGGTCAATTCTGCCCCGGCCTACCTCGTCAACGACCTCTACAAACGATACATTAACCCCAACGCCACCGACAAAAAGTATGTGTCCATGAGCTACCTCGGTTCGGTGGTGGTGGTTGTGGTGGGAACAGCCTTTGGGTTTTTGGCCGAGTCGCTCAACGACCTTGTGCAGTGGATCGTGTCGGCGCTGTATGGAGGATATACTGCGTCGAATTTGCTCAAATGGTACTGGTGGCGATTCAACAGCCAGGGATATTTTTGGGGAATGCTCAGCGGAATTTTCATTGCCCTGCTCTTCATTCTTCCCTACGGCGAGCTGATGTCTCTCCAGGCCGGGGCGGGCCCCGTCCAGGATGCCCTGCTGTGGGTGGATGCCATGAATCCGCTCAATGCGTTTCTCTACATTCTGGCTGGTTCCCTGCTCACCTGCGTTGTCGTGAGCCTGCGGACAGCCCCCGACGAGCGCGCTGTGCTGGAGCAGTTCTACCTCAAGGTGCGCCCCTGGGGCTTCTGGAAGCCTGTGTGCCGGGGCTTGCTCGACCGCTACCCGCAGCTGGAGGCCAACCGCGACGCCGGGCGCGACATGCTCAACGTCGCCGTTGGGATCGTCTGGCAAACGGCCCTCACTGCCACCGGGATTTTTCTGGTGATCAAAGACTGGACCTCTCTCGGCATCTCCGTCGCTGTGATCGTGGCCACCACGCTGTGGCTCAAAAGCCAGTGGTATGACCGCCTGCGCGATTACCCGCCCGAGGTGGATCCCGCCCGAAAGTAAGCTCATCTTCTCTGGATATTTTTCCCACTCACCTGTATGACCGCTTCATATCAACGACGAATTCACCTGCTCTTCGAACAACACGAGGCCCTCATCAACCGGCCCAATCCGTCGCAGGAAGGCGGAAACGGAATTTTTACCCGCTATCAGCACCCTGTCCTCACGGCAGCCCACAGCCCTGTTTTCTGGCGATACGACCTCAATGAAGCCACCAACCCCCACCTCATGGAAAGGCAGGGAATGAATGCGGCTTTCAACTCCGGGGCGATTTACTGGCAGGGCCGCTACCTGATGGTGGTTCGTGCGGAAGGGGTGGACAGAAAATCCTTCTTCGCCATGGCGGAGAGCCCCAACGGCATCGACCAGTGGCGTTTCTGGGACCGGCCCGTTGTGATGCCCGAAACCGATCGCCCCGACACCAACGTGTACGACATGCGGCTCACGCTCCATGCCGACGGCTGGATTTACGGGGTGTTTTGCACCGAGCGGAAGGACGAATCTGCCCCGGCGGGCGATACTTCGGCGGCAGAGGCCCAGGCGGGCATTGCCCGCACCCGCGACTTCCTGACCTGGGAGCGACTCCCCGACCTGAAATCGCCTTCGGCCCAGCAGCGAAATGTGGTGCTCCACCCCGAGTGGGTCAATGGCGAATACGCTTTCTATACCCGCCCGCAGGATGGCTTCATCGGCGTGGGTGCCGGGGGAGGCATTGGCTTTGGCACCTGCAAAGACATTACAAAGGCCGAAATCCGCGAAGAGCGGGTCATCGACGCCCGGATTTATCACACCATCAAGGAGGTGAAAAATGGCCAGGGCCCTGCGCCCATCAAGACCAGCCAGGGTTGGCTGCACCTCGCCCATGGCGTGCGGAACACGGCTGCCGGGCTTCGCTATGTGCTCTATGTGTTCCTCACTGACCTGCACGAGCCCTGGCGCCTCACCCATGCTCCTGCCGGGCATTTTCTGGCTCCGGAAGGCGAAGAAAGAGTAGGTGATGTGTCAAATGTGGTGTTTTCCAACGGCTGGATCCTCAATGACGAGGGGCAGGTGTTCATTTACTATGGCTCCTCCGACACCCGGATGCACGTTGCCACCACCACCCTCGACCAATTAACCGACTACGCCCTCCATACCCCGGAAGACGGGCTGCGGTCAGCTGCTTCCGTGCAAACACGCATCGCCCTGATCGACAGCAACCTTGCGATCATGGAGGCCATGGAACTACCCGGACGATGAATCCCGTTTTTTTACCCAAGCACAAACAGAAAAAATGGGACCGATGAACCAATTGCCTCTCGTGCCCGTGCCTGCTCAGGTGCGGGCCACCTGGGCTTCCGAGCTTCATGCCTTGCTTGGCTGGTGGGAGCGAAACATGGTGGACTATGAGCACGGCGGGTTTTATGGCCGGATCGATGCCAGGAACCGCCTCCACCCCCAGGCCGACAAAGGGGTAATTCTCAACACCCGGCTGCTGTGGGCCTATGCAACGATGAGCCGCACCTACGGGAGGTCGTCCTACCAGGCCCTTGCCGACAGAGCCTACGTTTACCTGCAGAAACATTTCCGCGACAAGGACTACGGCGGCCTGTTCTGGATGCTCGAAGCGCAGGGAAGGGTGGTAGCCGACAAAAAGCAGGTGTATGCCCAGGCGTTCGGGATTTATTCATTAGCCGAATGCTACCGGCTCACCTTCGACCGCAATGTGCTGAACTGGGCCACGGAGCTTTTTGAGCTGATTGACACCCACAGCCGTGACACGGAGCACGGTGGCTATCTGGAAGCCTTCAGCCGCGACTGGCGGCTGCTGAGCGACCTGCGCCTCTCCAACAAAGACCGCAACGAGGCCAAAACCATGAACACCCACCTCCACATCATGGAGGCCTATACCAATCTCTACCGGGTGGCTCCCAACGCATTGCTCAAAGAGCGCCTCGCTGAGCTTGTGGAGCTGTTTTTAACCAAATTCCTCGATCCGGAAACCCACCATCTCACCCTCTTTTTTTCGCGAAACTGGGAACCGCGCTCCGAGGAAATTTCCTACGGCCACGACATTGAAGCCTCCTGGCTGCTGTGCGAAGCCGCCGAAGTACTGAAGGACCAGGCTTTATTTGAGCGCTGCAGCGAAGTGGCAAAAGGCATTGCCTGGGCCACCCTCGAGGGGCAGGATCCTGATGGCGGCCTTGTGAATGAAGGCAGTCCGATCGGGTTTACCAACACCGACAAGGACTGGTGGCCGCAGTTTGAGGCCATGGTAGGTTGGCTCAATGCCTGGCAGGTGTCAAAGGAAGAACGTTTCCGGCGGGCTGCGCTGGAGGTGTGGGATTTCACTTACCGGCATCACAGAGACAGCGGGAATGGCGAATACCACTGGTGCCTCGACCGCGATGGCAAGCCCAATTTCAAGGAGGATAAGGCTGGTCCGTGGAAGGCGCCCTACCACATTGTGCGGGCCCTGGCCGAAGCCCTGAGCCGAACCGAGTCGGAATAGGGCCGGACTCCACCATCTTGGAGGACACCAGCCTGGCGCATTCACCACAGATGCACACAGATCAAGACAAGGAATAAAAACCGCTTTTCTCTGTGAAAATCTGTGGGATAATCTGCGAAAATCTGTGGTGAGCACACCGGCCTGAAGAATTCACCACAGATGAACACAGATTTTCACAGATAAAGACAAGGAACAAAAACCGCTTTTCTCTGTGAAAATCTGTGGGATAATCTGCGGAAATCTGTGGTGAGAACGCCCGACATCTCGCGAATCAGGACCTTGAGCCATTTGGCCTGGTGTCAATCCGTTTGTCGCTTTCGACGCTTTTTAGTTCGATTTTCATCAATTAGGGTTCGGTATGTTGGGCATTTCGCTCAAAACTGTTACTTGCTTCAATAACTTCTCTTGATGTAAAAATGACGCTATATATAAAATCGTTCGGACAAAAACACTTCCTAACTATTTGTTCGCGGGTACCAAGGGTTCCAAGCTCATCTGGCTTGGTAGTGCTCCAAACGAAATCATCCCAAAACATAACGGGTATAAAATCTGAACCAATGATGGCAAACCGATTTGTATTGTATACATAGTAATAGCAGCAACTCGAAGAGTCCAGTTCCTGATTAATACGCTGGTAATTTAAACCTACATCAACAGTATCTTTCCCCCTATGGTTTATTCTTATGTATATAAATTCACTTCCCCCTTGATTATGGCTCCTCCCATCCATAAGTTCTTTGAATAATAGCTTTTCGACCATCTCCGGGAATACATAGATGATGGAATCGCGCTTTTCAAAGCTGCGGCCCGGCTGTCCATAACATAGAAAAAGGGCAAAGAGAAGAGCAGTAAGGATGAAAAACGATTTCATTGCGGCTGTTGTTTCTTGTGACGAGGAGGGTCCGTACCAGGGGGGGGATTACTATCTTCCCCTGCATGATTCCACTAGCTCAAAATAACGATCTTTGACACTTTTGCCAGCTTGCCTCGACCGCGATGGCAAGCTCAATTTCAAGGAGGATAAGGCCGGTCCGTGGAAGGCGCCCTATCACATTGTGCGGGCCCTGGCCGAAGCCCTGAGCCGAACCGAGTCGCAATAGGGCCGGACTCCACCACCCTAGGGCACACCGGCCAGAAGAATTCACCACAGATTTTCACAGATAAAGACAAGGAATAATAACCGCTTTTCTCTGTGAAAATCTGTGAGGTAATCTGCGAAAATCTGTGGTGAGACCTTCGGCCTGTCGCATTCACCAAAGATAAAGACCAAAAATAAAAACAGCTGTTCTCTGCGGAAATCTGTAGGGAGAACCTCCATCCTCAGAAAGCCCATGGTTTCCTCCCTTTCACCGAAAACGCTATCTTGCGCGCCGGAAACCCGGATCTTATCAGCTACCCTCACCTGTTATGAAACTTCTCGAAGGAAAAGTGGCCCTCGTTACAGGGGCAACCAGAGGCATCGGCAGAGCCATCGCCGAAAAATATGCCAGCCAGGGCGCCCACGTCGCCTTTACCTACCGCTCCTCCGGCAACCTCGCCACCGAGGTGGAGGCCGCTCTCCAGGCCTATGGCGTTCAGGCCAAAGGCTACCAGGCCGATGCCGCCGACATGGCCGCCGTGCAGGCAGTTGTCGATGATATCCTCGCCATTCATGGCCGCATCGACATCATCGTCAACAATGCCGGGATCACGGGCGATAACCTCCTCCTCCGCATGAGCGAAGAGCAGTGGAACTCTGTGATCCAGACCAACCTCAACAGCGTGTTTTTCACAACCAAAGCGGCCCTCAAAGCCATGCTCAAGCAAAGGAGCGGCTCGGTGATCAACATCTCTTCGGTTGTGGGTGTGCAGGGAAATGCCGGTCAGGCCAACTACGCCGCCTCCAAGGCCGGGATGATCGGGTTCACCAAATCCCTCGCCCGCGAAGTCGGTTCCCGTGGCATTCGCGCCAACGCCATTGCCCCCGGCTTCATCGCCACGGAAATGACCGACGCCATCCCGGAAAAAGAACTCGAAGCCTGGCTCACCAATATCCCCCTCAAGCGCCCCGGAAAAGCGGAAGAAGTCGCAGACCTCTGTGTTTTCCTCGGCTCCGATATGTCCACCTACATTACCGGCCAGGTGCTCAATGTAGATGGTGGCATGGTGATGGCCTGAGAAGAGAAACCTGCTGCCGGTGCCGGAGGGAAACCTTCCCCGAGGGCCAAAGTTGTGATTTGATCGCCGCCGCCAACGGTGGATAAACGCCTGACGTATTTTGTCGCATGACTGTAACCCTGATTGAGTCCGCCTGGTGGCTCCTGTTGATTCTTCCCCTCGCGGCCTTCGCCGCCTGGTGGATGTACCGCCGCACCCGCGACACCCTGAGCCGACCTATTCGCTGGACCCTCACCGGCCTGCGTTTTCTGTCCATTTGTCTGGCGGCGTGGCTGCTCCTCCAGCCGCTGCTGCGCTCCTCCAAAACTCTCATTTATCCGCCAATCCTGGCAGTGCTGCAGGATGACTCCGAAAGCCTTGTCATTCAGCGGGATTCGGTCTTCGTCAGAACCCAATATCCCGACCTGCTCGATGCTTTCCTCAGCCGGGTGAGCTCGGAAGAATTGCAGGTGGATGGCTACCGCTTTGGTGCCGGTATGGCCACGGGGCTTTCCGGCGACTCGCTCCGTTTCCTGGAAGAAGCCACCAACCTCAGCGGTGCACTCAAAGAGGCGGCAAATCTCTACCAAAACCAGAATCTCGGCGCCGTTGTACTGGTAAGCGACGGCATCGTGACGGCAGGCTCCAACCCTGTCTATCAGCTCGATGGGCTGGGCGTGCCGGTGTACACGGTTCTCCTCGGCGACACCACCCCCCAGCGCGACGTCAGGATCCGGGAGGTGTTGTTCAATGAAATTGCCTACCTCAACAACGACATGCCCGTGAAAGCCCGCATCCAGGTGGAGGGCTACGACGCCGCCGATCTGCAGGTGAGCCTGTCGTCGCAGGGCAAAGTACTGGACACGAAGCCCCTTCGGCTGGGCAGCAACAAGCCCCAGGCCGAGGTGGACTTCCTTGTGAAGCCCGAAACGGTGGGCCTGCAGGCATTTGACCTCACGGTGACCCGCCTCGATGGAGAAGTTACCTACCGCAACAACAGCCAGCGTTTTTTTGTGAACGTGCTTGAAACCCGCGTAAAGGTGGCCCTGTTTGCCGGAGCTGCCCACCCCGACATCGGAGCCCTGCGGCAGGTGTTTGAGCGGGAGGAAGGCTATCAGCTCTTCCCTTCCGTGCTGCGTGCCCCCGGCGTTTTTTATGAAGAAGAAACCAGCCTTCCCTTAGCCGACGCCGACCTCATTATTCTGCACAACTTCCCTGGCAGCAGCGCCGACCAGGCCACGGTGAATGCCATTCTGGAGCAGGTGGAAAAGGAAAACATCCCGGTGATGGCCTTCATTGGAGCCGGTGCCGACCTGCGGGCCATGCAGCCTTTGTTCAAATACCTGGCACTCGCCCCGCAAAACCCCGGGCAGCGCAGCGAGGAGATCATCGCCAATTTTTCCCAGCAATACCGCCAGCATTCGACCTATACCTTCGACGACCGCTGGATTTCCTGGGCCAACAGCGCCCCGCCGCTCTACCGCCCGCAGGCAGCCTGGCAGCCCAAGCCCAATGCAGAGGTATTTGCTACTGCCAAAATCCGCAACATCCCCCTCGATTATCCTGTGTTTGCCCTGCAGCAGTCCCTTGGCAGGAAAAACATGGTCTTCCTTGGCGAAAATATCTGGCGGATGCGAGGCCATGCTTACCTGGAAAATGAGGATTTCGAAGCCTTCGACGGCTGGATCTTCAATCTGGTGAAATGGCTCATGGCCAATGACGACCAGCGCCGATTCCGGGTGGAGCCCACCAAAAAAGTGTTTCCGGGCCGCGACAACGTCACATTCCGCGGGCAGGCCTACGACGACAGCTACAATTCAATTCCGGGCGTGGACATGGAATTGACCCTTGTCGATCCGCAGGGCAGGGAAAACCAGTATTTCCTCACCGAAACCAACGAAGGGCAATACTTCCTGGACCTGGGCAGCCTGCCGGAAGGAAGCTACCGGTATCGTGCGGAAGGGCGAAAAAATAATGTGCGGGTAGGGGAAGACCGGGGCGAATTTTCCGTCGGCCGGTCGGGGGTGGAGCACATCAGCACCCGTGCCGACGGGGCCTTGTTGCGGCAGATTGCCCTGCAAAGCGGCGGGAAGTTTTACCACGCATCCGAACTCGACCAACTGGCAGCAGAGCTGCTTGCACAGGAAACCCTCATTGCCCGCCGCGACACCAAGCCTGCCCGGATGCCTTTCCGGCAGATGATCTGGCCGCTGGTGTTGCTGCTGGCCCTCCTGGGCGTGGAATGGGTGGTGAGGAAGGTGAATTCGCAGGTGTGAGAAAAGAGACCGCTTCGCTGTGAGAAGCGAGACTGGAGGCGAAGACGCGGGGTCATGGTGAGCAGGGCCATCTGGCCCGTCGCCGAACCATGACAAACCCGGCGCCCACCTTCGGCGACGGCCTACAGGCCTGCTCAGGATGACGCGAAGCAGGCGACGCCTCCCCCTGTCATGGTGAGCAGGGCCTCCAGGCCCGTCGCCGAACCATGACCACACTGCCCCGGAGCCTGCTTAGGTAAATGCGGTGGTCATTTGTGTATCGTCCGCGGGAAATGGCTTACCGTTCCCGTCGCCGTTTCTTGCGGGGTTTGTAGTTATCCAGAAGCTTGAATTTGAAGGGAATATTGACGTAAAATGGAGCAGGTTTCCCGTCAACAATGAGAGGAGTGCAACGGATGAATCTGACCTTTGCCCTGATTGCATCGTCCAGGATGGGGTGAACGCCTTGTATCAGCGTATCCCTCTCATAACGGCCCTGTTCATCGAACCTGACCCGGACAATCACATCTCCCTGAATCCCCAGATCACGTGCTTCCTGCGGATAGCCAATAGCCATTCTTACTGAGTCAAGGTTCAGCATGGTAGGGTCCACGGTGACGACTCCGGGATTCAGATCGTCCGGAATTTGTGCGGTAACCTGCCCGGCCAGGGTTGCTGGCATCAGCGCAAAGCAGGCGAAGGCGGTCAGCGCGAGGAAGAAAGCGGAAAGCTGTTTCATATGGTTGGATGAAGATTGACAATTACTGGGGAGAGGGCCGCGCAATGATGGCGGTGAAGCGTTCTGCTTCGGTATGGTGATGGGGAAGGTACCTTGAAACTCCTTCTGTCAGATCCGGTTTTGCAGCTATCAGCAACCGGACTCCCGACAAAGATAGGCGAATTCCCGCATGGCGCTCCGTGCTTCCCGGCCTTCGCACATTTCGGTGCTTTCCCGTTCCCTCTTTTCCTCTTAACTTGCAGCGACCCCGACACACCTCTATCTGATGAAAAAGGCATTTTCCGCGATCTTCCTGCTCCTCGGCCTGGCCTTCGTGTCGGGCTGCGGCTCCACCGATATCACCCTGCTCAACGAGGTGAAGCGTTTTGAGCCGGAATGGACCCGTCTCAGCAGCACAGTTACCACCACCAAGGCCAATTTGCTCCTCACTGAGCAATATGACCAGCACCTCAAAGAACTGGATCCCTACCTCAGCACAGCTGGCGACCTGGGCAATTTGCGCAGCCAATACCGCAACATGATGGTGGAACGCGACAGCCTTTCGTCCCGGTTTGCAAGGGAGCTTGCTCTGTTTGAAGAGGAAGTTACCACCTTCAATGACTGGGTGAGCGACCTGATGCAGGACAAAGTGGACGAAGACAATGCCCAGGTCCAGTTTGATCAGTACCAGCGGAAGTACCAGGCTTTGAGTGAGGTGATGGATGACCTGTATAGCCGGGTTGTCAAAAATATTGACCTTCATAACTCCCTCACCCGCAGAATGTCGGCGGCTGTGAGTTTGTATGGCAACTATGAAATTGTGGCCAGGTAATCTGAAATCCGGGCTGCGCAACAGAGCACACGAGACCAAAAAGAGCAAAAAAAAACCGCCGCGAATGCGGCGATTTTGCTTGTGGAGAATAGCGGAGTCGAACCGCTGACCTCTTGACTGCCAGTCAAGCGCTCTAGCCAACTGAGCTAATTCCCCTTTGAGGCTACAAATATAGGTCGTTTTTTTGAATCGGCAATAAAATTGAGATTGCAATTGTACCTTTAAGCGAGATTTTTTTCCATGCATGCGCAAGGGCTTTTTCGCCGGCTGATTTTCCCGCTGCTCCTCCTGTTCCTGATCTCCTTTGTCGGGGTGGAAGGATATCGAATGATCGAAGGATATTCGCTCGTGGATGCGGTCTACATGACCACCATCACCATGAGCACGGTGGGCTTCGGCACCCTTGGCGAACTGAGCGTGGCGGGTAAAATTTTCTCGATTCTCCTGATCATTTTCAGCACAGGAACCTTTGTGTATGTCATTACCAACCTCACTACTTTCATGGTGGAGGGGGAAATGAAAAAAGTGCTGGACCGCTACAAAGTGAACAAACGCGTGACCAAGCTGGAAAACCACATCATCATTTGCGGATTAGGCCGGAACGGCCGGGAAGCTGCCCTGGAATTGCTCCGCCAGCGCCAGCCTTTTGTGGTGGTAGAAACAGATGAATCGGTGATTGAAGACTTCCGCCAGCAGCACGATGTGCTCGTGGTGCAGGGCGATGCCACCCAGGAAGAGGTCCTTCTTCGCGCCAACATCATGCATGCCAAAGGCCTCGTTTCCTCGCTGTCAACAGATGCTGAAAATGTGTACATCACCCTCACGGCCCGTGGCCTGAACCCCCGGCTCAACATCATTGCAAGGGCCACCCTCGAATCTTCTATCAACAAGCTCAAGCGCGCAGGTGCCAACGAGGTGATTGTTCCCAACCTCATCGGGGGCAGGAAAATGGCCAATTTGCTCACCCGACCCGCTTTGATGGAATTTGTGGACCTTGTTTCAGGGGAAGGCAATTCACACCTGCACCTCGAAGATATCATCTGCGCCAACGCGCCAAAATTGCTCGGCAAAACGCTCCGCGAGCTCGAAATCCGTTCCCAGAGCGGGGTGCTCGTGCTCGGGTTTAAGCGGGGCAACCGCCCTGTTGAGCTCAATCCTCACATCGAAGACCACATCACCGCCGAAGACCGGCTCTTTGTTATGGGCACCGACGCCCAGCTGAGCCGCTTCCGTGCGCTCTATCTCCCCTCCTGAATCGCGGCCTTTCGGTGAGCGTAGGTTTTGTCAAGCACCTGCTTCAGCCCATTCACCAGGGCGCTCACCTCCTGCCGGGCAACCGCTTCTCCGGCAAACATCACCCTGTCTCTCATAGTCGAGGCTTGCACCAGCACCTGCTGCTCGGATATATCGAGGTGGCGCAGCCGCCTCACCCCTTCGCGAAGCTCGGTAGTGGTCATTGCACCAAGCTGATGCTCGGCTTTCGGATCCACATACGCTCGCCACAAGGTGTTGAGGCTGTCCAGCTGGATTTCCTGGTTGTTCTCCTGCGCAAGCCGTTCGAGCCCCCGCTGAGCGCGATCCAACCCCCTGCCGAGGTTTCGAAGCTGCCAGTATTTGCGCAAAGGCCGCCGAAGAACCACCACCAGCAGTAGCACAACCAGGCCCAGGCCCAGTGTCACCAGCATGGCACGTAGGTAGTTTGGAGGATCCTGCAAGGGAAGCAACACGTTGCTGCTCCGATACTGGAGGCTGTCTGCCAGCACTGTAATGTTACGCAACAGCATCAGGCTGTCGCTGCGAACACGGCCACTGCCGGTGTCCTGTCGGCTATACCAGGAATAGGGAAGGCTCAGGGCCTGCCGGGGAGCCAGCGAAAAGCTGCGGAGGGTGTACACCACTACGTCAAACGATTGGCTGTCTGAGGTTTGGGTAGGTTGCGGGCGCGAAGAGACCAGCTCAAAAGGTTGAAAATCGCGGGCAGAAGGAAACTCAACCACCACCTGGGCGGGGTGCCAGATGCTGAGAGTCGCCTCCACGTGGCTCCCCAGCCGGAAACTGTCAGCATGAAGCTCCAGGCTGGCACGCACAGCCTGGCCTTGCAGGAGCCCGCCCGCCAGCCAGAACATTAAGCAAAGCCAAACTTTCCTTCGAATCATGACGGGTATCTGCTGTTGGCGCGTTGGCGAATGCGGGCTCTGAAAAAAGCCTCCAGGGCGGGCACATAATCTTCCCGGGTGTTGATGGAGACAAAGTCAATTCGGTGGCGGCGGGAAAAACTGCGAAGCCTGGCCTCAATTTCAGAGAAACTGGCCTTCAGTTGCTTCCGGTACTTGCTGTTGCCAGCCTGTAGCCAGCGCTGGTGCTGGGTTTCAATGTCCAGCACAGGAATGGTTCCCGCCCCCATGGAAAACACCTCGTTGGGGTGAAACAGACGAATGAGAATCACCTCGTGGCTGCGGGCTAGTTGCGACAGCAGGGTTTCGTAGCCATCGTCCAGAAAGTCGGAAATCAAAATCAGGATGCTGCGCCGCTTGAGGGTGTGGCTCGCAAAATCAAGGGCCATC
Source organism: Bacteroidia bacterium (assembly GCA_041741415.1). Classification (GTDB taxonomy): domain Bacteria; phylum Bacteroidota; class Bacteroidia; order J057; family J057; genus JANQTF01. The sequence goes on along the minus strand of JBGSKC010000054.1, from coordinate 59,500 downwards.
TGGATGTTGGTCCGTTCGCTCCGGTTGGCGTGACTCAGAACGCCAGATACGATCTTGAGAATGTGTTTCCGGCCCTTGTTGGCCTTGTAATAGCGCTCAATGCGATCCGAGAAGGTGGCCAGCCCAAATTTATCGTTGTTCTTCAGCGAAGAAAAGGCCAGAATCGAGGCAATTTCCATCCCGATGAGGCGCTTGTTTTCCTCCGAAGGGCCAAAATCTCCCGATCCGCTCACGTCAAACAGCACAAAGAGCGTTTGCTCGCGCTCCTCCCTGAACAGTTTTACAAACAGCTCGCCCGTTTTGGCCGTCACGTTCCAGTCGATCAGGCGGATGTCGTCGCCATACTGGTAGGGCCTCACTTCGTCAAATTCGAGCCCCTGTCCCTTAAAAGCCGACTGGTATTCTCCCGCGAAGGTGCTGTCAACCACCTTGCGGATCTTGATTTCCAGTTTTCGGACTTTTCGGAGGATGTCTCTCATGAAAAAGGGTAGGAAACGAATCGGAAAATGAAGGTGAAAAGTAGGTGGAAAAAGCCGCACATCCCTGCCGGAGAGGCCCACCGGCTGGAAATGTCGATACATCCGAAGAACGAGGGGGGCGGACGGCGTTACACAGCGATGGGCGCCTTAATAGCAGGGTGCGGCTGGTAGCCAATCACTTCGATGTCGTCGAAACTGAAGGCAAACAAATCCTGAACGTCGGGGCGGAGGCGCACCTGCGGCAAAGGCCTTGGTTCCCGCGACAACTGCAGGGCTACCTGATCGAAATGGTTGTGGTAAATGTGAACATCGCCGAAAGTGAGCACGAAATCACCTGGCTTCAGGCCGCATACCTGAGCGACCATCAGGGTGAGCAGGGCGTAGGAGGCAATGTTGAAAGGAACGCCCAGGAAGAGGTCGGCGCTGCGCTGGTAGAGCTGACAGGACAGCTTTCCGTGCGCCACATAAAACTGAAACAAGGCATGGCAGGGGGGCAGGGCCATGTTGGCAACTTCGGCCACATTCCATGCCGATACGATGTGGCGGCGCGAATCCGGATTTTTCTTCAGGCCCTCCAGCAGCACCCGGATCTGGTCGATGTGGCGGCCATCGGCTGTGGGCCAGGAGCGCCATTGCACGCCATAGACCGGACCGAGTTCGCCTTGTTCGTCTGCCCACTCATCCCAGATCGTGACGCCGTGCTCCTTCAGGTAGGCAATGTTGGAGTCGCCCCGCAGGAACCAGAGCAACTCGTGGATCACCGACTTCATGTGCACTTTCTTTGTCGTCACAAGCGGAAATCCCTCTGACAGGTCAAAGCGCATCTGATACCCAAACACACTGCGGGTGCCGGTTCCGGTGCGGTCGCTGCGGTCAACCCCGCTGTCCATCACATGCTGAAGAAGATCGTGATACTGTTTCATGAGCCAATTCTAGGATGATCACAAACTTACAAAGGTGGCGGGGCTTTTCCCCAACTCAATTCCCTTCATATTCCACATCCTGCCTTTACTTCATTTTGATCTCCCAACATCCGGGCCAGTCTGGGGGCAGGCTACGCTGCGAAATGGCCAGGGCCTCTTCCCTCAGAAACCGCACGGGCCTGTCTTCCGGATCTGCTTCCACCAACTCATTAAACAAAGCCAGGGCCAGGTCAAATTCTCTGCGCTGATAATGGTCGCAGGCCGCCTCCAGTTTTGCCACCGAGGCTTTCCGCCGCTGAAGCACCTCCCCCGGATATGCGTCCAGGGCTTCAATCAGCTCGATTGCCTGTTCCTTTCCTTTGACAAGCACTTTGCCCAGCCGCCTGATTGTATATTGCCCGGAGTTGCTGACTTCCTTCATGCTCACGTTGCTCAGCAGCATCGGGGCACCGAGGATTTTGGTCAGGCTTTCGAGGCGGGCAGCGGCATTCACGGTGTCGGCCACAAGGCCGGTATCCATGCGCCGGCCGTCGCCAATGATGCCCATCATCAGCCGCCCGGTGTGGATGCCAATGCCGATCTGAAGAGGGGTAAATCCCTTTTTTTGCCGCTCCACATTGTACAGGGCCAGGGCCTGCTGCATGCCCAGCCCGGCGCGAAAGGCGTCTTCCCCTGAACCAAGGAACAGGGCCATCAGCCCGTCGCCGATAAACTGGTTGATAAAGCCTCCATGCTCCCGGATCACAGGGCCCATCCGCGAGTAGTAGGCGTTGAGAAACAGGAAGGTTTCCTCCGGGCTGAGCTGCTCGGCAATGCTGGTGTAATTGCGGATGTCGGCAAACAGCACGGTGCCGTTCCGGGCAACCTGATCGCCATATTTGGTATCAGTAATGGCCTGGTGACCAAGAGCTCGCAGAAATTCGTCTGGCACAAACTGGCTGGTGGCCTCGTGAATGTGGCGGAGCTGGAGCTGGGTATTAACCCTGGCCACAAACTCGGCCCTGGAAAAGGGCTTGGCCAGGTAGTCGTTCGCCCCAAAGGAAAAAGCCTGAACGAGGTCTTCCACCTGGTCTTTGGCCGTTACGATGATCACGGGCAGTTCTGATGGCAGAAAGCGCTTGCGAATGATCCGGCACACTTCAAAGCCCGACATGCCGGGCATCATCACATCCAGCACCACGAGGTCGATGTCGGGGTCTTCGTCGATGATCTGAAGGGCCTGGGAGCCTCGCGAGGCGGTGACAAGTTCAAACCTGGGGTCGTTGAGATGGGCGCGCATCACCGCCTGGTTGATGGGCTCATCATCCACGATGAGGATGCGGAAGCGGCTGCTGCCTTCTGCGGGGCCGGGAGCCAGCTCCAGCACAGGGGAGGGAAGCACCGGCTCGGGGTAGCTGCGCTTTTTTCGCAGGGAGTTGCCAATCGCGGGCGGGGCTGAAAGGACTGCAGTGCTGCGGGGCAGGGAAAACGAAAAGGCAGACCCTGTTCCGAGTTCAGACTCCACCGACAGGGTGCCGCCATGCAGGGAGAGCAACTGCTGCGAAATGGCCAGGCCCAGCCCGGTTCCTGCATACTGCCGCTGGATACTGCCGTCTACCTGCTCAAATGCCTGGAAAATGCGCTCCTGATGCTCAGGCGAAATGCCAATCCCGGTATCGCGAACGGTGAGGGTTACCTGGCGGGCATCCCAGCTTCCTTCCAGGGTGATCTGGCCGCTGTCGGTAAATTTAATGGCATTGCCCACCAGGTTGTGGATCACCTGGGAAATGCGGTCTTCATCTGCCTCAACCAAAGGCAGGTCCTGCGGCAGAAGATTGATCAGACGCAGGGATTTCCCCTCCAGAAGGGGCTGATAGAGCTGACACACCACCTCTGCCATTCCCCGGAGGTCAACCGGTTTTTTCTGAAGGTCTATTTCGTGGTGCTTGAGCTTGGAAAAATCGAGAATATCGTTGACGAGGTGATGAAGGCGCTTGCCCGAGGAAACGATGAGGTTCAATTGCGAAGCTGCGACAGGGTCCTGGCTGTGCAGGCTCATGGACTCCGCCAACCCGATGATGCCTGTGAGCGGGGTGCGGAGCTCGTGAGAGGTATTCGCCAAAAATTGATCTTTCAACTGGTCAATGGCCCGGAGGCGTTCTGTTGTTTTGCGTTCCAGGTCCAGCTCCCGCTCCTTGGCTTCGAGCTTTTTTCTTGCCACGCGGGTGCGCGCCTGCACAATCACAAAAACCAGGGCTGCCAGCACTGCCAGGTAGAGCAGCGCAGCCCACCAGGTGCGATACCAGGGCGGCAACACCACAAAAGAAAAGAAAGCTTCTTCGCTCACCTTTCCAAACAGATCCCTCGCCCGCACGCGAAACCGGTATGGTCCTTCCTTGAGCAAGGTGTATTTTTCCCGCTCGGGGCTGCGCGTCCACTCCGACCAGCTGTCGTCGTAGCCTTCCAGCATGAACTGGAATTCCGCCAGCTGCGGAAAGGTGAACCCAATGGCGCTATAGTCAAACAGCAAGTCGCTGCCGCCATGCGGGAAGCTGGGCAGTTCATGGTCCTGGTAGCTAACAGTCAGGATGGAGTCTCCTTCGAGGCGGACTTCCCGCAGATAGGCACGAAACGGCACCTGGCTGCCCCGGTCCTGTGCCGGGTCGTAGCGGAGCAAGCCATCGTTGGTGCCCAGCCACAGAACCCCCTCGCTGTCGGGCTGCAGGGCCCACACATCCGCCCGCAAGGAGGAAATGGCCCGGTTGTTCCACCTGTAGCTTTCGGGATTTTGCCGGGTCATCATGCCCACAAACCGGCCATTATATACCCAAAAACCGCCGTTAGCAACCTCATTTACCAACTTTGTCATAGGAAAACGTTGCGGCAGGGCCTCGTTCCAGGGTGCCATCGGAATCAGGCGATCCTGTTCCACTACATACAAGCCGAGGTCTGAGCCAACGGCAGGCTGGCCCTCCCATTCGAGCAATTGCATGGTTCTCATGGACTCGCTCCAGCCCTGCAGGGTGTCGAACACGACGGTAACGGGGTTGGCACTCCCTACTGCCGTGATCCTCGCCAGCCGTTTATAGGTCATCCACCAGGTGCCGGGTTCGGTTTCCATCAGCGACTGGGTTCTTTCTGTCCAGTCTGGGAGCCTGCCTTCCCATTTCCAGCCATTTGCACCCTTTCGCACGGTGCCCGCTCCGTCGTAGAGGCCTGCCACCACGAGGCCGGGGTCAAAGCGTGAGGCGGCAACTGCCATGGTAACTTCCTCGCTGATCCTTTGGAGGCGGTTTCCCTGCAGGAGAAACAAGCCCGACGAAGCCGCGATCCAGATCCCATCCGGGCTTTCGGCCAGGGCCCACACCTGATAAACTTCTTCGGCAAAAAGTGGCAGCCAGGTCGGGGTTTCAGGTGTTGTGCCTGGCATTTTTTCAAATAATCCACGAAAAGTGCCGACAAGAAACCGTTCTTTTTTTGGCAAAATGGCTGTGACTACGCCCCCGAGTCCGGCATTTTCTCCCCAGATCCGGAGGGGAAGGGGAAAGGGAAAGCGGGCAATGGATGATTCCCCTGCCACCCACAGACCCTGCTCGCGGTCTTCAAACACCTGATGGAGGGTGCCTTCGGGCAGGCCCACCGAGGCTGAGAGGGTGGAAATTCGGGTCAAATCAGGGCTGAGGATCAGGAGGCCCGACTGCTGGGTTGCTACTGCCAGACTGCCGTCGTGGAGGCGGGTAGCATGCCAGAGCAGGTCGGGGCTGGCGGCTGGCTCGCCGGGATAGATCCGCCGCAGGCCGGAAGGGGTCAATTGCCAGATGCCTTGTTCCAGCGAAACGAGGGTGAGCTGGTAGCGTTCGGGGCTGGTTTCGGGCGAAATGATGGCTTCGCGGATTTCTTCGAGGCTGGCGAGGGAGGTTTGAGAGATCCAGCGGCCGCCTGTGGCGTCTATGGAAAAAACGCCCTCGCGCAGAATCAGCCACACGCTGTTGCCGTCGGGGCCAGGGCAAGCGTGAAATATGGTTCCCGGGCTTTGGGTTACGAAAAAGCTGTCAGAATCCGGGCGGTAGGTGAGGAACTCTTTGTCGGAAATCAGGTGAACGCCCCAGCGGGTGGCAAGGATCTGGAAGGCATCACGAAGGAGAAAAGGTGTATGAGCGGGCAGGGGGTGGGGCACAAGCGACGGGCGCCCCAGGAGGGTGGGTTCCAGGTGGCAAAATCGGGTCTCGTCGAAGGCAAACACTTTTCCGTGGGGGCTGTTGGCAAGCCGGAATCGGCTGCCTTCTGTGCCATCAATCACCTGCCACACCCTGCCATCGAAGGAGAGCACGCCTGTGGTGTTGGCCATCAACATCCAGCCTTCCGGCATTTGAAGAAACTGCCGGATCTGCGGACTTAGCCCACGCCCTTCCAACTGGTACCCGGCAGAGGGAATGGTCCACACCAGTGGGTTTTCCTGCCCATGCAGCAATCCACCGGCATTCGTCAGAAGCCAACAAACGACCCAAAAAAAATTCCTGCTCAAAGGGGGTAATGAGAAATGGAACAGTCCAATAAATTTCCGAAAATGTACAACAATTGCGAAATTCTTTTCCTCATTTTTACCTACCCCCTTGCCATGGAATTTCCTGAAGAAACTTCCCCTTCCTCCACCCCAACGACAACCAGCGGCTCCACTTCCGGCACTGGTGGCGAATCTAACCCTGATACTGTGGTCGTGACTGAAACCAGTTCTGAGCTGGATCCGCTCAAAGGCAAGCGCTCGAAAGAGCTGGGCCACGAACGCATTCACGGCGTGCTGGTGGCCAAACGCGAGGGCTTTAGCCTTTCCGCCAACTCTATCGGGCCGCTCTGGATCCTGGAAATCAATCAACCTGGCCATCCGCGCCACGGGCAGTTGGTCCGCTGCTTTGAGTTTCTGGGAGGCAATATCATGATGGGCAATCCCGGAGATGGAGCCACAGATCTCTGGTTTCGGGTCGAAACCATGCACCGCCCCGACGGAACGCCCCTGGATGTGGCCGTTGAAGTCGGAACAGAGATGGCCTGAGCGCCCCGCTGGCTGAAGGCCCGGTAAGTTTTTTTCCCGATTGGGTCCCAAGGCCCATGATTCTTCTCCCGCAGACGCCGTTTGCAAGGAGAGGATCATCGTTTTTGCGTTCTTTGCAAGCAAAGAGAAATGAACGCATGAAAGGAATTCCTGCTGCCGATACCTATACTTTGATGACAGAGATGGTGCTGCCCAACGACACCAATACCCTGGGCAACCTCATGGGGGGTAAGTTGCTGCACTGGATGGACATTATATCCGCCATTGCGGCCCAGCGGGCCACCCGCAGAACGGTCGTAACGGTTTCAGTCGACTTTGTAGAGTTCAGGGCCTCTATTCCCCTGGGTTCGGTGGTGATTTTGGAGGCGAAGGTGACCCGGTGCTTTACCTCTTCGCTCGAAATCAGGATAGATGTGGCATTTGAAAACATGCTAACCGGCGAACGCAAGGAGAGCAACACAGCCTATTACACCTTTGTGGCGGTGGACCAATCGGGCAGGCCTATCCCGGTGGCACCTGTGCTGCCCGAAACAGAGCAGGAGCAAAAACTGTATGAAGGAGCGCTTCAGCGGCGGGAGCTGCGCTTGCTGCTGGCGGGGCGCATGCAACCCCAGGATGCAGCCGGGCTGATCGATTTGCTCGGAAAACGTGCTTAACCCCTGAAACTGGCCCGATTGGCGGGCAGAGCGCTCGCCGGGAAGGGCCATCGGTTTGTTCCTTTTTTTGTTGATTTTCCAGTCTTTATTCCATGCCTAGTCCTCAACTCGATCAATTAGACAAACAGATCCTCAAGGTTTTGCTCAAAGACGCACGCACCCCATACCTGGAAATTGCGCGGCTTTGCGGCGTGTCGGGGGCTACCGTTCACCTTCGCATTCAGAAGCTCGAAAGGCTGGGGATAATCGAGGGGTCGCGTCTAAAGCTGAATTACAAAAAGCTTGGCTACGGCATCACGGCTTTCATCGGCATTTACCTCGACAAGATCGGGAAGTTTGAGGAAGTGCTAACGGAGGTGGAAAGTATCACCGACATCGTGGAATGCCACTACACCACAGGCAATTATGCCGTTTTTTTGAAGGTGCTTTGCCCCGACACCGACGGCCTGCGAGACCTGCTGCTGGAGCGGATTCAGAAAATTCCGTATGTGAGGAGGACGGAGACTTTCATTTCCCTGCAGATGAATTTCGAGCGAAACCCGGAAATCGGTTCCTTGTTTGGGGAAGGCGACGAGGAGGAAACGAGCTAGAAAATTCTTTCACCAGGGAGATAGTTTCATATTTGACACGATTTTTGCTAGGGATTTTTCATTCAATTAACTTCCTGATTATCAGCTAAAATATATTCCAGCCAGGGTGCCTTCCAGGTTTTTTGACGATAAGCGATGGTTTTTTTAGAGGAATTAGCTATTTTTTTTCTTTGATTTGTATACCCTCCTGCTCTGATCTTCTGCTTTGCTCCTGTTAGGGGTAATGTGTGAAACAAGATCATCCGGGAAAAACCAGGGACCATGGTTTTCGAGGATGAAGATGCAACGGTCGCTCCGGCACGCGCCAGCCGGGCAGGCCAGTCTTCACTGACGGCGCAGTTGTCCTGATTCGCTAATCCCTGGCTTTTATGCTCCAACAAAACCAGCAGCTCAAGCTCCTACAGAAAATATCCCCCCAGCAGATTCAATTCATCAAACTGCTGCAAGTCCCTACGTCAACGCTCGAACAACGAATCAAAGAGGAACTGGAGAAAAATCCCGCTCTGGAAGACCTGCAAATGACCTACGGTGAGGAGGAAAAAGGGGAATATGACGACCTCGACAAAAAGGATTCTGAACTGGAAAAGGCCTATGAGGTAACCTCCAGCGACCTGAACATCGAGGACATGATCGCCAACGATGGCTACGACTACCGCACCCAGCTCCCCACCGGCGGCGGCGATGATGACGACGAATACGAGACGCCCATCATCCAGATGAAGTCGCTCTACGACCAGCTCGAAGAGCAGCTTTCCCTGCTTAGCCTCACGGAGCGGGAGCACCTCATCGGGTCGCACATCATCGGCAACATCGACGAAGACGGCTACCTGCGCGGCAGGGGCGCCATGGACCCGGTCAGGGCCATTGTGAACTACATGGCCTTTCGCCAAAACCTCAACACAACCGTGGAAGAGGTGGAAGGAATTCTGGGCATCATCCAGCGCTTTGATCCGCCCGGCGTTGGTGCCCGCACCCTGCAAGAATGCCTGCTCCTGCAGCTCCGCCGCCGCGAAAGAACTCCCGACGTGGACCTCGCCATCAAGATCATCGACAAATACTTCGAGGAGTTCACCAAGAAGCACTTCTCCAAGCTCTGCTCCCGCCTCGGCGTGACGGAAGATACGCTCAAGAATGTCTATGCCATCATCATTCGCCTCAACCCGAAGCCTGGTGATTCCCAGACAGTTATCAAGCACGAATACATCATTCCCGACTTTCTGCTGAGCACAGAAAATCAGCGCATTCACATTCGCCTCAACAGCCGCAATGCCCCCGAGTTGAAGGTGTCGAAGAGCTACCTCAACATGTACAAAGAGTACAAAGGCATCGAGAAGCGCAACAAAACCACCAACGTCAAGGAAACCCTCGACTTCGTAAAGCAGCGCATTGAGGCTGCCCAGTGGTTCATCGATGCCATTCAACAGCGGCAATACACCCTGCTCAACACCATGCAGGCCATTGCCGACAAGCAGGAGGAGTTTTTTCTGGCCGGTGGCGACGAAAAAATGCTCAGGCCGATGATCCTCAAAGACATTGCCGAGGAGATCAAAATGGATATTTCCACTGTGAGCCGCGTGGCCAACAGCAAGTTTGTCCAGACAGATTTTGGCATTTACCCGCTCAAGTTTTTCTTCACCGAAGGCATCGAAACCGAAGACGGCATGGTGTCGAACCGGGAAGTGAAAAAGGCCCTGGAAGACATCATCGGCGGCGAAAGCAAGCGCCGTCCCCTTTCTGACGACCGGATTGCAGAGCTGCTCAAGGACAAGGGCTACAACATTGCCCGCCGCACCGTGGCAAAATACCGCGAGCAACTCGGCGTGCCGGTAGCGAGGCTGCGGAAAGAGGTGTGAGGTGAGACCGCTTCGCTGCGGGACGTTGAGAAGCGGGAGGCGAGACCGGAATCAAAGAAATTCTCCAGTCTCGCCTCTCAACATCTTACTTCCCTCTCCATTTCGGCCAATGCTCCTTCCTCCACCAGCCATTGTCCAGATCCCGGCTCACCGTGAACCAGAGCTTGAAGGGGTTGTGGGTTTCAAAACCGGTCGGGGTTTCTTCAAATTGCGGAGGCGAAAACATAGCAGGAAAAAAGATCACGGGGTCAATTTGTCGTACATGATAGGCTCTGTAGCTGATTGTGGCTGCCCATCGGTTTGCTTTGAACCCAAGCCCGGGGTTGACCTCGAAGGAATACGGTGCCAGATCCCATTGCCACAAATAACCGCCACTAGGATTATGTCGCATTCCCTTTGCCCAGTGAATGGTGCCAGCAGCCTGGCATGACAAATAGAAGAAGCCAGCATTTCCTAAGTCCGGGGCTTTTAACTGAAGCGTCAATGGAACCCCCAGCTGATGAATCTGGTATCGTCTCACATATAACTGAATCAGTGGGGTGATATTCCCATCGACAAAATATCCTAAGTCAAATATCCGGCTGAAAGTGTTAAATTCATGCCGGTAAAGCAATCCAAGGTCTAGTTGGAAGTCAGCCCGGTAAATTAGACTCCGGGCAATCCCCAACTCGACATCGAAACTGAGGGTCTGCTTTTCTCTGAGCAAAATTTCTCTCCCAATGATCCTGTTTGTAAAATCGAACATGCGTCGGTCTTGTTTCTGAAGGGCAATGGAGGAAATTGTTCGCCAGCCCCCATCAAACTGGCCTTTGGCACTGGGAGCCAGGCCCGTAAATACTGCCATGAGGAGCACTGTTCTCAGAAGCATCCGTAGGCTCGTCGCAGTGAAGGATTGATGAATCACTTTCATAGCTGCTCGTTGTTATTGTTGAATCAGTATTTTTACAACATCCACCCCTGCTTCCGAATGAATCTTGAGGAGATAAACCCCCGAGGGCAGGCCTTGAACCAAAATTCCTTCGTTGGGAAACTCAAGGTGCTGAGACACCCAGATTCGTCCCGCTAAGTCATGCAGGGATATAAAAGTCGATCCGAATTCATCTGTATTTTCCACTTTTTCTAAAAAGATCCGATCCTGAACCGGGTTAGGCTGAGATAGCCAGAAGGGTAAAAAAGAAAATATCCGCCGAAGGCTATTAACATAGCGCCCCTGCCGGGGCTGTACGGCGAAGCCGTTTGAGAAGCGGGACGTTGAGAAGCGGGAGGCGAGACCAGAATCAAAGATATGCTCCAGTCCCGCCTCTCAACATCTCATATCTCAACATCTACCTTCAGACCGCTGCGAAAAGCGAGACTGGAATGACAGTAGAGACGCGATTCATCGCGTCTCACGGAAGGCGAAGCCAGCGGCTGGTCGCGCATCCTTCGGCGACGGCCTGAAGGCCTGCTCAGGATGACGCAAAGCAGGCGAAGCCGTTCTTGTCTGACATCCGACTTCTGACTTCCCGCTTCTGGAAGGCCTGCTCAGGATGACGCAAAGCAGGCAACGTCGTTCTTGTCTGACATCCGACCTCTGACTTCCCGCTTCTATCTTCCCGTCGAAATCCAGGGAAATCCGTAGATTTTGGGCCGCCAATCCATACTCTCCCTTCCGACCTCCGACTTCTCTCTTCTGACTTCTCTCTTCTGACCTCTCCCCTATGACCTCCCTTCACAAAATCCAGTCAGCACAAAAAGCTGCCCAGCGCATTGCTTCCTGGCGTGTCACAGGCCAGCGCGTTGTGTTCACCAACGGTTGCTTCGATTTGCTGCATCCGGGCCACGTTACCTACCTCGAAGCGGCCCGGGGCCTCGGTGCCCGGCTGGTAGTGGGACTCAATGACGACGACTCGGTTCGTCGCCTCAAAGGACCCACAAGGCCCGTGCTGACTGTAGCAGACAGGGCCACGATCCTGGCCGGATTGGAAGCCGTGGATCTGGTGGTGCCATTTGCCGAAGACACCCCCCTCGAACTGATTATGCAGCTCCGGCCGGATGTGCTTGCCAAAGGCGGCGACTACGATCCTTCCACCATGGTCGGGGCAAAAGAAGTTGCCGGCTGGGGCGGCGAGGTGGCCGTGATCCCGTTTGTGGCAGGAAAATCGACGACGCAGATCGTGGAAAAAATTCTCGCAGAAGGCAGGGGTAAATAAAAAAAGCAGGCCGGAGCCTGCTTTTGTATCGGTGTGTCGGTCGCCTACTCCATGATGTAGGGGTATTCGCCGACATAAACATCGTCGTAGAGTTCGCTGGGATCCGGGTAGGGAGATTCTTCTGCGAAGCGAACCGATTCTTCCACCACCTCGATAATGCGGTTGGAGATTTTATCCATTTCTGCCTGCAACTCAGCCCCGTGATCTTCGAGGTAGATTTTGAGGTTGGCGATGGGGTCCATGTCGCGGTACTTGTTGAGCTCCTCGCGGGTGCGATACTTTTGAGGGTCGGACATGGAGTGGCCGCGGTAGCGGTAGGTTTTCATTTCCACGAGGTAAGGGCCTTTGCCTTCGCGAACGTGCTTGACAACGGCTTCCATTCCTTCATGGACAGCATCCACATTCATTCCGTCGATGGCAACAGAGGGCATGTCGTAGGAAGCGCCGAGCTTGTAGAGTTCCGTCACGTTGGAGGTGCGCTCTACGGAGGTTCCCATGGCGTAATTGTTGTTTTCGATCACAAAAATCACGGGGAGGGACCAGAGCATGGCGAGGTTAAATGCCTCGTGGAGTGCGCCCTGGCGGGTGGCACCGTCGCCCATGAGGCAAACACAAAGGCGGTCGGTGCCCTGGTATTTGGCAGCGAATGCGATTCCTGCGCCAAGAGGAATCTGACCACCTACAATACCGTGGCCACCGAGAAAATTGTGCTCTTTGGAGAAAAAGTGCATGGAGCCGCCTTTTCCTTTGGAGGTACCCGTGCGCTTGCCATAGAGCTCAGCCATACAGGGGTTGGCGGGCACGCCGCGGGCGAGGGCACCGCCATGGTCACGGTAGGCCGTGATGACGTAATCGTCGGGGCGAATGGCACTTTCAATGCCTACGGCCACGGCTTCCTGGCCGATATAAAGGTGGCAGAAACCACGGAATTTTTGCTGCATATAGAGCTGGCTGGCTCTCTCCTCGAATTTGCGGATGAGGAGCATTTGCTCAAACCAACGGAGAAGGAGCTCCTTGCTGTAGGCTCCTTTTTTGCTTTTGCTCGCTTTCGTCTTCGTACTGGCCATGAATGAAGAGGGTGAATGGCGGATTCGATTGAAGGCGTGAAATTGGAGATAATTGGGAAGAATATCAAATGAGGGGAGTTTTGAGTTGGGGAAGTTTGGGCTTTTGCCTTTTCCGGGATAGTGTTTCATGGAAGGTGCCACAGGCTTACCCAAAAAATAGAGAAGCTCCTCCTTGTTAGCCGCTGAACAACAGATCAAATCTGAGCCTCTGACCGCGGCAAGGCGTATGTGTTGGACGATCTGGTTCCAGACCGGCAGCAGCCATTGCTATTTTCCGGCGAGGGGCAGATGGCGAAAGCATGAAGGGAATACCCATAAAGTACCTACTCCGGGGCTTGTGCCTGGACTCTCAGTCACAATGAAGTATTCGTGGACGCTGGATTTCTCACTTATCTACGGTGTTTGGATCCTCCAGCTTGAGTTGAAAGCCGAGGATTACTTAGTCGCGGGTTACGCTTGGTAGCTGCGGAAAAGGAAGGTGATGCGAAAAGGCTAGATGATCAGCGCTTTTTCAAGCGCTTCCCATGATTGAACCTTGCGGAGTTCAATGTCTGAGATTCCTTTGCGATTCTGAGCTTTAAGCCGCTTTACCTCCGTAAGGAAATCTACAAGGTCTGGCGCGAGGTTCTCTATATGAACTGTTTTTCCCTGGGCCTCAAGCTCGTGGATTTCGAGGAGCAGTTGATCAGCGAACGACCTCGACAGATAAGCCACAGTAGAAAAATCCAGGATGTACTGGGTGTGATCCTTTGGGAGCTCCATGAACAACGCCGTTGCTGAGTCCCTGAAACTAAGGACCCGGCTCAAATGATTAACGAGGTATGGCTGGTCGGCGAACTGGTTCATTAGGTGTTGGATAAAGGGAGAAGCCCACTAATGCTGATAGCAACGCAGTGTTGCACGTCACTTCTTCTTACGTGAATATCAGCATCTTCGTCTGAATCTCCAAATTGATTTCCGAAGTAACCACTTGATCAACAACTCTTATACGGAAAATGGCTAATGAAATTAGCTGCTCCCTATGCTGTCTGCGCCATCATCCGATATGGTCGATCAGGTTGAAAGAATCTGGCGGGCGTCGGGCTTTGATGAGAAGCATGGTTCCTGGCCATCTGCATCCGGGAATATTGACCTCGGTAATGTCGGTGCCGTCGAAAATGGCATTTCCCGAAATGATGATGACTTCTCCTCCCAACTGTCTCACTATTTCGACAGAGGTGGAAATCCCAAAGCCTCGCTCTTTCGATTTGGTAGAATTCCCTCTGATGGCTAATCTCAGTGCTTCGGCATCTGAGGCAATACTCATGCCCGCCTGTTGGTAGCTGCCTAAGACTGATCTGCCTGCATCAATTACCGCCAGTTCAAAGGGTGAATCATGAAGGCTGGAGAATATCTGGTAAAAAACAAAGCCAAAATCAGTCTGAGAGTGCTGCACGATATTGTCTGTGATTTCTTCCACAATATATTGGATAACGCCAAGCTCTTTTTTTCTGTACGCTGCTTTTGACTCAATCAGGGCGCTAAAATCGGTCAGGATTTTTTCCCGCTTTTGACGTGATCCGCTCCCTGCCGGAAAACTCACAATTGGGAGGTAGCTCTTTTGAAGGTATTTTGACTGCAGGTCGATGCTACCAAAATGATCTTCCATATTTCCCAGCCCTATGATGGAAGCGTAGCTTTCCAGCCTGGGCTGAATACCAACGATGTTTACTTCCGAGCCATTGCTACGCAAATGGTGGATAAGGCAATGGAGAGGAGCTACAAAAAAGGGATTTAGAAACGCAACGTTGCTAAAATCCAGGTCAATAGCCCTGGGAGTATGCGCAGGCCCGATTGCTGCCACGCACTGGAGCAGGGCAATTACTTGCCTGGTAGTGGCACCAAATTCACCGGCTTGAGGGGGAATGGTAATTTGCGCTGATCCAGAATGCAACATTTAGCTTTATTGGGTTGATCCTCGTGCCTTTATCTTTTTTCTATGTCCCTTATTGCTTGTCTGAAAGATTATCACTGCTTCCCTAAACTCGCAACAACGGTACCCAACCCTTACCGAAAAAGCCCATCCTTTCGGACGGGCTTTCCCATGTGGGAGATACTGGATTCGAACCAGTGACCTCTTGCGTGTGAAGCAAGCGCTCTAAACCAACTGAGCTAATCCCCCTAAAGTTCCTGAAAAAAATCCTCAGTCTGACCTCTCTCTTCTGACTTCCGACTTCTCAATCTGTGGGAACTGCTGGGCTCGAACCAGCGACCCCCTGTTTGTAAGACAGGTGCTCTGAACCAACTGAGCTAAGCTCCCTCAAAAAACCGCCTTCTCTTTCCGAAAAAGCCCTGCAAATATACGGGTGCTGTGGTGATTCCTCCAAATCTTTTTTCAGTCTGCCGGAGTGGGCCTGGGGCTTTCCATTGCCGGGCCTGTTTCTCCGGGTTTTTTCTTCTTCTTTTTGCGGCGCTTGCGCTTTTGCTCAGCATCGTTTACCGGCCCTTCCTGCGGCCTGTCTGCCACAGGAGCCGGGCTCCCGTTGGTGTTTCGGGGCTGAGGATCTCTGCGAGGGGGCTTGTCAAAGTGCTTTTTCTCACCATACCGGGGGCCCTGGCCACTCCCACCTCTGCCCTCGGACCTGCCACCTTTGTGACCACCACCACCACTACCACCCTTGCTGGGCCGGGCGTTGGGGTCATACACGGGGGTTTCGCCAAGAAATTCCGGCATCTCCGGCTTCGGAATCGGGGCTTCAATGAGTCGCTCAATCCTCGACAGGCGATGGAAGTCGCGCGGATCCACAAATGTAATGGCCTCTCCCGTGCGGCTGGCCCTCGCCGTGCGACCTACCCTGTGTACATAATCCTCAGCATCCTTCGGGCAGTCGAAATTCAGCACGTGGCTCAGATTGTCAACATCGATGCCGCGGGCAAGCACATCGGTGCCCACCAGAATCTTGAATTGCTTGTTTTTAAAAGCACTCAGGGTCTCGGTCCGTTCTGCCTGTTCCTTATCGGAGTGCATGGCCCTCACCTCCACGCCGAGCTTGGTGAGCTTCCGGTGGATTTCGTCCACCTTGAGCTTGCTCGATGAGAAAATGATCATGCTGTCGATCTCGCGGGTTTTGATGAGGTGCTGAAGCAGCGGAATTTTCTGATCCTCATACACGCAGTAGGCCTGCTGGGAAATACCGGCGGCTGGTTTTGCAAGGTTAAAGTTGATTTCGACAGGTTCGCGGAGGACGTCGTGGGCCAGTTGCCGGATTTTCTTGGGCATGGTGGCCGAGAACATGAGGGTTTGGCGCTCTTTGGGGAGCTGCTCCATGATCTTCATGATGTCGGCGTGGAAGCCCATGTCGAGCATTTTGTCAGCTTCGTCGAGGATCACAATTTCTACCTGGCTCAGGTCCATGTAGCCGAGGCCGAGGTGCATGAGGAAGCGGCCCGGGGTGGCAATGATGAAATCCACGCCGCCCTGGATGGCGTTGCGCTGGGTGTCCCAGCCGCGGGAGTCATTGCCGCCATACACAGCCACGGAAGTGATTCCAGAGTAGTAGCCGATGGCCTGGAGGTTTTGTTCGATCTGAAAAGCGAGCTCCCGGGTGGGGGAAATAACCAGTGCGCGGATCGCTCCTGGTTGGAATTGCCTCACGATCTGGAGAGCAGGAATCAGGTAGGCTGCCGTTTTGCCGGTGCCGGTCTGGGCGCAGGCGATCACGTCTTTGCCTTCCAGGATGGCTGGAATGGCCGCTTCTTGAATGGGCGTCGCGGATTGGTACCGCATGGAGTTCAATCCGTCGAGCAGGGATTGATCCAGGTCAAAATCTTCGAATGTCAAAATAGATACCTCAGTTGAGATGGAGATGACAGGTGGCAAACGTGTGTCGATGCGAGAACCTGCCGGGAATCCCCGGGAAGTTGTTTTCTTCCAGGGGATTCACTTGCAGGCAAAGGTACAAATCTGACGCGGGATGACCAAAGGGCAAACAGCCTGTATCTGACCTGTTGTGAGCCTTATCGCTGAAAAGTGGTGGGTGCCTTCTCCAACCGGCTTTTCACAAAGATGTGGGCAATTTCCTCATTCTTCATAAACGGGGTTTCCTGCCCGTTTTGCTCGTCAATCAGCTCCACAGTTTCAGTCAAAATACCACCTTCGTAGTCGTATTTCTGGCTGATTCTGAGCTTGTTGTAGGGCATCCAGCGGCTGGGGTTGGGCACATACATCGTTAGCACAGCCTCGCGAAATTCTTCGTCGCTCGTGCCCGTGCCGCCGCCCAGGGAAGACTCAATCGTGGACTGCACGACGCCCCCGGTCAGTTGCTGGTACCTCACCTCAAAATACATCGCCTGGTCCCGGGGCCCGGCTTTTCCGTCATAATCAGGGTGGAGCCTGTGCAGCGATTTGACCGACTTCCAGTGGTTGGTTTCGCGCTGCTGAATCACGTCAAACTGGTAATCATATTCCTCGGCCCGGACCCATTGCCCGTTTTCGTAGCGATACGCCTTGCTGATGCCATTCCAGATGATCGTGTAGGCTTCAGTCTGCTCCAGCGATGCCCTGAGCGGGATCACAACCGGGGCGGTACTTTGGCAGCCAGCCAGGAGAGAGAAGGAAAGGAGGGCAACGGAGAATGAAATTAGCTTGTTCATTTTGAAGCGGTTAAGTAAGATTGAATGACGCTTCAAAAGTGTCGCAAGGCAGCCTGCGGAAAATTGACAATTGTTACAATCGTTCTTTCCCAGCAATTTTCTTTCGCAAACGGCTCAGGCTTTCGCGCTCCAGGCCCAGGTAGGAGGCAATGTGGTAGAGGGGAATCCGGTCAAATAATTGGGGCTGATTAGCTAATAAATCGAGGTAACGCTGCTCTCCATTCAAAAACAAAAAGCTCTCCACGCGCAGCATCGTTTGCTTGTAGGAATTTTCGGCGATCATTCTGCCAAAACGCTCCCAGTTGTGCGATCGCTGGTAAGCATCCCGGAGGGCAGTGGGGTCAAAGGTCACTACCGTCGCATCCTCCACCGCCTGAATAAAATACCTGCCCGGCTTTTCCTGTAAAAAGCTGTCGTAGTCTGTTACAAAATCGTGCTCAAAAACAAACTGGGTGTTGATCTCCTTGTCGTCAGCCAAATAGTAGGTCCGGAAACAGCCCTGGCAAACGAACCCGATTTCGCGGCAGATGGCTCCTTCGGTGAGGAAATGATCTTTGGCCTGGATGCTTTTAACCCGGAGAAAGGGCGCAAACAAGGCGCAATCCTCCTCTGTGAGAAAGGGAACCTGACTCAGCCAGACTTTGAATTCAAGCAAAGGGTCCATGGTCCGGGCGTCATGAAAAGGAAAAATGGCCAGAGAAAGGCTGCACCAGCCGGGCAAAAACAAAAAAGCCACCCTTTCGGATGGCTTTGCTCCCCCTCCTGGACTTGAACCAGGGACCTACTGATTAACAGTCAGCCGCTCTAACCAACTGAGCTAAGGAGGAGTGTCAATCACATCGGTGATTGTGGGATGCAAAGAAAGAAGGTTTCTGAATTCTGTGCAAGCCTTTCGAAGAGAATTTTTCCATTTTTTTCTTCTTCGCTTCTCTCTCCCGGCTTGCCTATATTTGCAGCCTCAAACGACCTTTCCATGACCACTCCACAGGTAACGCCTGACATCATTGCCAAGCTCGGAATCAGTACCGATGAGTTTCAGAAGATTCACGACTTTCTTGGCCGGGATCCCAACTTCACCGAGCTGTCTGTTTATTCGGTGATGTGGAGTGAGCATTGCTCCTACAAAAACTCGATCCTCCAGCTCAAAACCCTGCCCAAAACGGGTTCCCGTGTGCTGGTTGGCGCCGGCGAAGAAGGGGCAGGCCTCATGGACCTCGGCAACGGACTGGCTGTCGCCTTCAAAATGGAATCTCACAACCACCCCTCCGCCATTGAACCCTACCAGGGGGCTGCTACCGGCGTGGGTGGCATTCACCGCGACATTTTCTCCATGGGAGCCCGCCCGGTTGCTGCGCTCAACTCGCTGCGCTTCGGCAGCCTCGACGTAGCCAAAACCCGCCACCTCCTGAAGGGGGTCGTGAAGGGCATCGGCGACTATGGTAATGCCTTCGGCGTGCCCACTGTGGCCGGGGAAGTCTATTTTGACCCCTGCTACAATACCAATCCCCTCGTCAATGCCATGTCTGTCGGCATCGTGGAAAAAGGCAAATCCATGAGCGCAACCGCCAAAGGCCCCGGCAACCCCGTCTTCATCGTGGGAGCCGCCACAGGCAAAGACGGCATTCACGGGGCTACCTTCGCCTCCGAAGACATCAGCGAGGACTCCGAAGAAAAACTCCCCTCTGTTCAGGTCGGCGACCCGTTCACCGAAAAACTCCTCCTCGAAGCCACCCTCGAAGCCCTCGCCACCGGCGCTGTGGTCGGCTGCCAGGACATGGGTGCCGCCGGGATCACCTGCGCCACATCAGAAACTGCTGCAAAAGGCAACGTTGGCATGGACGTGTGGCTCGACAAAGTTCCCATGCGCCAGGCCGACATGGTGCCATTTGAAATTCTCCTCTCCGAATCACAGGAGCGCATGCTCTTCATCGTGGAAAAAGGCCGCGAAGAAGAAGTGACCCGCGTGTTCGACAAATGGGACCTCCATGCCGCTCAGATTGGCGTTGTGACGGAAGGCGACCGGCTGCGCTACTTTTTCCATGGCGGGATCGTGGCCGAAATTCCTGCCCAGAGCCTCGTGCTCGGCGGCGGTGCGCCCGTGTATGTGCGCGAGCAAAAGGAGCCATCCTATTTCGCCCAGATCCGCAAATTCTCCATCGAACAGGTGCCCCAGCCCGCGAAGCATGATCAGGTCATTCGCTTTCTGCTCGACCGCCCTTCCATCGCCTCGAAAAGATGGGTGACCGAACAATATGACTCCATGGTCGGCACGGCCAACATGAGCACCAACACCCCCTCCGATGCGGCCATCGTGAGGATACATGGCAAAAAAGAAGGTCTGGCTGTAACCGCAGACTGCAACAGCCGCTACGTTCACGCCGACCCTGAGCAGGGCGCAGCCCACGCTGTGGCCGAAGCCGCCCGCAACCTCGTGGTGTCGGGAGCCCTCCCCCTCGGTGTCACCAACTGCCTCAACTTCGGAAACCCCTTCAACCCGGAGGTGTATTACCAGTTTGCTCACGCCATCAAAGGTATGGGCAAGGCCTGCCTCGCGTTTGATACCCCCGTTACCGGTGGGAACGTTTCCTTCTACAACCAATCTGAAACAGGGCCTGTCTTCCCCACCCCGACAATCGGCATGGTGGGCGTTCTCGCCGATGTGACAACGGGTACCATGGGCATGGCCTTCCAGCATGAGGGAGACAAAATTTACCTCCTGGGCCAGGTTGTGGAAGACCTCGGCAGTTCGGAGTACCTCTACGCCTACCACGGCGTGAAGCACAGCCCGGCTCCTTACCTGAACCTCCAGGAAGAAGTGGCGCTTCAAAAAGAAGTCCTTGCGCTGATCCATGCGCGGCTCATTCGCTCGGCACACGATGTTTCCGATGGCGGACTGGTAGTTTGTTTGCTGGAGTCGGCTTTTGTGAAAGGGCTTGGATTTACCCTCGACTGCCCCGGAAACCTCCGCAAGGATGCCTTCCTCTATGGCGAAGCCGGTGGCCGCGTGGTGGTGAGTGTGAGCCCCCAGCAGGAAAAAGCTTTCTTGTCCGCCCTCAAACATGTACCCGCCCGCCTGCTCGGCACCGTCAAGGGCAAAGACCTTGCGCTCGACGGCGAAACCCTTGGCAGCATCGCCTCCTACCGCGCGATTTACGACCAGGGCCTGACGGGGAAGTTGTGAAGAAGTGGTTGAATTCTTCAGAGCTATTGAGTCACGATATCTTTCTGTTTCCTTAAATCTCGACAGAAAATCTTGGATTGTGGAATTCGCTTTTATGTGGGTAAGGGTTGGCTCACAAAGGTTAAATAGAACATGCATTTTACAAAAGGGCCCTTTTCAATAAAGTAGAACTAAGTCTGCACCTGATTGTAATGCCCAGTTCGGACACTCGAACTGTGAGCTAAATGTAGGAAACGCCTTTATGCTATTTTTTTAACCTTAGGCATTTCTAAGTACTTTTTCCCATCTAATAAATTCCCTGCTTTCTTTTTGTTCGATCCGCCCCATTGTTTAAAGAAAAAGGCTACATCAAATTTTTGGCACTGATCCTTTATTTCCCAAACCCATTCTTCCTTCATTGGTCTTGCTGCTTTTCCACTTTCCCCACCAACAATGACCCAGTCAATGCCTTGCAGATCAAGATTTGAGAGAGGCCCTATTAGGGGTTCACAGCTCAGAAATTTCATTCTTGCATTTGTTTGGCGCAAAAGATCAATTCTGTTTGCAAATGTTTCACTCTCAACCGAAACTCCCATCCATATATTAGGAACCCATTCTAACAAGCCTCTTTTGTCATAAGAAAGCAGTATGTCTGCTCGCTTAGTCAAGATTTGAAAAGTGTGTTGTGAGTTTTCTTTCATGACAGCAAACACTTTCTGTATAAATTCAATCGGAATCTCTTTATGGAAGAGGTCGCTCATTGAGTTGACAAATACCATTTTGGGTTTTTTCCATGACTTAGGTGTATCTAACTCAGAATCGTGTAAAGCGAGGGCAAAGCCATTGTTGTATTTTTGTAATCCCATAGCCTTAAGCCGTCTCGCCATAACTTCTGCATAGCAAAATTTACAACCAGCAGAAATTTTATCACAACCTGTTGTTGGATTCCAAGTCATTTCCGTCCACTCGATACTTGACTGCGCCATGATTTAAATGTTTTGAATAATTTCCTTGGCAATTTTTTTAGCGGTGGGGTTATTGGAACCAAACACGAAGTGAAAGATAGGTGCTCCTGTTCGGTTTTTCAAAACCAGTGGCTCATCGATCACATGTGACCATATAGTTTTCATTTGTCTCACGTAAAGTTTGGCAATTTTTTCAATTGGTTTTGATACTTTTTTAATTGTTTCTTCCTCGCCAAAGAGAGTCATTTCCTTTTTTTCTTCGTAAAAATAAGCCTTTACTTCATCGATCGACATGCCAAAGAAATTTTCAAGTTTGTCGCTATAAACTAATTTTCCTGCTCTATCTAGTAGTCTATTAACAATAACTCCAGTTGGGACCAGGATCCAAACATCTGAACGAGTATCTTTCAACTGGGCTATAGATGACCAGCTTATTTGCATTCCAAATGGATCGAGAAACACTAGAGCTGCGTATTTTTTTGTTTTTAGAGCACTACCAAGCTTCTCGAGGTGAAAATTCGCATCACCCGATTTGTACTCTTTTCTCTTATCTTCAAACTGACCATCTAGCTTTAATTTTAATTTATTGAGCGAATCTTCATTTTTATCAATAAAATAATAATAGTCAAAGCTCAGATCGGGCAACCCAAGGACCCGCTCAGCTGCACCTTTGTAAACTTTCTCTTCCTCCTCGGTGATACTTAGTTGAAATATCAGATCATTATCTGCTTTTTTCTCTCGAGTTCCGCTCCCTGCAAATCCATCAAAATATATGGTTTTCCAATGGGGGTGCTTGCTCATAATTGTAAGGTAGGACCGAACGTACTTTGAAAATGCGATTAGCTTTCTTTCAGTCCATGGCCCTCCCCATTCCCCTGCGGGTTCATTCAACGTGTTTTCTTTATTCCAAGTCATCCTTTAGTCTTTTTAATATTGACAGGCTCAGTCTGATGCCCTCTCTAATATACTCCTTTTATGTTCATGCAAGCTTGTGAACTACCATAAATAGTCTACCTCTAGCTGTAGTGTCTTCATCCTTTTTAGCTTCCAAGCATATCAATCTTTTTGCTAATCATGAGAACCGTATTCCTGATTAAGCATTTAATGATAAAGTTTTGAATGTCAATCAATTGCCCCAAAATTTCAATCTTTGGTCTGAACACTTTCCTTCAAGGTATCTCTTTACTCACACCCCTTCTGCTGAATCCTGGCCAGCAATTGCTTGCGGCGTTGTTCCTGGCGGGAAAAGCGTCCCTGGGCGGGTTCCGATAAGGGCCGGGCTTCGATGAGCAGTGCGAGGCTGTCGAGCGAAGCTGCGACACGGCGGTACTGGCTCAGGAGGCTGTCCAGCTCCGGCTCCGCAGTCAGGCTATCGAGGCAGGCGAATGCCAGCGACTCCTCGGCGGCGCGTGCTTCCTGCCAGTCGTGCAGCCTTGCCGGGTCGGGAATGAGGACTTCCGTTTGCTGGTCGGCCTGCGGGGGAATCAGCTCGAAACGGGGCAGGGCGAGCCACACAGAAAAAATAACGAGCAGCGTGGCTGCCCAGCCAATCGCCGGTGCCAGCCAGGTTTTTCTGCTGCCGGGAAGCTTGCGCTCAATGCGCTGCCAAAGGCCCGCAGGAGCCGGATAGGTGGGGAGCTCGTCCACCGCCCCGGACAGCGTTTCATGGCCGGTTTCCTCAGCCGCGGGGTCGAGTTGCTGCGCAATGCGCTCCCAGGCGTCGCCGGGGGCGGCGTGCTGAGGAAGCTGGCGAATCGCTTCCCGCAGGGTCTGGCGGTTTTTTTCGCTTGGATTCATCGGATTCCCTTGGCGGTGAGCAAGCGCTGCAGGTAGCGCTTGGCATGGTACAACTGTGATTTGGACGTCCCGACCGAAATGCCCAGCAGGTCGGCCACTTCTTTGTGGGCATAGCCCTCCACTTCGATCAGCACAAATACATTCCGGTAGCCTGCGGGCAGGGCCGCCATTGCTTTTTCGAGGTGTTCAGCAGCGAGATGATCCCCCCAGTCAATGGATTCCCCTTCCATGTGCGGATCAAGGGGTTCTTCCAGGGGGCCTTGTTTGCGCAATTTCCGGTAGGCGGTGCGCACCACGATTGTTTTGATCCAGGCACCAAGGGTTGACTCGCCGCGGAAAGCCCCGAGTGAATTAAAAATGGCCACAAACGCTTCCTGGAGGGCATCCTGGGCCAGCTCGGGATCCACCAGCACGCGCTGGCAGAGGGTGAACATGGCATCCTTGTAGCGATCGTAGAGCGCTTTCTGGGCCAGACGGTCCTGAGCCAGGCAACCAGCCAGCAGGCGTTGCTCCTCGGGTCTCGGGCCAAACGGACGAATGTTGTCGGGTGCAGTCATCGTGAAATAAGGTGCCCCTGCAGATGCTGGTGGTTGTATCGTTTGCAAGAAAGGGAATGATTTCTTGCCCCTGCTATTTTCCTCATTATTTCCGAACTTGGCCTCCTCATTTCTTTTTCCAATCGCTCACCTCCGAGTTGCTGCCTCATGCAGGACAAAATTCTCTCCCTCGAAGACCTTGCCGGTGCCGTTGATTCCCTGAAAAAGGAAGGCAAAACGGTGGCCCTCTGCCACGGCTGTTTCGACCTGTTGCACCTGGGCCACATCAAGCACTTCGAGGCGGCTTCCCAGGCGGCTGATGTGCTTGTCGTGACCCTCACCCCCGACCACCTTGTGAACAAGGGGCCGGGCCGGCCGGTGTTCAACCAAACCATGCGGGCCGAGGCCATCGCAGCCCTGGAATGCGTGCGCTTTGTGGCCATCAATCACTGGGGCACAGCCATTGAAATGCTTGGGGTTGTGAAGCCAGATTTTTACGTCAAAGGCTCCGAATACAAAAACTTCGAGGCGGACCTCACCGGCAATATCCGCAAAGAAGTGGAGGCGGTGCGCGCAGCAGGTGGCGATATTTACTTCACCGACGAAATCACTTTTTCCTCCTCCAAGCTCATCAATGCCCATTTTAACCCGCTGGGCGACAATGCAAAGGAATACCTCGAAGACCTCAAAGCCACAGTTTCAGCTGATGACATCATCGACTGGATCCAGCGGCTGAGCCAGGTCAAGGTGCTTGTGATTGGCGATACCATTGTGGATGAATACCATTATGTGGTGCCGCTGGGAAAATCGTCCAAGGCCCCGACCCTGTCAACACGCTTTCAGCGGGGCGAGTCTTTTGCAGGCGGGGTGCTGGCCATTGCCAATCACCTCAATGAATTTGCCGGGGCCGTGGAGATGGTCACCGTGCTGGGCCGCCAGCAGGACCACATGGAGGTGATCGGCCCGAAAGTGAATCCGCGCATTCGCTCAAAATACTTTTACCGCGAAGACGGCCCCACGCCCACCAAGCGCCGCTACATGACCGAGTACCTCAACATGAAGATTTTTGAGGTCACCTTCATGAACGACACCTTCATTCCGGCGGCGCTGGAGCGGGAGATGATTGACTACCTCTCGCAGGTGGTCCCCAACTACGACGTGGTGCTGATCGCTGATTTTGGCCACGGACTGATTTCTCCCGGCATCCAGCGCTGGCTTGCTGATCAGGATGTGTTTGTGGCTGTCAATGCCCAGACCAATTCCAACAACTACGGCTACAATTACATCACCAAATACCGGGACATCGATTATATCTCGATCGATGAGAATGAAATTCGCCTGCCCTTCGGCGACCGGCACGGCAAGATCGAGGATTTGATTCACCGGCTGGCCGACACCACGCAGTGCGACCGCATCAGCATTACCCTTGGCAACAAGGGAGCGCTCTATTTTGAGAAGGGAACCTTTTACCATGCCCCGGCACTGGCAACGAGCGTCGTGGATTCAGTAGGGGCTGGCGATGCCGTGTTGTCTGTGACTTCGCTGCTCACCTATCTCGGCTGCCCCGCTCCGCTGGTTCCGTTTGTGGGCAATGCTGTGGGGGCGCTGGCCGTGCAAATTCTGGGCAATGAGCGGCCTGTGAACAAAGTGGAGCTCAACAAGACCATCTCCCACATGCTGAAATAGGCAAAGGGGCAGTCAGCTTAATAGTAATAGCTTCTGTCGGGAGCCCGCTGGTAGAGCGGGAAGGTCCAGCTTGCCCGCAGGCCTGTGAGCAGGTCGAGGCGCGGGGTGTCATCGGGGAGGCCGGTGTCGAACTGGATGGTTCGCTGCCCGCGGGTGAAGGACTGGCTGAGGTCGAGGCCGATGGAAAAGTTAACGTAGCCTTTGGGGTCGAAGAAGGTATATCCCACAGACTGGCGCAGGCCGAAACCAGCTGTGAGGCGGTCGTAGCCTTTGCGGTAGTCGCCTGTAATCTGAACGACATCATCGTCATAGGACTGGAAGCCAAGGCGATGGCGAAGATATTGGCCGCCGATTTCGACGTAAACGCCGGAGTTGGGATTATGGCCGGGGAAGATGGGGAAAATTTTACCGATAGACAGCGGCACGAGCCAGCCCGTAGCATTGATGCGATAGCCGGTGAGAACGCCTGTATTTCCGATGAGCAGACCACCCTGTTCAGCGATGTGGCGGAGAACGTCATTTTCCTTCACAACATCGCCGAAGAGCACCTGAACCCCGCCGGAGAGGTAGAAGTTATTGGCAAATTTGATGGAAGACTGGAGGCCCATACAGGAAAGGTATCCGAATCTTTGGCCGAGATCTTCGCCGGGGAGGCCCCCCCGGTAGGTGACTTCGAGGGTGGCAAGGCGGATGGCTGAATCGCCGATACTTACCTGAGCAAAGAGGAAACCAGGCATCAGAAGGAGAAACGACCAGCAGATGAGGCAGGCTTTTTGCATGAGGATAAAGGTGTAAGAGGGCCTGTAAGTTAGGATTGAAAGCACTAGGAAAAAATGCGAACTCGAAGCCGGAAGGACAGGTAAGCGGCAGGAGTAACCGCTCAAACCTGAAAGCTTTCCGTTGGGCGCAATTCTGATTTGGGCGGAGGAAAAGTTCCTAGTTTTGCTTCCGTTAGTCAAAGGGAAATATTTACCTCCCTGAACACTTTGCTGCCCCTCGCGATGTGAAACGTGCCTCCGGCGCGTCGTTCTCTCTAGTTATTTCTCACAACGTCCAAACAAGGAGAGAGGTGGGGCGCATCAATCCGTAACATGAGCTCTCCTATTCCCTCCGGCCTGCCAGGGCCGGAAACCGTTTTTTTCTGCATTCACAATCAATTCAAATTTTTCAGAAGATGAAAGTTGCTGTCGTTGGAACTGGCTATGTAGGTCTGGTAACCGGTACTTGCTTTGCTGAAGCCGGTAACGATGTTCTTTGCGTGGATAATAACCAGGAAAAGCTGAGAAAGCTGCGTGATGGCCAGGTGCCCATCTATGAGCCAGGGCTGGAAAACCTGTTTGAGCGCAACACCAAAGAAGGTCGCCTCAATTTTACCGACTCACTTGCCGATGCCGTCAAATTCGCCGACATCATCTTCCTTGCTTTGCCTACCCCTCCCACAGAAGATGGATCTGCCGACCTGAAGTACGTCCTTGGCGTGGCCAATGAAATTGGCCAGCTGCTCACCGACTACCGCGTTGTCGTCAACAAATCCACCGTGCCCGTGGGCACCGCCGACCGCGTCCGTGAGGCCATCGCCTCTCAAACGGATGTCGAATTCGACGTGGTGTCCAACCCTGAATTCCTCCGCGAAGGTTTCGCCGTCGAAGACTTCATGAAGCCTGAGCGCATTGTGGTTGGCTCGCGCTCTGAGCGCGCCATCGACATGATGAAGCGCCTCTACAAAGCCTTCGTGATGTCCGGCAACCCCATCATCTTCATGGATGAGCGCTCTGCTGAAGTTACCAAGTACGCCGCCAACTCTTTCCTGGCCACCAAAATTTCGTTCATGAACGAAATCGCCAACCTCTGTGAGCGCGTTGGCGCCGATGTGGACAACGTACGCAAAGGCATGGGCACCGACTCCCGGATTGGCAAGCGCTTCCTCTTCCCAGGTGTGGGATACGGTGGTTCCTGCTTCCCCAAAGACGTTTCCGCCCTGTTCAAAACTTCGCAGGAATTCACCTACGATTTCCAGATCCTCAACTCTGTGATGAAGGTCAACGAAATCCAGAAAGGCGTGCTGGTGGATAAAATCACCTCTGTGTATGGCGAAGACCTTTCTGGCCGCACCTTCGCAGTGTGGGGCCTGGCCTTCAAACCCAACACCGACGACATCCGCGAAGCCCCTGCCCTCGTGATCATCGAGCGGCTCCTCGCCATGGGCGCCCAGGTGAAAGCCTATGACCCCGAAGCCATGGAGGCCGTGCGTCGATATACCGACCTCGACATCACCTTCGCCGACAACATGTATGACGCCGCTGTCGGTGCAGATGCCCTGGTGATCGTGACCGAATGGAACGAATTCCGCAGCCCAGACTTCGACCGCGTGAAAATGGGCCTGAAAGAAAATGTGATTTTCGACGGTCGCAATGTCTATGACCTCGAAAGCATGGAGTCTCAGCAATTTACCTATCACTCGATTGGCCGCAAAAGCATCGTAGCACCCGCAACAGTTTCCCACGAATGAGCAAAAAACCAAAAGTATTGATCACAGGGGGGGCCGGATTTCTCGGCTCCCACCTTTGTGACCGCGCCCTGAAAGAAGGATACGAAGTCGTTGCGATGGACAACCTCATCACCGGCGACCTCAAAAACATCCAGCACCTCTTTGGCCAGGAAGGTTTCACTTTTGTGAAGCACGACGTGACCAACTTCACTTATGTGGAAGGAGAACTGGATTACATCCTGCATTTTGCCTCTCCGGCCAGCCCCATTGATTATTTGAAAATTCCCATCCAGACCCTCAAAGTCGGTGCCATGGGAACCCACAAGATCCTCGGCCTGGCCAAAGACAAAGGTGCCCGCGTGCTGATCGCTTCCACCTCTGAGGTGTATGGCGACCCCCTTATCCACCCGCAAACGGAAGATTATTGGGGAAATGTGAACCCTGTCGGCTTCCGTGGCTGCTATGATGAGGCCAAGCGCTTCATGGAAGCCCTCACGATGGCCTACCACCGTGTGCATGGCGTGGAAACCCGCATCGTCAGGATTTTCAACACCTACGGCCCCCGCATGCGCGTGGAAGATGGCCGCGTGGTGACCTCTTTCATCAGCCAGGCCCTCCGCGGCGAAGACATCACCGTCTTTGGCGATGGAAACCAGACCCGTAGCTTCTGCTACTGCGATGACCTCATCGATGGCATCTGGCGCCTGCTTCACAGCGATTATTCAGATCCTGTGAACATAGGTAATCCTTCGGAGATATCGATCTTGGAATTTGCCCAGGAAGTAGTCGATCTTGTAGGCTCAAAGAGCAAAGTCGTGAACAAGCCTTTGCCACAAGACGACCCCAAAGTTCGCCAGCCAGATATCACCCTCGCAAGGGAGCTCCTCGGCTGGGAGCCAAAGGTTCCTCGTGAAGAAGGCTTGAAGCGCACGCTCGAATACTTACGTAAAGAGGTATTAGGAGAAAGTGTTCCACAAGCTTAACACCCACATCCCTGGTTTATGGCTCATTGAGCCCGACGTGTTTGGAGATGATCGCGGCTGGTTCAAAGAATTGTTTAACCAACAATCCTTTGAGCAGATCGGCCTCGGTCATCTCCATTTTGTTCAGGACAACCTGTCGCGTTCCTCCCGAGGTGCCCTCCGGGGCATGCACTACCAGCGGCCGCCCCACACACAGGGCAAGCTGGTAACGGTGCTCGAAGGAAATGTGCTCGACATGGTGGTGGATCTGCGGCTGGGCTCGCCCAGCTATGGAAAGCATTTTGCCGTGGTGCTCGACGCCAAAAAGCATCAGATGCTCTTTGTGCCGCCGGGCCTCGCACATGGCTTTCAGGTGCTGTCCGAGAGCTGTTTGTTTTTCTACAAATGCACCGACACCTATCACCCTGAGTCTGAAGGAGGCCTCGCCTGGGATGACCCCGCACTGGAACTTCCCTGGCGCGACATTCCTCCCATCCTTTCGAAAAAAGACATGGGCTACGCGCCTTTTGAAGCCTTTGAAAGTCCCTTCGTGTTTGAGCAATCTCTGATTTAGGCGACCCAGGCTTCAGTCTTTGTGTTCTCTCCCCCGGATTCAGCCTGGTTGCTGGGTCCGGGGTTATTTTTGTGGATGCTCCCGCCTCAGGATCCACTGGCCCACATGGCAATCGAGGCAGCGCCGCGGCAGGCAGTAGTGTTTGTGCAAATGAATCAATGCCTGGCTGTGAAACGCATGATCGTGTGGCCAGCCCAATTCCGCAAACAGGCGGGTGCGCCGGTTATCCTCTGCCGCCATGGCCGAGAGCAATTCTTCCCATACCTCTCCGCCACGGTCCTGCCCATGGGCTTTCTGGTACAGCCAGCCTAGTGGCAACAGCACGTTTACAAGCAATATTCCCCGCTGCGATTCTCCCAGCTGCTTTACCATTCGTTTGCCCGGTTCCCCAAACTGGTAGCGCTCATCCCAGTAGGCCGAGGCTTGGAAAGATTCTTCCGCAAAACGCCTCAACCCTTCCGGCTCCAGCAGGCTGCCGGGATGCGGGAAAGCCTCCCAGATCGCGGCCAACTGCGCCAGGCGCAGGGTCGGAAAGGCCGCAGGCCGCATCCGCAAAAAGCGCACCGCCTCCTGAGAGGGCTTCAGCCTGTATTTTCGCCGCAAAAAATCCCAGGCAGCCCGCAGGCTTTCCACATATTCGTCGCCGCGCGGGGGCAGCATCCCCGAACAGCCAAACAGCAGGGCCTCCACATGCAGGCGCCGGGTGGCTTCCTTTTTCATCACCTTTACCGGGAGCCGCTGTGCCATGTCGCGAAACGCAGACTCATTCACTGGCCCGCCCATGGAGGCGGCAAGCTCTGTCCACAGCATCTCCTCCCAGTCCTGCACCTTGCGCTCCAGCCGATCCCCCAACCGGCCCGCTTTGTCTTCCAGGCGCTCCACGCCCATGCGGTCCAGCCAGGCCAGTACCCGCTCCGGCGGCACCAACCCTGCGAGCTGTTCGCATGGCAGCTTGTCCTGCGACAATTGCAGGGTGTGAAATTTTGCCAGCAACTGAGGGGAAAGCCGCTCTCCGATCACAAGCTCGGGAATGGCGGTGCCGTCTTCCCGCAGCACTGGCCTGCCGGATTGCTGAAACACCACGTGAAGCACGCAGCCATTGTAGCGGGGATCGCGCTCATGGCCATGGCGATACCAGTCGTCGCCATCCACATGGAGCTCCACGTGGCCATGAAACAGCATGCCGTCGAGCCGGATGCGGGCCGCCAGAAAGTCTGGCCCCTGGTCGTGGTTGTGCCTGCCGGGGTGAAGAATGTCCACAGCCTGCCCGCAGCGGGTGCGCAGGTTTCGGGTGTCAAGGTGGCGCTCTCTCCACACAAAATGGAGCAACGACTCGGGGGGAAGGGAAAATAAACTCATGCTCAGAGGGTTGAAGGAACCACACGGAAGCTCCCGTTTGTTAGGCGGGAGCCATTCTGAGCATTGTTTTTCGGGCGAAGAAGAGAGGCTAATTGGCGAAGTGCGGCGCTAGTTCCAGGGGAGCTGGCTACGGTTTTGCCAGTATTCGGCAGTGGATTCTGCGAGCGAAAGGAGTTTTTCCTGGTCAATATGACCTGGAGTTACCTGTAGCGCGCGCAGGTTATCGTGAAGCTGGTCGGTATTTGCGGCTCCGGAGAGAACGACATCCGCCCAGGGCTGCGCGAGGACGAGGGCCAGGGCCAGGGCTTCCTGGCTGGTTTCGAGCTGTTTGGCCTCTGCTTCCAGGATCGCTCGTTTGGCCGCAAAAGCTGGCTGGCTGTTGCGCGAGGTGAGGCGGCCATTGGCCAGGGCTTCCTTCACGATCACGCCCATGCCTGCCTGATGGGCCTCGGCCAGCAGGCTTCCCAGCGAAGGCTCCAGCAGATTCCAGGTCGCTTGCACCGAAGAGAACAGGGGCATGTTTCCGATCTGGATATCGAGGGCCTTTTTCAGGGTTTCAGCCTGGCTTTCTCCGCTCAGGCTGAGCCCTATGTACAAGCCATCATTTCGCAGCTCGGCCAGGGCTTCCAGCACGTCTTTCCGGTCAAGCACCCCGCTGTCAGGGGTGGCAGAATGGATATGATACAGCGCCAGATGCTGCCCCAGATGAGTTTTGGACTCTTTGTACTGCCGTTGCAGCACGGGCAGGGTATGGTCTTTCACCTCGTGCTGTGCCGCCTTCACCTGCCAGTTGGCGGTGTAGGTGTAGCCCCATTTGGAGCCAACGACCGCGTTGAGGTATTTTTTTTCGCGGAGCCAGCTACCCAAAAATTCTTCGCCCCGGCCATAGGAGCGCGCCGCGTCGAAATAGCGGATGCCAGCTGCATAGGCAGCATCGAGCACGTCGTGGCTGTGGGCTTCGAGGTCGGCAGGAGAATAGCGCCCTGTGAGGTCGCGGCTGTGGCCGAGGTTGATGTATCCCGGGCGGCCCAGAGCGGCCAGACCGAGGCCTATCCGGGTGACTTCTAAACTGGTTCTGCCGAATCTGTGAAGGGAAAGGTCAGTCATGGGAAGGATGTCCGTGGTGATGGGGTGCGGTTGTGCTGCTCCAGTTCCAGGCCGGTTGTGGTGCTGGCCGAAGACTGTCTCCTTCTACGAGGAAATAGGCTTTGTCGAAGGCAATGTTGGCAAATCGGTCAACAGGACGGCTGTCAGATGGCCAGGTTACTTCCAGCTTTCGGATCCGGGTAGCATTTCCCAGGCCAATATGCGCCCGCAGGCTGTTGCCGCCAAAACTTCCTCCCGGCGATACCCAATGGTGGTGCTGCCGGATGCTGCCATCTGCCTGCTGGGTTTCCACAAGCACCTCCGCACCGAGGGCGGAGCGGTTGGCTGTTTTGCCTTCCAGCCACAGGCTGATCCAGTGGCCCTTTGTCCCGGGGTTTCGGTACAGCGAATTAACGAAGGTGTCGCCTTCATAAGCGCCGCCAACCACGAGGAAAATGTCCTGATCGCCGTCGCCGTCGAAATCGGCAAAGCCAACGCCATGCCCTTTCTGCAAATGGCCGAACCGCCCTGCCCGGATCACCTCCTCAAACTTGCCATCCAGGTTCCGGTACACCTGATTCGGCAGAAGCGATCCCAGAGCGGGCCCCCCCGTGGCGAGAAATGGATCCGGGTAGCCGTTGTTGTCGAGGTCGCCAAAGCTGCATCCCATCGCCCAGCTCAGCTTGTCAAGGCCCGCAGAGGCGCTCACTTCTTCAAATGTGCCATTCTTCAGGTTGCGGTATAGCCTGGGCCTTTCCGCCTGCACGCTGATGCCAATGGCCTCGGCATACAGCTCGCCGGTCATGTGGTCGAGGTCGGTGAGGTCGTAGCTGCCCGAATAAATGTCAAGCCACCCGTCCTGATCAAAGTCCCAGAACCAGGCCGGAAAGGCATATCGCGGCTGGGTAACGCCAGCTTCTTTGGCCACTTCCCGGAAATGGATGCCGCTGCTGTCGCTTTCGTTGTGGTAAAGCAAATTATCGCCGCCCAGCACGGAGCAAAACAGGTCCATCCTGCCGTCGCGGTCATAATCGCCTGCGGTGAGGCCCTTCACAAAAGAGGCGGTTGCCAGGCCTGCCTGTTCGCCTGCCGAAACAAAAGTCCCGTTTCGCTGGCTGACGAAGAGCTCCATGGGCGCTCCCGCTTCATTGCCGATGACGAGGTCGAGCCAGCCATCGAGGTTCAGGTCGGCCCAGGCTGCTGTTTGGGTAGGGAAAAAAGAAAGGATGCCGCTGCTGCGGGTAACGTCGCGGAACTGCCCGTTACCCTGGTTTTGGAGGAGCGAATTGGGCAATTTTCCACCTTCGCCAAACCAGCCTCCCCGCAGCACGAGCACGTCTGCGTCGCCGTCGTTGTCGTAGTCGGCCTGCACAAGTTGCAGCCCGCCGGTAATGCCTTCGAGGCCTGCCTGCTTCATCTGATTCGAAAAGCCGCCGCCAGGCTGTGCAATGAGCAGGGCCAGCGGGTCGTGCAAGCCATAGCTCGAGGCCATGAGATCGGAGAGGTTGTCGCCGTTAAAATCGGCGATGACAACCCCGCCGGAGAGGCCATTGATGGCGGTTCCGGTGGTCATGCCAATGTCTTCGAATTCGGGAAAATCAGGACGTTCCTCTCCGACGTAGCTAACTGGCAAGCGGTAGGCCGCCGGGACACTGTCGGGCCAGGAGCCGAGGGTCATGTGGGCGATGTTGAGCAAATAGCGGGCTTCGAGGTTGCCAAAATCGGTGCGCAGCAGCTTTGTAAGCAACTCAATCGCACGTTGCGAACCGTCGCGGATGGTGTGGAGCCCCCCGCCCCGGAACGGCATCACGCAGGATTCGGCGCTGTGATTGAGGAGGCAATTCTGCTGTTCGCCGAGGCGGATATGCGCAATGGCGAGTTGGAGAGCCGCTTTTTTCTGCTGGTCATTTGCCAGATAATCTTCTCCTCCGGCTTCGTTCAGCAATTTCTGAAGCTGTTCGATGGCGATGGAGGTCTGGCCGCTGTTGAGCCACTCAATGGCTGACTGGAGCCGGGCCTGCTGCCGTTCAAACTGATTTTCGGCCCCTTTGGCGCGATCAGCATATACCTTTGCCCTCCCGGTGTTGAGGGAATAATTTTTCATCGGATCGGCTTCCCGGGCCAGGGTGGCGAGGGTGTCCACCATCCAGGTGTGGTCGTCTTTGGGAAGATGACTGGTGGCAGAAGGCTGGCAGGAAAACAGAAGCCCCGCGAAGAGGGACAAACCGGCCAGGCGCAGCAGAATCATGTGAAGCTTGTTGAGGGGCGCTGAAAGCATGACACCAAGGTACGACTCCACGAGAAATGCACATAACAAAGATCTCAGACTTTGTTCAGGCTGTTTGATAACTTAGGGGCCATGATTCGGCAATTAGTACGTCCTGTCTATCATCGGGTGCATGATTTGCTCAACCAGGCCGCCAGGCGGGGCCTGCTGTTTCAGCGTGAATTTCAGGGGCAGCCTGTGGGAGTTGGCCACATTTCGGATGAGCATCTGGCAGATCCGCTGCTGGAGGAGGTCATGGGGCGGGAATTTGAGCGAATGGGCGTGCCGGTGAAGCAGTTCACAATCGACCCGGCGGGCTATCAGGCCTGGCTGGAGTCGGCGAATTACCCGGCCGGATACTACGGCGGCGGCCTGGATCCTCTCCAAAATTTTACCGAAAAAACCCTCGAACACTACGTTTCGACGCAGTTTTTCTCTCTGGCTCCCGGCTCCGTGTTCATCGATATTGCTGCCTGCACCTCTCCGTTTGCCGACATTGTGGCCAGGCTTTTTGGCGCTACCACCTACCGTCAGGACCTCATTTACCCCAAAGGCCTGAGCGGAAACCAGATCGGCGGCTGGGCACATGAGCTGGCCCTGCCGGATGCCAGTGTGGATGCTGTGACCCTGCACTGCTCCCTGGAACATTTTGAGGGCAACAGCGACACGCTGTTTTTTCAGGAACTTTCGCGGGTTCTCAGGCCGGGCGGCCGGGCCGTGATTCTTCCCTTTTACCTGGCGCACACCTACACCATCCACGTTGACCCCGGCTACAACCTCCTCAAAGGCCACCGGCCCCGGCTCGACCCGCAGGCCAAGCTGAGATATTGCGACTGGTACCAGTTTTTCTCCCGGCACTACGACCCCCAGGCCTTGAAACGCCGCGTGCTGGACCAGGCCCCGGGCTTGTCGCTGACCCTGCACCGGGTGAGCAATTTCCGCGAGGTGTATGCGGACAGCTATCTGCGCTGGGTTGGGGTGTTTGAACGGCTTGGGTGATCCTGCCATTCCTGAACGAGGGCTGCCAGCTCGGCGATCATCATGGCGGTGCCGCCCCAGATCAGGATGCCTTCGTTGACACGGTAGCCGGGCGTCTGGATTTTGCCGCCTGCCGAAGCCATGACCTCATGCCATTCGCGGCGGCTGTCGTCGAGAAACTGATGCAGCTCCACCTCGATGATTTCGGCCACTTCCCGTGGAGCGGGCTGGAAATGAGGCCTTTCGGGGAGAATGCCGAGGAAAGGATAGACGAGGAAGCGGCTGGGGGGAATGTAAATTTCGGTGAGGCCACCCAGCACGTCGATGTCGTGGCGGGAAAGCCCGAATTCTTCCTCTGTTTCGCGGAGGGCGGTGTAACGAAAATCGGGATCGCCGGGGTCGTGCTTGCCGCCCGGCAGGGAGATCTGGCCACCATGGACGCGGCCATCTTCAGTGCGGCGCATGAGCGGCAGCCGCCAGGACCCTTCGTGGCGGTAGAGAAGCATCATCACAGCACTGAGCCGGGCATCGGGGGGAATGAATTCGTTGCGGAGGCGAATGGGCGGCGCCATTTTCATCTGCACGTCGATCCCCGGCAGGGGCTCCTGAAGGCGGATTCGCAAAAAATTATCCAGATCCATGCGGCAAATATCGGCTGCCCGGACCTGTGAAAAAAGCGACTTTCCCCGGGCTGCGACAAGCAGGTGCCGGACGGGTAGCTGGTAACCTTTTCCGGTCTTTTCATTATGGATGCGGAGAAGCTTTATCCCTGAGTTTGACTGAAGGCCGGGGCTTGTTAATTTGCTTCCATAATTCCTTCTTACCTTGGCAGGCATGAAGATCGATGAAGCCTTACTGGAGCGACTGGCACATCTGGCCCGGCTCGACATCCCTGCTGAGGCCCGCCCGGCAGTGCAGCGGGATTTGCAGCAAATGCTCAATTTTGTGGAGCGCCTTCAGGAAATTTCGGTGGAGGGTGCTTCTCCGATGATTTCGCCGATTGAACACAGCTTTGCCGGAACCCCCGATGAACCTGCTGAGGCCATGGACCGGGAAGCAATGCTGAGCCAGGCACCAGACCGCCAGGGGCCGTATTTTCGTCTGCCCAAGGTGGTGAACAAAGAGGGATAACCCCGGGCTGTTGCACATTTTTTTAATCGACCATTTGATCCTGCATGGACCTTAGCCGCCTTCCGTTTATCCGACTGTACGATTTTTGGCGAAATGAAAGCGCCGAATACAAAGCTGTATGGAGCCTGGGCATGGGCCTGCTTGGCCTCACGGTTTTGGCGATCCTGTGGCTGATGGCCTTTCCTGCTACTTTTGGGCTGGACATCAACCTGGTATCTGAGGCAGAGGAAACGCTGCTGCCACTTTGGTCGCAAGAGTACCACGGGCAAACCTATGTGGCCGAGCTGCCTGTTTATCGCCAAACACTGAGCTATTCAGCATCGCCGATTCTGCCCGAGGCATTGCCCATGTGGGGCTTTGTGGTGCTGCAGGCCCTTGGCTGGGCCCTGATTCTGGCCACGGCAGCGGGGCTTCAATCATACTGGACCTACGGTTTTTTTCTGGCCTACGGGCTATTTTTGCACCTCAGCGGGATCGCCCCGGCCCTGGCGGGCCCTGAGAGCCTGGGTTCGTGGGGGCTGGAATTTGTCTGGATCATGGGCGCGCTTGTGTTTGCATATGCCGGTCAGGTAGGCTGGCTTTCGATGCGACTGGCCTGGCGCTGGCTGTTGCTGGCCGTCTGGACGCTTCTGCCGATGTTGCTCGCAGGCAGCTTTCGGGGTTGGCTGCCCCTTCAAGGTGCCATGGCCGACAGTTTCCCGATGCTGCTTGTGGTGGCCCTTGGCTATGTGATTTTTGCTGGCAAGGATCCCGTTAATCTGCTCGTGTTGCTGGGAACCAACCGCAGGGATGTCCGGCAGCGAATGCACCCGCGAATTTTGCTTCTGTTCGTTATCCTGCTGCTGATACTGGAGGGCCTCTGGCTGCTTGATACCCTCAACGTGCTGCCGATGGAAAGCATTTTGCTGGTTCGGCCCATGCACCTGTTTCTGCTAAGCAGCTTGTTCCTTCCAGCCACTTCGCTCAATCAATTTGCCCAGACGAAAAAGGTATTTCCCCGCTCCTCTCAGCTGTCGCTCGCTTTGCTGGCCTGGAGCATCATCGTGCTGAGCTTTCTGGCAGTGAATCTCACCGTGATGGATCCCATGCTGCTGCTCACAGTGGAACGGCTCATTGCCATTTTGTTTTTTTCAGTGGGAGTTGGTCATGTTATTTTTCTCTATTCCAACCACTGGCCGCTGTTTTCCAGAAAAGCCCACCTCTATTTCCTGATGACCCGCGGCCCCAAGTCGAGCATGTATGTGGTGTGGCTCATCGGCATGGTGGGCCTGCTGGCGGCAGAAGGTTCTCAGGACTGGAAGAGCGTGAAGCTATTTGCCCACGTGTATTTCAACCACCAGGCCGACAACTCCTGGCTGGCTGGTGATGCCGAAACGGCCGAGATTACCTACACAGCTTCTCTGGCCAACAGCCCGATCAGCCCGAAAGCCAATTACAACCTTGCCTTTTTGGCCTTAAAAAATCCCTCACTTGCCGCCACCGCAGTTGGCTATTACGAAACCAGCACCGAGCTGATGGAGTTTCCGCCTGCGCGGATCAACGGAGCGCAGTTGCTGGCAGTGCAGGGCTATCCTGATCGGGCGATTGCATTGCTGAGGGCAGGCAAAGCCGAAGGAATCGGGGCGGCAGAGCGGCTCAATAACCTGGGGGTGCTTTACAAGCAGCAGAACGAGCCCGATTCTGCTGTGCTGGCCCTCCAGCAGGCACTGCTTCTGAACGATCAACTGTCACCTGCGGCGGTCAACCTGGCGGAGGTCTACCGGACGAATGGCCGGATGGAAGAAGCCAATAAATTCATTCAACTGGCGCTGGAAAGCCGGGATTTGCCGAATGCGGTTCGTGCTGCGGCCATTGAATTTGCCCTTTCCAGCGGTAGCGACCTCAAAGTGGACCCTGGCAGCAGCCGGGAAAAAGACCCCCTTCTCTGGTACCATGCTTTGCTTCAGCGCTGGCACCAGGGCGACACCACACTGTGGCAGGAAGTTCAGGTCCTTGGCAAGGAGAGCGAGGAGCTGGGGCCTAATTTGCTGAATCTGATCCGGCAGTTTGAGCAGGATTCCATTGATTTTGCGCGGAGCCGGGCCGAATTTCTGAGCGAGGCGAAGGGCAATCCTGCCCAGGCAGGCTGGTCGGTGCTGGGGCTTGCGTATCTGGACCGCGGGGTGGAGGAGATGGCGGAATTTTGCTTCCGCCAGGCAGTCGGCGCGGGTTCGGCGCGGGCGGGCCTGTATGAAGCCAGCCTGATGATGGAAACCGGGCAGCAAGATTCTGCCTGGGCCTTGCTGGGCGAGGTGCGGCTGGGAGGCGAGGAGCTGTGGGAGGAGGCCAATCGCCTGCGGGCGATGCTGCTGCTGGCAAGAGGCCAGGATTTGTTTGCCGGGGTGGAGTATGACCTGAGCCGGCTGACAGCCAGCGACTGGGTGAGGGTGATCCAACTGGCCGACAGCGGCCAGCAGTATATCCCTGCGATCCAGGCGGCGCGGCGAGCACAGGCGCTGGATACCAGTTTGGTGGACATATATCTGGAGTTGGGGCGGATTTATCTCCGGTATGGCGACAGCCTGGCCATTCCCAACCTGGAAGCCGGCCTTGTGATGGCTGATTCCAGCAGCCCGGCGCTGCGTGTTGCCCTTGCCGAAGCAAACCTGCGTGCTGGCCGCCCCGAGGAAGCGAGGCGGCTTCTGGGTAGTGTGCCCGATACGAGCCGGAGGGATTTGCTTCTGGTTAAAGCCGAGCTGGCCACCCAGGCTGGCGACACGCTCCTTGCCCTGCGCTGCTACCGCGACCTGTATGCAGCCAACATCCTCGACACCGAAGCGATTGTCGGGATGTTTGACCTAATGGAAGGCAGTGGAAATTTGTCGGAGGCAAATGAGCTGATCACCACTGCCCTGGAGTTTAACCGGCGAAGCTCGCTCTTGTGGTATCGGTATGCCCGGGTGTCTGAGGCCTGGGGCTTCAGGCAGGATGCGGGGTTTGGGGCTGCGCAGGCCATTCAATTTGCTGAGAGTGAAAGTTTTCGGAACAAAGTAGCACAGGAATTTGAGGAAGAATTGAGAACTCTCGCAGAATAGCGCGTACTTTCTTTCTCCTTGCCTACGGGCATTCCATGCTGCAATTTCTGACTCCATGCCACAGGCCAAGTACTTCGACCGAGACCTCAGTTGGCTGTCATTCAACCAACGTGTGCTGCTGGAAGCCGCAGATCCCAGCCTTCCTCTGTATGAGCGGATCAAGTTCCTGGCCATCTATTCCTCCAACCTCGACGAATTCTTTCGGGTGCGCATCACCTCGGTAAGGAGCCTGCTGGGGGTAAAAAAGAAAAAGCGGGCCGACCTCGACTATAGCCCGGAGTTGCTGTATAAGACCATTTTTAAAGAAATCAACCAGCAACTGGAGTTGTTTGGGAAGATTTTTCAGGAGCAAATCGTTCCGGAATTAGCCTCCAACAACATTATTCTCCACCAAAGTACCCCGATGATGCCGGAACATGTGGAGTTTGTTCGGCAATTTTTTGAAGAGGAAGTATCACCGTTTCTCCATCCGGAGCTGCTCCGCAGAAAGCGAATCCGGCATTTTCTGCGTGATAACGTGCTGTATCTGGCAGTAAAGATGTACAGCCGTTCGGAGAACTCAAGGCGCTTGTATGAGGAAACCGGCGACCCGGAGAAGAAATCCCGTCGCGCCATTATTCTCATTCCCACGCAGTATTTGCCGCGTTTTGTGGAACTGCCCAAGGTGGGAAACCAGCATCATTTCATTTTTCTGGACGACGTTATCCGCTTTAACCTCGACCGCATATTTGTGGGCTATGATGTGGTTTCTGCCCACACCCTCAAGCTCAACCGCAACGCAGATATCCAGATTGAAGATGAGTTTTCCGGGGATTTGGTCGAAAAAATTCAGAAAAGCCTTTCCAAACGACACACAGGCAATCCCTCGCGATTTCTGTACGACAGGACCATGCCGGAGGACACCCTTCGGTATTTGATGGATACCTTTTTCCTGACTCGCGACGACCTCGTGCCGGGGGGGAGGTATCATAATTTTCACGACTTTTTTGCCTTTCCAAATCCCCTTGCTCCTTTGCTGGAACGCAGCAGCCAGCCCGGCCTCCGTGTGCCAGACCTGGACCGGTACAAGGCCATGGCAGATGCCATGAGTGAGCGCAGCTGGTTGCTCCATTTTCCTTACAACAGCTACGATTATGTGCTCCGGTTCCTCAATGGCGCTGCCACCGATCCCAGTGTTAAAACCATCCGCACCACCCAGTACAGGGTTGCCTCCAACTCGGCGATCGTGAATGCACTGGTGCGCTGCGCCCAAAACGAAAAGGCTGTTACCGTATTTGTAGAGCTAAAGGCAAGGTTTGATGAGCAAGCCAACCTGAACTCTGCCGAGGAAATGCGAAAAGCAGGGGTAAACATCATCTACAGCCTCCCCGGCTTGAAAGTGCATGCGAAAATTGCCCTCGTGGAGCGGGAAGAAGAGGGAAAACTGGTAGGATACGCCTTTCTCAGCACCGGCAATTTCAACGAAAAAACCGCCCGGATTTACGGAGACCACGGCTATCTGACCAAAAATGAAATCATTATCCAGGAGCTGAAAGAGCTGTTTGCCTATCTCGACAATCAAGACTACCAGCCACAGCCCTTTCAAAAGCTGCTGGTGGCACAGTTTAACCTGCGCGAGGGGTTGTATCGACTGATAGACCGGGAAATTGCCCATGCCAGGGAAGGTCGCCATGGCCAGATCGTGATCAAGCTCAACAACCTCGAAGACCGCGGGATGATCGACAAACTGTATGAGGCATCGGCGGCGGGGGTATGGATTGAATTGATTGTTCGTGGCATTTGCTGCCTGCGGCCCGAAGTGCCTGGCCTTAGCGATCACATCCGTGTGACCCGGATCGTGGACCAATACCTCGAACATGCGAGGGTATTTGTGTTTTACAACGAGGGGGCTCCGGAACTCTATCTCGGCTCCGCCGATTGGATGGTTCGCAACCTTGAGCGCCGCATTGAGGTGGTCTTCCCGGTCGGGGAGGAAGATCTCCGCGCCGAAGTCATGGAAA
Source organism: Bacteroidia bacterium (assembly GCA_041741415.1). Lineage (GTDB taxonomy): Bacteria > Bacteroidota > Bacteroidia > J057 > J057 > JANQTF01. The sequence continues at coordinate 18,017 of JBGSKC010000054.1, read as the reverse complement.
TTTTGCGCCTCCAGTTGCTGGATAATGTGAAAGCAGTGCGGCTGGACAAGATGATGAAAAACCATCGAAAGGAAGCAGTGCCCGGCGATTTGCTGGTACGCTCGCAGGCTGAAATTTATGAACGCATCAAGGCCGGACGCCTGCTCACAGAGGCCAGGCCTTTGTTTCCGCTCTCCTGAAAAAAATAAAACCTGAGAAACAGCCCTGCCTTTGGGGGCAAAAGGAAACCGCTAGGCCTGGTTCCGGCGGGCAATCTCAGCCCGGATTCTGGAAAGGTTGACAAGGTTGGGCGTTGAAACTGCAACGAGGACAAGAATACCGGTAATCCCGAGGTTGTGGCTGCTGTTCCAGGTTCCTGTAGCCAGCACATAGCCGTAGTAGCCAACATAGAGTAGCAAGAGTGCACCCATTACTGCCAGGATACCCGTAATCGTTTTTCTCATCCCATTCAACTCCTCGACGCTGTGTTCCGTCAGGGGTTTGCCAGTTGATTTCTTTGCCATGTGGGTAGGGTTGATTGAAAGGTCCATTAAGTTGGACTTTTCTTCGGCGGAAGTCAAATGATTTTTTCTTATAACCCTCTTCCGGTTATCCCAGCCCGTAGTTGCTTTCCTTTTTTAGGTCCTAACCCCACAGATTCGGGTGCCTCAGCCCATTTTCCAGACACCTCCCGCCAATTCTGTTATCTCTGTTCGAACTGTTCCATCTCTCCCTTCCACCCTCTCAAAAAGTCTCCTGCAGACATGCGTTTTTTCCCAGGCATCTGGAGGGAAAGGATCTCCAGCCATTGATCAGCACAGGCCACAAACATGTGGTCGGGTTGCGGTCGGTAAATGCTGCCAGGCTGCCGTCCATCTGCAGACTGACCTGTTCGTTTCGCGAGAAAAATATTCACCGGCTCGCCACCGAAGCTCGTCCACGCAGTTGGCACAGGGGAAAGCCCCCGCACAAAATGGTACACGGTGTCGGCTGGCTGATTCCATTGAATTTCCCCCATTTCTTTAAAAAGCTTCGGGGCAGGGTGCCGGAAGGCCGCTTCCTCCTGTGGCCGGGGCACGAGGGTGCCGGATTCGAGCCCGCGCACAGTTTCGAGCACCAGCCTCGCGCCCGTCATCATCAGCTCGTCGTGCAGATGGCCTGCCGTCCAGTCGTCGGGAATGTCAATTTGGGATTGCAGCAGGATGTTGCCGGTGTCGATTTCCTTGTCGAGCAGGAATGTGGTGGCTCCTGTGCGGGTTTCCCCGTGGATGAGGGCCCAGTTGATCGGGGCCGCTCCCCGGTAATCAGGCAGCAGCGAGGCGTGGAGGTTCAGGGTTCCGAGGGTGGGCAGGGCCCAGACCATTTCTGGCAGCATGCGAAAGGCAACCACAACCCCGAGCTGGGGGGCAGCATCGTGCAGGGCTTGGAGAAAGGCAGGGTCTCGGAGTTTTTCAGGCTGAAGCAGGGGCAGGCCATGGCGCAGGGCTGCTTCTTTCACTGCGGAAGGGCGGAGCTGGCGACCACGCCCCGAGGGCCTGTCGGGGGCTGTGACAACCGCGCAGATTTCGTGGCCTGCTTCCAGCAGGATTTCAAGGCTGGGCACTGCGAATTCAGGTGTGCCCATGAACACAATTCTCATGTGGTTGTGATCCTCGCTGGTTGTTGAAAGGGAATGAGATGGCCAGTGCCTATTTCTTCTCTTCTTCCTCTTCTGTAATTCCGAGCCGGGTTTTGACGAGCGGCGTGACGTCGTAGAGAGAATCGCCATACACCAGGGCGGATCCGTCGTAGATCATCGCAAAGCCCTCTTCTTTGCCCAAGACCTTGATGATGGAATCCACCTTGGCCATGATGGGCGCGTAGAGACGCTCGCGCTCCAGGCCGAGGTCGCTCTGGGAATTTGCCTGCATTTGCTGAAGCTGTCCTTCCAGCGCCTGAAGCTCCTGGACTTTTTTCTCCTGGTCGGCCTGGCTCAGCAGCATACCGCGCTCCTGGAGTTCCACCATCCCGGTTTGGTATTTCTCGGCCAGGCTGCGAAAGGTGCTTTCTTTGGAGCGGGCAAAGCCTTCCAGCTTTTTATCGGCCTCTTTGATTTCAGGCAACAGGCTCAGAATTTCAAGGGATTTCACATACCCAACTTTGGGCCCGGAACCCGCCTGGGCTAGGGTGGAGTCCAGAGGCATAGAAGATTCCGAAGCGCTGGCTGTGGGTTCAGCGGGCTTGCAAGACAGCAGGAACTGGCTGCTGAGCAGCAACACCAACGCGGAGAAGGACAGGAAACGAATCATGGATTTCAGGATCAGGTCGCAATTTAGGCAAAGGTAAGGAACAAAGCCCGCCTGTGAAACAGGGAATCTTCGGTCAGGTTGAGTTGGCATTGGCAAAATGAGGTAATAGTAAGCCCTGCACAGCCTTTCGGCTAGCAGGGACTTTGACAAGAACAGGGCTGCTGTTCTGCAAAAGGGGAGAGGATTTCATTCTGGGAGCAGCCAGTGAAAATGGCGCCTGGCGAGCTCCGACCCAATGAGCCAAAGGACGCAAGCCGCCACCAACAGGGCGGGAAGCGGTGCCAGGTCCAACCAGTGGCTGCCAGAAGAGCTGGCCGCTGCGGTTTTTGAGCACCACAGCAGCACATCGACATCCTGTGTGACCTGGCCAAACAAACGATCGGGTGAGCAACAGATGCAGGCGAAGAGCAACATGACGAGCCGGAGACAGAGCTTGGACATGAGCAAACGATGTAGGGTGATAACCTGGAAAAAAACTGCCACCACGAAGAGCGGGAAAAAATGAGGTAGCAAAAAAGGGTAAAGAACGCCCTGCCATCAAGGCGCATGGTCCACACAAGCCGATAGGCCGGGGGCATACAGTGTTACTTTCGATCCCTGAGCAGGTGCTTGATGAGTTCAAGTTAGGAGCTTCGCCAGGAGAATGTCAGACACATAATCCGTCGTTTGCTCAGTGGTAAAAATGCAGCTCCAGCGTTATGCCAGTTCAATAGCTTGTATCTTCCCCTTCTCCTTTGCTCGGTGAACAGAAGAGGATATGATCTGGTTGAGTAGCTAAGTATTGTGATTTACAGCGGATTAACCATTAATTAAGCGCCTTGTTATTGTTTCTCAGAACGAATTCTCAGGAGCAAAAATCGTCCTGCTTTTTCCCCAATTGCTCAAAATTAGAAACTCTTAACAAATTGATTATTACGTATTTACGAAAAGATTTCCTGAAATCAGCTCCCTTGACAAGCTGAGTTTCGCCTATTCCGCGTCCACAAACTCCCACGCCGACCGGTAGGCACCCACTTCCTCCACATAATCGAGGAAAGCCCGGTAGAAAGGATGCTCGCCCAGCGTGGCGCTGTCGCCCACCAACACAAGCTTTTTTCTGGCTCTGGTCAGGGCCACGTTCATCCGCCGGGTGTCGGCAAGAAAGCCAATTTCTGCCCGCTCGTTGCTGCGGGTCAGGCTGATGTAGATTACATCCCGCTCCTGGCCCTGGAAGCCATCCACAGTTTTCACGGTGAGGTAGGGCAAAAAGGCTTCCAACATGGGAATAGTGCCCAATTTTGCCTGAAGAAGCTGAACCTGAGCTTGGTAGGGTGCAATGATCCCCACCGAAAAATGCTCGTTCAGGGTGTCGGGTTGTTCAACTTCCAGTGTTTTGAGCAGGGTTGCCAGGTGGCGGTACAACAGCAGGGCCTCTTCTTCATTGAAGGTGCTTCTGGTTTCGGGGTGCACCTGCTCCTGAAAGCCGCAGCCTGCAATGTCGATAAATTCGAGCGGGGCAAACCCAGCTCCCAGGCTTCGGTGGCGAACTCCCTCCGCCGCCCGGAGCCTGCCTCCATAGAACTGCCGCGCCGAAAAATTCATGATTTGTTCGTGCATCCGGTACTGCTCTTCGAGCATCACAGAGGTCACAGGCCAGTGGCGGATCACCTGCTCAAACAAAGTTTCATGCAGGCCTGCCCGGCCTGCATCCAGCGACTTGACTGTGGGCGGAAGCTGCTGGTGGTCGCCCGCCATGATCACCCGTTTAGCCTTGATCAGCGGAATCCAGCAGGCTGGTGCCAGGGCTTGCCCGGCCTCGTCGATAAAAACAGTGTGAAAATGGCGCTTGGCCAATTGGCTGCTGGCAGCACCGGTAAGGGTGCAGGTAATCACTTCGGCGTGGTCGATGCTGTAGCGGAGAATGTGGTCTTCGAGCTGATGGGCCATGTCCTTGAGCTCCCTGGCATCGCGCAGGAGTTCATTTCTCCGGCGGCGCTCATCATAGGCCCCGCGGCGGCTTTGTTTCTCAGCCTGACGGCGGAGTTCCTCCGACTCCTTGCGCAGGCGCTTGAGGGCAGGATAATCCGGATGGCGGGTCACCGTGGCGTCGAGGGTTACCATCTGCAGTTCCTCTTCAACACGTGCAGGGTTGCCCATTCTCACCACATGCAGGCCTTCCTGGTGGCAGCGAAGGGTGAGCAGGTCCACGGCGGTGTTGCTGGCGGCGCAAACAAGCACCTGGTTTTCATGGCGCACTACTTCCTTGATGGCTTGCACCATGGTGGTGGTTTTGCCAGTTCCGGGCGGGCCATGGATAATGGCCACATCCACAGCCTGAAGGGCGTGCTGAACAGCCTTGTTTTGCGAATCGTTCAGGGCAGGATGGCGAAAAGCAATCTCCCAGTCGTGAAAAGCGGGAGGCTGCTTGCCGAGGAGAATGTCGCGCAATTCCCCCAACCGGCGATTTTTGCCGGGCTCAATTGCCTTGCGCAGGGCCGACTGCATTTCCTGGTAGGTTTTGTCGTCGAATTCGATGTCAACTCCTACCCGGCCCTTCATCAGCCAATCGGGTAGGTAGTCCATGCCGAGGCTCACGCGCATTTTCCCGGGCCGCAGCTGGGTAATAACGCCCGTTACCCGGCCTGTTTCCCGGTTGGCATCGTTGGATTCTTTGCCAAACAACGATACCACTGACCCCGATTGAAATACCTGGTTTTCACTTTTGAATCCTTCCTGCGCCTCAATTTCCACGGTCCATCGTTCGCCCATTCCCACATAAATCCTTCCCAGCCGCACGGGATACCACGAGTATCCGTCCTTGACTCTTTCCTTGAGGCTGCGGCGCAGAACCTTCTCCCGGTACAGCCGCATGTCCTCTTCTTTCTCAATGGACAGGATCTCCAGCAAATGCTCGAGCTGCTCCTGCGGGTTCATGAACGCTTCGATGATCGGCGGAGGTTAGGAAGTAGCACAATGGAAGGCATGCGTGCCCGTTCGGGTGGATGCCTGGCAGGAACAAATTGCAGCGGTAACGGGGGAGTTAGTTACGGAAAAACTCCCTGATTTTGCTGAACAGGCTTCGTTGCTCCCGCGTGGGATTGGGCTGAAAATTAGGTGAAGCCTGAAGCTGGTCGAGGAGGTCGCGCTCCCGAGCTGTGACCTGGCTGGGTACCCACACGTTGATGTGCACGAGCATATCGCCGAAGCGGTCGCCATTGACATTGGGCAACCCCTTGCCCCGCAGGCGGACCACCGTTCCTGGCTGGGTGCCTGCTTTGACAGGGAAAGCCACCTTTTTGCCGTCGATAGAGGGCACCTGGGCCTTCACGCCGTTGGTTGCTTCGGGAAAGCTGAGGAACAGGGCGTGGATGAGGTTGTCGCCGTCGCGCTCGAAGAGGTCATGTGGCTTTTCTTCAATTTCCACAATGAGGTCGCCGGAGGGGGCACCGCGCAGACCTGCGTGGCCTTTGCCGCGAACGTTGATGTACATTCCTTCGGCAACACCGGGACGGATGCGAACATCCACGGTTTCTTCCTCCTGCACGCGGCCCTGGCCGCCGCAGTTGGTGCAATTTTGGGACACAATACGACCCTCGCCCTGGCAAGTGGGGCAGGTGGAGACTACAATCTGCTGAAAAAAGCCACCGCCAGCCACCTGGCGCACCTCACCGGCACCCTTGCAGGTGGGGCAGGTCTGGAAGGCGGTGCCATCTTTTGCTCCGCTGCCGTCGCACACATGGCAGGCTACCTGGTGGTTCAGCTTGATTTTTTTCTCGACGCCGGTATAAATCTGTTCGAGGGTCAGAGGCATCCGGACGCGGATGTCGCCGCCGCGCTGGCCACCGCGACGCTGGCCGCCGCGGCGCCCTCCAAAGAAACCCTCGCCGAAGATGTCGCCAAACTGGCTGAAAATATCCTCGAAGTCGCGGGCAGAGTAGGAGTTGGCGGCAGCACTGCCTACTCCGGCATGGCCAAATTGATCGTACCTCGCCCGCTTTTGGTCGTCGCTCAGCACCTCATAGGCCTCCGCGGCTTCCTTGAATTTGTCCTCCGCCTCTTTGTCGTCGGGGTTTTTATCAGGGTGGTATTGGAGCGCAAGCTTCCGGTAAGCCTTTTTCAGCTCATCTTTGCTGGCGGATTTCTGAACGCCCAATACATCGTAATAATCTCTTTTCGCCATGGGAGTGGGTTTGGTGAGCGGGAACTTATTCGCCGAGGATGACCTTAGCCACCCGGATAACCCGCTCTCTGAGTTTGTATCCTTTTTCCACTTCGTCGATGATCCTGTCCTTTTGCTCCTCGGTAGGGGCAGGGATGGTGGTAATCACTTCGTGCATTTCGGGGTCGAATTCCTTTCCCACGCTGTGAATCGTTTCCAGCCCGATTTTTTGCAGGGTGTGGCGCATGTTTTTGTCGACGATGGCAATCCCTTCCTTGATGGCTGTCAAGTTGTCAGTTTTGTCGATCATGTCGAGGGTGCGATCGAAATTGTCGAGCACAGGGAGCAGTTGGAGGAGAAGATCCTGGTTGGCAAAACGAACCGAATCGGCGGCTTCCTTTGTTTTGCGCTTGCGGAAGTTGTCGAAATCAGCCTGAAGGCGAAGGCGGAGGTTTTGCTCCTGCTCCACTTGATCTTTCAGCTCCCGGAGCTGTGCTTCCACAGAGTCGGGGGTTTCGCTGGCTTCGGGCTGGCCAGCTGCCTGGTTTTCGGGGCCTTCAGCCTGGTCGGCGACAAGTTCTGGCGAGGCCACCTGCTCCTCAATGTCCACCTGGGGTTGTTTGATCTCTTCGCTCATGGAATTTCTTCGCTTCTGGTTGCGGGAAAATGGATTCATGAATGCTGGATCTAAGGGCACAAGCTATGCCAATGACATTTTGGCAAGGCACTGAATGCGCGGCTGTCAGGTTGCGCGGCGCAAAGATAGGGCTTCCCCGGCTGGTTTGGAAGGGGAAACAGGAGAGATTCTGCCCTATTGCTAATCCGGGGTGCCTCCCGGGTTGGCCTCACCATCCCTGTGACGCTGCCTGGCCCATGAGCCTGATCTGCGCCTCCTGAAACAGCCCGGCCAACTGAGGGTCGAAAGGCAATTTGTGCTGATGCTGGTAATCAAACAGCACCCCTGAGGCTGAAACCAGGCAGGCAGCACGCTGGTGGCGCTCGCTCACAATCAGGGTTTCGAGGTGAAAACCCTCAGCGGGGCCTTCCATTACCCGGCAGCCCATCCAGACGCGGTCGGGGAAGGTGACAGGAAAAATGTATTTGGCCGAGATCCTGGCCAGCACCGGGCCGTGGTTGTGGGAAAATTTTGCCCCGGAAGCTTCCCAAAAAGCGATGCGGGCGGCTTCTGCCCAGCGGATGTACACCGTGTTGTTGACGTGGTGAGCGGCGTCCATGTCACCCCAGTTGACGTCGCGCGAAATCAGGGCTGCATACTGGCTCGTGAGCTGCTCAGGCAATGAAGGAAGGGTCATATCAGGCGTTTGGCGTGCAAGATACAGCCCGACTGACAAAAAGCAGGCCCGGAAACATCATTGGCTCCTGGAAAAAAGCAGGTGAAGCTGAATATTGAGCGAATAACTTGTATATTGCGTAATTTCGCTGAACACTTATTTGCCCGTTGCCATGCCAGTTAACCACGTTACCACCCTCGAGCAGTTCGTTATTCAGAACGAACAGAATTTTCCCTACGCCACCGGCCAGTTTTCCAAAATCATCCGCGACATCGTGCTGGCTTCCCGGCTGATCAACCGCGAGGTGAACAAAGCCGGTTTGGTAGACATCCTTGGCCTCACCGGCAGCACCAACGTGCAGGGCGAGCAGGTGCAGAAGCTCGATATTTTTGCCAACGAACACATGATTGACGCGCTGTTCAAAGGCAGGATGGTGTGTGCGGTTGGCTCTGAGGAAAACGACGATTTCATCATCAGGCCGGGCAGTGAAGGGAAGTACATTGTGCTGATGGATCCGCTTGACGGCAGCAGCAACATCGATGTGAATGTGTCCATCGGCACCATTTTCTCCATTTACCGGCGCAAAAAGGAGAGCGGGGAGCTCACCCGCGATGAGTTGCTTCAATCGGGGGTGCACCAACTGGCAGCGGGGTATGTGCTCTATGGTTCCAGCACCATGCTGGTGTACACAACGGGCAACGGCGTGAACGGCTTCACGCTTGATCCTTCCATCGGCGAGTTTTTGCTCTCCCACCCAAACATGCGCTTCCCCGATACCTGCGATACCTATTCGGTGAATGAGGGCCACTACCGCAACTTCTTCGAAGGCACCAAAGCCTATTTGCGTCACATCAAAAGCGTGGCCGAAGTGCCCTACAAATCCCGCTACATCGGTTCTCTGGTGGCCGATTTCCACCGAAACCTCCTCAAAGGCGGCATTTTCATGTATCCCGGTACTCACCAGGCACCCAAGGGCAAGCTGCGGCTTACTTTCGAATCTAACCCCATGGCATTCATTGCTGAGCAGGCTGGTGGCTATGCGAGCAATGGCCGCGAGCGAATTCTGGACATTCAGCCCGAAGACCTCCACGAGCGGACGCCCCTGTTCATTGGCAACAAGGAAGAGGTGCTGATGCTGGAAGGATTTATCAGGAAGTTCGGAAAATATGGCAGGCCGGTTCCCGCTATTTGAAACGTGCCCGGCCTGGAAAGCCTTCATCACGAATGATGTGGGAAACCCCGCTCCCTGTGCAGCTGGTCGCCTTGACGGTCAGGCGATTACTCAACAAATGTAACCCAGTGATGTGAGCTGCTCAACCACAGTGGAAGGCCGGGCATGACGAAGGCAACCCGGCCAATTATATTGATAAAAGTCAGTTTATTGGCTAATTATATCTGGTTGTCAGATTCTCCAGGTCAGATTACTTATTCTTCCAACTTTTCCATACCTTCGGGGGTCCATGTAATTTTGAGGTTCTAACTCCTTTTTGACCATGTGGAAGCGATTTGTACGCGCCGTTAAATCCATTTTCGGGGGCCTGATCAGCTCCATCGAAGATCCAAAGCTCATCCTGGAACAAAACATCCGGGAGCTGAATGATCAAATCCCCAAAATGAACGAGAACATCGCCACGGTGAAAGCCAACGTGATGATGCTTGAAAAAGAGCTGGGGAAATACAAAACCGAATACGCCGATCTCGTCCGCAAGATGCAAGCTGCCATCACTGCCGGCCGCGACGACATTGCCCAGAACTATGCCCTTCGCCTGGAGTCGGTCAAAAGCCACATGATCCAGACCAAAGAGCAATTCGAGACAGCCAAAAAGGCCTACGAGAAGTCGCTTGAGGTCAAGAAGGTGTTTATGAAGCAGCGCGAGAAGAAAATCTCCGAGGCTAAAGACGCCCTCCGCGCCCACGAGCGTGCCAAGTGGCAAGCCAAAATTGCCGATACGATGGAGTCATTTGAAGTGGGCGGCATTGACGCTACCCATCAGGAAATGCTTGATCGCATCAATGAGCAAACAGCCAAGAACGAAGCCCGCATGGAACTCGCGCTCGATTCTGTCGATACCGAGTCCCTGAAAATCGAGGAAGAAGCCGAAAAACTCCGCGCCGCAGAGCTCGTCAAACAGTTCAAGGTGGAGATGGGCCTCGACTCCAAAGAGGATCCCCTTGCCGACCTCGGTCTCGATACCAAGATCCGCGAAAAAGAATAAATGCCATGACCGGAGAGGAAAAACGCCAGAAACTCAAAGAGCAATTCAAGCAGGACCTCCTCCTCAGGAAGCAATTCCTCGATAAAGCCAAGGAGTTGAGGCAGTCGCAAACCATGTCCAGGGCCATCACGGATCTCACCTCGGCCCTCAACATGGAAGAAACTGATGCCTGGGTTGAGCTGCTCAACCGGGAGAGCGCCATGGCCGAAGCCAAGCTGGAAATGAGCTTTGACCTCGCCGACGAAGCTGGTCCCAACCTGCTCCAGCAGCAGGCCATGGAGGCCGAGCAGCAAAAGCTCTCCGCCGCCATGCTCGTGGAGCAAATGAAAAGGCAGATGGGCCTGCTCCCCGAAGAGCCTGCTCCCGCTCCTGAATCAGCTCCTCCCGACCAGGCTGATGATGCCGCTCCGGAAGCGCCGCCAGAGCCTCCCACCAAAAAATTAGGTGATTTTTAACTCCCCTCAACCCCCCGCTGTGTCAATCACCGGGGGGTTGTTCGTTCTCAATGGGTTGACAGGTTGTTCCTGTCTTCCTACTGATCTCACGACATGCACATGAAAGGTCTCTTTGCCGCTCTGCTGAGCCTCCTGGCAACCGCAGGGTTCTCGCAGCCATTCCATTCTGCGCTTCCCGGAACGCCCGTCCACACCGAAGTGCTGCCATTCGCAGATCACCTCACCGTGGCTTTCATCCACGCCAATGCCGTGGAAATTCTCGTTTTCGACCCCGGCATGCGGATTCGGTATGAAAAAACGGTTGCCAGCCTTGGTCTCGCTCCCAATGCCCGGTTTCTGGGACTATCCGAGGAAGAAACCGGCTGGCACCTCTATTACCAAAGCCAGGGCAGCCTCATTACTGTGCCGGTGCCCATGGTGGGGGAGCCTTCCGTTCTGCGCATCGAAGGTTATGGCAACCTCAGTTTTAACGGTTCTTTCTCGTTCAATGGCACCATGCACCTGCTGCGCATGTCGGCCTGGGACAATGAAATCAGACTGGTGAAATTCCGTGAAGGAAGGCAGGTGTTCTCCGAATCGTTTCCCATTTCCTTTCCCCAGTTTGTATCGAGAGCGGGAGGTTCTTTTCAAAAAATGGGGGATGAAGCATTTGACCTGAGCACCAGTCACCCGCAGGCCAAGTGGTACCGGTTTGGCGATCGCCTGGTGTTTACTCTGGATGAAGGAGGCTCCACCGAAATGCTGGAGCTGGATCTGCTTAGCTCCGTGATGACAGAGCATCGTTTCAGTTGGGGGGAGGCCCCTGCGGGTCATGCCAACAGCCTCTGCCTGGGTGCTTATCTCGCTCATGTTAGCTGGGGGGAAGCGGCGCTGCAGATCCAGATGGTCCGTTTCGATGCCCAGGTCCACGCCCCCATTCTGTCTTTGCGGGTCACGCCCCAGCAAGGCGTGATAGAGGAAATGATGGCACCGGGCTGGTCGGCAAGCCAATACCAGGCCCATGTGGCCCAGCCGGGCCAGACACCTCAGTTTCAGCAGGACCGCGACGCATTTTTTGCGGAGCTGTCCCGAAACCCGCTCACCGGGCTTGCCTGCCTGCCACAGGAGCAGGGCTGGCTGATTCAGGCGGGCAGCCTGGAGCAGCTCCCCACCTATGGCACCACCGGAATGGTGGTGGATGAGGCCTACCGAATGGCCTATTTGTCCTTCCAGGTAAAACTGGCTGAGGGGGAAGATCAGCAAACGTATCCATTGGTTTTTTCTTCCCTGAGGTCAGACAACCAGACTTTTCCGTTTCTTTGGAATGGCCAGCGCAGGATGCTGAGCCGCGACAGGCAGGGCAGGGTCGAGATCTGGTAACATTCGCCACATGAACGAGTGGGAAGAATCGCTCCAAACCAAGCTAACAGGGCCATACAGCAAGGCCCAGATGGACGAGCTTGCCGCCTGGGTGGGGGTGGACCCGCTGCGAATGGAGGCACTGATGAACCTGTATTTCCGGTCAAATGATGGCATCAGCTATCGTGCAGCAGCTGTGGTAGGGAGGCTTGGCAAACAGCAGGCTGGTTTGCTGGAGGGCTATTTCCCCCGCCTGGTGGCAGAATTGCATGAACCCGTTCACCCCGCCAAACCGCGGAATGTGCTTCGCCTGTTTCAGTTTATTCCGGTTCCGGAAAGCCTCCGAATGGACCTGATGGAGCTGTGCTTCGGCTACGTCGGAAACCCTGCTGTGCCGATAGCCGTCCGCGCTTTCGCCATCACGGTACTTGCAGGCCTTGTGCAGCCTTACCCTGAGCTTTCCCGCGAGCTGCTGCTCATCCTCCGGGCGCACGAGCCTGAGTCCGGCCCGGCCTTCCGGGTGCGGGCCCGCGATGCCATCAGGCTGCTTGAAGGCAGAAAGCCAAAGCAAACCCAGGCACCTGAATGGTTCTGAGCGCATCGTTCATTCGCCATTCCCGCATTAGCTCACAACCGGCCAGCGAAAGGTGGAGGTAAGCGAAATTCTCCGCCCTGTTTCCTGTGATTCGCGGGCCGCTTCGATGACTTCCACAATGTGCAGGGAGTGCTCGGCCGTGATGATCGGTTCTTTCCCGGTAGCGAGGCATTCGCAGAGGTAGGTGGCGCCCTGCTGCCAGACGTAGCCTTTTGTGTCCGCTTCCATTCGCTGGAACTCGGGCTGGTCCATGGTCGCCACGTTCACCCCGCCCGGTGCCCAGTCGTAGCCGATGAGCTCCATGGCTCCGCCTGTGCCGACGATGGAGATCGAAGCTTTCTGGCCGCCGCCTTCATGGCCGTGGGGATCAAAATAATTGAAGCCGCTCTGAATGTGCGACAGCACCCCGTTTCCGTGGTCGAGCAGGATCATGGCATTGTCTTCTGCCTCCACCCTGATTTCCCCTTTGTCATTCACCTTTCTCAGCGGGGTCACGATGCTTGTCATGGCCACAACCGATCTGGCGGGGCCGAGGAGGCCGGTGAGGGTCACGAGGTTATACACGCCCAGATCTGGGATGCTGCCTCCTTTGTCTTCGTAGAAAAATGCCGACCAGTCGGGCCCGAGGTGGCCATAGGTGGCATGTGCGGCCGCCACCCTGCCGATTTTTCCGGCCTGAAGGGCTTTGGACATGAAGGCAAACTGCGGGCTTGTGACAACGGCAGGCGCGTCCCAGATTCGGGTACCTTTTTGTTGCGCCAGCTGAAGGAGGTTCCAGGCCTCAGCATAGGTATTCGCCATGGGCTTTTCGGACCAGACATAGCGGCCAGCTTCGATGGCGGAGCGGTTGAGGTGGCCATGCTCCTGCATGTCGGTGAGGTTGACCATGAGATCAAACGGCTCCCCGGCCAGCATCTCCTGAATATTTGGGTAGGCATGAGCAATGCCATACTGAGCGGCGGCTGCCTTCGCCCGGTCAAAGATCCGGTCGCAGGTGCTCACCAGTTCTACATAGGGAGAGCGCGACAGATGCGGCAAATACTGAGTGGAAACAGAGCCGCACCCAATGATTCCGACGCGGATTTTGTTAGCCGGGGCAATATTGACGGGGGTCTGGGCTGCCATGGCAGCGGGCAACCCAACTGCGGCCAGGGCACCCACTGCGCCGGCCTGGTGGAGGAAAGTGCGACGGTCCATGTTGAGAGAGTAAGTAGTAGTTGTTTCGGCAAAAGGGCTTCAGGCAGGCTGCCCGGTGTGATAAGCCATCTAAGATAAATCCGGCCTTATTCGCAGCTCACCTGCTCCAGATCTTCGTCAATCAGCATCATGAACTGAAAGGTGCGGGACATTTCCCGGAAGGGCGAATTGTTGCCGATGAGGCTGAGCAGGACGATGGAATCTTCGAAGCGCTCTTCGAGCGAGGCCACTGCGGTGTGCAACAGCTCAGACTCGCCAAGGCGCTCGTAGTTGTTGGTCATTTGCCGGACATAGCGCGAAATGGTGAGCACCTCGCCGTTGACGGGAGAGTTGGGCAGGAAATTGAGGCGGTTGGCGAGGCTGGGAAAATCCCAGATCTGCGAGCGGGCGATGTCGGTGTGAAGCGCACCAAACTGAGCGTAGTAATTTCCGGGCTTGAGGTCGGGTTCCACGATCAGGAAGTTGCGGTACATCCGGGCTTCCCGCTCCTGCCAGCTGCTCTGGAAAAGGCTGGACCTGAGCCAGGTAAACTGAAAGCCTTGCAGGGTATTTTCGACAATCATGGAGAAGAGCGGAAAATCTTCTTCCCAGTATTTCACGTAGTGCTGGCTATTTTTTTCCATGTCGGTGGCCAGTTTTCGGAAAAACGACTTTACCTCTTTGGGGTCGAAATAGGGTGATTCATGCAGCTCGCGCAGGCGGTCGATGTGCTTTTGGATTTTTCTGGGCGGGGTTTCGTCGGGCAACATTTTGTAGAGGGTGTGGAGCGAAAGCTCGGGCGAATGCTCAAGGTCGATGCCCGTCACCTGGATTTTATCGGCGGGGTCGAGGTGCTGGTTGTAGTCATAAATATTGCGATAGAGCTCCATCTGATCATCGGGGCAGATGGGAACATCTTTCATGATTTTTTGCAGGAGCCGTTCGTCGCCGCTGCGGAGGTATTCATTGAGCAAAAAACCATAGCTGAAGCCGCCTTCCACGATAAGGTGGCGAACACCGGCATTCTGATGGAGGTAGCGCAGGAACCGGAACTGGATCTGTGTGTTGATGGACCTCCAGTGCTGCTCGGCGGTGAAAAAAAAGCGGTAGGCTGGCACCACCGTGTCGAGCATGGCAAAAGCAGGATCTTCCTGTTGACTGAGGCTCAGGGGTTTGGCGTGCTGAAACAGATAACTGGTGTCAACAGGTTGTGCAGAGACCGGCAACCAAAGCAAATACGCTAACCCGACAGCAAAAAGACGAAGATGCATAGCGAAGAAATAGGGCTGTAAAACCGAACATCGTAGGGAGAGAAGCAAATACGCGGGCCTTTGTTCTGCGGTTATTCCGGCTCACCGGCGGCTACCTCCTGCTTCCCTTCAGGGCTCCCATCGTTCAACAAGGAAGTTACGGCGTTTCTCCTCAAAACTGGCTATGGTTGCGCTGAAAAATGTGTTTCAGGCCAGCCTGATTTTTCATGCGTTTTTCCCATATTAGCCCCTTGCCAACAATAACCCACCTGCCCATGTACTCCCGGCTGCTGCTTTTGAGCCTCGGTTTCCTTCTTTTTTCTGCCGCTTTTGCCCAAACTTCAGAACCCGATCCGCTCCTGCCGCCCCCGGCACCGCAGGTGGACTACGATTTTTCTGACAGCACGGTCAAGCTCATTCCCTCCCGGGTAGTGCGCACCGGCGACACCGCCACGATTCGGCTGGAGCTGGATTCGGCCCTCTGGTCAATCGTGGAGCTTCCCGTGAAGGTCGGCAGCCAGACTTACTCGGTTGTTGTCAACAAAGGCAAAGGGGAAATTCCCTACGTGGTGGAGCCGGGAACCGGTGAAGTGCCCGTGCGCATTCACACCTACGAAACCATGGTGGAGCTGCGCTCGGTGGCCTTCCCGCTCTGGATGTCGTTGCTGCCGCCGCTCATCGCCATTGTCCTGGCCCTCGTGCTGAAGGAGGTGTATATCTCGCTGTTTCTGGGGGTGTTTGTCGGCGCTGCCACCCTGGCTGTTGGCGAAAGCGGAAGCCTGTCGGGCATTTTTACCGGCTTCCTGCGCAGCCTGGAGCATTATGTGGTGGAGGCAGTGGCGGATAAATCCCATGTTTCGATCCTTGTTTTTTCCCTCCTGATCGGCGCCATGGTGGCCGTGATATCGCGAAATGGCGGGATGCAGGGCGTGGTGAACCGCCTGGCAAGGCTCGCCAAAGACGCCCGCTCCGGCCAGCTGGCCACCTACCTGATGGGCATGGCCATTTTTTTTGACGACTACGCCAATTCCCTCGTTGTAGGCAACACCATGCGGCCCGTGACCGACAGGCTGCGCATTTCCCGAGAAAAACTGAGCTACCTCGTGGACTCCACCGCTGCGCCGGTGGCTGCCCTCGCCTTCGTGACTACCTGGATCGGAGCTGAATTGGGCTATATCTCCGACGGCATTTCCCAGCTGCGGGGCTTCCCTGCCGATCAGTCTCCCTACCTGCTCTTTCTCTCCTCGCTGCCCTATTCCTTTTACCCCATTCTCACCCTGCTGTTTATCCTAGGGCTCATTCTCACCGGGCGCGACTTTGGCCCCATGCTCAAGGCGGAGCGGCGGGCCAGAACAACAGGACGGGTGAGCAGGCTGCAGGGGAAAGCCACCGACGCCCATCTGGATGAGTTCGCCCCCGCCGAAGGCGTCAAACCCAAAGCACGCTATGCCGTGATCCCCGTGCTGACCCTCGTTGGCGGGGTGATCTGGGGGTTGTTTCACACGGGGTACCAGGCGGAGGTTTGGGCGAATGAAGAGCTGGGGTTGGTAAAAAAATTGTCGGAGACAATCGGCGGAGCTGATTCGTATGCCGCCTTGCTCTGGGCCTCTATTTCCGCCCTTTCGGTGGCCATCGTGCTGAGCATCGCCAGTAAGCGACTGAGCCTCAAGGCTTCCATGGAAAGCATGATGAGCGGCTTCCGGGCCATGATGGGTGCCCTGGTGATCCTGGCCCTGGCATGGGCCCTCGGCGGGGTAACGAAAGACATGCACACTGCCGGTTTTCTCACCGAGCTGCTCGGCTCCCAGATCTCTCCGGTGTGGCTGCCTGCCCTCGCTTTTGTGCTCAGCGCCCTGATTTCTTTTTCCACGGGTTCTTCCTGGAGCACCATGGCCATCATGTTTCCCATCATGATTCCGCTGGTGTGGGAGGCAGGACTCCAGACGGGCTGGCCGGTGGATGATATTCTTCCGATTCTGCACAATGTGATTGCCAGTGTGCTGGCAGGCTCCGTTGTTGGCGACCACATTTCCCCGATTTCCGACACCACCATTCTCAGCTCCCTGGCCTCGAATTGCGACCACCTGGACCACGTCCGCACCCAGATTCCTTATGCCCTTGTAGTGGGCGGGGTGTCGTTGCTGCTGGGAGTGCTGCCAACTTCTCTGGGCCTCCCTGCCTGGGCGGGTATGCTGCTCGGGGTCGTGTTTCTGGCGCTGGTCATCGCGCGGTTTGGGAAACGGGTTGAGATTGGGAAGCAGGAGAGTGAGACGTGAGATGTTGAGACGCGAGACCGGAACAATCCTTGTCAGGGTTTGGCTTCGACCCTGACAAGGGTTTTGTGGGAATTGGAGCCGGGAGCCGGGACCGGAGGGCTTCGCCAGTTTCCAGAAACCCACCTCTGGCCCCTCCGCAGGAGGGCAAAGTGATTGGTGTCGGTAGCCTGGGCTCCAAAAGTCCCCTCTTGAGAGGGGATTGAGGGGTGTGTCATGGAACTTAGAAGCGGGATATTGAGTAGCGGGAGGCGAGACCAGAATCAAAGAAATTCTCCAGTCTCGCCTCTCAATATTCCGCCTCTTAACGTCTCAAAATCACCTCATAAATCCCGGCTCACCGTCACCCATAGTTTGAAAGGGTTATATCGCTCATACTCGCCCTCTGGCAGGTTATGGTACAGGCGGGGTGAGAACAACACCGGGTCCACCTGCTTTATCTGCCAGGCCCGGTAGCTGAGGGTGACACGATACTTTCCTTTGTCGTATCCCAGGCCAGGGTTGATTTCCAGGGAGTAGGGGGCTACTTTCCATGCGTGTGACCATGGTCCTTTCAGGTCGTCTTTAGAAGTGTAAAGCCTCATCGACTTCAAGAAGTGGGCATTGCCAAATACATCAACAATAACAAATAACATGCCTTTTTGCCCGACAGAAACAATCCTGTGTGACAATGAAATGGACCCGGAAACAGAATGGACGAAATACGCACCTAGTCGTACTATCTCTGCTGTAACAACAGGAGTTATGAGCGGATCAATAAAGGCAACCTTGTCATATGGCCTGGAAAAATGATTCGCCTCCCAACTATACCCCACCCCCATTTCTAAGGAAAACTCATTTCGGAAAAGAATTGGGATTCTAGCAAGCAGCCCCCCTTAGGGCTAACGCATCTCCAAAAAAATGGAATATCTTTTTGAAAAAAGAAGATGAACAGCCCATTGGAGTCGATTTCGAGCTACTTTGGCCAGATGACAGATCCCCGCAACGCCTCGCAGGTGCGCTACCCTCTTCCTGAAA
>JBGSKC010000053.1:0-33137 GCA_041741415.1 Bacteroidia bacterium | reverse complement strand
TTTCAGGAAGAGGGTAGCGCACCTGCGAGGCGTTGCGGGGATCTGTCATCTGGCCAAAGTAGCTCGAAATCGACTCCAATGGGCTGTTCATCTTCTTTTTTCAAAAAGATATTCCATTTTTTTGGAGATGCGTTAGCCCTACCTACGCCCTCCACTGGCAATCACTTACCCCCGTGGATTTCATGAACAGTTTCGCGATTGATTTCCCCTTGCTGCTGGGGCCAACTGCAGCCACACTTCTGCCTGCCTGGTTGGGCAGCTTGTGGCTGTGGTTAAAAGCACCTAAAGGTCAGATAAGCAGAAAGCTTTGGATGTATGCCTGTATTGGGTTAACCCTCACCATCGTCCAAACTTCTGTGTATCATTTGCCCATGAACCTGGATTTCATGTCATCGGCTTATGATGATGCTACTGCCACCCGCAACTTGCAAGGCTGGGTAATCTCCCATTGGATCAGAATCGTGATCGCTGTAGCCTCCGGTGTTTATGCGATTCTTGCGTTTGAAAAATCCATTCAACCGGAGAAAAAAGCAATCGACTAACGAAGTGGAGTTAGGCTCCCTACCTCGCCCCTATCCGAAAAACCCTCCACTAGTTTCCCCCTCAAAAAACGGCCCACTTCCGCATTGACCTACATCGCCTCTGGCTCAAAAAAGCGGTCGTTGGTGAGGAAGCCGTGCAGCACGCCGGGTACTTCCCTGGCTGGATAATGGGCTACACCAAACTGGAGGCCCTGGAGCGGTATTACCGGAGTGTGACGAAGGGGAAGTAGGGGTGGGGTTGAGTTACGGGTTTTGCGTTTTGGCGGAGCTGTGTGGCACCCGGGTTTTTTGCCTATATTCAAAAGGCAATATCCGGGTGTCAGATGGCCCTCTAATCAGACCTCAGCGGTGCAAAATGACTTCTCTATCAGCCGGCTTTAGTTGAGGATGTGGACGCCCTTTACCATGATTTGAAGGACAAGGGAGTGGAAATCAAGATTGACTTACGGGATGAGCCCTGGGGAGACAGACATTTTGCCATTGAAGACCCCAACGGAGTTGGAATTGACATTGTAACCTACTCACCTTCTCAGGGATAGCGCCCCGGCTAAGGCCCTGGACAGCAAGGTCATCTTCCTGGTTTTCTGTGTTTCAGGCGCGGAGGGTGTTGGGGGGGTGTTCAGGAGCGACTTATTAAATTTCTTCATTGCTTTACTTTATCGTATAGCTCACGTTACGTCCACTTCCTTGTTTTTCAATCAATCCTTTACTGAGTAACTCTGACAGAATACGTTTTCACTGATTAAGTTAATCAGCTTCCAATCAATATTCAGGTTAAATTGAAATACGCCGTTGTTCATTTTGATACGATTTGATACGATTTGATTTGACTACGATACGAAAGATATTATTGCTTTCTGTTGTGAAGCTGTCTGGCAGCGAGTGCATCAGGCCCTTCTGTTCGCCGTGTCTTTGCGGCGTTGCTTCGGTAATGCTGGCGAAAGCTTCTGTTCTGCGCAAGGGATGCGCGAAGGGTGGCGGGTGGGGCGTAGGAGTGTCATCCGCCCGGCGAAGGCCGGGATGAGAAGCTCACAATGCTTATTCTTTCGGGGCGTAATGGTCCCAATATTCTCTCGGTGTCAAAATTCTTGTGTACTCAAATTCTTTGATGACAAAGTCAAGCGTGTTACCCGTTGAGAGGTAGTCTGCCGAGCTGGCCGCCGCCAATTCCAGAAACTTGTTGTCTCCGGTGTCGGTCAGGATTTCTACCCGAATATTGCTCCGGTAAAACACAGATAGTTCACGCAGTTTACTCAGCACGATTTCCGCTTTCGTTTTGAAGTTGGCGAATTTTGCAAACTTATCCCGGTTCAGCACTTCCACATATTCAGCAAATACTTCTTCGGAAAGGCAAACCTCAACTTTCCTGGTCAGAACCAATTCATACAGAATGCGAGCAGGAATAGAACTTGAAATAAGCGCTGAAACAATCACATTGGTATCAAGAATGAGCTTTTGCATCTCTCACCGCTTTGATTTCAGCATCTATCTCGTCCATGGTCAGCCCGGAGAGTCCAACCTGTTCGGCTATTTCATGACACTCCAGCAGTGCTTTTCGCGCATACTCCCTGCTGATCAACTCTACCAAATCGGTAAACTTGATTTCTTCGCTTCCCAACTTGTATTTCTGAAAGTCGGTTTCGCTTACCTTTACCTGAACTGTTCGCATATCGTGTTTTCTTTTGCAGTTTTGACTCCCGCAACTTCAGCCAGACGTCACGAAGCGCTACGCTGCTGCGTAAGCAATATACGCAAAGACTTTTGTGTTGCGCAAGGAGTGGTGAAGGTGGCGGTGAGATTGGCTTTGTTGCGAAGTAGGGGGGGGGGTGGTGGGGACCCAGCGGGAGCTAGCAAAACCCCTGACACAGTTTATTGAACGGTCTCAAATGCACCATTATTTGCAGTGGGTTGTTGCTATTTTTAGATTCATTGGTCGAATTGGTCTTCTATTTTTTTTATACTAGTAATTAGTTTGTTATTTGTTTCTTTACCATCAATACCGTGAGTAATCCTGGCATGACAATTAGGGCAAATGGCAGCAACATTAAGAGGAGAGTCATTGCCATTGCTGCTAAGTTCTATAAGGTGGTGTACTTCTAAATATGGTAATCCATTTCGTTTTAGAAACGGAGCATCGTTTTGACAGCATTCGCATTTTCCTTGCGCTCTTGAGAGTGCGTATTTTTTAATAAAATCTGATCTATTAGTTTGGTATTGAGTATTTAGCTCTGTTTTAGACGGCATTTCAATTGAATTTTCGTAGGCTTTTTTTCTGAATTCTTCAAACGATATAATATTAGACTGTGTTTTGAATGTTTTTTCGATATAATTGTATGACCTGTCGCTGGGAGTATTTAGTTTAATAGGAAAGATGTTTCGAACAGGCATATGCCTTTCGATTTTCTCAATTGTGTTTTTATCTGCACTTAAGTATAAGTTCCCAAAGGGTCCATTCTCATTGCTTTTTTGGCATACTTTGACATTAGCTCTAAATCTTGTCCCTATTGGATTTTCGTCTCGCAAATGTCTAGGGAATTCAACTCTCATGTCTTTTTCAAAGTACTCCAGAGGTCTAACTCTTGGGCGTGATATTCTATCATCGATTACTGTTTCGAGTAGAACTCCTTCAAACATATCTGCAACGCTGTATTGATTTTTCATAGCGATTCTAAAGTAAAAGGACATTTTATGCCAAAGTAGCTAAACCATCTCCTGTGCAAAGTAGGAGTAACTTTTTTGCACTTAGCACCCTCCGAAGATCATCAAAGGCTTGCGTTTACCCCAAACACGAAAACCAACCCACACTTCACCTCTCACCAAAGAACTGCCATAAACCTACTCCCCTCTCCCAAAAAAGTCAAGCCCTGCCCTCACTTTCCCTCCAAAAACCTCCCCATCTCCCCACACACCTCCTCCGCCTCCGGCTCAAAAAAGCGGTCATTCGTCAGGAAGCCGTGGAGCACACCGGGAACTTCGATCCGCCGGGCTTGGCCACCAGCGGCGATCACTGCCTCCACAAAAGCCAGGCCCTCGCTGGCCAGCGGATCAAATTGGGCGTTCACAAAAAGCACCGGGGGCAGGCCCGCCAGCTGGCCATAAAGCGGCGACACGCAGGGATCGCGCCACAGCGCCGAATCCGGCAGGTAGGCCCGCCGCGTGAGGTCGAGGATGGACCGGGTGAGGCCATAGCCGCTGCCGAAATGCCGGAATGAATCGCGGTCGCGGGTCGCGGCATCGGTGATGGGATAGGCCACTGCCACGGCGCGCACCGCCTTCATGCCATTGGCTGATGCCGTCTGGGCGAGCAGCAGGGCCAGGTTGCCGCCGGCACTTTCGCCGCTCAGGGCCAGGCGATTGGGGTCGCCTCCCCACTGGCTGCACAGGGCCTGCACCTGCAGGAGGGCCGACCAGGCATCGTCGGGGGCAGCGGGCCAGGGATGCTCGGGGGCGAGGCGGTAGCTCACCGATACCACAACGGCCCCGGCGTGGCGGGCCAGACGGCGGCAGAGGTTGTCGGTGTGGTCGAGGGTGCCCACGGTCCAGCCGCCGCCGTGAAAAAAGACGATGACCGGCCTGGGGCTGTCGCCTTCGGGCACATAGACGCGGATGGGCTGCGGCCCCGCCGGACCCTCCAGCACGAGAGAACGAATGTCGGCGAAGGCAGGCGGGGTGCCCGCGAGCAGGAGGGTGCCCTTGTCGATTTCCTGGCGCACGGCGTCGGAGAAGGCTGCGGGATCGGGCGTTTCATCGCTTCCGATGAGGCGGCCGATCTGAAGCAGCAGGGCTGCCCGGGCGCTGAGGCGGCCATGAGGCGTTGCAGTCGAAAACTGCCACCAGGCCAGGCCGGAGAGCAGCAGCACCAGGAGAATCCACCAGCGTTTTTTCATGGGGAGGAGTTGAGGGAAGGGGAGATCAGAGGCAATTAAGTAGGATACTGCTGGTGAATTTGGAGCAGTAAAGATTGGTAAACTTTATCCCAGTAGGAACATGACCATGAGGGACTCCTCCTGTTGACATGACAAGCCTTCCTTTCAAACCATTTTCTGCGAAATTCTCCCAGCCTAGGATTCGCATATTGTCTTGATCAAAGCCAAAGCCAAGGAAAAAAATTTGCTCAGCCCAATGGAAATGTTTCTGATAATCAAGCTCTTCTCTGTCGTTCCTTTCCTTGGAAATCAGGCGAATGCTGGGTGAAACTTCGCTGATTGCGTCATTCCTGTCGTTCGGAAGCCCAAATGGTAGAGCGTTTTTTACGAAGGCCGGATTGGTCAAAAAGCCTCCTTTGTCCTCTGTTGTTGAGGTTGAATAAGGATAGTAAGGAGGAAGAAAATGACCCAGGCTTCCATAAACTCTGGTTATGTTCCTTTTCATGAAGAGTTGGCCATGAAAAAGCTCCTCTTTTGGAGAGAAGTTCACATTCTGATTCCAAAGATTCTGGAACAGGGCAAATTCAATAGCACGTTCATAATTGAAAGAAATGATTCGAATGTTGTCTGAAGTTCCTTCCCATCCCGAACGCAGCAGATGTTTCCATAGGTTATTGGCCCAGTAAATCTCTCCTTCATGAAGATCAGGGTTAAACCTCCCGTATTGCAGGCTCCTTGCTTCGTAGCCAAATAAGCGGTAAGCAATCAGAAAGCTTACAAGTTTCTTTACCTTCTCCCCCATGTTTTCATGGCTTTGGACAAAGCTTTCCACGGCAGCGTCTATGGATTGGGTTTTCTCGGCTTTGGATCGGTATTCCGTAATGAACAAACTCAATCTGTCAGCAACCTCAACGACCGTTTTCCTATCAAGATCTCCTTCGGAAAACTGACTTTTCAAATACTGGTTTAGCCCGTCGCTTAGATATTGACCTTCATTCCTGGGAGAAATTGTAGAATCAAGATCAAGAACCAGTTGGTCAAACAAATCCTTCCCCAGCGGATACCCCAAATCCACGCTCGCGCCTGCGCCCAGCACCAGGACTGTCTTTTTCATAGGTTGCTTTTCTGAGAGGTGAGCGAATTTGTCTTTTTCCCAAAGGTACGTCACGCGGGCTTTCTCACCACAGATTTACACAGATTCCCCACAGATCCACACAGATTCACTCAACAGCTTCCGCGGCAGGCCATCTGTGGTAGGTAAAACAACCAGCCATGGCCATCTGTGAAAATCTGTGCACCAATCTGTGTAAATCTGTGGTGAACAACCAGCTAGAGCTCTCTGTGCCCATCTGTGGTAAACAACCAGCAGCCGCCGCCAAAAAAAACCGCGCAGCCCGATGGTTTTGTCGGCTCAGATTGCCATTTTAAAGTTTCCAATCCGATCCTGGGTTCGGCCTTGCTTTTTCCCTATGCAACTTCCTCTCTTTCAAGTAGATGCCTTCGCCTCCCGGCCCTTCACGGGCAACCCCGCCGCTGTGTGTCCGCTCACAGGCTGGCTTCCCGACGAAGACCTGCAGGCCATCGCGAGCGAAAACAACGTGTCGGAAACGGCTTTTTTCGTCCCGATGAGCTACCCCGGCGAATACGAGCTGCGCTGGTTTACCCCCAGCCAGGAGGTTGATTTGTGCGGCCATGCCACCCTCGCCGCCGCCCATGTGCTGCTGCAGGAGCAGGGCATCAACGAACCCGAACTGAATTTTTTCACCAAAAGCGGCACCCTCGTCGTCACGAAAACGCCCGATGGCTACGCCATGGATTTCCCCGCGATGCCGGTGTTTCCGTTTTTTCAGCCGCTCGACCTCCCTGCCCTCCTCGGCGTGGAAGGCCGCGTGATCGGCAAGGCGATGGATGTGCTCGTTCGGGTGAACTCGGTGGAAGAGGTGCTGTCCCTCCGGCCCGACATCGGGGCGATTGCCCGGGTGCCTGCGCGGGGCCTCATCGTGACGGCAGCGGGAGAAGAGGAAGGCGTTGATTTTGTGTCGCGCTTTTTTGCGCCCCAAACCGGCGTGCCCGAAGACCCCGTCACTGGCTCGGCCCACTGCACCCTCGCGCCCTACTGGGCAGCGGAACTGGGGAAAACGACCTTCTCAGCCCGGCAAATCGGACCCAGAGGCGGAGCTTTGCAGGTGCGCCTCGATGGCGACCGCGTCGTGCTTTCCGGCAGCGCCGTGACCGTGATGAAAGGGGTGATGATGCTGGGGTGAGACCGAAAACATTGAACCCATGAAAAAAATCTCCGGAATACCCCGCATTCTCGCTATCGAATCTGTCGAAGATTTTGTCGTCACCATGGTCTTCAACAATGGTGAATATCGCCAACTTAATTTCCAGGCACTGTTTGAGCGCTGGGAGTTTGGCCGCGACCCCTTCCGCGCACAGCTTCTCCAACCCGGGTTGTTCGCTTCCCTCACCCTACGGGCTGGCACCCTGTGCTGGCCAGCCCTCACCCTGAGCATGACCCTTTCCAATGGTCTCAGCTTCGAATCACCCTTTGAACTGGACCCGGTCGTGCTGTATGAGGAAAGTATCCCCGCTGCCAGCAATACATCGGAGGCGGTTGGCAACCTGATCCGCGAGACCCGCCAGCAACTTGGCCTCACCCAGCAGGAACTCGC
Organism: Bacteroidia bacterium; assembly: GCA_041741415.1. Lineage (GTDB taxonomy): Bacteria > Bacteroidota > Bacteroidia > J057 > J057 > JANQTF01. The sequence continues at coordinate 26,054 of JBGSKC010000053.1, read as the reverse complement.
GCTTCGGAGCGGCACAACCCGGCACTACATCTCCAGAATTGAAAACAACCGCTCCGATATTGAGCTGGGAACCCTGCGTAAAATCGTGGAGGTGGGACTTGGGAAGCAGCTTAGGCTGGAGATTGGGTAGAATTATGACTTGCTTTCCGGCAGCGCCGTGACCGTGATGAAAGGGGTGATGATGCTGGGGTGAGCCCCCTCCACCTACTCAGCGCGGGTAAACTCCATGATCCAGTTGGTTTCCCATTCTTGCTGCGCCTCGTCGAAATAGGCCTGTTCCCAGTGCGCAGTGTCCGGTGAAAACCGCTTCCAGGTGAACCTTAGCTGGTACTCCTTCCCCTGGTACATTTCCTTTCCGAAAAATTCGCCGATGCCATCCTGAAAGCGCCCTCTTACCTGCTCCTTCAGGAAGTTTTCCGGGCTGGCTGTATCCGCCCAGTAGATTGTCCAAACCTGTGTCGCAGGGTTCAGCATCCTGATACTGAGGCCAATAAACTCATCTCCGAAGTGGGACGACTTCATTTCATCCATCAGCCCGAGCCCGTTGAGGATGATATTCGTCTCCATGCTGGCAGGAAACTCCACCCATTCGGTGCAGTTCTGCAGCCGCTCTCTGAGCCTTTTGTTGAGAACAATCCATTTCCCGGGAAGGAAACTAAAGTCCTGAATGCCGATGATGCCTCTGTTCGGTTCAGTGCTCATGTGCGTGGGGGCAAAAAGGTGGATTGGGTGAAATTGCCGGAAAGTTAGCAGACCGCCAACTGTCTGACGGCTGCTATCCTTCCATTTCATCAATAGCGAAAAATACGATCAGGGCATCCGGCAGCCCGATCCGGGAATCACGGCCTCACTCCAGAAAAGCCTTCCCTTTTGGCAGGTCATCCACGCTCAGCCAGTCAACCCCAAGGACTTTCAGTTCCTGCCAGGCTGCCTCTTCCTCCGGCACAGCCCACAGGCGCACGGTGGCCCCTGCAGCATGGGCATTCTGTACAAGTTCCCGGATGGCATCTCTGTCCTTGCCAGGCATGGCTCCGCGCCCGCTCCAGTTGCTGTAATGCCGGTACGACATGCTCACCATGGGCATCAGGCCGCGCCAGCGGGATTCCGCAAGATCTTCCTGCCGCCCGTCCAGGTAGAAAAAGGGCGCTTCCTGGGCTGCTATCAGGTCCTTCGGTCTGTCGCCCGACAACACCACACTGACAGGCAGCCACTTGTACCTGGCAAATGCCTCCTCCAGCGCAGCAAAGGCCGCTTCGCCATCCGCTTTGATGTCGATCATAAGCTGGAAAGGAGCCTCCGTGAGGGGATACACCCGGCCTCCATGGGCGGCCACCCACAGGGCCAGCGGCCTGAGGTAGAGCTCCTCCAGGGTTGGGGTGGCCTTAGGGTTCAGCGGCCGCTCGTGCGACACCCTCAGCACGCCGTCGATGAGCCAGATGTCGGCCTCCACGCTGGTGGCGCCAGCTTCGAGTGCTTCAAACAGCGGACGGTTGTGCTCATAGTCGTTATGGGCATGAAGTCCCGTTGTGGCCATGGGCGGAGCAAGATCCACCTCGGCCATCACGGGCAGGTGATCAGAGGGGAAGCGGCCCGCAAAGGACTCCGCCAGGCTGGCCTGCCGGTAGGTGGCTACTGCGCCCTTTGTAAACACAAAATCGATCCGGCGACCCGGCTCCCCGGCAATTGTCCAGCCTGTCCAGGTGCCGTCCGGGCCATGTGCCGGAAACAGACTGGAGGTCCTGGTGTCGGTCATGCCGCCTTCAACAAGCGTCTGAATCGCTGAGGAAGAAGGGGTTGCGTTAAAATCGCCCGTGAGGAGAACAGGGATCTGCTCCGGGTTCAGCGAGTCGATGGCGCGGAGAATAAGCCGGGCCGACTGCCTTCTGGCTTCTTCGCCGATATGGTCGAAGTGGGTGTTGAAGTGCAAAAAAGACTTTCCGGTGAGCTTGTCCTGAAACCTGGCCCAGGTCACGATGCGTGGCAGGGCAGCATCCCAGCCGGTGGAGAGGCGGTCGGGGGTGGGAGACAGGTAAAAGGTTGATTGGGCGAGCAGGTCGAAACGGCTGTGGCGGTAAAAAATCGCGGAAAACTCCCCGCCCTCAGTGCGGGCGATACCAACGGTGCTGTAATCGGGCAGCATTGTTGAGAGATCGGTCATTTGACCGGGGAGCGCCTCCTGCACGCCCATGAGGTCGGGCTGGTGGAAGCGAAGGAGCCTTTCCACCATGTCCAGGCGATTGGGCCAGGCATTTTCGCCGTCGCCGGGGTTGTTAAACCGGATGTTGAAAGTCATCACCCGCACAGGGGCCTGGGCCATCGCCAAACCTGGCAGCATGACCATGATCCAAAAAAATAAGGTGCGCATAAAGAGGAAGGTTGACAGTTAAAACAGATCACCATGCTCGCTCGGCGGGCAAATTGAGAAAAAAGACTGGGAGCATCTTTGAAAAACAAGCCTTCTGGAAAGAGATTTTTCCTCCAATGACCTTTCTCATTCCTTGTTTCCCTTCTTTCGGCCAACTTTGATTCATCGCTTTCCTACCCCAACTGATCATGGCTTCTTCCTCCAGCTTCCTCAAAAATTGGGTTACAGACAACCCCAAGCTCAGCATTGTGCTGAACCGCTTTCAGCAATCGCCTTCCCCAGCAAGGAATGCCAGCTTTGATACCTTCCTTGAGGAGATCACAGAGGCATTTGAAGACCCGGAGGCCCTGCATCCCGCCCGTTTTCAGCGCTATCCAATTCCTGTGATTCTCGACTATCTCTATCGGACGCACCAATACTATCTCACCCGCCGCCTTCCCGAAATCGAACAAAGCGCCGAGGCGCTAATGCTCCACTGCGGCGAAAAAGCACCCATGCTTGCCCTGCTTCAGCCCTTTCTCATTCACTACCGCAGTCACCTCGCCGCCCACATCCGGGAAGAAGAGGAATGGCTGTTTCCCTACATCTCCTACTTGTTTTTGAAGCGGGAATTCGGAGAAAGCTTTGCCAAACACGCCTGTGGCGAGCTCCAGCTTGTGAGCCTTGATAACCAGCACGAAGAACTCGAACACCGCATGGAAGGCGGTCTCGAACAATGGCGGCAGGTCATTCGCAGAACCCACCCCGACATCCTCGACACATGGCCCTGCCAGGTGCTGTTTCACCAGCTCGACGCTTTCGCCAAAGACATGCGCCTTCACGAACGCCTCGAAGAGGAGGTGTTGATTCCGCTGGCGCGCCAGCTTCAATAACCGGTTTTTACCCACGGCACCACCCTGCGCCAGGTGCCTGCTTCTACCTGAAGGAAATACATCCCGGCAGGCAGCTGCAGCCGCACTTCCTGGTCGAATGGTCCCCCATTGTGCTGCTGCTCCTCATTCCATAGCACCTTCCCCTGAACGTCTGTTACCCAAACCTGCACCCTTCCGGCTGGCACCGCTTCCGCCCGGAGCATAAACCGGCCCGCGTTGGGATTGGGAAATAACCGGATTCCCTCAGCCAGGTCGGCAGGCAGGAAGGTAGCCTCATCCACCCAGATCGCCCGGGCATGTACTTTTGAGCAAAATCCGTCTGAAACCGTGAGCCGCACCTGGTAATACCCAGGCTCGCTATAAACATGGCTGGCCGTTTTTCCGCTCAGCACGGTTCCATCGCCAAAATCCCAGGTCCAGCTGGTGGCTTTCGGGTTGGTGTCGGCAACCTGAAGGGGAAGCCCCGGCACGAGGCCCGGCGGCAGGGCAAAGAGGTTCCACGGACCTTCCTGCAGCACATCGCAGCGCCAGGCGCGGTATGCCTCTTCCCGCACCAGCGGCAATTCCTCCGCTGTTCCGGCCAGCAAGGCAAAAGCCAGTGTATCTTTCGCTCCGGCAGCCAGCCCGATTGGTCCAGCACTGGTAAATTGCAACACATTCGCTCCGTTCACTCCACCAGATTTCCCCGTCGTTGGTAGCAAGGGGCTGGACAATGCCTGGAATTTCCCTGCTGTGCTCATGGCAAAACTGCCAGGAAGGCTCACGGCATAAGTGGAAAAGGGCTGCTCTGACAACACCGAAACGCCATAGCGAACCGGGTCTCCGCCAAAGCGGTCTTCGGTATAGCTTAGCTTGGAGGCCGCCAGGTAATCGGCTGCATTTTGGTTAATGGTCCCGTAGGCGATGTCCCAATCGGTCATGAGGCCTGTAAACAAATTCGGCCAGGTTGCCGGGCTGCTGTTGGTGAGCTCCAGTTGGAGAACCAGGAACTGCCTCCGGTCGGGGTCGTCCCAACCAAACCAGGTTTGCCGCACCTCAACGCCGATGGGGTTTGAAGCGCTGGCATCATCCATCCGCCCACGCACTACCAGATCGGCACGGGGGTCTTCTGCAGTGCGGAACAATGGCTCCAGCGCCCGGAAATCCTGGTCCCGGCCAGTGGAGTTTCTCAGCACGTCCGAAACCTGGGTGGGTGATAAGCCAACCAAAACCCCGCCTTCGGTGAGCACGGGGCTGCGGCTGCCAAATGCCAGGCCCTCGCCCTGCTGGTTATTGGGGAAATCTTCAAAGCCAACGCCGCCACGACTGGTTACGGTAGTGAATAAATCGTTGATGTCGAGCGTCGTCCAAGATGGATTGATCAGCAGGTTCAAATGCTCTGCATCGCGGTAGCCGTTGGCGATGTCGTGGTAGGTGAGGCGAAAGGAAACGGGGTAATTTTCCGGGGTATTGGGGCGAATAACAAACCTGACAATCAACGGCTCAATTTGCCCGTTCATCGCAACCTGGCCGGGCTGTGCACCCTGGCTCAGCACTTCCACAAATGGGGTGTTGAGCAGCGAGAGGCTTGCCTGAAGGGAAAGATCCTGCGAAGATGGATGCAACAGATTCACAAGGGAGAGGAAGAGGCTGATGGTGTCACCAGGCCGGAGCTGATCGGTGCCCGATTGATTGTTTGTTCGGTGAGCCAGCATCCGGAGCGAAGGCCGCAGCGGGTCGGTGAGGGCACGCAGCAGGTTGACCCTTCCCAGGCCGAGCCTGTCGTGGTATTGCGGGGAATTGAGCGAGTCAATGGGGTCGGAAGTAACACGTAGTCGCTGGGCAGCCTGAACGCCGGTGAGGTCAGGAAAATGACCGAGCACCAGCCCTGCGGCTCCTGCCACGATGGGGGCAGAAAAAGAAGTTCCGGCAAAGCCGCCAAAATACCCATCCTGGTTGGCACAACTCATGATCGCCCAGCCGGGAGCGGAGATGTCCACAGTCCGGTGGTAGGTACTGCCCGACAGGCCGGAAGCACCTTGAAAAATTTCGTCGTTGTAGGTGGTGTTGGCTACAGAAATCGCCTCCGGGTAGCCAGCGGGATAAAAGACTGTTTCTGAAGCAGAATTACCACAGGCGGCAATCACAGCAGCTTCTTTAACTTCAGTTGCATAACGCACCACATCATGACCAAAGCGTGAGAACCTGGCTGACCCCCAACTGCAATTGATCACCTTTGCCCCCTGGTCGGCGGCGTAAACGATGCCTGGGTAGCCTTCAAAAATAAGGCCCAGGGAATCATCAGGGGCAGCTTTGATGGGCAGATAGCGGCAATTCCCTCCAATGCCCGTGAGGCCGATCACGTTATTGGGAATGGCACTCGAAACACCGGCCACCCAAAGGCCATGGGCGTTGCCCACAAAGGGGTCGCCATCCGGCACAGCGCCATAAGTATTACCCGACAAATCCCAGCCTTCAAAATTGTCGACATAGCCGTCCTGGTCATTGTCGAGACCGTCGATGGGGTCCATGTGGTTGAAGGCAATGTTGCCATAAAGGTCTGGGTGGCGTGTCTGCCCTGCGTCGATGACTGCAATCACGATGGAGGTATCGCCGAAGGCGAGGTCCCAGGCCTCAAAGGCTTTGATTTGCTTCAGGTACCAGAGACCGGGGCTTTTGGTGGTGTCAGTAAAATAATCGTTTGGGAGGAAAAAGGGCTGATGAATGAACCACGGTTCGGCATATTCGACCTCGGGCAAGCGGGCCAAAAGCTCGCTGGCCGTCCATGGATCGGCACCCGGGGCAAGTTCAAGGGTAAAAATGCGGGAGAGATCAACGGGTTGTGGCGTGGTGGGCGGGCGGTGGCCCGGGAAAGTGGGCCTAGCAGCTGTGGCACCAACTGCGCGCAGGGCTTCCCGGCCAGCAGGCTGCTCCCAAAACGACACCTGAGGGGCCCGCGTCGCTGCGGGCTGCAGCTTCACCACCATCCGATGGGGAAGCCAGTCGGGTTCAGACAACGGTTGACCCATTGCCGGAAGCAATAGGATCATCAAAAGGCAAAGCAGCAAAACCTGAAACGAAGCTGAAGGAAGGCGCATAGGGTGGCGATGAGAGGCAGTTGTGGAGAAAGTTAGAGAAAACTTCACATCCGCAGAGACATAGTTGTCACGGTTTCTTTCCTGGAAGTGTTATTCGCTAAAACAGGAGAGGGGCCATGAAAGAGACAATGGATTTCCACTTGAAAAACCGTTTTACTTTCTGCCCTGAATCCCTACCTTTACCTTTTCAAGCCAATCTTTATGCATTCCTCGGAATTTGAAAAGTACGCGGTGAAGCATGCCGGGATTTCCAGCCTGACCATGCACGATTACACCAGCTACACCAACCAACAGCTCCATTCTCAAACCAACGCCAACATCTACGGGCTGACACCCTACATCATTGAAGAGCGCCAGCTTAATGTGGCCCAGATGGACGTGTTCTCCCGCCTGATGATGGACAGGATCATTTTCCTTGGCACAGCCATCAATGATCAGGTGTCCAACATCGTGAGCGCTCAGTTGCTCTTCCTTCAATCGGTGGACGCGAAGAAAGATGTGAGCATTTACCTCAACTCCCCCGGCGGGTCGGTATATGCTGGTCTTGGCATCTATGACACCATGCAGATCATTTCCCCCGACGTAGCCACCATTTGCACAGGGATGGCAGCTTCCATGGGTGCAGTTCTGCTCACAGCCGGCACAACAGGCAAGCGTTCTGCCCTGGTTCACTCAAGGGTCATGATTCACCAGCCCCTCGGCGGCGCTCAGGGCCAGGCTTCAGACATTGAAATTGCTCACAAGCAGATTCAATACGTCAAGAAGGAGCTCTACGAAATCATCGCCAAGCACTCTGGCCAACCTTATGAGAAGGTTTGGGCAGACTCCGACCGCGACTACTGGATGATCGCCGAAGAAGCCCGCGATTATGGCCTGGTAGATGAAGTGTTGAAACCAAGCAAAAAATAGTGTTCCAAGAATTGTCCCGAAGCAAGCTCACCGCCCTTCGGGACAATTCCCTATTTAGTTCGAATGAGAAACGAGAGTTGTTCCTTTTGCGGGCGATCCAAACGGGAGGTCCAGATTTTGCTCGCCGGTTATGGCGGAGCACACATCTGTGAGAATTGCGTCTCCCACGCTTCCACGATCATTGAGGAGGAATTCAAGGACAAGCCTGCCGCCAAGATCACCAAAATTCCCACCCCCCGTGAAATCACGGCGCACCTTGATCAGTATGTGATCGGGCAGGAGGAGGCTAAAAAAACCATCGCCGTTGCGGTTTACAATCACTATCGCCGAATCCAGGACAAGGAAAACCGCGAAACAGATGATGTTGAGCTGGAAAAATCCAACCTGATGATGGTGGGCCAAACCGGAACCGGCAAGACCCTGATCGCCCGCACCATCGCCAAAATGCTCAACGTTCCCTTCTGTATCGCTGATGCCACGGTGCTCACCGAGGCCGGCTATGTAGGCGAAGACGTCGAAAGTGTGCTGGTGCGCCTGCTCCAGGAGGCCGATTACGATGTGGAGGCAGCAGAGCGCGGAATCGTGTACATCGATGAAATTGACAAGATTTCCCGCAAGTCGGACAACCCTTCCATCACCCGCGACGTGAGCGGAGAAGGGGTTCAGCAGGCTCTCCTGAAGCTGCTCGAAGGCTCCATTGCCAACGTGCCTCCCAAGGGTGGCCGCAAGCATCCCGAGCAAAACCTCGTTCAGATCGACACTACCAATATCCTCTTCATTTGCGGCGGCGCATTTGAAGGCATTGAGCGGATCATTTCCAAGCGGGTGGACATTCACACCATTGGCTTTGGCCAGGGAACAACCAAACGAATCGAGGAGGACGTGAACCTGTACAAGTTCATCCAGCCTGCCGACCTGCGAAGCTACGGGCTCATCCCGGAAATCATCGGTCGTTTACCCGTGATCACCTATCTCAACCCCCTCGACAAACCCGCCCTCAAGCGGATCCTGACTGAACCAAAAAACGCCATTCTTCGCCAATACAAGCGCCTTTTTTCTCTGGAAGACAGGGTGCTGGAATTTGACGAAGCCGTGCTCGACCTCGTGGTGGACCGCGCCATGGAGCTGAAACTCGGCGCCAGGGGCCTTCGCTCCATCATTGAGGCCATTATGCTGGATGTGATGTATGAAATGCCCGAAAGTGATCAGAAAAACTATCACATCACGGCTGACATGGCGCACACAAAACTCGCTTCCACCCGCTCCGCCAACATGAAGCAGGCAAGCTGAGAACCGGGAGGGAATCCCTCCCACAGAAAAACCCCAGGGACCATGGCAGTGGCTCCTGGGGTTTTTGTATATTCAAATTGAAAATCTTCCTGTTCGATGCCGTTTATTTCCTTTCAAAGCGCATTGCCTGATATTGTCCTTGGTGCCTGGCACATTGTGGAGGACGAGCTGTTCTTTTTGGAACGGGTGAAGCTTTTTGCCCGGGAGTGGGAGCAACTCCACAACATCAAGCACCCTCAAAAACGACTGGAATGGCTCTCCAGCAGGTTATGCATGAAGGAATTGCTACAGATAAGCGATTTTTCCTTTACCGAATCGCTCCGGGAAAAAAACAAACGACCTTACTTGTCGAATAACCCCCACGCTATTTCCTATACGCACTCCAACCATTACGCAGCCGCGATTGCTTCGCTCAACCTGCAAGTGGGGGTCGATTTGGAATACCTGGGCAAAAAACGCAATGAAAAAACGCGGTTTCTCTGGATGAACGATCAGGAACTCGCTTTTTTCGACCAGCATCCCCATGAATTGTTCTTTACCCTTGCCTGGAGCGCCAAAGAAACTGTTTACAAGCTCTATGGCTCCGGAGTTGGGTTCCGGGAGCAGATCGCCATCCAGGTCGATGGCTTGCGGATCGACCAAAACGGAATCCTCTCCGTGCTCGTACAGAAGGAAGATTTGACCCATAAGCACCATGTCGCATATGCGATTACCCCTGATTTCCTGCTCACTTATGCTGGCACTTGCCACAGCTTGCAGCAGCAAGAGCCAATCTCAAGATGAGATCTCCCCGCGAACGGTAGAGAAGGCAGCCCTGCTGCAGGAGGTCAGGCTGGCTGATAAGCCCTATGTGCTTGTCAACTTTTTTGTCACCGCTTGCAGGCCCTGCGAACAAGAAATCCCTGAATTGCTCGAACTCTCCGAAGACCCCCGGTCAGAAGCTGCGGTGATGTTCGTTACCCTCGACGGGCCCGAAAATCTGGTTCAGGACCTCGAAAGGATGTTTGATCGGATGAATGTCTCGTTTCCAAGCTATCAATATACGCTCGACGCAGCACAGCCGTTTATTGAAGAGATTCATCCCCAATGGCGAGGCGATGTACCCCTCAATTTGCTGTACAGACAGGATGGGTCCCTGGTCAAAGCCTTAGGGATGACCACACCGGAGGAAATTGTGATGGAAATCCATCGCGATCAATCCCTCCGGGTAAATTAACCAGCATGAACAAATCCTCTTTCATTTTTTCGAGTGCAGTGTTGGTGGGCATGTTTTTGCTCCATTCACCGCTCCAGGCCCAGCGCCAAACCAGCGTGGATGCCTTCACGCTGCCCAGCGAGTTTGGAGACAGCTCCGTTTCTTTGGCCGATTTCCGGCAAAAAAAAGCAGTCGTGGTGGTCTTTACCAGCTACCACTGCTCCTGGTCGGTAAAGTATATGGACCGCCTCCTGCAGCTCCACACCCAGTGGGCAGCCCGCGATGTGGCTTTTGTTGCCATTAACAGCAACGACCCCAGCCTCGAAGGAGAGCTTGTTCGCATTGCCCCCCCTCAGTTTCCTTTCCTGAAAGACGCGGACCAGGCAATAGCCAAAAAATTTGGTGCTACCAAGAATCCTGAGGTGTTTGTCCTCGTTCCTCAAGGAGACACGTTCAAAATCGTATACCAGGGCAAAATCGACGACAACCCTTTGGATGAAAGCGCAGTAAAATACAATTACCTCCAGGAGGCACTGACCAAGACCCTGGCAGGTGAAAAGATTGAACTCAGGGAAACCCCACCGAGCGGCTGCTCGATCAAGGGCCTTGAATAAGATTCATCGAGAGTTGAGTAGTAGTGGGGAGCAGGATGGAAGCATCCTGTTCCCTTTTTTGATTTGATTGCATTCCCACCATCCATTTCGGTAGCCGGATTATTCCACTACCTTTGCCCATGAAAACATAATCCAATTGCTATGAAACTGCCTTTTATTTTCTTAACAACCGCTGCTTTCCTGCTGGCGTCTTGCGTTGAAACCACCCCGCAACAACCCCAGGAAGCCGCTTCTGCCGCTCCCACCATCACGTTGTACAAGCTGGCCCAATCCCCAGCTTTTGACCAGGCCAACCTCACCCTGAAAAGTGCCACGCCTGGCGATTCTGGCAAGTACACCTTCAACTTCGAAGTATCTGAATTTGAACTGGGAGCTCAAACGGAACCCAAGCCAGATGTGAACCTCGCCAACTCTGACATGGGCCAGCACATTCACCTCATTGTTGACAACCAGCCCTACGAAGCCCATTATCCACCTTCCGCCACCACCCTTAAGCTCGCAGAACCCGGCAACCATGTCGTGCTCGCTTTCCTCTCACGGTCCTACCACGAGAGCGTCAAGAACATCGAAAAAAATCGCTCCTACGTCCTGCATCAATACCAAATCGGCAGTGAACCCGCTGAGCAGGCCGATCTCAATGCTCCTCACCTCTTCTACAGCCGCCCCAAAGGCACCTACACAGGCCGTGACACCGAGCACTTGCTCCTTGACTTTTTCCTCGTAAATACCTCCCTCTCGCCCGACGGCAACAAGGTGCGCGCCACCATCCATGGACAAGAATTTATCCTCGACGAATGGGTGCCCTATATGATCGATGGCCTGCCCATGGGCGATATCACTATCCGGCTCGAACTCATTGATGCCAACGGACAGCCGATTCCAGGGCCCTATAATGATGTGACGAGGACTGTCACAATGGCTCAGTGATGACAATTTTGACAGTGTTGACAGAGGGGGCGTTTCACCAGGGTAGTATTTTGCCTGAGCTGACACTAGCGTAACATTGCTGCGAGATTCAACTCTTCAGGATTTTACAGCAGGTCCATTGTTTGATCATGAGTCAATCCAGCCACGATGCTTTTCCAGCGTCGTGGCTATTTTTTACAGGACCGCTGATTCTCTGTTTTCAACCCTGGGAAAATGATAGACAAAAAAACCCCACACGGAATGTGCGGGGTGAAATGTGCTTTCAAGAGAGGAGGGATGTGGAGACGGCGGGAGTCGAACCCACGTCCGGAACCAGCAGCAACCGAGCTTTCTACATGCTTATTTGCACTTAATTTTCACCAGCGTCCTGTGCAACGAGTCCGGTTGGTGAGGTTGCCACTAAACTTGAGAAACGCCCGTGGCGAAACGTTCCCGCAATTTGTCTTTGTTTATGCTCCGATAGCCTGACCGACAAATGGACCTTCAGGCCAAGAGCATCCGGTTGACCTAACCTGGTTAGGCAGCCAGAGCGTAAGAATTGTTGCCAGTTATGGCTTGCAAACGAGGATTTAAGTGGTTCGATTACAACCCACTGCATGCTGACACTCGATCCTATCAAGCCCGTCAATACCATGTCGTCCCCAAAGACTGACACTGCATTGGACTGGTGCTGAAAACACCAGCCTGGCAGAATCTGTTTTTTTGCCAACTTCCAGCTACGGAAGCGGGCGATTTCCTCTCTCAAAGAACAGCGATCTTTCGATCGGTTTTCTCTAAACGACAAGGCAACCCGAGGGTTGCCTTGTTTGTCGAAAATTCTTAAAAAATCACTGTCCGCCAGCAGCCGGGGTGGCGCTGCCCACGTGGAAGGGATCCTTTTCCACCTCCACCATCAGGCGAAGGATGAGGGTGCCCTGGTCGGGGTCGTTGCTGCGAACAGTGATAGATTTATTCTGGTTGCCTTCGCGGCCGCGGCTGTCAAAAGTAGCCCGGATCTCGGAGGTACCACCGGCGGGGATCACGGTGTCTTTGGGTGTGGATGCAGTACATCCGCAGCTGGCCTTCACCGACTCGATCACGAGGTCGCTCTTGCCGGTGTTGGTGAAGGGAAACACGATTTCCACTTTTTCGCCTTCGATCACGGTTCCTGCATCGTAGGCAGTGAGGGCAAACTCAATATTGGGCATGGTGGCCAGTTCCTCAGCTGTAAACACCTTGTTCAGGGTTCCGGCGAGGGTGAGTACCACTTCTTCGCCTGTGGCCAGGCTGGTGGGGATGCGCACGGTTTTGGTGAAAGCGCCAGGCATCATGAACTGCTTGCCGGAAACAGTCACAGAGATTTCAGTTTTTTCGCCGGGAGCCAGGGTGCGGCTGCCCATGCTGGTGGCGAGCATCATTTCAGCAACAGGCTCGGAAAAAGTCACAGGGCTGGTGCCCAGGTTTTTTACCTTGAAGTTGATTGTTTGCTCCTGGTCGGAGTTCAGCACCCCGAGGTTATGGGCGATGCGGTCAAAACCCAGATCGCCGACACGCTGGCCATAGAGGAGATCCTCTGATTGCCCGGCCACTTCCACAGTTCCTTTGATGTAGAGAATCATGGGCCGCTCGCTGCCTTCGGTTTGCACAGTTACTGTTTTGGTAAAGGCTCCGGCGGCAGCTGCATTGAACTGGACCTTAATCTCGCCGCTTCCGCCCGGCACAATCGCCTCGCGGGTCCAGCTGGGGGTGGTGCAACCACAAGAGGCACGCACATTCGACAACTTAACCTCCTGAGCAGAAGTATTGGTGAAGGTAAACACGTGGGTCACGGGCTTGCCTTGCGGGATGTTGCCAAACTGGTGGGTGGTTTCGTCAAATTGAATGACCTGATCGTCCTGGGCCTGAAGACCCGTGGACAAGCCCAGCACGAAAAGAAGGGCAAACAGTCGAAAAAGTCCGTTTTTCATAACCTGTAATCTCTGATAATGTGACGAATCAGGGGAAAGACGGAGTAAATATAGCCTTTCTTCTGATCTGTTGAAAACGAATATGCCCGGGACTTACGCATCATCTTCGAGCTGGTTGAGCAAATCTTTGATCCTGGCTTCCAGGGTGTCCACCCGATAGGGATGCTGGGTTCTGTACCACCAGATGAGCACTCCTCCGATGAAAAGACCTGCAAGCAGGAACCCACCGATGCCGACCCACTCTCTCGTTGTCATCGGGCCCGACTCTTCGCCCTGAAATAAAAACACCAGCATCAGACTTGCCCCTGCGATCCCCTGGGCAATGCGAAGCAGTTTCAGCCAGAAAAACTGCTTCAGCCGCGCACGGAGATAATCGGCCAGGCTTGACTCCAGCTGTGGCAGGCCAAGACGAATCACACTGCTGCGGTACCACCAAAACACAGTGGCAGCTGCGCCAAAGCAAAGCCCAGGCACCAGTTGCAGCCACTCCCCTTTCACCGCTGCCGTGATGATCAGGGCGAGGGCCGCCACACTGAACACAAGTGCTGCCGCCAGGTAGCTGCCGGGGCCCTGCTCCTGGTCAAACAACCGAAGCTGACTGGCCAGAACAGGGTCGAGCTTGCTCCGGGCCGGTAGCTCGCGGCTTGCCGGGGGCAGGGCCTGGCCCTGCCATGCAGCTTTGAATGGATCTAATTCTTTCATTGCCCTTGAAGGTTGGCGAGGTGAGACAATTGCTGGCGAATGCGGTGAAGGCGAACCCCGACATGGTTTGTGCTCAGGCCGGTAACGGCAGAGATGTCTTCATAGGAAAGGTCTTCGAGGTAGAGGAGAATGAGGGTGCGGTCAATGTCTTTGAGCTGGCCAATGGCGCGATAGAGCCAGCTGAGGCGGGTTTGATCGTCCATTTGCTGCTCGATCGAAGGGCCTTCAAACGGTTCCTGGGCCGGAAACTGCCCGGGGCGATCTTTGCGCCGCCCGAGGCTTCGCCGGAACATCAGCGCGGTGTTCACCGCAACACGGTAGATCCAGGTACCCACCTGGCACTGCCCCTGAAAGCGTGGCATCGACCGCCACACCTGAAGCAGGATCTCCTGATAGAGGTCTTTCTGCTCCTCTTTGTCGAAGGTGTAAAACCGGCTGATCCGCAAAATGCTGGCCTGGTGCGCATCTATCCAGGCGTGGAACTGTTCTTCCATCGTGCTGACTTGCTGTTTGGAGAGATTGTTGCCGGTGAGGCAGGCAGCTTACAGGGAAGCTGAAAAAAAATCAGGGCCGAATCTCTGCTTCTCCCCTCCCCCACCCGATCAGGGTATCGCCGGGCAACAGGGCTGGCTGGCTGGCGGAATCCGGCCAGGGAAGGGCACCTGCGAGCGTGGCCATGGTGGCGAGGTCGCGCTCCCGGATGTCGCGCCCCGGCATCACCCATACCCTGCCCCGGTTTTTTGCCACCCTGTCAAACAACTTGCGGGCGTCCTGCTCCTCTGCCGACCATGCTGTTGCGGAATGCTGCGGCAGGCACAACGCCGCGGCATGGCGGTAGCCGCCGTGCAAACCGCCCAGCAGCATCAGGCCCGTCAATATCCTTTTGCCCCTTTGCCATCCTTCTCCTTCCTTTGGAAAAGCAGCCATCAGCCACCACAGCTGAATCAGGACGAGCAGCCAGGCATAGTAGCGGGTTTCCATCACGTAGGTCCACAGGCGGCTGCCGTCGTGAACTTCGGCGGGGCTGCGCAGCGACAACCAGCCCAGGAAGCCGAGGGTGAACACCGCCACCAGGAGCGTAAGCAGATGGAAGGAAAATGCAGATGAAGGAGCTTGCTGCGAATAGCGGAACTGCCTGATAAAAGTGTAGCACAGCCAGCCATTTGCCAGCCCCACGAAGAGATGCACCGGCCAGCGAACCCAGTCTCCGAGTTTGCTGACAAAGGCCTCCGCACTGAAGTAGGCCCAGGCTTTGAGGGCGAAGGCATCCCAGCGGAGAAGATTGTCAGGAAACCACTTGCTGGCCGCCAGCAGGGAACCGGCATCACCCGACACCGGGTGGCGGGGGGCGAAAAGCCAGAGGTAGCCTCCGGCCAGGCAGGCACCCAGCAGCAGCAACCCGAGAGCAGGCAGGCCCGGCAGCCAGCTCCTGCGGCGCACCCACGCCAGCAGGCCCGGAAGAAGGAAAAATGGCAGATAGGCAATCCGGAACCAGGCTGCAAGTCCAAGGCAAAGCAGGGCGAGGATCTTGTTCCGAATGGACTGAGGTTGACGCAACATCAGAGCCGACGCCAGCAGGGCAGCAGCAACCGAGAAAGCGTCGGTGTCGGTGAGGTGATGAAAGGGAGAGAAGGAAACTGTCCAAAAGAGCAGCAGAAGGGCTTCGCCTTGCCAGGCCGGGCGCAGAGGCAGGGATCGGAACAAGGCCCATGCCCCCAGGACAACACAAGCCGCCGAAATGCCGGAAAGCCAGCGGGCGGCAAGCCACCAGTCCTGCCACAGCAACCAGGCACCCTGCGCCAGACGGCTGTAGCCCGGCGGCCAGGCCACCTGTGGCTCATATACCAGGCCGCCAGCGCCAGGATCCCAGTGAGGCTCACTCATGCCGTGGCCCTCCAGGGCACTCGCTGCCGCCACCAGCTGCCGGTTGCGGTCGGGGCCCGTGTGGGTCCAATACAACTGATCCTGAGCCAATTGACCCATCAAAGCCATTCCCCAGAGCCAAACCATCCAGCCCGGCCTTTCCTTTTGACGCCACCAATAGCCGATTCTTTCCAGCAAATCCTTACCGATGAAATATTAGCCCCACAGAACAACTCGCAACGGAACCGGAAACTCCTAATTTTTCCCCACAGTTGGAACTGCCCCGCCAAAGTTTCGCCTGCACTTTCCTTTTCATTTCTCCACTCCAAACAACTCCTCCCATGAAACGGTTCCTCCTCGCCGCGGCCATCTGCCTGATTTGCCTCCCAAAGGGTATGGCCCAGAATGTGGCCGAACTGCTTTCTCCTGACAGCAGCAGGACCCGTGGCTCTCAGGAAACAGCCGCCGCAACGGATGAAGAATCCGCGTCGCTCGCCGAAGCGCTTTCCGGCTATCGGGCCCCGGCATTTCCGCTCACCCATTTTGCCGTGGAACCCGTGGCCAGCCAGCACCAGATTGTCTGGACCCAGGCCACGCCGCGCCAGGCGTTTCGGGTCTATGTACAGCGGTCCTTCGACGGGCAATCCTGGCACGAAATCGCGGCCATGGTAGGAGAACCCACCCGCAAGCCGCTGCAGGACTGGTCGTATCTCGATCCCCGGCCCGAGCCCGGGCCCAATTTTTATCGCCTTCGCCAGGTCACTGCCGACGGGCGCTCGGTGCTGAGCGAGGTCGTGGTAGCCGAAGCATGTCCCGGCGGCAGCCATCTCACCTCCCTGTTCCCGCATCCCGGCATTTTCGGCACCCGCATTCACCTGCAACTCGACAGCCCCCAAGCAGTAACGGTGCGGCTGCTCGACAGCAATCGCACCCTGTTGAAAGATATTTTTCAGGAAACGGCTTTTCAGGGCAACCACGATGTGGACGTTGATCTGACGGACCTGCCCGGCGGGCTGTACCTTTGTGAGATTGAAGTAGGCGGCCAGGTGGCTACCCGCAGCATCCGGCGATAGAGCCGCTATTCTCCGCCAAACGTGCAGCCGATGCTCACCCCGGTGCCCGGAAAACCCTGGTTGGCGGCTTCGTGTAGTCGCTCCTGAAAAGCAATCTGTCCGCGGAAGTATTCAATTAGGTAGTATCTGAAAAATAACCTGACTTACGAAACTGGTCATTTGGCAGGATATTTTGTTCAGTCGCTGGTGCTGAGGCCCCGGAACTGGGTCCATACTGAGGTATGTTGAGGTGTTGGCCACGCTGCTGCTGCTTGGAGTGGGTGGCGGAGCTGATATGCTACGTTTTGTTGCGACTGCTTGAGAGGTTTTGCAGGCTCAGCCGTCGTTCCGCCCTCCGGATTTCTCCTGAATATCGCACATTTCCGGGGGATATCCCAGTGTTTTGGCTCCCTTTTTTTGCGTTTACAAGGTTTGGGGGGCGATTTGGGGGTTGTTTAGGAGGGACTAACAAACACCTTCAAGCGGTCTAAAGAAATCGGAGTATTTCAAGACTCTAGCGGAACGGGGACATGTTAGTTTCTACGTAGAATCCTTCGCTTAACGTTTTCGGGAAGGAGAGACGTTTGTATTGGGGAAATGTATTCAAATCCTCCCTGTAGTTCTGGGTGACCACGGAAATCTCTGTAAACCCTGATTATTAAATACCTCTGCTTAAATAATACTGCTTCCATCGGTAACCGGAGGTCAATCGTCTTAAAGTCGCGTCGCCAAGACATGTACATAGAAAAACAAAAGTACATTGTAGAGTCATCGGGGTACTGAGCGAGCAATTCTGCATCCTCACTCGATAATAGTAGTTCACCTGCAATTGCGCTTAAGAGAATCGTATCTTGATTTGCATTAAAAACCAACATACTATTGCCTACAGCTCCCACCGCGATCTCTCCATTTAACTCAATAATTACATTGAGGTGATTTTGCCCTATTAATGAGCCAATGCTCAGGGATGCAAAAAGGGTTGCTGCGATTTTTTTAATAATCCCATTCATTAATGATCATGTTACCTGTTAAGAATTCGTTGAATAGCTCTTCGAGTTAGCTGGCCTTGTAGTTGGGCATTTCTGTTATAAACAGCAGCACCTAGTGAGGGCGGAGCTACAGAAATAGTACCATTCAAATTTCTCGTTCCGGTTGTGGGACCTAGCCTGCCAACAATAATATTTTGGCTATAGCCTGTAAATGTCGCAGGATCTTCAGGGCCTGGGGCTAAAGCAGACGAAGAGGTTATCTCCCCAGTTTCAGATACCTCGTAATTAATTGGGTGGGAGTGAATAGATGTATTGTTATTTCCTGTTACGACAGGTAATTCGGACCTCGCAATTCCATTTGCAGCCGCAGGTCCCGTTTTTCCCGGATGGACTTTTCCATCAGGCTCTACCACAGATGATTCTTCTCTATCACCACCGTTTTCCTCAGTTCTCTGAAGAACATTTTCAGCTTCCTGCAAAACAGCTTCCGTTGTATGAAATTCTGCGCTTTGTACAGCTTGTTCAGTCGTTATCTCTCCTCTTTCAAGTTGTCTACCTGTACGATCGGAAACAACTGAAATATTTCCATCGTTCCCGCTATCAGTCTGCCCTACCTCTCTTCCACTAGTATTTACGATAATTGTATCTGCCCTATTCCCGTCCGGATCAATAAACTTGATTGGATTCCCCATCACATAATTATACGGACTCCACGCCCCATACTTCTCCGCCAGCGCATCCACCCCATTCCACCGCCCAATAGAAGCATCATACATCCTCGCCCCATAATCCAGCCAGCCGAGGCCCAATTCATCCTGAAGCTCCTTCCCATTGTAAAGGTAATCATTGGGCGGGGCAGCGGCAGTGGTCCCGCTCAGGGTCATGGCCAGGCCAAATGGGTAGTAGTGATTCTCTTGCAGAATATCCGGCTGGCCATCAGCATCAGCGTCGCCGAAGGTGATGCGGGTGTTGCCGAGATGGTCGGTGAGGACGTATTCATAGAGGATCTCTCCGCCGCTGGGGCGGATGCGGCCTTCTTCGTGTTGGGCAAACAGCAGTACCCGCTGGGCAGAGCCGTCGCCGTCGGGGTCTTCGTAGTGGACCAGGCCCAGGTAATCGCTCCGCTGCCGGATCGCAAGCACAGGTGGGGTGGTGGCAGAAAGCGACTTCACCGTTTGTCGCAGCTTGGTTCCATCAGCACTGTAAAAATAGCGGACCTGGGTGCCGTTGGAGAAAGAAACGGTGGTGGGTTTGTTCAGGTGGTTGTAGCTGATGCTGGAAATCCCCTTGTTGAGATCCTGGGTGAGGTTGCCGTCGGCGTCGGCGAAGGCTTGCCCTGCGGCTTCCCGAAGCCCCATGCGCGCGTGCCCCTGGCGCTGTGAAGCCTGGCCGTTCCGGAGGTATTTCGGGGTGTTGGTCACGCTGCTGCTGGTTGGAGTGGGTGGCGGAGCTGATATGCTACGTTTTGCTACGACTGCTTGAGATGTTTTACAAGCTCAGCCATCGTTCTGCCCCCGGATTTCTCCTGAATATCGCACATTTCCGGGGGATATCCCAGCGTTTTGGCTCTCTTTTTTTGCGTTTACAAGCTGTGGGGAGGCGGTTTTGGGGTTTTCAGGAGGGATTACTTATTTCCGAAAGAGTCCTGCGCTTCCATCGAATCGGAGGAATCGGTACAAACGCTGCACTGGTTTGTGGACCTATCCTTTGATGTACTGGCCTCTTGGTAATCAAAAAATCGAATGCACCTAAGGTTCGAATAATACAAACAATGAAATTCGTAATCACTGAACCAAAGGATCTCATTTTTCACTCTGGAATCGTTCAAGTTGGTTTTTAATTCACTCCAGCTCAGATTATTCGAAATAATGTCTTCCGAAAAGACAGTATCACGAATCACCTTCCGGGTTTCATCAACCTGCCCAGGAAATAGATACACATGGAACCCTTTATACATCCCTTTGAACCCTTTATCAGAAATTAATTCAATCTCTTCAGGCGTTGCGAAAACACTGATATATGAAGCCCCTTTTTCCCAGTTTCGATGCTGAATAATTTGAATACTCATCGTTGAATCACCCTGGAGCCCCGCAATGTATTCATTGAGAATACATTCCAAAATACTCTCACGGCCCTGATTATCAGGCCGCTGGCGGGAGCAGCTAAGCAGCAGGAGCAGCAGGCCAATTAAGAGATGTATTGAAAGCTTCATTGACTCTATCATAGGTGGTCACGGTCACTGTAGGGCTCAGGGCAAGCCTGCAACTCCTTCCCGTTGTAAAGATAATCATTGGGCGGCGCAGCGGCAGTAGTCCCGCTCAGGGTCATGGCCAGGCCCCTTCGGGTTCCCTCAGGGTAAACTCCTGGGTAGTAGTGATTCTCTTGCAGAATATCCGGCTGGCCATCAGCATCAGCGTCGCCGAAGGCCTGCGCTGAGGTTTCCCGAAGCGTGATGCGGGTGTTGCCCAAGCGCTGTGCTGAGGCCCCCGAAGCATGGTCGGTGAGGACGTATTCATAGAGGATCTCTCCGCCGCTGGGCCGGATGCGGCCTTCTTCGTGTTGGGCAAACAGCAGTACCCGCTGCGCAGATCCGTCGCCGTCGGGGTCTTCGTAGTGGATGGCTCCAAGGTAGTCGCTGCGCTTGGTCACTGAAGAACTTGTCACGACGGTTTGGCGGAGCTTCATGCCATCGGCGCTGTAGTAGTACCGGATTTCATCCCCATTGGCGTACTCAACGTTCGTAGGTTTGTTCAGGTGGTTGTAATCGATATCAGCGATCCCTTTGTTGATGTCATAGGTCAGGTTGCCATTGGGATCGTAGAGACAGGCTTCTATTGTCTCTCTTGCCAGACTCCGGGATCTCGATAGTTATTGAAAAAACTGGCAATCAAGATCCGCTGCCCATCAAAATCATAATAGATGGAGTAGGTATGATTGAATGGCTTGGGAAGAATCGCTCGTCTTTTTTGGGATGAGGAGTCAGCGACAGGGAATCGCCGGGGATTTTCTATGACTTGCTCCAGAATATTCGCTGCGGCTTCAGCCAGCAACGTGCCATAGCCTTCTCTTCGGCTGTCGAGGTAATCAATGGCTGCGAATAATTCTACTTCGGCTTCTGGATGAAAATCGTAGGGATAACTCATACATCAGCTCATGCGTTTCTTCAGCTTTGCCATTACCTCTGCGCCCGGAACAGCGTTTACTTTTCCTGAGCGGATGTCATCCACTCTTCGATCCAACTCCCGAAAAAAATCGTCGGTCTCCCAAGGCAGCCGTGAATCCCCTGTCTGATGGGTCATTTTATCCTGAGCTTTTCCCAACAGCGCCTGGATTAGGGCAAAAAACTCATTTTGAGGCAAAGCCAGGGCACTTTCCAGAATATGTTCATATTGTTTACTCATAGCCCAATAATACGACTCAAAAAGGAAAATGGCCAGATACTGATTGAAAAATGATCATTGCCCGGCTTCGCAAGGATGTTTGGGTTCACCAATGAATCAGAAGCATTGTTTCGCCAAGGCTGGGTAGATCAGACACCGCCGCTTACACCTGTATTGCTTTCACCTATAGGCGGAGATACCGTTTCTGGGGCCATTACCTTGCGCTGGGCGCGTGCGGATAACATAGATTGGGATGCAGTTACGGATTCGGTATGGATCTATCAGGAGGTGGATTCATTTTCCGAGCTATGAGTTCGCAGTGCCGTTGGAGAAAGAAATGGTGGTGGGTTTGTTCAGGTGGTTGTAGCTGATGCTGGAAATCCCCTTGTTGAGATCCTGGGTGAGGTTGCCGTCGGCGTCGCCGAAGGCTTGCCCTGCGGCTTCCCGAAGCCCCAAGCGCGCGTGCCCCTGGCGCTGTGAAGCCCAGCCTTTCCGGAGGTATGTTGAGGTGTTGGTCACGCTGCTGCTTGGAGTGGGTGGCGGAGCTGATGTGCTACGACTGCTTGGGATGTTTTACAGGCTCAGCCATCGTTCCGCCCTCCGGATTTCTCCTGAATATCGCACATTTCCGGGGGATATCTCAGCGTTTTGGCTCCCTTTTTTGCGTTTTTAAGGTGTGAGGGGGCTATTTTGGGGTTGTTCAGGGGTAAAAAGATTGGGATTTTTAGGAAGGGGGTAAAGGGGAGTTGATCCCAGCGGGATGATTCGCTCATTTCTGCTGCTGTTTCTAAGCAAGTCTGGGGAATGGCATCGTTATAAAGTGCTAAGGATATACATAGTAGTGTAAGGTTAGGGTATCCGGCGAAATGGTGAAATATGCAATTTCATTAGGAGTGATGGCTATGTTAACGGCGTTATATTGGGGAATTTCCGGAATACCAAATTGAAGTCTATAAACCTTAGAGGTTGTTTCTAGGAAATGACCAGAAGAATCACTAAAGACCCTATACGTGAGTCCTCCTGTTCTTTTTTCGCGATAAGTGGTTGCAAAAATGTCCGAGTTAAATACTTTTGTTATTTTAGAATCATTTCCATCTGAAGAAATACATAATAAATCAACCTCCACCTCTTCGTTCTTAAATTGTTCATGATCAACATACACGCATAAAGTATCGATATTTTTCGACCATACTTTTTTTGCCCCTCTGTTTACCTTTATACTTCTAATTTTTTTAGGAGATTGATCAAAAACAAAAATGCTGTCAAGACCACATACGAATATACTGTCATTGAAGAAGACCGCCTCCCCTAACCAAACTCCAGTTTCTGTTACCACTTTGTTCCCGATTGAAGAACTTGTTTTCACAATTCCATTGCTTAAATTAACCATTTTTAAGTTGCTGAAATAGGTATCTACGAGAATTGCATATCCTTCCGATAGAGATATCCCTTTAATACTGATGTCTTCACCATCAATAACAGACAGATAGCCAAAATTATCGGATCCTATATTGCTAATAGGGAAGGAGTATTTTTTATATTCTATGAAATTTATTGCGACCCTTTCATTCTCCACAAGAAATTTTGCAAATTCTTCACTTTGCGATGTGCCGATTTCCTCTTTCGAAGGCGATTTGCTACTTATTGAGCACCCTGAAAAGAAAAATAGCATTACTATTGCCAGACTAATAAATGAGTTTTTCATAATCACGAAAAATTAGTTTGCAGAATTGGGAACATTTTGTGGAATGAATGGCTGAATTCGCCCGGTTTCGTCCTGCCTTACTAGCTCAGGTGTAATTACATCCTGTACTGTAAAAAGCGAACTAACAGGAGTAGTGGTAGAGTCTGGCGTATCCCACTTATAGAATCCGCTTACCTTGTTACCTCCGGAATTATTTGTGTCATAGTATCCAGTGCCACCGATAGTAACTGTTATTTCTGTTGGCCCGGTAGATGAACCGGAATGAATAACTTCGTAAGAAGTGACCTCCCCTTCATCGTTTCTTGTTACCTCAGTGATCAGTCCAGTATGTCCAGTCCCTCCATTTGCTGAAAAATCAATGAATACGCCATACCCCGCTTCAATATCGTTAACATTTTCAATTGGGGTTGTATTGTTTTTTATTCGAGTTGTTCCCTTTCCTTCACCTGACCCGGCTGGATCAGGAAGTCCAGCTGCTTTTATACATCCAGATACAAGCCCAGAGCAATCGACGGCTTCTCCTGGGGCACCCTTGTCTCCTAGAACATAGCTGGAGCTAGTCCCTGTGCTTTTCTCTGCATATTCTTTGGCCTTAGCAACTGCGGCATCTCTTTCGTCTTTAGTTGGCAGCTTATCCAAATTCCCATCCGGATCAATCCTACTAATCGGATTATTCTGAGCATACTGCCAGGGCGAGACCCAGCTTCGCTTCTCCGCCATCGCATCCACCCCATTCCACCGCCCAATACTCGCATCATACATTCTCGCCCCATAATCCAGCCAGCCCAGCCCCAGCTCATCCTGAAGCTCCTTCCCATTGTAAAGGTAATCATTGGGCGGGGCTGCGGCAGTGGTCCCGCTCAGGGTCATGGCCAGTCCAAATGGGTAATAATGGTTTTCCTGGAGGAGGTCGGGGTCGCCATCAGCATCAGCGTCGCCGAAGGTGATGCGGGTGTTACCCAAATGGTCGGTGAGGACGTATTCATAGAGGATCTCTCCGCCGCTGGGGCGGATGCGGCCTTCTTCATGTTGGGCAAACAGCAGTACCCGCTGGGCAGAGCCGTCGCCGTCGGGGTCTTCGTAGTGGACCGGGCCCAGGTAATCGCTCCGCTGCCGGATCGCAAGCACAGGTGGGGTGGTGGCAGAAAGCGACTTCACCGTTTGTCGCAGCTTGGTTCCATCAGCACTGTAAAAATAGCGGACCTGGGTGCCGTTGGAGAAAGAAATGGTATTGTTCGGCATCTTCAACAGCTTTCGGCTGAAGATACGAAGCGAGGTCGCGACAGTCAACATATGTCTGCGGAAAGAGGGAAAATAAGCAGGAGGGGCCCTGGGGATGGGGATGTTTCTGCCGGGACGGGATGCAACCTGGTCAGGGGTTCTGGCCCATCAGTCAGCGGCAAACACATTACTGGCTGGGTCGCGCCAGTTTTCCACCAGGAGGCCTGCGATGCGCCCCAGGTGTTTGAGGTTGTTGGTGACGAGGGTGAGTTGATGGGCAAGGGCAGTGGTACCGATGAGCAGGTCAAAATCCGGAATCAATGGCCCGCTGACTCAGTGAACGAGCCTGCATCAGGTCATCGGCCAGGCTATCGGGCATATCCTTCCAGGCTCCCGCGAGGGTTTCGAGCAGGTATTCAGGATCAGGCCCGGCCTGCGCGTATGTCGCCTGCACCTCCGCCAGGAGGCGTGTCAGCAGGGCGAGCTTCCACTCAAAGCGCAGGGGCGCAATGAGGCGGAGCAGGGTGGACAAGACCATTTCTTTCATAGCGGAGCAACATATGCGGTTGCTCCTCTAACTTACGGAAATTTATCCATTCAGATCAAGCCGGAATGAAGGGGCGGGTTGTCCTGGCGCTACGAAGTCTGGCCGTTCCGGAGGTATGTTGCGGTGTTGGTCACGCTGCTGGTTGGAGTGGGTGGCGGAGGAAGAGGAGCTGATATGCTACGTTTTGTTGCGACTGCTTGAGATGTTTTGCAAGCTCAGCCATCGTTCTGCCCTCCGGACTTCTCCTGAATATCGTTCATTTCCGGGGGATATCCCAGCGTTTTGGCTACCTTTTTTCTGCGTTTACAAGGTTTGGGGGGCGGTTTTGGGGTTGTTTAGGAGTGACTTGTTAACCAGATATCTCTATCCAAGGGTTTTCTTCTATTTGACTAAAGCTTTTCCAATCAACTTCTAACGTAGATTGGGCCATTTTAATCAGACGGTCAACATCATCTGAAGACTCTAGTTTAATCGGCAGACTAGTACCACTCAGCTGGTTTCTTTGGTAAGATATCTTTTCTGCGACTATGTAGTACTCCTTCTCCTGTTCCATAATCACAAATAACTTTTTACCAGGTTCGAGGGCTAAGCCTAAGTTTGAGCCGAAACGCTCCAAATCATTTTTTCCTTTTACAAAAATAGACATCCCTTTTATCGTTGTAGGGACTTGTAAATAAACAGCCCCCTGGATTAATACATCCAAGTTTTCTCTGCTTGGATGAGTTGGGAAGGACCTGTATAGAACCTGTAGATGCGTAGGAGAGGCATCGTAAAGGGCAAAAGTGTTGTTTAAGAAATTCATGTTACGGAATTCTAATTGGCTTGTAGATACTACCCGACTTCACATAGAAAGTAGTTCTATCTTTTAGAACGGTAGACAATACTCTAAATTCTGCACTCGTGATTTGATTCTAAAAAGTAGGTTTTGTCAATTCGGTTTCCTGTTCTACTTTAATACCTCGCCAAATTTAGATCACATTTCAATTCTGGGCAGATTGAGCACGGGGTAGGACCTGGGCAGTGTCTGAAAAGTAACCTGACTTGCGAAAGTAGTCATTAGGCAGGATATTTTGTCGAATCGCTGTGCTGAGGCCCCGGGACTGGGTCCATACTGAGGTATGTTGGGGTGTTGGCCACGCTGCTGCTGGTTGGAGTGGGTGGCGGAGCTGATTTGCTACGTTTTGTTGCGACTGCTTGAGAGGTTTTGCAGGCTCAGCCATCATCGTTCCGCCCTCCGGATTTCTCCTGAATATCGCACATTTGTATCCGCCCAAGCAACCGCATCTTGTCGCCAGGCATGATCGCGTAGTAGCTTGTGTCGATGAAAACTAACAAAAAAACGCGAAGTGAATGGCTCGCGCTAGTTGAGAACTGGGAGCAGAGCGGACAGAGTCAGCGGG
>JBGSKC010000052.1:0-40764 GCA_041741415.1 Bacteroidia bacterium | reverse complement strand
GGGAATCTGGAGGTAGTAGGGGAGTTTTTTGTTGCGGTCGTAGGCTTCGGTGCCGGGCGAGAGGACCTCGGCCAGAATGCGTGGGAAGCGCTTGAGGTAGCGGTCCTGCTCATCACGGGGGTCGCAGGTGAGCATCACGTCAGGGTACACATAGAACTGGCCGGGCAACAGTTCCAGCTTGACGTTTTCCATGTAGGGCTGGCAGGGACCACCTTTCACCGCCGACCGGAGGGCAAAAGTCAGGTTGAGGGCCAGTCGGTTGTGCACATCACTGGTTCCCGCCATGGCGAAGAGCTCGCCCTGATAATAATCCGAGCGGAACTGGCTGCGCTCCTCGTGGTCGAGGTAGTCGGTGAGAGAAAAGGAGGTGCCAACTTCGGGAGCCTGGCCCATGTACCTGTGTTGAATGTGAAAGGGCAAGATACAGAAAAAGTGGGGAAAATCATGGAAAAATGCTTTTCAGGCGATCCGACGCTGTCGAACCACCTGCCCCGTTCACAGGATGAACCGCCATATTTTGTAACTTGCCTCCATGAGTAAGTATCCGATCGGCATACAGGATTTCCAGAAGCTGCGCAGCGGAGGATATTTGTATGTGGATAAAACAAAGCAATTGCTCGACCTGACGGTGTCTGGCAATTATCTTTTCCTCGCCCGCCCCCGCCGCTTTGGGAAGTCGCTGCTGATGAGCACACTGGCTTACTTGTTCCGGGGGCGAAGGGATTTATTTGAGGGGCTGTGGGTAGATCGTGAGGCAAACTACGACTGGAAAGCTCATCCCGTGCTGCATTTTTCGTTCAGCAGTTCCGGGTACAAGGACATCGGGCTGGAGCCTGCATTAGAAAGACTGATAGAGCAAGGGGCCGGGGAGCATGGCGTTGAGCTGAAAGCGAAGGGACTTTCAGGTCGCTTCCGCGAACTCCTCCAAACCCTCGGGAGCGGTCCCCAGAAGGTGGTTCTGCTCATCGATGAATACGACAAGCCCATCACCGACTACCTCGACAACCTGCCCCAGGCAAATGCCCACCGGGAAATCCTCAAAAACTTCTTCTCGGTCATCAAAGACGCCGATCCTTATCTGCGCTTTTTCCTGATCACAGGGGTGTCGAAGTTTTCCAAAGTTTCTCTCTTTTCCGACCTCAACCACCTCAACGACATCACCCGGCACCCGCGCTATGCGACCTTGACGGGCTACACGCCCGGGGAGTTGGATCATTACTTCTCTGACGATTACCCTGCCCTCGCCGAAGCAAATGGACTCAGTCTCCAGGAGGTGAAGGAACAGATGCAGCTCTGGTACAACGGCTATCAGTTCGAGCCCGGCTTCCCGGTTTACAACCCCTTCTCAATCCTGCGGCTCTTCGACGCCGGTCGTTTCCGCAACTTCTGGTGGGATTCCGGCACGCCCACCCTGCTGCTGAAATCCCTCAAAAAGGCCTTTCAGTTTGATTTGCACAACCTCCGCGTGGGCCCTTCCATGTTCGACAGCTACACCCTCGAAGACCTCGACTGGCGCAACCTGCTGTTTCAAACCGGCTACATCACCATCAAAAGCCACGACAGGGAAACTGATATTTACACCCTTGGCTATCCCAACTTCGAGGTGGAGGCATCGATGACCGAATACTTGCTGGGCACTTTCCGCCACGCCTCGCATATCGACACCCAGGTGCTGTACACCGATATGCGGCTGGCCTTCGACAGCGGCGACCTGCCCCTGCTAATCGAGCGGGTGGACCAGCTGTTTTCAACCATTCCCTACCAGATTTTCGACAAGCGCCGGGAAGGATTTTTCCATGCCGTGCTGCACCTCACCTTTCAGGGGTTGGGGCTGATGACAGAGTCGGAAGTGAGCCGCGCGAAGGGCCGGATCGACTGTGTGGTGCGCAGCAAAAGCGGGGTGTATGTGCTGGAATTCAAGCTCGACGACAGCGCGGAAGCCGCCCTGGCCCAGATCCGCGAAAAGCGATACGGTTCTGCCTGGCTGGGCGGAGGCCTGCCGGTGGTGGCTGTGGGCATCAATTTTTCCTCCCGCACCCGCACCGTGGAAGACTGGAAAGCCGTGGACTACCGGGAACTGCTGGGAGAGGGCTGAGCAAACGGCAAAACTGCTGTTTGACCTTGCACGCCCGGCACATCCTCCCGATATTAGCGCCGCCTCCCTCTCTCTTCTCCACCCCACTCCTTCGCCATGCAGCCATTCCGCCTGATCCTGCTTTTGCTCCTGCTTCCTGTGATGGGGCGGGGCCAGTCCGGCACCCTCGCCGGAACCGTCAACGACAGCGAAACAGGCGAAGCCCTCATCGGGGCCACTGTGGCCGTGGTGGGAACATACAGCGGAGCCTATTCTGATGAGCGGGGCGCTTTCCGGCTCACCGGCATCAAGGCAGGGGATTATTCGGTGAAAGTTTCCTATGTGGGCTATGCCGAAAAGATTTTCAATGGCATCACCATCCAGGCGGGGCAGACTTTTGAACTGAAAGTGGAGCTCCAGCCTTCCTACAAAACCCTCGGCGAGGTGGAAATCGTGGGGGAGCGCGGACTGGTGGACCTGGAGTCGGGGCAGTCTTCAGTAAGTGTGGGCCGGGAAGTGTTGTCGCAAATGAATGCAGCTAATATCCAGGATGTGGCGGCGATGCAGGTTGGCGTTCAGCGCTCACCCGACGGCCTTCAGATCCGGGGAGGGCGGGTGTATGAAACGGAGTATCTGGTGAATGGCATTTCGGCGCAGGACCCCCTGGCCGGAACGGGTTTCGGGGTGGAGGTAAACACCCAGGCTGTGCAGAATGTGGAAATCACGACAGGCGGAGCCGGAGCAGAATTTGGCGGAGGATCCTCCGGGGTCGTGGCCACGCGCATCCGCGAGGGCAGCGCCCGCTTCGACATGAGCGCCAGCTACCAGCGCGATAACCTCGGCTTCGACATCGACGCGCCTTACAGCTTTAACAGCGACGAGGCCTCCGTGAGCCTCGCGGGGCCCATCTGGAAAGACAAAATCACGTTTTTCGTGCTCGGCAGTGCCAATTTGTCTGACAACTACTTTGGCCCCGTCGCCAATCAGCTGCATTCCTCCCTGTTCCCCTCCAACGACTCCATGTGGGCACCACGGCAGGACAACCGCTGGGCCAGCACCGTAAACCTCGCCATCAAGCTGGCCCCCGGCATGAAGCTCACCCTCACGAATCAGCATTCGCTCAACATCAACCAAAGCACCCGCAGCCTTCAGATCGTTGGAAACGACGCTATCATCAGCCCGGGATTTCAGTTCCCCTTCAGCCTGCAGCTCGACAACGCCAACACCTACACCCACCATTCCGACCTCAGCATCATGAACCTCACCGGCGTGATCGGGCGGCAATGGTCCTACAATGCCTCTCTGGGCCGCCTGTTCACTAACCTGCGGGCCGATGCCAACGGCAGGCCCTTCCGCACCCCGACCGTGGACCAGATCTTCGATCCCGCCTCCATCGTCACTGATCCCATCTCCGTCTTCAACCCCGATGCCCCGGTGGTGTATGTGTTTCCCGGGCCCGGCCTGATCAACAATGGCGGCATTGCCACCCTCTGGCACGACCATTACGCCGAGGAATACACCCTCAAAACCAAATTCACCTTCACCTCCGAAGGCGGCATTCACTACCTGTCATTCGGCCAGGAACACAAAGAGCAGGAATACCAGTGGATCGACGTGACCCGGCCCTGGGTGGGTGCCCCGATCCAGATCAATGACTCGGTGACTACCCCTTCCACCAGCCTGGGGCGCAGCAGCGACTTCTGGAAAGTGCGCCCTGCCACGGGGGGGGTGTTTGTGGAGGATGAAATCCGGTACAAAGGCATCATTGCCAATCTGGGCATGCGGTTTAACTATTGGGCGCCCGGCACCTTCGCCGATGAGGCCGTGGCCAACCCTGCAGCCCCTGTGCTGGACGCGGTGCGCGAAGCCTATCTCGACCAGACAACAGCCCTCCTGGGCCGCAGATGGAAAGCCAGGCTCCTGCCACGCCTCCGGGTGTCTTTTCCGGTGACAGAGAACAACGTGCTGTACTTCAACTACGGCCATGCCATGCGCCTGCCGCATCCGCGCTTTGTATATGCAGGCCTCGACCCCGTTTATCAGGATCGCTCCTTCCTCTCCAACCTCGGCAACCCCAACATTAACCCGGAGGTGACGGTTTCCTACGAGGTGGGCATTAAATCAAAACTCACCAAAGACCTGGCCCTGACTGTGACGGCATTTTACAACGACAAATTTGACTACATCGTGAGCCGGAGAATTGAAGTGAAGGACGCCACGGGCCGCTTTGTGGAGAAAACCTTTTTCATCAACCAGGACTACGCCCGGATTCGCGGGGTAGAGGTGGGACTGTCCCGGCGGGTGAGCGACTGGCTGTTTGCCAGCGTAACCGGCGGCTACCAGATCGCAACGGGAAAGTCCAACACTGCGGCGGAGAGCGCTCTCCAGATCCGGCAGCAGGGCTTTGTGAACACGACAAAAGAACAATTCCTCGCCTGGGACCGGCCTTTCGACCTGAAAGGCTACGCCATTCTCACCGGCTCCGACCGCTACCATCTCGGCCCGCTTTCCCTGAAAGGATTTTCCTTCAGCACCTGGGTTGTCTGGCAATCGGGGTTGCGCTACACCCCGCACCGGCTGGTGCAAATCAACGAAGATTCCGGTCGGCCCGAATACGAACCCATTGAAGACCAGCCATTTGCAGCAACAGGTGCACCCTGGTTCAAGCTGGATCTGGCGTTAAATAAAGCCTTCTACCTCAGCAAGGAAGCCAAGATCACCTTCACTGTTCGCGTTGAAAACGCCACCAACTATTTGTCCACCCAAATTGTGAACCCCGTCACAGGCAAAGGCTGGCAACCAGGCGATCTCACCCCGCTGAGCTGGCGCGACCCCGCATTCCCCGACCCACAGGACAGGGGCCTGCTGCCCGACAACCCGGCCCGCTTCCAGGCACCGCGGCAACTGCTGTTCAAGGCCGCTGTAGAATTCTGATCCATCCATTTACCCCAACAACAAGGCCCCGGATGCCATTGCCGATTGATACCCACGCCCACCTCTATGCCAGCCAGTTTGACCAGGACCGGGCTGCCATGCTGATGAGGGCTAAAGCAGGACTTTCTGCGGTGCTGCTGCCTAATATCGACCAGGAAAGCGTGGGAGGGATGCTGCAGCTTGCGGAAGAATACCCCGGGTTTTGCTTCCCGATGATGGGCCTGCACCCCTGCCATGTGGAGGAGAACTGGGAGGCCCAGCTGGAGGCGCTGCGAATTCCCCTTGATGCTGAACCCGCCCGCTATGTGGCCATTGGGGAGACAGGGCTGGATTTGTACTGGGACAAAAGCACCATTGACAGGCAGCGTGCCGCCCTGAGGGTTCAGATTGCCTGGGCAAAAGAGCTGGGTCTGCCCATTGTGCTGCACGCACGCGATGCCATCGACGAAACCGCTGATGAAATTGAGGCCGTCTTCGACAGCAGGCTGAGCGGCATTTTCCATTGCTTCGACGGAACCCTGGCCCAGGCAGAGCGCATCATGGCCATGGGCAGCTTCCGGATGGGCATCGGCGGCATTCTCACCTACCGGAAGGACGTGCAGGAGGTGGTGAGGCAGATTCCGCTCGAATACCTGGTGCTGGAGACAGATTCGCCTTATTTGCCACCCGACCCTCACCGCAAGGACAAGCCCCGGCGAAATGAAAGCAGCTACCTGCGATATGTTTGCGCCACGCTGGCGGAACTCAAAGGGCTAACAGAAGACGAGGTGGCTGCTGTGACGAATGACAATGTCCTGAGCTCTTTCCCTCGGATTCAAGGCATGCTGGCATGAACTGGGCGAAGTATTGGGAACAATGGGCGAAGGCTCAGGCAGGAGACCCACAGCGGCAGGTAGCCAGAACCCGATTTGGGCGACCACTCGACCAGACCGACACGGAGCTGGTAGTGGAGCATGTGCTGGGCTTGCTGGATTTGCAGCCTGGCGACCGCCTGCTGGACCTGTGTTGCGGCAACGGCCTGCTTACCCAGCCACTTGCTGCCCACTGCAGGGAGGTTGTGGCCATGGATGTGGCAGCGGCCATGATTGAAACAGCCAGAAACTGCCATGCGGCCAGCAATATTACCTACCTCTGCGGCCCTGCTGAGGAGCTGGATCAATTGACTGACAGGGCGTTTGACAAAATCCTGATCCAATTTTCTTTCCAATATTTTGAGCGGGGAAAGGGGGCAGTCCTGATGAAAAAAATGGCGGAAAAACTCGCTCCTGGCGGTCGGATCGTGTTGGGCGATGTGCCCGACCGGGCTTTGATCGGGCGGTTTTACACGAGCTGGCAACAGCGCAGCCAGTATGCCTGGGACCGGCTGTGGCGACGGAGCGATATGGGAAAGTTTTGGGCAAAATGGGAGTTGGAGCAAGTAGCGAAACGGGCAGGACTGACTGTGATGTGGCTTTCTCAGCCCGGAAATTTGCCTTATGCCCATTATCGGGTGGATGTGGTGCTGGAGCGGGACTAAGCTCCAGGGGCTGTTATACAAAACATCGTTTCTGAGATGTTGCTCAACATGGCGAACCCCTTCCTTTTGATGCCCGGGAAATTGTTTCCTGACACCTGCCCAACTAAGAATTTCAAGCAGAATCCCCTTCCACCAGCCTGTTTTTCTGCGGCAGTTTCCGTGGATTCTTCGCAATTTTGCAGCCATGGCAGCCAGCGAACAACTTGAACTCTTCCCGGCCGGGAAACTCTCCGTCACACTCCAGCGGCTCTGTCACGAGTTGCTGGAAACCTATGGTGACTTTTCCGATACCGTGATGCTGGGCGCGCAGCCCAAGGGCGTTTTCCTTTCCACGCGTCTTCATCAGATGCTAAGCCAGCACCTGCCACAGGCGGCAATTCCGCACGGCGAGCTGGACACCACCTTTTTCCGTGACGATTTCCGGATGCGCGACAAGCCGCTTCAGCCCAACCGCACCCAAATCGACTTCCTCATCGAAGACAAGCACGTCATTCTGGTGGACGATGTGCTGTTCACGGGTCGCAGTGTGCGGGCAGCCCTCGACGCCATGCTGGCCTATGGCAGGCCCCGTTCTGTTGCCTTGCTTGTGCTCGTAGATCGGATCCACAAACGGCATTTGCCCATTGAACCCTCCTTTGTCGGCATCCGGGTGGATACCATCGAGTCCCAGCGGGTGATGGTGGCCCTCCGCGAAAGCGGTGGCGACGACCAGGTATGGCTGGTGGAAAAATCGGAAGAAAAGCCCCCTAGGTAAGGTGCCTTCACCGCCGAAAGCCTGCTGCCCCGACGGGCAAAGTCCAGCCACCCACCACAAACTTCTCTCCCCAGGTCTTTACGTTGAACATTAGCCCATCCCCACATGGCCCTGAGTACCAGACATTTGATCGGCATCAAGCCCATTCATGCAGAGGATATCCGGCTGGTTCTCGAAACTGCGGACACCTTCAAGGAAGTCCTGAACAGGCCTATCAAAAAGGTTCCTTCGCTTCGGGACATCACCATTGCCAATTTATTTTTTGAAAACTCTACCCGAACCCGAATTTCCTTTGAACTGGCTGAGAAGAGGTTGTCGGCAGATGTGATCAATTTCTCAGCCTCGGCCAGCAGCGTGAAAAAGGGCGAAACCCTGCTCGACACAGTCAAGAATATCCTCGCCATGAAGGTGGACATGATTGTGATGCGCCACCCGATGCCCGGAGCGCCTGTTTTTTTGAGCAGACATATTCCGGCGCAGATTATCAATGCCGGAGACGGCACCCACGAGCACCCCACACAGGCCCTGCTGGATGCGTTTTCGCTGCGGGAAAAATTTGGCGAACTCAAAGGCCTTCGCGTGGCCATTGTAGGCGACATTACCCACAGCCGGGTGGCCCTTTCCAACATTTTTGCCCTGAACAAACTAGGCGCTGAAGTCACTGTGTGCGGCCCGCCAACCCTGATTCCCAAGCACATCGAATCGCTGGGGGTGAAAGTGAGCTACAACCTTGTCGAAACCCTCCGCTGGGCTGACGCCGCCAACATGCTGCGCATCCAGCTGGAGCGGCAGAACATTAAGTACTTTCCCAGCCTGAGGGACTACTCCCTTCAGTATCAGCTCAATGAAGAAGTGCTGCAGAGCCTTGGCAAGCCGCTGGTGATCATGCACCCGGGCCCCATCAACCGGGGCGTGGAAATCACGTCTGAAGTAGCAGACAGCGGGCAGGCCATCATCCTCGATCAAGTAGAAAATGGCGTGGCGGTGAGAATGGCCATTCTGTACCTCCTCGCAGGTGCCAAATAACGAGCTTTCCGGACCAACCTTTACAGGGGAATCGTCCCCTCTGGCATAGCCACTCCCCTGTTATTCCTTTCATCACCGCCTTCACTTTTATCTCTGGAATGCCTTTTTTCCGCCGCATAGACTGGTTGATGTTCCGGACCTTCCTTGGCCCGCTGGTGATGAATTTTACCATCATCCTTTTCATTCTGGTGCTGCAGTTTGTGGCGCTCTACATTCAGGACATCCTGGGAAAAGGCATTGGTCCCGGCATTTTTTTCAAATTGTTTTTCTACGCCTCGGGCCATCTGAGCCTTTCTGCAATGCCCGTTGCCCTGCTGGCGGCTGCCCTCATGACCCTCGGCGGGATGGGAGAACGGTACGAACTGGCGGCGATCAAATCGAGCGGCATTCATGTGTTTCGGGCCAGCAGGACCCTCGTGCTCAGCGCTGTCGTGATTACCGGGGGAATGATGTGGTTTTCCTCGAATGTGGTGCCCAAATCCAACCTCAAGTTTTTCTCGCTTATCTACGACATCAAAAAAAAGAAAGCAGATATAGCACTAAAGCCCGGGCATTTTTACCGCGATATCGACAATTACGCCATCCGGGTAGGCGAAAAAAAGAAGGACAGCGACATGCTCTACCGGGTCCGGATTTACCAGCACACCGACAAGGAAGGCAACCGCGACGTAACGCAGGCCGATTCAGCGCGAATGGACTTGCGCAAGGACCGCCTGCATATGATTCTTTACAGCGGAACCCGCTACGAAGAGGTAGAAGCTGAAGAATCTTCGGAGCAACGGGCGCCTTTCGCCCGGACTTCGTTCGATTCCCTCATTTATCGCTTCAATCTCGGCGACGATTTCGAGCTCAACCGCACGGATGAAGGCCAGTTCAAGCACCAGATCACCCTCACCCGCAACCAGTTGGGCATGGCCCTCGACTCTATCGACAAGCTCCGCATAGAACAGGATCGGAAAACATTTTCACAACTGGCCCGCTACACCAAAGTCGATACCCAGCTGGCTAAAATCGGGATCTACGATTCCATGGCGCTCGCCCAAAATCCGCCGCCCATGGCTTCCTTCAGCTATGAGGAGAGCGACAGCCTGATCGCCTGCTTTTACCACGACGACCCTACCGAAATCTTGTCGCGGGCGCTCACCAATGCCCGGGCAGCGAAGAGCTATCTTGAATTTGCCCAGCGAAAAAAAGAGGACCAAACCCTGGCAGAAAGCCGCTACAGCTATGAGCATCAGCTCCGGCTAGCCATTCCGATCAACTGCCTGCTGTTTCTGCTCATTGGCGTGTCGCTGGGTGCTATCATCCGGAAAGGCGGCATTGGCGTGCCTGCGCTTATTTCGATTACCTTGTTCATCCTTTTTTATGTGCTGACCACTTATGGCCGCAAGGCCTCCAAAGATGGCAATGTGGAGCCCTGGCTGGGTGCGTGGATTTCGGTGCTGGCTTTCATGCCGCTGACCCTGGTGCTCCTGTACCAGGCCAGCACTGACGCCCGGATTCTGGATGAAAGCCAGTGGGGAATGGTTCGCGACCGCCTGTGGGAGGGATGGAACTGGATCAAACACCTGGCAACGGGGTGGCGAACAAAAAAATCCCAGGCCTAGGACCTGGGAAAAGATAGGTTCGAATTACAGAAAAACCAGAACTAACTGGCATGGAGCACCAATACTGAGTTTTGGTTGCCGAATGGGTTGGTCACATATTTATCGGCCTCGTCGTCGTTTTCCCACAGGTTTCCATCAATGAAGTAGCGGAATTGGTATTCCTTTCCTGTTTCCAGGTCGAGGGTGGTGGAAAATGAGCCGTCTTTGTGCGGCTTGAGCGGCTCGGCCTGCTCATTCCATTCGTTGAAATCGCCAACGAGGAACACTTCCTTGGCATTGGGCGCCATGTTGGCCGGGACTTTGAAAGTCACCTTGCAAACTGGCTTGGACTTGAGGAATTTTTTGGCAATGCTCATAGCACAGAAGCTGAAATTGAGGAGAAGTGGTTCGAATTTTGGAAATGATTTTCCAGAAAATTTGTTTGATTAGAAAAAAACTGGAAAGAAAAATGCAAAATTCGAATTTCGTTTCAGTAGCAAACTAACCGAAACCTGCGCTAAGCAACAACAAAAACAGGGCCTTCCACCTGCTCAGACAGGTTAATTTTCCGAAAACAATTTCGCTCACTGTTGTAATCAGCGGATTCGGTCAACAGAGCGAACCAGTTCTTCATCTTTCCGGATTCCTCTGGCAGCCAGCCAACTAAAGATCAGGGCCAGCATGGGGGCAGCACCGCCAGGTAGCGGACCCGCAGGATCCGAAGGGAGCTGCAAGGTAAGCCACACCAAAGCCAGGATTTGCACGCACAGCATCAACATACCGAGGTAGGCAAACCGCAACTGCCGTACTCGTTGCTGGTATTGAAAGATTACCCAGATGAGCCAGGCGGAGGCAACAACCGTGAGCAGGACCATTGCCGAGTGTGCAATCAGGGTCCCGGTTGCTTCATGGGCAGAAAACAGCACAGCACTGGTTTCGTTTTCGATGCGCAGCCCTGAGATGGTGCTTACCTCCGGTGCGACCCCGGCTTTCCATAGCGGAAGAAAAAGGCTGCTGAGGTTAAGAATGGCAGCGAGGGCCAAAAAAACAGATTGTATGCGCTGAATCATGGGGGAGAGAATGAGAAACTGTGAAAACGGCGACCCTGTTCCTTATCCCAACAAGTCGCTCAGGCTTAGTCGTCCAGGTCAAATGTACGGGATTCACTGCGAAAAACCTGCACCACCCAACCAGTCGGCTTCGCAGGATGTTCTACCTTTGCAGGGATGTTCCTATCGGGCAGAAGACAAATCAGGAAACGGCTTTTCTGCCAACCACCCACCCAGGATTCAGGACGAAGATGCGCTACGCAATTGACATCAGCTTTGACGGAACGGCTTATGCAGGCTGGCAGCGGCAGCACAACGCCATCTCAGTACAGCAGCGGCTCGAAGAAGCCATGGAGGTTCTCCTGCGCCAGCCCACTGCGGTCGTTGGCGCGGGGCGTACTGATGCCGGGGTTCATGCCCGGAAAATGATCGTCCATTTCGATGCCGATGCAGCTCTCCCTTCTCAATTTCTTCATTCCCTGAACGGTATTCTTCCCTTCGATATCGCTGCAAAAAAGCTGTTCCTTGCTCAGTCCGCCGATTTTCACGCCCGCTTTTCCGCCACGGCACGCGGCTACACCTACCAGATTGTGCAGCAAAAATCTCCCCTCATGCGCCAGCAAGCCATGTGGGTGAGGCACCCGCTCGACCTCGAAGCCATGCAGGCTGCCGCAGATTTGTTCAAAGAATACAGCGAGTTTGGCTCCTTTTGCAAGGCCCACGCCGACAACCAAACCAATATCTGCAGGATTGACCGGGCTGAATGGGAAAAACAGGGCGAATGCCTGTTGTTTCACATCCAGGCCGACCGCTTCCTGCGCGGCATGGTGAGGGCCATTGTGGGCTCGTTGCTGTGGGTGGGGTCAGGCAAATGGAGCATCGACAGGTTTCGGCAGGCGATTGAAGCCCAGGACCGAAGCGCCGCCGGCCCTGCCGCTGATGCACATGGCCTCTTTCTCACTGTCGTTGAATATCCCGAAGGCATGTTGAGCGAAATCGCCGGATAAAGCGGAAAGCCGAAGCCACGCAGACTGCACGGCTTCGGCTTCGAAAGAAAGAAGGAGCAAATCAGACTTTGGCCAGGTCCTCATCGCGGAGGTGGCGGCGAATGATTTTGCCCACATTGGACTTGGGCAGATCCTCCCGAAACTCGATGTGCTTCGGCATTTTGTAGCCGGTGAGCTTGTCGCGGCAGAAATCTTTGACCGATTCGGGGGTGAGCGAAGGATCTTTTTTTACGATAAAGACCTTGACTGCTTCGGTGGACTTATCATCGGGAACACCGATGGCAGCACACTCCAGCACGCCGGGGTGCATGGCCACCACATCCTCCACCTCATTGGGGTAAACGTTGAAGCCCGAAACGAGGATCATGTCCTTGATCCGGTCCACGATTTTAAAGAAGCCGGTTTCATCCATGATGCCGATGTCGCCGGTGCGGAACCAACCTCCCGGGTGGAAGACCTTGGCTGTTTCGTCGGGCCGGTTCCAGTATCCCGGCATTACTTGCGGGCCTTTGCCACAGATTTCTCCCCGCTCGCCGATGGGCAGGATATTGCCTTCTTCGTCCATGATGGCTACATCTGTAGAGGGCATGGGTAAGCCAACGAAGCCAACCCGCTCATTGCCATCCAGGGGGTTGGCAGTGAGAACAGGAGAAGTTTCGCTGAGGCCGTAGCCTTCGATGATTGGCTTGCCGGTGAGGGCTTTCCATTTTTCGTTGGTCGCACTTTGCACAGCCATGCCTCCGCCCATCGCGATGCGAAGGTTCGAAAAGTCGAGCTTTTGAAAAGCTTCGTTGTTCACCAGGGCGTTAAACAGCGTGTTTACGCCTGTGATGACCGAAAACTTCTCCTTGGCCATTTCTTTGATGAAGGCGGGAAAATCGCGGGGATTGGTGATCAGCACGTTGCGCGCACCCAGCTTGAGCATGGTGAGGCAGTTGACCGTGAAGGCGAAGATGTGGTAGAGGGGCAGGGCGGTGATGACCGTTTCGCGGTTTTCCTGGAGCTCAGTTCCCATCCAGGCAAACAGCATTTGCATGTTGGCAATGAGGTTACCATGGGTGAGGGTGGCGCCTTTGGAAACTCCCGTTGTGCCGCCGGTGTATTGCAGGAAACCCACATCATTGTGGCTGCATTCAACCGGCTTGTAGGTGTGCTTGCTGCCTTGGGAAAGTGCTTTTTTGAAGGAAACAGCCTTGGGCAAATGGTAGGCTGGCACCATCTTTTTCACACGCTTGATAACAAGGTTGACGATGGCACCCTTGAGCCCGCCCACGAGGTCACCGACTTCCGTGACAATGACGTGCCTGATGTCGGTATGGGGGAGAATTTGCTCCACTTTGTCGGCGAAATTGGCCAGCACAACGAGGGCAATGGCCCCGGAGTCTTTGAACTGGTGCTCCATTTCCCTGGCTGTGTAGAGTGGGTTGGTGTTCACCACGATCAGGCCAGCGCGGACGGCACCGAAAAGCGCAACGGGATACTGAAGCAGGTTCGGCATCTGGATGGCTATCCGATCGCCTTTTTTCAATCCAAGGCTCTGGAGGTAAGCGGCAAAATGCCTGGAATGCCGATCCACTTCGGCATAGGTCATCTCTTTGCCCAGGTTCGTAAAGGCGACCTGATTGGCAAACTTCGCCAGGCACTCGTCAATAAAATGCGTGACGGAGCGAAACTGATTAACGTCGATGTAGGCGGGTACCCCTTTGGGGTAATGAGCATGCCAGGGACGCGATTCCATCATGAGAAGGTGGTTAGCGGGTAGTTGAGTAGTGTCTGATGTTGCTTCGATCCAGGGGAAGATGAGGAAAAATAACGGTTCTTCGTTTCATCCACTCTCCGGGTTCATCAAGATAGCACATTCCCTGATTGTCTCCAATTTCTAATGCGCAAGCAAGTCATCCACCTCCCGTTCCCGCCAATTTCATTACCTTTGGCTTTTGAACGAGACACATGGTAATCAATCCCCTCGAAGCCCTTTCCCCCCTGGATGGGCGCTACCGAAGCAAGGTAGCCCCCCTTTCGCTTTTCTTCTCTGAGGCTGCGCTCATTCGCTACCGCCTGCGCGTGGAGGTCGAATACTTCCTCGCTATTTGCGAAACAGGCATTCGCCCCCTCCCCAGCCTATCAGTCGCCGAAACGACCTTCCTGCGCAATCTCTACCTCCAGCTCTCCGAAGTCGGTGCGGCCAGAGTCAAGGAAATTGAGCAAACCACCAACCACGACGTCAAGGCCATTGAGTATTTCCTCAAGGAGCAAATCGAAGCCTCGCCTTTCCCCCAGCTGCACCAGGCCGCAGAATTCATTCACTTTGGCCTCACTTCCCAGGACATCAACAACACCGCCACCCCCTTGATGATCAAGGATGCCCTGGCTGGCTTGTTGTCGCCTGCCCTTCATCGCCTGCTGGCAAGTCTCCAGGGTTTTGCCAGCGAATGGAGAGCCATTCCCATGCTGGCGCGCACCCATGGCCAGCCAGCCTCGCCCACCAGCCTCGGCAAGGAAATGCAGGTCTTTGTGGCCCGCCTCCATGCCCAGCTTGAAGAGCTCGATTCCCTGCCCCTTCCGGGAAAATTTGGCGGAGCCACCGGCAATTTCAACGCCCATTTTGCCGCCTACCCCGAGGTGGACTGGAACCACTTTGCCGACGGCTTCGTTGAGGGCCGCCTTGGCCTAAAGCGATCGTGGCCAACCACCCAGATCGACCACTACGACGGCCTCGCCAGGGTTTTTGATTGCCTGCGGCGAATTAACACCATCCTCACCGACCTCTGCCAGGACATCTGGCTCTATGTCTCGCAGGAGTATTTCCGGCAGCAAATCAAAGCCGGGGAAGTCGGCTCCTCAGCCATGCCCCACAAGGTGAACCCCATCGACTTCGAAAATGCCGAAGGAAATCTTGGCTTGTCCACAGCCTTGCTGGAGTTCCTCAGCCGCAAGCTGCCTGTTTCCCGCCTCCAGCGCGACCTCACCGACAGCACCGTGCTGCGAAACGTAGGCGTGGCCCTGGGCTACCACTTCCTCGCGGTGCAATCGATTGAGAAGGGTCTTGGCAAATTGCTTGTCAACACCGGGGCCATTGAGCGGGATTTGCAGGCCAACTGGGCTGTCCTGGCAGAAGCCATCCAAACCATTCTCCGCCGCGAAGGCTACCCAAAGCCCTACGAGGCCCTGCGCGACCTCACCCGCGGCAACGCCAGGGTTGACCAGGCCTCCTTGCAAGCCTTTATTTCCACCCTCGATGTGTCGCCTGCAGTGGAGGAAGAGCTCATGGCCCTGCGCCCCGAAACCTACCTCGGCGACGCAGCCCAAGCCTTTCCTGCCTGAGCAAGCCCTGGCTATTCGACCAATACCCACCAGCATCATGGACCTTTCCTACATCATCAATCACCTCGGCGAGGAGCGCGACCAATACCTGGGAGCCGCAGTGCCGCCCATTTTTCAAACGAGTAATTTCTTGTTTGAAGACGTGGGCAGCATGCGGGAAGCTTTGCAGCGGGAAATGGATCAACCGTTTTACACCCGGGGCCACAACCCCACGGTAGCCATTTTGCGGAAAAAACTGGCTGCCCTTGAAGGTGCGGAAGAATGCCTGCTCTTTGCCAGCGGAAGCGGGGCCATTGCCGCCGGGGTCATGTCGGTGCTGAAAGCGGGCGATCACGTGGTGTGCGTGCAAAAACCCTACAGCTGGACCAACAAACTGCTGAGCGTGCTGCTGCCGAGGTTTGGGGTGGAAACGACCTTTGTGGATGCCCGCGACCCGCAGCAGGTAGCCTCAGCGATCAGGCCCAACACCCGGCTCCTGTATCTGGAAAGCCCCAACTCGCTGACGTTTGAACTGCAGGACATCCGGGCGCTGGCGGCAATGGCAAAGGAAAAGGGCATTCTCACTGCGGTGGACAACAGCTTTGCCTCGCCACTGAACCAGCAGCCCCTGGCCATGGGGGCGGACATGGTGTTTCATTCTGCCAGCAAATACATTGGCGGCCACAGCGATGTGGTGGCTGGTGTGCTATGTTGCTCAAGAGCCCTGGCCGAGCAGGTGTTTCGTTCGGAGTACATGACCCTTGGCGCCGTGCTTTCGCCGCACGATGCCTGGCTGCTGCTGAGAGGACTGCGAACCCTGCCCCTGAGAATGGCCCATGTGGCAGCAGCCACGCCGGGCATTGTGGCATTTCTCGAACAGCACCCCGCCGTTGAAAAGGTGTATTACCCCTTTTCGCCGTCGCACCCGCAGCATCAGCTGGCGATGGAACAGCTCAAACAGCCAACAGGGCAGTTTTCCATTGCCCTCCGGGCCCGCGACATCGCCGAAGTGGACGCCTTCTGCGACCGCCTTCACTGGTTTAAGCTGGGCGCAAGCTGGGGAGGCTACGAATCCCTGATGTTCCCGATGAGCGCCCTCGCCACCTCGGCCAATTACAGCGGCTCTGTTGTGCCTTGGAATGTGGTGCGCTTTTATGCCGGCCTCGATGCTCCCGAGCTCCTGACCGAAGACCTGAAGCAGTCGCTCGACCAGGTGGCAGTGACTGGCAAAGCCTGATTTTTTCCGCCATTTCGATGGCGAAAGATGGGATTTTCTCATTTTTCTTCTAGTTTCCCTTTCGGGAAGGCTTTCT
This sequence comes from Bacteroidia bacterium, assembly GCA_041741415.1. GTDB lineage: Bacteria > Bacteroidota > Bacteroidia > J057 > J057 > JANQTF01. Next base: position 24,202 of record JBGSKC010000052.1, on the reverse strand, counting down.
TTTGAGCCTGCCTTTTTCATCTTCTCAACCAACCATTTATGCGCCACCCAGAGCTATTTTTGCGCCGCATGGCATTCCTGCTTGTATTTGCCGTTGCCTCCGTTTCCCTCGCCTTTGCCCAGCCAGACGATGATGCGGTAAGGGACACCGATGTTGCTGCCCAAATGGACCAGCTTGGTTATACCTACGAGTTCACCGAAGCAGGCAACCTGAAATGTGTGTTTGAAGTCGGCGAAGACGACCGCACCCAATTGGTCATTATCAAAACCCTCACCTATCAGTATGGCGATCTGGACATTCGCGAGGTGGTGTCATTGGCAGGCCGGTTTAAGAAAATGAAGCCCGATGTGATGATTCAATTGCTGGAGGACAGCGGGCGCAAAAAACTGGGGGCATGGAGTGTGGAAAAAGACGATGACGACGGCCAGTATTATGTGTTTTTCACCGCCCGGATCCCTTCGGCTTCCACAGCAGAAGAGGTGAATTCGACCCTGCAACTGGTAGCAGAAGCAGCCGATGAAATGGAGCAACTGATTGTGGAAGGCGACGAGTTTTAGCCGAAATTCAACCTGATACCAACAACAAAAAAGACCGGGACAAGCCCGGTCTTTTTTTTATTCAGTGTGGTGACAATCAGGAAACTGGCTTCACCGTGCGAATGATCTGTGCAGCCACTTTGTAGGGATCAGCGGCGGAGTTGGGGCGACGGTCTTCCATGTAGCCTTTCCAGCCACGCTCCACAGTTGCGACAGGAATCCGGATGGAGGCACCGCGGTCGGAGACACCATAGGAGAACTTGTCGATAGACTGGGTTTCGTGGAGGCCGGTGAGGCGGAGGTGGTTGTCGGCACCATAAACGGCGATGTGGGCCTTGATGGCTTCGGGAGTTCCGAAGGCCTGGCAAACGCGGTCATAATCCTCCTTTTTGCCGGAGGTGCGCAGGAGGGTGTTGGAGAAGTTGGCGTGCATACCGGAGCCGTTCCAGTCGCCTTTCACGGGCTTGCAGTGCCAGTTCACCGATACGCCATATTTCTCAGCAGTTCTTTCCATGAGGTAGCGGGCCACCCAGATTTGGTCGCCGGCGGCTTTGGCACCTTTGGCGAAGATCTGGAACTCCCATTGTCCGGCGGCTACTTCTGCGTTGATACCTTCAACATTGAGGCCTGCATCGAGGCAGATGTCGAGGTGCTCTTCGACAATTTCGCGGCCATAGGCATTGGCAGCGCCGACAGAACAATAGTAAGGACCTTGCGGGCGTGGGTAGCCGCCTTCGGGGAAGCCCAGCGGTTTGCTGGTTTCGGGATCCCACAGGAAGTATTCCTGCTCGAAGCCAAACCAGAAATCGTTGTCATCATCTTCAATGGTGGCCCTTCCGTTGGTGGGGTGAGGGGTGTTATCGGCTTTGTAAACTTCGGTCATCACGAGCCAGCCGTCTCTGCGGTCGGGATCGGGAAACAAAGCCACAGGCATAAGGAGGCAGTCAGAGCGGTCGCCGGTTGCTTGCTGGGTGGAACTGCCGTCAAAGGACCAAACAGGGCACTCTTCGAGGGTGCCGCCAAAATCATGAACGATTTTGGTCTTGCTTCTCAGTTCTTGGGTAGGAAAAGAGCCATCCAGCCAGATGTACTCGAGTTTTGATGCTGCCATAGAGATAGGACAAAGTTGAAATGAATGCCACAAAGATAGACATTCTTAGAAAATCCCCAATTATCCTGAAATCCTTTCCAAAAAATCCTGACCGAAAAGGATTGCATTTCCAAAACACCTCAACAGCAGGTTAGATTCCTGGCTTTTTTGCCGGGAATCGGGAGAATCTCATTCAAATTCGGATTGTGAGATTATTCCACAGCTTGTTGGAGCTTTGAGAAGCAGGTTAGGTTTGAGGGGAAAATGCGGTTTTTGGGCTAGCCGGCCCGGGTTGTGAGAGGATTTGGGGAAAGCTGAGGCAAAATTTGGGGAGAATTGGCAGAGAGGCAGAACAAATGACCGGGCAATCAGGGTGTAAATGAAAAACGAGAAGGGAAAATCCTGATCATTTTTCAATTTTCAAGGCCATTATCAAGGAATATTTGCAAAATAGAATATGAAAAATGTCAAATGAATCATTTTCAGCTATAAATTTGAACAATCAAACGATTTTTGTTTGACCATCTCGGGCTTATTCACATTTTTTCAACGACCTAACTCCTGCATCACATGGAAGAGCTTCAAGCAGCGGTTTCACTCAACACCCTCACCGTTAACAACGTCTGGATGATGTTGTCAACGGCGCTGGTTTTTATCATGCACCTTGGCTTTGCCAGTGTGGAAGCTGGGTTTACCCAGGCCAAAAACACCGTCAACATCTTGTTCAAAAACACCCTCACCCCGGCCATCGGCCTGATCATGTATGCCCTCTTCGGCTTTGCCATGATGTATCCTGGTGAGTGGACCATCGACGGGTTCCTCGCGTTTGGCTTTGGCCTCACCCCGGAAAAGGCTGACGACCTCGCCTACAACGCCGGCTACACCTACTGGACCGACTTCCTGTTCCAGGGAATGTTTGCCGCTACCGCAGCCACCATCGTGTCTGGTGCCGTAGCTGAGCGCATCAAAATCTCCAGCTACCTGGTCTTTACAGTCTTCTTTGTAGGGTTCATTTATCCCATCATCGGCTCCTGGCAGTGGGGTGGTGGTTTCCTCAAAACACTGGGCGGCGAAAATGGCGGCTTCTATGATTTTGCAGGTTCCACCCTCGTTCACTCTGTGGGTGGCTGGGGTGCCCTGGCTGGTGTGATCCTCCTCGGGCCGAGGATTGGCAAGTATGTTGATGGAAAAGTGAATGATTTTCCTGGTTCCAGCGTGCCCTTGTCTGTGATTGGCGTGTTTCTCCTCTGGCTGGGTTGGTTTGGGTTTAACGGCGGTTCTGTGCTTTCTGCCACCCCCGGTGCCACCTCGCTGGTACTCGTTACCACCTCCCTCGCCGCTGCAGCCGGTGCCATTGGCGGAACCATCATGGCCTATTTCCTCTTCAAGCGCCTTGACCTTGGCATGGCCCTCAATGGCATCCTCGCCGGACTCGTGGGCATCACGGCTGGTGCCGACCTCATGAGCCCCTGGGAAGCCATGATCATCGGCCTCATTGCCGGTTGCCTGGTGGTGGTTTCTGCGGTAACCATGGATAAACTCAAACTCGACGACCCCGTCGGAGCGATTTCTGTTCACCTTGCTTGTGGCATCTTCGGCACCCTCGCCGTTGGCATCTTCGGAGCCAAAGCTGGCCTTACCCAGTTCCTTTATCAGCTCACAGGCGTGGCTGCAGCCGGTGCCATGGCATTTGGTGCTGCTTTCCTCATCTTCTTCGTGATGAAAAAAGTGAGAGGGATTCGGGTCTCCCCAGAGCATGAAGCTTCCGGCCTCGACGCCCCCGAACACGGAATCCGCGGATATACCATCATTTTTGACGAATAAAGAGAAGGTTGTTGTTCAAGTGCCGGAGAGGTTTCCGGTTGCACCCGGAAACCTCACGTCACTTTTTCCTCCCTTTCTTTCCTGATTGTTGTTTTTGCCTTTCTTTTTTCATTTCGCGCTGGCAGGGCTTTGGGCCTGGCCATGTGCAAGGGAAAGGTGATGACCACTCGCACCCCGGGACTTCACCACGATTGTTCATCCACCTTAATCCAATTTCCATGAAGCGATTCACATTGACTTGCCTGGCCGCTCTGCTCCTTTGCAGCAATCTTCTCCTGGCGCAGGAAGAAGAAGACGAAGGCCTCAAGATTTCCGGCTCAGTCGATACCTATTACAAGTATGACTTCTCCGGGGTGGGCAATATCCCGACCAGCTTTGCCAACGAGCAGAACTCTATCAGCATCGGGATGCTGGATCTGTTATTTGAAAAGACCACCGGCAAAACCTCCTTTGTGGGAGAAATTGCCTTCGGCCCCCGGAACCTTGGCTCTGCAGGCCCTGCTCCCGGTCGCGATATTCCCCTTGAAGGTGGTGAAACCGCCTTCCTGAAGGATTATGCTCCCCAAATTCAGAACCTCTACGTTTCCTATGCACTTAGCGAAAAATTCAGCCTCACCGGCGGATACATGGGCACCTTTGTTGGCTATGAGCTGATTTCTCCAACAGGCAATTTTAACTATTCGACTTCCTACCTCTTCACCAATGGCCCGTTCCAAAATGCAGGCCTGAAACTGGAGTACGCTGCCAGCGAAAAGTTTGGCCTCATGGTGGGTGTGTTTAATCCCTGGAATGTGTATTCTGCCGACCCGGCAATCGGCCCCAGCAGCCTTGGCGGACAGATTTTCTTCGCTCCTGTGGAAGGATGGAATGCTTACCTGAACTTTGTGACCGGCGAAGCCAACGGCACCGAAATCGACCTGACAACCACTTACGAAGTGAACGACAAGCTTCTGCTTGGCCTCAATGCTGCCAGCTACACAGCCAGCTTTAGTGCCGACTCTGCGGCTTCCTTCTCCGGAGCAGCTTTGTATGTTAACTACGGCCTCACCGATGCAGCCGCCATTGGCCTGCGTGCCGAGCATTTCCGCACCGCCAACGGCTGGGCCACGCTGAACGGCAGCGACGGCAATGTTACCGCTCTCACCCTTTCCGGCAACATCCTGGCCGGAGGCCTCACCTTCATCCCGGAAGTCAGGATGGACATGGCCAGCCAGGACATTTTCCTTGATGCCGATGGTGCAGCCACCTCTTCTGCCCTGCAGGTTGTACTTGCAGCAGTGTATGCGTTCTGATCTGGTGACCACTTCACAATGCCACGGTCGGGGTTAGGTTTCCCGCGGGCATTTAAAAGAATCGTCACCCTGATGAGCCATCCTTCGCCAGCCGAAGGGTGGCTTCTTTGCTGAGAGACAGAACGGTTGGAGGTCTTCAACCTGGGTTTTACATTCCGCCGCGGAGCAGTCTGACTTCTCACAACGAAACAGTCTCATCGATTCCCCAAGGCATCTTTCTTGGTGGCGTAGGCATCCAGCCCGCACTGGAGGAACTCGAGGTAGGCTTTCTCATTGGGAGTGTAGGCAACAGGCTGGTTCAGCAGCTCGCCTTCGGGGGTGATAAGGGCATACAAAGGCTGGGTGTTGTGCTGGAAGTTCTCCTCCTGAAACACGGTCCATTTGTCGCCAACAGTCCGGAGCTTGCGCTTGCTGCCGGTGCTCATTTCCACCACTTTGCCCACCTGGTCTTCGGGCAGCGGAGCGCGGTCGTCCACATAGAGGGAAATCAGCACATATTCTTCGCTCAGTTTTTTAAACACCTCCGGATTCACCCACACATTTTCCTCCATTCTCCGGCAGTTCACGCAGGCCCAGCCGGTGAAGTCGAGGATGATGGGCTTACCGCTGGCTTTGGCCACAGCCAGGCCTTCCTCGAGGTCCTTGTAGCAGGGCAGGTCGAGCGGGCATTTGGAATCGCGCTCATACCAGCTGTAAAACATGGGAGGCGGGAACCCGCTCAGCAGACGGCGGTTGGCCATGTCGGAGTTGAACAGGCCGGGCACGAGGTAAACCGTGAATGCTGCGACGAGCCCGATTGTCACCCATTTGCCGATCCCAATTTTTTCACCGCCATGGTCATGGGGAAAGCGGATTTTTCCGAGCAAATACAGCACCATGGCAATGCCGATGATGATCCAGAGCAGGAAGAAGGTTTCGCGCTTGAGCAGGCCCCAGTGTTCCACGAGGTCAGCATTCGACAAAAACTTCACGGCCAGAGCCAGTTCCACGAAGCCGAGCACCACTTTCACGGTCTGGAGCCAGGAGCCGGATTTGGGCAGAGAGTTGAGCCAGCCGGGGAAGGCAGCAAACAGGGCAAAAGGAACACCCAGTGCCAGGCCAAATCCTGCCATGGCGGCGGTGAGGTTCCAGGCGCTCACACTTCCCGAGGCGGAAACAGCCACGAGCGAGCCCAGGATCGGGCCGGTGCAGGAGAAGGATACAATGCACAGCACCAGGCCCATGAAGAAGATCCCCAGCAGGTTGCCCATTCCGGCGGCGGAGTTGGCGCGGTTGGCAATGGAGCTGGGCAGGGTAATTTCGTAGTAGCCAAAAAAGGAAATGGCAAAGGCCACGAAGACAATGAAAAAGCCCAGGTTGAGCCAGGGGTCAGTGGCAATCAGGTTAAAGACGTTGCCTGCGATGCCTTCGATCAGGTGGAAGGGTGCTGACGCCACTGCGTAAATCACGAAGATGGACAGGCCATACAGGAAGGCATTCAGGAGGCCTTTGCGGCGGTCGCCGGAGCCTTTGGTGAAAAAGCTCACTGTAAGCGGAATCATTGGAAACACGCAGGGGGTGAGCAGGGCAATCAGGCCGCCCAGGAAGCCTTTGAGAAAATCGCTCCAAAGGGAAATACCCGTTTTCTCCTCCTTCACACAATCGGAAGCCGGGGTGTTGAGGTTGAGATTCTGGAGGCGAAGGGAATTGAGCACCTCATCGCCTGCCTGGCCAGTTACTCCCGGCTGGGCCCCGCCGACGGAAAACTCCACTACTGTGGGCGGCAAACAGCCGTTTTCGTTGCAGGCCATGTATTCAAGCTCGCCATTCACCGGCACGACGCCATTTTCAAACACTACTATTTGCTCAAAGCGCACATCGCCAGTGAGGTAGGCCACCTTCATTTTGAACACATCATCAAATCCTTCGTGCCGCTCCCCGATTTCCTCCACTTTCCCTTCCAGGCGATATCCTCCCGGCTGAAAGCGGAAACTGGTAGGGATAGGTCCTTTGTTGCCGGGGTTGTTTTGCGAATAAATTTTCCAGCCGGGCTGAATAGCGGCTTTGATCAGGAGCCTGTGCTGCCCTCCTTCGCCTTTGACCACCTCATAGGCCCACTTCACGGGTTCCTGGATCGCACCAGGATTTACACCGGGAATCAGGGAAGGAATGGGAGAACTACCGGCACTGGTACCTGGCTGAGGAAGTGTCGCGGGAGCTGTTTCGGGTTGGGCTGGCTGGGCCGGGGTGGCAGCCGCTGCGGCAGGACGTGTAACCGGAATGGAGAAATCAACTGCCTCGGGGGGCAGACATTTTTCGTCGTCACACACCATGAACTCCAGGTAGCCGCTCACCACTGCCGACTCGCCCTGGAGGGTAACAGCCTGGGAGAAGGTGACCTTTTTGTCAAAATACGACAGCTCCATTTCGAAGGTCTCGTCGTAGGCTTTGTGCAAATCACCCAGTTCCTTCACTTTTCCGACACGGGTGTAGCCTTGCGCATCTTCAAAGGTAAAGGTGGTGGGAATGGGGCCTCCCTCCTCGATAAACTGGGAATAGAGGTGCCAGCCTGCGTCGATGGTGGCGGTAAACTGGACCATCACCTGGCCGTTGTCGCCGGGTTTGGTGGAAAAAGCCCATTTCACGGGGCGCTCGATTTGAGCCAGCAGCGGGCTGAAGCAAGCTGCCAGACCGAGCAAGAGAAGAAGGCGCTTTTGCATTCGTTTCGTCATTAAAACCGGGCAAAGGAACCGGGAAGATGCAGCAAAGAGAACCTCATTTGCCGAATGACACCCCGGGAGCGAAATATACGGTTGTTGCGGGAGCAATGAAACAGAAAAGCCCCGGAAGTCTGTTAGTGGACATCCGGGGCATGAGTCGGCAGCGGCTTCGCTTATTTGGCGTAGGCGATGGCGCGTTTTTCCCGGATCACGGTAACCTTGATGTGGCCAGGGTACTGCATGTCCTTCATGATCTGCTGGGAGATGTCGAAGGCGAGCTGATCGGCATCGTCGTCGGTGACTTTTTCCGATTCCACAATGACGCGAAGCTCGCGGCCTGCCTGGATGGCGAAGGTTTTGACAACACCGGGATAGGCGAGGGCGAGGTTTTCGAGGTCTTTGAGGCGCTGGATATAGGATTCCACGATTTCGCGGCGGGCACCCGGGCGGGAGCCGGAGATGGCATCGCAAGCCTGCACGATAGGGGAAATGATGGAGGTCATTTCGATTTCATCGTGGTGGGCACCGATGGCGTTGCAGATTTCGGGGTGTTCGCCATATTTTTCGGCGAGCTCCATGCCGAGCAGGGCGTGAGGTTTGTCGGAGTGTTCTTCGGCGACCTTGCCGATGTCGTGCAGCAGGCCTGCACGCTTGGCTTTTTTGACGTCGAGGCCGAGCTCGGCGGCCATGATGGCGCAGAGATTGGCAGTTTCGCGGGAGTGGCTCAGGAGGTTCTGGCCGTAGGAAGAGCGGTACTTCATCCGCCCAACCAACCTGATGAGCTCAGGGCGCAGACCGTGGATGCCGAGGTCGATGGCGGTGCGCTCGCCAAGCTCGATGATTTCCTCGATGATTTTTTTCTCCGTTTTCTTCACCACTTCCTCGATGCGGGCAGGGTGAATGCGGCCATCGGTTACGAGTTTGTGGAGGGAGAGGCGGGCGATTTCGCGGCGCACGGGGTCGAAGCCGGAGAGAATGATGGCCTCCGGCGTATCGTCAACGATGATTTCGATGCCGGTGGCCATTTCGAGGGCGCGAATGTTGCGGCCTTCCCGGCCGATGATGCGGCCCTTGATTTCGTCGTTTTCGAGCGGAAACACCGTAACGGTATTTTCGATGGCGTGCTCCGCTGCCGTGCGCTGGATGGTCTCGATGACAATCTTCTTGGCGTCTTTGGTGGCAGAGAGGCGGGCCTCTTCGATGATGTCGCGGGCCTGGGAAGCAGCTTCGGTACGGATTTCCTGCTTGAGGGCTTCGAGCATGCTGGCGCGGGCTTCTTCGGCGGAGAGACCGGCGATTTTTTCAAGCTCAGTTACTTGCTTTTGGCGGAGCTGATCAAGTTCTTCCTGCTTTCTGTCAATGATTTCAAGCTGCTTGGTGAGGTTTTCGCGCTGGGCATCCACCTTTTGCTGGTCGGTTTTGAGCTTTTGCTGCTCGCCCCGGGTCTTGTCTTCGCGGCTTTGGATCTGTTGTTCGCGCTGGCGGATCTTGCTTTCGCGCTGGTCCATCAGCTCTTTTTTCCTGGAGGCATCCGTTTCGAACTTTTCCTTGAGTTCCTGGTACTTTTCGTTGGCCTTGGCGATGCGGTCCTGCTTGATGTTTTCGGCTTTCAGTTCTGCCTGTGAGAGAATGCCTTCGGCCTTGATGCGGGCCGTTTCGGTGAGTTTGTTATTGGCGGAGGTGAAGAGAGAGCGGCTGATCAGGTAAGTGACCACAGCTCCCACAAGCACCCCAACGCCGATTCCGATCATGAGGTCTAATCCGTTCATGAAAGAGAGGTTGAGGGTAAAATATGCGGCGACCGAAGCCAACCTGCCAGCAACATGCAGGGGGAGCTTCGCGGGAGCGGAAGGGCGACAGGAAGGGAATCAACTCGAAGAATCAGCCACCCGGAGCGCGTGTGCCAACTCCTGGTCGAGACGTTCGACGGATGCGAGAGCAAGAGAAGCATCCTGAGCGTGATGGGCCTTGAGGCGGAGTTGCTCCGTCATGATATCAAGGCAGGTCATGAGCGCAATGTCGAGGTCGTCTTGATGAGAATAATCTGCTCGAAAGGAGCGGATTTTGGAGTTGATGGCGTTGGCAGCCTCTTTGATGAGGGCAATTTCCTGATCGGTTGCCCGAATGGGAAACTGCCTTCCGAATATATGTATGTTGATCGAGCGTTGTTCCAACTTCCTGTGAATGCCGTTTCCGCGATGTCAATCGCCAAAACGCTTGAGACAAAGATCAATTTCCTGCAAAAAGTGGTCGATTTGGGCCTTCAGGGCTTGCCGGTCGCCATCGTCGATCATCAATTGGCCGATCCTGGCGGCCTCCTGGCTGCCGGGCACAACAAAGAGTGCTTGCTCTTTGCCGGCCAGCGCCTGTTCCAGCTCCTCGACCCGCGACAGAAGTTCGTCACGCTCCTTTCGCAAATCCCTCACGCTGATCGATAATGTTGATGCCGTCCGGGTTGCCTCATTGAGCTTCCGAATCAACTCCTCCATGGCAGGGTTACTGTTGACCACACAAGTTATGGAATTTTTTTCATGGTATCCAAACTTGGGAAACGAGATGCGAGAACCGAGAGCCGGGACCGGAGGCGAAGCCGTTTGAGAAGCGGGAAGTTTGGATGCGAGAGCTGGGAACCGAGAGCCGGGACCGGAGGCGGAGCCGGTCTTCCTACCCTTGTCAGGGTTTGGCTTCGACCCTGAAAAGGGTTTTGGGTGGTGGATGCGAGAGCCGGGAGCCGAGAGCCGGGACCGGAGGCGGAGCCGGTCTTCCACCCTTGTCAGGGTTTGGCTTCGACCCTGAAAAGGGTTTTGGGAAGCGGATGTTTAGAACCGAGAGGCGGGACCGGAGGCGAAGCCGCTCCAGTCTGACCTCCGACTTCTGACCTCCGACTTCTAACCTCCGCCCCCCCGAAAGACCGCCGGACAGCCAACGCCTGATGACTCATGCGCTTCTCCTTCACTGCTTCTCAAATTTCCCCTTCTCCCTCGCAATAAATTCGGCCAGGCTCGTGGGTTTCTTTCCGGTCACTTGCTCATAAAAACCCGAAATCCTGGGTTCCTTCTGAAATCTTGGCAAAAAGTGCAGCAGGAGCATCACGATAATCAGCCCGGAAGGGACTCCCTCACGTTTTTTGAGGAAGTAAAAGCTGATGGGATTCACGTTCCGGTAGGCGATCGGGCTCGCGATCTCGGCGTTGATCATTGCAGTCACCCTGCCAAAATGTTCGTTCTCCATACCCGTGATTTCAAAAATCTGGTTGCGGTATTCGTCAAATTTTTCAAGCAAAATGGCCGCTGCCTCGCCGATGTTCTCAATGTCGATCCAGTTGAATTTTGCCTTCCCTGCAGGCAGCAGAATTTCCCGCTTTTGCTGAATCCCGGGAAGCAGGGTGGTTGTCAAATTTTGCATAAAATAGCTGGGGCGCAGGAAAATATAGTCAACCCCCGCCTCCCGGAGTAATCTTTCTATCTTGTTGTGCGGGATCACCTTGCTGGTTTCTGCTCCCTGTACCGACAAAAACACCACTTCCCTAACGCCTTTCTCTTTCATGGCCAGCACCAGGGGCCTGAAAAAGGTCTCAATATCCGAAATGTGAGGAGGCCTGAGAAGAAATACCCGGTCTATTCCGGTAAATACCTTGTAGAATGTTGCTGAATCTTCAAAGTCAAATGGGACATATCCCAGATCAGGATAGTTTTTAAACCTAATTTTTGCTTTTTCGGTATCCCTTATGCCAACTATGACTTTATGGGAAGAATTCTTCTTGTGCAGAAACCTGATAACCTCTACGCCTATGTTGCCAGTTGCCCCGGTGATGAATATATTTGCCATAAAAAAAGACATTGAATGAGTACCTTTGTTTCAAAAACCTGCTACCTGCACCATTGTTTTTCTGACCAAATTGCTCTGAAAATACCCCGCACAAAGATAGCCTGGTCCCGTTCACTACCAAGGGGATTGTCTCCAGGGCCGCAGTGTGAATAGAGCCAGAAAGCCGGAGTCAAAGGCAATTGCTCCTTTGATTTTTGGGTTCTCTCTTCTCAATTTTCTTCCGTTTATCGTAGTTTTCCGATATCTTGCTGCCGCCTTCTTCACCGGCCCCAGGCCACTAAAAGCGTCGCAACTGGTCATGATCAGGACGCGAGCTTTAATTACTACTATCAACACGGCCTTGACAGGACTTTACCCCTTTCATTGCCGGAGCACGAAATATCCAATCAGGTTTTTCAGGAGTCGGGGAATATGAAGATTCTTCTAACAGGCGGAACAGGGTTTATCGGGAAGCAACTGGTGCCTGCTTTGATTCAGGCGGGCCATCAGGTCACTATCCTCACGCGAAGCCCGCGCCAGGATGCCACCAAGGCCATTGACTATCTCGTCTGGGATGGCAAACAAATGCCCCTCGGCATTGGCCTCTATGATGTTGTCATCAACCTGGCTGGTTCCACCATCGCCCGCCCCCGCTGGACAGCCTCTATCAAGAAGGACATCCTTCAAAGCCGCATCGACGCCACCCGCGCCTGCGTTGACTACCTCAACAACAATCCTCATCCGCCCCGGTTGTTCATTTCGGCATCGGCTGTTGGCTATTACGGCTCCCTGCATACCGACGAAATTCACGAGCGCATGAAGGCAGGCAAGGACTTCCCCGCCCAGGTCACAGCCGCCTGGGAGGCAGAGGCCCGCAAAGCGAATGTTCGCACCATTTTGCCCCGAATCGGGGTGGTGCTCGGAGACGGCGGCGCCCTCGAAGCCATGGCCCGCATTTACCGCTGGTACCTCGGCGGGAGAATGGGTACCGGCAAACAGGGCTTCCCCTGGATCCACATTGAGGATGTGGTGAGGGCCATCGTTTTTTTCATCGAATCGGAAACCCTGGAAGGTCCCGTCAACCTCGTGGCTCCGCAAAGCATTGACCAGCAGCGTTTTTCAAATGCCCTGGCCAAAGAAATGGGGGTTTCCGCCCCCTGGGTCATTCCAACTTTTATGCTCAAACTCCTCCTCGGCGAGGCCTCCGTGCTGCTGTGGGGAGGGCAGAAAGCCATTCCCCGCGTACTGCAGCGCGAAACCTTCCGCTTCCAGTTCCCCGAAATCGAAGGAGCCCTTCACAACATTTTCAATGGCTAAATCCTCCGCCATTCTCCTGCCGCTCCTGCTCCTTGTTGCCAGCCCGGTAGTCCGGGCACAGGGCAGCCTGCCCCTGTTTGCCCAGAGCGTCGATCAGATGCTGAGGCAGTCCGACATGGTGCCGGCCTCTGTCGGTATCTGTGTGATGGACGTGGCCAGCGGGCAGGTGCTCTATGCCTACGACCCCGACCGCGCCCTCGCCACCGCCTCCACCATGAAGGCTATCACCACCGCCACAGCCCTAGCTACTCTGGGTCCAGGCTACCGCTTCGAAACCAAAATCGCCCTGGGCGGTCGCCTCGCTGACGGCATTCTCGAAGGTGACCTCCTCATTGTGGGCAGCGGCGACCCCACCCTGGGCAGCGACCGCCTGCGCAGCAGCGACGGCCAGACGGCCCTGCTCGCCGGTTGGGTGGAAGCCATCCGGCAGGCTGGTATCAGGGAAATACGCGGTGCCATCATCGGTGACGACAGCTATTTCCCCACCCAGATGACACCCGGAAACTGGGGCTGGGAAGACATGGGCAATTATTACGGCGCGGGAGCCAGTGGCCTCAATTTCGACGAAAACCTCTACCAGCTTCATTTTTCATCGGGGGCACCAGGCACTGCCGCCACCCTGATCGGCACCGAACCGGAGATGCCGCTGCTGTTTGTGAATGAAGTGCTGGCAGGCCCGGCTGGCTCCGGCGATAACGCCTACATTTTCGGGGCACCCTACACCCAGCTTCGCTATGTGCGGGGCAGCATTCCGCCAAACAAAAGCCGCTTCACGATCAAAGGTTCCATGCCAGACCCGGCGCTGTTCTGCGCCCAGCAGCTTGGCGAAGCCCTCAAGGCCGCCGGGCTCCCGGTGGGGCAGCCTGCCAGCACCAGCCGCCTGCGTGCCCTTGCCGGGAAGCCCCTCCCCCAGCCCGGTCAGGTGGTGCATGTTCACCAGTCAGCTCCACTTGCAGACATTGCCCAGGCCACCAATTTTTCAAGCATCAACCTGTATGCCGAGGCCATTGCCTGCCGGTTGGCCGTGTTCCAGCGAAAGCCGGGGCTGAGCGGCGAAGGGGCTGCCATGATGGAAGGCTACTGGTCGGGCCAGGGCGTGAACACCCGCGGCATGCGCCCGCAGGATGGCAGCGGCCTCTCCCCCAACAACGTTGTCACAGCCAGGCAATTCGCCGAAATTCTCACCAAAGCAGCGCGAGCCCCCTACGCCGCAAGCTACCTGGCTTCCCTGCCGGTGGCGGGACAGAGCGGCGCCATGAAATCGAGCATGGCAGGAACAGTTGCCGAGGGAAAAGTGCGCGCCAAAAGCGGCTACATCGCCGGGGTGCGGGGCTATGTGGGCTATGCCGACCTGCCCGATGGCCGCCGGGTAGCCTTTGCCATGCTGGCCAACCATTTTGAAGGCAGCCCCGGCACCATGAAATCGAGGTGGGAAACCCTGATGGTGCAGCTTGTTCAGGGAAGATAGCCGCCATCATCCGCCAGGCTGGTTCATTCGTAGGTGGCGGCGAAGCAGTTTTCTCCGTTATTCGCCTGAACCCAACCCCTCACCCATGTACAAGGCCCTGCTGGTTTGCCTGGCAATTGTTTTCATTCCCGCTGGTTTGTCTGGTCAAACGGCAAGTCCAGACAGCACCAAAGGCATCACTGTGAGCAGCCTGTTTGGCTTGCCGATTGCCTATTACTCGCCCGAAACCCGCTGGGCTGGTGGGTTGGCAGGGCTAATGGCCTTTCGGTTTCGGAGCAACAAGCCCGAAGGACGTCCCTCTCAGGTTCAGCTTGGCTTTGCCTACACCCAGGAGCGGCAGTTTTTGAGCTATTTGCCCTTCACCCTGTTTTTGAAAAACGAAGCCTGGTATATCTATGGAGAACTGGGCTATTACCGCTACACCTACTTTTTTTATGGCCTTGGCAACAGCGACCCCAAACCTGACGGGGAGTTGTATGACGTGAATTTTCCGCGAATGCGGGTACATGGCCTTCGCCGTGTGCTGCCGGGCTGGTACCTCGGCTGGCATCATTGGCTGGATGTGTTTGCCATTGCCGATGTGGAACCCGGAGGCTTGCTGGCTGATCCTCAACTGGATATACCGGGGCGCTCAGGGGGCGTGATTTCCGCCACGGGGCTGATCAGTTTGCTGGACAGACGGGAGGAATTGTTCTCTCCGGAGTCGGGATATTATGTCGAAAACCTGCTGCAGGTGAGCGGGCGTGCGACGGGGGCCGATTTCCGCTATGCCCGTTTCACAACTGATGCCCGGCTGTACCTTCCGGTCTGGCGAAAGCAGCACCATGTATTAGCCCTGAATGCTTATGCCGATGTGACCACAGGAGAGGCGCCCTTTAACGCCTTGCCATCGATCGGGGGAAACAAACGAATGCGGGGCTTTTACGAGGGGCGCTTCCGCGACAACAACCTGGTGCTTGTCCAGGCAGAGTATCGGCTGCCCTTGTTTTGGCGGCTGGGCATGGTGGGTTTTGCCTCGGCAGGAAGCGTATTTTCCGACTGGAGGCAACAAACAGAACGCCCGCTGCGGCTGGCTGCCGGAGGCGGGTTGCGGGTGCGCATTAGCCGGAACGACAGGCTGAACATTCGGGTGGATGCAGCCTTTGCAAAGGGAAGCAGCGGGTATTATGTGACGGTGGGAGAGGCGTTTTGAGGGAAAATATTGGAACAGAATAACCGAAAAACTCTGCATGAGAGAAAAACCCGGCGTCTTTTCGACATTCAGGGAAATCGCCTGTCTGTTTACAAAGCGGAGAATTCAGGAAATTCTGTAAATTTCACCGATTAGTTGCAAGCAGAACATTCGAGACCCTACCCCCGGTATGTCAAAAAAACGATTCAGCCTACTCACTGCCCTGACCGGACTTTCCATCGAATCAGAAGGAAAAGAAGAGCAGGCGGATGCCACCGATGCCCTGATTGAGAAGTTGGCAGCCAAGGCCCGCACCCAGGGGCAGCCCGGCATGGAGGTTGCCGTGGAAGAGGCAGTCTCAGCGGCACCGGTTCCGTCTTCCACCCCGGAACCAATTTCGGTACCAGCAACAGCATCAGAGCCCACCGGATCACAGGCTGAGGCCCGCCAGGAGCGGCTGGCTGCTATGCAGGAAGCCATGGACTTTATCCTGGAGGAGGTCAATCAAAAAGGCCCCGACTTTGCGGAGTTCATGGAGCGGCTGGATGCCATTCGCACCCTGGCAGCTGGTACCAACATGGACGAGGCACGCATTTACCAGCTCGCCCACCTGGAATTCAAGGGCCAGGTGAGCCGCAGGCATTTGCTTACCACAGCCAAAGCCTACCAGCAGGCCCTGAAAACCTCCTTTTTTGAGCGCGCAAAAAGCAGGCTGCAAAAAGCCTTTGCTGCGGAAGTGAAAGGAGCCAAAGAAGAAGCCAACCGCCTGAGGGCCAGCAACGTGGAGATGGAGAGCGAGATCAGGCGGATGCAGGAAAAAATTGTGCAGAACCTGCAGACGGCCCTGGAACTGGAAGGCAAAGCCGGCCAGCAGGAGGCTGTGCTTCAGCATAAAAAAGCCGCCTACGAATTTGCGATTCCTGCCATAATGGCTCAAATTGACGAGGTAGCCCAAAAAATCGAGTCATTCCTCCCACCCGATGAACATGAGAAAGCTGCTGCTACGGATCTTCCCGCCTAAGAAAAGGCCTTGGGAGCCCTACGGAGACGAAAAGCGCAAAATCGGGGGCTGGATCAAAACAGCTTTCTTTGGGCTTCTGGCGATGGCCTTTGGCCGCGCCTTGATCGCCTACGGCTCCGATTTTGCCCTCCTCAACGATCTCTGGAAAATGCTTGTCATTGGCGGAACCGGCACCTTCCTCTACCTGGTGTATGAGTTTCGCCACCGCCTGGGCCGCCTCGTGGATGGGTGGGCAGAAAAACTGCTCCCCCTGCTCGGCTATGACACCACCAGCGTGGAAGTGATGCGCCGAACCCTTGTGCGGGCCGAAGAGGATGTCAGCACCCTCAACGAGGCAGTGACCAAGCTCTCCAATGCCGAGCGGAAGCTCCACCAGGCCGTGGAACAGCTTGTTCGCAGCAAGGAAAAAGGAACCCAGGTGGATGCCAACCGCATTCTCACCATTTCGCACCGCTACAAGGAGGTGAAAAAAATGCGCGAGCGCGTTTCTCAGCAGCGCGACCGCCTGGCGGCCAACGTCCGTGCCCTCCGCGCCCAGCGCGAAGCCGATAAAACAGCCCTCGAAGCTACCCGCGAGGCTGAAGAAGCCCTTGCCGAACTCAAGCTCGGCGACAGCGAGTTCACCAGCTTCCGGCTCAGGGACGCCGAAGAAAGCCTCTACTATGAGCTCACCAAGTCGATGTCAACAGTAGAGGAAACCATCAACGACATGCACGACCCCATTGAGGAAGAGCAAGGCCCCTCAGAAGGCGACCTCGACGAGTTGATCCTGGTGCTCAAGAGCGAATTTGGCTTCGACCCCGCCGACTTACGCTCCGACGACAGCCCCCGCCAGCGCCCCCGAATCAGAGAATAACCACCTGTTCATAGCCAATTTTCCTGCTATATGGCAAAGATCAAAGTTGCGAACCCCCAGCGATTTCGCATTTTCCGAAATATCCTCATCGTGGGCCTGCTGGCTGTCGGTGGGGTGTATGGCTACCGCTACCTGAATAACCAGGGCCTGATCGGCAGCAAGCCCAGCGATTCGCAGTACATCGAGGCCACCACGGCCCAGTTTACCGTGCTCAACACGGCACCGCCCAACTACCAGTCCACAGTTCCGGCCCTGCCGCTGCCCTCCCGCGATAAGTCCGCCATCCAGGCCCCGGTCTGGAACGCCATGGGCATTCCCTGGCAGGGTGCCAACCCCTTCCTGCTGGCCAACGGCGGTGCCCAAACCACCAAAGGCAGCCTTTTTGAGCAGGCTGGCGTGAAGGTGCAGGTAACCCGCCTCGATGATTATGCCGATCACTACAAGCAGTTTGGGGTGTTCGTCAACGCTTTCCTGGAAGACCCCAACACGACAGACGGCGCCCAGTTTCTGTGGTACATGGGCGATGCTTCGCCTTATTACCTCTACAGCCTCCAGCAAATCTGCAAGGAAGTGGACCCAAGCTATGAGCCTGTTGTGTTCACTATTTCAGGAGCTTCTTTTGGGGAAGACGGCTATTTCGGCCCGCCCGAGTGGCTGGACAACCCCGAAAAAGCCAAAGGATCGCTCTGCGCAGCCTACCCGATGGACGGCGACCAGAACATCGTGCTGATCTGGGCGGCCTACAACCAGATCAAGGTGAACGTTGACCAGGAAACCTACGACCCCAATGCCATCAACTTCTACGACGTTGGCACCTTCATCGAAGCCACTGACGCCTTCATTTCCGAAACCCTGGTCAAGCGCCGGGAGATTGTAAACGGAGCCCTCACCGGCAAAACCGTCGAAAAAGTGGTGGACTCCTATGCCACCTGGACCCCCGGCGATGTGCGTTTGCTGGAAAAATACAAAGGTACCAAGCCAGTGGCCCGCATTTACAGCACCAAGGAAAACATGAACCAGATGCTGACCACCTTCGTGGGCCTGAACAAGCACCTGGAGGCAAACCGCGGGAAAATTGTGCGGATGATCACGGCCATCAGCGATGCTGCCGACCAGATGAAAACCTATGACCAGGCCCTGCGTCATTCCTGCGAAATGGCTTCCGAAGCATTCTCCTCCCAGCAGGAAGACTTCCACTCCGGTGCCTGGTGGTACAAATATTATGTCGGGGCTGATACCTTCTTCAACGGCACCAACCTGCTGCTGGGCGGTTCCCGGGCGATGAACCTCTCCGAGGCAGCCGAGGCCATGGGCGTGATCGGAAGCGGCTATTACAAGAATGAAGTGTATCCGTTTTTCGGCGAAAAATACAAGGTCCTCTACCCCGACGACCTGGAGCAATATCCGGATCCCAACGTGGTGTTTGATGGCCGCTACCTGGCCGAGGCCATGCGCCTGAAGGAAAATGCCGGCAAGCTCTCCGAAGCCACCAACATTGACTACGCCACCGGCGAAACCAAGCGCACCTTTGCCGCTGCTTCCTACAACATCACTTTTGCCACCAACAGCGCCCAGTTAACCCCGGAAGGAGTGGCGGTGCTGCAAAACCTCTACCGCGAACTGGCCACCACCCAGGGAACCCGTCTCATCATCGAGGGGCATACCGATTCCCGGGGCAACGACGAAGACAACCGCAGCCTGTCGCAACGCAGAGCCGAGTCGGTGCAGGCCTGGTTCAGCCAGCGGGATGCTTCGCAGTTTCCACAGGCCCGCTTTGCCGAAGTTTCTGGCAAGGGAGAATCCCAGCTTGTGATGGCCAATGGCCGCGAGGACCTGAACGCTTCCCGCCGGGTCGTGATCAAGGTGGTTCAATAGGTTGAATAACCCCGTTTTACATGGCACCGATTCCGGAAAAAAACAGCGATTGGTCTTCTCTTTTTCGCGCTAATGGCAGTATTCCGGGTTGGATGCAGTACGGGACCTACGTCCTGTGGGCCCTGCTGTTTGTAGGCTGGTGGGCCTTGTTTCGCCCGGCGGTGATGCCTTCCTTCGGCGACATCATCGGCTCGTTTGAGCCGCTGGTGAAGCGCCACAACCTCATTGGCAACTGGCTCAGCACCGTGGGGCTGTCGCTGGAGGCCATGGCCTGGAGCTGCCTGATCGCCACGATCATCTCCTACCTGGCGGTGATCCCGCTGTTTCGCCCCATCGCCTACGCCATTTCCAAAATGCGCTACATGTCTTTCGTGGGTTTCGCCTTCCTGTTCATGGTGGCCCTGCGGGAGCCCGCCCTGATCCGGGTGAGCCTGCTGATTTATGGCATCGTGCCGTTTCTGGTCACCAGCATGACGGCCATCATCCTCTCCCGCGACCAGATGATGTTTCGCTATGCCCGCACCCTCAACCTCTCCGAGGCCAGGGTGGTGTGGCATGTGCTGGTGCGGGGAGTTGCCAGTGATATGCTCGAGGCCATTCGCCAGAACCTCGCCATTGCCTTTGTGATGATTGTGACGGTGGAAGCGAAAATCAGGCAGGGAGGCGGACTGGGAATGCTGCTGTATGACGTGGAAACCCGAAGAGCAGACTATGCGGAGGTCTTCGCAATCCAGATTCTGATCTTCGCCACGGCCATTGGGTTTGACGTGCTGATCATGCTTGCCAACCGCTGGTTGTTTCCTTATGCCTTCCTCCAACGAGAACGATCCGCCTGATGAGCTATCAAAGAACAGACACCCTGCTGCTTCGGGTAAACGACCTGGTGTTTGGCTATGAGCCGGGCAAACCTGTGTTGTATAACCTCGACTGGGAAATCCGGGATTTGATTCACCCTGACCAGGTGACCGGCCAGATCGTGTGTCTGCTGGGATCCTCCGGATCAGGCAAAAGCACCCTGCTCAACCTGCTGGCCGGGCACCTGAGGCCCCGCTATGGCACCGTGGAAGTGATGGGCCATGCCAGCAAACAGCTCACAACCACCCTGAAAGGCGAAGTGGGGGTTGTGTACCAAAACTACGCCCTGTTTGAGCACCTCACCGTGTACCAGAACCTGGTGCTGGGAGCCCGGCAGGGCGCGGTGCAGCGCGACTGGAAGGAACCGCTCAGGAGCTGGTTCTCGCGCAAAGCCAGAGAGGCCTCGCCCTTTCATCAGGCTGCTGTGGCCATGGCCAGAGAATTCGGGCTGGAACAACAGCTTAGCCAATATCCGGCGCAATTGTCAGGAGGCCAGCGCCAGCGCGTTGCCATTGCCCAGCAACTCCTCTTCCAGCGCCAGATCCTCATCCTCGACGAACCCTTCAGCGGGCTGGATCACCTGGCCAAAATGCGGGCCATCCAGGCCATTCAGACAGCGGCTCACCTCAGCGAATCCAATACCCTCATCATCATCACCCACGACATCGAGGCGGCAGTGAGGGTCGGAGACACCATTTGCCTGCTGGGCCCCAACGAAGGTGAGGACCCAGGTGCGTCCATCCGGCTCACGGTTGACCTTGCCGCCAAAGGGCTTTCCAGCAAGGTGCATCACGACGATCCTGCTCTGGTTGCTTCGGTTGTGAAGGAGGTGGAGGCGTTTTTCGAGTCGCTGGCTGGCTAATCATCCCCCAGCAACATCCCCGCTCCCAGCACAAGCTGCCCGCCGAAAAACCCACGCAGGCGGCCCACGCTCTTTTCCCAGAGGTAGAGGTCCTGGTCGGGAAAGGTGCCGGGCGAAAGGGCGATGGTCCAGGAAAAAGAGAGTCCGGCGAAGGTGGTGTAACGATCGTTCCACACCCGCTGGGTGCCGAGGGTGTACTGAATGAGGGCAGCCTGGTAGCGGCCCAGGTCGGGGCGGCCATCGGGGAAGTAGCGCCTGTTGAGGTCGCGGGCCTGGTAAAACACATAGGCAATGCCAAAGCGGTGGACCGGCCCGAGCGGTGGCAAATTGCCCCGCCGCACAGGGCTGTAGGCCCGGAAATCAACGCCGATTTGCTGACCCAGGAGGCGCATGCGCCCGGCTGCCGAGTCCATGCGGTAGGCTGCCGAGGTGGAAAACGCCGCGACATGGCCGCCCACCGACAACTGCCGGCTCACGATCTGCTCCGCCTGGAAGCCCAGCCGGAGGTTGATGGCCAGGGGATCCTCCTGCTGAATCATTTGCCAGGCATTCGGAAAAAAGCCTGCCTCCACGCCCACGACCGTTTTTTTACCCAAATACCCCGACACCTGCCCCAGCGCCGGCCAGCAGAGCGCACACAACAGAACAAGCAGGCAGCACGTGGATTTCATCGGCACAAAATGGGTTACTGGAGCAGGAGCAGGGCCACCGCCTGGGCAATCATGCTTTCTTCCCTGCCGACTGCATCGGTTTTTTCGTGGGTGGTGGCTTTGATGGAGATCTGGTCGGTGCTGCAGCCGAGAATCTCGGCGATCACGGCCTGCATGGCCGGAATATGGGGATTGAGTTTGGGCTTTTCAGCGATCACGGTGCTGTCGAGGTTGCCGAGGCGATAGCCGCGGTCCAGCACGAGCTGGTAGGTGTCGCGGAGCAGAATCTTGCTGTCGGCGTTGTGGTAGCGGGGGTCGGTGTCGGGAAAATGAAAGCCGATGTCACGGAGGTTGAGAGCGCCGAGCAGGGCGTCGCAGATGGCGTGGAGGAGCACGTCGGCATCGGAGTGGCCCAGGAGGCCGGTGCTGTGTTCTATGCGGATGCCACCCAGAATGAGGGCGCGGCCTTCGACGAGGCGGTGGGTATCGTAGCCAAACCCGATGCGAAAGGGAAGAGGAGCGGTCATGGCGGGGAAAATTTTCGGAGGGTAAGGTAGCAAAAAGGCGGGGAGCTTTTCCGGTCAATGTAGCCCGGTTGTTACCGGAACGGCTTCCAGTGGGCTTCGTCGGCCCAGGCGAGCATTTCTTTGTCGCCCTTTGAATCGCCGTAGGCCACCACCAGCCCGGGCCGGTGGCCGCCCAGCCAGGCCTCCAGGCGGCGCACTTTTTCTGCGCCCATGCAGTTCTGCCCAGCCAGTTTTCCGGTGAATGTACCTTCTTTCACTTCCGCCTTCGATGACAGCAACTCCAGTCCCTGCGCCCGTGCCCAGGGTTCCACCCAGAGGTCAAGCGAGGCCGTTACCACCACCACTGCATCTCCTGCTGCGCGATGCGCTTCCAGCCTGGCCCAACCCTCTGGCCGGAGCAGGCCGGGCAGGATCTGTTCGCCAAAGGCTTTCCCGAGGCTGCGGAGCTGCTGTTCTGTTTTTCCGGCAAAGCAAACCCGGAGCAGGGCTTCTTTGGCGGCCTGGTTGGTGGCAAACCCGAGTTTCCAGGCCAGCAGCACGGGAGCGATGCGCATCATGTTCCAGGCGAGGGGAAGTTTCCCTCCCAGCACAAAGGCGCAGAAAGCCAGCATCGTATCCCGGCGGGTGAGGGTGCCGTCAAGGTCAAAGGCAGCGAGTCGCTCAGGCCTGGGTGGCATAGGCGGGCTTGACGGGAAGGTGGAATTGGGCGAGGCGGACAAACTGGTCCACCCGTGCCTGGATCGTGGCGGCGGGGAGACTGAGGAGGCGCTCAGGGCCGAATTTTTCCACGCAGAAGGAGGCCATGGCGCTGCCATAAATCACGGCGGCTTTCAGCGCATCGAAATTCACCTCGCCGGTTTGGGCCAGGTAGCCGATGAAGCCACCAGCAAAGGTGTCGCCTGCGCCGGTGGGGTCGAACACTTCTTCGAGGGGCAGGCCGGGGGCGGAAAATACCTCGTTCTGGTGGAAGAGGAGGGCGCCATGTTCGCCTTTTTTGATCACGACATAGGCGGGACCCATTGTCATGATTTTCTGAGCGGCCCGCTTGAGGGAATATTCGCCGGTGAGCTGCCGGGCTTCTTCGTCGTTCACGATGAGGGCATCAACGAGCCGGAGGGTGTTGTGCAGGCTGTCGAGGGCCACGTTCATCCAGAAGTTCATGGTATCCATGGCGATGAAGCGGGGGCGGCGGTGGAGCCGCTCGATGACCTGCCGCTGCACATCGGGGGAAAGGTTGCCGAGGAGAAGAAACTCGCAGCCCTGGTAGCTTTCGGGCACAACGGGGTCGAAGGAGCCGAGCACGTTGAGCTCCGTGACGAGGGTGTCGCGGGTGTTCATGTCGTTGTGATAACGGCCAGCCCAGAAGAAGGACTTTTCGTCGTGCTTGACCTGAACGCCTTCGAGGTCCACGCCGTGGTCGAGGAGGAGCTGAGTATCAGCGGATTCGAAGTCATTGCCTACGACCGAGATGGCCCTCACCGGCCTGACGAAGTAGGAAGCGGCGAGCGAAATGTACATGGCGGCACCGCCGAGGATGCGGTCTGTTTTGCCGAAAGGAGTTTCAATGGCGTCGTAGGCGATGGATCCGACTGCTACCAGGCTCATGCGGGAAGGGTTAGAGGTCAATTTTCGGCTAAATTAGGGGAAATCCTGAGAACCATCAGCACGGGTGAGCGAGGAACACATTCTCCTGAGTCTGGATTTACTTTCATCTGTCCTTTCCTTTTCCGTACTTGTTTCCACACCAACCCCGGCCTCATGAAGCACCTGTTCCTGCTTGTTGTTTGTTGTGTCGCAGCCACCGATGGCCGCGGGCAGTGGGTGGAGCCGCCGCAGTTTGAGTGGGCAAGGACGTTTGGTGGATTTGGTACAAACTGGGATGACAATGTTCATCTCAGTGGGATGGAAATAGATGAGGAGGAAAACGTCTATATCTGCGGGTTCTTTGAAAATTTCATGTGCTTTGGAGAAGATACCTGCGTGTATTCTGCCACGCCAGATTCCAGCGATATTTTCCTGGTGAAATATGACTCCCTTGGCAACCTCCTTTGGTTGCGGACCTTTGGAGAGGGGGGAATAGATGAGGCGGTGGGACTTGGGATTACTCAATCAGGAAAAGTTCATCTAGCAGTTAATTTTTCAGGACATCTATCAATTGATGATATCAAAATAAAATCTAATACTTCTAGCGATATATTTATACCTGTCGACTGAAGTGTACCCCAAAAACTGGACAGGTGAATAAGGTGGACAAATTGCAATTTGTCACATGAAAAAGAGAATTCCAGTGAAGCAAAAACGCAGAACATTCAGCGGGAGCGAGAAGGCGCGGATTGCCTTGGCTGCGTTGCA
>JBGSKC010000051.1:0-307423 GCA_041741415.1 Bacteroidia bacterium | reverse complement strand
AGCGATTACCCGCACACCCCATCAACCGCATTCACGAACTCCTGCCCTACAACTTTAAAGATGAAACAACCTCCGTCGAGCTGCCTCAATCTTTGACTCAAGAATAAATCTGCAGCAATACGCGGTTGCTTGGGCGGATACCCAGCTATTGATATGCCGCTCCTCCGGAGCTAAAGATCGGCTTCGCCTCCAGTCCCGGCTCTCGGTTCTCGGCTCTCGCCTCCAAACTTCTCGCCTCTAGCAGCGCAGCGGTCTGACATCCCGCCTCTCAATCGGTTCCCGCCTCTCAAGCCCTCCCGACTACGCTACTGCAAAACCTGTCTGCAGTCGGGCATAAGGAGGCACAAACCCCAGGACAATGTCGTGCCGGGCTACTCCCTTGGCAATCAGCTCCTGTGCCAGGTCCTGGTCGGTCCAGTTTTGCTGGATCCAGACTTTGTCCTCAGCAATGTCGAAGTGCATAACACAGTGATAGACAAACTTGCCCTGTGTCCAGCCCAGCCGGATGAGTGCAAAGTGGTTGTGATCCCGGTCGGCAAGAACCTGATGCTGCACCTCCGGCATGTTGGCAGGCTTCACAGCTGCATATTCCTCCAGCAGCGATACGATGGCGTTCTGATAGTTTGTTAGCGAATCCATGATGAAATCATTTGATTTTCAGGCTGGTACACGATCAGGTTTATGTTTTCCCTGAGAATCATTTTTTGGACGAAAGGTCGCTGGAAAAAGTTCTCATACACCATTTGCGGAATGGCCAGGTACAGGATGCGATCACGGTCGTTCTCCTCAAGTGCTGCACGGTAGTTGACGTACAATCGTTTTCTATCAAATATAATCAACTTCCACGAATCATCCCGGAGGAGGGCCGTGTTGTCTTAATGGATGGGGAAGCTGGTCGCTCGGAATTTGTTATGGCAGGGGTCAAAAGAGACCGGCTTCGCCTCCTGCCTTGGCTCCAACTTAATGTTACTTTTTAGCCTTTTTCACCCCCCAGGCCCCCCTCCCGGGCGTCAAAGCCCGCCCTCAGGGGGGTAAGAACCGGCTTCGCCTCCGGTCCCGGCTCTCGGTTCCCGGTTCTCGCCTCCAAACTCCCAGTTCCCTAAACCCTTGTCAGGGTCGAAGCCAAACCCTGACAAGGGTGAGAGACCGGCTTCGCCTCCAGTCTCGCCTCTCGCAGCGAAGCGGTCTGACTTCTCGCCTCTCATCCGGCTTCGCCTCCAGTCCCGGCTCTCGGTTCTCGCCTCTCGCCTCCAATCTCCCGCCTCCAAACATCCCGCCTCACCCTCACATTCCCTCTTCCCGAAACGAATTCATCATTCGCTCAATGGCGTCTTTCCTTGCCGCATACTTCTCTTCCGGCAGCCAGATCAGCAGCTGATACATCCGGGTTCTGCCTTTCACAAGCATCAGCTCATACACAAGTGATTCTCCGCGAAAGTACCCCGTGATGGTGGCCTGGTGCGACGGCAAGCCGTTTACCGTCCGCGGCGAGGCTTTCGGCACTTTGGGCTCTGCCAGCCCTTCGATGAGCCGCTCAATGCTCAGGTCGAGGAAGTCTTCCAGCACAAAATCCGGGTGCCGGGTGGTAAGCAGGTTCAAAGGGTCGTGCCGCACCACAAGGAAAAAGTCCTTCTCGGGTGCGTGGAGCTGAAGGGGAGCGTTTGGATGTAATGTTGTGCTTTCTACAAGGAAATCAGGCACCTCCACCGACCAGGCTCCTGCTTCGCCACGGGTCACCCAGGCGGCGTCTTTCCACGAATGGCAGGCCGTCGTCAGGGCAAGGGCTAGAAAAAGGACAGGTCGGAAAAAAGCTGGCATGTGCAGAAGGGTGAATCGGGGGCTATATTACGAAGGGTTCAAAGCCTTCCCAAGGCAAAAACACAAAAAGGGCTGCCAAACCGGCAGCCCTCGCCCGATGCTCCGCGAATCGCATCGATCCTCAAGTATGTTTTCCGCATTAGCGCACCAGGGTCACAGTTCCGCTGCGCACCAGGGTTTCTCCGCTGTAGCCGTTTGCCACCAGTTTGAACACATAAACTCCTTCCGGTGCGGCCATGCCCTCGGCAGTATAGCCCCGCCACGGGTCCTCCTGCGAGCCTGTGCTGAACATCAGCTTGCCCCAACGGTCGTAAATGTCCATCTGGAAGCTGCCAACCGCATTCAGGCCAATCCCGAAGGCATCGTTGATGCCATCGCCATTCGGGCTGAAAGCATTGGGCAGGTAGAGGTATGGCGATGGCGTTACACAAGCCTCATTCGACTGGCTGGTTTCCTTGCCACCTCCCCATTCCCAGGCTGTTACCCGGTAGCAGTATGTGCCCTGTTGCAGGATCGTGGTCTGGTCGAAATAGGCGGTCGTGTTTCCTGCCAGCTGTGCCACCACCCGGAATGCCTGCAGGGATTCGTCAAACACTTCCAGCACATAGCCTTCCACGCCGCCAACCCAGCCTTCATAAGGCGTCCAGCTCAGGCGGTTGCCCGAAAACTCGTTTTGCGCGCTCAGCAGGATGGTCTTGCCCGTCAGGCCCATCGGCGTAGCGTCGCCGCAACTGTCGATGGTAGCCACCCTGTACACATAGCTCTCCTTGGTCACCTTGGCGGTCGGGTCGCTGGATTTGGCCGCGCCAACCGGGAGGTCAGCCACCACCACAAATCCACTCCCGCTGCTGCGTTCCACAATCACCCGGTCTGCCATGTCCACAGGGGGCTCGTTCCATTCCACAAGCACCGAGCTGTTGTTTTCCACTGTCGCCCGGATCACATCTGTCGGGATTTGGGGCCCTTCATGGAATGGATCGGTGAAGGAGGAATCTGATGCTGCTTTGGTGCTGTTGCCAAATGCCACAACCCGGTAATGATGGTTTTCATCGCAGCGATATCCGAGGTCGAGGAAGCTGCTGTCGGTTCCGCTCACACTTCCCAGAAACATCTGGTTGCCGGGCTCATATCCGGTGACGCGGTAAATCTCATAGCGATCCACCTGCTGCCACCCGAGGTAGCGGGTCCACGACAGGGTCGCCTGATCCAGACCGGGGAAGGTTTCCAGTTGCACGGTGGCATGGGCTTCCATGGCATCCCAGGGCGCAGGGTTTCCGCACAGGTTGTGGGGAACCACCTTGTACCAGTAGCGAAGCTGCAGCGTGTTCAATCCGTGATCAAAATAGGTGGTCTGGTTCTGGTCGGATACAGAATCCACAGCCTGGTATTGAATTCCGTTGACGGAGCGGTAAATGACGTAAGCTCCGAAATCATCCAGCCTGCTTTCGTATCGTTCGTAGGTCAGCTCCACCGCTTCATCCGACACCACCGAAGCGGCGATCATCTGCACGGGTTCTGCCGGCACATCGTCCTGGATGCGAATGTACTGCGGAAGGGTAATCGAACCGGTACAACCCTCATCATCTGTTACCAGCAGGGTTACATCGTAGATTCCGCTCTGGCCATACCGGTGCTGGGTGTTGCTTCCCTGGCTGGTTTGGGTGTCGCCAAATGCCCAGTCCCATGACACGAGTGGCCGTCTGCTCTGGCTCTCATCGCTGAAGAGAATCAGCGAGCCCGGGCAGGCCACCGTGTCGCTCACGCTAAACCCTGCTGTCGGGCTTTCGAGGCGCACAAACGTAGGCTTTGTCAGGGTGTCCCGGCAACCGTTGGCATCTTCGATCATGAGGGTGACGTCAAACACGCCGTTCTGCTGGTAGGTGTGAACGGGATCCCGGCCGGTAGCCGTGCCGGTATCGCCGAAAAACCAGCTCCATGAAACAATCGCTCCCGCTGTCTGATCAGAAAACAAGAGGTCCACAGGTGCACAGCTTTCCTGGTCGGCTACGGTAAAATCCGCTTCTGGCAAAGGAAACACCTCTACAATAAGGGTCGTTTCGGCGGAACAGCCATGCTCATCTGTGGCCAGGAGGTTAATTGAGTGGAAGCCAGGGTCGGTGAAGACAGGCTGCCACACGGCTCCGTTGTGTGTCTGGCTGCCGCTGGCCCAGGCCCACGAGGTAATTGCCGCGCTGTGGCCATTTGGCAGGCCCTCCACAGTGAGGGTAAAGGGTAAGCATCCATTCACGTCTGATGGCAGGATCACAGGATCCGGTGAAGGGTGAATGGTGATCACATCTGCCACCGAGGTGGTGTCTGAGCAGCCATGCTGGTCGGTCACAGTGAGGGTGACATCATAGGTGCCGGGCTGGGCAAACAGCACAGATGGCTGGGCCTGGTTGCTTGTTCCGGCAGGACCGAAGTCCCAGTTCCAGGAAATGATGCTTCCTGAGCTGGATCCGGCATCAAACACCTGAACCAGACTGTCGCAAGCTTCCACAGTTGTCGGGGTGAACTGCGCAGTCGGCGGGGTGAAAATCGTGACCGGATTCCGGGCATAGGTAAACACGGTGCAACCGTCTCTGTCCTCGATGATGAGAACAGGCAGATAGGTGCCGGGATCCTGATACACGTGGCTGCTGGCAGCCTGTGAGCCGATATCGCCATCACCGTAGATCCAGCGGTAGGTTACAGAATCCGGGCTGGCAGCCAGAAAATCGATCTGGGTGCCCGGGCAGCCTTCGCCTGGGGTGAAGGTGAAGGAGGCAGACGGGCCTTCAATCACAATCATGTCTTCGATCAGCATGGTATCCGAGCAGCCACCTACCGCACCCACGATCAGGGAAACATCATAGGTTCCGGGCTGTGTGTACAGTGCTGAGGCCTGGGGCGTGCTTCCGGTGGAGCCATTCCCGAAATCCCACTGGAAGTACAGGCCCGGATGCGGGAAGCCGCTCTGTGCCTGGAACTGGACGTTCAGCGGCGGACAGGGTGCATAGGTAGTGTCTGCTGTGAAAGCAGCAAACAACGGAGCCACGGTTACGGCAGCGGGTTGAGAAATGCTCCGTGAACATCCGAAAATATCCTCGATTGTCAGCGTCAGGTCATAGACTCCCGGACTGGCATAGGCATGGCTGGGGTTGGCCTGAACTGAGGTGTTGCCATCTCCAAGCTGCCACTGATAGGTGAGGCCAATGCCGGTAGAGGAGGAAATGAAACTGACTGGGGAGCCCGGACAGGCCACTGCCGGCACCACACTGAACTGTGGTTGCGGGTTGGAGGCAATGATCGGGGTGCTGAAGGTCCGGACAGAGGTACACCCGAGGTCGTCGGTTGTGGTGAGCTTCACCGTGTAGGTTCCCGGCTGGGTGTACACATGGGTGGGATCCTTGAGGGTGGAAATGCTTCCATCCCCAAACTCCCAAAGCCAGGCAATGATTTGAGTTCCCCGTAGCAAGCCGGTTCCCTGCTGAAATGAAACTGACAGCGGGATGCAGCCCTGTGTTGGGGAGGTGGTGAGAATTTGGGGCAAAAACTGGGATACCCGCAAGGTGTCCATCACTTTGGTGTCTTTGCAACCATACTCATTTTCCACTGTGAGGCTTACCTGAAAATACCCTCCCGTTGGATAGTTTTTGGAAGGATTCGCCAAACTGCTGGAGGTGCCGTCGCCAAAGACCCAGGTCCATTCCACAGCTCCCGGGCTCATCGCCTGGAACTGGGTGGCCAGGGGCGCACAGCCCGCTGAGGGGGTTACCTGAAAGTCTGCTTCAATCGGTTGCACATACACCGAGTCGGTCACTTCCACCTCGCAGCCTGTGGCGTAGTTCATTACGCGCAGGGAAATGGGAAACTGTCCCGCCTGGGTGAAAGCAAATGGCGTGATGGAATCTGTGGAGGTGCTCCCGTCGGGCAGGGTCCAGAGCCAGTCATCATCATCAATGGAAAGGTTGATGAATTGAACGGTTTCGGGTATCTGGCAAATGTACCTTCCTGTCATCCCGATCACGGGCAGCGGGGCCAGCACTTCGATGTAGTTGGACAGCAGCAGGGTGTCGCTGCAACCCTGGTTGAAGGCCACGAGTTTCACGTCCATCTGGCCCAGAGCAGCAAATCCATGGGTCGGGTTTACCGACATTGCCGTGTCGCCGTCGCCGAAGTACCAGAGGTAATCAATGCCGTTCGTTGTCAGGTTGGTGAACTGCACATCTCCCAGGGCACAGGCCCGGGTGGTGTCGGCCACAAACTGGGCATTGGGCTTGGTGCCGAGCTGAAGGTAATCCTCCATCACCAGCGTGTCCTGGCAACCTTGAGCGTTGGTGGTAATGAGCCGGATATCGTACAACCCGGGGTTTGTGTAAACATGCGCTGGAGTCGGCCCGGTCCCTGTGGTTCCGTCGCCAAAATCCCAGTTCCAGGCCACGATGGGGTAGAAGGTGTGGGAAGTATCCTCAAACACCACTGAAACCGGGGCGCAACCAGCGGTGATATCACTCTGGAAGCCTGGCTCGGTGGGGATGATTTTGATGTAATTGGTTTTCTTGAGCGTGGCAGCGCAGCCGCCTTGCCCAAAAGCCGTGAGGGAAACGGTAAACGAATCAACGGTGTTGTAGGAAATCAGCGGATTCGCCTGATAGCCTACCGCTCCCGGGAAAGAGCCCCAGGAATAGGCGACTGCCCCCACCGACTGGTTCACAAACTGCACCTGAAATGGCACGCCACAACCCACGGTTGTATCGGCTACGGTGAATGCCACCTGGGGTGTCTGGGTCACGGTCATGGGAATAAATCGGGTGGCCTGGCAGCCGGAAGGGGCGTTGATCTGCACCTCAACGGTGTAGTTGCCCGGTGCCTGGTAAAGGTGCCCGACTTTGGTTCCGATGCCGTTGTTACCATCGCCAAAGTTCCAGATGACCTGGCTGGAAGGCGGTGCCTGGGCAGTAAACGACACCAGGCTGCCTGTGCAAACGCTGCTGTCGGCGGCGAAGGCAGCCAGGGTGTTTGCCCCGATGTTGATGAAGGAGGTTTTGACAAGGGTGTCTTTGCAGCCATTGCCATCGGTGACAATGTGCCCCACATCATAGGTGCCTACATTGAGGTAGGTGTGCAGCGGAGAAAGCTGGGTGGAGTTGCCCCCGTCGCCGAAGGTCCAGGCATGGGTTACCCCGTTTGCCGGAACAGGCTGGAAAGTAACAGGCAGCGGAGCGCCGCAGGCCACGGTCTGGCTGGCCGTGAATTCCGGGTCGGGTGCCTGCACTGCCACCATAGCGGATTTCAGCACGCTGTGCGAACAGCCATGTTGGTTGGTTACCTGCAACGACACCGGATAGTTCCCGGCTTCGGTGTAGGTGTGGACCGGGTGCTGGCTCTGGCTGGATTGGCCATCGCCGAAATCCCAGTTCCACTGCGTGATGCCTCCACTTCCCGGCATCGACACATCGGTGAAAGTCACTGCTGTGTGGGCGCAAACCTGAGCCTGGCTCACTGTGAAATTGACAATCGGGTTGGCGTGCACCGTGATGTAGGAGGGTTGAATCACAGTGTCGCGCTGCCCCTGGGCATCAATCGCAACGAGCATGACCTGGTAGGTGCCAGGGTTTGTGTAGAGAACTGTTGGGTGCGTAAGGGTCGAACTGCTGATTCCCGTGTCCCATTCATAGGCCACAGCATTGACAGACGAGTTCTGAAAAGTGACTACCAGCGGTGAGCAGCCGGAGGTCTTGTTCGCGGTGAAAGCGGCAAAAGGTTGAGCAAAGGTGGCGGATATCGACAGTGTAAAAATTACACCAGCGATAAGAACTTGAGGAGTGAACCGTTTCATCATCCGAAAGTACCATCATGCGTATCAAAATACCTAGAGCCCTGTTAGGCCTGGTGCGCTTTGGTTGTCCGGACAATCACCCGCCGCCACAGCAGAGGTATTTTGGCAGGTTATCGGAAAGAAATACGAAAAATAAAAAAGTTTTTACGGTGTAATTTATTTCAAATTCCGCCACCGCTTCCCCCTTACGGGTTGGCATATTGCCTTTTCAGCTTCTTTCCCTAGCTTTCCGCTACTTCTCTGCTTAATCATTTCTCCCATGACTTCCTTCCTGCCTGCCACCATGAAAGCCTGGGTGCTCACCAAATTCGGCCCCACAGCGTCCGGCTTTGAGCTGCGCAATCTTCCCGTGCCGGTTCCCGGTCAGGGAGAAGTGCTGGTAAAAGTGAGCCACGCCGGCCTCAACTTCGCCGACGTCATGGCCATGCTCGGGCTGTATCGCGATGCTCCGCCACTGCCAGCTGTCCTTGGCTACGATGTTGCCGGTACCGTTGCAGCTGTGGGACCCAAAGTAACAGCCTGGAAACCCGGCGACAGGGTCTTTGGTCTGTCCCGCTTCGGCGGGTTTGCCGAATATGCCCTCACTTCCGAACTGGCCCTGGCGGCTCTCCCTGATGGCATCAGCCCGGGAGTTGGGGCTGCCCTGGCCACCCAGGGCCTCACTGCCCAATACATGGCCCACTATCTCCAGCCGCTTCGCGCAGGAGAGCAGGTCCTCGTCCATGCCGCCGCAGGCGGGGTGGGTACCCTGCTCGTTCAACTGGCCAAAGCCGCTGGCTGCTTCGTGTACGGAACAGCAGGTTCTGCTGAAAAACTCCGCTACCTCGACTCGCTCGGGGTGGATGTTCTGATCAATTACCGCGAGCAACCCTTCTGGGAGAGCATTGCCCCGAATTCACTCGACGTGATCTTTGACCCGGTGGGCGGCACCTCCCTGCGCAAAGGGATGGGCCTGCTGCGGCCCGGCGGCCGGATGATTGCTTTCGGCGGCTCTTCGTTTGTCGATGCCACCAGCTTTTTTGCCAAACTCGCCAACTTCCTCCGGTTTGGCTTCTACCACCCCATGATCCTCGTCGGGGGGAGCAGGTCGCTTGTGGGAGTAAATATGCTGAGATTAGCAGATCACAGGCCCGAAGTGATCCGGCAGGTGCTCGCTGAAACAGCCGCTTCAGCCAGCACCGGGCTGCTGAAGCCCACCATCGACAGCACCTTCGACGCCACAGAATTTCCCGCGGCCATTGAGCGGCTTCGTTCCCGTGCCTCCATTGGCAAAATCCTCCTCACATGGAATGCTCCCAGTTGATCCATCCTCCGAACTCTCTGCCTATGTTCCTCCGTTTCGCTCTTCCTTTTGCGCTGCTCGTTTTGTTTTCCTGCCAGGAGCAAAACAATGGTCACGA
This sequence comes from Bacteroidia bacterium, assembly GCA_041741415.1. Taxonomy (GTDB): domain Bacteria; phylum Bacteroidota; class Bacteroidia; order J057; family J057; genus JANQTF01. The sequence continues at coordinate 298,384 of JBGSKC010000051.1, read as the reverse complement.
CCACGGCCATGATTCGCCGATGCTTGCCGCGGCCCTGCATGTGCTGGAAACCTTTGATGACAAGGACTCTCTGATCTTCGGGTTTCAGACAACGGAGCAATACGGCTGGCACCTGTACCCCAAAACCGACCGCATCGGCAGGCGCTACTCAGAAATGACGCCTGAGCAGCAGGAGGCCACCATGGCCCTGCTTCGGAGCACGCTCAGCGAGTTGGGCGAGGAGCAGGTGGCTGCCATTATGCAACTGGAAACCGTGCTCAAAGCCCTTGAAAAGCGTGCAGACGATGATGATCACAGACATCCGGGAAAGTATTTCCTGGCCTTTTTTGGCGAGCCAAAGGGCGATCAGCCCTGGGGCTGGCGATTTGAGGGGCACCATATTTCACTGAACATCTCCCAGATCGGTGACAAAATCTCTGCATCCCCTATGGCATTTGGCTCTTACCCTGCCCGAAATATCCCCGGAATCCACGATGGCCGGGAAATCCTCAAGGAGGAAGAGGAAAAAGGGCGGGCCCTTGCAAAGAGTTTTGATGCAGCCCAGCTGCGGGCCGCAAAGGTGGAGGGAGATGCGCCCGATGAGATCCTCACTAGCTTTGCCAGAGAAATTGCGGCCATGCCTCCCGGCCAGGGCCTTTCTGCCACCGACATGAACGAAGCGCAGCGGGCCATGCTGGAAGAACTTGTGAGGCTGTTTTTTGGAAAACTGGAAGCCCCCATTGCTGAGGCGGAACTGAAGCGCATGGCCGACGCCGGTGGTCTTGATGCCCTGTACTTTGTGTGGATGGGCGGCCTGGAGCCTCTGGAACGGCATTACTACCGGATTTATGGCCCCACCCTGATCCTCGAATACGACAACACCCAGAATGACGCCAACCACATTCACGTCGTGTGGCGGGACCCGTCGAACAATTTCGGGGAAAACTACCTGCTGGAGCACTACCAGAGCGCCGGGGCAGAGCACGGGCACAGCCACGATTAGAGGGGAAGCAGACGAAAAACTTCGTGATTTTGCGAATGTAATCGCAAAAAAAGCGGTGATTTTGCGATTACATTCGCAAAATCATGATTCCACAGCCAAGGCTGGTCCACCGCGACAACTTTTTTGACTGGCTGGAAGCGCCGGATCGCTGATTCCCAACAGATCAATCTGTCCAGCCGGAGGAGGCAGCGAAAATTGTATTTTGATGGATCAGCAATTCTGTAACGGCAAATTTGTCGGGAATGGTTGCGCGGATCCTGGCCCAGCCAATGCCGGGTAATTTTCGATAAATGCCATCCCACTGGCCTGCCAGCGATCCTGCCTCCCCGCCAATTACCTGGAAAGTGTACAACCCTCCGGGCAATCCCTGCTGGTCGCTCTGCCAATTGTTTCCATGATCGGTGGAAAGGAATAATTCGCCGTAGGTCATGGCAAAAATGGTTTCATCAACGCTGGAAATGTTGTGCAGGGAGCGATCCTTCAATATTTCCTTCCAGCCGTTCTCTGTTTGCAAAAAAGCCCCATGATTGGTAGCCAGCAGCGGCATGTTGCCATGATTGACCACTGCATTCACCTGGAGATTCACTTCACCGAATTTCCGCTCCCAACTTTCCCCGGCATATTGAAACAGGCCGTCGTTGGTTGCGGCGAACAGCTTTCCCGTTATGAAAGCCAAATCTCTGATAACCAGGCTCGTTAGCCCCAACGAAACTGGCCTCCATGTTTTGCCCATGTCATCACTCTGCATCACGCCCTCGCCATGGGTTCCGGCAAAGATCTGGTTATCTCTCAGCAGAATGGCGTCAACGTCCAGATTTCCCGGTTTTGCAGGAAGTGACATCCAGCGTATCCCGTCTGGATCATATTGAAAAAGCCCATGCTGCTTGGTCGATAATACAATTTTGCCTCCGGAAGCGGAAAGGTCCGTGAGGAAAGCATCTTCAGCGATGCCATCCCCGCGATGGGCCCAGCTGTTTCCCCCATCATCGGAAACGAACAAAACCTGTTTTCCGGGTATGTTCTGATGTGGTAGTGAAAGGGCCGGGCTTGCCTCTTCCCGGCCAGAGGGCCCGCAGCCAAGAGAAAGGCACACGGCAACGCAAAACAGGATTTTCGGCATAACCAATTGTCTGACAGGGTAAAACCACCATTTGCTATAATTGCTTTTCCAGCTTCCCGAAGGCCATACCTGAAAAGGTTTCCTGGCTCTGATGGCTTGGGAAATACAGCAAAAGGCCCGGCGAAAACAATTGGTTCACTTGCGAAGTCCGCTTAAAATCTGCTTCTCGACGAGAATCCGGCCTTGAGCACGCGCTTGGCCATTCGGCGCACAAAGCTGCGGCGCTTGGGCAGGTCGCCCATGCTTTGCTCCAGGTATTCCACGTCCACGCCATTGAGGATCAGCCGAACGGGTGCCCTCGAAATGGTGCCGATGCGCTCCAGCACAAAGCGGTCGGCATCGATCCAGGTGCGGTTGGCCCGGGCCACCAGCAGGATGAGGTCGGCCCGCCGGATCAGCTCCACCGGATAGGGGTGGCTCAGCAGGCCCGGCAGTTCGGTCACATAGTAGTCTGTTTCTTTTGGCAACATCCCCTGCTGGTCACGAACCAGCTGCTCCTCCGAGCGCATTTCAAACAGGTCGTCTTCGAGGTAGTAGCGGAAGGTATGTTCGTGCCCGATCAGCGGGGCGATCATCGGCGGGAACCCGCTTTCGTCGTGGCCGTCTTCGGGGGTAAAATAGGCTACCGTGGCTCTAAAACTTCTCAGGTATTTCGCCAGCAAATACCCCACCATGGTCTTGCCTTCCATCGTTCTGGTAGACAGGATGAGTATTCGGATGGGTTTGCTCAGGTCGCGGCGGCTCAGCTCAATCTTGAGGTTCTGCAGCAGCAAGCCGATAGGCCTTTCCTCCAGAAACTCTTCATCCACACTTTTCCTGAATCTTTTCTTTTGCCCCAGCCTCGGCAGCACCCCAATGATCTCCAGCTCAGTCGCTCTTCGTGCCCATGCTGGCTTTTTGAGGGTTTTGTCAAAAAACTCCATCGCAATTACCAGCGCCAGCGGCAGGATGAATCCCACCAGGAAGGCCACGATCACGAGCATCATCCTGGAAGAAGGATCCGGTGCGGTAGGAAAATAAGGCTCGTCCACCACTTTGAGGTTGGTCGCCATGAGCATGTTCTGCTTGTGCAGGCGGGCCATGTTGAGGGAGTGGAGGTTTTCGAGGTATTCTTTTTCTGCCACCTCAATCTCCCGCTCCAGGCGCTTGAGGGTGGAGCCCAACGGGGCAAAGGCGTCGTAGATGTCTTCAAATTCTTCCTTTCTTCGCTCAATCACCCGAAGGCGGGCGGCGGCATCCTCCATTTTGAGGAGGTTTTCGAGCCAGTTGGCCAGGAGGTCTTCGAGCTGGATGCCGTTTGGGGTACGGTATATCTGGGTGATGGACTGTGCCGAGCCTGTCAGTTCTCTGCGAAGGCTCATGGCGGCAGTTCGCAGGGAGTCAATTGTTGGCCGCGCCCGCAGGGTGTCGTCTTGCAGCAACTGAAGCTGGGCCATGCGAGATACCACCCCCGAAAGGCTGTCGCGCTTGTGCATCAGGTCCTGGTTGATCAGGCTCAGGATCTTGCGCTGGCCCATCTGCCGCTCCAGGGTCCTGAGCGCCGAATCAGCCGAAACGAGGTTCATCAGCTCGTTCAGGTAATCCTCATACAGGTCTTCCCGCTTGTTGGCAATGAAGCGGGTCTGTTCGTAATAGTTGATAATCCGGCTTTCTTCCTGAAAAAGCTTTAGCCGGTCTTCGGCTTCCCTCAGCCTCCGCGCTGCTCCGGAAGTAGCTTCCTCAAAGTAATCGAGCACATTGGAGGTCTGGGATTCCTTGATTTCCCGGTGCTTTCTCCTGAAAATATCGATCAGAACGAGGAGGGTTCGCTGGCAAATGGCCGGGTCAATTGTCGTGTATGACAACCGGATCATGTCGCTTTTTCCTTCCCTCACCACCTTCACGGATCCCAGGCTCTCGATCCCAAAAAGGGGATGTTTGCCATATAAAATGGTATGAATGGAGTTGCTGCCGGGGTGAAGGTTGCGGTACTCCACCAGCCGGATGTAGGTTCCGGGAAAATCGCCAGCCACAGCCAGGGAATCCCACAAATTACCGCCTACGGCCAGTCGCAATTCCTGCAGGTTTACCGGCAAAATGATGTCGGGCCCGGGCTGCTCCACGCTCATTACTTCGGCTAGCAGATGGGTGCCAAGCTCTTCGATTGTTTCGTAGGCCGAAATCAGGTTCAGGATGTTGTCAAGCTCGGCAGAGGTGTAGAAATAGTCGGTTTTCCCCCCGCCCTGCGACTCGATGTTATACCCGGAAACCAGGCCTGTGTTGACAAGTCCCTCGGTGGAGTAGGTCCTCTTTTCGTCTTTGGTCATGTGAAACACCATCACCGCCAGGCCGGCAGCCAGGATGAGGATCCACACGGCATGCTTGAGAAAGAGGCGTAAAAACTGAACCAGATCCATAATTTCTTGCTGAAGCCGGGTGAGTCAGAGGGAAGGGATTGGGCGAATGAATCGTTAAACTGAAGAAAATGAAGGGCGTCAGTGAATGTCGCCACCCACAAGCGATTGAAGCAGTTGGTAGGCGCGCTCTGTGTTACTCCTGGCAGAGATAAAGTCCAGTTCGGCCTTGATCCGCATTTCCTGTGCGCCGCTGTATTCGGTAAACAGGATATCGCCATTGCGGAAGAAAGTTTCCGCAAGCTCGGCGCTCAGCCGCTGGTTTTGGAGGTTCAGCAACCGGATTTCCTGGGTTTCGATGGCAAGCAGAAGATCCTGATAGCGGCCAATCACGGCCTCTTTGATGCGTTCTTCGATCACCATCCGATCATACCTCGACCGCAGGATGTCCACATCAATGGTTTGGAGCCGTTTTTCCCGGGTGATCAGATCATACGGCGACACGGTGAGGTTGAAGCCAGCATTGTAAAACAGGCTTTGGCGGTTGGCCAAGGAGTTCACCGGCACTTCGCCGTCTGTAGTGAGGCTCAGGATCTGCCCCGTTCCGTAGGAAACGCCCCCAAACACCTTCCCCATGTCGAGCCAGTCGAGGGCTTCCACTTCTCTCGACATCGCCTTGCCTTCGATCACAGCATCCTGGGATTTGAGCAGGGGCGAATGAACCAACGCCCGCTCAATCAGGGTGTCGAGGTGGGCCAGTTCATAGGGTAGCACCCACGGCTTCATGGCTTCGCCGGGGCTGCCCGGAAGTGAGATGGCTGGCTGGTCTATCTGGCCCATCAGGGGACTCATCATCATCCACACAAAGAGCAAGGCTAAGGTTCTCGTCCGTCCGTTCATCGTTTCGGTTGTTATCAGGCCTTATCGGAAGAGGAGAAGGGCAGGGGAGAAGCCGGGGTGGTGAGGGATCGTTTGCTTCCCCTGAACCAGCGCCAGAAATGCTGAGGCCAGTCGGGGTCCATGCAGGGTTTTTCAATGAGAAGGAAAAACACAGCAGATACTGCCAGCACCAGTGGCAGGGCAATGAGCAATTGCAGCAGGAAATTCGGCAGGTAGCTGTCAAACACGATCAAAGAATCGGTCAGGGCTATCTGGGCCTCCAGCATCGGCAGGTGAATGAGGTAAATGGTGTAGCACATCCCGCCGAAGGCCGAAATCCAGGGTTTTTGCAAAAATGCCTTGATCAACTGGCTCCGGAACCCTGCCTGCAGTACCGCCCACAGCCCCACCGTGAAGAGCAGGCTTTTTGCCCATTCTTCGCTCCAGCTGTACATCATCACCACAAAACCCGCCACTCCCAGCACATCCCAGACCCAGGAGCGCTTCACGCCGTGACGGAAAACGTGGAGGAAATCATCTGCCAGCATGAAGCCCAGCCAGAAGTGCTGCAACTGACCCAGCAGGGTGAGTTTGTAGGGACTGTGCGACCAGCCCAGCAGGTGTTGCACGCCCAGGAAGGCAAACAAGGCCAGCACCGAAACCAGCTGCCGGCGTCGGCGGTCGCGGATCGCATAGTAGGCCGCAGCCAGGGCCGGGGCCAGCAGATAGAACTGGATCTCAATTTCAAGCGACCAGGCAACAGGGTTGATGGGCGTGTAGGTGCCGAAAATCAGGTTGTGCTGGTAAATGAGGCTGGCCAGGAAGTGCGGGGCCAGATCGCCGAAAGCCCAGGTTCCCTTGAGAAGCAGCACCAGCGAAAACACAACCATCCAAATGATGTAGGGAGGCTCCAGCCTTGTTACGCGGCGAAGAAGATATTTTTTCATGGAAACTTTCTTCCCCTGCCCCAAATGGTAATTGGCAAAGGGCAGGGAAAGGATGAATCCGGAGATGGCAAAAAACAAAAATACCCCTACCGTACCACGGCTGAAAAAGAATGCCAGCGGACCATCAAGGCCTTCCACCTCACTGGGACTGTGCTCAATCATGCGCTCGCTGGCGTGCTGCAGAATCACAGGCAGAATGGCCAGAAATCGCAGCCCGTCAATCTCAGGAATGAACCTGCCGCCCGATGTCACGCGGCTCAGTTTTGAAGGCAAGGCTTTCCACCAGGTAATCAGTTGACGAATCATCTTATTTCGTTGTCGGAAATGTTGGCTGCTCTTTTGTTTTGAAGCCAGAAAAGAATTGGCCAGTGGAACTTCAACCGCCTGCTTTTTTCTTTTGGTTCACACCATGAAAGTAGAAGGGGAACCCAGGGAATCCGCAGGACTTTCTCCTGGAATCTATCCCATGGGTTCCCCTTTTTATTCGCCAAAAAGCGGCAAATCAATACGTCTCGTTCTGGTCGCGGTAGCCGCCTTTGTTCAGGTACCAGTCGGCAAAGGAGCCTCCTCCCGATTCCACCCACTGGATAAATTTGAGGTGAGCCCGGTGAACAGGCACCTTTTCTTTCGGGTAGGTAAATTTGGCAGGCAGCTGAATGGCCCAGGGCATGCCCCGCTGGGTTTGGTAGTAATGCCCCGCTGCCGGGTTGGAGTTGTCTTCCTCCAGGCCGAAGAAGGTGGTATCCATCAGGCTGGTGGGCGGGAAGTTTTTCAAATGCAGCTCCCGGCCTCGGTTACCATTGATAAAAATGAAGGGGTTGAAAGGCGCATAGCCAAGTTGTGCCTTCGGAATGGGGGTGGCAAAGGTGATCACGAGCTCTATGGTATCGGGGCTGAGCGTTGTTCCGTTGTCCTCGGTATTCACGAAGGCCCCGCCTGTTGCTCCCGCGTATTTGTGACCATCGTCGAAGGCAAAAATGACAGCTTTGGCCTGGCCCGCCTCGGTGCCGTTGCCCGACAGGGTGATCAGGCTCTGTGTGAGCTGGCTGCCAGTAACCGACTGGATATCGGAGGGCAGGCAATCCAGCTCAATGCCAAATCCATTCTTAAAGCTTCCGCCGAGGGCTTTTACCAGCACCTGGATCCTCATTTCTGCAACTTCATTGGCCACGTTGGTCATGAAGTGAACATTGTAGTCCACTACCAGGTCGTTCATGTCGTAGTCGCCCTGCTTGGGCCAGAGGTCTTCGAAAGCGAGGGATCCATACACGTTTTCACCGGGTGAAAAGCTGTCAAAAGCTTTCGTGGGGTCGTTGGGATAGGCATCGTTGATGTCAATCACACCATCTTCGTCGTCATCGTCGCCATCAACAGGCTTGGTAAGGGGAATATTCGTCGTCACCACCGCTTCGAAGGGGTTGGCTGTTACATAAAATACGGCATCATTGAAGTCTTTGTCGCCACCCGGCCGGGCTATGTCTTCCATGCCCAGCAAAAGCAGATCGCGCTCGGGGTCGTGGAGCAGGGCCACGTGTTGCCGGTTGCTGGCTGTGGTAAAGATGTTGAAGGAAGGATTCGACCACTTGGTGTCGGTCACGTTGTTCACCTTCCGTTGGTTGGAGTTCCAGCCATCGTTCACCAAAAACCATCCAATGCCTGTGTTCGGAGAAAAGTTGCCGATATGAACCTTGTCGCCTGTTCTCAGGCCTCCACCCGACCCCAAAAAGGAGGCATTGGGGAAAATGATAAACAGGCTGTCGATGTCGCCGGTGGTCTCTGGTGGATTGCTGAGGTCGTATTTGTAAAAGCCAAGGGCATTTCTGTAGCCTGCGCCCTCATGCACAAAGGTCACCCACACTGCTGCAGAATCTTCGAGCCGGGTATCTGCCGACACGCCTTCGGGAATGTATTGCGGGTTGTCACTGGGCACCTCGCTTCCCTCCGGCAGGGTATTGTTGATCAGATCGAGGATGTCCTGCGGAACTGCGTCGCGTTCAGGCTCCAGGTAGTTGGGTACTCCCAGGTTGTTGTAGGTGCCGATATACACATAGCGGCTGGAGAAGTTGTCGGTTTGGTCAATGCGTTGCACCCGGCCATCGTCGCCGCTGCTGGCGGCAAATTGCGGCTCTTCATATTCGACCGGCTCACTGCCGCCCAGTGTGATCTTGGTAAAGCCTTCTTCCAGGGTAATGACCCGGTCGAATGGCAACCCGATAAACGGGGTGTGAACCACCACGCTGGTGCGCCAGGCTTCAAGGCTCAGTTCGCTGCTCCAGTTTCCGTTTTCGTCGGTGATGCCCGAGGCAATCAGGCCTTCGTCAACCAAAAAGGAATCGGGGAAAATCTGAACCGGGACCCCGGCAAGCGGGTTATCGCGGTTGTCCAGTACTGTAACGGCAAGAACTTTTTCCTCGGTGGTTTCAAAATTGAATCCCACGGGAATGGTCATGTTGTCAACGGTTTTAGCGCCGTCAGGGATAACTTTTTCGGGTAGCTCCAGGCAGGAGGCAAGCAGCACGTTGGTGAGGGCCACGCCAAGTACCACCCTTAGGAAAGGATGTTTGTGTATCATGAAAAGGAGAATGGTGGGTAAATTCAGATAAGAAAGGGCAACATCGTGTTCCTAGACATCCGATTTCTGGAACATGGCCGGGAGGGTCATGAACAGGATCTTGAAGTCGAGCCAGATGTTGTACTTTTTGGCATACTCTACATCCAGAAGCTTGCGGCTGTCGCCCGCCACTCCGGATTTTCCGCGCTCGGTCACCTGCCACAAGCCGGTAATTCCAGCCGGGGCGTTGAAGCGCTCGGTAAATTCATCGGTTGTGAGCTGCTCCGCCTCATAGAGCGGGAGAGGCCGGTTTCCCACCACCGACATGTCGCCTTTCAGCACGTTGATCAATTGCGGCAATTCATCAATGCTGGAGTTGCGGATAATATGGCCCACTTTGGTGATCCGCGGGTCTTTTTCAATCTTGAAAAAAGCATTGGCAGATTTGCTCTTCTGCTTGTTTCGGTAGCTCTCCTCCTTCACCAGCGACTCATCGCCAATCAGGATTTCGTTTTCCAGGTCCATGTCGTCAGAAATCATCATCGGCGACACTTTCTCCTCGATCACTTCTGCAGGGGCGGCATACTGGTTGAGGTGCATGAGGTCCTTCACCATTTTGTCCGCGTTGGGCCGCATTGAACGGAATTTGTAAAAATCAAAAATCTGATAGCCTGTCCCTACGCGCTTGGAGATGTAAAAAATCGGCCCGCGGGATTCGAGCTTGATCAGAACCATGATGATGATCAGCAGCGGACTTAACATCAGCAGGGCTGTACCAGCAACGGCGATGTCGAATATCCGCTTGACGAGCGGGATTTTGTAACGTTTTTCTGGAGTGATGTTGTGGCGTTTTTGGTCGATGAGCGCCTGAAGGTCGAGTAATTGCTGAAGCCGCCGGAGCATGGCTTCAAAGTCCATACCCTGGTAAAACACCTCCTGCACCTGCCACTGCGCGGCTACGTCCCGCACGGAACCGAAACTTGCATCGGTAACCATCACGGTTGGCAGGCCCCGGATGTCTTCGCGGGTGCGCCAAAACCCGAGCCAGGTATGACGGGCTGCCAGGTCGGCAGCACCCGCTCCCAGCACGAGAAGCTGGCGGCGGTTGGCCTGGTTAGACCGGATCTCCTGAAGCAAAGCCAGGCCATCCGGGGTAGGCTGAATAACATGCACCACGAGGCCCGCCGCTTCCCAGGTCTGGAGCAGGTCTGCCTCCACATTGCCAATGCAAAGCAGAATACCTTTGCGGTGCAAGAACAAAGAGCGCGGAAGCGTGAGGTCTTTTACAGAAGAGTCAATCATGGTGTTGGCAAACATTACTTGGTAAAGGCGCGCTGAATCTGAGCATCCACCCGAAGCTCCAGCTCAATGGGGTTGAATGGCTTGACGATGTAGTCCACAGCACCCAGCCGCAGGCTCTTGATCCGGTCGTTGCTGTCGTCGTTGCTGGACAACATGATCACGGGAACCGACTGATACAGTGGGCTGGCCTGCATGTGCTCCAGGAACTCGAAGCCGTTCATGTTGGGCATGTTGATGTCGGCCAGCACTACGTCGGGGCGATACCCGTTCTGAAGCTTCTGAAGAGCTTCCACTCCGTCAGAAACCACCGTGATCTGTAGCTTTTTGCCAAGGAATTTGGACAGAAAACGACGCATGAACTCGCTGTCGTCAACGATCATGAGCTGATGTGGAAGAGCAGTTTCCATCGTTTGAGGGGTTAAAAGGCCCGACTGTGTGGGAGAAGGTTCCCGGTTAACTTCCTGGAAAAAATGGACCCGATGGCTGGCCTCCAGGGACTGGCGCAGAAACCGGAAGGAGAGAAAATCCTGAAGCGTACCCATGAGAGGAAATTGTCTGATTGATTTACCCTTGCAAGCTATTTGTTTCGATTTTAAGGAAAAATATAAGTTTGGATGATTTGTTACAACGGATGTTTAATACAAAAATCCGGACGCGAATTGCCGCACCCGGATTCTGTATGCTTTACCCTCAATCCTTCGATTTTCACACGTTCACCGCCTTTCGCTCCGCCCTTTCCCACAACACGCTCTGGCGACCCCTTCGATACCGGAGAAATCCCTGCACCACGCTCAGGTTCATCATCAGGAAATAGTAGGGCACAAACAAAGCCTTGATCCTCAGCGATTTTTGTTCCATCCACCAGCCACCGAGGCCCATTGCATAAAACAATAATTGCCCGGCTTCCAGCCACACATAAACGCCGCCCTGGGCCCAGGCCAGCACCGGCCCCAGCACAAACATCAGCAGCAGACCCAGCGGGGCCAGTGTCCAGCGCAGCACCCGGTGAGAAATATACTGAAAACTCAACTTTCCATGAGCCAGCGGGTTGAGCAGCCGCCGGAGCCTCCACATGGCCTGGAAGGCTCCCGCACTGATCCGCACCTTCCGCTTCATTTCCTCCGCCACCGAGGCCGAGGCCGTTTCCATGGCGTATGCCTCCGGCTCATAGGCTATCAGCTTTCCCTCGCCCGCAATGCTCATCGTCATCACAAAATCTTCAATGATCGAATCGCTTGGCACAGGCTGGTACAAGTCGCGCCGGATGGCAAATAATTCGCCCGCCGCTCCCACCACAGAATGCCACTCGCCATCCCAGGCTTTCAGCTTCGATTCGTATTTCCAGTACAAGCTTTCGCCCGCCGCGCTGGCGCTGTCTTTTTCCTCGGTCAGAACCCGCTTTTCGCCTGCTACCACGCCCACTTCTTTCCGCTCAAAATGCCGGACCATCATTTTCAGGGCCTGCCCGTTCAGCAGGGTATTCGCATCGGAAAAAACAACAACCGGACTTTTCACAAAGGCCATGGCGCGATGCACGGCGGCAATCTTGCCACGGCGCTCCGGCTGGTGCAGCAGTGTCACCTCCGGGTAAGCCCTGATCAGGTCTGGCGTAGTGTCGCTGCTGCCGTCAGTAACGAGCACCAGCTTCATTTTACCAGCCGGGTAGTCGAGAGAAAGGCTGTTGGCGATCTTTTTTTCGATAAAATCTTCCTCGTTGTAGGCTGCAATCAAATGGGTGACTTCCGGCCAGCTCTCCGGTTCTGCGACCTGTTGCCGTCCGGTTAGCAGCCGCTTTATTTTCACCAGCACAAACAACACCAGGCCGTAGCCCACATAGCTATAGAACAGGACGGCAAGGAAAAACCAAAAAAGAATGGCCAAAAGATTCATGTGATCAGGGCTTCTTGATTCATGAAAAGTGCATCAAAGGCATCACTTCACAAGGCCAGTCTTTGCTTCAGCCTTGCATACAAATACCGGTAGGCGATGCCCAGGTCGGCGAGGACTTGCCAGGCTCTCACGGGCATAAACCGGCGCAACTGCCAGTGGTTCAGGGCCACCAGCAGAGCCATGCCCAGCACCATGGCGTAGGCGGCACCTTCAAGGCCCAGCGCGGGAATCATCAGGGCCGACAAAACAGTGTTGATGACGAGCCCCACAAGCACATACCGGAAGTTGATGTTGGGTTTGCCGATGGCATCCATGGTGGTTCCAAACATCCTTCCCCATGGCTTGGCGAGGGCAAACACGAGCAAAATGCGCAGCAAGCCAACAGCTTCCTCATAGCCGGGCCCGGCCATGATCTGGACGGCCCAGGGAGCTGCCACCCAGAGAATCAGGCAGCCGGGCAGGGTGAGGGCCAGCATGTCGGCCACTGTTTTTTCGTGCAGGCGGGCCACCGGCGCGGCACCTTCCCTGGCCCAGGCCTGGCTGATGCGCGGAAACACCGCCGTGGCCAGCCCGCGAAGCGGAACCTCCAGGTAGCTCGTCATGCGCAGCGCCACGTTGTAGGGTGCCACTGCCACCGGTCCCATGAAGTAGCCGATCAGCATCACATCCACCCGCTGAAGCAGCATGGAGCCGAGGTTGGTGCCCAGTACAAAACGGCCATAATTGGCCAGTTTCTTCAGCCAGTCCCAGGTGGGAAGTGCCCACACAAACAGCTTTCGCCGGGAAAGCCACACGGCGGCAAAGCCTGTGGCAGCCGCCCCGGCCTGCAGCCAGATCAGCTCCCGCAACTCCGGCTGGTAGCCAATGACCCACCAAATGGCCAGCACCAGACATTGAATCCCGCCATAGAGACTGTTGCCGATCAGCACTCCTTTGAAATCCTGACGGGCAATTTGGACATACTCCAAAAACCGCAAGCCGCCCAGGGTGAGCATAAACAGCCCATACCACATCGTTAGCTCGGGAAAGGATGGGGCCGACCAGATGCGGCCCAAAGGGCGGGCAAGCAGCATGAGCCCCACCCACAGCAAAATGCCCAGCCCCATGTTGAGAGCGTAGGAGGCCCCGATGATCCGCCGGTCTTCAGCAGGGTGTGATTGCACAAAGCTCACCAGGCCATTTTGCACAAATCCGGCCCTCGCCATTTCGGCCATGGAAAGCACTGTGAGATACAAAGCCCACATGCCGTAGTCTTCTTTAGACAACAGCCGCAGCAGGATGAGCAGGGAAAACAGGGCAAACCCCTGGTTGGAGAGTTGTCCGAGAATGGCCATCAGGCGGCCATCTTTACGTGGTTTGTTTGACTCGCTCATCCTCAAAAAGGATTGGTTGTGAAAGAAGGCGGCGGTAGATGGTGATAAACTCCGGGCCAAGCCCGGCCCATGAAAAGTGCTTTCGCACGGTCATGCGCCCGTGTATGCCCATGATTTCTGATTTTGCAGGCTGGCTGAGAAGGGCCAAAACTGCTTCTGCCAGAGAATCCTCGTTGAGCTGTGGCAGAAGGGTGCCTTCCTGCCCGTCGCGGACCATGTCGGGAATGCCCCCCACATGATTTGCCACAAAAGGCCGCCCGATGCTCATGGCTTCCAGAATCACCCGGCCCTGAGGCTCATAGCGGGAGGGAACCACGAGCACCTGGCTTTGGGCCATGTAGCGAAGTACTTCCTCCGGGTCAATGGCGCCTGTCCACTTTACCCTGTTTTCGAGGCCCAGCGCTGTAAATGCTTTTTGCAAAGAACTGGTTTCCGGCCCCTGGCCAATCATGAACAGTTTTACCTGCTCAGGAAGCCTTGACAGCATGCCCGGCAGGAGATCCACCCCTTTGATTCGCTCCATTCTCCCTGCAAAACAAACCCACGGCTCCGCTGGAAAAGGGGCATGCGGCCGCTCGGCAATGCCATTAGGAATCACCTGCACCGAAATGCTTAACCTCCCAAACCGCTGCTGAATGCGGTTGGCCTGATCCAGGCTCACCGCGAGAACCATCGGCAGTCGCTTCACTGCAGTGCGTTCAGCCCAGTTGGCCAACCGCGAGTGCAGCCATCTGTCAAGGCTTTTTCTGTTAAAAAACCACTCTTCCACCGTGAGGCCGTGCATGGTCAGCAGACAATTCCCGGAGTGCCGGGGGAACAGAATGGGCCAAAACAGCCCGCTTCTGCCGTGTAAGTGGATGATGTCGTACTCCTTGTAGTGATTGGCCAGCCATCGAACAACCTGAAAGTTGAAGGAAATTTCGTCGAGGGTACTTGAAAACCAGCGAATCCTGTAGCCAGGAAGGGTTGGCAGCTCAATGATGGTCCTGCCCTCAAAAGTGCGCCTGTGAATCTGGAGAGAGGGTTTGCCCCCCGCCAGGAGGTGAACTTCCACGCCCTGATCCAGCAAAGCATTGCTCAGCTCCCAGACGTGTGTCTGGATGCCGCCTTTGTAGGTAAAATGTAAAGCCTTGCAAATCAGAAGGACTTTCATTCCGGGGAGGGTTTGACAAACATTTCTTCCTCGCGCCTGAGGCGCTCTTTCCGATTGTATTCGGCAATCCGCTCATCCTGCGCTGCCCGCTCCCGTTTTGCACGACCCACCCCCGCCAGAACACCGAAGACGATCGCCAGCAACACAAGATCGAATGGAAATCCCTCGCCTGTCATGATTCAATTGGTAATGGAAGCTACCTCGCCTCTGTGGGTTGATTGGCCGCCTGGAGAATGTCCTGAACCTCATCTTCTGGTGGTGGGGTGAGGTAGCGAATGATCTTGGCTGGTACCCCGGCCACCACGGCATAGTCGGGAACATCCTTCGTTACCACAGCTCCGGAGGCAACAACGGCCCGCCGCCCAATGGTAACGCCCTTGAGCACCATGGCCCTTGTGGCTACCCAGGCGTGGTCTTTGATGATGATCTGGCCGCCCTTACCCCCGGCTTGGCGGTTGCTCACGTCGTGAAAGTCATCGTCCATGATGATCACATGGGGGGCGATCCGGCAGTGGTTGCCAATGATCACGCGGTTGTTGGCAGAAATGGTGGGGCCATTGATCCGGCAGTCGCTGCCGATTTCCAGCACGCCGCCTCTGCCCACGCTCAGGCGGGTTTGGTTCACCGACGACCATACCCTCGTCACGTTGCCAATCCGAAGGGTGCCCTTGTTAATGACCCGTGGTTTGCCCTGGGTAAACACGATTTTGCCGAGGGAAGTCGCCCGGCGCAGGTACCAGCGACTGATCAGCCAGTTGAACCCCAGCGACAACAGCCTGCTGGCCAGCACAAAGTACAGGCCAAGAGAAGAGGCATTGCCCCCTTTCTCCTGCCTGATTTTTTCCAGTTCCCGATAAATCAGCTCTTTCATGTTTGAAAAAATGGTTGATGAATGCAATGTGTGTTTGGTGTTATGGGTTGGGAGTTGGAGGTTGTGAGTTGGGAGTTGTGGGAAAATGTTTTCTTGTCCCGGTTCTCGGCTCTCGCCTCACTTCCTCACCGTCACCTCCGTTGCGGAGTGCGGCGTGTGAATGAAAGTTTTGTTGCTGCCTTTTATTTTGAGCAACGACAAAGCCATTTTCAGAAAGGCTCCCGGCAAGCTCAGAAAAGCTTTCAGGTAGCGGGGATGATAGAGCCTTCTGGGAATGGCCATCGCAAAGCCGATGGCATTGGCCAGGAAAGCTGCTCCCCACAATGCCACCCAAACCGGCGGCGATAACAGCCAGGCCAGCACCAGCCCGATGAACAGCACCCCGGGCAGGATCAGTCGCGGAGGCAAAATCATCTGGATCGCTTTGTCGAAAAAATCGACATTTCCCTTCGTGATCAGGGCCTGGAATGCTTTGCCGAAGTACAGTTTCGCATAGTGAAACTGCGCGGCAATCCAGCGCTGCCGCTGGCGGGCGAAGTGGTCGCTCTGGCTCACTTTTTCATCATAAATCAGCGCCGATGGCAAATAAGCCACTTTAATCCCCCGGCTCAGCAGCTTCATTTCCAGCTCTTTGTCGAAGCCACCAATGGCATCCACCGTGGCCATTACCGATTTGAACATCCCAAACTCAAACGCCATTCCCGACCCCACCAGCCGGGAAGACAAGTCAACCGCACGGTGGCCGAGGGAGAAAATCTGGTTGTTGATTTCTTCGCTCATGGCATCGAGCACCGCCATCGGCGTGTTGAGATTTTTGGCCACCCGGTGCCCCTGAATTGCCAGGTAGCCGCCCTGGTAGGCCTGGTTGATCTGGTGCAAAAACTCCGGTTCGGTCACGTTATCGGCGTCGAAAATCAATGCGAGGTCATAATCTTCACCGATCTGCGCCAGGGCTTTGTTCAGGGCCCGGCTTTTGGTGCTTTTTTCAAATGACACCTCCACCAGAATCAATGGCGTGGCCCGGAGTTGATCGAGGGTTTCGGGCTGGAGACTATCTGCCACCACGATCAAATCCCACTTGTCGGCCGGGTATTCCAGCTGAAGACAATGCCGGGCGGTGGAGAGGATCACAGCGTCCTCTTTATAGGAGGGAACAAACACAGCAAACCTGGCGAGCCGTTTGCTTGGGGCAATCCGCTCGTCGCGCTTGGATCCCGGCAGGAACGCCAGGAGGGAATACAGGCAAAGGTACACCGCCGAGAGCCCGAGGTAGGCCAAAAGGATCCCGGCGAGGAGGTTGAGAACGATCATAATTCGATGGGTAGAAGGACGGGAATGGTTGGCTCTGCAGGGAGGGTGGGGTGGCGAAGGTTCCAGCGAATGCTGTCGAGGATGGCCTTGCGGTGGGCCGGGGCCTTGCGGTGGCGAATCAATTCTTTGGGCGTAGCCACCAGCCAGTAGTATAGGGTAGCCATCAGCCGGATCACCCCGAAGCGGTTTCGCCGCAAATAGACCAGGCGATTTCTATGGAGGTAATGTGTTTTCAATGGGCTTAATGCCCCGGTCGATGCCGAAACCTTGTGCCAGATCCGGCTGCCAGGGTGAAACATGATTTTGAACCCGGCCCGCTCAATCCGGGAGCAAAGATCATGCTCCTCATAGTACAAAAAATAGGGCTCATACATGTAACCAACATGGTCGAGCAGGTCTTTTCTCAGCAACATGCAGGCACCATTGGCAAATCCCGTTTCCCGGATCTGGTCAAACTGCCCGTTATCGCGCTGGCCATTGCCTATTTTTTTGCCCCGCAAAGTTACCGGGTGCATCGGGGTGGTACCGGCAAATTGAAGGATCTCCGGCTGGTCAAAAAAGAACAGCTTCGGACTCACCACGCCAACATCAGCCCTGTTTTCCAGCAATTCCACAAGGGGAAACAAGAAACCGGGATCCACCTCGGTGTCGTTGTTCAGCATCAGCACGTACTTGCCCCGGCAATGAGGGAACGCCAGGTTGTTGCCGCCGGCAAAGCCAAGGTTTTTCTCCTGAAGGAACAATTTCACCCAGGGAAAGGCCTTTTTCAGCGGCCGCACATCTCCCTGGCTGGAGCCATTGTCAACAAGCAGCAGTTCCCAGTTTGGGTAGGTCATGTTCTCCAGCGACTCCATCATGATCCGGGTGAGTTCGGGCTGGTTGAAGTTTACCGACACGATGCTCACCAGCGGCCAATCGGCAGCACTGGGCAGGGTAGGGGCTGGCAAGGAGGGATGTAATTGATTCATGCTTGGCTCGGTGGAGGTGAAGGGGGCAATTGCGCGGGTTCGTGGTGGGAATCATATCTGCGCTGAACCAGAATGGCACTTTTTTCTTCTTGCCAGCGCTCTTCTTCTTCTTTTTTCTCCAGTTCTTCATCATACAGCGGGGCCAGCCAGATTACCGGCATCGCCACGCAAATGATGATGCCGGTGGGCATTTGTCCCAGCACCTGGTTGCCGTAGCTGGCAATGGCCACCCCCCCGATGGCGGAGTATAAGGCCATGATTTTGTACCGGAGGTTCTGGTTGCGAAGGTTCCAGGTAATGTTTCCTCCTTTCCCCAAAAAATACCCGACCCAGTACACATGAAACAACAGGCCCACAATCCCGGTTTCGGCCCAGATTTTCACATACCAGCTATCGGTTGGGGTTTCTGCAGGCACGGTGCCGGGGCTGAATCGCTGCCCCCAAAATCCTGCTGATCCCACACCTGCCCCGATAGGCCTGCTTTTCAGGTAGTTTCGATAGGTTTTCTGATTTCGGAAGCGCGTCAGCAAGGAGGGATTATCCGGGTCAAGGGCCGTTCGCATTCTGGCCACCTGCTCCACGCCCTGGAGCATGGAGGTGTATTTTAACATGCCATAAACCGAACCGCCAGCCACCAGGCCCAGCACCAGCACCTTGAAGTTTTTGGTCATGATCAAGTACAAAATCCCTCCGGCGGCAGGGACAGCCAGGGCTCCCCTCGTGCCCGAAATGCCAAAGCCCACAAAGGTCATGATTCCCGCAAAGGCATACCACAACCGCTTTTTCAGGGTGCCCGGACCAATGGCGATGATCCCGCAGAGCAGGGCCATCATGGCTTGTGAGGCTCCAAACTGCCCTGCATCCGAGTAAAAGGAGAACACCCTTAGTTTGCCAAACAGCACGTGCTCGTCCTGGTGGTCCTCCACCCAGAGCCAGTAATCTTCCGCTTCATCGGTCCCGAAAATCTGTTGCCTCAAGCCCCAGATGGTCCCGAACACCGAGATATAGGTGATGAGATTGAGAAATTTGTCGAGATCTTTGGCCTTTCGGTAGTAGAAAAACGCGATGCCAAAGCCAAGCAGCCAATAGAACCCGATTCCCCGCATGGCATAAAACCAGGCCACGGGCGTACGGGATTCCGGGTTGGCGATTTCCATGAACACATAGCCAAACCACAGCAAAGTGAGCCACATCAGGTCGTTGCGGATGGGCGTCCAGTCGGTTTCCCGAAATTTGAGAAACAGTACCCCCAGCCAGGAAAGGAACAAAAACACATCAATGGTCATGCCCCAGGGCACGCCCCGCACATACCTCGACAAGCCGCTGGCCGCAAAAGCCATGATGAGCGAGGTGGTGAGACCGAGGTTGGGATTGCGAAACAGGGCAATGATGAAGGCAATGGCGAAGGGGGCCGCTATTAATGCAATGCCGATGAAGACACCTGCCTTGGCCATCATCTTGGCAATCAGAAATGCCATGACGCCCCACACCAGCATGGTCTTCCAGTTTAACAGCTTGTATGCTCCGGTTCTTCGGTCCAGTGGTCCCATCAGTGGTTCAGTGTCGGTGATCGAAAGCGGGTGGCCAAACGCTGGGAGCAAGGAGGTTTATTTCAGCGAATGAATTTTTTGCCGGTTTGATTGATTAAATGTAGAAGTATGCTGGCTCATTTGGGAGGGTCTGTAAGGATTCCCTGCATTTGTCAGCTCCCTTCGGGTTAGGTTTTGAAGCAGACTGCCTGATTTGGTGCGTGCCGATTAGGTTTAAGCTCCAGGTAGTTGCTCCCCCAGCCAGGCTGTCAGTTCGTCAGCCCTGGCATCCCAGGTGTGTCCAGCTGCAAACGCCCGCCGCGCATGGCGCAAGGCCTTGTTATCGCTTTCCCAGGCCCGTCGGCTTGCTGCCAGGAAGGTTTCCGTCTCTGCTCCCACCTCAATCACGCCTTCAAAATCGCTAAGATCGCTGAACAGGGTGCTCACCACGGGCAAGCCCGCTGCGAGGTATTCATTGATTTTCAACGGGTAAATGAACCGGGTGAACTCGTTGGTAACGAAAGGAATCAGGCCAATGTCCATTTTTGCCACCCAGGCCGGCAGGTCGGCGGGCTGCTGTGCTCCGGCGAGCTCAATCCTCGGATGAGAAGCCAGCCGTTGCTCTATGCCCGGCTCCATGATCCGGCCCACCATAAGCAGGCTGGCAGCAGGCCAGCGATCCAGCAGGGACTCCAATAAATCAATGTCAATCCGGTCGTCGATGCTGCCCAGGTAGCCCAGCACTGGGCCTTTTTCATGGCGCGGCACTTCCCGGAAGGCCTGCTCAAACAAGGTCAGGTTCACGCCGTTTTTCACCACAACGCCCGGCAAATTTCCCCTTTTTTCCTCCAGCAAAGGCTGCGAACTGGTGATGATCCCATCCACCTGCCCGAGCAACCTGGCTTCCAGCCGAGGTCCGTGGCGGTGGGTCCATCGGGCTGCGCCGATCTGGTCGTAGCAATAGTAATAGCTGCCGGAGGACTCGATCAGGGGTTGAAGGTAAACGCCGAGAAAAGGGTTAAAGGCGTTGATAATCAATGGTTTTTGATAGCCTAGCTTTTTCATTGCCCGAAGAATCGCCGGGAGCACTTTTCGGGCGTTGGCGCTTGCCAGTGCATCGTAGCGAGGTCCTTCTTCCAGGCCATTGACCGGGAAAACAGGCGGCAACGTAAGCACGTTCAACCGCCCCGCCCCCTGCGTCGGAAAAGCCCGAAGCCGTGGCTCCAGGCCCATGATGCGCCGGTAGGGTTTGTTGTTGTGCCGAAAACCCTGCCAGACATCCTTCCAGGAAAAGGGATACTCCACATACAGGACCTCCTGCTCCCTGGCCAGGGCGCGCATCAGCTGAACAGTACTTTTCTGGTAGTCGCCCTCCCAGGCAGGAAAGCCAAGGCACAGGATCGGCGGAAGTGAACTTTTCATGAGCGGAAAGTTCGTCCCTCCGAAGCGATCTTCAAATGCTTTTTTACCGGATTCTTTCGACCTCCCCCAGTTATAATGAGCAGGGCCCTGGCCCTTCTGTCATGGTGAACAGGGCCCTGGCCCGTCGCCACTGTCATGGTGAGCAGGGCCCTGGCCCGTCGCCGAACCATGACCCTTTACCTCCCCCGGATGTCCAGGTAGTGCCGCTTCAGCCAGATGGCCAGCCCGTCCAATCCCGGAAAGAGCACCCGCTCGTTGATGTTGGACTGGTCGAGCTTGTCGCGGATTTCCCATTTCAGTGAGCCAGGTAGTACAATCCGGAAATACTCCACCTCTGTCTTCTCAATCCAGTCGCTCATCTGCACATTTGGGTTCGACATCATGGAAAAAAGGGCATACTGGTTCACGATGCGCTCGTCGAGGGAAGGCGGCTCGAAGAAGATGGCGTAATCGCCTTCTTTCAGCTGTTCCAGGTCTTGCAGGGAGGCTACTTTCCGCTCCAGCATTTCGGCTGTAAATACATGAGAGCCCTCATTTTCGATGATGGCTTTAAGCGAATTGGGCAGTGACTTCATGGAGTCAACATAATTGACAGCCCAGATCACGCCATCGAGATCGAATTTCTCGAAATTGGCCACTGCAAAGTGCAGCGCCACGAGCGGGGAGTAGGTCCAGTCCAGCAAGCGGGTAGGCAAGCCATGGTGCTGGGCCAGGGCCAGCCAGTTCCAGAGGCTGCGGCCCTGCTGGTTTTCTTTCGAGTATTTGATAAAATTTCGCAGCAAATGCCGCTCAAGGTGCGACTCCCCCAGCCTGTTGAGGGTCGTGCTGAGCTCATATTGCTGGTCAGAAAGACCGCGATAGACAAAAGGCGACCGGTATCGGTTGAGGGGCTCGGCCCAGGATTGATGGAAAAGCAGTTCCATCAGGTGTGCCCAGCTTTCTGCTGTTATGGTCATGGCTGAAGGGCGTTGGCGGGCCTGCGGGCCCAGATGTGGATGCGAAAGGGATGGCTGTTGCCCGGGCCCTTGTTTACGGTGGGCGTGCTGGATATTTCCCATTCCTCCTCCGAAAACGGCGGAAAAAAAGCATCTCCTTCAAACATCCCTTCCACGTGCGTGAGCACCATCCGTCGGGCCAGGGGCATGGTCTGTTCAAACACTTGCTGCCCGCCGAGCACAAATACCGTTTCCCAGTGGGCAAGGGAACGAATGGCCTCGTCCAGGGAAGGGGCGATCCGGTGCTGGAATGGCAATTCCAGCCGGGTTTGGGAACTGAGGATGACGTTTTCCACCTCACTCCAAAGAGCATCCCCGGCTTCAGCACTTTTGCGGCCCATGATGAAGGGGCAACCTGCTGTGATCTGTTTAAAAAAAGCCCAGTCGTCGGGCAAATGCCAGGGAAGGCGGTTGTTCAGCCCTATGACCTGGTTGGTGGAAACAGCGGCGATGAGAGACAGGTTGTGTGTCCTGGGCATGAGGGGGTGCTGTTGGGTAAACAATCAGGCGGGCTCCCTGGCAGCGTTGACTTTGAGGAGATAGCCCAGAATACCCTTAATTTCAGCGAAAAATTTGTCGGGATCGGTTGATTTTTCGAGAAAATAATTTCCTCCAAACTCATAGCTGCGCACCATCACCTCTTCGAGGTAGGATCCTGACATCATGATCACAGGGGTGTTGGCGAATTGGGGCTGCTGGCGAAGCCAGGAGAGCACTTTAGGGCCTTCGATTTCGCGGAGGAAAAAATCCAGGAATAGAATCATCGGCCCGGCAGAGGCGGGCCGGGCCTCGAGGTACTGAACAAGCTTTCGGCCGCTTGGGTAGCACTGTGCACTGAGTGGATCTCTCAATCCCTCCAGGCAAAGGCCAATGAGCCGGGCGTCGGCAGGGTTGTCTTCGCCCAAAATGACTTCAACAGGGGAGGGGTTCATGGGTTCCGGTTAGCAAAAAGAAAACGCCAAGAAAAATGCCAAGAATTATGAGGAAAACCGAATAATGGATGGCAGAAAAATTAATATGTAGATTCCTTTGACCAGTGGTAAATCCGCTGTTGATTTCGTCAAATCTTTCCCCTTCGGCATGAAACGGTATCAGCCCCCAGTGGTCTCACTTTTTGAACCAGGCAGTTTTGATCCCACCAAACACTGGTACCCCAAGGCTCAGAATGCCCAGATGCACTCCATGGTGGCATTTTTCCTTCGGATGAAGCCCTCAGCCATCGTTACCAGATACTGCCATCTCCACCCTCAGGTGAAAGAATCTGCGCTGCGCGAGGTGCTGGCCTATGAACCCAAGTATTTGCTGCATGCCGGGGCCGATTTGTTTCATGTCACCGACAGCCAGGGCAACCGCAAAATGGTCGTGATCGAGACCAACTCCTGCCCATCGGGCCAAAAATCAATGCCGCTGCTTGACGAAGGCCAGGAGCAGGGTGGATACAGGGCCTATATTGCCCAGACCTTTGCCCCGGTCCTCCGGGCGCGTCGCCCCAAGCTCAATGGCGGTTTGGCCGTGCTTTACGACAAAAACCCCATGGAGGCCTCGGGCTATGCTGCCGCCATGGCCGACCATTTTCAGGAGCCTGTTTTTTTTGTGCCATTCTTCGAGCATGACGAAGATCCTCCTGCCCGCTTCAACGACGGGATTTTGGAGGTGAGGGTGGTGAATGAGGAATGGAAGCCCATGCGTGCTGCATTTCGATACGTTACCCAAAAGCCCTGGAGCCGAATTCCCGTCCACACCAAAACCCTCATTCTTAACCCAATTCTTGCTTGCCTGGCAGGAGGGCGGAATAAAATGGTTGCCGCCAAAGCTTACGATTTTTTTAATGCAGATCTCAATGGCAGTGGCTTGTCTATTCTCACTCCAGAAACGATCTGGGATGTGCGAAAAAACCAGCTCAGCCTTTATCTGGCAAAATTCGGCGGGCAAGCGGTGATCAAGGTGCCCTATGCCAATGCCGGCCAGGGTGTGTTTACTATCGTCCAGCCCGAGGAGTTCGAAGCCTTTCTGAAGCGGGATTTTACCTACGACCTCTTCATCATTCAAAGCCTCGTTGGGAATTATCGGTGGAGCTCCCAAACCAGCAAGGGCACCTTCTACCATGTAGGAACCATGCCCAACTCCCGCCAGGAAACCTATGTCGCCGATATCAGGATGATGGTTCACCACACTCCGCAGGGCCTCATGCCTGTGTCTGTGTATGCCAGGCAAGCCCGCAGCCCGTTAGCAGATACCCTCACCAAGGGGACGGATTCCTGGGATATGCTCGGCACGAATCTTTCCATCGATAATCACGATGGCACCTTTTCCACAGACGCCAGCCGCCTGCTGATGATGGACAGGAGGGATTTTAACAAGCTGGGCGTTTCTGTAGATGATTTGATTGATGCTTACATTCAAACCGTGTTGTCAATGGTGGCCATCGACAAAATGGCCCAGCAATTGGTCAACCAGAAAGGGCAGTTTCGACAGCGCTTGTTTAAGTCGCTCAACCCCGACGATGCCCTGATCAAGGAAATTATGATATGAAGGATGCTGAAATATTTGAGGCGAATGTTCCCTTTGTCAAACGCCTCGACCTGAAAGATTGCCCTGAAGGCGCAGTGAGCCGGTTTTGGGTGAGGGTAGTTTCATCGGGCATGGGCCAGCCGGTGCTGGTGCCGGTGCTGGTGGCAAAAGGATTCAGCCCAGGACCGGTTCTGGGCATCACTGCCGCAATTCATGGCAACGAACTGAATGGCGTTCCCGTGGTGCAAAAAGTGTTTCAGTCCATCAATCTGGAAAACCTGGCTGGCACACTGGTGGGCATTCCCGTTGTGAACGTTCCGGGTTTTTTGATGAATCAGCGCTTTTTCAACGATGGTCACGACCTCAACAGGCTCATGCCGGGAAACCCCAAGGGTACCATGAGTCAGGTGTATGCCCACAGGGTGATTGAGCGGTTGATCCAGCCAATGGAATACCTGATCGATGTTCACACAGCCAGCTTTGGGCGGGTGAATTCCTACTACATCCGGGCCGACATGACCAACCCCATCACGGCCCGTATGGCCGAATTGCAGAACGCAGAGATCATCGTGAGCAATGCAGGGGGAGATGGCACTTTGCGCAGCGCGGCTTCTTCGTTAGGGATCCATGCCATCACGGTGGAAGCAGGAGACCCAAACAAATTTCAGCGGGGCATGATCAAATCTGCCATTACCGGGGCGCTCAACGTGATGAGCTATCTCCGCATGATCGCCAATCCCATTGTGCCACCAGAGGAAGTCGCCATCCGGTGCCAGCGGTCATACTGGATGTATACCGACTATGGCGGGGTGCTGGAGGTGTTTCCCAAAACCACAGATTGGGTCAAGGCCGGGGATGAAATCGCGATTGTGCGAAACATGTTTGGCGACATTAAGCGCCGGTACTTCGCCCCTGAATCCGGGGTGGTTGTGGGCCGCAGCGTCAATCCCATTAACCAAACGGGAAGCCGCATTCTCCATCTGGGAATGACCGAATAAAGAAACACCTTCAAAAAAAGGAAACAAAAGGATTCAGGAACCACACAAAGTGGCTCCTCAGGCAAAGGCTGGCTGCATTGGGAGCTAGCCTTTGAGCTTTTTCTTGCGCTGAATGACTTCGAAGGTTTTGCCGGATTTGCCGGAGTTGAGTTCCTCCTCCTCTTCCAGAATCGACTTCGATTTTTTCTTGTCCTGCTCCTGAAAGCGGACATACAGCCATCGGCCATCTATTTGCTCTCCATTTAATTCACGGACAGCATCCTCAGCCTCTGACTCATATTCCATGACGATTTCTGCCGTGAAGGTATCCTTATCAGGGTCAGGCTCATCGCGGATGATGGCAGATTCAACTTCCCCGAAATCCGCAAACAAGTTGAACAGATCGTCCTCGGAGGTAATGGGGTCGAGGTTAGAAACGAGAATTATCTTTGCCATGATTCTCATCACATGGGAAGCCGGGTAAGATATGTGTTAAGTAAAATGGCTTCCATGCTGGAAAGATAGAGATTTGGCGGAAAACAGACTGCATCCCGCCGAAAATTCTCTTGGGCGACAGTGGAAATTATCAGTTTATTCTTTGGCTTCTCTTTCCTGACTCATGCAGTGCCCCATGCGAAATCTTGCCGGAGGATCTTCATCTCTTCAGCCTCCTGAAAAGCCTCAAAAGTGGGCTTTTCACTTAGCCACAGGCAAGTAAGTGGTGGCACGGTTAATTTTCCTTCTTTGAGCTCAGGCTGCTGCGCACTGATTTTGTCCCACAACCTAAAGGGATCCATGCCGCAACGCCAGGCCAGTTCCGGGCCAAGTTGCTGAGAATGCTCCGAAAAATTTGCCACCACCATGGTTCTTGCACCCTGCTGGTTCCAGCGCAGGAATGCAAACAGGTGGTCGTTGCCCGGGTCCTCAACGCTTGTGGAGTTCATGTCGGCCAGCTCCGGAGAAGCTTTTCTGAGCAATATCAGCTTTCTCAACCCCTGAAACATCCTATGCTCAGTGGTGCCTTCCACGTTTCGGCGTGCCGCCTTCTCCCAGTCAATTATGGGCCGGTGCATCCAGCGGTTGTCGTAGGATTGATCCGGGTTTTGGAGGTAATCATATTGGTTGGTTGTGGCCAGCTCGTCGCCATAATACAGCAAAGGGAGTCCGCCATAAGCGAGGATCACGCCGTGCATCATCAGGGCTTTTTGGAGGCTTTGCTCCATTTGATCCGCAAGGTGCCGGGCCGCAGCTTTTTCCAGTCCTGTGAGGGAAGCCAGGGAGCCTGAGATGCGGGCATCTCCCGTTTTGGGGTTGGAGCCAAATGGCGCTCCTGCGGCCAGGGAGCCCGGGAAGTGCCCGGAGTAATAGTCCACCAGAAAGCGTTTGTGGGCATAAGGGTCTTTCCCAAGCTCGTAAAGGTGGCGTTCGTCGAACCCCAGCCCGATATCGTCGTGGCAGCGCAGGTAATTGATCCAGGTATTGCGGGGTGGCTTGCCTGGCATGCTCCACAAACCTTTTTTGAGCAGGCCTGTGTGTTGGGTGGCCAGGGCATCCCACATTAGGGCCATGAAGGTGGCATGGTAGGCAATTTCGCATTCCCGGCCCCAGGCTTCCCCTTCTCCAAAGTATTTGATTACCTCTTGCGGAGCCACAATGGCCTCTGCAATGAAGGCTGTTCCCGGCGTAACGACCTGGGCACAGGCTTTCATCAGTTGCAGAATGATGTGTGCTTCCGGCAAATTTTGGGACGTGGTGCCCAGGCGCTTCCAGGTAAAGGCCACAGCATCAAGTCGAAGAATGTCTACCCCCTGATTAGCCAAAAACAACAACACCTTGGTCATTTCCCGAAAAACAGTAGGGTTGGTGTAGTTCAGATCCCACTGGTATCCATGAAACACGGTCATCACCCACTGGTGCAGCTCGGGCAGGTAGGTGAAATTGCCAGGGGCACTGTGAGGGAAAATTTCGGGAAGGCTGGCTTCGAATTGATCGGGAATGTTGCGGTCCGGGTAGAAATAGAAATAATCCTGATGCTGCTTGCTCCCTTGAAGCGCCTGCAAGGCCCATTCGTGCTGATCGGAGGTGTGGTTCATCACCAGATCGAGGGTGAGCAACATGCCCCTGTTGTGGAGCAGGTCTGCGATCCGCCGCAGGTCGTCGAGGCTGCCGAAGCGGGGATCCACTTCGCGGTAGTTGCTCACGGCATAGCCACCGTCGTTGGAGCCGGGAGGCGATTGAAGCAGTGGCATGAGGTGCACCCAATTGACGCCAAGCTCCTGCAGATAATCAAGCTTGTTTTCCAGATCCCGCAAGGTGCCGGCAAAGCGGTCTACGTAGAGCATCATGCCCACCCATTTTTCACTCATGAGCCAGTTTGGCCGGGCCTCGCGGTCGCGGTCAAGGGCCTTGAGGGCTTCGGGCCGCCCGGCAAAGGCTTCGATCAGGTCTTCGACCAATCCCCAAAACTGGCGCTCACAGTCCGATCTGCCACCATACAGGCGGTAGAAAAGCTGGTGAATCCGGTGAATGTTGGCGTGGAAGCGAAAGAGAAAGGGATCGGCAAATGTTTTGGGGTCAGCGTTGCGCATGCTCGCAGTCCGCTCCTGGAGCGGCACGTAGAGTAGTGGGTCGTACATCGGGGAGTGAAATTGCTCTGGCAAGAAATGTTGGAAAAGGGGAAAGAAAATTAGGACTTTTCCACCTGCCTCTCCCTCGATTTTGGATCAATTTCTGCAAAGGATTTCGGGAGAAATTTTCCTGCAAAATCCCTGCATTTCCATTGGCCATTCACCTTTGACCGATCGTGCAGCCAGGCGAGGAAATTCCCCGTTTAATTCGGAACATCAGTCTGATTCCTCCCTTCCATCCTTTCATCCTCTCCGTTGTGCGTGCTTCCCTATTTCCCGGTTCCAGGCCTGCCCGCTGGACGATTTTGATCCTGCTAGGCCTGGGCACGCTGGCCATGGCCGGGGTTGCTTCGCGGCAGCTATCGGCTCATGGACAAAGCAGCGACGCGCTCGCTCTTCTGCCTAATCACCTGGAAGCCACCATTTTGTCCAACGACAGCCTGCTCGATGTTTGCTGGAGCCTCAGCCAGCCATGGGACAGCTCAGAGGCCATGCTGGCATTTGACCTCTACGCCCCCGACTGGTCCTGCCTCCAGGTGCTCTGGGATACCTCTCTTCACAGCGAACAATGGGATACCCTTCCCCAGATTCGTTTCTGGAAGCGCATTATGGCCTTGTCAAAAGATACGGTGATCGTTTCAATTGCTTCGAGCAGGACCATTCTCGGCACCATGCCGCTGTGGGCCTGGGAATCGATGGGCGACACTGCCCAGGCGATGTTTCGCGACAGTGTGCGGCTGGCTCACGGCCTTGGGCCGGAAACGCCGATTTATGCAACCGCCGGAAAAAATCACTATTATCAGTTTGAAATGGCCCTTCCAGGCATAGGCAAAGGCATTCAGGCGTTTCAGGAAAATGGGGTGGATCCCTGGTTTGCCCAGGCCATTCTGCTGATTGAAAGCCCCGGGCAACTCCACATGTCGCCGGTGGGGGCCTACGGGTCTTTTCAACTGATGAAAACGGTGGCTGAAGAATATGGCCTGATAGTGAGTGACTCGCTCGATGAGCGGGAGGACTTCAGCCGGGCTGCCTACGCTGCCTCCGAGCTCATTCGCCGCAGGTGCCTGCCCCAGGTCCGCGGCATGCTTCGCAAGCGGAACCTGGCCTTCTCCGAAACGGATCTCTGGTTCCGGTTGCTGGTGCTTCATGCCTACCACGCCGGTGCGGGCAATGTAGAAAGCGTGCTGGCGAAAATTCAGCCTGTTCAGGGTGGGGTAGAACTGATGAGGCAAGTGTGGACCACAGAGGTGGGCGGCTTCAAAAACGCCTCCCAAAACTATTCCCAAATCGCCCTCGCCTCCTTTCTGCGCCTGGAGGAGGTGATGCAAAACCTCCCCGACAGCATTTGCCAGGAACGCATTTTGCCCGAGGTTGCAGTGGAGAGGGTGAAGGAAGAGTCCTGAAAAATTCTTTCGTCTGGAAACAATTCTGCCCGGAAGGCGGTAAGTTGGGCGCTCAGATGCAGTTGGCGTCTGTGCCGCACTGCTTTCTGAAGATAGATCCGGCTATGATTCCCGTTTGGCTTGGCTTGTTGCTTTGTTTCGCCACCATCCTGCTGATGGAGGCCTGGGCCTGGTGGATGCACAAATACCTGCTTCACGGCCCGCTTTGGTTTTTGCACCGGACCCATCATGAGCCTCAGGAATCGTGGTGGGAATGGAACGACCTTGTGGCCCTGGCATATGGGGTGCTGTCAGGAACGCTCGTGGTAGGCGGCATGAAGGCTCTTAGCTGGCACTTGTATGTCGGCATTGGCATCGCAGCCTACGGGGTGCTGTATTTCTGGCTCCACGACGTGATCATTCACCGGAGAATCAAGGTCAGGTATCAATTCGGCAACCCCTACCTTCTTCGCCTGATCCGCGCTCACAAAAAGCATCACAAGCACCTCGGCAAATGGCCCGGTGAGGCGTTTGGGTTTTTGTATGCGACAAAGAAGTATGAGGTGAAGAGGGCAGCCGGCGGGGGCAGGAGAAATACCTGAGAGAAACATTGTTGTGAATAGTGAGATTCCATGGACATAATATTCTGCAAAAATGGCTTTAGCTATCCAATCCTTTTTTTCGTAAATTGAGTCATGGTAGAATTTAAGCACATTCACTCAGACCCTGAAATTTTAGGCGGAAAGCCAGTGGTGCGTGGAACCCGCGTAAGCATCTCTTTAATTATGGAATGGCTTGCCAGCGGAGCCAGTCCGTCACAGATTGCTAATAAACACCCTATGCTCAATGAAGAAATTGTGCTAGAAGCAATTCAATATGCGGCTCGGTTTATCCAAAATGAGGTTGTAATTGAGGTTAAGAAGACCAATGTTGCTTTCTGAGTACAAATTTCTTTCCGACGAAAATATTGATCAAGAAGCGGTTGGTTGGCTTCGACACCAATTTATTACCGTCAAGGACGTCAAGGAAGAGGGTTTGTTTGGTGCAAAAGATATTGAGCTCTTGGCTCTTGCTGAAAAAGAAGGACTAGTTATTATTACTCAGGATAGTGACTTTGGTACACTCATGTTTAGAAATAATACTCCTTTAGTTAGTGTGATTTTTCTTCGTCCAGGCCATTATAACTGGATTGTGCATATTAACACTTTGAGTGCTGTTTTTTCACTAAATCCTGATTTGAACCACCCTTTTTTTATCGTTGCAGAAAACAAGGGAGAAACTATTAAGATTAGAATTCGAGAATTATGATTGCTTATCCTCTTAAAAGGAATAGATACTCCACGGATTAAAATTCATTTAACCATCGGTTTCGGCTAAATTAACTCAACTGCCACACCTTCCCAAAGGAAAATGTGGCAGCCGGTACACACAGGATCTGGTCCTTATTTCGCTTCCAGCACCAGGTATTCCCAGGCGCCAAGGTTCATTTCTTTCCCTGCTTCCAGGGTTGTTTCGGTGCCGGCAAAGAGCTCGGTGTAGGTTCCTGCTACTTTGTCGCCCTGGAGGGTGAAGGTCTGTGGCTGGGCCGAGAGGTTGATGATCACCACCACCTTAGCTCCGTCTTTTTCCCGGCTAAAGGCATAGATGTTCTCGTCGTTGCCGGAGAGGATTTTCACCATCGGGCCGCCGGCTTCGCCGTTCCAGAGGGCCTTGTTGCGGTGTTTCAGCCCAAAGAGGGACTTGTAGAAAGGTGCATAGCTGAAATCTTTCCACTGGATCACATCGCGCTGGAAGAACTCAAGCTGCTTGTCCATAGCGTCCTCCATCCCGGTGTAAATTAGGGGCATGCCTTCCATGGTGGCACACAGCACGGCAAAGGCTTTGTGGCCGTCGCCCATGCGCTGGAATTCGGTGCCCGACCAGGAGTTTTCGTCGTGGTTGGAGGTGAAATTCATGAAATAGCCCTTCTGGTAGAGCTCTGCTTTTTTGGCCAGGGTGCGGTCAATGTCGAGGGCGGTTTTCTTTTCCACGGGGGCGGAAGCATCGTTTTCAATGAGGTTGCCCTGCACGAGCTTGGCTGCAGCGTCGCGGTTAGCACCCTGCGATTTGGCGATTTCATTGAGGATGTGATGCAGTTCCCAGGCATAGTCCATCACGAAAGCGCCGTTGTTGCGAATGGCGGGCACTTCGGCCTCGGCGAGCATGAACAGCGGGCCCATGGCATAGAGCGAATCGCTCCACTGGTCCCAGAAATCAACGGGAACGCCGTGGGCAACATCCACCCGGAAGCCGTCAATGCCGGTTTCGCGCACCCAAAACTTCATCGCATCGATCATGGCCAGGCGCATTTCCTGGTTGTCGAAGTTAAGGTCGGCCACGTCTGTCCAGCCCCAGGATTTTCCTGTGTTGTAGTCGATAGGGTCGATGATGTTACCAGCCGAATCCTGGGTGTACCATTCCGGATGCTCTGTGATCCAGGGGTTGTCCCAGCCAGTATGGTTGGGCACCCAGTCGATGATGCAATGCATACCAGCATCGTGGATGGCCTTCACCAGGTGCTTAAATTCTTCCATGGTGCCGTAGTCGGGGTTGGTGGCGAGGTAATCGCCAACGGCATAGGGGCTGCCGAGTTCGCCTTTGCGGTTTTTGACCGACACCGGCTGAATGGGCATGAACCAAAGGATGTCAACGCCCATGTCTTTGAGGCGGGGCAAATGCGACTCAAAAGAGGCAAAAGTGCCTTCCTGAGTGTAATGGCGAAGGTTGACCTCATAAATGTTGGCGCTGGCAGCCCAGTCTGGTACACGTGGTTTTTCCAGGGGGATCTGTTCCACCACTGCCGTGGTGGTTTTGCCTGCACAGGCATAGATAAAGGCTGCAAGGCCGAGCAGCACAAAGCCAAGGAGAAGAGCGGAAGAGGGTTTCATGTCAGAAAAGTCCAGGGGTGAGTAGTGGAATGGTCGAAAGGGGTGCCAGCGGTGCGTAGTTTGGTCATGGCGGGCTGGCGAAACAGAAAGGCGAATGCCTGGGTACCTGTTTCTCTGCCTAAAATTACGCGGTCTGTTTGCTTTTCAAAACTACGCCCTTGCAATCGTTTTCGAATCAACTACCTGCTGTGGGGCGAAAAAAAAATCGGGGCAGGAGGATTTCCTGCCCCGACACGGTAGGCCGCACTGTTCGTCAGGCGCGGGCTTGCTGCCGCTCTTTGTATTTGGTGATCTGGGTCTTGAGCTTGTCCACCACAAGGTCCATGGCCTCCTCAAACTTGGTACCGCTTTCGCTGGCAATCAGGGTGTCGCCAGGAACGCGCACATGCACCTCAACCAGTTTGTTGGATCCTTTTACTTCATTCTGCAGCTTGAGCACCACCTCGCCGTCAGTGATCCGGTCGTAGTAACTGTCCAGCTTGTCAGCTTTGCGCTGGACATACTCTTTGAGATGATCGGCTGCATCGAAATGGATGGATTGAATGGTAAGTTTCATAAATGAAAGATTAAATGTCCGAAGGAAAAGGGGAAGGTTGATTCCCGGAGGGCTCTTCAGCCCGTGGATGCGCCTGGTTGTGAATGCGCTTGAGTTTGCTTAAGGTGTGGTGGGTATAGACCTGGGTTGCAGCCAGGCTGCTGTGCCCGAGCAATTCTTTGATGGAGGGAAGATCTGCCCCGCTGTCAAGCAGGTGAGTTGCATAACTGTGGCGGAGAACGT
Source organism: Bacteroidia bacterium (assembly GCA_041741415.1). Taxonomy (GTDB): domain Bacteria; phylum Bacteroidota; class Bacteroidia; order J057; family J057; genus JANQTF01. The sequence continues at coordinate 265,556 of JBGSKC010000051.1, read as the reverse complement.
GAGGGCTTTTCTGTTGAGGAGCATCGATCAGGCTTAAGTACCTCTTGACTACGCGCTGCACGAGGGCAGGATACACAGATTTGCCATTTTTCAGGAGGAAAAAAGAGGATTTTTCTCTCACAGGAAGTTGATTTCTCGCATCGGCATAGGATTCCATGGCAGCCCGCACGGCTTTCCCGAATGGCACCAGCCGCTCCTTGTTTCCTTTGCCCCGAACCTTCACCTGCTGCTGAAAAAAGTCGATTTCCTCCACCCGAAGGTCGATCACCTCGGCACGCCGCAAGCCGCAACCATACAGCAACTCCAGAAGGCAGCGGTCCCGCTTCCCCTCAAAATCATCAGGAAAGGGGATGTTTTCCAACAAAGTGTTCATTTCCCTGACGGGCACAAAGGCTGGAAGCTTTTTGGAAAATGCGGGTGTCCGGACTTTTTCTGCAGGATTTGCGGCCAGAATCTGCTGGTGGTGGAGGTAGCGAAAGAATGATTTGGCAGATGCGAGCTTGCGCGAAACGCTGCGTGGCGACAAGCCCTGCTTCATCAGGGAGGCGAGCCAGTTTCTCAGTTGCTTGTGGGTAATCTGTGCCACGGCATCTGGATCCTCCAGTGAAGCTGGCGGCATCTGGACCGCCAGCCAGCCTTCCAATTCCTTTAAATCATGCTCATATGCCTCCAGGGTATGGGGGGAGAAATTCTTCTGGCTGCGGCCATGTCGAAGGAATTGTTCTGTCAGCATAGAAAATCAAGATGGGAAAATCTCCGAACAGCTACAAGCTTTTCCTTCGGCCTGCCCGTTTGGCAGGTTTCCCACCCTGGGTGCTGCTACTGCCTGTCGGCGAAGAGACGCACTGCCTCGCGCACACTGCCTGCCTGAAGGAGCAGGGCCCGGGCAGCGTCATAGTCCAGGCTGGTATCGGCCATCACCATGCGGGTGCCGCGATCCACGAGCTTGTCGTTGCTGAGCTGCATGTCCACCATGTTGTTTCCTTTCACCCTTCCCAGCCGGATCATGACGGAAGTGGAAATCATGTTCAGGATCAGTTTTTGGGCGGTGCCCGCCTTCATGCGGGTAGAGCCCGTCACAAATTCGGGGCCTACCACAGCCACCATGGGAAAATCAACGGCCTTTGCCAGCGGGCTGCCTGCGTTGCAGGTGATGCCGCCGGTTTTGATGCCTTTTTCCCTGCATGCAGCCATGGCGCCCAGCACGTAGGGCGTCGAACCGCTCGCTGTGATGCCAATCACCACATCCCGCTCATTCACCTGATAAGCCTCCAGATCCTTCCAGCCCTGTTCGCGGTCGTCTTCGGCAAATTCCACCGCCTTGCGGATCGCGCCGTCGCCACCGGCAATGATGCCTACCACCCAACCATGAGGCACGCCGTAGGTCGGAGGGCATTCTGAGGCGTCCACCACGCCGAGGCGGCCACTCGTGCCGCTGCCGAGGTAAAACAAGCGCCCGCCATTGGCCATGGCAACAACCACGGCTTCGACGCAACTGGCGATGTCGGGCAAAATTCCCCGGATCACCTGCGGCACCAGGTGATCTTCCCGGTTGATGTTCGTAAGCAGGTCCATGGTGCTCATTTGCTCCAAATGCTGGTAGGCGGAGGCAGATTCGGTGGTTTTGCTCATGCGGAAAAGGGCTTGTTGGCCAAAGGTAAGGAGGTTTCACTGGATCTTCTCAGGGGAGAACCTTCGATTTGGGCCTTCGTTTCACCAAAATCCACCTTGCCGTTTCTCAGATATTCGGTTCATTCGCAATTCGACCAGCAGGATGTTTCCCAGGTCTCAGCCAGTTTGTTAATTTAGCCTCCTTACCGATCCATCACACATGGAAATTAGCCATCAGCAAGTCGCCATTTTCATCGATTTTGAAAACCTGACCAGCGGCCTTCAGCCCGATAAAGGCGACCGCAAGTGGAGCCATGAGGAAGATGTGGACTGCGAGCCCATCGTTCGCCTCGCCGAAGAATATGGCCGCGTGGTGCAATCCCACGCCTATGCCGACTGGCGCAACAAGCTCTACAACCAGTACCAGCTCGACCTCTACAAACTTGGCATTGACCTGGTGCATGTGATGGGAAAAATGGGCGGTGGAGGTTTTAAAAATGCGGTAGATATCAAAATGGCCGTGGACATCACCGAGAGCATTTTCACCTTCCCTGATATCCAGACCTTTATCATCGTTTCAGGCGACCGCGATTTTATTCACGTGCTCAAAATGCTGCGCCGCCATGGCCGGCAGGTGGTGGGCATTTCCCCTGCCCGAAGCGCCAGCGAAGACCTCGCGCAGCTCACCGATCGCTTCATTCGTTATGAATCCCTTACCAATACCTATTTTCAGGAAGCCGGAATCAAAGGGGAGGATGAGCGGGGCGAATCCAAGATGGAGCTTCTCCACAAAACCCTGCGCGAATTGCTCCAGGAGCGCCCGGAGGGCATCAAAGGCTCCGAACTCAAGATTCTCCTTCGCCGCAACATTTCTGCCACTTTCGACGAAAGCGACTACGGCTTCCAGCGATTCGTTGATCTGATCCGCCATTTTTCCAAAGACCTTCGGGTGGACCTGAACCCCGACGGCGGCGACATGACCGTTGTTCCGCTGGAGGCAAAGGCCGAAGGCAATACAAAATCTTCCGCTTTGGGCCAGGCCAGCCGCACCATCGACTGGGTGAGGTTGTCGGGCCTCAAGCGCTACCGCTTTGAACTGGACCCCGAGCGCCGTCGTGCTACCTTGCGGGGCATGTTTGAGTTCATGAAGAATGGGGCATTTTCGCAAAATGACATTTTTGAGTCCACGCAGTCGATTCCGGAGTTTACCGATTTTTCTGCTACCGAGCTGTCGAAATACTTTATGATCCTTTTTCAGTCGGGGATGCTCTGGACCGAAAACAACCGCGAGGATGGCCGTCCCGTGCGGGCGCGAAAGATGATCCTGAACAAGGCAATCCAAACCCCCGACGACCTGATTCGCCGTTACGAGATCAGCATCATCCTCAAAGTGATGGAGCACAACCGGAGTCGCCGGGAGATCAAAAAGTCGGATTACCTGTCCATGCTGGGCCTGCCTCCCACGAAGGAAAACCAGGCCTATGTGAGCGAGCTGGTGGATGAGGCCACCAAAAAATTCGGTGAAGCCAACAAAAATGCTTCCGGCAGTTAAGACTTCCAGGCTGAAAGGCTAACACGCTCCGCAGCAGGAGCTGAACCTGGATTCGGAGAATATGCCAGGAATGCAGCTCCTCCACTTTTCCATGCCGCATTGCTGCAGGAAATTACTTCCCTGGAATGGGTTTCAATGCCTGTTGCTACTGCCTTAATCCCTCTACTACCGTAATGGACGCCGCGCTGCGGGAAGGATAAATGGAGGCCAGAAATGACAGGCACAGCACCGCGAGGGAAACGAGGATAAAATCAGAGGCCCGTAACTTCATGGGGAGCAGAACCCCCTGGTGTAGTTCTACTATGCCAAACTGCATTTGAAGCAGAGCAAACCCGAAGGCAATGCCCAGCCCGATCGCCCCGCCAATGGTCCCCACCAGCAAGCCTTCCCCCATGAAAATCTGGCGAATCAGCGACCGCGTGCCGCCCATCGACTGCAGCACGGCGATGTCGCGGGTTTTTTCCAGCACAATCATCGAGAGACTGCCCACGATGTTGATGGCCAGAATGGCAATCATCAGCACCAGAATCAGGAAGGTGACATACTTTTCGTTCCGCATTACCCGATACAGGGTTTCATGCTGCTCATACCATGTTTTGATTTCAAAACTTTCCCCGAGCGCCGCGCTGAGCCGGGATTTAACCTGATCGGCGTGGTCGAGGTTGAAGAGCTTGATTTCGTAGGAACTGATCTGGTTTTCGGCCTGAAACAGGGTTCTGACGAAGTCAATGTCCATGAGCACATAGCGGTCGTCATACTCTTTCTGAACCTGAAAATAGCCCGCAGGAAAAAACACGTCAGTGTTGAGGTCTTTGGTGGGCAGGTTCATCCGCGAACCCTGAGGGATGTAGGAGACCTTGATCGGCACGATGTCGTTTTCGAGGTTGGTGTTGAGCTGGTATTTGGCCAGGCCAATGCCCAGCACGGCCTGGGCCACGCCGTTTACCGGGGCAAAGGTGTAGTCGCCAAGTAGAATGGTCGTGTCCAGTCGGTTAATGCGGTCGTAGTCGGCAGGAAGCCCTTTGAGGATTCCGTAGGTTTGGTTGTCGGCATATTCAAACCAAACCCTGCCTTCCAGGGTGAAGGTGGCTGCTTCCACCTGGGGGTCTGCCTGGATGATTGCGAGCAGACTATCGTTGTGTTCGAAGGTTTGGCCGCGGGCAGCTGTGATTTTGATGTCGGGGTCGAAAGAAGAGTATAGGTCTTCGATGAATTGGGTGAGGCCATTGAACACCGACAACACGATGATGAGGGCAGCAGTGCCCACGCCGATGCCCGAAATGGACACCCAGGTGATGACGTTGATGGCGTTGGAAGATTTTTTGGCGAACAAATATCGCCTGGCGATGAAATAGGGTAGGCGCATCAGGCGAAATCTTCGTCGGTGGATTCGGGTAAGATGTCCAACTGATCGATTAGGTTATTAATGCGGGAGGCTTCGGAGAAAGAGTCGTCGGCATAGAAACGCAGTTCCGGGATTTTTCGCACCTTGTTGCGAATGCGGCCCGCCAGTGCATGGCGCAGCTCCCAGTTTTTTTCGTTCATTTCTCCTACCTGCGCCTCTAGCTGGGCATCGGGAAAAACGCTGATATAGATCTTGGCCAGGCTCAGGTCGCGGGTTACTTTGACCTGGCTCACCGTGCTGATGGCCGTGAGTTTTCCCTGTTGCATCCTGCTGAGCAGTTGCCCCATTTCCTCCTGAATCAGTCTGCTTAGTTTTTTTTGAACAATGGTGTCGGCCATATAGCTTTGCTCTGTTCGGACAAAGGTACAAAATGAGAAGCTATTTGCAGGTGTTGGGTTATGCACGTCCCGACCTTCGTTTGGGAGGCCTGGCCCTGATCGGGATGCTGGTGTATTCTTTGTTCAGCACGGCCACCCTGTTGTCGGCCATTCCCTTTCTCGAAATCCTTTTTCACACCGACATGGGCCAGGCTCCTCCTGCACCGCCGGAGTCCATGGGATTTAGCCCCTCCACCGCCAAAGCCTGGGCCTTTTATCAGTTGGAAATGGCCATCCGGGCCTATGGGCCGCTGCCGATGCTCCTATATTTTTGTGTCGGCCTGCTTGGGCTGAACCTTCTCAAAAATGCCGCCCGCTACCTTTCCGGTTGGGCCATGGCTCCGCTGGAGCAGCGCATCCTCATGCGCATGCGCAACGATCTCTTTGACCATCTTTCCCGCCTTGGCCTGAAATTTTATGCCTCCAGCCGAAAAGGAAATCTCATCAGCACCCTCACTTCCGATGTCGAAATGATCCAGGAGGCGGTCGTCTCCACCGTCCAGATTCTGCTCCGCGAGCCCATTCTCGTGATCGTCATCCTGGGAACGCTCTTTTTTCTCTCCTGGCAGCTCACGCTCTTTGTTCTGCTCATTCTCCCCATCACCGGCTTTTTCATTAATCTGATCTCCGGGAGTTTGAAGCGAAAGGCGAAGGAAGGCCAGCGCCAGCTCGGCGACCTGATCTCGGTGCTGGATGAATTCATCGCCGGGATGCGCATCGTGAAGGCCTTTCAGCGGGAGGATTTTGAGCGGGAAAAATACCATCGCCGCAACACTACCTATACCAATTTGCAAATCGGTATTCGCCGCCAGATCGAACTGGCTTCTCCCATCACCGAGTGGCTCAGCATCCTGGTCATTTGCGGCATCATGCTTTTCGCCGGCAGCCTGATCCTCAGCGAAGGCCCAGGAGCACCCCGAAAGGCGGAGTTCATCGGTTTTCTGGTGCTGTTTTCGCAGCTTCTTGCCCCTATTAAGCTCATTTCCAATGGTATGGCTAAGATCCAGAAGGGCATGGCGGCCTACCAGCGGGTGCAGGAGCTGATGGCCGAGCCCATCGACATCCTCGACCCGGCACAGCCAAAGCCTTTTCCGGCATTCAACCGGGAACTCAGGTTTGAAGAAGTCACATTTGCCTACGGGACAGAAGAGGTGCTCAAAGGCATTTCGTTTACCTTGCAAAAAGGGAAAATTGTGGCACTCGTGGGGCCTTCTGGCGGTGGCAAATCTACCATTGCCGACCTGATTCCGCGTTTTTACGACCCGGTGGCAGGCAGCATCAAGGTGGATGGCATGGACCTGCGGGAAGTGAGTCTGAAGGAACTGCGGCAAAAAATGGCCATCGTGTCGCAGGAAGGAATTTTGTTTCACGACACCATTCTGGCCAACATTGCCTATGGCGACCCAAGTCCCGACCTTGAAAAAGTGAAGCAGGCGGCGAACATGGCCCATGCCGATGGCTTCATCGAAGCGCTGCCGAATGGTTACGACACCGTGATCGGCGAGCGCGGCACCATGCTCTCAGGCGGGCAGCGCCAGCGCCTGTCCATCGCCAGGGCGTTGCTCCGCAACCCCGACATCCTCATTCTCGACGAAGCCACCTCCAACCTCGACACAGCCTCTGAGGCCTTTGTGCAGGAAGCACTCGACCGCCTCATGGAGGGCAGAACTACCCTTGTGATTGCCCACAGGCTGTCCACCATTCGTCAGGCTGACGAAATTCTGGTTGTGGAGGCGGGTGCCATTGTGCAGCGAGGAACCCACGAGACCCTGCTCAGGGAAGGTGGTCTCTACCAGGAATTGTATGCCGCCGGCCAGGATCCGAACCGATCAGGCGGCAGTTCCGACTTTTCAGACAAATGAACTTGTAGCGCCTTGTAAGAATGTAGAAAATTGTGATAGCCAGAATACTGCAATCCGGCCTCAGCTCTTTGTTTGAATGCTCACTGCAGATTTCCTTTTTCTTCGATCACCCTATTTTTTGCTTATGTCTGGACGGAAGAACTCAATCCCCTTGATTCTTTTGTGCCTTATGTTTCCTGGTTTGGCCTGGTCGGCAAACATCAGTTCTGCAGGGAGCGGCGCCTGGAACAGTCCGGCCACCTGGGGCGGAACCCTTCCCGGAGTGAATGACCATGTATTCATCATGGCTGGCCATACGGTCTCGATCCCCGACATTCAGCCTGCTACTACAGTGCTTCGCCTCACGGTCAACACCAACGGGAAGCTCTTTTTAGGAAAAACAGACTTCACTGTCACCCAGGAAACTGTCATCTTTGGCCGTATTGAAGATGCGGTGAGGGAAGGGATTAACACATTTCGCGGCCCCGCAACCTTTCAAACAGGTTCAAAAGGGCGGTTTGAGCTATCGTTTGGAACGGGCGGCATTGTGCGGTTTGAAAACGGCCTCACCAATCACGGCGACTCGCTTGTGTTTCGGCGGGTGGAATTTTTGACAAATAATCAGACCATTGGGGGCAGCAGGGTAATTGAATTGGTGGAAAAACTGGAGATTGGCGCGGGAATCACCCTTACCAATGCCAATACCGCTGGAATTCGGCTTAGCAATGCCAATGTGAATGGCCTGGGTGCAGGCGCAGTTTTTCGCAACGAGACCAAGCTCGATGTCTTGTATCAGTTTGAGCTGATGACTACCGGCTCGGTAGATTTTTCCCATGCGGGCAATGTTGTGATCTACAGAATGGCCTCTGACCAGCAAATTACGCCGGGGACCTATTCGCGGCTGCACATTCAGAAAGATGGCGTAAGCCTTTTTAGAAAGCGCTTTCTCGTGGGGGATGTCACGGTTGGAGAATATTTTTTTGTGGAGGATACCTCCACCTTCGAACCTAAAGAGTTCAATTTTACCGTTACCGGGCTGGCCCAAATCGAAGGGCGCTTCAGCGATAAATTTACCGCCGGTACCAACACCTTTCAGGATGTGGTACTCAGGGGCCTGATCGAAGGATCAGGACAGGCCTGGGGGAAATATTTGATCAATGGCAATTTAACTGTCGATGGCCTGAAAGCTGATATACGCCACGCCAACATGCAGATTTTTGGAGTGACTACTATCCCGGGTGGCAGCACCCTGGCCATCAACAACAACGAAGGCCCCAGGATATTTGGCGACCTGGTGATCGATGCCGGAGGCACCTTTAATTCCTCCGCAGATTTGGGCGTAGAGCTTTCTGGTTTGGTGACCAACAACGGGTCTTTCTATTGGAAATACGGTGTGCTCTTCGGCCACCTTCAGCACGAAGGCGATACCGCATGGATCAACAAACTTCAAATTTCGGGCACCAATGCCGAGATCTCAGGATCACAACGCGTTTGGATCAAAGACCAGGTCAATTTTGACTCCGCAGCGGTCTTCACCAATTCCAGCACCGGGGGGCTGTTTTTCTATGACCGGGGAAAAGCAAACGGAGCTCACGCTTCTTCTACCTTCATTAACAAGGGTGTTTTCCACAACCAAACCGACAACATCCAAATGGAAACCGGGGAGTTTGACGGCAACTACCCCGGCTCGGTAGTCTATTTCGACCGGCAGCTCAACCTGGGGCAGCGCCTTAGCCCGGGGAGTTATTACGATGTCTATGTGCTTGGCGGCCTGCCGGGAGCGATCCGGAAAATAGGTTTTGCCACCGACACGATGAAGGTGTACCACCGCTTCGAAATCGGTGCCGATACCAAATTTGAACCCGCAAAGGCCTCGCTGCTCTGCTATGGCCACGCCGTGCTGCGCGGCGAAATTTTCGACGGCGACGGCACAGGCACCTTTCAATTCAACACAGTGGATGTGTCGGGAGCCAAATTTACCGGTGGCAACAACGCTTTTGGTCAGTACAACATCAGTGGAGAGCTGCAGGTGAGCAGCGGGTCAGTGGAAATTCACCACGCCAACATGTGGGTATCCGGCAAAACCCTGATCAGCCCCGGCCACACCCTCACCGTGATCACCAGAAGTGGTACCAAAGATTTGGGCCGCACGGAGGTAGCAGCGGGCGCTTACCTGTTTGACAATACCGGCGGAGACACCCTTTACTTCTCTGGCAAGCTTGTGAACTATGGCCGCGTGAAACTGGATTACCCTGTGTTTCGCGGCGGGATCGACAACAACAGCGACACCATTACCCTCTTTGCGCCTATTTTTCAGGGAAACCCCTCCCTCACAGGAAGCAGCCCGCTCGTGCTGCGCAACCGCAATTTTATCGATCGCAACACCCGCCTCACCTCCTACCTCGACTCGCTGGTATTTGTGGAAAAATCCACCTTCGTGGGCCTCGATTCGAGCAGCGTGTTTGTGAACCGGGGAACGATGTATTGGGAAAACAATGCGCCTTTCCTCACTGTGGGAACCCTGGACTGCAGCGTAAGCCCGAATACCATCGTGTATCGCTATCAAAAAGGAGACATCGACCTGAGGGCGGGAACCTACTGGCATCTTCGCCTCCCGACAGATCCCACCCGGAATCTTCCCAAGCGCAGAATTCCGGAAGCAGGTATCCAAACCCTGGGCAATTTCATCCTTGACTGGAATGTGGAGCTTCAACCACGGAAAGCGAATATTGAGGTTGGCGAAACAGCTTTCTTGTATGGAAAAGTATACGATGATGAAGTAGAGGGTTTGTTCCGGGCAAAAAACATGCTGCTGGGCAATGCCCTTGTAGGAGGGCAAAGCACAGCCAGGTTTGGGGCTTTTGAAGTGACCGAAAACCTGACAGTCAATTTTGGTACAGCCAACTGGGAAAATGCGCACCTGGATGTATTGGGGACCCTGGTCGTATCCGATTCGGCCATTCTCAACCTGAACACCAACGCTGGCCGCCGTAATTTCAACAACATTGTTGTCGGGGCTGGTTCGCTGTTAAATGAAAACGGCAATGGCCAAACAGTGAATATCACCGGCAAGGTCGAGGTCGATGGCACCTTCAGCCTGAGCAACGGTACCTTTACTTTTGAGAAACCAATCGTCATTTATCCGGAGGGAGCTTTCGTTTCCACCAAAACAGGCTCCAGCTACAGCTTCCTCGACAGCCTGCAGGTTGAAGGACTGATGCAGATACCGCAGGGAGAGGCCATCGTGAAAGGCCCGCTCATTGGCGAAGGTAAGCTGCTTATGGAAGCCACCATTCTCATGGAAGCGGGCGATACCCTCGTTAACACCATGACTGGTCAGGATGCCTTCATGATGCGGGCTGGTTTTGTGGCCGAGGATAATTCCAGCCATTTGATCAACCGGGGAATTCTCCGTTACGGTCCGCGCTCCAACGAGAAGCTCATGGCCAACGGAGGCACCTACGATTTCCTTTCGCACCCGACAAACTGGCTCATTTTTGACGGAACCAGCGGCTTCCAGCCTGTTCCTGCTGAAACCTTTCTCAATGTTGGCTTCGAAAACGGCGGGAGCAAAGCCATTGCAGGCGACAGCCTCAAGATTCTGGGCGATTTCTACACCCGCGTGGAGGTGAGGAAAGACCCCTCTGTCTTCTCTACAGGTATTCTGATGTTTGTTGGCGACAACGACCAAAAAGTGGATGGCTTTAGCATCGGGGTGGTCGAAAACATGGTGGTGAGAAAAACCGGGGGTAGCATTCAATTGATGACGGACATGGGCATCAAGGAAGGGCTGGTGCTCCAGCAGGGAGTGCTGCAGGCCAGCCCCGGCACGATTGCGCTGGGCGGTTCGGCATTTATCCAGGAAGGAGATTTTTCTTATGTGCTGGGCCGTGTGGGCACAGAGCGCAACATCAGCCAGGGGCAAACACAGGGCTTCGGCGGCATGGGGATTAGTGTTCAGCCTAAAAATGCCAACATGGGCCCCACCCTCGTTTATCGAAACACAGGACAGGCCATGGTTCCCGGGCAAATTGAACGCTATTATGAAATTTTTCCCACCAACAACACAGGCCTCAACGCCACAGTTGAAGTGGGATACCATGAGCGCGACCTGCGCGGTGCCATTGAATCAGATCTCCAGGTCACACACCGCGCCGAACCTGAAAGTGACTTCGAAGTCCTTGGCGGAGGCACCTATCGGGTAAGCAACTTCGTGAGAAAAACAGCCATCGACCGCCTTGGTGTACTGTCGCTTGTGCCCAGCACCATGGCCGTTAATGCATTCCCAAGCCCCTTCACCGACGACCGATTTACTGTATCCTTTACCCTCTCCGAAGACGATCCTTTCGTTGACCTGCGCATTTTCGACATGGCAGGCAGGGAATGGGTGCACAAAACTGTGGAGGGCGTAGCCGGAACCAATACCCTGTTGTTTGACGAGCTGCAATTGCCAGCCGGAACCTACCTGCTTCGGGTGGTCTCCCGCGAGCTTCGCGGTTACCACCACGTGCAAAAGCTCACGCCCTGACGCTCACTGAATCGATTTGCGCAGGCCAAAAAACCACTCGCGTCCGTGAATGGGAGCGTAGGAGTAGGCTGTATCGAACCAGGGAGAAAAGCCCTGCTGGGCGTTTGGGTCATTCCAGCCGCTGAGCGGCGTAACTGGCTGGCGAAAATCCAGCAGGTTCGTAACGCCGAAGGAAGCTTCCAGGCTGCCCCACTGCTTGCTGCACCGAAGGTGGTGCTGCCCGAATAGCTTTGATTTCGTGGGTCGCGGGCTCGCCTGCAAATCGCCCATTTCGTCGAGGTCAAATACTTCTGGCAATGCCATAGGGCCAGTCAGTTGCCCCGTGTAAGCCACCAGCCACTCTTTCGGGAGGGTCCATTGTATGGTTGAAACCGTTGTCCATTTCGGCGCAAACGGCAATGCCTGGCGCGATTTTTTTCCGCTGGCATCCGGGGTGGTTTCGGTGACTTCCATCCAGGTTCCGCCCAATTGCAGGGCCAGCCTGCCGCTGGAGAAACTCCATTGGCCGCTCAGCCCGACGCTTTGGGTGAAACCATCAGAGTTGGCATACCTGATCAGGCCGGGGCTGTCGTAATCAGGGTTGATTTTGTTGGTAAAATGGGTGAAATGCGCGTCCAGGTCTAGGCTGCCCCATTGCCCCTGCCTGCCCGGAAGATAGTGCCAGCTCAGGGTGGCAGTGAGCGATCGCTCTGGCTTTAGCTCCTCTTCAATCAGCACCTCGCGCTGGCCGGTTACAAAGGCATGGTCTTCAGTAAACAGGTTCACGATCCGAAAGCCGGTGCCAGCGTTTGCCCGGAAGGTATGGACCAGAGAGGGTTGCCACTTAACGCTCATTCTGGGTGAGGGAATCAGGCCGTGAGTGGCATAATGATCGATCCGCAACCCCGGCATCATGCTAAAATGTTGCCCCAGCGTCCATTCGTCCTGAACAAACCAGCCCGGAATCCACTGGCGGGAAGGCGCGTTAACTCCGGCAGTTTGGGTGGCAACGGTGTTGTCGTCGTAGGTCTGTGCACGAATGGTAAGTCCCATCAGCAAATCGTGACTGCCCAGTACCCGGCTCCAGAGCAGGTTGCTGAACAGCGTGCCCTGGCGGGCTTCGTAGGCGTCGGCGCCGTAGTAGCTATCCTGCTGGTGCCATGAGCCGGAAAAATCCCAGCGAAAAGCATGACTCAGCTCCCATGTGCCAAATATTTCGGCCCGCCTGGTGAGGATGCTTTCGCCATAAACCAGGTGGCTGCCCCTGAGCTGGCGGTAGCCTCGATCTCTCACAAAGGTTTCCACGCCATTGCGGCGGTCTTCGCTGAAGAGCCGTGCAGCAATGACCAGCTTTCTGTTTTGCGGCAAAGGGCGCTGCCATTTGACAAACAACGACCACCGATCCATGGCCGGGAGATCGCCGAAGCCGTCCTGGTTATCGTCCTCGTAGCGGTTCATGTAGGTGCCGCTGAGCCCCGTGAGCAGGTAACCGCCTCCCAGCGGAAGGCTCAGGTTGGCGTTCAGGAAAGCTTCTGCGTGACTGGTTCCCAGCAGGTCCACTGCCACACGGGACTGGGTGGCAGGGTTTTTCGTGATTACGTTGACCACCCCGGCCATGGCCTCGGAGCCATACAAGGTGGAGTTGGGCCCTTTGATCACCTCGATCCGCTCGATGATCGTGATGGGCAGGCCATTGAGGCCATACACAGAGGCCAGGCTGCCGTAGAGCGGCATTCCGTCGATGAGCACAGCTGTGTAGCTGCCAGGCAGGCCGTTGATGGAAATGGCGTTGGTGTAGCAAACCCCGCAGGCGTTGACTTCCTGCAAGCCGGGTAAAAGGGAAATGCCTTCCATCAGGTTGGTCACAGGGAGCTGTTGCTGGAGGTATCTGGAGGTGATGACGTCTATTTTAACAGGGCTTTGGGCGACAGAAACGGGTTTAAGGGTGCCTGTGATGACGACGTCTTCATGCTGAAACTCAGAGGTGCTGTCGGCTGGTTGGGGGGCCTGGCTGAGGGCGAGCCCTGGGAGCAGGAAGCAGGGCACCCAAATAAGAAAAAGATAATTAGGCATAACCGAAAGACTTATTTGGCAAATGTAAATAAAAAATTAGACAAGGCTAAAAATAAAATATCTGCCAGCTGCTTTTCTCCAGGCCATTGTGTGTTGGGGTAGGGGAGGGGAGAGGTTTGTCCACATTTTGTGGATTGTTTTCCACAGCCAATGTGCAAAAGTGGAAATCCTTTTCAGAGAGGTGCTTTGGTCTAATCTTTTGATTGTCAGCCATCTTTCTCATGGCTCTTCTTTTGCTGCTGTTGTCTATCTGAATCGCAGATGGTAATTTAGTCCCCCGGATTCAGGGTCCGGGTCAGCGTGTCAAGCTTTTTAACATGACAGAACAACCTAATCGGCCCATGAAGGAGGAAGGCCGGTCCCAGTCGCGGGCCAACACCAATGCTTTTCCTATCTCAGGCATTCCCGGCAAATTACCGCCTCAGTCTCTCGACATGGAAGAGGCTGTGCTGGGAGCGCTTTTGCTTGAAAAGGATGCTTTGCACCGGGTGATCGACATCATCCAGCCTCAGATGTTTTACAAAGACGCCAACCGCGACATCTTTGAAACCATTCTTGAGCTTTTTCAAAACTCCGAGCCAGTTGATATCCTGACCCTTAAAAATGCCCTTCGCAAAGGCGGCAAACTCGACCGGGCAGGCGGGCCGCTCTACCTCACCGAGCTCACCAGCCGGGTGGCTTCTGCGGCCAACATCGAATACCACGCCCGCATCATCGCTGAAAAATTCATCCTCCGTTCCCTCATCAAGGTTTCCGACGGGGTCATCAAATCAGCCTACGACGAAACCACCGACGTTTTCGAGCTGCTCGACACGGCAGAGCAATCCTTGTTTGAAATTTCCGAAACCAACCTGCGCCGCAACTACATGGCGATGCCTGAGCTGGTGATGAAAACCCTCGAAGCCCTCGAAGAAATGAAGGCCAAGGGCAGCAGCATCACGGGGATACCTTCTGGCATTGCCGATCTGGACAGAAACACAGCAGGCTGGAACAGGTCTGACCTGGTGATTGTGGCTGCCCGCCCGGCCATGGGCAAAACCGCTTTTACCCTCACCCTGGCCCGAAATGCGGCCATTCGCTTTGGCGAGCCTGTTGCCTTTTTCTCCCTGGAAATGGCCGCAGTTCAGCTCACCCAACGGATGATTGTCTCCGAATCTGAGCTGGATGCCCAGAAAGTGCGTACTGGCCGCCTGGAAGAATATGAATGGAAACAGCTCATCACCCGCATTGGCAACCTGAGCAAGGCACCCATTTTCATTGACGACACCCCTGGCCTCAGCATCTGGGACCTCCGTGCCAAAGCCCGAAGGCTCAAGGCCGAAAAAGGCATCAGCATCATCATCATTGACTACCTGCAGCTCATGACGGGGCCGAGCAACAAAGGCGGCAACCGCGAGCAGGAGATCGCAGCCATTTCACGATCGCTCAAGGAAATTGCCAAGGAGCTCAACGTTTGCGTGATTGCCCTTTCCCAGCTCAGCCGGGCGGTGGAATCCCGCGGGGGCGACAAGCGCCCGGTATTGTCCGACCTTCGGGAGTCGGGCTCCATTGAGCAGGATGCAGACATCGTTATGTTCCTGTACCGCCCTGATTATTATGGGTTTGAAACAGATGATGAAGGCAACAGCACATTGGGGATGGCAGAACTGATCATTGCCAAGCAGCGGAATGGACCCACAGGAACAGTGAAGATGCAGTTTGTCGGAAAATACGGAAAGTTTTCTGATTGGGATCCTTCTGGTTCGGGTGCTGAAAGTGAATTTCATGCTCCGGCCAACACCATTACCCTTCCTTCGCGCCTGAACAGCGACTTCCCTTCTGCCATTCCCCCCAGCTTTCCGGAGGATCAGGTTCCATTTTAGACCATTTGCGAAAGGCATGTAAGGTTCCTGCAAAAAGCGCAGGAACTTCTGCGATGTTTTGTGAGGAGATAATCAGATATTTCGATAGTTCACAAAAGGAACTATTATCAGACGCGCATTTTTCCCTTCCACGTCGTCCTACCCCTGGACCGCTCTTTTCCCTTCCTACACTCTTGTTTCCGGACCGATCATTCTGTGCTTATGCGGCTTTTACCCTTTCTTATAGGTGTGTGCCTCTTCGTGAGCATGTCGCACATCCAAGCCAAGGACTCCACGCCTCTTGTTGGATTCCAGGTGGATTTGTCTTTGCAAACTCTTCAGGACAGAGCCTTCGAGGCGCAGATGCCTTATCTTGTCTATCTGCATGATGATAGCAAAAGGCAGGCCAAACGAATGCTGAAATGTACATGGTCTGAAGAAAATGTCCAGCAGCTCCTTCAGCGCTCCTTTCTTGGCGGTGCCTATCATCCGCTTCATGCAGGAGAGCATCTGGATCTGATCCGGCATTTTGAGGTGTATGAGTATCCGGTGCTGTTGATTTTCTCCCCCGAGGGCACCCTGATGGGTAAATCCGAGGGGTTTGTGTCGGCAGAAACCATGGTGGGCATCTTAACCAAGCACCTTTCCCTGCTCGAACAACAAAAAGACCTGATGGCCTATGCCCTCGGATCAGCTCGCGGCCAGGAACCCGATGCGGTAGAAGTCTCTGCCAGCCCATTTTCTCTGACTCCTCCCTTGTTGGTTGGTAACATTACCCGTTTTTCTGCCCCGGATGCAACCAGAAGCGAATCAGCCTCGCCAGTCCCAGTGGCCCATATCACGGATTTGTTTAATGCCGTTGAGCCATCGGTGGAAGTTGTTGGCGAACAGATGAACAGCCGGGGGCTTGATGAAAATGCCGTTCCCGAACCTGCCCCTGTTCCTGCGCTATCTGTTGCAACTCCGGGTCTTCTGGCAGATGTTCCCGGGTTGGAAGCCTTTGGGCTAAGCCAGTGGACGAGCCGCCAGGGAGAAACCTCAACGGAGGCCTTCGGGCTGCTCGTGGGTCAGTACCTGGTTTTTGAGGAGGCCAAAGCTGCTGTGGAAAAATTTGAACGTCTCTGGCGCGACAGGATTTTCGTCTATGGCGAAGACGTAAAAGGCACCCTTGTTTATCGGGTGGTATTGGGAGAATACGAAGACGAAAACACCGCCAAAGCCTTTTCTCAGGCCATTTACCGGATGGAGCGAATCAACCCAAGCATCATTCCCCTGCACAGCCTTACTGCCGGGCTGCGGTGAAGAAACTGAAGCGCTGATACGTTCTGCTGTTTTGCGGCAGATTTCGGAGGGAGGTAGTAGAAATTATTCCTACCTTCGGACCAACCCAAACACCCTTCTTCACCCTAGCTCGGCTGAGTACCATGAAAAGAGCTTTCCTGCAGTTGGAGGGACTGCTGGCAACGATCGTGTTGGCCGTGGGGCTGTCGTCTTCGGCAGGTCCGGGCAGCGGTGTTTCTACTGTTCCGGCTGCCGCTACCCTCCAGCCGATCAAAGTCATCACGGGCGATATCCGCCCCAAAAGCATAGGCCATTCCGGTACCGGGCGTTTTTTCGCCCAGAACATGATGTATCGCCACACCATCACGGTGTATGACCGAAACTTTGAGCTGATCCGGACCATTTCCGATAATATCCGCTTCGAAGATTTTGGCGAAACCCGCTACCAGGGGCAGGCCCAGGGTGCACCCGTGGAAATCGCCTTTTCCCCCGATGGCGCTACCGCATGGGTCTCCAATTATCGGATGTACGGAGCAGGTTTTTCCAACCCTGGGGCCGACAATTGTCCGCTTAGCCCGCATTACGACCCCAGTTTTGTGTATCAAATCGATACCCGCAGCCTCGAAATTCAGCGGATCATCAAGGTGGGTTGTGTGCCCAAATACCTCGCCACTACTCCTGATGGCAAGTATTTGCTCGTCTCCAACTGGTGCAGCGGCGATCTTTCGGTTGTTGATCTCCAAGTTGGCAAAGAAATCCGCAGGCTCCCGATCGGGGCCTTCCCAAGGGGCATAGCGATTGATTCCAAGTCGCGCATCGCTTACGTAGCCTTGATGGGAGAGGAGCGGATTGCTGTTGTTAACCTTGCCGAATGGACCACCAGTTGGATTGACGGGGTAGGAAAAACGCCCCGGCACCTTTGCCTCGCTCCCGAAGACCGCTTTTTGTATGTCACCCTCTCGCGATCCGGGGAGGTCGTCAAATTGGATGTCGTTCGACGGGAAATTGTGCGGCGGCAGGTAGTGGGCCAGGAGGCTCGGACGATGATCCCTTCCTCCAACTTTCGGTTTCTCTATGTGGTGGACCATGATGGCGACCAGCTTGTGAAAATAGACGCCGACAATCTGAACATCCTCGACCGGGTTCCCACGCGGGAGGCACCGATCGGAGTCACCTTTGACAAAGAAACCGGTAACGTGTGGGTGTCCTGCTACACGGGTTCTATCCTGGTGTTTCACGACAAAGATCTGGATCCAGCCTCAGCAAAAAGCAGGCTGCCGCAGCCCACTGCGCATGTTGTTACGCCTTACTACCCGGGTTCCCGCGAAGTAACTGCCCCTGCCGCCTCGCCCCGGCATTTTCTTTACGAGGAGTCCACGCCAACTGGCAACATCGACATGTTTCAGCCAAGAACGAGTACTGCGGGAGCCGGTTCTTCGGCACCAGTCGCTTCAACAACAGAGCCTGCTGCCAATGGCCGGCTGAGAAGCAACAGCGCACGAGCGCTCCACGTGGTAGTTGCCAGTTTTACTGTTGAATCCCAGGCGAAATCTTATCGCAATCGCCTTGCTGCTAAAGGGATAGACGCTGAGATTGTGGAAGTTAACGGCTTGTACCGAATCTCTTTGGGGGGTTATGCCACTGAAGAGGCCGCTAAACAAATGTTGGAAAGGGCTAAATCAACCATTGAACCCAATGCCTGGATCCTCCGGCTCTGATGCCTTCGACGTGGTGATCTGCGGAGCTGGCCCAGGCGGAAGCACTGCAGCCCTTTGCCTCAAAAACACTGGGTTGAAAGTTGCCCTGCTCGATCAGGCAGATTTTCCGAGAGATAAAATTTGCGGTGATGCCCTCAGTGGAAAGGTCAAATCGGTGCTTCGTCACATTGATCCAAACCTGGCTGCTGCTCTTGGCTCGCTTCCTGAAAAAATCGGGTGTTACGGGATTCGCTTTTTTTCTCCCGACCGCAGCCTGCTCGACATCCCCTTCCGGAGCGACCTGAGTACCCTCGCCGAAGCACCCGGGTTCGTTTCCCGTCGCATTGATTTCGACCATTTTCTCTTGCAGGAAGCACTGAAAGGGGGACAGATTCAATGGTTTCCGCATCACCCAGTTCGCCATCTTATTCATAAGGAAGACTACCTGGAAGTTCATGCCGGAGGGAGCGTTTTCAGGGCCAGGATCGTGCTGGGGGCTGACGGCGCGCATTCGGTGGTGGCCAAAGAGCTGGGCCTGAGAAACATGGACAAGCGCTACCACAGCGCGGGCGTGCGTGCCTACGTGCGGGGTGTGAATGGCTTTGCAGACCCCGCATTCATTGAATTGCACTACCTCCGCGACCTGCTGCCGGGTTACTTTTGGATTTTCCCTCTGCCCAACGGCGCTGCCAACGTGGGCCTGGGAATGCTGTCCTCAGATTTAGCGAAAAAGCCGCTTTCCCTCCGAAAAAAGCTGGAAGAAATCATAGCTACCCACCCCGACATAGCCCCGAGATTTGCCGGAGCCACCCTGGAAGGACCTGTTCAGGGCTTTGGCCTGCCTCTTGGCAGCAGAAAATTGCCCATCTCTGCCAACCGCTGTTTGCTTCTCGGCGATGCCGCTTCGCTCATTGATCCATTCACGGGGGAGGGAATCGGCAATGCTATGGTTTCAGGAAGGATTGCTGCGAGGTTGATCCAGCGATTGCCTGAAGAAAGCAGGTTTTCTGCCGAAGACCTGCGTCCCTACGACGAGGAAATTTACCAGAAACTAGGGCCTGAACTGAGGGTAAGCCATGGAATGCAGCGGCTGGTGCGGTTTCCCTGGCTGTTTGATTTTTTTGCCCACAAAGCAGCCAGCAACTCTTCATTGCGCTTGCTGCTTACGATGATGTTTGAAAGCGTAGATCTTCGCAAAACCCTCACGCGTCCTGGGTTTTATTGGCGCTTGCTCGTGGGCGGAAAAAAGGTGGGAGCACAACGGTAGCCATCAGCAGCCAGGGAAACAAAGGCAGGGCGAAGCGCGAAGCACCGGAGGTACCGGTAACAAAAGAAAGGTAGCCCACCAGCACCAGGGAGATCAATCCAATTAATTGACGGCGGAACCGCCAGAGAAACAGAACCCAGGCAGCCATTTTAACCACATTCCCCAGTAATGCCAGCCCCAGCAACAGCAAACCAGCCATGGGCATGGCAGTCATGGAGGACGAAATACCATTTATCCCGCGCTGGCTCAGCATCGCCTGCCAGCCCGTTTCAGGGTCTTCCCACCCAAAAAAAGCCCAAATGTCAAAGCGCCCTGGATCGAGAAAAAACACCACCATGCCGCGCAGATGGATGGCAAGGTAGGCTCCGGGGTGCTCGCCAATCCACCTGTAGCAACCCGACTTGATCATGGACACATGTTCGGCATAGCTGCCGGTGGCCAGGGAGGCATAGAGCAAAGAATCGGTCATGGCAACTGCCCGCCCGGGTCCTTCCACTGATGTGAGCAGGTGGGTGCTGGTGTATTGAAGCAGGGATAAATGCTCAATGCTCGACATGTGAAACAAGCCTGTTCGGGCATGGTTCCACTGCATGTATCCCAACAAAAGCGAAAGGCTAACCAATGGAGCCAGCAACCATCGGGCGTTTTTCCATCTGATGGCAGCAACCACTCCCAGCGTCATCCAAACGATCACAAACAAGTACATCACAGGCTTGGTGAGCAATGCCAGCACCAGAAGCAGGCTTGCCAGCCACCAATGAGAGAGAGATTTTCGCCTCCAGCTGATCCACCAGCTCAGGCCCAGGCCCAGTAGCAACAGTTGAAACAGAGCCTCTGTCATGACGAGTTGGGAATAGATCCACTGCCCGGGTGAAGCCAGCAGGAGCAGAAGCCATAAAGCCCAGGGCACAGTTTTGTCCAGGTGTGTTTTCACAAACCACGCAGTGAGCCAGAGGCTGGCTAAGGCAATGAGGGACTGCAGGAGGCGCAACCAGAACGTGTGACCTTCTTTGGCTGCTGTTGCCAGCAAGAGGAGCGGATAGACAGGCGGGCGCTTTGTGTAATCGTCGGGATGCTCGGGCTGAGACCAGTCGCTGGCGTAGAGCACCCCGTGCCGGGAGAGGTTTTGCGCTGCCGCAAGGTATTCTTTGGAATCCTCTAACAATACTGGCTGACAGGCAGATCCAAAGACGAGCCAGCTACCATACCAGGCCAAACATGCTGCCCAGAACCATGCAGGCCTGAAGCCGGAAAACCATACGGAGGAAGAAAAAGTCACTGTTGCGCGAATGTTAAGACTAAATTGAAACAAATCCGACAATTGGGCAAAATCCTTTCGACACAACTGGATGTTTTGGTATCTTTGAACAAACAGGTAACGAAAGGAATGTCATGGGTCTCCCTAGCTCCAACTATTTCCCCCAAGATCAGCAAGCCTGGCTTCAGGCCAGCGAAAAAAACACCATCCAGGCCTATACCAACTATGTGACGGTATGGCCCGAAGGCCGCTATACCAAAGAGGCTGAGAGGCGTCTTCGGCAAATCAAAGAAGAAACCCTTTGGAATTGGGCCAAAAGCCAGCAGCAAGCGATGGCACTGGAGCAGTATTTGGAACAATACCCTGAAGGCTTTTATTCGATCGAAGCCTACGAACTCATATCCCGCCTGGAAACAGACCAGGCCTGGAGCCTTGCCCAACGCAAAGACAGCGTAGCTGCTTACCTCGAATTTCGCCGGAATTTCCCCGACTCTTCCTTCGCTGACGAAGCCGCGCAGCGGATTGTGTCGCTGGTCAAAAGCCGCTCAGGCAACCAGGTTGCCACCCAGGTAGCCCCCGGCAACCACGATGAAGACCTTGAGCAGGCCAGTCAGCAGGATACCATCGTAGGGTATAACCAGTTCCTTCGCCAATATCCTCATTCTCCCCACAAAAAGGAGGTAGTTGCCCGCATCGATCAGCTTCAGGACCGCCTTCAGGCCAATTTTCAGGCCCTCGAAGACGAAGTGTCGCTCTGGGACCAAACCACCCGCCTTCACAGCCGCTACGCCTATCAGGAATATCTCTCGCGATACCCGGAGGGCAAGTTTTCTTCCATGGCCAGAAACCGGTTGCTCGCCCTCGACCAGCAATGGCAGTGGAAGCATCGGGTGCTCATTGAGGGGCGTGCCCAAGGTCGCGTCGTGACCGATCAGGGATTGCAGCAAGCCGCTTCCATGCAAGGTGCAGAGGCTGCCTGGTACCTTGGCTGGCTCTGGTTGGGGGCATTTCTCCTCCTTGGAGGCCTCTGTTTGTGGCTTGCCAATTACCTGCTGCCTATGACCATCGTGGTGGCCCTGGCCGTAGCCGCCCATGTTGTGCTGGGCAGAGGTGCCCACCTCACCCGGCGGGAAACCTTCCCTTATCTGATCGGAGGAACACTCGCCAGTGGTGCCCTTGTGCAGGGCCTTGCAGCTCAAACCACCAATAATCCGCAGATCGCCTGGAGCCTTGCCATCCTGGTCATGTTCGTTAGCTTTTTGTTCCTCGTTCGATTTTTTCAGGGGCAAATGGAGAAAAAACGAAAGACAGCTTCCTGATCCTCCCAATGGTGGCATTTTTCACGACCTAGCAGGAAAAGGAGCATTTTTTCATGGAAATCCTCCCGGCAGATCTCTATCTTTGCCTCAATTAATTGATCTAATTGTTCTCGCAATGAGCGTCAAAAATGCTTTCGGTGCCAGCCTCCTTGTTGCTGGTTTGTTTCTCGCCATGGTTGGCTGGAGCAAGCGCAGCGGCGAAACCGTGACCAAAACCATTCAAGGAAAAGAAGTTGTCATGCTCAATAGCGACAGCTACAACCTCAACTGGAGAGCTTTCTTCGGCCTCACTTTTGCTGGCTTGGGCATTGGCCTGCTCGCCTTCCCCGGCATTAACACCATCGACCGCGAAAAATACGCGTAGAGCCCGTTGGCTTTGCCGCAACAATACAAGACCCCGATACAAACCGTATCGGGGTCTTCGGTTTTGGTGGGCTGGCTCCTCAGTGCATCAGACCACCTTCATTGCGATGGGGTCCCAGCGGATTTCCTTTTTCTGGAAGTACGACTGATTAGATAATAGCGCCGGACCCGCGGCCCTCAATCCAAAGGTAGCATCCTCCACAATGGGTTGGTTGTCGAGAATGGCGGCAGCAAAATGGTTCCAGTGGTCGATGTCATCGCTATATCCCTGCGGCGCGATAAACTCCAGGCTCTGCGGTTCGCGGATGCTGGCCCGCTTCTCCGGGTAGGTCGTTTGGTACCAGCGGGCGTATTCTTCCTTCTGGGCTTTGGTGAATGTTTCGTAGGTATCCCAGCCGCCGTATCCGGGTGCCGGATCCATTTTGGAGCGGGTAACTTTCACACGGTCCCAGCCTAATTCCAGAATACCCTCCGACCCAACGAGGCGTACTTTGGAGCCACCACCTCCTCCATCCACAAAATTTACGCGCATTTGCAGGTTAAATGCCGGGTGAGTGGGAGCTTCGGGATAGTCGAACAGGGCAAGGATCACATCCGGCACATCGCGACCATCTTTCCAATATCGCAGCCCCCCGGTTGAAAACACACGCTCAGGCCCTGCCGATCCCGTAACCCTGTGCAGCGCTGAGAAAAGGTGAACAAATAAATCGCCAGCCACCCCGGTGCCATAGTCCTGGTAATTTCTCCAGCGAAAAAAGCGAACCGGGTCAAACGGTACTTTGGGGGCATCGCCGAGGTAGCGGTCCCAATCCACCGTTTGCGCAGACGCGTCGCGGGGAATGGAGTATTGCCAGGCACCATTGGCAGATTGCCGGTCATACCAGGCTTCGGCGAGGATAAGCTGCCCGATTTCCCCGGCGGCAAACAACTCTGCAGCTTTTTCCGTGACAATTGAGCTCACCCGCTGGCTACCCACCTGAAACTTGGCCTTGTGCTTTTTCTCCGCTGCAATCACCGCCATGCCTTCTTCCCACTTATGGACCATGGGTTTTTCGCAGTAAACAGCCTTTCCTGCCTCCATGGCTGCGATGGAAATCCGGTCGTGCCAATGATCTGTTGTTGCCACAACCACCGCATCTATGTCGGGCCGGGCAAGCAGTTCCTGGTAATCGCGTGTGACAAACAAAGAAGCGTCATACACCTCCTTGACTCTGTCGAGATGGCCGTTGTAGAGGTCGCAGACCCCGGCCAGAGAAAAGAAGCCCGTTTTGAGGGCGGTTTCAAGGTTATTGGTGCCCATGATGCCAGCGCCAATCACGCCGAGCCTTAGCTTTTCGCTGGGGGGCAGCAGAGGGGTAGGCGCAGCAAGTGGCTCGAAGACAGGCTTTCCCGACGCACTCAAGCCTGTGGCGAGCAAAAAGGTGGAGCCGGTCAATTTTTTTAGAAAACTCCTTCTGGAGCCAGCTAAAGAGGCAGTAGTTGTCATTTCAAATGCCGATAACGTTCAACTGTGAGGAGGAAAAAGTTACGCCATGGAACCTGCCCTGGCAACCTGCCTTGTCGGGCGCAATAGGAAAGAGTCAAGTGGCCTGGTGTGTTGTTGGTGGGTCAATTGCGAAATTTTCGATATTTTCGGCAACAGATTGTTGATTCTTTTCATGAAGCATGTTCATTTTTTGTTCTGGGCTTTCTTGTTCTGGCTCTCACTGGTATCAGGGTTTGCTCAAACCACCCGGCATGTAGAGGCACAACTCCAGCCCGGAGATGGTGCCCTGGCCCTGCTCCGGCGGTATGAGGTAGAAACGCCTTGCGGTAAAACCTACTTTTACCAACAAAACAACCTTCGCCGAAACCAGGGCCTTGTTCTTCATAAGCAATACATCCTTCCGATTTTGGTGTATCAGTACAACGGAAGATCCATCCGCACCACCACTGGCGTGGACGACCTCGACTGGGCGCTTCAGGTGCAGGCCTATAATGACCGGATGAAGGCATCAGGCCTTAAGCCGGGGGATTTTCGCCAGGACAAGGAGCTCTGGGTGCCCTACCACTATGTTCACTGCAAAGACCAGATGCTGGCATCGCCTGCCAGCGTGGCGACGAGCTCCAATCCCATGCAGGGCGGAGCCAGCGCTCCCAAAACGCTCAGGGGGAACTATGCGATTTTTGGAAAAGACCACGCCAATGTTTATGTGGAGAGCAATAATTTGGCAGGGCGGGTATACTACATCGTGGGCGGCCATGGCGGCCCGGATCCCGGAGCAGTCGGAAGTTATTACCGCCAAAGCTTGTGTGAAGATGAATACGCTTACGACGTGGCCCTGCGGCTGAGCCATAGCCTGCTGGCGCATGGGGCCACCGTGTACATCATCCTGAGAGATCCTAACGACGGTATCCGGGGAGGGGAAATCCTCCCTTGCGACAAAGACGAAACTTGCTGGATTGATCAGGTAATCCCTATCAATCAATCAGAAAGGCTGTTTCAGAGATCGGATGCTATCAACGAACTATACCAAAAAAACTTACAGCAAGGCGTCCGGTCTCAGTATGCCATCGAAATCCATGTCGATGCCGGCACCCAAAGCCAGCGGGTGGATATGTTTTTTTACCATCAGTTTCAGAATGCAGACAGCGAACGAATGGCCCGGATCATGCGGGAAACCATCAAAGAAAAGTATGACGAGTATCGGCAGGGGCGTGGATACGAAGGCACGGTTACAGCGAGAGACCTCCATATGCTGCGCGAAGTGCTGGCTCCCACGGTGTATATTGAGCTTGGAAATATCCGGAATCGGGAGGACCAGGCCCGCCTTGTGATTGAAGGAAACCGGCAGCTCATCGCCAATTGGCTCACAGAAGGCATTTTATTAGCCGCCCGTGAAGGAAATTGAAGAAAAATGTTTGGATGTTTCGATCAGGTTTTATAACTTCAATTCACTGAGATCAAGCCACCAGAGAAGACACTCAGATGTGTCAGTGGCTCTCATCTCAGACAATAAAAAAAGCTGCAACAGTGTGCAGCTTTTTTTATTTCCGGATACCGGGATTCTTACATCTGAGATTTCAGGTTTTTGAGCTCCTGGTTGAGCAATTCCCTCGCCCGGAACAACTGCGCTTTCACAGTTCCCAGGGGAATGTTGAGCTCATTGGCTACTTCTTCATAAGAAAGCTCCTTGAAGTATCGGAGATCCACCAACTCCCGGTACTTTTCAGGCAGGCGATCAATGGCCATACCCAAATATCGCTTTCGTTGCTCCTTGAGGAGCGATTCATTCGGGTCGAGGTCGTCATCCCGCACATCAATGCGCATGGCAGAGCCGTCGTCAGTTTCCATCGGAGAATCGATCGAAACGGTCTGGACCCGCTTTTTCCGGATAAAGTCGATACAGTTGTTGGTGGCGATGCGGAACAGCCAGGTGGAGAAGGCAAATTTAGAATCGAACTTCTCGATGGAATTAAATGCCTTGGCGAATGCTTCCTGCGTTAGGTCCTCCGCATCATCCGGGTTCTTGACCATCTTCAGGAGCATGTAATACACTGATTTCCTGTATTTTTTCAACAGGACTTCAAAGGCCCTTGCTTCCCCTCTTTTGGCCGCCGCCACCAGTTCTCGATCTTCTTGTGTATTTTTGGAAACTTTGGGTGTTATGTCCATGAAGGTCTTCGAATTAGTCCCAGGGGGATCAGGGTCAAATTGTAGAGAAAATAAAAGAAATCCAAAGCGGGATATGCTATCCATGCAACACCAGGCTTATTCGGCATGATTGCCCATCCTAAGGTCGCTGGGAGCACCCGCAAGCAGTATAACGCAAACAAGCTCTCAGGTGTTAAGCCCGAAATGCCCCAGGCCATTGCCCATACCCCCCACCAAATGCCGTGAACCCCATGAAAGGCGGCCAGCCAAAACTGGGATTGCCGCTGGTAATAGGCCGAACTGCTCACATGCCGCATTTTTTGCCTGAACCATTTTGGCCAGCTTTCCCTCGGCACCGACCAGCTTTCGCTTCCCGTTTCTATCATCACGCCCACTGCCCGACCTTTGCTGGCATGGTTGACCAGAAGGTCATCATCTCCTGATAAAACCGCCCGGCGGGTTTCCCAGACCGGATTCTCCGCCAAAAGCTTTTTCCGAACAGCCATGTTTCTTCCCAAGCCCATATATGCGTGGCCCCAGCCTGCCGCCCCTGCAAACTGAAACGCCGTGAAGGCGGTTTCCCATGCAATTACCCTGCCCAGGAGGCCTTTTTTGACCTCATATTTCCCCAGTCCCAACACCAGGTCTTTTCCCTGGCAAAGGTGCTGATCGAGAAAATCCAGCCACCCGGCAGATACTACGCAGTCTGCATCTGTCAGGGCCAGGTTGTCAAACCTGCATGCCGCCAACCCCTGGGTAAGGGCCCATTTTTTCGGAGACCAGCCCGCTGGCGTAGCGGTTATTTGCACCAGTTTCAGGGAAACTGGAAAGGAAGCCTTCGCTTGCTCGGCGATTTTTTTGGACGAGTCTGTACATCTGTCCAGTGCAAGCACCAGTTCCCATTCCCCTGCAAAGGTTAATTTCGCCAGCGAGGTCAGGAGGGCTGGCAGGTTGCTTTCCTCGTTGTGGGCCGCCACCAGAATGGAAAAGGACTGCAGGCAGCCAATGTCGTGCTTTTTCCTTGCTACCCGCCACCATCCAAGCCATACCCAAACCCAGCCACCCAGCCAAAGGAGGCCAAGGCTAAGAAGGGTCCATTCCCAGATCATCATTTTGCCTGATAAACCACTGCCAGCACCGTTTCGCCTACTGCTTGCAGCGTTGCTTTGTTGATCTGGCTCAGATCGTCGTCTAAGGTGTGCCAGGCACCAAAAAAACCGCTTCCAGGGCGAATGTCGATCACGTCAGCCATGGGAATCTGGGCAATTTGGTTAATGTACAGGTGGTCGTCCACGATAGGGTCGTGGCGGCGGGACACGAAATACTGGCCATGGCCAAGCTCGCGGGCCGCCTCCCAGACATTCTGAACAACCTGTGAGGCATACAGCATCGAGTATCCTTCGCGTGGAAATTCTGCCCCTGCAGCGCCTACCATGTCGAGGTTGATGCCAAAGGCTGCTCTGTATTGGGGCACATGCGGATTTTTTGCCCAATGCTGGCTGCCAAGAGCATAGCTGTCGGGCGAGCCGGGGTTGCCGTAATCTTCCGCATCCCATAACATCAGATCCACCCCAACATCCGGAGGAAGGGCCTGCAATTGCCGGGCGATTTCCAGCAATACCGCCACGCCGCTGGCTCCATCATTGGCTGCCGGAACCGGGTCGTCGTGGTTTTCCGGGTTGTCGTCCTGATCTGCAAATGGCCGTGAATCCCAGTGGGCAGACAGCATCACCCTTTTTGGAACTTCGGGCCGGTAGCTGGCAATGATGTTGACTATGCTGAGGCGGTCGCCATTCCAGGCTGTGACAGAGGCTGGCTGCATGGTGACCTGCGCGCCGAAGGCAATGAATTGGCTCTCCAGCCATTTGGCACACTGAATATGTGCACTGCTGTTTGGCACCCTCGGCCCAAATGTGAGCTGTTGTGCGATAAACGAAAAGGCAGTGTCAGCCGAAAAGGCAGGCCTTGTGACTGGTGCCCTGTTTTCGGTTGGGGTGGCAGGAGGCGTTTTGGCTGGTTCATTTTCGCAGGAAAACAAGCCCCAGCCCAGAAGCAGGATCCATATCCCGCTGCGGAGCCTAGCGATCGAAATACCAGTCTGTTCCATCGGCGTTGTCTTCCAGTTTGATTTGAAGGTCGGTCAGCTTACCCCGTATAAAGTCGGCAGCCGCCCAGTTTTTTTCCTGACGCGCTCTTCCCCTTAGTTCAATGATCACCTTCATCAGGCCATCCATCACCTCTGCCTGGGCGTTTTGGTCGCCGGTTTCAGGGCTTGAAAGGCCTAGCCATTGGCTGTAGACGGTAAGAAAGGCTTCGCGGAAGGCCAGAAAGGTGGAGGGCAAAACGGCAAATGGTTGCTGTTTTTCCTTGGAAAGGTGGTTGACCACGGGCAAAGAGTCAAACATCCGGGCGATGACCCTCGCGGTATTAAAGTCGTCATTCATGGCCGCGGAAACATCTTCCTGGAAAGAAGCCAGGTTTTGTTCCATTTCCTGATCGATAACCACAGGTCTTCCCTCGGGGTTGAGGGCTTCGAGGCGCTTGAGGGCTTCATTGAGGCGTTTGAAGGCTCTTTCTGAGCCCTGAAGCGCGGGGTTGGAAAAGTCGAGTGTGCTGCGGTAATGGGCCTGGAGAATGAAAAAGCGGATGACGACCGGTGCATAAGCCTGCTCCAGCAAGTGATGCCCGCCGGAGTAAAACTCATGCAGGCTGATGGCATTGCCGAGGGATTTGCCCATTTTCTGGCCCTCGTAAGTGATCATATTATTGTGGAGCCAATAGCGGGCCTGGTCGTGTTCCGAGGCTGGCAGATGGCACTGGCAGGCGTTGGATTGGGCAATTTCGGCTTCGTGGTGAGGAAAAAGAAGGTCCATGCCGCCGCCGTGAATATCAAATTTGGCCCCCAAATACTTGGTACTCATGACAGTACACTCGATGTGCCAGCCAGGGAAGCCTTCGCCCCATGGCGAGTTCCAGCGCATAATGTGGCTGGGAGAAGCTTTTTTCCAAAGGGCAAAGTCGCCTCGGAAGCGCTTTTCCTGCTGCCCTTCAAGGTTTTCTCTCGACTCGGCGATCATGTCGTCGAGGTTACGGCCTGATAGCTTCCCGTAGTGGAAATTTTTCTGGTAGGCCCTCACATCAAAATAGACCGAACCGTTTGATTCGTAAGCATAGCCGTTGTCGATGATTTTTTGAACGGCTTCGATTTGTTCCAGGATATGGCCCGTGGCCTTAGGCTCAATGCTGGGCCGAAGGACGTTAAGCAGGGAAATATCGTGGATATAGTTGTTGTAGTAGCGCTGGGCTACTTCCATTGGCTCAAGTTGTTCGAGCCGGGCCTGTTTTTCGATTTTAGAGTCGCCTTCATCTCCGTCATTGACAAGGTGGCCCACATCCGTCACATTTCGCACATACCGGACCCGGTAGCCAAGGGCGGTGAGGTAGCGATAAACGGTGTCGAAAGTAATGGCCTGGCGGGCGTGCCCGAGGTGGGCGTTGCCATAAACGGTTGGCCCGCAAGCATATAGCCCGACAAAAGGCGGGTTTATGGGTTCGAAGGTTTCTTTGGTGCGGGTAAGGGAGTTGAAAACAATCAGCGGATCCATGAGCGGATTCAAAGTTTCAATTGATAAGTCCCCAGCATGGGGTAGTGGTCGGAGGCAGCCTTGCGGATCACCTTCAGGCCGAGTGGCTGCAAGTTAGGCGAGGCAAACTGATAATCAATGCGAATTCCCAACTGGCCTAGCACAGGGAAGGTCCATCCCCAGCCTTCGCCCGCCACCCGGAAAGCATCCTGGTATTGTTCTTCGACCTGCCGAATAATGGCAGAATGCGGAATGGCGTTAAAATCCCCGACAATGAGTACCGGGTGCGGGTATGACTTAAGCTCCTTCAGTACCATGTTAACCTTGTCCTGCTGCAAGGCGAGTGCCTTCTTGGCCCTGGCATGAATGCCCCAGAAGCGCCGCTTCATGTCGGGTTCTTTGTCGTAGATGGCCTGTATGTGAAAGGAGGAAAAATGAACGTTCGCGATGCCTACCTTGCCTTTTTCGGTTTCAACTGTGACGAGGATGCCGGAGTTAATTTCATCCTTCGGCAAGAATAAAGTATCAATTGCCAGGATAGGATACCGGGAGAAGAAGGCAGCTCCATGAACGTGATGGGGCAAATGAAGAAAATGGTGATGGGGCAGGTTCCACTTTTCGGCGAGGTATTTCATGGCCGATACCCCCTCGCCGAGGTCGTGGTTGCGGAATTCCTGCATGGCAATGAGATCCACATTTTGATTTTCGAGCAAATTGCCGATTTCGATGACTTTTTTCTCGCTAAAGTCGAAGGTGCCAACATTATAGGAGATCACCGTTAAGTCGGGCTGTTGAGCAGTTGTTTCGTTTCCGCCACGGTCTTTGAGCAGCACATGGCCGCACAATAGCAAACCGGCAATGCTCAGCGTAGCAATTTTCCACGACCGTAGCCTCGCCGCTCTCCAGAGCCAAAATAGCCATACCGGCAGAAGCAAAGGCATTGCGATGGGCACAAGTTGCAACTCAGGAAGCCAGGGAACAGGCACCCAGGGTGCCAGAAAGCCTATAATGGTCCCTGCCAGGGCCAGGCCTGTCACAGCGCCCAGCATTCGTTTTTGCCAGCGCTTTAGCTTACTCATCCTCTTTCTGGGTCGATGCTTTGAAGAGCAGTTCTTTTTCTTCGCGTGTCAGGCTTTCATATCCTTTGGCAGAAATTTTATCCAAAATAACGTCAATGATTTCCTGGGTAATTTCTGTAGGCCTGTCCTGAGCCGCAAATTCGTTTCTTCTGGCATGCTGAGTCCTGCTGCGCGATTCTCCGCCACCATGTTTCACTGTCATTTTGGGGCTGCCCCCTTCACCATAATAAGACCAAAGTAATTCGGTGATGTCGGTTCCTTTTCGAAGCAAATACACGTGCAAAAAGCCCAGACCGCTTCCCAAAATGATGGCAAACGCCATGGGGGTGATGAAAATGGCCCAGAGTAATTCCAGCACAATTAATATAACCGCAACCCAGATGAGGTTGATCCGGCCCAGCAGCATGAGTTGAATGGGATACGTCGGCACCAGGGTGGCTGCTGAAAACACGAGCACCATCAGCAAAGGGATGGCTCCTGAGGGAAACCAGAGGTTCACCAGTCGGCGGTTGGCAGGATTGGCCAGCAGGTCCTTGCGGGCCGTTTTTTCCGGGCTGTTGCCCGTTTCTACGGTAGGCACCTCTGCTGCGGCACCTGCTCCTGCGTTGGTGGAGTCGGCAGGAGAGGCAGGGGTGAACATGGTGACAGTGCTTCCGCCGTCAAATGGACTGGCAGGCAGGAAGTGAGAAATTGTCACGGTGAGCAAACCGATCAGGGGCACCACGAGGATGAGAAGCCTTCGGGTGCGCTGGTCGCCTAGCAGGTGCTGGTGAATCTGGCCAAAGCTCCACAGCACAAAGCCGGAGAAAATGAGCGTGATGATCTGCAGATCCAGCATGAAAAAAGGCCAGGTGAGGATAGACCACGGCTGCACCAGCAAGTCTTCCAGACGTGCTGGCAGCACCAGAAAGCTCACCACAGTAGCGTAAAGCGGTTTAGGCAGGACCACCCACAGAAGACCCTGCAGCAGCAGGCCTCCCCCCATGAACAACAGGAGCCAACCGATCGATTGGTATCGGGACACAAAGCGAAGGAGTTGTTGGCGTAGCTCCATGGAATTTGTTTCAGGTAAAGCCGGATGGTTGCTGGCCGCCCGGCTGTCAGATTAACGTTGTTTTAACCCCAAAGGAAGGTATTTTTCCACGTAAAAAAACAGGATGGCCGCGATCATCCCCGATAAGTGCCCAAAATGGGAAATGGGACCGCCTGCATTGATCCCGGCATATTGAAGCACAACAAACACCAGCGACACCAATCCAAAGAAAGGAACGAGGTGCCTCGCTTCAAAGCCGATGGGAATGAACATAAAGCTCAGCTTTGTTTTGGGGAAATACATGGCAAATGCCACCATTACCCCAAAAATGGCCCCTGAAGCGCCTACCACCGGGGAAATACTGGGGTCAAGAAAGGCCATGAGCAAGCCCCCGACCAGCCCGCAAAACAGGTAAAATGCCAGAAATCGCTTTTCTCCCATGACCCTTTCAAGGATGGGGCCGAAGCTGGCCAGCACAAACATGTTGAAGATAATGTGAAAAAAGGACGTTCTCGAATGTGAGAAAAAATGCGTGATGATCTGAAGCGGTTTGAATTCGTCGGCTCTCAAAGGGGCTAATTTCTGGACAAACTCTGCACGAAGTCCAGGAGAAGTATCCAGGATGGCCTGGGCTTCTGAGGCCGAAATCACGGTTCCGTCGGTGAGCTTCAGGCCTTCGGGCAGTTCGAGCCTTGTCGGAAAAAAATAGGGAACGCCGTCAATCAGCACTGTGGGCCGCACCAGGGAAGCGGCTGATTTGTGAAGGCTGAAATAGTCGTTGTACACATAGTTGAACTGGCTGGGCAACAACAGCATCGCGATGAAAATCACGACATTGAGCAGCACAAGATTTTTGACAATCGGGGTAAGTTGAATCATGTTGTTCCAGAGAAAAAAGCTGACAATTCTTCGAGGGAAAATGTTTTCCAGACGGGCTTTCCGGTGGGGGAAAAGGCGGGTGCTTCGCAGCGAAACAGGTCCTCCACCATGTTTTTCATCTCCAAGATACTCAATTTGTGGGGGGAGGTTACAGCCGATTTCATGGCCACCGCCCGGGCCACCGATTCGAGCAAACGCGAGGTTGCGCGCTGTCCGCCCGTTTTTTCAATATCCTCCAGCACCTGTGCAAAAATGTCTCTTACCTTGCCGGTTGCAATCCCGGCCGGGGTGCCATATACGATCAGGGTATTTTTCCCGAATTCTTTCACGTCAAACCCCATCTGCATCAGCACGGGCTCTGCTTCTTTCATGCCCACATATTCCTCGGCAGTAAAAGCCACCGTTTGCGGAAACAGCAACTGCTGCGAGTCCAGCTTTTTCCCCTGCTGAACCTGCAAAAAAGACTCATACAAAATCCGCTGGTGGGCCAGGTGCTGATCGATCAGGTACAACTTGCGGCCCCGCTCGGTGAGGAGATAGCGAAGCTGCCACTGAACCATGAGGTTTTCTCGCTCGGCGGCGGGCTCTGGCACCTGCAATCCAAACAAGTTTCCTGATGGGCTGGGGCCTGTTTGGGAAGCGATCGGAGGCACATACAGGGCCTCCCAGTCGCTTTTGCTGCTGCGGGAAAAGGACCGCCCTTCGGGCAGCTGGATCTCTGGCCTTCGCTCTGCGGGAGGTCTGGCTGGCTGGTCGGGTGTCGTTGCTTTTCCATAAATGGCCTCCTGAAGGCCTTCATCTTCCCAGGGAATCACCGGGGCCGATTCTGCCTCGCCAAGTGCACGTTTCACGATTCCCTGCAGCAACACATACAGGGTTCTGTCGTCATCAAATTTCACCTCTGTTTTGGTGGGGTGAATGTTGATGTCCACATGCACCGGGTCGATGCCGAAAAACAGGCAGTAAAATGGGTAGCTGTCGTTGGGTAAAAAATCCTCGTAAGCGCTGGCAACGGCATGCTGGAGGTAGTGGTGCCGGATAAACCTGCCATTGACAAAGAAAAACTGCTCCCCCCGCTGGCGGCGATAAACCTTTGGACTGGCCAGAAAGCCCGAGATGGAGGCATAGCCGGTTTCTTCCTTTACCCTGGTCATCTGGCCGTCGAGATCTTTGCCAAACAGGGTGATGAGCCGGGTTTCCAGGTTTCCTGCCGGGAGGTCATACACCTCGGTGCCGTTGTGCTGGAGCGTAAAATGAATCTGCGGGTTGGGAATGGCCACCCGGATGAATTCCTGCAGGATGTGCTTGGTTTCGACGGGGTTGCCTTTGAGGAAATTGCGGCGTGCAGGAACGTTGAAGAAAAGATTTCGGACGGCGAAAGTGCTGCCGGGGGGGCAAACTGCCGCCTCCTGGCGTTTAATTTCTGAGCCTTCAATGTCGATTTCTACGCCGAGGTCTGCCTGTTGATGACGGGTACGAAGACGGACCTGGGCCACTGCTGCGATGGAAGCGAGGGCTTCGCCGCGAAAGCCGAGGGTTCGGATGTTGAACAAGTCGCTCTGCTCGCGGATTTTGGAGGTGGCATGCCGCTCAAAGGCCATGCGGGCATCCTGAACCGACATGCCAGTGCCGTTGTCTGTAACCTGAATCAGGGTTTTCCCGGCGTCTTTAATGAGCACGTCGATGCGGGTAGAACCTGCATCGACGGCATTTTCGAGAAGCTCCTTGATCACAGAGGCGGGCCGCTGAACCACTTCGCCGGCGGCGATTTGGTTGGCGATGACGTCAGGAAGAAGATGGATGATGTGTTGCATGGAGAAATTGAGAATCGCAAGATAGGTATTTCTCCATGTTTTCTTTCGTTTTGAAACAGGGAAGGATTGGCGCTTTTCCTGGCCTTGGGCAGCCATTGAAAATGCCAATCCTTCACTTTATTTCCTTCACTTTGGTTAATTTCCAGCCACTTCCACTCTTTCTGTCCAAACGCCTGAGCTTGTTTTAGCCACCAGCAAATAGCTTCCGGGAGGGAGTTGGTTCAGGGAAATGGTGTGGAGCCCTGAATGGGTCCCCTTGAGCGATTCCAGCAGCACACTGCGGCCCATGATGTCCAGCATTTCTATGGTAACATCTTCCAGCCCGGAAGGAAGCAATACCTGGAGCTGGTTTGTTGCGGGGTTAGGGAAAATGCTCCAGCCGTTGTCTGGCCTGGAAATTTCGACCTGGGAAGAGGAGTATTCCTCTCCGTCGAGCCCTATCGCCCGGATACGATAGCTAAAGCGATTTCCCGCCGGGCCGCGATCCATCCACTCGAAGGGGCGTGCTTCCTGAAAATCAGCCTCCACGGTTATTTCACCGATGGCTTCAAAGGGGGTGTTCAGCGTTTTTCGCTCAAGGATCATGCGCTCACCTTCCAGGCCCTGCTCGCCGGTCCAGGTCAGGCGCACATCCCGATTCTCCACCCAGGAGGCTTGTAAATCAAGAAGTTGAAGCGGAAATGCGGTTTGGTTGTTAATATACAGGATTACCCAGTCCTGGCCGACCTCAGAGGGAGGAGCCGGGGCTCCGGAACTTCCGCCGCCGTTAATGGTGGGGCCGCTCAGGAGGCTGCCACCTGTTCGGGGATTGAAGAAATACACCTGGTAAGTGTTGCCGGCAGGCAACTGGATCGATGATTGCTGAGTTATATTTCCCCTGTGCCATACATACAGATCCGGAGCTTGCTTGAGGCAATACCCGTGGGTAACCAGATTGTCGTCGGGGATCATGTCCCAAAAAGGGAGGTAGGTATGGAAAAAATCCAGGGCAATGCGGGCATCATCCCACAGGCCGTCGCGGCTGCGAAAATCCTGGCAGGTGAGGTCGCTTTCCGGGAAGCTGTACCCGAAATAATACTCCACCCCGCCGCCTCCGGCCATTAAATTGCCCCACAGGGTGTTGCTTCGGATATCAGCAAAGTCGGGGGCATTGGCTGGAGGGTTAAATCCCGGGTATCCAGGCGTAAGCGGAACGCCCTGATAGGCAGAGCCTTGTTCATCGTTGCAAACCACCCATTTAATCAGCGTCGCTTCAGAAGCCTCCACCCAATCCCGGGTGTGGGCATGGACCTGGTTCCAGCCGGTTTGCAGGGAAACCCCCGTGAGGGCAGAGTCGAGTCCCACCAGGGGATTATACATCTGGTCGTGTTGCCAGGGGTAGGAGTGAGCCACGACATGGTGGTTATAGGGGTCGTTTTGGTGAAAATACTCCATCCAGGATTTCAGTACGAGGTTGTTGGGATCGTTCAATTCGGTCCAGAGGTCGTTTTCTTCGCCCATGTTCCAGTTTAGGGCGAGGTGATGGCCAAACCGTGCAATGAGCTCCCGGAAAAACAGCTTTCGCTCATCGCCGAGGTAGCCTCCATTCAACAACTGGTCATTTTCAGTTTCGCATAACTTCATGTGCAGATACATTCCCTTGCTTTCGCCGTGGGAAAAAACGATCTCCCATTGTGCCAATTTTGATACATCGTATCTCATTCGGTCGTCCTGCGGACTCGTCTGATCGTTGTAAACAATGAACGGAAAGACGTTGTCATCATCTCCGTTGATGTTCATCACAAGAAAGGAGAATACGTTCATGCCTTCGCTTGCCAAATAGTTAATTGCGCCGATGATTCCCTTTCCTTTGGTCGTTTGCCAGACAGGGTCTCCGGTCTGCCAGTCCTGGAGGTGGGGGCCCCAGCTTTTTCGTCTGTTTCCTGCATTGGGGGTGTTATCGAAATCATCGTAGGCGAGGAAGTTTTCCGGCGAATCGGCTCCGGCCTTGAGGAAGTATTCACCGTTGCCCGCAAACTTGAGGTAGCGCTCCCCTACATATTCGAGCCGGCCCTTTGCGCGAAGGTCAGGCACAGTTTTGTTATTGGCGGCCACTGCAAAGCTTCCTGTAATTCCGTTAAAATCAGTGGCCTGACCCGCCAGCGAGCCTGAGTTTACTGCCACACCGGGGCCTTTTCGAAACGAGGCCACCCAAGTCCAGGAGCCGGTGGCATCAGGAGAAAAGTGGCAACGCCACACATTCCCGCTGTTTGCGCTGGTTTCCTCAGCCTGCCCGTCGGCAGCAAAAAAACCAGGCACAAGATATTGCCGGCCCGATGAAACATGGGTAAACAGAACGTTGAGCCGGTAGTCGAAAAAGGGGTTGGGAACACAGGTTTCCGTGGCGTATGGGCCGTGAAAATCGAGCGTAACGCGATGCCACTGGCGTAATTCTCCATGAATGGCAACGGTGTTGAGCCCGGGGGAAAAACAGGGCTGTGCAAATGAATGGGTGGGCAGGAAACATAAGAGTCCCAGCCACACGGCGGTGGCCATTGGTAAGGTTTTTGTCATCGGAAAGGGAATATTAGGGTTTGGGATCAAGGCAGCGCAACAACGGTTGCACCTTCGTTCTATTAAGACCTCCTATGGAATTATAGCTATAGGTGAATACTCTCTTTAATAGAAATAGTTTTACTTTCATTCATCTATCGGTTTTTCTTTTCTTCCCTTCAGCAGGCAACTTGTTTAACTTTGCCTCTGCTGCTTCAGTGTTCATTCGCCGATTTTTTTCCTTATCCCATGCGCATTATTCCTGCCATCGACCTCATTCACGGAAAATGTGTTCGCCTCGAAAAGGGCGATTATTCCCGCAAAACAGAATACAGGGAAGACCCCCTCGAAGTCGCCAAAGAATTTGAAGACGCGGGGCTGCGCTACCTGCATCTGGTGGACCTAGACGGCGCGAAGGCCGGCAGGCTCGTCAACTGGAAGGTGATTGAGCGGATTTGCTCCAACACCCGGCTCATTGTGGATGTAGGCGGCGGCATCAAATCAGAAGATGACCTTCGAATAGCCCTGGAGGCTGGAGCAGCCCAGGTCAATATCGGGAGCCTGGCCGTGAAAGAGCCCGAACGCTTTCGCCAGTGGTTACAGGAAAAGGGCGGGGAACTGATCATACTTTCGGCAGATGTCCGCAACGGCCTGATTGCCATTTCTGGCTGGCAAGAGCAGACGCAGGTTTCTCTGGCGGAGTTCATCGGCAGTTTCCTTCCAGATGGCCTTCGAACAGTAGTCACTACGGACATCAGCCGCGACGGCATGCTGACCGGCCCTTCGGTGGAAATGTACATGGAAATGCGCAGCCAGTTTTCGGAACTGGATCTGGTCGCAAGCGGTGGGGTGAGCATCCTCGACGACCTCGAAGTTCTTCAGGAAATCGGCATGGGCGGTGCCATCGTGGGCAAAGCCATTTACGAAGGCGCTATTTCGCTGCCAGATCTGGCCCGTTGGGCCTGATCATGGCTGGCATTTTTTTTACATGCCCATCGGAACCTTCACCTGGGTTTGGTCCCAGCTCAGGGTCATACCGGTACCGTCCAGGCCGATGGTGAACATTTCCAGGGTTTCGGGCAAAGACTCTACTGGCACCTTGACCTGGAGCGCGTCAAACTCGGGTTTCCGGCTGGCTTTTGCGCCAAATGAAACACCCCATGCATATGATTTTGAGTTCCAGATCACAGTCCATTCGGTGGGGCCGGGGATGGACCAAAGGGTGTATGTACCTGCGGGAAGGGTCACGCCATTCACGGATAAGTCGGCGGAGGTGGTAAATGTGGTGGCCTCATTGGCACCTGTTCTCCACACTTCGCCGAAGGGAACCAATTCGCCAAAAATCACCCGGTTGCGCTTGGAAGGCTGGCAGTATTTAATCGCCACCTGCGCACTGCCAATGGTGGCTGTGGCTGTGGCTTCAGGACTGGCCTTTTTCGTTTGGCTTTGCATAACAGGAAAGAGTGCCACCATCAGCAGCACAAGGGCTGCGACGGTGATCAGGGTCCATTTCAGGGCTTTGTTCATTGGGAGGGAGATAAAGTTGGTGGGTTTTTCCGCCCGAAGATACAGGAAAAATCCGGGCAGGCGCGTGCCTGCGGAAGTTCCTTTCTCCAACTTGTTCCGGACTGCCCGCCGTTAGTTCCACTCCCAAATGGCATCCATGAATCTACGCTGCGAGTCGATAAGGCCATGAAGGTGGCAAAAGCCTGTTTCTTCAGCCAGCAGGGCAATTTGTTGGGGGTGATATTTCTGCGACAGCTCCATCCAGATCGGCTCCCAGGCCTGGAAGGCCACTTCCGCCTCCAGCGCTGAAAATTTCACAGTCTGAGCCTTAACCGCAATGAGGTAGCTTTTGGTGGCACCGGTAACGGGGTCGTAGGTGGCGTAGTGCTTCCATAGGCTTCTGTCGAAATTCGCCCCCAGTTCCCGGTTCATTCTGTCGAGGAGGTTGAGGTTGAATTCGCGGGTAATACCTTCCGGGTCATCGTATGCAGCCAGGATTAGTTCGGGGTCTTTCATCAGGTCCATGCCCATGATGAGGCGATCGCCGGGGCCGAGGTGTTCCCGCACGGCCTCCAGAAATTCTCTAGCATGGCTGTGGTTAAAGTTTCCGATGTTAGAACCCAGGAACAGCACCACCTTGCGCTGGGTGTCTCCGGCAGCGATCAACTGGTCGAGCGCCTCGAAATAATCGCCCTCCAACGGCTCCAATCCTACCTGCGGAAACTCTTCGGCAAGTTCTTTCACCAGGGCATCGAGGGCCGCTGCCGAAATATCGATCGGGGTGTAGGTCACTTCCAGGCCTTTGTTCACCAAATGGCGAAGCAACACCTTGGTTTTCAGGCCATCGCCTGCACCAAATTCCACCAGCCGGAAGGGGGTGCCGTCGGGGCTGCAGGCATCCACCAGGGCACTGCCTTGCTGGGTGAAAATCTCGTGTTCTGCGTCGGTGAGATAATAACTCTCCATTCGCATGATCTGCCGGAAGAGATCGCTTCCCTTGTCGTCGTAGAAGTATTTGGAAGACAGTCGTTTAGGCTCCTGCCGAAGGCCGCTGAGAACATCCCTGGCGAAGCGTTCGATGGTTGGGTCGATTTTGAAGGAGGGGGTCATGGCAATAAGGGAAAAATAAATTGCTGGCTTAGCTTTTTGCCAGGCGAAAGCCCGAGAAAAGCCATTGCAGATGTGGGTGGAAAAAATTGCGATAAGTAAGCCGGATATGGTTGGCTGGGGTGGCAAAGGAGCCGCCCCGAAGAACCATTTGATTGATCATGAACTTGCCGTTGTACTCCCCGACGGTTCCGGGCGGGGCCTGGTAGCCGGGGTAGGGCAGGTAGGCGCTTTGGGTCCATTCCCAGGCGTCTCCGTAGAATTGAAAATCCCGGATCTTGCGCCGTTGTGTGGAAAAAAGGCCTTGCTCCACAAAATTGGCTGAAGCAGGTTTCTCTGGCTGGTAGTGCTGGCAGGCGACCTCCCACTCCTGTTCGGTTGGCAGGCGAAGGCCTTTCCACCTCGCGAATGCATCAGCCTCGTAATAATTGACGTGCAGCATCGGCAGCAGGGGATCGAGTGGAAGAAGCCCCTGAAGGGTGACCTGGTGCCATTCGCCGTCGAGATCAAACCAATACATCGGTGCCTGGACCTGCTTTTCGTTCACCCAACGCCAGCCTTCCTCCAGCCACCACCGATAATTCTGATAGGCACCCGCCTGCACAAACTCCAGGAATTCGCCCTGCGTCACCAGCCTGTCGAGCAGTTCCACCGCCTCAATGAACACGCGATGCCTCCCTTGCTCATTGTCCCAGTGAAATCCCTGCCCCTGAAAGCCGATTTCATACACGCCGGCTTCAATGGGGAGCCACTGCTCGCGAAGCTCAACTGGCAAGCTTGAGGGCTCAGGCAAATCCGTGCGATAGGCCGGAAACAGGGGATTGTGTCCAAGGATGTATTTGATGTCGTAGAGCAGCAACTCCTGATGCTGTTGTTCATGATGCAAGCCCAGTTCGAGCAGGCCCAGGGCCTCCTGCGGAAGCCGGTCTGCCTGCAGGCGCTCCTCCACCGCAACTGTGACGAAAGCCCGGTAGTCGAGTATTTCATCCCGGGTGGGCCGGGTCATGTTGCCCCGGTACACCCGCTGCACCCTGGGACCCGCTCCTTCATAATAGCTGTTAAACAAAAAAGCATACCGGGGGTGAAACCGCTGATATTCAGGGTCGAAGGGCGCCAGAACAAATTCTTCAAAAAACCAGGTGGAGTGAGCCAGGTGCCATTTTGGCGGACTCACATCCACAACGGGCTGGACCACAGTGTCTTCTGCGGCCAGAGGAGCCGCTAAAAATTCGCTCTGTCGCCGCACAGCCGCAAAGCGGAGCTTAAGCTGATCGGAGGTCAACAAGGAAAGGTGGGTCATAGGAAAAACTAGGTAACTCGCCTACGAAAAAGAAGGTCCGTTCGGTTTCTAAGAAAGGGAGAAAGCGTCAGGATCCCCAAAGGAAAAAGTGAATTTGTCTGGAAAATGACCATGCTCCCCTGATCAAAAAGCCCGAACTTGGTGCCATCAACTTCAACTCCATGAATGACGATCGCGCCAGGCTCGCCGAATTGTTTTTAAGGCTCACTGATATTGTGGATGAGCTTCGGCTGAAATGTCCCTGGGACCGGGTTCAGACCAGGGAGAGCATTCGCCACCTGACCATCGAGGAAACCTACGAGTTGGTGGAAGCCATTGAGCAGAACAACGCCCGGGAGATAAAGGTTGAATTAGGCGATTTGTTCCTGCATCTGGTTTTTTATGCCAGCCTCGCAAGAGATGCGGGTGAGTTTACCTTGTCGGAGGTGATTCAGGGACAGGTGGACAAGCTCATTCGCCGCCACCCGCATATCTATGGCGACCTCGATGCCAAAGATGCAAATGCGGTACAGGCAAACTGGGAGCAGATCAAGGCCCAGGAAAAGGCAGACAAAGGCATTCGGCAGGCTTCGGTACTGGATGGCGTTCCACAGGCACTGCCCAGCCTGATCAAGGCCCAGCGAA
Organism: Bacteroidia bacterium; assembly: GCA_041741415.1. GTDB lineage: Bacteria > Bacteroidota > Bacteroidia > J057 > J057 > JANQTF01. The sequence continues at coordinate 224,072 of JBGSKC010000051.1, read as the reverse complement.
TGCAGGAAAAAGCTGCTTCGCAGGGATTCGACTGGTCCAACAAGGAGCTGGTATGGGACAAAATCCGGGAAGAGCTCCAGGAATTTGAGGAGGCCAGAACGACAGAAGAACAGCGCGACGAAATGGGGGATCTGCTGTTTACCCTGGTGAATTATTGCCGGTTCATTGGCATCAATGCCGACGACGCCTTGGCAGCAACCAATCAGAAATTCATGCAGCGTTTCCAGCATGTGGAGCAGGGTGCCTTTGCCACAGGGCGCAGGGTGCGCGACCTTACCCTGGAAGAAATGGAGGGTTTCTGGCAGGAGGCCAAGCTGCAGAAAAAGTAAGCCACCGGCGATGATAAAAAAACGCCCGACCATAGGCCGGGCATTCGCTTTTCCCTGTGATACGGCCGGAACATCGCCGAATCATAGGTAGGACGAGGCAGGCAATGGAAATACATGCCCTGGTGCTATTTTTTTTCGAGGGAAAACGTTCCAGGTTTGATGCAGAAAAAAATTGAGCTAATTGCCTCAGATTCACCAAAAAATCTTTGGCTTCCACCACGAAACTTCTTATCCTCGCAGCCTATTCCTTTGGCATCCGTTTTTATCGGATCGGCCACTTTTTCAAATTTCACTTTCATGCAATCTTCAAAACCCAGGGTCGTCAAGAGCTATGATACCCTAGAGCCTGAGCTCCAAGAACAGATCAAGCTCGCCTACCCAAATGGATTTGCCCAGCACCTTGTTTCCTATACCAATGCTGCCGGGGAAAAGGTGAGCGCCCTGATTTTCGAAACGGACGATCGTCATTACCTGCTCAAGATGACGCGTGCCCAGGCGCTTCAAATCATCGCTGCCGATAAAGACTACAATGCAAACGGCACCCTCAAGGCGGGTGTTAAGGAGGAATACGAGGACAAGTACGGCGACCTCGACTATATGTCTGACTATGTCGGCAACGACGATGAGGAGGAGGAATCTGAGAATGAGGACGAAGACGGGGATGGCTCCAGGAGCAATCGCGGCGGGGGCTACGACGACGATTATTGAGCAGGCCGGGCCTTGCAGGCAGGCGAATACGGTCCTTTGTTAGTACCGCATCATGAACTCCAGCAAGTTATCTTCGTGGTCGAGGCCCAGCTTTTTCCGCAGCCGGTAACGACTGATTTCGACACCTCTCACTGAAATGTTCATGAGCGGGGCGATTTCTTTGGTCGAGAGATTCATTCGCAGATAGGCACACAACCGATGGTCTTTGGGCGTGAGCTGCGGAAAATCTTCGCTTAAGCGCTTGAGAAAATCGGCGTGTACCTGGTCAAAATGGTAGGAAAAATGCTCCCAGTCCTTGTCGAGCTGCTCGTCCTGGTTCACCATTCCCAGCAACTGGCGCAGGCGCGTTTTAGGCTCCGGATCCTTTAATTCCTGAGTAAGCCTTTCCAGTTCGGCACGGAGCCTCGTCAGAATTTCATTTTTTTGAACAAGGTGCATGGTGGAGGAGGCAAGCTCCCGGTTTTTGAACTGAATTTCTGCTTGGAGGGACTGATTCTTAAGCGCCATGACTTCTTTTTTCCTGGCTGCTTCCTGTTCCTGCAAATCGAGCTGGAGCCGCTTTCTTTCCTCATTGAACATCCGCTGGGGAATGAGCAATAAGCCACCCAAAAACAACAGGACCAGCAAAACATAAACAACCTGGGCTGTTTGTGAGGCATACCAGGGCGGCATAATGGTGAAGGCGAAGCCGATTGGTTCACTGAGTTGTCCGTGCTCGTCGCGGCTTTGAGCATGGAAAGTGTACTTGCCCGGCGGCAGTTGAGTGTATTCTTTCTCTGCCTTGGTGGTCCAGGGCAGCCAGCCGGATTCTATGCCTTCGAGGTAATAGCGAAACTCCATGTGTTTGCTCCGTTGGTAGCGGGTAACCGACAGCTCAAACCGGAAGGTGTTTTGCAGGTAGGAAAATGCGAGAGGATTGGTCGCACTGGCAGGGTTCAGATGAGAACCTGCCACCAGGCTGTCGGTATTTTCCTGCAGCCAAACGCCAGCCAGGAGCAGGCTGCTCACGCTGGGCGGTCGTTCCTGACTGGGAGCATAGCGAACGAATCCGTTGTCAACCCCAAAAAACACATGGTCTTTGTCGATCGGTGCAATAAATTCATGGCCTTTTACCAGGTGATCGGATAACTCTGGCAACCAGCGGCAAACAATCTTCCTTTCCAGTCCCTCATCCACCACCTGCAAAATGCCGGGGTCATCGTCCATCACAAACCACACATTGCCTTCTGCATCCTCTTGCATGAGGCGAATCCACCCTTTTTTTCCCATGGCCTGGTCAAATTCCAGGGCAGGCCGAAAGCTTTCCAGCGAGTCCGAATAGGCATACACCCCGTTGACGGTCCCGATCCACACTTTGCCCATGACGGAAAAGACGTGGTTAAAATTGTCATACGGGAGGCCGTGCTGCTGCCCAAACCGCTTGACCTCGGGTTCTTCCAATCCTTTGGAAAAATCGATCCGATACACGCCACGGTAGGGGTGGGCCATCCAGATTTTATCGGAGCCATCCGAGGCCAGAAGCCGGCTGGATTCTGTGAGTCCGGGCACTTTTCGCCAGGGGATCCAGCGTTCTCCTTCCTTTTTGAGAATGGTAATGCCTTCGTAGGTTCCAGCAAACCGGTAATCGGGAAAAGCAGAGAGAGAAACAAACTTCCAGGTGCCGTTTGCCTGCTCAACGGGTTTTAGTGGAGGCATTACCTCGAAACTGCCTTCGTGGTGCCCCATGAACAGGTCCTGATCAAGCAGGCTCAAGCCCCAGACCTGTCCCTCGCTGCCATACTGGAGCTGATAGGGGAGGGGATTGAGGGGGGAATGATAGGAAGAAGCGGGTTGGTAGAACAGGCCATTGGCGGTGCCCATCCACCAGGTGTCCTGGTGGCGGGTGATGGCATGGCCTGCGCCTTCCTGTTCGGGATCGGGAAGGATTCTGTAAAATGGCGAGGCAATTTCAACGTAGTCAATGCCATTGTTCAGGCCGAGCCAGAGGTTGCCTTCGGCATCGTCATAGAGCGACAGCAGATGGTTATTTTGGAGTCCGTTACCGCGATATAGCCAATGCAGGGGGCGGCCCAGGGTATCCAGCAGCATCAGGCCCCGGCGGGCTGTTCCCACGGCGATGGTGCCATTGGCTAGGGCTTTCATGGCATGGATGCGCTGCTGGAGCAAAAAATTGCTTGCCGGGATCGTTAGGGGGCTCACGATCCCCTCGGAACTAAGCTGCCAAAGCCCGTGACGGACAGTTCCAATCCAGCAGGAACGGCCTTTTGAAATGACGCCAGTCACGACGGTTCCCCTGAGGGCTTCACTTCCCTGCAGAAAAGTCCAGGCTTGATTTTCCCACCTAAACAGTCCCTTGCCTGTGTCGAAAGCGTAGAGCTGGCCCCCTGCCGAGCCAAGAAAGCCATATTCCCCAACAGGCCGGGAACCTTCGGAGCCGTTGGCCGAAATCCAGCAGATTTGCTGGCTGGTTCGCATCCAGAGGGTGTCGCCCATGAGAACAAGGTCCCAGACGTCTTCAAAATGGCGATAATCATCCGGGAGCCGGTGTTGTAGCGATTGAAATTGCAGGATGCCGCGTTCGTCGGGCAAGAAAAAACCGAGCTCATCCTGGCCCCCTACATAAATTTGTCCTTGCTGCGGATGAATGGCCAGAGAACGGGCAATGGTTCGGTTGGGAAGGGGGAAGAGGCTCCAGTAGCGCCCGTTGTAGGAGAGCAGGCCATCATTGTTGGCAGCATACATCCTGCCCTGGCGATCCTGGGCCAGATCCCAGTTTTGGGTGGCTGCTCCGTATTGCTCCTTGTCGTAGTTTTGGACGAAAGGAATTCCAAGATTGCTCCCCTGCCCTGAAAGCTGAGCAGGGGTAAAAAGCGAAAAAGAAAGTAGCCAGGCAAATGGTTTCATCTCGAAAAGGGCGAATTCCAGAAGTTGAAATAGGTTTTCAGGAAAATGATGTATTGATGATGTAGTGGCTGATGAAGGGTGAGTAAGAAAAAAGTTGGGTTGTTGAGATGGTGATGTAGCTGGTAATCTAGGGTTCTTCAGGAAGATTTCCGAAGTTTCAACTTGTTAATTGTTGTTTTTCACAAACCAAAACGTTTTTATGCGACTACCACTACGAATCCTCCTGCTCCTTTGGGCAGGCATGGCTGGCTTGGCACAAGCCCAAACCACCATCCTCGACTTCGAGGCCCCCGCTACCAGCACCAGCTTTTTCTATTTCGGGTCGAGCATTGACGGCACCATTGTAGGTCCCATTGCCAACCCCGACAAGTCTGGTATTAACACCAGCGACAGCGTAATGGCTCATTTGAAGCCTACGGGATCACAAACCTTTGCAGGTGCCTTTTCCGACCCCAACCCTACGACGCCCATTGATGTGACTGATGGCAACATGATTTGCATGAAAGTGTGGATGCCAGCCGCAGGTAATGTGCAAATTAAGTTGGAGGGCTCTCCAAACGGCGGCCCCAACTGGGAAGTTGTAAAACAGGTCTCCGACGCCAATCAGTGGGTGGAGGTCTGTTGGGATCCTAAAGATCCTTCTGCGGTAGGTCCAAACCTCCCTGCTGCGGGGTTCATTTACAACCGCGTAGTAGTATTCTTTGACTTCGGCACTGCAGGAACAGGCGCTACCTATTACTTCGACGACCTCGTGGTGATGCCAGCTTCAGCAACAGTGTGTAACACGGTACTCGACTTTGAAGCCCCTGCTACGAGCACCAGCTTTTTCTACTTCGGCTCCAGCATTGATGGCACCATTGTAGGACCAGTTGCCAACCCCGACAAAAGCGGTATCAATACCAGCGACAGTGTGATGGCTCACCTCAAGCCTTCCGGCTCTCAGACCTTTGCTGGTGCTTTTTCTGATCCTAACCCAACAACGCCAATCGACGTGACCAATGGCGAGCTGATCTGTATGAAAGTGTGGATGCCCGCTGCCGGCAACGTGCAACTCAAACTGGAAGGTTCTCCCAACGGCGGCCCCAACTGGGAAGTGATTAAAACTGTTTCCGATGCCAATCAGTGGGTAGAAGTATGCTGGGATCCCAGCCTTCCTTCTGCTGTCGGTCCAAACCTCCCCGCTTCTGGCTTTATTTACAACCGCGTGGTGGTGTTTTTTGATTTCGGAACCGCAGGAACTGGTGCTACCTATTATTTCGACGACCTTTGCCTCCAGGGAGCTGCTGGTCCGTCCACTTCTGAAGTAACTTTCTCCCTGAACCTCAACGGCTATACCGGAACCGGAACCCAGCCAACAGTAAACGGTAGCTTCAACGGCTTCAGCGGAACTGCTAATCCGCTGGCTGATGCCGATGGCGACGGCATCTGGACCACCACAGTTTCCATCCCCAATGGCCTGATCGAATACAAATTCGCTTTCGACAACTGGGCTGTTCAGGAAGAATTCAACGGAACCGAAACCTGTACCCGCCGCGATCCTTCCGGCCAGTTTGTAAACCGTGCTTCTGTGATCTCCGGTGACGTTACAATCGGACCTGTGTGCTGGAACAGCTGCTACAACTGCGGCGATGCTGCCGACATTACCCTGGAAATCGGCTTCCCCGACGGGGTAACGCCAAGTACAGACGGCGTTTACCTGGCTGGCGGTGCTGGCTTTGGTGCTCCGGGCGGTGAATTCGACATGACTGACACCGACGGTGATGGCGTATATTCTATCACAATTGAGCGTCAGAAAGGCTTTAGCTCTTTCTACACCTTTACCAACGGCAACTGCCCCGACTACAGCTGTAAGGAAGATATTGCTGGCCAGGCTTGTGCCAACCCCAATAACTTCAATGACCGCTTCATGCAGGTTGGCAACAACGACACCACCCTGAGCACCTGCTTTGGTGTTTGCTCCGACAACGTAACCTGCGCCGTGAGCATCCGCAAAGAGCTTGTTGAAAACCTCTTCAGCCTGGCACCTGTGCCTGCTTCTGATGTGGTTGTGATGAGCCTTACCTCTAACATTGCTTCTTCCGAAGTGGTGGTGCTGGACATGCAGGGCAAGACAGTCTATCGTGCTGCAATCGCAGCCGGAACCGAGCGCCTCGAAGTTCAGGTTGGTACCTGGGCCAGCGGTCTGTACATGGTTCAACTCCGCCAGGGCAACTCCTTCGGCGTGCAGAAAATGATGGTCGAGTAATCGATCGAAGATGAACAGGAATGAAGTGGAGAGGACGAAATGCAGGCCTGGCCTGATGTCCTCTTCACTTCAACCTCTTTCCCTGATCCTCAGGGACTGGCCTTTCAAGTGTTTGATAATGAATTTTTTACTGCTGGCCTCCTCGCCAGTCCATGTGTTCTTTGCCTGATTTTTCCAAAGGAACAACTCAACTACTAAGCCATGTCACGTCTTTTATTTCTTGCCCTGGCTTTCATGTTTCTGCTACCGCCTCTGGCCCGCGCCCAGTCGGTCTCTGTTTCGGGGAAAGTACTTTCTGCCGAAGATGAGAGCCCGCTGATCGGAGCCACCGTACAGATTCAAGGAAGCAACCAGGGAGCTTTCACCGATGAAAATGGCCAGTTTCGGCTCAGTGTGCCCGCGCTGGGAACCAGGCTGGAAGTTCGCTACTACGGCTTTTTGACTACTGAAGTCACCGTTGCCAGCGAGGAAGCCCTTACCATTTTGCTTGAACCCAGTGTATCTACTGTGGATGAAGTGGTGGTGGTGGGATACGGCACCCAGAAGCGCAGCCAGATTACAGGGGCAGTTTCTGCGATCACAGCCGATGAAATCAACGAAAACAAGGTGCTGCGCGTGGAGCAGGCCCTTCAGGGCCGCGCTGCCGGCGTGCAGGTGAGCCAAAACTCAGGTTCGCCAGGCAGTGCCCTCACCGTGCGGATCCGGGGGATTGGCACCATCAACAACAGCGACCCGCTTTACCTGGTCGATGGGGTGATTGTGAACGGCCTCGACTTCCTGAACCCGAGCGACATTGCCTCCATTTCCGTGCTGAAAGATGCCGCATCGACGGCCATTTATGGGACACAGGGAGCCAATGGCGTTGTGCTGATCACGACCAAATCCGGAAAATTCGTCCAGAAAGCTGAGGTCAGCTACGGCGGATATTACGGCGTGCAGTCCCCCTGGAAATTGCTCAACCTGCTGAATTCTGAGGAGTACGCCATTTTGCAGAACGAAGCCCGCATTGCCGCAGGGCTGCCCATCCGCCCGGAGTTTGCCAACCCCGCCTCCCTTGGCGAAGGCACCGACTGGCAGGGAGCTGTCTTTACAGACGCCCCCATGATGAGCCACCAGCTGTCCATCAACGGCGGATCCGAAAGATCGACCTATGCCCTGTCTGGCAATTATTTCGCCCAGGAAGGAATCGTCGGAGGGGAGAAATCTGCGTTTGACCGCATCACCCTCCGCTTCAATAATCAGAACCAGCTCAACGACCGGATCAGTGTGGGAACCCGGCTGAACTTCACGCGGCTTTCCCGCAACCAGCTCCCCGAAAACAACGAGTTTTCCACCCCCATGATCCGGGCCATTAACCTCGACCCGACCTCTCCCATTCAGGACGACGAAGGCAATTATCTTCCTTCCCGCTACCTCGACACCGACATTTTCAACCCGGTGAACCAGATGGCCAACACCTTCTCGGTGTTCAGCTCCGACCGCGTGGTGGCCTCTCTGGTGGGTGAGTGGAAAATCCTCGATAACCTCACCTTTTCGACAACCTATTCTGCCGACTATACCTACGCCATCGTTGACGATTTTGCCCCGTCCTACTTCCTCTCCATCAACGACCAGCGCCCGATCAATTCAGTCGTGAAGCAACATCTGGAGTGGAAGAACTGGCAATGGGACAATTTGCTTACCTACCTGCCTGAACTGGGCGAAAAGCACGATATGAGCATTTTGCTGGGAACTTCGGCCCGGACCGAAACCAGCAGCTACACTGGTGCGGGCCGTGACAATCTTCGTTTTAACGACCCATTCTACGCTTACCTTGATAACGGCGACATCAATCGCACAGGTCAGTTCAGCTACGGTGGAGTAGGGGAGAATTCTTTGCTTTCCTATTTTGGGCGGGTCAACTACGATTTTGTTGGCAAGTACCAGATCGGAGCCACGATGCGTGTTGACGGCAGCTCCAACTTCGGGGTGAACAACCGCTACGGCTATTTCCCCTCGGTTTCAGCTGGCTGGATCGTGTCGGAGGAGGCATTCCTGAGCAGCGTGGAAGCCATCAACTTCCTGAAAGTGCGTGCAAGCTGGGGCCGGAATGGTAACCAGCGGATTCCGGCTTTCCAGTACATTTCCCTTATTTCCACGGGTACCAATGGCAACGGAAATGGTGGCAGCTACTCCTATCACTTCGGCCCCGGCCAGGAGATCGTGACTGGCAGTGCCCCGTCTGTTCGCCCCAACCCCGATATCCAGTGGGAAACCAGCACCCAGTTTGACATTGGGATTGATGTAGGCCTGTTGAATGACAAGCTGTACTTCACAGCCGATTACTATGTCAAGACCACCGAAGACATGCTTGTCAACATTCCGGCCCTGGGCCATGTGGGCGCGCTGAACGCCTTCGTGAATGCCGGAACCGTTCGCAACACCGGCCTGGAGCTTTCCGGAGAATTCCGCCAACTCGAAGGCGCCTGGACCTGGTCGCTGGGTGGCAACATCGCCTTCCTGACCAACGAGCTCACCAGCCTTGGAAACGGCGGTACCCCCATCCCGACAGGCTTCCTGCAGCAGGCTAACGGCTTCGTGGCCCGCACTGACATTGGCAACCCCATCGGGTCCTTCTATGGATTTGAGACTGATGGCATTTTTCAGGATGCAGAAGAAGTCGCGAACCACGCATTTCAGTCTGCAAAAACAGCTCCCGGAGACCTTCGCTATGTGGATCAAAACGGAGATGATGTGATCAATGACCTCGATCGCACTTACATCGGTAACCCTACGCCCGACTTTACCTATGGCATGACAGGTAACCTCGCCTATGGCGGCTTTGACCTCAGCGTGTTTGTTCAGGGCGTTCAGGGAAATGACATCTACCGTGGCTTTACCCGTCTGGATTTCGAGAACGTGAACGTACCGGTTTCCCGCCTCAACCGCTGGACAGGTCCCGGAACGAGCGACACCGAGCCTCGTGTGGTGGTTGGCGATCCTAACCAAAATGCCAGGGTGTCGGATTACTTCATTGAAGATGGCTCTTTTTTGAGAATCAAGACCGTGCAACTGGGCTACAAACTGCCGACCATTGTGACGCAAGCCCTGAGAGTGAAGCAGGTCCGGGCCTATGTGTCGGGGCAAAATGTGTTCACATTCACCCAGTATTCGGGCCTTGATCCTGAAATTGGAACCCGGGGTGCCCTTGAAATTGGCATTGACCGCGGATTTTACCCCCAGCCCCGCATTTGGCTCGGCGGGATCGACATTACCTTCCAATGATTCACCCAGACAAGACCAGTCATATGAAACGCTACATTTTGATCGGCGCGGTGCTTGCCGCAGGGTGCCAGGGATTTTTGGACAAACAACCCCTGACCCAGGTGACCACCGACAATTTTTATCAGACTGAGGCCCAGGCGCTTGAAGCCCTCTTTGCGGCCTATTCGACCCTTCAATACGACGGGCAGTTGTCTCCTTCCGGCCATTTCCGCTGGTTTTGGGGCGACATCGTGAGCGACGACTCTGAAAAGGGCGGCTCTGGTCCTAACGACGTGGCTTCGCTGGCGCGCTTTGAAAATTTCGAAGGACTGGCTTCCAGCGAGTTGGTGGCGGCAGAATGGCAGGCTGCCTACGACGGAGTGTATTATGCCAATGTGGTGCTGGAAAATGTGCCTAACATCGACATGAACCCTTTCCTCCAGGCGCAGATTCTGGGCGAGGCTCGCTTCATCAGAGCTTACATGTACTACAACCTCGTGACCATGTTTGGCGGCGTGCCACTGGTAGAGAAGGTGCTGGCTCCCAGCGAAGATCTTTTGCCGAGAGCCACTGAAGCAGAGGTGTGGGCCTTCATCGAAAGCGACCTCACCACCGCAATTCCTTCTTTGATGCTTCGCTCCCAGATGCAGCCCGAAGACGTTGGCCGCATTACCAAGGGCTCAGCTCAGGCTTTGCTGCAACGCGCCTATGCATGGCAGGAAAAATGGGCCCAGGCACTGGAAATGGGCCAGGCTGTGATTGCCAGCAACGAATACCAGCTGGTGGCCAACTACGGCAGCATTTTCACCCTTGCCGGGGAGAATGGCCCGGAGTCTGTGTTTGAAATCCAGTTCATGAACCGCTCCAACGGCGACTGGGGCCGGTTTGAAGAAGGCAACCTGAGCAACGTATTTCAGCGGGCCAGGGGCGAATTTGGCGGATATGGTTTCAATATTCCGACCCAGGATTTGGTGGATGAATTCGAGGCGAATGACCCCAGACTTGGCTACACCGTGTTTCAGGTTGGCGAGACCATGGGCGACCGTGGGGTGTTTTCGCTGGACAGAACAGGGTATCCCTACCTTTATTATTCCCGGAAATACTTCATCAATCGTTCTGAGGAAGCCCCCACCGGCGATCCCAACGTGAACGGCCCTGGCAACGACCGCGTGATTCGCTTTGCCGATGTGCTGTTGCTCACAGCGGAGGCTGCCTACGAAACAGGCAATGAAGTGCTGGCCAGAAGCCTTGTGAACCAGGTGAGAGAGCGCGCCAGAAACGGTGTTGCCGGTATTCTGCCTGATGTCACCGCCACCGGCGCCGATCTGCTGGAAGCCATTTACCACGAGCGCAGGGTGGAACTTGCCATGGAAGGTCACCGGTTCTTCGATCTGGTGAGAACTGGCAGGGCTGGATCTGTGATGCGGTCAAAAGGATTTAATTTCATCGACGGCACCCACGAGAAGTTCCCCGTTCCCCTTCAGGAAATTCAGCTTTCCAATGGAACTCTTACCCAAAACCCTGGTTATTGAGTGGGAGGGTGGTAGCATTCCCCGAATGAACAATTACAAGCAACGAATTCAATGAAACAGATCATTTTTCTCCTTGTGCTGGTTGGCTTTGTAAGCTGCCAGCCATGGATGGAGCCAGATGTGGAGCTGGGACCAGCCCCGGTGGCAAGCATCCAGTTTACCCCACTTCCCGGCGATCCCAACCGGATTGTGTTCACAGATGCCTCGGATGGGAGCTTTACCCGGAACTGGAGCTTTGGAAACGGCGCCTTTTCGTCGCAGCAAGTGGACACGGCCTATTTTGCTTTTGCCGGTGAATACGTGGTAACCCTGTCTGTGGCCGGTCGCGGTGGCTCGAGTGCTGCCAGCCAGACTATCGTCATTGCGCAGAACGACCCCAATGCCTGCTCCAACCTCACCCTGGTAAACCTGGCTGGCGGCTGCTTCCCGGGCGACAGCGGTGTCTGGATCTTTTCTCAGGAGGCCGGGGCCATTTCTGTGGGCCCGACCGAGCTGGCCACCGACTGGTATACTTCTCCGGCTGGCGGGCTTGTTTCCGAGCAGTACGACGACAGCTGGGTCTTCTACATCGAAGACAACCATTTCCAGTACTTCAACAGTGGCCTGACAGTGGATCCTTATCAGGGATATCAGGCCCTGCCTTTTGATGCTCCTACGGATGCCATCTGGACCCTAAGTCCCGGCACAGGATATCAGGGCGCTGATCAGATTATCCTGCCTGCTGGTAGTTTTATCGGAACCATGGACTCCGGCCCGGTTTACGACATCATTTCAATCAGTGAAGACAGCCTGACCGTGATGGGCCCGTTGGTGGGTGCTGCGGGATGGTTTACCTTTAAGCTGGTGAAGAAAAGATGACCGGTTCTGAATGATTTGGTTTTGGTTTGGTGAAGTTCATCAAGCACCGGGCCAGCACAGGTCCGGTGTCTTTTTCACCTTACAGAGATTGTTGCAATGAGATTGTTGATCGTTAGCTTATTGCTTGTGATGTCGATGCCTGCCCGCTCTCAGGAGGAATGGGTGCTTGTTTGGTTTGATGAATTTTCGGTTCCTGGCCTGCCAGACCCTGCCAAATGGAGCTATGACGAGGGAGGCGGCGGATGGGGAAACAATGAATTGCAGTATTACACGGCAAACCGGGAGGAAAATGCCCGTGTGGAACGCGGTAAGCTGATCATTGAGGCCCGCAAGGAATCTATGGGGAACCGAAACTACACCTCCGCCCGCCTGGTGACCCGTGGTCATGCTGCCTGGCTCTACGGCAAGGTGGTGGTGAGGGCCAAACTTCCGACAGGCGCAGGCACCTGGCCCGCCATCTGGATGCTCCCCGAAAGCAGCCTTTATGGTGGCTGGCCCCGCAGCGGTGAAATCGACATCATGGAGCACGTAGGCTTTGAGCCAGATTTTATCTACGGAACCGTTCACACCGCAGCTTACAACCACATCCAGAAAACCCAGCGAGGCGACACCCTGCCCGTTCTGGATGCGGAAGAAGCCTATCACGAGTACGCCCTCATCTGGAAGGAAACCGAGATGGTCTTCCTGATCGATGGGGTGGAGTTCTTTCGTTTTGCCAATGAAGGCACCGGACCAGAGGCCTGGCCATTCGACCAACCGTTTCATTTGATCCTCAATCTTGCTGTTGGGGGAAACTGGGGCGGAAAAAGGGGCGTTGATGACAGCATCTGGCCTCAGCACATGGAAGTTGACTACGTTCGCATCTATCAATCACCCAAACCCTAATTGACATGAAATCATTGCCCTTTGCCCTTATGCTGGCTCTGCTTTCTTTTGTGGCTTGTGACAACACGCCCGAGCCCGAGCCGGAACCAGAGAAAAAGCCTTTCATCCGCGTAACAGGCGGCACTGCACCCGAAGGAAATGGCTCGCCAAATGCCACGATCCGCTTTGTGGTAGCCTTGAGTGCCACCTTTTCGCAGCCTGTGAGTGTTGAATACACAACTGTCGACGGTTCGGCCAAAGCCGGAGAAGATTACACCAGCTCAGCAGGCGTCCTGACAATCGCTGCAGGGCAACTCGAAAGCTCCTTTGAAGTCACCATCCTGGGAGATGAGGTACGTGAGTCTGACGAAACCTTTGAAGTACATCTTGAAAATCCGGTCAATGGGGAAATTTTCACCGCTATTGGCTATGGAAACATCACAAACGACGACACGGGCGTCAACTTTGGCGGGGCCACCTCGCCTACCAGCTATGCTGGCTACACAGCAGTCTGGGGTGATGAATTTGACGGAACAGCGCTGAATGAAGCCGACTGGTCTTATGAAATCGGGACAGGCAATGGCGGCTGGGGGAATAATGAGCTCCAGTATTATCGTCGCGAAAACACCAAAGTGGCTGACGGGAACCTGGTGATAGAAGCCAAGCGCGAAAGCTTTGCTGGCAGCCAGTATACTTCCTCAAGGCTTGTAACCTTAGACAAGCAGAGCTTCCAGTTTGGCCGCATTGATATTCGCGCGGTGTTGCCACAGGGACAGGGAATCTGGCCTGCTTTGTGGATGCTGGGATCGAATTTCAAAACGACAAGCTGGCCCGGTTGCGGCGAAATCGACATCATGGAAATGGTCGGCGGCGGCGGCAAGGAAAATACCGTTCATGGCACTGTTCACTGGGACAACAATGGCTCCTACGCCAACTATGGTGGTTCCACAACCAAATCCAGCGGCACCTTCTCCGACCAGTACCATGTCTTTTCGATCCTCTGGGATGAAGACTACATCCGCTGGCTGGTTGACAATGTGGAGTACCATGTGATTGACATCAGGCCTTCTGCCCTGAGCGAGTTCAGGCAGCCCTTCTTCTTCATCTTCAACGTTGCCGTTGGCGGCAACTGGCCCGGCAGCCCTGATGCTACGACCAGCTTCCCGCAGCAAATGATTGTGGACTATGTGAGGGTATTTAAGAAGGATTGATCCTTGCGGTGCCTTCAGAAAATGATTCTGATGATCTCCTGCGGGGAATTGCAAAGCGGCGTTTGGGGAGGGTGGGCAGGTTGTCAGAGATAAAAAAAGCAGGGAGCGAAGGCTTTCTGCTTTTTTTGCATTCAATGGAATGGGTATAAACAATTGATTTTCAGGCAGTTAAATGAGGTTGGCACTGCTGCTTGAACGCGGGCTAATATTTTTTAAATTTTTTTTCCAAAACTGTTGGTTAGGTACTAAGAAAGTTATAATTTGCTAAAAATTCAGCACCCTACTAAGTCGCTTTTCAAATTTAAGTGCCATGAGCGAAAAAGATAAAAACAGCATCATTGGGGTCAACTTGAAGTATTTGCGCAAGTTGAAATCCCTCACGCAGCAGGAATTGGCAGATGCGCTGGAGATCCGGCGCTCCTCCATCGGTGCCTACGAAGAGTGCCGGGCCACGCCAAAGTACGACACTTTGCAAAAGATTTCAGAGTTCTTCTCCATCAGCATTGATCATTTGATCTCGGAAGACCTCACGAAATTTTCGCTGGAGGATTTGAACACTTCTGCCCGGCAGACGGACATTGGCGGGAAGAACCTGCGCATCCTCAACATCACCTCCGACCGCGAAGGCCGCGCAAACATCGATTATGTGCCCCTCAAGGCCTCGGCTGGTTACCTGAATGGGTTCGCCGATCCGGAGTACATTGAAGAACTACCCAAGTTTCAGATTCCTACTCTTCGGGGCGGCACCTACAGGGCTTTTGAAATCAAAGGCGATTCCATGCTCCCGCTGAAGTCTGGCACCATCATCATCGGCGAATATGTTGATGACTGGCACCAGATCAAAGACGGCGACACCTATGTGATCGTCTCCGCCAACGAAGGGGTGGTCTACAAGCGGGCCTTCCACAAGTCTCCCGCTACCTCCAATCATTCCCTCGTGCTTCGGTCAGACAACCCAACCTACCCGGCTTTTGAAATTCCCATGACAGACATCCGGGAAGTGTGGAGGGCAAAAATGTACCTCAGCGACGAATTCCCCGATCCGGATATCTCCCTGGAAAAATTGTCGTCCATGGTCATGGACCTCCAGCAGCAGGTCATCCGCATGAAAGAGCGCGACTAGCCAGGGAGGAGCTGATAAGCCGGAAGTCTGACGCTGAACCAGTCGCCGAATGCCTGAAGTCGAAATCAGAGGACAGAAGACAGAAATCAGAGGACAGAAGTCAGAGGACAGAAGGCAGAAGGCAAAAAGCAGAAGTCAGAAGATAGATCAGGGAATCAGGGACTGCAAATCAACAGTCTCAACCGCGAATGATTGCGGTCATCTGGCATCTCATTCTTGCGTTGGACTTGGTCCTCTCAAAAATATTGCCAGCAAAGGAGCGACACCCTTGCTGGCAGTGTATTTTCAAGCCCTTTCCCCTGGGCAGCAGGTCCCCGTACCGTCGCTTATAACCTTTCTTTCATAACTCTCTGTTTTCACTTTCATCCTTAACATCCCGGTAAGCCCTGTCATCTCCATTTGCCAGTGCCATCACTTTTTTTTCTACTTTTGAGGCAATTGCCTCGCTATGAATCCTCTTTTCAGGTCGTTGTGGCCAATCGGTTTAATTGGCATGTTCTTTTTTTCCTGCCAATCGCAAACCACTTCGCCTCCCGATTCTCAGCCTGATTCACTCCTTCAGGTTGCCCCGCCAGAGCGGGTCGGCTCCATGACGTTGGCTTTTCCTGACTCCGTTCAGGGGAATCCCCTTATCTCTCCGCTCGAGCAATCCCTGCGGGACGCAGGGTTAGTTAATATTCAGGAAATTGATCCGAGCATTCGTGTCTGGCTTGCCTATTCCACTACTGACAACTTTCTGAAGGCAGACGTTTATGGCGATTTGACGCGCTGCTACCTCCAGCCGGAGGTAGCCAACATGGCGGCTAAGGCCTCTCGGTGCCTGCTCGAAAAGGACAGTCTGCTCAGGCTCATCATTTTTGACGGCGTGAGGCCAAGGTCTGTCCAGCGCAAAATGTGGGACCTCGTAAAGGGTACCCCCGAGGCGGAGTATGTTGCCCCGCCAAATGGCGGAGGTGGGATGCACAACTATGGCTGTGCCATCGACCTGGGCTTATTTCACGTGGATACCGGCCTGGTCGATATGGGTACTCCGTTCGATTTTTTTGGGGAACTGGCGCAACCACGCTTTGAAGATCGCTTTCTGCGCTCGGGTCAGCTTTCGCAAGCTCAGCTAACCAACCGACTCATTCTGCGGAACTGCATGAAGCAGGCGGGCTTTCAGGTAATGCTCACGGAGTGGTGGCACTTTAATGCCTTCCCGAAGGAGGTTGTGAGAGCGAGGTACAAAATTGTGGAATGATCAGGGTCTGGGATCAGCGGCAGGCATGGGCGCTGTTTCCAGTGGTTCTGAAGCTGGGAGGGCAGTCTCTGTGGATTCAATCTCTGGCTGTGGATCTTCCATTTCAGGCAGAGTTGAAGTTGGCCATTCCGAACGGTCGGGTGGCCAGCTCCCTTCCATAATGGCTACAACATCGGGCCGAACAGGCCTGGCCTCAGGCAGCCATTTCATGCCTTCAAGTTTGTTTTCCTGAAACAGCACCTCAAACATAGGCTTGAAGCTTCCTTCAGGGCTGGATCGAAAAACGATTCGCTGAACCTCATTTGCTTCGAAAAATATGGTCATGTTCTGTGAGAGCGCCTGGTTCATCCCCTGATAGGTTGCACCGGTAGAGTCTTCTTCTTTCGCCCAGTACACGCTTTCGCTGTTGCCCAGCACCTCCAGCCGGGTTAGTTCGCCTTCCGTAAAACTCGCCCGCATCTCCTTGCCCTTGATCTGGTTAAAGCCAATTGTGTCCTCCTTTGAAACCAGAAAGGCATTCGGCCCGATCCACATCGAGTCTGCCTGGCCCTCTTTCATCCACACCTTGATGGTATCGCCGAAAATTTCGGTTTCATCTGCCCACAGCATAGGAGATTGATGCAGAACCAGCACAGAATCGTCGTAGAAATAGACCAGTGAGTCGCAGGAGGCCTGCATTTCGCGGAGATAAACCCTCACCGAGGAGTACCCTCTGAAAATCCGCCTTTCCAGGGTATCCAGGCGATATGCCCCCGGTTCCACCTGTTGCAAGCTGTCGGGTTCCAGTTTCACCGTATCAATCCGCTGGACGCTGAGGCTCCGGAGGGTATCTGCAAACAAAAACAGCGTATCGTCCTCAAAAACCTGCACAGCAACCGGATAGTCACTAACCAGGCTTTCATCAGTGTCGCGGTTAAATTCGCCGTAGTTTCCCCTGATTTTCAGGGTACTGTCTCGTTGTTCCACCACAACCTTTCCTACTGCATAGCCAAGGCTCATGCCATCGTCATAAAACAGCGTGTCGGCAGTGAGGAAATAAGATGAATCCTGAACCTGGCTTCTGGCAAATAAATTGACCCTCCGGGATTCTGTGTCGTAATTGCCGCTCGTGGTTACGATGTCGCCGTCTTTGCTTTTGATGAGGGTTTGGGTAACGAAGCGGGCAACCTTGAACTGGGTGTCATAGGCCAGGGTGTCGGTTTCGAGCCGGTAGTCGGGGCTCACGAGCACAACCTGATCTTTGAAGTAGGCCATGTCTTGCTTGGGGTAATAGTAGCCAAGCGTGCTGGTGAGTTCGGTGTCGCCATCGATCAGTTTGCCGCCTTTGTCATAAAATCCTTCGGAAATCTCCCGGTTGAAGGTAAGGTGCGTGGTTGTGAGTCTCACGGTTCTGTCGCGGAGAAGGATCCGGCCAAACGCTTCGGCCATGCGGGTTGTGCCGTCGTAGGTGGCACGGTCGGCGGTCATCACAACGGAGTCGGGCATCTCGGCCTTCACTTTTCCAAAGGCTTCAAACCGGTTTTCCTGCTCGAAATAGTAGGCGCTGTCGCAAAAAAAGTAGGTACTGTCCTGAAGCAGCCGAACATTGCCGATGAGGCGCTGCACATCAATGCCGTTTTCGCGGCGGAAGCTCAGCATGTCGGCATTGAGGATTTTTACCCGGTTGGTGGTATCGGCGGACGCTTCCGTGCTTCCTGGAAAGGGTTCCGGAGGTTGCGTAAAGCCTGGAAGGCAGGCAAGGTTCAGCAAAAGGAGGAAGAGCAATCGCTTCATGGGCACAAACTTAGGAACATTTGCCGGATCGGACCCGCCAAATCCCCGCTTTGAAGGTGGCCCGCTGCTCCTCCCGGGTTGGTTGCTGGTCCCCGCAAGCAATTGCTTCAACTGCGTGGCTATTTCGCCAGGACAAAGCTTGCCAGTTGGTGAAGCGCCCGGTTTGCTGTAGATTTATCAACTTTTCTGATAGCTGGATAGTTCCCACTAAGTGATTCCACTCTCCTTCTTCCAGTTTTCACGGCTTCGGCCCTTCAATTGTTCCATCAAATGACCCAACTCGTCGCCGGATTCGCCTTTGCCAACGAAAGAACAGAAACGGGTTTTCTGCGCAATCTCACGCTTGAAATGAAGCTTGTGCTGCGGGCGCTAGATCCTGTTGCAAGGGAAGGAAAAGTATATGTTCACCTCATGCCGGCGACTACTGCGCGGGAAATTCAGGATCTGTTTCAGGATCGCTGGACAGAAGGAAGGGTTAGCATTTTTCACTATGGCGGACACGCCACGGCCGGGGAATTGTGGCTGGAAGGAGAATCTGGCGGGAACGAATCATTTTTTGCTGAAGGGCTCGCCCGTTTTTTGCAGGTTCAGCAGGGCTTGAACCTTGTTTTTCTCAACGCTTGTTCCACCTCAGCCCAGGCAAAAATGCTCATTGAGCGAAGCATTCCGGCAGTGGTGGCGACTTCCAGCAAAATCCCTGACGACCTGGCTACTGCTTTTTCGGAGGCTTTTTACAAGGGCCTGGCCAGCGGCGCCAGCATTGAGGAAGCCTTCCAGGAGGCAACCGCCCTCATGTTGGGCAGAAAAGGCGAAGAGGCTTTTCAGCCGTCAGGCACGAGGTCGCTTTATTGGGAGGAAGACCATGAGGATACCCTCGACCTGCCGTGGCGGCTCTACCTGAAGCAGGAGGCCCGTTGGTTTCCGGCGCAGTGGCGCCTGGTTCACAGAGAGCTTGACACTGACAAGATTAGCGTCCCCAAAACTCCATCACTGGAAGCGGGAAAAGTGTTGGAAAAGCACTTGATCTATGAAAATCTCGGGCATAGCGCCATTGGAACAGTTTACCGGGCTCAGCATTTGGAATCGAAGCAGGACCGGGCATTAAAAGTGACCTATCAGGTGATAGCGGGGATGAAGGCTTTTGAGGAGCTTATGGTTGATGGATTTAAGGCGATGCACCAGCTCAACCATCCCAATATTGCCAGGGTGTTGGAAATGGGGCGACTTGAGGAGCAGGGGGTGCTGCAGTTATGGATCTCCATGGAGCTGATCAAGGGCAAGCGCCTGGATCAGGCAGACATGAAGGGCAGGGCCGACCAGGTGCTGGCCTTAGGCCTGGACTTATGCAGAGGGCTGGAAGCGGCCCATCAGGTGAGCTTTGTCAATGCAAAAGGCGAAACCGAGCGAGGGGTGTTTCATGGCAATCTGATGACCAAAAAAATCTTTCTGGACGAGTTTGGAAATGCCCGCATGATCGACTTTTTGTTTACGAACCTTGCACGCCTGGACGGTATCCAGTTGCATCAACCCATTGAGGCGATTAACAGCCTGCGCCAGATGCGAATGACGGAGTACTTTGCACCAGAGCTCCTGGCGGGGGATGCGACGGTAAATGCCCTGACCGACATTTACTCAGTGGGGGCAATTTTGCTGGAGGTCTACACTGGCAAGCCCATTGACCAATGGAAATTTTCCTCTGAGAAGGACCTTGCAGAACAAATTAGCCAGTTGCAGGGCTCGGTGTCAAAGCCACTGATTCGGGCAATTTACCGGGCTACACTGCCTAATCCTGACGAAAGATGGCAATCGGCGGAAGAAATGGGCGACAGCATTGCTCCTTCAATCGGCATTTGGCATCGATTAGTCAGGAGGTTTGGCCGCAGAATAACAACCAGAAGATAGAGCGTTAATAAAATTTGATCCCTCAACTTTTCCGGTTTATGGATTATAGCTAAAACCCTTCTAATTTTGTACAAAATTACGCCTGGCTTTCGTCCTTTGAAAGGATTTAAATGTTCGCCTGGCAAAGACTCCAATTAATAACTTTGACTATCAATCATTTAGGGAAAAAAGTCTGCTGATGAGCCTGGCAATATTTACCTGACTATTTTTTTCGTTTGGCAGAATATTTGAACTTTCACTGGCAACCTGCTGAGCAGTATTTCGTATTTGCGGGAGGACAATGAGAGAATAGTCAAGAAAAAGAGAAAATCTTACATGTTGTTCCAAGGTTAGTGTGGTGAGGTGATGATTTGTTTCTTTGAAATATTCAGCCCTCTCCCTTATTTGGTGGATGCCAATGAACGGCAGTTTCCATTTAGTTGACCTGAACCCTGTATTTTTCTCTGATCAGCTTTACCCTTTACCACACAAAAAAAGACTAAACCCAAGAATTATGGCCAAGATGAGTAAGATGGAGCAAACCCCCTTGCCAGAGTCGCTGACCTTGGAGCAGGAGCTGTTGAACATGCGGGATGCCTTCCGCCAACATCAAAATGATATTCGCCAAAAGTACCGAATCTCTGCCAATGAAATGGAAATCATCCTGTATATCCATGACTTTGGCCCGCAGCGTATGAAGTCGATCGGCGAAAAGTTCAAAATCAAATTCAGTACCCTCACGAGTTTGGTTGACAAAATCGAGCGCCTTGGCCTGGTCAAGCGCATGAATTCGAAGGAAGACCGCAGGTCCATCCTTGTCACCATCACCAAGAAGGGCAGTCGCATGCTGGAGGAGTACAACGATCAGATTACCCTGATTGCTTCCAAAATCAAGTCGATCACCCAAACTGAAACGCTTCCCGACCTCGTGGAAACCCTCCACAAAGTCAACAACTGACCAACAGCCCTCCCAGTCACAAAACTCGCTCAGCCCTGCCACCCCTGGCGGGGCTTGGTGCTTTGTACCTTTTTGGTAAGTTTGAATCATGAGTCTCAAATCTGCCATCGGCTTGTGGTGGGCGCGCAGGCGCAGCCGCCAAATTTCCCTCGAAGCTGCCAGCGCCGTGGCGCTGCAACAGCGCACTTTCTCCCATCTCATCGCAAAAGCCGCCAACACTGCTTTTGGCAGGGAGCATGATTTTGCCTCCATCCGCACCCACCAGGATTTCGTTGAGCGGGTTCCTGTGCGGACCTACGAGCAGGCCAAGCCCTGGCTCGACCGCATTTACCACGCCGAACCCTACGTTTCCTGGCCCGGTAAGCCCTTGTATCTCGCCAAAACATCCGGCACTACCTCCGGTGCCAAATACATCCCCATTACCAAAGAGTCCATCCGCAAGCAGGTTCAGGGTGCACGCGATGCCCTCCTGCTGTATCTTGCCGAATCGGGAAATGCCAGCTTTCTCGATGGGAAAATGATGTTCCTCTCCGGCAGCCCCGAAATTGAACACAACGACTACGGCATTCCCACCGGAAGGCTTTCCGGCATCGTGAACCACTTTGTTCCCTCCTACCTGCTAGCAAACAGGGTGCCCAGTTATCAGGCGAACATCATCGAAGACTGGGAGCAAAAAGTCGCTGCCATTGTGAAGGAGATTCACGATCAGGATCTTCGCCTTATTTCTGGTATTCCTCCCTGGGTGCAAATGCTGTTTGAAGAACTAGAAGCCCAGACCGGCAAAAAACCCCTCGAAGCCTGGCCCAACCTGCAGCTGTTCGTTCAGGGAGGGGTGGATTTCTCGCCTTACAGGCCCATTTTCGAACCCTATTTCCAAAATCAGGTAGCGATCACGGAGGTGTTTCCCGCATCCGAAGGCTTTTTCGCCGTTCAGTGGTCGCAACAGCGCCCGGGCTTGCTGCTCATGCCCGACTACGGAATTTTCTTCGAGTTCATACCCCTTGAAGCCTATGGCCAGCCTGACGCCCCCAGGCTCACACTCGGGGAGGTGGCAGTGGGCCAGCAGTATGCGCTCATTCTTTCCTCTAACGCAGGTCTATGGGCCTACGACATCGGCGACACGGTCAAGTTTCTCTCCATCAACCCCTGGGTGATTCAGGTAAGCGGCCGGGTGAAACATTTCATCAGCGCTTTTGGAGAACACGTAATTTCAGAAGAAGTCAACCAGGCCATCCTCGACGTGTCTGCCAGGCATGGGGTTCAGTTCCAGGAGTT
Source organism: Bacteroidia bacterium (assembly GCA_041741415.1). Classification (GTDB taxonomy): domain Bacteria; phylum Bacteroidota; class Bacteroidia; order J057; family J057; genus JANQTF01. The sequence continues at coordinate 201,928 of JBGSKC010000051.1, read as the reverse complement.
CACTGTTTGCCCCCTGATCAGGGAGGAAAAAGGGGCATCTGCCCACGAATGGCTGATTGAATTTGTGGTTCTTCCTGCCGACATGGCGGCCTTTGCCCGCGACCTCGACGAGGCCATGCAGGCCCGGAACGTTTACTACCGCGACTTGCGGGAAGGCAACATCCTCCGGCAGGCTGTGATTTCCCGGCTTGAGGTCAATGCCTCCCGCGAATACATGCACAGCCAGGGAAAGCTGGGCGGGCAGAATAAATTCCCCCGCCTGAGCAACGACCGGAAAATCGCCGATGCGCTCCGGCCTTATGTGCTGGACTAATCCTGCTCGCCGGGGTATCGCATGCCCCAGTCTTTGCGGAGGCTGTCAAACATCGTGGCGAGGCGCAGGGAATCTGCCTGGGGGAAAATGCCGGATTCCAATCGGTTAGCTGCTAAGTCAGCCATCACGGCTGCCGCTTCATACTCGAGCCCTGTGGCCTCATGGGGGATGTTGACGGAGCTGGTTGTCCCATCTTGCAGCTCCAGGAAGGCCTCCTGAGCCCGCCAGAACAATGGAATCCTGATTTTGCCAAGGGTTCCTTCGATCACGGCTTCTTTGGTTCCGTGAACCTCGAAACTGCTGTTGAGAATGGCCATTTCTCCGCGGTCGTAGCGAAATAAATAGGCCGATTGTGCGTCTACCCCGGTTTCTGCAAGGCTGGCAAGGCTGGCAATGGCATCCGGGCTGCGCTTGAACACCCAAAAAGCCATAGCAATGGGGTAAATGCCCACATCCAGCAGGGCACCTCCTGCCAGGGCCGGATTGTAAAGGCGGCCCTGCGGGTTGTATTCGCCCTGAAAGCTGAAGTCGGCGTGGAACTGACGGATTTCGCCAATTTTCCCCGACTCAATCCATTCTCCCACCTGCTTCCAAACAGGTAGAAAGTAGGTCCACATCGCTTCCATGAGGTATCGGCCATGCTGCCGGGCAGTGGTGATCATCTCCTGCACCTGATTGGCGTTGAGGGCCATAGGTTTTTCGCAGAGAACGTGCTTGCCGTTTCGGAGGCAGAGCAGCACGTGCTCGTGGTGAAAGGCGTGTGGGGTTGCCACATACACAATATCGACCTCCGGGTCGGCGGCGAGGGCTTCGTAGCTGTCATAAGCGGCGGGTGCGCCATAGGTTTCGGCGAAGGCCCGGGATTTTTCCAGGTCGCGGGAGGCAACAGCGTGGATTTGTGCCTGCGGAAGGGTTTTCAGGCCCTGGGCAAACTTATTGGCAATTTTGCCGGGGCCAAGGATGCCCCATTTGATGGGAGTTGTCATGTGGGGTGAGCGTAGAAGTCTTTCGCAGGAAAATTAGGAAAATGACTTCGCTTTCCAGACTGAAAACAATCGTTTTCCGCCAATGGCTACAAAGAACCCTCTCCGGAGTAGGGAAACAGGACTTTTTTCGTTAATTCGGATTCCCGCTATCCACGATTTTATGAAAAAAACTCCCTTTTTCACCAATGATGCCATCGTTCTGGGCCTGCTTTGTGTGGTCCTGGCATTGGTGTTCATCACTTCCGGCAGCAAGCATCGTTTCTGGACCACCTTTTACAGGTTTGTGCCGCCGCTGCTGCTCTGTTATTTTTTGCCGGCCTTGCTCACCTGGCCGCTGGGCCTCATCAGCGGAGAGGAGTCAAAACTCTACAGCCCTGTCACGAGCCAGTATTTGCTGCCTGCTTCCCTGATATTACTTTGCTTGTCCATCGACCTCAAGGGAATCCTCGGACTCGGTCCAAAAGCCCTGATCATGTTTCTCACAGCCACGGCGGGCATCATCATTGGCGGGCCTGTGGCTTTGCTCCTGATCGGTTTCGTGGCTCCGGGCATCGTGGAAACCAGTGCCGGTGAACCAATGTGGGCAGGCCTTTCGACAATCGCAGGAAGCTGGATTGGTGGCGGTGCCAACCAGGCCGCCATGAAAGAAATTTATGGCGTGAGTGACGCGCTGTTTGGCTCCCTCCTCGTGGTGGACATTGTGGTGGCGAACATCTGGATGGGCTTTTTGCTCTATGGAGCCTCCATCACCAAAAAAGTAGATCGCTGGCTCGGGGCAGATAGCTCAGCTATTGATGCCCTTACCACCAAGGTGGAGGCATATAGTGCGAGCATTGCCCGGAATCCTTCCCTGACAGACTATTTCAGCATCCTGGCTGTGGCATTCGGTGGAACTGCGCTATCGCACTGGCTGGCAGACCTGATAACGCCGCTTTTTGCTGCACATGAGCAATATCTGATGGAAATCGGTCTTAGCTCTCTGGTTTCCAGCTTTTTCTGGCTGATCGTCTTTGCCACCACCTTTGGTGTCGCGGTTTCGTTCACCAAAATTCGACGATTGGAAGGTGCCGGAACGAGCAAAATCGGGTCTATTTTCATTTACCTGCTCGTTGCCTCCATCGGGATGAAAATGAACCTCGGCGAAGTATTCAACAACCTGGATGCTTTTGCTATCGGCGTGGTCTGGATGCTGGTCCACGTGACCCTGCTTCTCGTGGTGGCCAAGCTGATCCGCGCGCCCTTCTTTTTCGTGGCTGTGGGCAGTCAGGCTAATGTTGGCGGGGCTGCCTCAGCACCTGTCGTGGCCTCGGCCTTCAGTCCGGCACTGGCTCCGGTAGGGGTGCTGCTGGCGGTGCTGGGCTACGCACTGGGCACCTATGGGGCCATCATCTGCGCCGGACTGATGCGGATGGTGTCCTGATAAAGAATGTTTGACTGAGCTGGCCCTGGGGTTGACATTCCTTCCAAAGATTCGCAGAAAGGGTCTGGCAAGAGGTCATATCACAAAATCTACCCCTTCCCGGACCATTTTTTCATACTGTTCCTCATTGAAGCGGTAGAGAAAAGCACCCTTGCGGGAGCTGGTTTTGTCTTTCTCCTCCAGTTTGTTGAGCAGGCCAAGTGACAGAATTTTTTTGCGAAAATTCCGTCTGTCCAGTGCCTGCTGATAGATGCCTTCATACAGGGCCTGGAGTTGGGGAATGGTGAACTTGTCTGGCAGGAGCTCAAAGCCAATGGGCTGGTGCCGGGCCTGATTTCGAAGGTGGCACAAAGCATCCTGAACCATGAGATTGTGGTCGAGAATGAGGGAAGGCACTCCCCGGATGTCGAACCAATGTGCATCGTAGTCTTCAACCACTTGCATTTCATGTTCGTGAAGCTGGATCAGGGCGTAGTAGGCAATGGAAACGACCCGCCCGCCCGGATCCCGGTCTGCCTTGCCGTAGCAGCCCAACTCCTTCATATACAGGCCCTGGAGGCCGGTGGACTCGCTCAAAATGCGCTGGGCCGCCACTTCCACATCTTCCTCGGTTTTGACGAAGGAGCCGATCAGCGACCATTCGTTCTGAAAAGGAGCAACCCTCCGCTTGAACAGCAGCAGCTTCAGCGATTGATTATCAAATCCAAAAATAATGCAGTCCACCGCGAGCAGGAGGGGTGAACCATGCTGGTAAACACCCGAAAAAAAAGGTTCGTCCATTTTGCAATTTAATTCCCCGTCTTAGAAAAATAAATGTAAATTGGGGTCATTGAAAATAAGCGTAAAGGGTACGCTTATTCTGTCAATGCAGATCCGCCTACCGGCCTCAGACTACTATTTCGCGAAACCCAGTCTTTCCGGCAGCGGCAGATGCTTCGGGCATCTGGACATCTTTCCGGCTATGGTCGGGCAAGACGGTTTTTGTTTTTTGTTGAAGCGCACGGTTAGGTTTGTAAATAATTGATTGTCAATGGTTGGTAAGCCAAATTTCACCACTACTACCTGCCGGGCAGGCTATCAGAACCGCTCTGCCCTTCTTTTTTCTGGTTTGCTACTGGTTGTGCTGGCCAGCAGCTGGCTGCCGCTTCAGGCCCAGGCTCCGGCTGTCATCGTGGATGAGCAGGGGGTGATGCGGGAGGGAGCCTCAGGTGAAGAGCTTTATGGATTTGGGGTCAACTACACCGTTCCCTTTGCCCACGCCTTCCGTTCCGCCAAAGCACTCGGCCTCGATCCGCTGGTGCAAATCGACCGGGATCTTCACCACCTTTCCCGTTTGGGGTTTGACTTGTTTCGCGTCCATGTCTGGGACACCGAAATCTCCGACACCCTCGGCAATTTGCTCTACAATGAACAGTTCCATGCCTTTGATTACCTGCTTCACCAGCTGGCTTCCAGGGGCTTCCACTATGTGCTGACGCCGATTGCATTCTGGGGAAATGGCTGGCCTGAGCCGGATCAACCAACCCCCGGCTTTTCCGCAAAGTATGGCAAGGATGCCTGCCTAACGCATCCCGCCGCGATTGCAGCCCAGGAAAATTACCTCACTCAGTTCCTCAATCATGTGAACCCCTACACGGGAATCGCCTACAAAGACGACCCCAACCTGCTGGCTGTGGAAATCAGCAACGAGCCTCACCACATGGAGGCTCCGGAGCAGGTCACGGCTTTTGTGGGGAAAATGGTCGCTGCAGTTAAGCGCTCAGGCTATACGAAGCCCGTTTTTTACAACATCAGCCACAGTGTGCATTTGGTGGATGCCTACTTTGAAGGAGGGATAAACGGAGGAACTTTTCAGTGGTACCCAACCGGGTTGGGCTATCAGCGGGAGTTGCCAGGCAATATTCTGCCGGCACTGGACGAGTACGACATTCCTTTTGACGACCGGATCAGGGCGCACGGCGGGGCTAAACTGGTCTATGAGTTCGATGCCGCCGACATTGGCAGGTCGCATGTGTATCCGGCCATGGCCCGCTCCTTCCGCGAAGCAGGAATTCAACTGGCCACGCATTTTGCCTACGACCCGCTGTTTCTGGCCTATGCCAACACCGAGTATAACACCCACTACATGAACCTGGCTTATGTGCCGCAGAAGGCCATCGGGCTCATGATCGCCGGGGAGGTGTTTCGCCAGTGGCCAATGTATCAGGATGCAGGAAAATATCCCGCCAATAATGTATTTGGTCCATTTTTCATTGACGAACAAGAGGACTTAGCCCTGCTGAATGACGGAACCCGTTATTATTACTCCAACAACACTGACATAGCCCCCGCCAACCTCCCCGGCCTGAAGCAGATAGCCGGGTTTGGCAGCTCGCCGGTTGTGAACTACGACGGGAGCGGGGCCTATTTTCTGGACAAGCTCGAAGAGGGCGTTTGGCGGCTGGAAGTAATGCCGGATGCTTTGCTGCTCCGCAATCCCTATGGCCAGAACAGCCTCGATAAAACCGTGGCCCGGGTGCAGTGGAATAAACGTACCATGCGCATTTCCCTCCCGGAACTTGGCGATGGATTTTCAGTCACCGGCCTCAACGCCGGGAACATAGCCAGCATGAGGGCCAGCAACGGCCAGGTGGACCTTTTTCCCGGTGCTTACCTGATCACCCGGAGCGGCCAAACCAGCAGCCTCACCTCTGAGTCGGTTTTCCGGAATATGAAGCTGGGCGATTTCGCAGCTCCGATGGATGGCATTGACCAGGTGTACATCCGGCATGAGCCTGTGGGGCCTGTGGTTGCGGGCAGCGATGTGAAAATCAGCCTGATGGCAGCAGCGCCGGGCGGGGTTGCCCGGGTCCGCCTGATGCTGACCGGCGGCCAGGCCCCCATGACCATTGACCTGGTGCGGCGGCAGGGCTGTGAGTATGAAGGAACGATTCCCGGCGGGGCATTGGCCCCGGGGACCATGGGGTATTATCTGCTGGTAGAATCCGGGGAGCAAACCTGGACCTTCCCAGCCGGGCAGGAAGGCTTGCCCTACGACTGGGATTTTCATGCCCGGGAGGCTTATCCGCTGAGGGTGCAGGCAGGCAAATGGCCCGTCACCCTGTTTGATGCGCAGCAGCACCGCGACTTTTTGATCACCACACGCTGGGTGCGCGGGCAGGAATTGGTGCCCGTTGGAGGGAGCGAGTCGGTGTATTCTCTCACTGTCAGGGAATTGTTTCAGCGGGATCCGGAAAACCTGAATGGTCCTGAGATCCAGGATTTTACGATCAAGTACCCCTTCGGCGACCGGCTGGATGGGGTTCGGGACCGGCTGGCAGACAAAACCACCCTTGTGCTGCGCGGAGGCAGCCCCAATGAACAAAGCCAGCGGGTGCAAGTTGCGCTGGTGGGAGCAAACGGCACAGCCTGGGGTAAAGTGGTGACCCTGAAGCCAGGCATCCACGAGGTGGAGATCCCTGTTTCGTCGCTTCAGCCGGTCAAAACTGTGATCTTGCCCCGCCCTTATCCAACCTTTTTGCCATATTACTACGAGGCAGATCAGCCGGGCAGCCTGAACCTTTCCACCATAGAGGCGATCCAGGTATCGCTCGGGCCGGGAAGCCGGGGAGAAATCCCCGCTGGCGGTTACCACCTTGGCCTGATCAGCATTTCTCTTCGTTAACCCTCAAAACCAGCATTCGCCTGAACACACAAGTTCTTTTGGAAACTACTACTCAACCTAATTTTCCTTTATGCTCAGATTTCTGCTGATGTTTTTCCTCGTTGCAATGCCTGCTTTTGCGCTGTCTCAGACAGTGAGCGGGATTGTGACGGATGCCAGGTCATCGGACCCGGTTCCAGGAGCAACGGTTCGTGTGAAGGGGACCACCACGGGTGCCTTCACGGATGACAACGGGCGCTACAGCCTCAGAGCAGCTGTTGGCGACACGCTGATTGTATCCTACATTGGCTATGTCACCTTCGAGGCTCGGGTAACCACTCTTTCCATGGATGTGAGGCTGGTGGAAAGCGATTTCTCTCTGGATGAAGTCGTGGTAACAGGGTATGGAACCAGCACCGTCAAGGATGTGACGGGGTCTGTGACTTCTGTAACGAGCAAGGATTTTAACCAGGGCAACATGGTGTCGCCTGAAAACCTCCTGAATGGCCGTGCGGCGGGCCTTACGGTCACTACAGGCGGGGCGCCCGGGTCCGGATCCACAATCAGAATCCGGGGTGGAGCCTCTCTGGGGGCATCCAACGATCCCCTCATCGTGATCAACGGGTTGCCGATTTCCAACAACACAATTGGCGGTGCGCGGTCCATTCTGAGTACCATCAACCCCAACGACATTGAGTCGTTCACGATCCTGAAAGATGCCTCTGCGACAGCCATTTTCGGGTCCCGCGCCTCGAACGGGGTCATTTTGATCACGACCAAAAATGGCGGCGACAAGCTGCAGGTGCAGTTGAATTCCCAGGCCGGTTACAGCACCCTTGTCAACAAAGTGGAGGTGTTTTCGGCAGATGATTTCCGGGCGTTGGTGCAGGAGCGTCGACCCGATCTCGTAGGTCGCCTTGGAACCGCCAATACCGACTGGCAGGACGAGATTTATCAGAACGTGATTTTCCAGAGTCACAACCTGTCGATCCAGGGAGCCCTGGCGAAGAATTTCCCTGCCAGGGTGTCGATCGGCCTGACCGACCAGCCTGGTCTGCGGCTGACTTCTGAATTTCAGCGGAGGAATGCCGGGGTGAGCCTCAATCCGTCGTTTTTGGGTGGCCATTTGAAGCTGTCGCTGAATGCGAATTATGCCCAGGAGAAAAACCGCTTTGCGGGAGGCGAAGAGGGAAATGCCATCACCTTCGACCCAACGCAGCCTGTGTATGACCCAGAATCGCCCTTTGGCGGGTTTTTTCAATACTACATCGACAATGGCGACGGTGTGCTGAACACCAATGACCTGGTAGCCAATTCTCCTTCCAACCCGGTGGCCAACCTCCTGCAGCGCGAAGACCGCAGCACGGTGGACCGCCTCTATGGAAACCTTAACCTGGAATTCAACCTGCCATTTTTTGAAGCCATTACCGGCTATATCAACCTGGGGCTGGATGATGCTTCTTCCAGCGGATTTGTGGAGGTGTCGGAGGAAAGCCGGGTGGCACAACCGAATGGGGCGTTTCTGGGCTCCAGTTCCGAATACACCAACGATCTGCGCAACATGCTGTTTGACGGCTACGCCACCTACAAGGAGGAGTTTGACAATTTGCGGGTGGATGCGACGGCGGGATATTCTTTCCAGCGCTTTGAGGGAACAAGCTATTTTTCAGGTGAGTTGAAAAATGACTTGCCTGACTCTGAGCCTGTTACGACTACTCAAACAGACCTTGTGCTGATAGGGGTGTTTGCCCGTGCCAATGTGTCGTTGTCGGATAAATATCTGTTCACGGCCTCCTTTCGCCGCGATGCAACCTCCCGTTTTGCCCCACAGAACCGCTGGGGGAATTTCCCTGCCATGGCGGTTGCCTGGCGGATGCACGAAGACCTTTTCCCCGGCAGTTCTCTCGTTACCAACCTGAAACTGCGCGCGGGCTGGGGGATTACCGGCCAGCAGGATATCGGGCAGGGAGCCGCCGACCTGTACCTGGCCAGGTACCAGCAGGGTCTGCCGAGCTCTCAGTATGCCTTTGGCAATCAGGTGATTCCGATTGCCCTGCCGCAATTCCGGAACGAAGAACTGAAATGGGAGGAAACCACCACCTACAACCTCGGGCTGGATTTCGGGCTGTTCAACAGCCGCCTGAACGGAACCGTGGAAGTGTTCTACAAAGAATCACGTGATCTGCTGGCCTTTGCCGCTATTTCCGACGGCTCCAACTTCAGCAATTCGGGCTTCCAGAACATAGGCTCTTTCTCCTCCCAGGGGCTGGAACTGGCGCTGAGCTATGAGGTGTTTAACCCATACAACCGCGATTTTTCCTGGAACGTTTCCTTCAATTCGACCATTATCAAAACGAAAATCGAGGAACTTGCTCTGGACCAGGATGTCAGAACCGGCGGCATTGCCGGTGGGGTAGGGGGCACCATTCAGCTCCACACGGTGGGTTATGCGCCCTACAAGTTTTTTGTTTACAAGCAAGTGTACAACGAGAACGGGGCCCCGATCGAAGGAGCTTATGTGGACCTGAACGGCGACAACATCATCAACGATGATGACCGCTACCTTCACCGCAACAACCTGCCAGAAGCCACGCTGGCCTTTCAGTCACGGATGGCTTACAAGAGTTTCGACCTGAACTTCAACCTGCGGGCCAGCATCGGCAACTACCTGTACAACAATGTGAACTCTGCCCGGGCCCAGTATGATCTTCTCCAGAACATCCAGGTGTTGTCTAATTTACCCACATCGGTGCTGGCGTCGAACTTCAACACCACCCCGACGGTTCTGTTGTCAGATTACTACCTCGAAAACGGTTCTTTCCTGCGGCTGGACAACGTGAACCTGGGTTATACCTTCCCCGGCAAGATTGCCGGCAAGGTAGGGGCCCGCTTCAGCCTGGGGGCGCAGAACGTGTTTGTGCTGACCAACTACAGCGGCCTCGACCCGGAGATTTACAGCGGGATCGATAACACCATTTACCCGCGAGCCCGGTCCATTCTGCTCGGCATTAACCTCTCTTACTAACCTACCAAAGAGATCAACATGACACGCATATATTTTTCTTTTACTCTGCTGACGCTGGCGCTGGTTCTGAGCAACTGCGTGGGGCAGCTCGACGTGACGCCCGGCGATCCCAATGCCTTTCTGGCGGAGGATTTTTACTCCACCCCGGAATCGTACAAGCAGGGCCTCGCTGGCGTTTATGCCAATCTGAGCATCACGGGCCTCACGGGTGCCGGATCGTCCAACATTTCCGGTATTGATGCCGGTACCAGCCAGTATGGCCGTGGTCTCTGGAACCTTCAGGTGCTCACGACCGACGAGGCGATCTGGACCTGGGAAAACGACCCCGGCCTGGCCGAAATCCAGCGCTCAACCTGGGCTGCAGGTAATGTACTGCTCCGCGGCATGTATGGCCGTGGCATGGCACAGGTGGCTTTCTCCAACGAATACCTTCGCCAAACAACCAGCGAACTGCTCGATGAACGCGGAATAGATCCTGCCTTACGGGCGGACATCGCAGTTTACCGCGCCGAAGCGCGCTTCCTTCGTGCTCTGGCCTACTACCACATGATGGACCTCTTCGGCAAGGCCGCCCTCATCACAGACCAGGATCCGATCGGGGCCTTCCAGGCACCCCAGGCATCGCGCAGCGAGCTGTTCAGTTTCATCGAAACGGAGCTCCTGGCCATTGAAAATGAGTTGCTGGCACCCCGCCAGAACGAGTATGCCCGCGCAGACAGGGGCGCTGCATGGATGCTGCTGGCCAAGATTTACCTGAATGCAGAAGTATTCACCGGCCAGGACCGCTACGCCGATTGTATCACCTTCTGCGAAAAAATCATCGATGCAGACTACGTTCTTGCGCCCAACTACCTGGAGCTGTTTATGGCCGACAACAACAACAACCCGGCGACGCAGGAAATCATTTTCCCGGTGTTGTCGGATGGCATTGTGACTCAAAACTATGGGCCTACCACCCTGATGATCAATGGCCAGGTAGGCAGCCCGGAGGCGAATGGCGGCGACTTTGGCGTGAATTCCGGCGGTTGGGGGGGAGCCTTGCGCGTCCCTAGCCAGTTTTCGGACATTTTCCAGAATGGCAGCTACGATCAGGACGACCGCAACACCCTGATAACGACCGACCGGAGCAAGAACCTGTCCAGCATCTCCGATCAGAAAACCGGCTATCTCATTGCCAAGTGGTCAAACAAAAAGTCAACAGGAGGCAACGGGGCCTCGCTGGAGATTGTGGACACCGATTTCCCGATGTTCCGGCTGGCTGATGTGTACCTGATGTATGCCGAGGCGCATCTGCGTGGTGGAGGCGGCAGCCGGGCCCGCGCTGTGGAGCTGGTTAATGCCCTCAGGACCCGCGCCGGGAACCCGAATACGCTGACCGACCTCGACCTTGACCTGATTCTGGATGAGCGTCTTGTGGAGCTCCACTGGGAGTCTCACCGCCGCCAGGATCTGGTTCGGTTCGACAGATTTGCCGGAAACCGCTACAACTGGCAGTGGAAAGGAAATGCACCCAATGGCATTGCCATCGGGGATTACCGCAACCTGTTTCCGCTTCCCGGCGAGAGCCTTGCCGCTAACCCCAATCTTACCCAAAACCCTGGCTACTGACCCTGGCCTTTCTTCAATTGACTCGCATTCAACAACATAAACTGATGAAAAAGATCCTTTTCTCTCTCCTCGCTGTGAGTGTCCTGGTCGCGTTTCAGGGCTGTGAGGAACCGAACGAACTCATTTTCACTGCAGCCCCTGACCCAGATGGCATCGTGTTTACCAACACCCTGGCCGATGTGTACCTTCTTTCTCAGTCCACCGCCGACAACGTAGCCGAGCGCTTTGTGTGGCAGGAAGTGGATCTGGGGGTTGAAACGAATGTTACCTACGACCTTTACGGCGCCACTTCGGAAGATTTTTCCGACTCCGTGCTGGTTGGTTCCACCACTTCCAACAACCTGCCGGTGCTGGTGAACCAGCTGCTTGACTTTGCCCGCGACCTGGGCCTCGACAACGACCCCAACACAACAGATGCCAACGGCAACCCCAACAACACAGGCGTGGTGTACTTCAGGCTGAAAGCCTACCCCGGAGCAGGGACTGGCAATGCCATGATAATGTTTTCCCCGCTGCAAGCGCTGGATATCCAGTGGCTCGAAGAGACTGTGGCTGGTGCCTGCGACCCGATTTTTGTGGTAGGGGCTGCTGCCGTGGATGCCGGTTGGGCTTGGACTTCGCCGATTGTGTTTGAGTGCGAAAATAATGTGTTTCGCGCCAAGATCAAGCTCACCAACGAAACCTTCCGCTTCTTCCGCACAGAGGGCGACTGGGCCTCGGGGCTGAATTACCCCTACTACGAAGGAGAAGGCTACACCATTGATGGCGATTTCGAAAATGCCAATGATGGAGACAGTAACTTCCGCTTCACAGGTGCCCCTGGCATTTATGTCCTGACCGTTGACGACAACAACAAAACCATCACGCTGGAGCCCTCCGGGTCGCTATGGCTGGTGGGAGCTGCCACACCCGGCGGCTGGGCCTGGGCTGCCCCGACAGAAGCTGTGGAAACCGGGGTTGATGTATGGGAAGCTACGCTGGTTCTCAGCAATGAAGCCTTCCGGTTTTTTACCGTCAGAGACGACTGGGCCTCCGGACGGAATTATCCCTACTACGCAGGCGAAGGCTACACCATTGATGCCAGCTTCGAGAATGCCAATGATGGCGACAGCAACTTCCGTTTCATCGGCACCCCAGGCACCTATACCATCACCGTCAATGCCGTGACGAAGGAAATCACGCTGCAGTAAGCAAAGGTCCGATTGGTTGTAGGATGCAACCAATAATTTTTCGGAAGGACAGCAGGCCGGATGCCGGTCTGTTGCCTTCTCTTTAAGAAAAAATGCCATGATCAATACCCGAATCCCTTTTTTTACCACGCTGGCCTTGTTGCTGTTTTCCTGCCAGCTGACTACTGAGCCCAAGCCAGATCCCAAAGAGGAGCCCGATCCGACAGATTCTACCGCCTTTATTCGCGGGGCTGATTTGTCGTATGTGAATGAAATGCTGGCATGTGGCGCTGTTTATTTCAATGAAGCGGGCCAGCAACAGAATCCTTACGACATTTTTGCTGCTGCCGGAACAGACCTCGTGCGCGTGCGCATTTGGCACAACCCCGACTGGACCCCTTATTCCGACGAGGCAGATGTGGTGGAAACCATCCGGCAGGCGAAGGCAAGGGGCATGAAGGTGTTGCTTGATTTTCACTATTCCGACGATTGGGCTGATCCGGGGAATCAGGAGATACCGGCTGCATGGCTGGGCGTAGCCGACAACGTCCAGGCACTTGGCGATTCGGTTTACAACTACACCTCCCGGGTGCTGAAACTGCTTGACAGCGAAGGCCTGTTGCCGGAGTATGTTCAGGTGGGGAATGAAATCAACCGGGAGATTCTGCACAAGCCCGGCCAGGGCGGCGGCAGCATCAACTGGGCACGCAACGTGGCCCTGCTCAACCGCGGCCTGAGTGCGGTGCGCGATGTGGCGGAAGATACCGGGGATGACATCGGGCTGATGCTCCACATCGCCCAGCCAGAAAACGCCATCTGGTGGTTCCGTGACGCCACACAAAATGGCCTCACCAACTACGACTGGATCGGGCTGTCCTATTATCCGGTCTGGTCAAGCTATTCGCTGGATGCCCTTTCAGGAGCCATCCAATCCCTCCGCACCACCTACAACAAGCGGGTTATGGTAGTGGAAACTGCCTATCCATACACCCTCGCCAATGCCGACCAGGCCAACAACATCCTGGGCAGCGATGCGCTTGTTCAGGGCTACGACGCCAGCGAGAGCGGCCAGCTGGCTTATCTGAAAGCCCTTGAGAAAAGCATAGAGGAAGGCGGTGGCGAAGGGCTGGTTTACTGGGAACCCGCCTGGATTTCAACCACTTGCGGCACCCGCTGGGGGCAGGGCTCCCACTGGGACAATGCCACGCTTTTCAACCAGTCACGACAGGTGACGCAGGGGATGAGGTATTACTCCGGCGAATAAGAATGCCCCGGAACTTCTTCCCTGCGAGCGCTATTCTTCCTGCTGATTGGCCAGGGTTGCCCTGGCCTCATGCTGGGTGACAGCGAGGGCTGCCCCGATGATTCCGGCGAGGTTGAGCAATTCGGCTGGAACGACAGGAACGGAAACCGTGAGGTATTCGTCGAATTTGTCAAACTTTTTGCTGCCGCCCCCGCCCAGGACAAACAGATCCGGGGAGAAGAGGACTGTTACATATTGCAAATATTCATCGAATCGCTTGGCCCAAACTTTCCAGGATAGGTCTTCTCGTTTCCGGGCTGCGTCGGAGCAGTATTGTTCGGCGATGCCGCCTTTGAAGAGCAGGTGACCCAGCTCTGAATTGGGCACAAGGGTGCCGTCGGCGATGAGGGCGCTACCAATGCCGGTACCGATGGTGAGCAGGAGAATGAGGCCTTTGCGGCCTTTGCCACCGCCGAATTTCACCTCGGCAAGCCCTGCAGCGTCGGCGTCGTTGATGACCGTGACGGGCATGCCAAGGGTTTGGGAAAAGAGGGCTTCGGTATTAACCCCTACCCATTTTTTGGAAATGTTGGCAGCAGTAACGGAAATGCCGTTTTGAATTACAGAAGGGAACCCACAGCCCACAGGCCCTTGCCAGTCGAGTTCTTTCACCATCCTGGCCATTGCCTCAGCCACAGCATGAGGAGTGGAAGGGGTTGGGGTGGGAATGCGCAGGCGTTCTGAGAGCAGCTCGCCGCTAAAGGTGTCCACAATGGCTCCTTTGATGCCGGAGCCTCCGATGTCTATGCCTAATGCCTTCACTTCGTGCGATTGATATTCTGGTGCCGTTCCTGGATGGAAAAGGAGCAAATTTGAAGCGGAAAAATAGCCAACAAGCCCGGGATGCCCTAATTTTTTGGTCTGATTGGCTGGAAAAGGAGGGCCAACCTACTCAAAGGTTCCCTTTACGCCCGCCTGGCGGCAAATTCCCCGAAGTTGCTGGCGAAAGGAGAAGGGAATGAGCAATTCGAATCTCTTGTTTCTGGCACGAAGGGCGCGCTCCAGCTTCCGTCGATCTCCTGAGGCCTCCTCGCAGCCAAGGTTGCGCTCCAGAGCGGGAATCTCTTGTAGCAGCTGCTCAATTTGCTTCATGTAGGAGTCCTGTCGCATGGCCTGGAAACACGAATTCAGAAACAAGGTTTTGTGTGGAAGTGAAGGCCTGGAAATCAAAAACAGCACATCTGATCATTTTTTCCTGGCTGACGGATCTTTCCTCAATTTAGCAAAAAAAAACGGTACGCCCCATGGCTTTGATTGAACACCCTAAAATTGCGAATCTCACCCCCCTATGGGCAGAGTTGCACGGCTTCTCCCTGCTGTTTGACAATCCCGGCCCCTGCCTCATTCCTCAGCCAAACGGCATGCAACTGCTTCATAACGAGCCGCTTACAGTGCCAGGGCATCGTTTTTTCGGGCTGATGGTCCAGCAGCTGGAGCGCCTGGGTCTGCCGCATCTGATGAATGCTTATGGCTTTTGTCCGCTTCCCCCGCCCAGTTACCATGTCACGGTTTGGGATGGCCTGAGCCAGCTGCGCCTCCCTGAAATGGAGCCCTCCATGCAGACCCAGATGGGCAGTTTTTTGCAGCAACTCCCCGACTCCCTCGCCAGCCGGCAAGCCTTCATGGAAGAGGTAAAACCCGGTGCCCTGCTCGCCAGAGAGGGCTGGGAGATTTCGTTTGTATTTTCTCACCTGAGCTCCCGAACCGGTGGCGGGCTTGCTGCTGTGCTCCGGCCTGCCAACGACACCAGCGCTCACCTGCTTCAGCAGCTCAGAACGGGCCGGCAGCGCCTTTCCCAGGCTTTTTCACACAGCCTGCAATTCCCTCACGACCCGGATGTGTATGTTCCCCACGTAACGCTCGGCTATTTCCTGAACCGGGAGCTTTCCGGCAGGCTCAGTGCTCATGTTGAACTGGCTCAGTGGAGCCGCCAGCTTGGGGAGGCCCTGGAGGGCAGCAGCCTCACCTTCACCTCCGTGGGCCTGTATGCCTACACCAGCATGGCCCATTTTTTCCGGCTTTCGGCCATGAAATCTGTTTAAAAAAAAGGCGCAAAGCCCTGAAAATCGCCTAGAGCGTTCATCGGGGCTTTGCGCCGGGTGTTGTTGGTGCAAATGACTACCTGAAAGCGGAGATCCCTGTGACATCCATGCCGGTGATGAGCAGGTGGATGTCGTGGGTTCCTTCGTAGGTAACCACTGATTCGAGGTTCATCATGTGGCGCATGATGGGGTAGTCGCCGGTGATGCCCATGCCGCCGAGGACCTGACGGGCCTCTCTGGCTACCTGCAGGGCCATGTCCACGTTGTTGCGCTTGGCCATGGAAATCTGGGCGGAAGTGGCTTTGCCTTCGTTCATCAGGGTACCTAGGCGCCAGGTGAAAAGCTGGGCTTTGGTGATTTCGGTGAGCATCTCAGCCAGCTTTTTTTGCTGAAGCTGGAAGCCTGCGATGGGTTTGCCAAATTGTTCGCGTTCGAGCGCATATTTCAGTGCGGTGGAGTAGCAGTCCATGGCAGCGCCGATCGCCCCCCAGGCAATGCCGTAACGGGCTTTGTCGAGGCAAGCGAGCGGGCCACGGAGGCCAGTGACGCCGGGCAGGAGGTTTTCTTTGGGCACTTTCACATCCTCAAACACCAGTTCGCCGGTGGCGGAGGCGCGTAGAGACCATTTGTTGTGGATTTCAGGGGTGGAAAAGCCGGGCATTCCCCGCTCCACGATGAGGCCCTGAATTTTTCCTTCAGGATTTTTGGCCCAAACCACAGCGATATCTGCAAAAGGAGAATTGGAGATCCAGGTTTTGGCGCCGTTGAGGAGGTAGTGGTCGCCCTCGTCGGTGAAGTGGGTGGTCATGCCGCTGGGGTTGGAGCCGTGATCAGGCTCCGTGAGGCCAAAGCAGCCCATCATCTGGCCTTTTGCCAGGAGGGGAAGGTATTTGTGCTTCTGTTCTTCGGAGCCAAATTTATAAATCGGGTACATCACAAGCGATCCCTGCACCGAGCACATAGACCGGATGCCGGAGTCAACCCGTTCGATTTCCTGCATAATGACGCCATAGGCGAGGTCGTCGAGGCCGGGGCAGCCATACTGCTCCGGGAGCGAGGGCCCAAACAAGCCTAATTCGCCCATGTCATGGACCAAATGCGTGGGGCACTGGTTGTTTTGCGCCCAATCGTTGATGTAGGGGGCAATGTGCTCGTTAAGCCAACTCCGCACACTTTCCCGTATGAGGATCAACTCTTCGCCAAGCAGGGCGTCGAGCTGGTAGTAGTCGGCAGCTTGATAAGAATGGGCGACTTTGGCCGTTTTTTGCGGTTCTGCTAACATGAGGGCGCAATTACTTGTAACTCAATCCGCAAAGTAACTACTTTTGGCCTGAGAATTCAAAGGCAGGCAGCCGCATCCTCTTTCATTCTGTTTTACTTTTTGGGCGCTGCCCGGGGAGGTTTGGTCATGGAATTAAAGCGAACCATCCGTGTTTTGTATTTAAGAAAGCTCCGAGACAGAGAATATGTTCTGCGGGCGCTCATTATTCTGGGTTTTCTTGCCCTGATGACCCTCATTTTGAAGGACCCACTGCCTTCGAAATACCACGCTGAGCGGGGTACTCTATGGGACAAAGAGACAGTGGTGGCTTCCACCGATGTTGATGTTCTCAAGTCTGTGCAACAGTTGGAGGAAGACAAGCAAAAGGCCAGGCAGGCAATTTATCCGATCCTGGTAAGGGACACTGCGGTTAAGCGCCAATCAGGTCGTCAGTTGATCGCCTATTTCGAGGAGTTGGAGCGCAATCTGCAGTTGCTCAGGGGCAATGGCGAGGCCACAGCCAAAACCAACGTCCTTAACAATTATTTCCTGAAGGACCCAATTGCGCTAGACCCCAGCGCCCTCCCGCCTGGCGTCAGCTGGATTGCCAGACTTCGTGTCAGCGGGCAGGTTATCCTGAATGAAGTTAACCGAATGGGATATTGTGCTCCCTTGCCGAGAGCCGACAGCCAGGAGTACCTGGCAGTGAGAACGGCAGCTGCTCAGGAACTCCATGTGCCCCGGGGCGCGGTGTTGCTTGGCGAAACAGCCCTGATTGAGAAGCTGCGAAAGGAAATCGGACCGCTTTCTTTGTCTGAAAGAGAAGGCAAAATCCTGCAGTCTTTTCTCCTGCGATCCGTCTCCTACAACCTCCGTCACGACCCGGTTGCTACTGAAGCTGCGCGGGAAGAGCAGGCCGCCTGGGTTTCAGAGGTCAGAGAAACCATTCGCACAGGGGAGGTGGTGGTGGAAAAGGGCGCCTTTGTCGACGAACAGATCGGCGACCGGCTTGATGCACTGGTGCAGGCAGAGGCCAGCAGGCGAGGAACGAGCTCCCAGGGAAGTCTGATCGGAAGCTTTCTGCTCATCTGTACCCTCACTTTGCTGATGCTCACATTTTTGCGGGTCAACCGCCCCCGCATTTTTTTCTCCAGCCAGAAGCTCGCGCTGCTCATGACGACCATTCTGCTGGTAGTAGCTGCATTGGTGGTGGCCACCAAAATCAGTGGATTGCTGGAAGGGACGGGCAGGCCTTCTCTGGACCTGGCCTTCATTTTTTTGGCACCAGCCTGCATTGTGCCCATTTTCATGAACAATTTTTTCGACCACCGGGTGGCTTTTTTCACCAACCTGATGGTTGCTTTCTTTGGGGCAATTCTCCTTCACCAGGGGTTGGAATATGCCTTTGTGCAGTTGGCAGCAGGAACAGTGGCCGTTTACAGCCTTCGGCGGCTCCGGAAGCGCGAAGTGTTTTTTTACACCCTCGGCTTTATCTTTCTGGGGTACGCACTCTCCTACCTGGTCTTTTGGCTCTTCGTTAACGGAAATTTGAAGGGCATCAACCCCACCATCTTCCTGCTGTTTGGGGTGAACGTGTTGCTCACCGTGATTGGCTACAACCTCATTTACTTGTTCGAGCAGGTGTTTCGCGTTACCTCCGACCTCACCTATCTGGAACTGCTCGACACCAACCACCCGTTGCTCAAGGAACTGGCCAAAAAAGCCCCGGGCACCTTTCAGCATAGCCTTCAGGTGGCCAACATTGCCGAGGCCGTCGTGAATGAAATTGGCGGAAATGCCCTGCTTATCCACGTCGGGGCCTTGTATCACGACATCGGTAAAAGCCTTTTTCCGCGATATTTCGTCGAAAACATGCAGGACGAAGGTCAGCGCGAAAATCCCCACGACAAGCTCAGTTGTCAGGAGAGTGCCGATGCTATCATCAGCCATGTGGCTAAAGGGGTGGCCCTTGCGCATCGCTACCATTTGCCGAGGGAGTTGGTTCATTTCATCGAAACCCATCATGGCACTACCCGGGTGGAGTTTTTCTACCGAAAACACCTCAAGGAGAAAAACTGCAGAATGCCGGAAGACGAGGATCTTTTTCGCTACCATGGGCCGCTGCCTTTTTCAAAAGAAACAGCTGTGCTGATGCTTGCCGACAGCGTGGAGGCAGCCACCCGCTCCTTAAAGTCGCTGTCTCTGGATAAAGTGGGCAAATTGGTCGATGACATCGTGGACCAGAAAATCTCGGATAATCAGCTGGTCAACAGCCCGCTCACTTTTCGGGACATCTCCACCATCCGCGAGGTGCTGAAACGACAAATGGCAACCATTTACCACGGTCGTATTGAGTATCCGCAGATCACCACAACTCCTTAGCCGGAAGCAGGGTTCTGTCTTTGTTCTCAATGCTACTTTTCCATTCGTTTACCTCACTCGCATGATTTCTTCCTTGTTCCGTGCCCTGTTCATGGGGTTGGTAAGGCTCTACCAGTGGGTGATTTCGCCGCTTTTTCCTGCGGCTTGCCGATACACACCTACCTGCTCCCAGTATGCCATGGAGGCACTGCAGTTGCACGGCCCCTGGAAAGGAGGGCGCCTGGCTGCCAGGCGAATCCTGAGTTGCCACCCATGGGGCGG
Source organism: Bacteroidia bacterium (assembly GCA_041741415.1). GTDB lineage: Bacteria > Bacteroidota > Bacteroidia > J057 > J057 > JANQTF01. The sequence continues at coordinate 182,515 of JBGSKC010000051.1, read as the reverse complement.
CAGCGGCTATGATCCTGTGCCCGGCACGGAACGCGAAGATTTGGAAGACATTCAGCAACACCGCCACTGAAACGAATGAATCCTGCACGGTTGCCGTTTTTACTTGTATGCCTGATGTTGCTCTGGCCTTCAGCAGCACAAGCACAATTTTTGCTCTCCTGGCAGCAGCTGGAAGCCTGCGAGGGCAGATCAGGGGCTTTTTCGTTTACCCCGGCCATTCAGCAATTAGATGGGAAAACTGTGAGCATCAAGGGATTCATTATCCCGCTTGACACTGATGGCGAGGCCTATGCACTCTCTGCTTATCCACTGAGCAGTTGCTTTTTTTGCGGCAATGCCGGACCCGGTTCTGTGATGGAACTATTGCTGGAAGAACCTCGCCGCTTTCATACCGATGAATACCTTACTTTTGAGGGTATACTTGGATTGAGCCCCGCGAGCGAAGGAATGGTGTTTCAGCTCAAAGAGGCAAAGCTAATAAAGTGAAAATCAGGCACTTTCGGTAACACAGGCCTTGTCAACACAAACGACTTCAGATTGTCTGCCCTGAAAAATGGCCCTGATATTAGCAGCATGTGCCGAAATGAGCAGAATCGAAGCGGCGTAGGTCAAAATCTGAAACAGAAAACCAACCTGCTCCAGCAAAATGGCTCCTGCCAAAAAGCTGAAGGAAACCCACAGCAATAATTTCCGGCCACGATGATGGGTGTGGCTCGCTGACCACCACACTGCGGCCAGCCCAATGCCCAAAAAGAGAAAATCCCAGCTGTGGCTGAGCAACACTTCCCAGCCATGCCCGTGATCGTGGCCCGGGGCATGGTCGTGAACCGCAACCCCCATACTCATCAGAATGGGCGATGCGAGGCAGTGCAGCAGGCAAATCGTTGCACTGCTGATGCCCAGATAGTCGGACAGTGGTTTCTTTGGGTGCGGGTGGTGTTGGCTCATCTGCTGTGGCAAAAGTCAGGGAAAATTCTGATACTTGCAACACTGTTGCAAAACTTTGGGCTAATTTGTTGTCCACATCTCACCGACTGTTAGTTGTTAGCTTTTGTTCCATGCTCCAAACGCGAGGCCTTACTTTTTCCTACCCCGGCTCCGGTTCGCTTCATTTCCCTGATGCTGAAGCGACTCCCGATCAACCCTTGCTGGTGTTGGGCGAATCTGGTAAAGGGAAAACCACCTTGTTGCACTTGCTGGCGGGCCTGCTGACCCCGGTCAGTGGCAGTATTCTGGTGGCAAGTCAGGAATTGAGCCAACTCCGCGGGGCGAAGCTCGATTTGTTTCGCGGCCAGCACATTGGCATTGTGTTTCAGCAGGCGCATTTTCTTTCTGCTCTCACAGTGCGGCAAAACATGGAGGCAGCGAGCCTGCTGGCCAGGCAGCCTATCGACCGCAAGCGAGCCGATCAGTTGCTCGAATCGCTGGGACTGGCAGGCCTTGCCCGCCGCAAACCTTCTACGCTGAGCGTGGGGGAGCAGCAACGGCTCGCCATTGCCCGTGCCCTGGTAAACAAACCTGCCTTACTGCTGGCCGATGAACCCAGTTCCGCGCTGGACAACCGAAATTGCGAGGCGGTTGTTCGACTCTTGCGGGAAGCGGCTGCCGAGGCAAGGTCTACCCTCGTGATCGTGACCCACGACCAACGGATCCGTGACCAGTTTGATCATCATTTGCTGCTGAATTAACCATGAACCTGCTGTCGCTTTCCTGGAAAAATCTCTGGGACAAACCCTGGAACACGCTTATTTCCCTGCTGTTGTTGTCGCTGGGAGTGGGGATGATGTCTTTTCTGCTCCACCTGAACCAGGAGCTGGACGGACAGTTCCGGAATAACATCCGCGGGATCGACATGGTGGTGGGTGCTAAGGGGAGCCCTTTGCAGTTGATTCTTTCTGCCGTATACCATCTCGACAACCCCACTGGCAACATTCCCCTGGCAGAGGCTGAGCGATTGAAGAAAAACCCGCTCATTACCCGCTGGATTCCCCTCTCCTACGGCGACAACCACCAGGGCTACCGCATTGTGGGGACCGAATGGAGCTACGCCGAACTCTATGAGGCGACGCTGGCCGGGGGAAAAGCATGGAAGGCTTCGTTTGAAACTGTGGTGGGTGCGCAGGTGGCAGAGCGCCTTGGGCTTCGGGTAGGTGACCAGTTTTTTGGTGCGCACGGTGCCGTTGCCGAGGCAGAACTTCACGAGGAGCATCCTTATGTAGTGGTGGGCATCCTGAACCCAAGCGGAACGGTGCTGGATCAATTGATCCTCACGGGGCTGGAAAGCGTTTGGGAGATTCATGACCATCATGAGGAGGCCGATCCGGGAGAAGGGGCCACAGAGGACCACGCGGAAGAACCTCGCTTCATCACAGCGGTGCTGATCAGTTGGCGCAGCCCCCAGGCCATGATGATGCTGCCGCGCTTTATCAATGAACAAACCTCCATGCAGGCTGCAGTTTCGGCCATTGAGGTGAACCGCCTGTTCGACCTGTTTTCGGTGGGCTTCACCACCTTACAGGCGGTTGGGCTGGCCATCATGGTGGTGTCGGCGCTGAGCCTGTTTCTCTCGCTCTACAGCAACCTGCGCAGCCGCCGCTACGAGCTTGCGCTCATGCGCAGCATGGGGGCAAGCCGGGGCACTGTCTTTGGTCTGGTGCTGCTGGAAGGGTTGCTACTGTCGGGGCTGGGCACCATGCTGGGGTTGGTGCTGGCACATGCCGCTACTGCGATGCTGTCGGGCCTGGCGAGTGAAACCTATGGTTTTTCGTTTTCGTGGTGGCAATTTCTGCCCGAAGAAGGCACGCTTGCCCTGGCCACCTTTGCGCTTGGCCTGCTTGCGGCTTTGCTTCCTGCAGTGAATGCTTATCAAAGCGACATTAGCCAAATTCTGCAGGGTGGAGGGCAAAAATCATGATCAGCCCGGTGAGTAGCAGCCTTCAGCGGTTGCGTTGGCTCCTGGCTTGCAGTTTTTTGCTGTGGGCACCGGCTGCCTTGGCGCAAAGTATGGTTTCGTGGGATTTGCTCGCCAATGTGGAGGTGAGCTATGAACAGGACCTCGATCATAATACCTGGTGGATGGAGGCCAGGTTTAATGAGGAACTGCGCGCCCTGGAAGGCAAGGCAATCCGGGTTCGCGGCTACCTCATCCCGGCAACCGTTTCGGGCAATTTGGTCGTTTTGTCGGCATTTCCCATGGCTTCCTGCTTCTTTTGTGGCGGCGCTGGCCCCGAGTCCATGATGGAGGTGATTCCTGGTGCCAAACTCCGCTTTTCAACCGATGATTTTGTCGAATTGGAAGGTATTTTGCAACTCACTGAACGCAGCGAAGGAAGCCTGTATCAGTTGACCCGTGCCCGAATTGTACATTAGCCCCATGAATGTTTTTCGAACCAGTCTTTTTCTCCTGACCGCGATATTATTGCTCGTGTCATGCGGGCCAAACCCAGGCGGTGGCAGCGAACAGGGTCTCGACGACAGCATCCGGGCAGATGCCCGCGTGCTGGCATTGCCTACGGATGCTCAGGCACCGGCGCAGCCTCAACCGCTGAATACGGCCCTCCCCGTTGGGGTGGAGCGCCTCACCTGGGTGCAGCTCAAGGATGTTTCCTTCGAAGAAACCTGGTATCCTGAGCTGGAGCAATACCTTTTGTTCCCCACTTTTGGCGAGTCCCTTCGCGCCAGGGTGGGCCAACGTTTCCTGATCTCAGGATATGTGATTCCAGTTGATCCAGGCGATGAAAACCGGCCTGCCAGATATGTCCTTTCGGCCAATCCGTTTTCAGCATGCTTCTTTTGCGGAAATGCAGGTCCTGAATCCGTTGTGGAGCTTGAACTGAAAAAGCCCGACCAGCTCTTCGCCACCGACGAATTCCGCAGTTTTTGGGGTGTTTTTTCCCTCAACGACAAAGACGTTGACCGGCTCAACTACCTTCTGCAGGACGCTGAGCTTAAATAGCTTATCTGGGTTACCAGGAACCTACTCCACCAACTGGAACCCGTCCACTTCTTCGAGTGTGTCGGGATTGAGAACCCGCATGCTGATTTTGGTGCCGTTCACATCAAACAACACGAGGGCATTTTGGGTGGTGAATCCCTGCACCATGTTGCTCCATGGGGTGGCTTCCTGGGCGTAGTAGGGAGCACCGGCGGCTCCGTTGTTTACCTGCCAAATGGTGCGCTTGAGTTCGATTCTCGGTAATGCCCAGTCGTCGGGGTAAATGTTGGTGGTAGGGCCCACTTCTGTTCTGGCGTAGTTGTGCTCATCGCCGGTGAGCAACGCCCGAACCTTGCTGCTTTGGTTTACCACAAGGTCGAGGTAGGTGTCGCGGCGCTCAATGATGCCCTGGCGAAGCGGTTTGCCAGCCACAAAGGCCCGGGTGTCGTTTTTGCCGTTGTACCACATGTCGTCCGCCACGTGGCCACCGTTGGGGAAAGCTGGGGTGTGTTGCGAAACGAAAATGTGGTCGATGGTGGAATCCTGCTCCATCCACTCCAGGGTGCTATCGAGCCATTTGATTTGTCCATCCATGAGGTAGGCGTGGGGGTTGCCACCCACAGCATTAATGCCCGACTGGCTCATGGGAGCATACCAGTAGTTGGAATTGAGCACAACCACCGCCACGTTGCCATGCTGGTACCAGAACACGTTCTCCTGGTAGGTCGGAAAATCCTGCTTTGTGGGATCGGGGTCGTAGGATTCGCCGTCTTCGCTCAGGGGGCCATTGGTCGGGAGGGTGAAGTTTCGGGCAAAAATGGCTTCGCCCGACTCTGTTTCATAGGGGAAGCGGTCCACACTGATGCGTTTGCCGCTTTCGTCGGCGAAGGTTCTCATGAACGCCTCGTGGTTGCCCATAGACACATAGACCGGGAAGTAGTGGGCAAATGGCTCGATGGCGCGTTTCCAGTTGGCATATTGGAGGTTCATCTGGCCATCATCCACGAGGTACCCATCGATCATGTCACCGGAAAACTGGAAAAAAGCAGCATTTTGCTGGAGCGACAATGCCATGATTTTTTTGACGATGTAGAAATTGGTTCCATACAGGTCGCGCTCGCCACCACCCTGGCCATTGCGGGAGTCGGAGGCGTAGGCAAAGGTGAAAGGCGCCCTGCTTCCGGCTTGCGGGGCAGTTGTGAGGCCGAAAGACTGGCTCCAGGCTCCTACCCGAAGGGTGTAGTCGTAGCTGCTGGCGGGGGCGAGGCCCGTGAGGTGGATCTCATGGTGGGTGCCTGGCTGGCTTTCGGTGAAGGCCTGGCCATTGATGCTGATTTCTCCTGTGGCAGGGAGTTGGGTAACGAATGAAATGACCGCCGAATCCGGACCAACGAGGTTCACCATCGGGCCTTCAATTACGGTAGGCACTACTTCAAAAGGGCCTTTGCCGGTGAAGGTGATTTTGCCGTCATACAAAAACAGCCCTTCGCTGTCCACCACACGGTAGCCGAAGGTGCCGATACCATTTTTTTCCCAGCCCACCATGTCATAGCGGCCACCGAGGGCATCCTTGATTTTGATAACCGCTTTACCACTGGCTATGGGCGCCGGCGTTTTAAAGTAAACAGGAAGCGGGTGCCGGGAGTCGCCATAGGGAATGAAGCCATAGTACATGGTGCCGTGAAAATCAGGCATACCGAAATCAACTGTCAGGCCCTCTTCCGTTCCCTGGAATTTACCCCTTGCTTTGGCAAGCTGCATGGGGTCGATTGGGGTTTGCTCCTGGAAGGTAAATTCACCCAATTTGATGACGCCGCCTTCCCGCTTCATCTCAATCTGCTGATGAATGGCGGGCACCACCACGCGCTGGGCGCAGGCTGGAAACAGGAGCAGAAACAAACTGGCTGTCAACAGGCTGCGCTGTAAGCCAATAGTAGTAGTTGCAGGGAATTGCATGAGCTGATGAATGATGTCTTTGTGTCGCATCGAATTACCGAAATCCTCCCCGGAATCCCAACCTGTTCTGAAGCTTCACGCGTTGTTCCTTTGGCTGCTGCGGGCTAATTTGTTGGTATTCACCCCTTCACTTCTCCCCGATGACCCGCTCCCTAATAATGATTTTGCTCCTGCTGGCTGCCTGCCAGCCTCCCGGCTCGCTTTCTTCCCGGCTTGCCGGTGCCAGTGGCGTTCTTCGACACGTGCTCGACCACCCGGAGCAATTCAGGGTGCAGATCCTCCAAACCCGCCTTGACTCTGCCGGAAAACCTCTCGCCCCCACCGAGGCATTTCGTCATCTCCCCGAAGAGTATTTCTATCCCGCCTCCACAGTAAAGCTTCCCGTGGCCGTTCTGGCCCTCGAGCGCTGCCGCGATCTGGGGATCGATCCCTGGGCTCCGATGCTCACCGACAGCGCAGCAGCGTTTCAGCACCCGGTCTGGGCCGATACAAGCGCCGAAAATGGCCTGCCCAGCGTGGCGCATTACATCCGGAGGATTTTTCTGGTGAGCGATAATGAGGCTTTCAATCGCTTGTATGAGTTCCTGGGCCCCGCCTGGCTGCACCAGCGAATAACAGAGCTGGGCTATCCTGACGTCCGCCTGGTTCACCGCCTGGCTGTTCCCCTGAGCCGCCGCGACAACCAGCTCCTCAATCCCATTCGTTTTCTCCTCCCTTCCGGCGACACCCTCCGCCTGCCTGCAAGAATTGACAGCCTGCCGCCGCCGCTTTCGCCACCGGTGCTGGTGGGCAAGGGCGATATGGTGCAGGGTGTACTTGTCAATGGCCCCAAGGATTTTTCCGAAAAAAATGCCTTTCCACTTCTCGATCAGCATCATTTTCTCCGGGAGGTTCTTTTTCCCGACTCCGCTTCCAGGCTGCGGCTGCTCCCGGAGGATTACCGTTTCCTGCGCGAAGCCATGTCACAACTGCCCAGGGAATCAGGTTTTCCCCGCTACAATCCTGCCCACTATCCCGACGGATATGTCAAGTTTTTCCTGATCGGGGATGGTTTCGAAGCGATGCCCGATCACCTGAAGGTGTATAATAAAATCGGGCTGGCTTATGGATGGGTGATTGACAATGCCTTGATAGTCAACAAGAAAACAGGAGAACAGCAATTGCTGTCGGCGGTGGTGTATGTGAACGAGATTGGTGTTTTCAACGATGATCACTACGAATATGACGAGATCGGGCTTCCTTTTCTGGCTTCGCTGGGAAAATGGCTTCTTGGCGAATGAGGCCCTTGGAGATCTGAGGCAAATGGCGGAACTTGCCCTTGAACCAACTGGTCTATCTGGCTGCCTCACATGAACCAAAAGTACCGAAAGGAAGACATCATCGGGCTGGGAGCGGAGCTGATCCGGCAGCGAGGCTATCATGCCACCGGGATCAACGACATTTTGAAGGAAGCGGGCATTCCGAAGGGATCGTTTTACAATTTCTTCGCCAGCAAGGAAGCTTTCGCCGAGGAAATTATTCGCTGGTATGGCGGGCGCATTTTGCGGGCCATGCGGGCCATTCTCCGCGATGAACGCCGGGAGCCACTGGACAGGGTCCGCGCCTTTTACCGCCTCCTGATCGACGGCCATGCCAACGAGGGCTTTGTGGCCGGTGATCTGATCAACAACCTTCATGCTGAGGTGGCCGGGTCCAGCGACCTGCTGGCACAGGCTGCCGACGAGCAGTTCAGGAGTTGGGTGGAGGAACTGGCCCTTTGTCTGCGGGAGGCCCAGGCCCGCGGCGATCTTGAAGAGGAGCAGGATCCTGTTTTATTGGCCGAATATCTCCACACCTCCTTTTTCGGAGCCCTTTCCCGCATGAAAGCCACCCGCGACGACCGGCCGCTCAGGGTGGTATATCAGCAAATGTTTGCCCTGCTGGGCGCTTAGCGGACTGCCACTTTTATTCCCGAGAGCACGTCGATGACCCGTTCCATTTGCCCGTCGCTGATGTCGAGGTGGGTCACCATGCGCAGAAAACCGCCATCGAAACTGCTGGCCAGGATCTGTTGCTGCCGGAGCTCAGCCAGCAGTTCTGGTGCAGTGATCTGTCCGGGGTCTGGCCGGAAAGCCACAATGTTTGTTTCCACCGGATACAATTCAGCCACCCATGGCAGGGAAGCGAGGCATTCGCCCAGGAGGCGGGCCCGGCGATGGTCTTCTGCAAGCCTTTCGACGTGATGATCGAGGGCGTAGATCCCGGCTGCTGCCAGAATCCCGGCCTGCCTCATGCCGCCCCCCATCATTTTTCTCACACGGAGGGCTTCTTTGATATCCGCTGAACTGCCGAGCAGGAGGGAGCCTACCGGTGCGCCAAGACCTTTGGAGAGGCAAACGGAAATGGTGTCGAAGCAGACCCCAACGGCGCGGGGATCGTCGCCTGTAACGGCCAGGGCATTGAAAATGCGCGCACCATCGAGGTGCATGCGGAGGCCGTGCTTTCGGGCAGTGGCAGCAATGGCTTCTGTCTGGTGGAGACGATATACACTGCCGCCGCCTTTGTTGTTCGTGTTTTCGAGGCAAACGAGCCTGGTGCGCGGGAAGTGGATGTCGTCGGGGTTCACGTTGGCTTCGATCATGTCCGGGGTCATGATCATTCGTTCTCCTTCAACGAGCCGCACGCTGGCCAGGGAGTTGGCAGCGATGCCGCCTCCTTCGTAGAGATAGACGTGGGCCCGCCGCTCGCAGATCACCTGGTCGCGGGGCTGGGTGGAAATGCGGATGGCAATCTGGTTGCACATGGTGCCGCTCGGGCAAAACAAGGCAGCTTCTTTACCAAAGAGGTCAGCGGCTTTTTCCTGCAGGGCGTTGATGGAGGGATCCTCGCCATACACGTCGTCGCCGACGGGAGCGGCCATCATGGCGGCGAGCATCGCCGGGGTAGGTTTGGTGAGGGTATCGGATCGGAGGTCTGTCATGAAGAGGAGTGGTGGCAATCAGTCATAAAATTACAATTTCCGCCTGCATATCCAGCCGGAAGCCAGTGCGTCGGAAAAAGGCCAGATTCTCAGAAAATTTCGCCCTGCATGAAGCGGATTGTTTTCGGCTGGCTGGTTGGCTCACAAACCAGTCATTCCTTCCATGGCGATATCTTGTCGGAGGCAAAACGGCTCGCAGACCGCCTTAGTCAAATCCTCAATCCTGATCATCGAGCTTCCACACCTGAATCAGCTGATGAAGCATAGGATTCCGTCGGGTCAACTGCTTCAACTCAGATAGCCATGCTTCCTGCCCTTTTGATTCTGAGAACTGCAAAAACCAGTTCCGGCTGCCGCTGGCCAAAGTGAGTCGCAGACGAAGCCTATTTCTTCGGCAGCAGCAACAACACTGCCAGCGCTGCAGCCGCGTGGAGGTCTTCGGGCTCCACTGCGCCGATCGGGCCTTCATTGTCTTTGCCTTTCCCCACAAACACCTGCTTGCCCACAATGGTGGCCACAGGCCGCTCCCACAAGCCCTTTTTTCCTTCAAACACTTCCTGCCCTACCAGCGTGGCCAGCGGCGATTCTGCCCAGCCTTTTTTCCCCTCAAAAATTTCGTTCCCCTCAATCGTCAGCAGCGGTGATTCCATCAAGCCCCGCTCGCCTTCAAAAATCTCATTACCAACCCTGGTGGCCAGGGGCTTCTCAAACCGGCGGGGATCGCCCGCAAACATCTGGATTGGGTTCATGGTCAGGAAATTAGATTAACGCTGTGTGATCTGAATGCCAATGCCGCTGAGGTGGTCCCAAAATTCGGGATAGGATTTCACGACAACCCCGGGCTCGTCCACCACCAGGGAAGGAATGCGCAGGGCCAGCGGGGCAAATGCCATGGCCATGCGGTGGTCGTCGTAGGTGTGCAACTCCGCCTGCCCGGGCTGAAAGCCGCCAAGAATCGTCAGGGTCTCGTCGCTGGCTTCGGTTTCGACCTGCCATTTGGCGAGTTCCTGCTGCAGGGCCCGGATGCGGTCTGTTTCCTTGATGCGAAGGGTATGCAAACCGGTGAGGTGAAGGCGAATGCCATGGGCTGCTGCCACCACGGCCAGGGTCTGGGCAAGGTCGGGGGTTTCCAGGCAGTCAATCGTGAGGGATTCGGGCAGGGCCTCACCCGATTTTACCAGACGGGCTCCCTCCGCCTCAAACTTTGTCGTTACGCCCAACTGCTCCATGAACTTTACAATGGCACTGTCGCCCTGCAAACTGCCGGGTCGCAGGCCGCCGAGGAGCATTTCGCCGCTGTCGGCCAGGGCCAGCATGGCATACCAGTAGCTCGCCCCCGACCAGTCGGATTCGATGGCGTAGCTGCGGGCTGCATATGGCTTTTCTGCCACTTCGATTAGCTCTTCACCTGCCCAGTCTGCATCTGCCTCAAAGTGCCGCATCAGGTCGAGGGTCATGTTGAGGTAGGGCCTTGAGCTGATGCCCTCGGTGAGCCGGAGCCGGAGCCCGCCTTCGAGATAGGGAGCCACGAGCAAAATGGCTGAAATAAACTGAGAGCTCACATTTCCGGGCATGGCAAGCTCGCCACCGCGGAGCCGCTCCAACCCTGACACGACATGCAGCGGCGGGAAACCTTCGTGTTTCCAGTACAGAATGTTGGCACCGAGGCTGCGAAGGGCCTCCACGAGGGGCCCGATGGGTCGCTGGCACATACGCGGGGTGCCCGTGAGGATCTGGTCGCGGCGAGTGACGGCGCAAAAAGCCGTGAGAAAACGCATAGTTGTACCGGCGTCGATCACATCAAGCACCTGACCTTCAGAGGCCAGAAGCCGGATCATCGTTTGGGTGTCGCGGGCGGAGGAAAGGTTCTGAAGCTGAATGGCAGGGTTAAGCGCCTGGATGATCAGGGCGCGGTTGCTTTCGCTCTTGGAGGCTGGCAGAGGCACGGTTCCCTGAAGCTGGCGGGAGGTCGCTCGGAGTTCAATCATGGAGAGTGGGCCTAAAGTGAAGGCGCGGGGGCAGGGCTCCGTTCACTGGGGAAAAGTACGACCCGGCGGCAGAAAGAAAAAATTCTCCTGAAGGTGCTGCTCCGGCTGGAAGGGTACGAGCTGGCCCGCATCGATCACAAAAATCTCGTAGCCAAGGGGCTGCAGGAGGCCAAACACCTCGCGGCGGTTGTCGTTGGGCCAGAGCTCGCAATAAATGACCGGCATGTTGCGGCGAAGCAGGCTCAGGCCGCCCTGAAAGACGAACTGCTCGTAGTTTTCCACGTCGATTTTGATGGCATCCACCGGGAAATTACGCAGCAGATCCAGCCCGTCGAGGGTTTCTACTGGCACCTGGCAGGATTCAAAGGCAGTGTCGTAGCCCTCCACATGGCCGTCATCAATGTAGGCAAGCCCCTGCATTTTAACGCCTTTCATGACGGGCATTTTCATCATGAGCTGGCCGGGCTCTGCGCCGAGGGCCAGCTGGCGCAGGACCACATGATCGAGCTGGTAGTGAGCCACAATGCGCTGGAGGGTGCGGAAATTGGCGGGAACAGGCTCAAAGGCGATTACTTTGCCCTGGGGGCAGGTGCGGGCAATCTGAACGGTCATCAGGCCGATGTTGGCTCCGATGTCGAGCACCCGCGACTGCGGGGAAAGCAGCCGGAGGAAATGCGAAAAATCGCTGTCCTTGAGCCGCTCGAAGCGAAACGTTCTGAGTTTCACCCTGCAAAACCAGTACAGGTAGTTTTCGAAGCCGAAAACCCGCTGCAAAATGGCTTGTAGTCCCTTTTTTAACATGCCGGGGTAGAAATTGTAGCAGGGTTGTGCTGAGCCGGAGCCGAAAAGACCGGAAACCAGTGGCAAAACAAGGAAAGAAGGACGGAATAGTTACATTGTTTGGCCCGAAATTCTGCTATTATTTGCACCTTCAACTGGGGAAAATGCCCGGTATGGTGCGGCTTTGGCAGGCTTGGTAAAATAGATTTTTGAACTAATTGGCTGGCTGCCAGTTAATTGGTTCCTGTTTTTGCTATGATTCACTGCTCCTTTGGGTTTTGCGTTTTCTCGTCTCATTTCAGACAATGGCTTCTATGAACAAGGCAACAATGCGTCGGCTCGGGCTGGTTGTGATGCTCCTATCGTTGTGGCTGCCCCAGGTTTCCTTTGCGCAAACTGAAAAAGCGTTGTTCAAGCGGGGAATGGAGCGCATGGAGCAGCGCAATTTTAAGCTTGCGGAAATCGATTTTTCGATGGTGCTGCAGCTCAACCCCGCCAATGAAGCAGCCTATTACAACCGGGGCTTTTGCCGCCTGCGCCTGAGCAACTACCCCGGCGCAGTGGAAGACCTCACCAAGGCCATCGAATACGACCGCGAAAATCTCGACGCCTTCTACAACCGGGGCAATGCCCTGCGCTTCATCGCCGACGATGTGAAGGAGCGGGAAAATCTTGAGTCCGCCCGGAGGGTCTATATGCAGGCCATGGAAGACCTCAACTTCGTGATTGCCCGCAACCACAAAGACGCCCGCTACCTGCGCAGCCGCGCCAGGATCAAGCTGGGGCTCGACGATGTGCGCGGCGCTATCCGTGATCTCGACCAGGCCATCCGCATCACCCGCGGCCGTGACATGACTATTTATTACGACCGGGCAGAGGCTTTTCTCGCCCTGAAAGATTACTACGAAGCCCTGGACGATATCAATCACATCATCGATCTGTCTCCGCGAAACCCTGAGGGCTTCATGTTCCGGGCTGCAGTAAAGGTCCAGGCTGGCGACATGTCGGGGGCCTGCAATGACTGGAGCCGGGCCGGAGAGCTGGGTCAGATTTCAGCCTATGAGTTTATCCGGGAAAATTGCGGCAGGCGGGAGTAGGTTGGGAATGAACAGATTGTTTTTTATTTTTCACCACCATCTTTGATCTCGACACTTCCAACAACAACGCGCATGGAACACAGCTACACACTCAAAAAGCCAGTCTGCTGGGCTTTGATGGCCGCCGGCCTGATCGTGTTTTTCGTCCTCCGCCCGGTTTCAGCCGCCCCGCACCTGGTAGCAATGGCAGAAATGGGAGCCCTCCTTGGGCTAATTGCCTTTTACACTGGCTTCATGGTCGCCCTGTTTGTGCCTTTGATCAAACAATTAACCCGCCAGCAATCCTGGTTCGTGGTTCTCTCCTCGCTCCTGCTGGGACTGCTGCTGATCACTTTCCTTCCCGATTTTCATGAGAATAGCTGGCAGGCAGCAGCCAAAGAATTTGTCCTTTATCCGCTCGTAATTTGTCCTGCCCTTGTGCTGGCTTTCAACCTTGTGAATCAACCTTCTCCCGGCAAACAGGATCAACAATCGGAAATCAGGTAACAGGGAGGATCAACATCAACACTGTGGCAGGGGATGAGGTGAAGGAGTGCCGGGCTGTAATCGTGGGAACGGATTCGAGGAACCAATGCCCTGATTCATCTGCAAAACTGAGATCGATCACTTGGATTTCTCCCCGATTCTGCTAGATTTAGGCCTTTGGATTTTGTCAGGCACCCGGCCAGTGAGGTTTGTGTGTTCTTCCTGCCGCTTCCTCTGTGGATGATTTTGCTTCCATGCACAAACTAACCTGGTCGCTGCCTCCGGCAAATTCCCGGCTGTAACCCATAACTGATCTTGTCATGACGATCACATTCAATGAACTCCGCGACATCAAAGACCGCCTGCCCGATGGCAGCATTCACGCCATCGCCGAAGACTTGGGCGTCTCCGTTGAGACTGTTCGCAATTATTTTGGCGGCGAACACTATGACCGTGGTGAGTCGGTAGGCTTCCACATTGAGCCCGGCCCCGGCGGTGGCGTTGTTTCCCTTGATGATACTGCCATTCTTGAAAAAGCCCAATCTATCCTGGGCCTCACCAAGGCTTAGTAAGCAACATTTCTGAATCCCGGGCTATGCCCGTTTTCCTAAATCGAATCTGAACGGCCTTCTTCCGGAAGGCCGTTGCTTTTTTCGTCCGATTCGTCACCACCCTCTCCAACTGCCCACAACGTCCGGATGGCCTTGGCCTTCAGCAGGGTTTCCGCATACTCTTCTTCCGCCACCGAATCGTAGGTAATCGCGCCGCCAACATGGTAGTCCAGCCTCCGCTGCTCCTCATCGTAGATCAGGCTGCGAATCACCACGTTAAAGTCGAACCCGCCGTCGGGTCTCACATAGCCCAGGCTCCCTGCATACAGGCCGCGCCTCACCGGCTCCAGCTCGCCAATCAGCTGCATCACCCGAAACTTCGGCGCTCCCGTCATCGAGCCCGGCGGAAAAATGCCGAGCAGGGCCTCCATCGGCTTCACATCCCCCCGCATTTGCCCCTGAACTGTACTCACCAATTGGTGCACCTGCGCAAAGCTCTGAACCTCAAACAAATGGGGAACCACCACACTGCCAGGCTCGCAAAAGCGGTTCAGGTCGTGACGGCTCAAATCCACGATCATCACATTTTCTGCCCGTTCCTTATCCGAAGCCGCCAGCTCCAACTTCAGGGCTTCGTCTTCAGAAACTGTTTTTCCACGCCGTGCAGTTCCCTTGATTGGCTGGGCAAGCAGGGCCGCGTTGTCGTGCCGTAAAAAGCGTTCTGGCGAGGCGCAGATCAGGTGTCGCTTGCCGTGGCGAAAATATCCTGCAAAAGGAACCGGTGAAATGCCAATCAGGCGAAGAAACAGCTCCCAGGGCTGCGCAAGCTGCCCGGATGCGGAAAAAAGCTGGGCCAGGTTCAACTCGTAGCAATCTCCGTTTCGGATGTACTCCCGCGTGGCGGCCACGGCTTGCAGGTAGGTGGGCCGGTCCCATGCCGCTACGAATTCGCCCATGCCAGGCGGCGGGGTTGGCTGTGAATTGCTTTCCAGGCAGGCTTGCCAGCCTTTCAGCTCCGGGTGGTCAACCATTACCCACAGAGCATCGCTGTTTCGGGGGCGCAATAGAAGCAGTTCCGGCCGGAAACCCGGCAGCCCCGGCCATTCTATGCCAGGACCCTCAGCCACTGGCAGCCTCGGGTCGCCGAGCAGGGCCCAGTCGTAGGGGAGGACCCCCATTGTCCATTGCCCTGGTTGCCAGTCTTCAGTCCGGGAAAACCCCGCGCGGCTCACGCCGAAGAGCCATTCTATCTCGCCGTAGGCATCCGCCTCACTGCCACAGTTGTCGAGCCAGCAAACGTGCGGAAAGGAGGCCGCCCAGGCCAGCAGGTGGCGCCGGGTTTGTTCCGGAGATGGCAAAGGCAACTCAAAAAGCGGAGAGGGGAGGGGCATTGGGCTAACGGGCAAGTTCCTGTGGCAAATCTACGTTCCGGGCAGGAAACCATCTAAAAAACAACGGCTCCACTTTGGGGAAGCGGAGCGCGTCGAGTTTGGGATTGTTTGGTTGGTTAACAGAAAAGAACCCGTCTGTCTTCGTTCCTGATCTGCACCAAAGGCAAAGGCGCTAATCTTGTGCCAGATTTGTTTTTTTGCGAAAAAGGAAAGTCCCTTCGAAAGGAATGGCGGATACGTGAATGAAATTCCTGATTAGCCAAATGCCTGCATCCGCCGCTTGCTCATTGAACTGGCCTCACTATCCAGGCGAGTAGCAACAAGCCAGCCAGCAGGGAGCCCAGCACATAGAGCAGGGCCATTCCCCATTCGCCGTATTGAATGAGCCGCAGGGTTTCGAGGCTAAAGGTGGAAAAGGTGGAGAATCCGCCGCAGAACCCTACCACCATGAGCAGCCGCGCCGATTCCCAGTCCAGACCTTTGGCAGCAAAGCCAGACCAAACCAGGCCCAGCACGAGGCATGCCAGCACATTTGCCAGAAAAGTCGCCAACGGAAAACCCTGCCCCGGAGCTCCCAGCCACAGGCTCAGGCCATAGCGGGCCAGGCTTCCAAGGCCTCCGCCGAGAAAAACCAGCAGCCAGCTCATCGTTCCTGTGCTTCGCCAGTGGTGGAGGCGTGGTAGGTAACCCCGCCGGAAATATCAATTTTCACTTCCTGCTGATGCCCCAGATACCTGCCTGTTGAGTCAAAGGTCGCGGCCACTCTGGCATCGAGGTCGTAGAGAAACTGCCGCTTTCGGACGGTCACGTCCACATACAGCAGGGTTGAATCCACTGAAGAAAACACCCAGGCCTGCCGCTGCACGTCCACCCGTTTTTCGCGGCCCGGCAGCACGGTGGCCACGAGGGTGTCGCCCCGCTGCTCCTGACTGTATTCCTTATGAATGCTGGCCTCCAGGCTCGACTGTTCCAGCAAAAAGGCCAGATCTGTGAGGAGCTTGCAACTGTCTGTCAGCACAAAGGAGCTGTCCTGGTCAGCCGCCTGCGGGTCGAGCAGGTCCCGCACGGTTTTGTGGTAGCGGGCACCAGGGTTGAGGCAGCTTTGGCTGAGCTGTCCGTGTATTTGCGCCAGCGACGAATGCCGGAAAGCCTGGCTTTCGGAGCTACAGGCTGAAAAGAGCAGACTGAGCAAAATCAGGAGGAGGGGATGCTTGACAACCTTCATGCAGGAGTTATGATCGGGGGGCAACGAGCACCTCACCGGTCATCTCGGAAGGTGGGGTGAGGCCCATGAGGGTGAGGATGGTGGGAGCGAGGTCGCCGAGCTTTCCGGTGTGGGGCAGCAGGGTGAACCGGTCTTCGGGATCGAACAAAATGAGGGGTACGAGGGAGGTGGTATGGGCCGTGTGGGGGCTGCCGTCGGGGTTGCGCATAATGTCGGCGTTGCCGTGGTCGGCTGTAACGAGCACCTTGTAGTCATTGGCGAGTGCTGCTTCAACCACTGCCCGGGTGCAGGCATCCACGGTTTCAACGGCTTTCACCGCTGCTTCAAAAACGCCAGTGTGGCCCACCATATCGGGGTTGGCGAAGTTGAGGCAGATAAAATCGGCTGATTTGGCCTCGATTTCAGGGATGATCTTGTTTTGAATGTCTTTGGCGCTCATCTCAGGCTGGAGGTCGTAGGTTGCCACCTTCGGAGAGGGGCAAAGCAAATGCCGCTCCCCGGCCATGGGCTCTTCCCTGCCGCCGTTGAAGAAAAAGGTAACGTGCGGATATTTTTCTGTCTCGGCAATCCGGATCTGGGTTTTGCCTTCATTCGCCAAAAATTCTCCCAGGCCGTTTTCGATGCCGTCCTTTTCAAATACAACCTCGATCCCTATGAAACTTTCGTCGTAGCGGGTGAGGGTGCAGTAGTGAAGTGGAATTGTTTTCATGCCAAACTCGGGCATGTCCTGCTGGGTGAGCACATGGGTGAGCTGCCGGCCGCGGTCTGTGCGGAAATTGAAAAACAGGACAGCATCTCCGGGCTGGATGGTGGCCAGGGGCTGGCCATTTGGTTCGGTCATGACAATGGGCTCCACAAACTCATCCGTCACCCCGGCGTCGTAGGAAGCCTGGAGAGAAGCCAGAACATCCTGACTGGGACTTCCTTTGCCGTGAACGAGCAGGTCGTAGGCTTTCTGAACGCGCTCCCACCTTTTGTCTCTGTCCATGGCAAAATACCTGCCGACCACCGAGGCAATGCGGCCCACGCCATGCTGTTCCATAGCATCCTGAACGGATTTCAGGTAGCCGACACCGCCATGGGGAGAAGTGTCGCGGCCGTCAGTAAAGGCATGTAAGAAAACAGCCGGAAGCTTGGCTTCTGCCAGCAGCGGAAGCATTCCCAGCAGGTGGTTTACGTGGGTATGAACGCCGCCGTCGCTCACAAGTCCAAGGAGGTGGAGGGGCTTATGGTTCGTCTGACAATATGCGAGAATTTTTTGGAATGCCGGCTCATGGGCGATACTGCCAGACTCCACTGCGAGGTTGATTCGCACGAGCTCCTGGTAGATCACCCTGCCTGCCCCGATGTTCATGTGACCCACCTCTGAGTTGCCCATTTGGCCCTTGGGAAGGCCAACTGCCAGCCCTGAGGCTTCGAGGGTGGTGTGCGGGCGAACGGTCATACTCTGGTCGTAAAAGGGAGTATTCGCAGCCGCAATGGCACTAACAGCCGGGTTTACGGTCATGCCCCAGCCATCCATGATGAGAAGAAGTACCTTGTTCGTTTCCATGGCCGCAAAGGTAAGTGCTTTTTCCCTAGCGAGATACCCGAACTTTATTTCCGCTGGCTGAATGTTTCAGAGTGCAAAGCTGGCGAAAGAAATAGATGGAATTTGAACAGGGGAAACGGGTTCTGTCATTTCCCTTGGCACGGTTCTGGTATACATCGCATACCGAGAGTGCTAATTACAAGGTCCCGAGAGTATGCGACTGGTATATACTGCGACTTTGCTTTTCTTCGCTTGCTGCCTGATCCCCAACCGGCTTGCCGGTCAAGACTCGCATAGGGCGCTGGAAGCGATGAAGTCCAGTCTGATTTCAAAATCAACTGATCAACTTCCCCAGTACCTAAGTTCTGAGGTCAGTATCACCATGGCTGGCGCTACCCGCATCTACGACCGGAATCAAGCGGTTTATGTGTTGCGCCAGTTCATGGATGATCACAACCCGGATGGGAAATTCACCCTGCTTTACACAGGTGAATCCAATGGTACAGTGTACGCTTCCGGCCTCTACAACGCCCGAAGTGGTGGATCCTTCGAAATCAACATCTTTGCCAGGCAAGGAGGAGGAACCATCTACGAAATTCGGATTGATCGCTCCTGAGTAGCTCCCAAAGCCTCAGGTTCCACAACGGATCTGCCTGCCCCAGGGAGATCCGTTGTCCTGTTTTTAGGGCAGGTTTGTTTGCTTTCTCGCTCTCCTTTCCATTACCTTGGTGCATGGATTTCCTCAACCACCCCAACACCGACTCCATCATCCGCGAAGCGCTGCGCGAAGATCTCGGCACCGGCGACCACACCACGCTCTCTACGGTCCCCCTAAACCAAACAGCCAGAGCCCGCTGCATCATGAAGGAGGACGGCATCCTGGCTGGTGTTGCTCTTGCTGAAAGAATCTTCGCCATCGTCGACCCTCAGCTCTGCATGACCACTTTTCTCCACGATGGTAGTCCCGTCAGGGCTGGCGACGAACCCTTTCACGTCGAAGGCGACCCCCGTTCCATCCTCCAGGCTGAGCGCCTCGTTCTCAATTTCATGCAGCGAATGTCGGGCATCGCCACCCAGGCCCGGGCCATTACCAGCCTCATCCAGGACCTTCCCTGCCGCCTCCTTGATACCCGCAAAACCACGCCGCTCATTCGCCACATGGAAAAATGGGCCGTGAACATCGGCGGAGCCGTTAATCACCGCTTTGGGCTCTACGACATGGTGATGATCAAAGACAATCACATCGACTATGCCGGAAGCATCACCGCAGCTGTGAAGGCCTGCCAGCAATACCTGGCCAATCAAAACCTTTCCCTTCGTATTGAAGTCGAAACCCGTAACCTGGAGGAAGTGAAAGAAGCCCTCGCCGTGGGCGGCGTGGACGTCATTATGCTCGACAACATGAGCCTTGAGATGATGCGACAGGCAGTTGAACTGATTGGCAAGCGTGCACAAACGGAAGCCTCCGGCGGCATTCGACCGGATCAGGTGCGGGAAGTAGCCCTCACTGGCGTTGATTATATTTCAATGGGCTTTCTCACCCATTCCGCCCCCAGCCTCGACATCAGCCTCAAAGCCATGAAATAGCCCCGGCTTAGTCGCCCTGGTCCCGCTGGCATATGCCCCGGAAATCGCATATGGCACAAGCTGTCAGGGTTTCTGTCTGGGTAAATTCTTCCGTCGCAATCCTGTTCGCGAGGCGAATCAGCTCCTGCTCAAAGGCTCCCACCTGCTGCTGGCTGATTGCACTGCCCCCGTCGAGGTATTCCACCCCCTTGCCTAACTGCTTTAGCGGATAAAATCCCACCCGCACCGACTCCACCTCAGGATGGTTTTTCAGATACAGCAACGCGTACAGGTATCCCTGAAACTGCTGGTTGTTTTCTGGTAAATGGACCCATTCCGGGTCGGGTAACTCCTTTTTGATCTCGACTTTTCCCGTTTTATAATCCAGAATCTGATGCCCCAGCCGGTTGTATTCAACGCGGTCGAGGCTGCCTGAAAGAACCAGGTTGAGGTTGGCAGGCTTCAATCCGCCGGGGAGATGGAGTTTTTTTTCGAGTCCCAGCACCCGAAATGGAGCCTGTGCTGCATCCCGGCGCAGCAATTCTTCGCTTTGCTGAAGCAGGGCCTGGCGTTTCAGCACGTTTTCTCCCTGCGCCAGATAGCTGTTGTCAATGCCTTCTTCTTCAATGGCGCGCTCCAGGCAGGCAGGCAGATTGGGCAGTTGAGCGAGAATGTCGGTCTCCCGAATATCGTAGTCAGGGGCAAACTGCTCATAGGCCAGCTCCAGGGTCCGGTGAAGCAAAGTGCCAAACTGGTTGGCAGGCATGGCGGTGGAAAGGCCTTCCTGGGCTTTGAGCCCGGCGAGATACTGGAAGAAAAACTTCAGCGAGCAGGTGCGATAAGTGTTCAGCGAACTGGCTGAGAGACCGGAGCCCTGGCCAAAGCGCTGCTGGAGCTTCTGACGGATAGTATCGCCGTTCGGAATCCTGATTTCAGGGTTCACCTGTACAGGGGCTTCAACAGTGGCCTCAATCTCTTCCACGATCACTTCGGGCTCCTCCCGCAGGAAATATCCTATTTGCTGAAGAAAACGGCTCATTTCTTTGCCTCCTTCTCCTTCCGGCGGGAGCCGGTTGTAAATAAGCTCCACCACTTTTGCCCGCTGTAAAAAACGGAAAAAGTGATAGGCATAAATGGCATCCTTTTCCTCAAAAGTGGGCATGCCAAATGCCTTGCGAAGCAAATAGGGCACGAACGAATTGCCCGTACTGGTATCTGGCAGCTGGCCCTCATTTGCACCAAGGATCAGCACACGCTCGAAATCAAGTCCCCGGGTTTCGAGGAACCCCATTACCTGAAGACCCATCAGGGGTTCGCCAAGAAAGGGCAGACGGATGCCCTGTAAGGCCTGGGCCAGCAATCGCAGCAGGCTTTGTGGCCTGATTTGAACCTCATGCCTGCTAAGCGTTTGGGCTACTACGAGCATAGCTTCCCGGAGCCTCAGCAAAAATGCCTGGTCTAATTCCTCCTGATTGCCCTGGCGATCCAGTAAATGCGACAGTACCTGATCGAGGTCGGCGACGATCTCGACCCAGCCCGCCTGGGCAGGACGGCCGAGCATGGCCAGAATAGCCAGCAGGAAATCAGGTTTGTTTGGAGCTGCTTCCACTGTTTTGAGCGGCAGAAGCAACTGGCTTCGTTTGACCATGTCCTCCAAAATGGTGCGGCTTTCCTTGAAATGTGCTTGCACCCATGGATGGAGGAGCATCCGCTGGCCCAATTCTGCGGGCAGCACCCAGCCTTGTGCAGAATCCCACTGCCGCACCTTCATGGCCTCCAGCAAGAGGGAAAACAAATGAAAAACATGGGTCTGCCGAAGGGGATAGCCCATGGTCACGTTCGGAAACTGGGCCGTAGCCGGAAGGACCTCCAACGCAGGAAAAAGCATTTTTTCATCCGACAAGACCACTGCCTGGCGGGACCAGGGCAGACGAGGGGAGGAGGTCTCAGGTTGCTGAGCTTTCCAGCTTTGCTCAAGGTCCTGCAATGCGAGGCCCAGGTATCGCGCCTGCCCGATATTTTGCGGTGCGCCGACCAGCCTGATGCGCTGGTTTGGAACCTGCCTGGCCACAATCAGGCGGGAATCCAGGCCTTGTCCCGACCAGGTTTGGTGGTAGCTGCGAATGAATTTTCCCGGCTCGCTCCCCAGTGATAGCTGGCCTTCACCAAAATACCAGGGATGCACATCCCAAAAAACAGTGGCTTTCCCCTGGGCCAGCAATGCACCAAGGATGGCTTCTTCTGCCTTGAGCAAGGCGTTGAACCCGATAAACACGTGGTGTTTTTCGCCATGAGCAGCCTCTCCTTCCTGTAGTCGTTCCGCCAGGGCGCGGTAGGCCATACCTTCGTATGCCAGGCCTTGGTCGGAAAGCCGGTTGCGGTAGCGCAGGTAGGTGTTGTGTAGTAGCTCCCACATCTGCAGGTAGCGGGCTTCCATGAGGCCTCGCTCAGTTTGCTTGCCACGCAGAGCTTGCCACAATTGCTCCAGCGCGGCTTTGTCCTCTTCGCTCAGGGAAAAAAAAGCATCAATCTCCCGAAGCTCGCGGATGTTGGTGAACAACTTTTCTGCCGGAATGAGGTATTTGTCCACCTCGTCAAAATCCCGCACCAGAATATCCCCCCAGCTGAAAAACTGGTCGAGGGGCTCATCCCAGGTCGGGTCCACTTCCCTTGCTTCCAGGCTATAGGCCTCGTAAAGCTCCAGCACAAGAGAAAGTGGGTCGAGGAAGGTCCAGGGACTGCTTTCTTCGATAAATTGCTGAACGGGCACAATTTGTGGTGCCCAGATCACCTGTGCAGCTGCCTTTGCAAGGGCTTGTTTCAGAAAAATGACGGCCCGTTTGTTGGGCACAACCAAAATCAGATCGGAAACTTTTTCGCCGTGCTCCTTCACCAGTTGAAAGGCAACGTCTTCCAGAAAGGTGGAGTCGGGCAGGGGAGAAGGGTCCATTGCGCGGAGGTTGGCTGCGGGCAAATCGGGAGCTTATCTGGTCAGGTCAATATGGTAGAAGTTCCAGGCAGAATCAATCTGAAGGTCTCCCTCCACCAAATGCAGGTACCCGATCCGGTCGTCGATTTTTCTGAAAGTGAGGGTAAATTCGATGATTTCGTCGGGGCGAATCATGGTTCCGGTACCATCTGTAGCGATGCCGTCCACTTTGAGCAGTTCATAGCGGCCGCCGTTGGTTCCGTCTGGTTGGCGGTCAACCAGTACATAAGATTCCGGGCGGCCAGGCGGGAAAATGCGGGTGTAATAGGCCTTGCCTTCCTTGTTTTCCACCGCCACCCTTACCAGAGTTTCGCGATCGGTAATTGTCACCTCGAGGATCTGGATGTAGGTCTGAGAAGTGGCAGCCACATTGGGAAGTTTGTATACTTTTCCTTTTCGCGGCACTGTTCGCTTCACAAACGGGCGGGGTTGGATCAAACCTGCGAAACCGCTCAGTCTTCCATCTTCGCGATAGTCGCGAATGGCCATTGCCTGATCCTGCAATTCGTCCACATCGTCCCATTGAATCGGATCGATGGGGCGACCCAGTGCCGCTCCGCGGGATGGGCCGAAATCGGCAGGGTAGGAGTTGTTAAGTCTGGTAGAGGAGCCGGTCGTAACCAGGGCGCGGTTTTCGCGGGCCAGCTCAAGCGAAGGAGAAAAATCCAGCGCGAGGTCGAAGTCGCGCAAGGCATCCTCGCGGCGGCCCTGAAGATAGCGGGCAGCCCCGCGGTTGTTGTAAAGCAGGGCATATACTTCCCTGTCTCTTGCCTGGGGATTAGGCTCCAGAATCGTGACTCCTTCTGTGCGGTAGCTGCCGCCTGTGCTTTCGGGCCGGGCGCGGTAGCTGTTTTCCAGGGCAGAAGTATAATCTGTTTCTGCTTCGAGGTACCTGCGTAGGATAAACTGGCAGTTTCCCCGATAGAGATAAGCCTCTGCGGAGTTAGCGTCCGTTTGCAAGGCTCTGTCAAACAAACGGAGCGCTTCTTCATAACGGCTCGCGCGATAAGTCTCGATGCCTCGCTGAAGGTAATAGGAAGCGTCCTGCGCAGATGCAGGATGGATCCAAAGGAACAAGAGCATGCCGAACAGCCAATTTCTGCTCATGGTCGTCAAGGTTTGGGGTAATGGATCAAGGGGTAGTAACCAGTTCAACGTCGTAGAAGTCCCAGGAGCCCTGGGAAGGAATCTCCCCTTCCACAATGTGGAAAAAGTGCAGGTCACTGGGAATTCGTTCAAATTCAGCAATGATCATCTTGGTTTCTCCTGGCCTCAATTCATAAGGCTCAGCAGGCCAGCCTTCCAGCCGGATATTTTTAAGACGATATGCCCGCCCAAATTGCCGGTCGGTGATCATCATTGCCTCCGGGCTGCCAACACCTGCCAGGCTGACAGGGAAAGGGTCTTTGGAGATGGATTGGACAGTAAACGACACCAGGGTGCTGTTTTCCGTTATTCTCACCTGCTCTATGTTAACAAACGGGTCCGTGCGGTAAGTAACGTTGACTTGCCCGCGTTCCCGGGAGTAGATCGTTTGGCGAGGGTCTCTGTCGGGTCGCTCCCAGGGAAGAGCAGGTTCTCCGCGCTGGGGCAGGGCGCTGGTGGGGGGAGTGTTTGGTGTATTGGCTCCATCTACATACCCGCCACTCCACCCTCCGACTGTATTGTCGGGAAAAGGATTATTGTATGGATCAGTGGTGGTAGAACTGCTACCCCAGGGATCAGTTCCTTGCTGTGGCTGTTGAGCAGGCCACTGGTCTCCCCATCCGCCGGGGGCATTGGCAATCACCTGAGTGGGCCGCGCAGGGGGGCCAGTCCAGGGGTCGTTATTCGGTGTATTTGTGCCCTCCCGCAGGAGCAGTTGAGTTTTTTCAAGGTTTCTTTGAGCGGCTGCGTAGGCAGGGTCGATTTGAAGGGCTTCAAGGAAATAGGACTCTGCTGCCCGATACATGGTCATGCTGGCCGCAGATACGCCCATGCTGTTGCGAATGCTCGCGTTGCTGGGGTACTGCTGTGCCGCAATGGCATAGCTTTCGATGGCTTTGTCGAAATCTCCCAACTCAAAGTAGGCATCTCCCTTCGCCTGGTACACCTGCCCATGGTTGCGGTCCAGAGCAATGACCTGGTCGAAGGTTTCAATCGCACCCCGAACGTTTCCATTCTGGTACATTTGAAGTCCCTGTACATACAGTTTTTCGGCCTTGAAAGCACGGATGGTCTGGTTTTCCTGGGCCGAAAGGGCCAGAAAGCATAGCAAGGGAAGGAGAAACAATAGTCTTTTCATAGGCGTGAAAAACGTTCTAAAGTGCCAAAGGCCTGATGTATCTCAAGCAACCTGCACAAAGTAGCTAATCCTTTGTGCATTCTCCAACAATCTCAAACATTTGGGTGTTTGAATTCATCGAAAATCTAAGTTCTGTAATTTCTGCGAAAGATGAAAACTACTCTATGCCGCGCTGATAGGCAATCTTTAACAAGTTCTCGGCTTCTTTTCCGCACACGGTAAAACACTGGGGGTCACGGAGGGTATGGGCCTCATGGCTGGGCCATTTCCACCAATACAACCCCCTGCACATCGGGTGTCCCGGCAACGCATTCAGCACAACCTGATAGCATCGGGCTTGATGGCTATGGTTCACTGCTGCCTCCCCTGCATCTGCATGGGGGTGCTTCCAGGGCATATCTATGCTCCTGAATCCGATTTCGGTGAGCACATAAGGTTTGCCCCATTTTGCAGAAAGCTTGTCGAAGAGTTTCATGTGCTTCTCAAAGGCTGCCGCTAATTCTTCATCAGTAGGGGCATCGGCTTCACTGAGGGGGTAGTAGCAGTTGATTCCTACCCAATCGAGCGCATCTGCAAAGGCAAGGTTCTCGACCTCGTCTCCCCAGTTTGCAGCATAAGTGATGGATCCATGGTAAATGTGCCGGATTTGTTTAATCAAATTTCGCCAGCGATCCGGATGCTTGATCGTTGCATATCGAAACTCGGTTCCCAGACACAGAACTTCCATTCCGTGCACTTCAGCCAGCAGGGCGTAATGGCGTATCCAGCGGTGGTAATGGTCAAACCAGCTGGCCCAGTCCTCTTCTTTCGGCATATCCACATCACCTGGCCAGCCGCCACGAACCCAGACTTGTGGTTTCAGCATGGTAATCATGCCTTCCTGTTGGGTACGATAAAACGACAGGATCACGCTGGCGTCATTTTCTGAACCTGCGCCCCGGCTCCAGCGCAGGGGCTCTGCACTTTGGGGGCTGCTGGTTCCTGTGTAAGGCACGATGGCCACGGCGGTGGCTCCCAGTTGCTCCACCCGCTGAAGCTGGCCTTCGGCCAGGCGGGAGCCATATCCATTGTACACCTGATAGCCTTCATGTGCAAAGGTCATTCCTTGCTGGTACATAGCCGGTAGGGGGTTTCGCTCGGCTTCAGGATGGGCGGACAAGAGATTGGTCTGATAGGCATCCCAGGCCTCGGCCAGGCCAGGGGTACTTGCCTCCCAGGTGAGGGCGCGATATTGTGACAAAACGGCTTCCTTGCCCTGATGGGTGAGTAAAAAATCGACGAAAGCCCCGGCATAGCAGTCGCGTACCAGGGGCGATTCCCGCTCGTAAGCGCTTTCTGAGAGCATGGTTGCGAGGGTGACTTTTCCGTGTGCACGAATCAACGAAGCAGCGAGGGGAAGGGCACCTTTTCCCAGAAAGGCAGGTTGAAATTGTACCCGGAGCCCGTCTCTCAGGATTGTGAGGGAAGCAGCTCCCAGGCTTTGTTCCATCCACAAATCCCATTCAAGGCCTGGGTCGTGCTGAAGAAATGCCGGGTGAATGAGCCGGTGAACGGCACTTCCCTTTCTGATAGCTGTTTCCATCTCATTGATTCTCAGTCCCATCTGCTCCGGATGTGCATAGAGGTGGTAGGCAAGAGGTTCTTCCGGCAACTTTATTCCCGACCAGGTTTCCCATGTTTGTCTGTTGGCTTCGATGTGGTCGATGAAGGGCTGGGCGTCTTCGGTAGTGGTTCCGTGAAAATATACTGCTACCTGCCCGGAGGCAGACTGAGGCTTTGGGTGGAGGTCAAATTCCCACCGCAGGCCAGGATCGGGGTTCCATGCACTGTCGTAGTTGCCCAACAGAATGGATTCGCCCTCCTCGAATACTTGGTAGTCCCATCTACCCATCATGCCACCAAACCCACGTCGTGAATTGGACTGCCGGAGCATAGCCAGCACAGCTTCATCACTATTGCCCGTCATGATCGACATGGGCAAGCCCGACTGGTTGGGCTGCGGATACCAGGAAAGAGCAATGGCGTGGCTGGGTTGCTGATATTTTTTGCCCTGAAATTGGAAAGCTTCTTTTTCTCCTTTAACAGGGCTGGCAGACATCCAGCTTTGGAGCATCTGGTTGTTATTCCAGGCCCCTACGATCATGATTGGGAAGGTAGTCAACAGACTGTCATTCAAGGCAGTATCAGCCTGAATTTCTACTTTGAGAAAACGGCTGTTCTTTGAGAAATCTTCTGCCCATGCAAGATATTCCAGGGCTTGGGGAGAGTTAGCCGGGATCACTACCACCATTTTCCCTGCTGCCCGAAGGGCGTTCATCAGGGAATCGCGGTCGGGATAACGGGAAGCACTCTGGCTTTGGCTTTGGGTAGGCTGGCAACCGTTCAGGATTCCTGCCAGGAAGACGGCGAGGATCAGGGGAGGCCAGGTAGGTTGGAGAAGGTTCATAGGGTGATGTCGATGCCAAAAGTTCTGGATTTCTTTTGACAATTCCCATTCCTGGCAGGAATGGGGGAAAATCCCATGGGAGAAAAAGAAAATCACCACCCTGGAAGTACCAGGTTGGTGATTAAAATGGTTCGGCAAGCGGGTGCGGGATGCCCTACTGCCGGGCCATGTCCTGCAGGATGTTCATCACTTCAAACACATAGACATCTTTTTTCAGCTCGTCGTGCCAGCGATTGTAGCGGGTAATCCGAACGCTGTCTTGCTGGATAAAGGCGGCATCGGCCTGAGGCGACTGCACTGACATTCCGTCAATGACAGTGAATAATTCCCTGAATTGCTTGGCCTGCTGGCTCAGTTCTTTCTCTTCTTCCCGATGGGAATCGAGAAGCAGGGTATAGGTTTCCTGGTCCTGCCGGGCTTTAACCCGTGCCGCATTTTCCTGGATCATGGTCCATTGAACCGAGTTGACCCTGCGTGCCTCTGAACGCGCCCGGAGGCTGTCGCGGTTAGGCAGGCCTTGCCATTGGGTATAGTAAACCGGGCTGATTTCATCCCAGGGCATAGAGAAATCCTGCTCGCGTTCGCCGATTTCAATTTCGCTATACTGGTCGGGAAGGATAATGTCAGGCACCACCCCGCGTTGTTGGGTAGCTCCTCCGTTTATCCGGTAAAATTTCTGGATGGTGAGCTTCACATCCCCCAGCGAAGGAGATTCCATGCCGCCATTCAGGGCTGCATTCAGGTCAACAAAACGTTGCACTGTGCCTTTGCCATAGGAAGTCGTGCCTACTACGATGGCTCGGTTATAGTCCTGGAGAGCTGCAGCCATGATTTCAGAAGCGGATGCGCTGAAAGAGTTGATCATGATCACCAGCGGTCCGTCATAGAGGGTGGATGGGTTAGGATCCGAAAGGACCTGTGGCCTGCCGCGGCGGGATTTTACCTGCACAACGGGGCCCTGGTCGATGAAGTAACCGGACATTTCCACCACATCATTCAAAGAGCCGCCGAGGTTGTCGCGCAGGTCGATCACGATGCCGTCAACGCCTTCTGCCTTGAGCTTCAGGACTTCCGTGCGAATGTCGGAGGCACATCTGCGACCATTGCGGTCGTTAAAATCAAAATAAAACGATGGTAACTCAATGTATCCGATGGTCATGTCGGAGGACTCAGACTGAAGAATCGCAGATTTGGCAAAGGTTTCTTCAATTTCAATCACATCCCGCACCAGTGCGATTTCCTGCAACGATCCGTCTACTTTTTTAACCGTGAGCCTGACTAAAGTGCCCTTCTTTCCGCGGATCAAAACAATGGCGTCGTCGAGGTCCATCCCCACAACGTCCACTGCCTCCCCACTTTCGCCTTGGGCTACTTTCACGATCAGGTCATTCACTTCCAGGTCGCCCTGCTTGAAACATGGGCTTCCGGGCACAATTTCCACCACTTTAATGGTCCCTTCTTCCTGAGAAAGTCTGGCCCCGATTCCTTCGAGTTTGCCGGACATCTCAATGTCGAACTGGCTTTTTTCTTTGGGAGGAAAAAAGCCTGTGTGTGGGTCAAAAATACTAAGGGCGGCGTTAATGTATTCAGCTTCGCGGTCCTCAAGGGTGGTTTCGCGAATGCGTTTAAACCAGTCCTGGTTGTTCTTCAGCACTTTAGCACGAGCTTCTGCTTCAAGTTCATCAAAGGTTTTGGCTTGGTACGCTTCTTCCTCTTTTTCCAGCGCTTTTTCCTGGAGGTCAAGGAGGGTGGACAACTGAATGAGGGTTTGGTATTTAAGGGTCTGGTGCCACCTTTCACGCAGTGCGTTATCATTGGCAGCGAATTCCAGATTCTCGGGATCTGCCGAATAGGTTTCTTTCACAGAAAAATCGAATGGCTCGGCCAGAATCTCAGTGAAGTAGCCTTCTGCCTGGGCTACCCGTTGGTTGAAAATGTCAACGGTGAGGGCAAACATCTCTTCTTTACCCTGGAGAATTTCGTCGTCGAGCTGATTGCGGTACCTGGCCAGCTTCTTGACATCAGCTGCGGTCAAAAAACGCTTGTAATAGTCAATGCGCTCAATGTACTGGTCAAACAGCAAACCGGAAAAATCGTCGTTCAGTTCCTGCGGTTGATAATGATAGTCGTTCATCACGGCAATCATTCGTTTGAGCAGGTCCTGAGGTCTGTCGGCGGTGCTGCTGGGGTACCAGGTGTAGGAACTCAGGATGATGAATCCCAAAATTGCCGCTGAAACCATGATCCATCTCGTCCTCATAACTTTCTGTTTCTGCATGAAAATTTCTGAAAGTAAACGTCCTATCATTTGCATTGTTGCTGATTTTTCTTCGGTCCTGGTGTTGGCAAGGAGAAAGGACAGGCTGGAATAGGAGGAATAATGAAGACAAGATAGAACTTTTGGGCAGGTAATATGAGACAATTCGTCCAAAAATTCTGCAGGCCATAGAGGAATCCTGTCCAAACTGACCAGGAAGCGGAATGATTGTGAAAAGGGTCAAAAAAGTGAAACCAGGATCATTGTGTGGAATGGATGATCAGCCTGGCCACGATGACCAGTAAAATGCCTGCGCTGAGGGTAGTGAGGATGGTCCGGACCCAATGAAGCCGGGTGAGTGCTTTAATCAGCTTAGTAGAATATCCTTGCTGAGAAAGGAGTTTTTGAAGCGGGTGAATGAATTGAAATGAGATCAGGGTTGCTGCCATGAGACTTAGAAAGGTGGCCCACAATTCCCAGCTTTCGGAGCCCCAGGGGTGCCACTGAATGAGCAGGCCTGTGAGGCCAAGGGTGATGAGCCTCGGCACGCGCACCGACCAGAGAATCCGGCGCTGGTGGGAAACCTGATAGTCCTGAAACTCCCGTGCGCCTACACGAGTGTAGAGCGGGTAGTGAACCAACTGAAACGTCCAGTGAACTCCTGTAATGTAAAGGTTACATGCCAGGGCTGCGAGAAGTAGATAAATGTCCATTACCCAAATTTAATTATTTTCGAAAAAAAGGGAAACCGAAGTTCCAACCAAGAGCCTAATGCTGTGTCAATTGAAAAAACGCCTGAATCAACTGCGTTGAACGCGACGACAATCCCCCTACATCTCGATCTGGTGGAGGCCTGTAAAAAAGGCGACCGCTCCGCCCAGTTTCGCTTGTACCAGCTCTATTCCAGGGCTATGTACAACATCTGTACCCGTATGCTTGGCGATGCCGCCGCCGCAGAGGATGTCCTTCAGGAAGCCTTTGTGAGTGCCTTCCGCAAGCTCGACACCTTCGAAGGCAGGTCCACCTTTGGCGCCTGGCTGAAGCGCATTGTGATCAACAAGTGTGTTTCTGCCCTCCAAAGCCGAAAAGCCATCATGGAGCCCATTGAGCACGCAGAGGCCCAGGCAGCGGTTGACCCCGTGCTACCCGAATCGAATATGCCAGCTCTGAGCGCAGGCCAGATCCGGGATGCCATCGACAGCCTGCCCGAAGGCTGCCGCGTTATTTTTTCGCTCTACGAAATCGAAGGCTACGACCACCAGGAAATCGCCGATATCCTCGGGGTCAGTGTCTCTACTTCCAAATCTCAGTTGCACCGGGCAAAAAAGCTTCTGCAAGAACGACTCCTGCCTTTTCTTCCAGATTCTGCCTCTCTTTATTAACCATTTTCCTTTTCTCAGGCCCTTATTCCGATTTTGCTCATGTGGAAGCACATTGAAACATACCTCCGGCTCCATCGCAACGACCTCGACCGCGACATACCTTCTCCTGAATTGTGGAACCGAATCGCTGATGAACTGGACCAGGATGCAACGCCTGTGCGCCAAATGGTCCAATACGACCAATGGCTAAGGCTTGCCGCCGCAATCGTCCTGATCCTTGGCGGAGCCTGGCTCTGGCTTCTCTATTCTCCGGAACTCTCCGGCACAGTGAGCCTGCTGCCAGTTATTCACAAAGTCCAACACGCCTCTCCGGAATGGGTAAAGGCCGAAGCATCCTACTCCGATCAAATTGAACAGCTTCTGCTGGCAGCCAGCCTGAGCGAAGAAGAAAAAACCTCCCTTGCAAAAGACGCCCAGCTTGTAAGGGTGATCAGCGAGTTGAACGAAATTCGCCAGGCTCACCTGCATGGGGTTAATCAGGATTCACTCCTTCAGGAATTAAAACAAAAGCATCGTCAGCATCTCGATCTGATCCGGCTTCGAACAGCCAATTAGGCCTTTTCTGCACGTCTGCTCATCATTTGGCCAGCTCTGCTCATTGCAAGCTGGCCTTCTTGTTTATTTTTTGGATGTTTACCCGGAAACACCCTCGATTTGCTTATCCCTATGAAGCCATCCCTGTTTTTTTCCGCAGCTTTTATCCTTCTGCTGCTTGCCTGCGACCGCACAGATCCGCTGCCAGAACCTGTGGTTTCTGCCCCATTGGTTCAGTTGTCATACGACGGCTCAAATGTTACGGCTCCGCTGTTTCCGGGCGGAACATACGAGGGTGCCGTCAGGTTCACTCCAGCCGATTTGGCCGGACTAAGCGGTAAATCGCTGAAGGAGGTCATTTTTTATGTCCTGGAAGAACCCCGCTCAGCAACTATTCGCGTTTACCAGGGCAGTGCTTCGGGCGGGCCGGGACAGCAGGTGTTCTCTCAGGCGGTTGGAAACGACATTCAACCTGAAAGCTGGCACCGGATCGCGCTCACCAGCCCTGTTGCCATTGATGCCTCGCAGGATCTCTGGATCGGCTTTCGTTTTGAGGCGGGGAGCGAGAACCAGGTGCTGGGGTGTGATGGTGGCCCGGCTGATGCGAACGGCGATTTTCTGTTTGACAGCAACGATGGCCTCTGGCAAAACCTCGTTTTACGCACCAGCTTCCAGATCGACATCAACTGGAATTTGCGCGGTGTGGTCGAGTAATTCTTCAACGCACTTATCCGATCAGGGTGCCGCCGTATAGCAATCCCATCCTTTTCTGAAGGTCTTCGATGAGCCTGAAGATTTGCCGAAGGGTTACTTTTTCAATTTTGGTTAGCGTTTCATTGGGCAGCAGGTTGTCTGGATGAACAGCCGAAGTTTGCATCTGCATAGCCTGGTGTCTTAACCGCAGCCTCATCATGTAATGAAACGCCTGGTCTAATTCCCGGAATTCATCCTCTGTCAGCACTTCTTTCATTCGCAGGTCCAGCAAACGCTCACCGGTGTTGGTGGAGAGTACCCCATGTTTGAGTGCGTTGATGCGGGCAAAGTCGGAGATGCTTTGCATGGCTCGCTTGATATTGAGGACTTTCTTTTTGTCGGCAAGATCTTCAAAGAGCAGGTTTCCAAAAAAGGTGAGCGGAGGGCGGTTGATCAGTGCTGCCCGCGTGAGTTGGGCTAAAAACCCGGAGGAGGTGCCTTGCAGCAGCCTGAGAATGTGATCCCGAAGATCTTCCCACAGCGGTGCAGAACCGTAAATGGGCCTGCAGTCAAAAAAGGTGCTGGCCACCATCACATTGCCGGGCGTTGGCTCCTGCACCCAGTTGGCATATCGGTTTTTCCAGTGGGAAAGGGAATGGTTCCATTTTGGGTTTTTGGCCATGAGCCCGCCGGAGCAATATTCAAATCCCACGACATTGAGGTCGTTGGAAATCCGCTCACCGAGCTGAAGAAAATAGGCCCTCACAGCTTCCCGCTTATGGGGTGCCACATCGTCATAAATAATGGCATTGTCCTGGTCAGTCGAAAGCGTTTGCTCCCTTCTTCCTTCGCTGCCCAGGGCCATGAAAACAAAAGCAGCAGGCGGCTTGCCCTGAGTCCTGACAGCTCTTTCAATCACATTAACCGCCATGGCATCTGAGATGCTGGACACAATCTGATTTACAACGTCGGGGTTCGCGCCGCGGTCGAGCAGGTCCTGCAAAATCGCCGGCACCATGCCCCAGCGCTGCTTTAATTCGGCGAGGCTGGAGGCTTGTGAAATTTGGTGAAGGAATAAGAACGGAGAAGTTCCCTGCCCGTGCAGAAGACGGTCAAGCTGAACCAGACCTTTGAACCCTTCTTCGTCTTGCACAAGCACGTGGTGAACCTTGTGCCTGAACATGAGCAGAATAGCTTCATACGCCTTGGCCTCGGGGTGGATTGTGATGAGGGGCGCAGACATGATGTCCTTAACAGGTGCTTCAAAGGAAAGCCCGCGGGCGATAACTTTTTCGCGCAGGTCTTTGTCAGTCACCATTCCAACTGGTATTCCATCCTCCACAATGAGTGCATAGTCCCGGCGAAAACTGGTCATAGCCTGGGCCACTTCCCTCACGGGCTGGTTTGGCCTGACCGTATGTAACTGAAGGTCGCTGAGCTCTCTGACGGAGAGGGTGAAGGCGAGATCTGAGCGCTGAAAGCTGGCTGCGGTGTCGGGCTTGATGGTGAGCATAGCCGCGTAGCCACTGGAGAGCATTCTGCGCCCAAATTCTGCGGCAAAGAAATCGTAGAAACCCGGGTAATCCTTACAAAGGGTTTCAAACCATTCCTGAGAGAGTTGAAAGAGGAGGGTGTCCTGTTTTGCCAGGACGGATCGAATGGCTTTTCGGTTGTTGAGCAGCATGGACATGGCGCCAAAAGAGGAGCCCGGACCAAAAATTTCCCTGTGAATGCGGCGGCCCTGATCGTCTTCAAAGAATTTTTCGACCTCCCCCGACACGATGAGGGAGAGGTCCTGGAGGGTAGAAAGGTTTTGTTGATAAAGGAGAGAACCAGCGGGTACTTCTAAGGGCCGGAGCTGGTTGGCGAGCGTAGTAAGTAAGTCCTTGGGCAGCAGATCAAAGGGGGAGGTGGCCTGCAAAAAATCCAAGGTTGTTCTGGTCATAAAAGCAGAAATAAGCTGAAAATCAATGGGATTACGAATCTGGTAAATAACGGGTTGCTCAACAAAGAACGAGATTGCGCGGTCAGGAGGGATAGGTTCCGAAAACGATTTTTCATCTATTCCGGGGTGGCACAGGAAAGGCGGAGCAGGTTAGCCGGAATGCTAAATGGGAAAGTGTTTGCAATTGTGGGGGGTTAACTGTAGATTTCATACTTGATCGAATTAAGGGTTCATGATTTGATGAAAAAAGCGGCTCGTTGGTCAAAAATTCAAAGATGTGTTACCGCTTTGTGAGGAAATTCTTAGGAAATTTTTCAGGGATGGGAAACCATCTATATTTGTTCTTCGATTATCGAGTTAACGCTTTACCTCAAAAAACTAACGCTACTCCCGTTCTTTCTTCTTCTGTGACTCATACCCACAACTCTAACGCTTTTTTATGAGACGCTTTTTACTAGTGTTTACCGCCCTGATCATGGCGACGAGTCTGGCATTTGCCCAGTCGTCCGTGTCGGGCAAGGTACTGGACGCTGATGGTAACCCCGTCGAGGGTGCTGCAGTCGTCGTCAAAGGAACCACAGTAGGTACCTACACCAAGACTGATGGTTCATTTCAACTTCAACTGCCTGAAGGAGCAACCAACGTTGTGGTGAGCTTTGTCGGCATGGGAACCCAGGATCTGGCTGTGTCAGGTCCTACCATGACCATCACCCTGATCGATCAGGATTTTATGATCGATGAGGTGGTTGTTACCGCCCTTGGCATTAGCCGCGACAAAAAGTCGCTTGGCTATGCAACCCAGGAAGTCGGCGGCGAAGAAGTGACCCGTGTTAAGGATGTGAACTTCATCAACGCACTTTCCGGCAAGCTGGCCGGGGTGAGCATTGGACGTTCCAACCAACTGGGTGGCTCAGCCAACGTGATCATCCGTGGTTACACCTCGCTCACTGGTAACAACCAGGCGTTGTTCGTGGTCGACGGGATCATCATGAGCAACGACATTAATAACTCTACCAACCAGCAGACTGGACGTGGTGGTTTTGACTACGGCAACGCTGCCATGGACATCAACCCTGAAGACATTGAGTCTATCAACGTGCTGAAAGGTGCTGCTGCTACGGCTCTTTACGGCTCGCGTGCCGCCAACGGGGTGATTGTGATTACAACCAAGAAGGGCACCCGCTCACGCGGACTGGGGGTGAGTGCTTCTTTTGGGACCACCTTCGGTATGATTGACCCCAGCACTTTTGTGAACTACCAGACCGAGTACGGTCCAGGTTATTCTGCTATTCAGGGTTTTTATGCTTCTGAGTATGATCCCGCCAACCCCAACGATCCTGCTGGGTTGGAGTACTTCGACTTCGGCAATGGCCGTGAGCTGATTACCGCCACCTACGAAGATGCTTCTTACGGTGCCAAGCTGGATCCCAACCTGCTCGTTTACGACTGGCGTTCATTGTACCCGGAATTGAGCTCCTACAAGCAGAAATTCCCCCTTGTGGCTGGTGCTAATGACGCTTCTACCTTCTACGAAACGTCCCGGATGTTCAACACGAACGTCTCTGTGGATGGTGGTTCTGACCGTGCCAACTATCGCCTGAGCTTCACCAACACCGACCAGAAAGGTAACCTGCCCAACAGCCAGCTTATCCGTAACGCGGTGTCTTTCGCAGGTGGCTACGACCTCACCGACAGGTTGAAAGTTTCTTCGACTGTGAACTATGTACTTACTGAAGGCGTGGGCCGCTACGGTACCGGTTATGACAACCGCAACGTGAACCAGTCTTTCCGTCAGTGGTACCAGGTAACTACCGACATGGTGGACCAGCGCAATGCTTACGAGCAAACCGGCCTGAACCTTTCCTGGAACCCCTATGGTGCCCTGGATCCAAGCCGCGCCACAGTGCCCCACTATTTCGACAACTACTATTTCAACCGCTTTGAGAACTACAACAACGACGAGCGTAACCGCATGTTCGGTAACTTCCAGGTGGACTATAAGCTGACCGACTGGCTGAGCATTATGGGCCGGATGTCAACCGACCGTTACAGCGAAATCCGCGAAGAGCGCATCGCAGTGGGATCAGTAGACGTATCTAGCTACTCCCGTAGCAACCGCTCTTTTGCTGAAAACAACCTTGACCTCATCCTGAGTGCGGAGAAGTATTTTGGTGAAATGAGCCTGAGTGGATTGGTGGGAGCCAACTATCGCCGCACCTACTCTGAGTCTATCTCTGCTGCCACAAACGGCGGACTGGTAACACCAGGGGTGTATTCACTTTCTAACTCTGTGAATAACCCGCTGGCACCTGCTGAAACCTACAACAAAATCGGAGCTGATGGCTACTTTGCCCGTGCAACATTCGGTTACGCCCAAATGCTGTACCTCGACATCACTGGCCGTTATGACATCGCTTCCACCCTGCCTGCCGCTAACAACAGCTTCTTTTATCCATCTGCTTCGCTGAGCTTCGTGTTCTCCGAGCTGATGAATACAAGCGGTTCCTTCAACTTTGGTAAAGTTCGCTTCAACTATGCTGAGGTTGGTAACCTGGCCCCTGCTCTGTTGGTAAACGACATCTACATTCTGAACTCTCCTTTTGGTTCGCAGCCATTGTCCACAGCCAGCGCTATTCGTCGCAATCAAAACCTCCTTTCTGAGAACACCCGTTCGCTGGAAGCCGGTTTGGAACTTGCCTTCTTCGAAAACCGCCTGAGCCTCGACCTGTCGGTTTACCAGGCTTCTTCCTTCAACCAGATCTATACTGCCGACGTGACCGCCGCCACAGGCCGCCGCACCGACGTTGTAAACGCTGGTCAGATCGACAACAAAGGGATTGAAGTTCAGTTCCGTGCCATCCCTGTTGCCACCGGCGACTTCAAGTGGAAAATCAACGTGAACTGGGCTAAGAACGTGAACGAAGTGGTTGACCTCTTCGGTGACCAGACCAACCTCCAGATTGCCAGCATGCAAGGCGGTGTTACCCTGAATGCTTCCGTAGGCCAGCCTTTCGGAGCTCTCCGTGGGACCAATTTTGTTTATCATTCAGATGGTAGTGCGATTGTGTATCCTCACTTCATGTCTGGTGTACGTTTCCGCAAAACTGCTTCTCCTGAGGTGATTGGTGACATCAACCCCGACTGGAGAGGTGGTATCATGAACACAGTAAGCTACAAAGGTCTTGCCCTCAGCTTCCTGATCGACGCTCAAATGGGTGGCGATGTGTTCTCCCTTGACACCTGGTATGGTTATGCAACCGGTATCTACGACATCACTGCCGGAACCAACTCCAAAGGTGGTCAGCGTCGTGATGAGCCCGAAAATGGTGGTGGTATTTACCTGAGCGAGCTTCCTTACCTGAACGACATGAAAACTGTGGTTCAATCCGGAACTGATGCCAATGGTGTGCCCATCTCCGACGGTACTGTGAACGAAGAAGCCTTCTATGTCTCTGACGTTTACAACTCGCTTGGTTATGTGTATGCCCCCAACGCCCTTCACGTGTACGATGCTTCTTTTGTGAAGCTGCGCGAAGTGACCCTGAACTATTCTCTGCCAGCTTCCATTGTGCAGAAGACCCGTCTCAATGGTATCGACATCTCAGTGTTTGGCCGCAACTTGTGGATCATCTACAAGAACACGCCTTACACCGATCCCGAGTCTGGCCTGTCTGCCGGTAACGTGCAAGGCTACCAGTCTGGTGCTTACCCTGCCGTTCGTGAAGTGGGCTTCAACATTGGTCTGAAGCTGTAATTCGGAGCTTTTCAACCTGGAAGCCAGAACCAGGGTTCATGACCACGGTCTGGTCCTGGCACTGGCTTCCTCCAAATTTTCTCAAAACATGAAAAGAGTACTTATACTTGCAGCCGCAGTTCTCTTCCTGACGGCTTGCCAGGACCTCACCCTCCTGAACCAGGACAAGAAGAACCCTGAGCGTGTTCCGGCAGGTTCGCTGTTTGCCAATGCCACCGTCACCCTGATGGATTTTATGGCCAGCCCGAGCGTGAACACGAATAACTTCCGCCTCTGGGCCCAGCAGTGGGCACAAACCACCTATGCCGACGAGTCCAACTACGAGCTGGTGGAGCGCAACGTGAATGGTGCCGCATGGAACACTTTCTATGCTGAAATTATCCGCGACTGCAAAGACGCCAAGTTGTTCATTGAGCAGGATGAAAACCTTTCAACCGCTCAGAAAGACAACCAGATCGCCATGTGCGAAGTGATCGAGGTGTTTGCTTTCCACGTGCTGGTGGACCTTTTCGGCGACATCCCTTATAATGAAGCTTTTGGCGACGACGTAACCCCTGGTTATGACGACGACGCTGCTGTGTACAACGCCATCATTGACCGCCTGGACGGAGCTGTTGCCAAATTGGGCGGTGACAGCGGGATCGGTGGTGCGGACCTCATTTATGGCGGCAATGCTGACGCCTGGAGAAAATTTGCCAACTCCCTCAAGCTTCGCCTGGCTATCCGCATCGCAGATGTGAATGCTGCCAAAGCCAGAACCATGGCTGAGCAGGCTGTTGCCGACGGTGTGTTTGAAAGCAATGCCGACAATTTCTCGATTGTCTACCTTTCTTCTACTCCCAACACTAACCCGCTGTGGGTGGATCTCGTGCAGAGCGGTCGTTCCGACTTCGTGGTAACCAGCACCATCGTCGATCCGATGAAGGCCAGCAGTGACCCACGCATGGATTTCTACTTTGAAGACAAGGTGGATGTAAACGGAAACCTTGAATACCTTGGTGGAACCTATGGGGCCAACAACAGCTTCAATGCCTATTCTCATCCGGGTGCCCTGCAGCAAGATCCTACCTTCCCTGGCGTGCTGATGAACTACGCTGAGGTTGCTTTCCTGCTGGCCGACGCCGCTGAACGTGGGTTTAGCGTAGGTGGCGATGCAGCTACGTTCTACAATGCTGGTGTTACTGCCTCTATCCTCGAGTGGGGTGGTTCTCAGGCCGATGCTGACACCTACCTGGCTCAGCCCGCTGTTGCTTATGCCACCGCTGCTGGTGACTGGAAGCAGAAGATCGGCACCCAGAAGTGGCTTGCCCTGTATGACAAAGGCTTTGAAGCCTGGTCTTCCTACAGGATGTATGACTACCCTGTGCTGCCCATCGCTGAACAAGCTCAGATCCCAACGCCTACCCGTTACACTTATCCTGTAACCGAGTACACGCTGAACGAGGCTGCTGTTGAAGCCGCTGGCGCAGCAATCGGTGGGGATAAGCTCGATACCAAAGTGTTCTGGGACGCTAACTAGTCCCGGTCATGACCAAAACAAAAGCCCTGGCAGTTGCCGGGGCTTTTTTTGTTGGGAGAAGGGAATCGATTTCCCCGTTGATTCATTCGTTGATGGCCATTTACTTTCTCCTTCGGTTGAAGTAATTCACCGAACTGTCTGAGAATTGCCTCATTTTTTCCTCATCAAGGTCCCTGACAAAATACACGCAAGCCGCAGCGACTCCCATTGAGATACCTCCGATGAGCAGGGCGTAGATGGCGTGGTTGTCAAAGAAGGAGGAAACAAGAAAGCCAAGAATACTGGCGGCCACGAGTTGGGGAATAACGATGAAGAAGTTAAATATCCCCATGTAAACCCCCATCTTATGCTGCGGAAGGGCCCCGGACAAGATGGCATAAGGCATGGAGAGAATGCCGGCCCATGCAATGCCGACGCCCACCATAGAGGCCAGCAACCAGTATTGATCAGTCACAAAATAGATGGAGGCTAGGCCAAGGCCGCCCGCCACAAGGCTCAGGGCATGAACCGTTTTACGGCTGGTTTTGGTGGCCAGCCATGGCAGGAAGAAAGCCGCCAGGGCAGCGACTCCGTTGTACACAGCAAAGCAGACCCCGACCCAGTCGGCACCGGCATTATAGGCAGCCGAGCTGGCATCAGAAGTACCAAACACAGAATCAGCCACGGCTCCTGTGGTGTAAATCCACATGGAAAACAAGGCAAACCAGCTAAAGAATTGTACAACAGCCAGTTGGGCCATGGTGGCGGGCATTTGCAGCAAATCGTTCATGATTTCAATGAATCCATTTTCCCTGGCCTTGGCTCGTACCATCATCCCGGCAATCAATTGGAAAACCCCAAATATGATCAGGCCGAAGGTGAGGATGTAGAGGTCTTTTTTCCCTCCGAAGGATTCCACCCACAAGGTTGTTGCTGCACCCGCTGTGATAAAGAGCGTGCTATTGCGCAGAAAAACCCGCCAGGGCACCTGTTGTGCTGCTGAGCCAGCCGAATGACTGGCCGAAGTGTCGGTTGCCTCTTCGAACTGGCTCATTTCCTCTGGAGAATATTCTTTTGAATTGAAGACAGTCCAGAGAACGGATGCTAAAAACACCACCCCGCCGATGTAGAAGGAATATTTTACCTGATCAGGAACCACGCCTTCGGGAGCTTCGCTGGAAACGCCGAGCCAATTTGAAAGGATGTAGGGGAGGGCAGAAGCCACAACGGCCCCGGTGCCGATGAAAAAGCTCTGCATGGCAAAGCCTCTTGTTCGTTGCTCTGCAGGCAGCAGGTCGCCAACGAAGGCGCGAAATGGCTCCATGGAGACGTTGATCGAAGCGTCCATGATCCAGAGCATGCCTGCTGCTACCCACAAGGCAGGGGAGTTGGGCATAATGAACAAGGCCAGCGAAGCCAGGATGGCCCCGACCAGGAAATAAGGTCGCCGCCTTCCCATTCGGGTCCAGGTTTTGTCGCTGAAGTATCCGATGATGGGTTGAATAATGAGCCCCGTGACTGGTGCTGCCACCCACAAAATGGGGATATCGTCAATTTCTGCGCCCAGTGTCTGGAAGATTCGGCTCACATTGGCGTTTTGGAGGCCAAATCCAAATTGGATCCCCAGAAATCCGAAGCTCATGTTCCAGATTTGCCAAAAATTCAGTTTTGGTTTTTGCATGAATAGCGAGTAGTTGAGTTATTTCTGGAAAGGAAGATAGGGAAATCCCCTTACTTCAAAGGCATTAACCCCGGCAGAAAAGAGGGTTTCTGAGACCCTATAGTTTTTTGTGCAGGAGCAAATCCGTATAGCTTTCCCACAACATCAGTTGATTCTGCGCCCGCAACAAGTTATCTCCATCCTGCTGAACAGGATAATAGCGATTGCCTCGCAGGTGGTCGGCCAGAAATCGAAGGCTTTGTTCAAACAGAATGCACTCTGCACCTGCTGCAAGGGTGCTGGCCTCCAGTTCTGTCACCCAGCCCTTTCCGCCTTCCAAATAACCCTCTAGCAGGGCCCGGCAAGCCTGCGGGAGCACATGAACTTCCTCCAGAACAGGGTAATCTTCGCGGTGGCTGCAGGCCATGCTGCGAATCATGTCGCCCACATCCATCCACAACTGCCCCGCCATAACGGTGTCGAGATCCACCACCCAGGTTACAGGTGGCGGGCCGGAAGAAAACATCAGGTTGTCGGCTTTGGCATCTGCATGGATGATGCGGCGGGGAAGTTGCTGTTGCAGCCTGCGAAAGCGATCGAGCAGATAGGCTCCTTTGCAAAGCCGCCCGTAGGTCTCTGCTGCGTTGAATTTCCGGTGTCCGCTGGCCTCGTTCCAGGCAGTTTCAAGGCTCTGCCATTGCGAGGGAAGCTGGTGAAAACCGGGAATCGGTTCCCGTATTTCCTGGGGCGACAGCCCGCCAAGGCTGCGGGTCCAGGCTGCAAAAGCTGCCGCAATGTCATGAAGGGAGGCCGTTTCGGTCGCTACTGGCTCTGTGCAATCGATCCATGGAAATAACCGCCACAGTTGCCCGGCAGCGTCGGCTGCGTAGGCTTCCCCGGCTGATGTTAGGAGCCAGCACGGCAGGCTTCGTATTGCCTCCTGCGGGGGGAGGATGGCAAGCAGCCGCAGGTTGGCAGCTATTCCCTCGGGATCGGGGAAAACGAAATGATTAAACTGCTGGAGAAAGTACAGACCCTTGTCGGTTGCCAGCTGAAAGCTCTGGTGAATATGCCCCTGTCCTACTCGCCGCAGCGAAACCCAGGAGCCTGTTTCTGGCCAGGCTGCAGCTAGTTGGGAAGACAGGGCATTTATGTCCACAATTGAACCGGATAAATGCCTTTCTCGCAGAGTTCGGCAAATTTAGCCACTGCCATGGCCTTGTCTTCCTGATAGGTAATGCCAAACCAGCTAGCCTCAGAACGAAGGACTTTCAGGCTCGCGCCTGCTGTTTGAAGGGCCTGGGTCACCAGGGTGGGGATGTAAAATTCGGAGCCGGGCTGGCTTCCTTTTTCTTTCAAAAATTGCTCAAAAAAGCCATTTGCCAGCGGAAAAACTCCCGGGGTGAACCCCCAGAAATTCATTGAGACGAGGGTGTCGTCTGATAGCAGGGTTCTTTGGCCCTGTTCGTCAAATCCAATTTCTCCTCCGATCCGGGAAATGGCGGTTCGCTCCACTACTTTTGTCAGGTAGCCATGGGCATCCACTTCACAGATGCCGCGAGAAACCGATCCGAATTCAGAAAGGGTATTGGCCAGTTGGTAGCCGACCATGGCATAAGAAGGGGTGGCAGGGTCAACTTCAGTAAGGAAAGTGGCCATGACTTCAAATGCTTCTTTCCCATAGTAGTCATCGGCGTTGAGGATAGCAAACGGCGCGTGGACCTCAGGGGCGGCGGTCAGGAGTGCGTGGCCTGTGCCCCAAGGCTTAGTACGGCCCTCGGGGGGAGCCCAGCCTGCGGGGAGCCTGTCGATGGTTTGAAACACATAGCCAACTTCCACATAGCGGGCAACTACCTCGCCAATCTGTCGCTTGAACTCAGCTGCGAAGTCGGGGCGAATAATGAACACCACCTTGTTGAAGCCAGCACGGATGGCGTCGAAAATAGAATATTCAAGAATGGTTTCGCCAGAGGGCCCAAGGCCGTCGAGCTGTTTTAGTCCGCCGTATCTGCTGCCCATGCCAGCAGCCAAAATAACCAGGGTGGGCTTCATGTAATTGGATTGAGTGGAACAGACCCAAAGATCTTGGTTCGCCCCTGATTGTGCAACCCCCGATCGGCATTCCTCAAAAAAAAGGAGGGATCAGGATTTCTCCCGATCCCGCAGAACCAAACTCAAACTACTTGTGTGAAAATCTGGAATTTTGTTGAAGGAGCCGTACCGGACTTTCCTGCTTCACGCTGTTTATTGGTCGAGGAGATTTTGCATGGATTCCTGACCAGCACCTTCGCGCAGGGCGGCATTATCCTGGGCCCGTTTTGCCTCCGCAAGTCTGTTTCCCTGATTAATTTCATTGCCCAGCATGCTGGCTGCTGAGAAAGAGGAAATCATTTGGTTCATCATGTCGCTTGCATTGGATGGAGAGTTGGGCAGCAAGATCAGGTTAGAGCGGCTGTTGTTGCCCATGGATTGAAGGGTGTCGTAGTGTTGGGTCACCACGATCAAGGCTGAAGCCTCCTGGCTGTTAATCCCAACTTTGTTGAGGGCTTCCACAGAATCCTCAAGCCCGCGGGCGATTTCCCGGCGCTGGTCAGCAATACCCTGTCCCTGGAGTTTTTTCGACTCTGCTTCGGCCTGGGCGATGGCCACGATTTTGATGCGCTCGGCATCTGCCTCGTATTGAGCCGCAATTTTTTCACGCTCCGCGGCATTGATCCGGTTCATGGACACTTTCACCTGCGCATCGGGGTCAATGTCGGTTACCAGGGCTTTCACAATGGCGTAGCCGTAGCCTTCCATGGCCTCGGTCAGTTCTTCCTTGATGGCAACGGCAATGTCGTCCTTTCGGGCAAACACGGCATCCAGCTTCAATTTGGGCACCTCAGCACGAACCACATCAAAGACATAGGAAGTGATCTGGGTTTTGGGATCCTCCAGCTCGTAAAAGGCACCATACACGTTGCTTTTCACAACCTGGTACTGAACAGAAACCTTCAGATGAACAAACACATCATCCAGGGTTTTGGTTTCTACCTTTACATCGAGCTGCTGCACACGGAGGTTGACCCTGCCGGATACTTTGTCGATGAAGGGAATTTTGAAGTGAAAGCCAGGCTCAGCTGTGCGCTGGTATTTGCCCAGGCGTTCGATGACAGCTGCGTGTTGTTGGCGAACAACTACCCAGCCGCTGCGAAAAAAGGCCAGTCCTCCGAGAACTGCACCCATGGTAACGGCAATATCAACAGGGTTCATGAGATGAATTGGTTAATGGCTTAGGGTCTGTTTGGGAAAATGGGTCGTTTCCCTGCCTTTGAACTTACGCAAAAACCGAAAGTCTTCCAGAAATAGAAGCGATTTGTGGTCAAATGTTGGAAAGAATGGAAGATTTTTCGCCTTGCACAAGTTTTTTCACCCGACTTCCTTTTCTACCTTTGCTCACCATGAAACCATCGATTCCCGCCGGAACACGCGATTTTCTTCCTCAGGTCATGATGCGCCGGGAGCACATTTTCGCGACCATCAAGGAGGTTTTCCGCAAATACGGATACGCCCCCATCGAAACGCCTGCCCTTGAGCAACTGTCGGTTCTCACCGGCAAATATGGCGAAGAAGGCGACCGCCTCATGTTCAAAGTCCTGAATAACGGGGATTTCCTCAAAGGCGTAACCGACCTCAGCGACCCCCAAAAGCTGAGCTTCCAGATTTGCGACCGCGCCCTCCGCTACGACCTCACAGTGCCGTTTGCACGCTTCGTTGTGATGAACCAGAACGAACTGACTTTCCCCTTCAAGCGATACCAGATCCAGCCGGTTTGGCGCG
Source organism: Bacteroidia bacterium (assembly GCA_041741415.1). Classification (GTDB taxonomy): domain Bacteria; phylum Bacteroidota; class Bacteroidia; order J057; family J057; genus JANQTF01. The sequence continues at coordinate 137,811 of JBGSKC010000051.1, read as the reverse complement.
CTGATCGCCCGCAAAAAGGGCGCTACCGCGAGTTCTACCAGTGCGATGCTGATGTTGTGGGCTCCGATTCCCTGCTCTTTGAGGCAGAGTTTGTAGCTATGTTTGATGAAGCCCTTTCCTCGCTCGGAATTCCAGGGTTTGCTGTTTTGCTGAATAATCGAAAAATCCTCCAGGGATATGCAGAGGTGGTGAACCAGCAGGATCGCTTCGCCGAAATCTGTGTGGCGATAGACAAGCTCGACAAAAAGCCTGCATCTGAGGTCAAAGAGGAAATGATCGGAAGGGGTTTGCCGGGAGGGGCAATTGATAAAGTGCTGGAAATCATTTCGTTTGAAGGAACTAACCACGAAAAGCTAGATTTTCTTGAAAAAGCTTTTGCCACTTCCGACATTGGCCGAAAAGGCGTGGAGGAAATGCGCGAAGTGCTGAATATTCACCAGCATTTTCCCAGGTTTCACGGAGAAATCAAGGTAGATTTGCAGCTTGCCCGCGGCCTTGACTACTACACCGGATCCATCTTTGAGGTGAAGGCAAAGGGCGTTTCTATCGGATCTATTTGTGGCGGAGGTCGCTATGCCAACCTCACGGGGGTCTTTGGCAGGCCAGGCTTGTCGGGTGTGGGCATTTCTTTTGGCGCCGACCGTATCTACGACGTGATGTCGGAGCTGGGCTTGTTTCAGGACAAGCGCACCACCAGCACAGAGGTCTTGTTGATCCATTTCCCCGGCGAAGCATATGAAACTTCGCTGAGGATGCTCTCTCAGCTCCGTGCGGCGGGCATTCCCTCCGAGCTGTATCCCGAACCAGCCAAGCTGGCCAAGCAATTTACCTACGCCGATAAGCTGGGCATTCCCTATACCCTTGTCATTGGCGAAGAAGAGGTGAAAAGCAATCGTTTTAAACTCAAAGACATGCAAAGCGGGGAGCAATCCCAGGTGAGCATTGAAGAGCTGCTGGCGCGTTGGGGGAAATAGCAAAGAAGGTTGGCAGTGCGGGGCTGAGGTCGTATGTTTGAAGGATATTTCGCGCCTTCATTCTCCGTTTCCATGGTCATTGACGATCGTTCCCTCACCCTGGCCGACCTTGCCGAGCACCTCCGGCTTCGGCAACCTGTGACCCTGGCAGATTCCGCCAGAGAGGCCATTGGCCGTGGCAGGCACTGCCTCGAAGACATGATGGCCGGAAACCATCGCCTGATTTATGGGGTTAACACTGGTTTCGGTTTTTTGTGCGACAAAATCATCGCTGAGCAGGATCTGGAGCGGCTTCAGATCAACCTCATCCGGTCTCACGCCTGCGGCCTGGGCAGCGAAGTGCCTGTTGACATTGTTCGGCTGATGCTGCTGTTGAAAGTGATTTCGCTCTCAAAAGGCCATAGCGGTGTTCGCATTGAAACAGTGGAGCGTTTATTGTGGCTGTATGAGCAGGACTGGATCCCCGTGGTGTACACCCAGGGTTCATTGGGTGCGAGCGGCGATCTGGCACCTCTGGCTCATTTGTCGCTCCCGCTGATTGGCGAAGGGGAGCTGTGGGTAAATGGCGAAAAGCGGCAGGCAGCTGACCTGATGCAGGAGGCTGGCGTGGCACCTCTCAGGCTGGGTGCCAAGGAAGGACTGGCCTTGCTTAACGGCACACAGTTCATGCTGGCTTATGGCGTGCATGTGGCGCTATGGGCCGAACACCTCGCCGACCTCTCAGATCAGGTGGCAGCGCTGAGCCTAGACGGTTTTGACGGGCTGCTGGAACCATTTTCCCCTGAAATTCACGCCGTTCGACCCCATCCCGGCCAGATTGACACGGCCGCCAGGGTTCGCTCTTTGCTCTCAGATTCCCAGATTGCCAACCGGCCCAAAGCCCATATCCAGGACCCATACAGCTTTCGGTGCATTCCACAGGTTCATGGAGCTTCCAAAGATGCCCTGCGGTATGTGCGGCAGGTGCTGGAGATTGAATTGAACGCCGTTTCCGACAACCCTCTCATTTTTCCTGACGAAGGGAAGGTATTGTCTGGCGGCAATTTCCATGGTCAGCCTCTCGCGCTGGCGCTCGATTTTCTTGCCATCGCGGTGGCAGAATTGGCATCGATTTCCGAGCGGCGCACCTACCAGTTGCTGAGCGGGCAGCGCGGCCTGCCTTTATTTTTGGTGGCGAACCCCGGGTTGAACAGCGGCCTGATGATTCCTCAATACACGGCGGCCAGCATTGTGAGCCAAAATAAGCAGCTCTGTACCCCGGCTTCGGTCGATACCATTCCCTCCTCCAACAACCAGGAAGACCATGTATCAATGGGGGCAAATGCCGCAACAAAATGCCTTCAGGTTCTTCAAAATTTGCACCATGTGCTGGCCATTGAGCTGATGAATGCCTCCCAAGCCTTGTTTTTCAGGGAAGGAATGCAAACCGGGACTGCGCTCGTTTCTTTGTTGGAGAGTTTTCGGGCAGTGGTACCGTTTGTGGAGGAGGACCGAACCCTGGCCCTCGATATTCACAAAGCGGTGGCCTTTTTGTCACACTTGCAGAGCGGATCAGCCCGTGGCGAACGATTTCGGCCAACGAGCCAGTTGGAAGAGCCCTTGGGAAGGGGCGTTTAATTGGCTGTATTTCTTCCAGATGAAGAATTTGTAACGCCTTCTTTTCGAAAGGCGTAAGCAAATTAGGGGTTAGCTTCTGTCAGTTCCAGGATTCCGTGTTACCTTTGCAACATGCTCGAGGTTGTTATTGCCGTGGCGACACCTCATTTATCCCTTCACCTTTAATCCAGACCCATATGTACCCGGAAAAATCCTTATTCGATGTCTCGCCGGCAAGCTCAATGATGCAAGCAGAAGAATTATCTCGCATCATGGCAAAGAATGGTGGCAAGATTCTGGATCAGGTGAAGCCAGCAGATGTGAAGCTGTATGGAGCCTTGCGGAAGCAATTGATGGAGGAACATGTGGGCCAGAATGAATCCCTGCAGGCTGACATGGCTCAGGCTTTCGGATTGCAAGGAAAAAAGATAGCAAAAAGCTGGCATGAAGTGTTTTTTCAGTTTGTAGAAGGAAAAAAGGGCGAAGAAACTTTCGACTTTTTTGAAGCCTACCACGCACTGTATGGACCCCAGGCCAAGAGCAAGCCCGGACCTGTTCAGTTTGCCCTGCTTTCCCGGGTTGCCAACCTGATTCACCCTGAGATGCCCATTTATGAGGCTGCCCTAGGCGATTTGATGTCGTTCAAGAAACCCACCTCTGTGAGTCTTAGTTCCCATGAGCGCCTCAGGGAGTTCATGTATTTCTATGAACACCTCAAGGAGGTTTCCACCCAGTTGCTGGACCAGGCAGCTGTGCAAGATTTGCTCAAAGTTTTCAAGATTCAGCACAGGGAGGCCAGTCTTGACATGCCTATGCTCAAGCGACTTGATTTTTTGCTGCGTGCCGCCGGGTCGCTTTCAGGAAAAGGAGCCATGGTGTAGGCGAAAAGGGCTATTATTTCCTTGTTTGTTGCGTGCGAATGACTTTTTTCCTTGGTTAACCATCAAGGCACTGTGTTCTTTTGCACAAAATGAACCTCGTTAACTTTTCACCCAATGCGAATCTTCGGGTTTATCTTCACTGCCATTTTCTTTTCCTTCGCTGCTGTTCAGTATAATGACCCTGATAAATGGGGCTGGATCCTGTTTTATCTCTTGCTGGCAGGCCTGTCATTTGGTACTGCCCTTGGAAAAACCAAGCCAAGCTGGTTGGTCATGGCCATGTTGGCCCTTGCATTTGGCATGGGCAATTATTTTGAAGGTGCGGCCGAGTTTCTGACAAATGGCGACGGCATTGCCTTCTCGCAAGGCATGCAGAATGATTTTCCCTACATCGAAGAGGCAAGGGAGTTTGGCGGGTTAACCATTTCCTTTTTGGGGATGCTGGGGTTGTGGTGGCTTAGCGTTAAGGCCGGCGAAGAGTAGGTCTCCGGATTTGCTCGACACGAAACCTCATCCCTTGCAGGGACTCACGATAGGTATGCAACAGAATTCCCAGGATGCTCACACCAAAGAGCAGCATGGGGAGGAAACGTTCATCCCACGCTGAGCGTGTCATGATCACAAAAACGGGCACGCTCAGCGCCGCAATCAGGTAGGAGATTTTGGGAGATTTGGTGAATGGCTGTGTGAGCCAGCTCATGCCAAGGAACACGCAAATCAGGGCGGGATGGATAATGAGCATGGTGCCAATAGCCACGTGGTATCCTTTCCCACCGCGAAAACCGGCCAAAATGGGAAAAATATGCCCCAGCATGGCGGCAAGGCCGAGGGTGAGGCTCAGCAGGTAGCCTTCTTCTGAGGACATCCAGTCGATTTGATGACCCAAAGGCCAGGCAAGCCGGGCGGCAAGTACTCCTTTGGTGATATCCGTTAAGCGAACGAGCCAGGAAGCTTTTTGCCCGAGAACCCGCTCAACATTCAGGTGGGAGGCCGACCCACTGCCATGGTCGCGAATGTCAATGCCGAAATACAATTGGCCCAGCCAGATGGCCGAAGGAATACTCCCGATAAGATAGGCGAGGGTTGTGTAAAGCAAAAACCAGACAATCTCCATGCGAACATTTGCACTTGAAATGGAGCTCCTAAGTTAAGAAATTGTAACTAAAATGTAAATAGAATACTGTTGAATCCTTGCCCTTGTCGCAGGGCAAGTTGGGGGTTACAGCATAATTTCTGCGATGAGGTAATCAGCGACGACCATGGCCAGGCAAGAATACACTACAGCCCGGGTGGAGGAGGTGCCTACCTCGAGCGCTCCGCCTTTGGTGTAATAACCCTGGTAACAGGAAATGGTGGTGATCAGGACGCCAAAGGTGAGGGCTTTGGCATACATCACCACGACCTGATAGGGCTCATAATATTCCTGGATGCCGGTGGCAAATTCTGTAGCAGTAACCGCACCCGTGAGGTGCCCCGCAATGATGCCGCCCAGGTGACCCAGAAAAGCAGAAATAGTAACCAGGATGGGCATAGACAGTATACCGCCAATGACCTTCGGCAGGATAAGATAGGCTGCTGAATTGACCCCCATTACTTCAAGTGCGTCTATTTGCTCAGTTACACGCATAGTGCCAATTTCTGAGGCCATTTTAGACCCAACCCGGCCTGCAATGACGAACATCACGACTGTCGGAGACAACTCCAGGAGCATCGTAACGGACACGATGGTGCCGATGATCGACTTCGGAAAAAGCGGAGACGTGAGCTGATAGGCAGTTTGAAGGGTGGATACCCCGCCAATAAAAGTGGAAATGACCACCACAATGAGGAGAGAGCCTCCAATATAGGAGTTTGTCTCACGCATGGTAAGGTCGTAGTAAATTTTGAAGCGCTCCAGATTGCGGAACATCCTGCCCATGAGCAGGAAAAAGCGGCCTAGATGGGAGAGAAAATACTGCAAGGCTGATAGATAAAGGGCTTATTGTAGCAAAGATGCTAAAAAGGAATGAAATCCGGGGTTACAAGCCAGGAGTTTTTCCCTAGATTCCGGCCATGAAACCATCGGTGTTTATCTCGGGCGCATCGCGCGGAATCGGGCTGGCAATGGCCGCCAAATATTATCAGGAAGGATTCCGGGTAGGGATTTGCGGGCGGGATCCAGGCAGGCTGGACGAGGCGAAATCCGCCATGCCAGGGCTGCTCACCTGGGTGTGCGACATGTCTGATAAGTCCCGGATCAGGGAACTGGTGCCACAAGTTGAGGCGGCCCTCGGTCCGCTCGACGTGCTCATCAACAACGCCGGGCAGTTTACCCCAGGCAATGTCCATGAAGAAGCCGACGAGGTGTATGAGCAGATGATGCGAACCAACATGGACAGCGCCTACTACCTCACGAAGGGCTTGCTTCCTGCGATGAAGGCGCGTCGTTCCGGAAGCATTGTTAACATTACCTCCATTGCGGGCATGGCTGCCTATCCCGGCGGCGGCTCTTACAGTATTTCCAAATTTGCCATGATTGGCTTCAGCCGCAACCTTCGCCACGAACTGCAACCCCACGGCGTTCGGGTGATCACAGTGATGCCAGGAGCAGTTCTCACAGATGCCTGGGCGGGCTTTTCGGGCCCTGCCACCCGGCTGATGCCACCTGAAGACATTGCTGAAGCTGTGTTTTTGGCCACCAGGCTCAGCAGCAGAACCGTTGTGGAAGACCTTATTTTCAGGCCACAGGAAGGAGACTTGTAAGCAAAAAATCCGGCCTTGTCCCCCCCCCAATCCTGCACCGCCTTTCCCTCGTTTTGCTGTTCACCTCTGCCCTCAATCCGCCAAGATAGTATGTCGCCAGGAACGAGAAGTCTCCGTGTAACTGCCCCACAGTGGACAGCCAAGCTCGCGGAACATGCCGGGAGCCAGGTTCAGGTCGTGATGAAAGATGGCCAGACCCGCTTCGGCTGCCTGTATGCCATAGAAAGTGAACGGCTTATTTTGCATGACCCCAACCGTGCCTGGTACCAGCGCAAACGGCACAGCCATGCATTGTTTTTTGCAGAAATTCAGGAAATCTGGATCGATGAAGCCAGAAGTTGGTGACAGTCCATCAGCCAGGGATGCCACACACCATCCTCCTTCCTCCAAGCTATAAGAAAATTTGACAGTCCACGCAAAAGAGCATTGCCAAAAGCCTCTCGATTTTCGTATATTTTCATGTTGGATAATGTGATTCTGCCATTGGGCGTTGTATCTCAGATTCCTTTGTGTTGGATGCTTGAAGAGTCGCCTGCTTATGAAACGCCTACGACTACTACCCTGGCTCTTTCTTTGGCTCGCATGTGCTCAGCCCGCGCTGGCCGATGAAGATTTGTTTGTGCACGACGGAGTGGCTTTCCACCGGTGGGAACTGCCGGTGTACAAATTTGCCGAGCTTACCCCCCAGGTTGCCCTGCGTACAGAATATGCGCAGCACAATTTTTCCAATCCCGGCGATTGGATTTTGATCATGGGCAAAATGCAGGCCTATGAAATCGACCTGGTCTTTACCAAGTACCCCGAAAACATAGAGAATTGGCGCACCAACTACTATGAGCTGCTTTCCAGCCGCCTGAGTACCTTGTTTGCCCTCGACTCCACCCTCCGTTCGGCCAGCATCAAATGGAATCTGGTGCTGCAAACGCAGTGTAAAACCGAGGCCGAAGCCATGAACTATTTCCATGGCTTTGTGATCAAATACAAGCCCCGGCGTATTCCCCTGATCGACCAGGTGCAAACGCCTGAGCAGCTCAGGCAACTGATTTCCGGAGAAGTGCGGGTAAAAGATTCCACCGTGTTTCATGTCATGGAGCGGCACCCGGAGTGGAACGACATGCTGGTGGTAATGGACTGGACCGGCTCAATGTATCAGCACGGGGCGCAGTTGGTGCTGTGGCACAAGGTTCACCTGCAGCGGACGGGGCAGCAAGTGGCACATTTCGTTTTTTTTAACGACGGCAACAACAAAAAAACCTGGCAAAAAAAGCCAGGACGAACAGGAGGAGTCTATCATTCGCGCACCAACGACCTGGAAGAAATTGTGGAGACGATGGGCGTGGTGATGATGAAGGGGAACGGTGGGGATTCCGAGGAAAATGACCTGGAGGCCATCCTGACGGGCCAGCAGTATCTCACAGGATTTCATTCTGTGATTTTGATTGCAGACAACAAGAGCGATGTTCGCGACATAGAACTGCTTAGCGAAATCAAGCATCCCGTCCACATCATTTTGTGTGATGTTCAAAACGGCAACATTCACCCGCATTACCGGGAAATTGCCGAGAGAACGGGCGGCAGCATTCACACTTTGAAAGAAGACCTCGACTTTGCTCAGCGGCCGGAATAAGGTCGGAGGAAGATGTTTTTGCCAAACAAGTCCCGGCAGTGTTGGGTTAATCCGGCCAAATTGAAGCGAAAGCAGGCCAGAAATGTACTCCTTCGCAGAGTTCATTCGCTGCCAGAAAAAAATCTGGTTATTTTCGCGCCACATCAAGCTTAGACCCAACACCCATGCGCGTCATTGACCACCTCAGCAATATCAGCCGTCCTTCCGTTAGTGTGGAGATCATTCCTCCCCGCCGTGGTGGCAGCCTGCAATTGTTGCATGAGGCCATTGAATCCATTTTGCCGTTTCACCCGCCCTTCATTGATGTGACCAGCCATGCCGCCGAGGTGGTGTGGGAGGAAATGAAGGATGGCTCCTTCAAAAAGAAGGTGAAGCGCAAAAGCCCCGGCACGTTTGGGCTGTGTGCAGCGGTGAAATACAAGTTCAACCTGGAGCCGGTGCCGCACCTGCTCTGTGGCGGTTTTACCCGCGAGGAAACTGAAGATGCCCTCATTGAGCTCAACTACCTGGGCATCGAGAACGTGCTGGCCATTCGCGGTGATAAAACCAACCTGCGGCCCATTCCCCAGGACAGAACCGTGAACCACTTTGCTGTTGACCTTGTTCGTCAGATCAGCAACATGAACAATGGCCATTACATTGATGATCTGATTGATGCCGACAAAACCAACTTTTGCATAGGCGTTTCCTGCTACCCGGAGAAACACTTTGAGGCGCCCAACCTCGATTTTGATATCGATATGCTGCTTCAGAAGCAGCAGGCCGGAGCGCATTACGCTGTGAGCCAGATGTTTTTCGACACCGATAAATTCCTTGCTTTTGTGGAACGGGCCAGAGTGAAAGGGGTAACGATGCCCATCATTCCGGGGATGAAAATCATGACCAGCAAATCTCATTTGCACAGCCTGCCCGCATTTTTTCATATTGACATCCCCCAGGAGCTCACAGAAAGAATGCTGGGGGCTAAAACCCGTAGCGAAGAAATTCAGGTTGGGGTAGATTGGGCCTACCGCCAGTCGATGCAACTGCTGGAGGCCGGGTATCCCTATCTGCACTTTTACATCATGCAAAATACCCGCCCCTTCCTTTCTCTGATGAACATGCTCGCGATGAAACTGTGAGCAAAGGCTGGCGACGTCGGCGTGGGTTAACTATTTCTTTACCGAATCTGCGAATATTCTTATTCTGGAGGTGATAGCCGGGTTACATAGCAGCGGTTAATTTGCATCTATGTTGCGGATTTACCCAAGTACTACTTTGATCATTTTTTCCGCGCTGATCATTTCTTCCGCGTCACAGGCTTTGATGCCTCTCCATGCTTCCTCGGCTTCACTCGCCGGGGATGTTGCTTTTTAAAAGGAAGTCTGAGCCATTCATCATCCTCCTCTTCGCAGAAACACATGAGCAAGAAACGCCAACTCGACATTGCGATTCTCTCCGACATTCACCTCGGCACTTACGGTTGCCAGGCAGAAGAAGTGATTCACTACCTCAAGAGCATCCAGCCTGAGGTGCTTGTTCTTAATGGAGACATCATTGACATCTGGCAGTTTTCTAAGCGATACTGGCCCAAGTCTCACATGCAGGTGCTTAAAGAAATCGTCAAAATCATTGCCAGGGGCACTACGGTGTACTATTTGACGGGCAATCACGACGAGATGCTGCGAAAGTTCAGTGATTTTTCCCTGGGCAATTTTCACCTGCGCGACAAGGTGGTGCTGGAAGTGGATGGCAAGAAAGCCTGGATTTTCCACGGAGACGTGTTTGATGCCAGCATGAAGCACGCCAAGTGGCTGGCCAAGCTTGGAGGCCTCGGCTATGACCTCCTCATCCTGCTCAACTCCCTTATCAACGGGGTTCTCGCGCGGTTTGGCCGGGAAAAAATGTCGTTTTCGAAAAAGGTGAAGGCCAGTGTGAAGAGTGCGGTGAAGTTTATTTCGGATTTTGAGCATATTGCAGCAGATCTGGCCATTGAAAATGGCTACGACTACGTGATTTGCGGCCACATTCACCAGCCTGAGATGCGCGACATCGTTACCGACAAAGGCACAGTTGCCTATTTGAACTCCGGAGACTGGATCGAAAGCCTCACCGCTCTGGAGTATGTCGATGGCGGATGGAGCTTATTTCACTACGAGCCTTCCCTGGCCAAAAACCAGGAAATGCAGGAGGATGAACAGCCCGCTCGCCGTGTCGTAGAACTTAACGGATCGGATAGAAAGCTGGCCCATGTCTGATGACCTCTGGGTCTGCCCGGCTTCATCATCCATCTTTGCGCATGAAGATTCTTTACGCCATTCAGGGAACGGGTAACGGTCACCTCAGTCGAGCCAGGGAAATGGTTCCTGCGCTACGTCAGTATGCCGATGTGGATTTGCTCGTTTCAGGCACTCAATCGGAAATAAAACTCCCCTGGCCACTGGCCTTCCAATACAAGGGTTTTTCCTTTTGCTACAACCGAAAAGGAGCAGTTAGCAAAATCCGATCCCTGCGCGAAAACCTCACTCCCAAGCTGATTCGGGAGATTCGTTCGCTCCCGGTTAAGCAGTACGACCTCGTGATCAATGATTTTGAACCGGTCTCTGCCTGGGCTGCTTCCCGGGCAGGGGTTCCTTGTGTGGCTATGAGCCATCAGTCAGCCTATTTGTCAGACAAAAGTCCCAGACCCGCGAGAAAAGACTGGTTTGGAGAGGCTGTTCTCAGACACTATGCCCCTGTTCAGGCTGCGGTTGGTTTTCATTTTCATGCCTACGACGACTTCATTTACACCCCTGTCATCCGATCAGAGGTTCGCGAACTCGCGCCCCGTCAGGATGGATTTTTTGTGGTTTATTTGCCAGCTTACCGGGATGAGTATCTGGTAAAATACCTTGCTCAGGTGCCTGGAGCCGACTGGCTTGTTTTTTCGCGATACAGCCAGGCTCCTAGCCAGCCTCATCCGCGTATTCGCATTGAGCCAGTCCAAAACGAGGCCTTCATCCAGGCGCTGGCACACGGGCAGGGCGTGCTAACCGGCGGTGGATTTGAAACGCCTGCTGAAGCAATGTTTCTGGGAAAAAAAGTGTTTGCGATCCCCGTACATGGCCAGTATGAGCAGCAGTGCAACGCGGCAGCCCTCGTAAAAATGGGCCATCCTGTGGTGCCAAAGCTGGATGCAGGCTCGCTGGAGGAACTCACAAGCTGGGTAAATGCGCCACAGCCTGCCCCGGTGATTTATCCTCACCACACGGTGGAAGTTGTGGAGAAGGCGCTGGAAAAGGGAATGTCGCTGCGGAAGCAACAGGAGACTCAGCCTGAATTTGCCTGATTCCAGCCCAGAGCCGGCCGGAATCTAGCCTGAATCCTGCGCAAGGCTGTCCGCAGTTGGCTGGGCACTAAGGGGGTGAGCAGGCATTCGATGTTGTTCTGCAGCATCGAAGGAATTAATTCACAAATGCTGGGGTCTGTGGTGAGGACAAGCAAAAAACCGTGAGCCAGAAAGCCCTGCTCGTGGAGATAGGAAATGAGATCATGCTGAGAAATGCCCGGCGGGCAATTTCCCAGAATCATCAGGTCGGGAGAGTCTTTCACGCAATTGGCAAGCAACTGCTCCTGGTCAGCGGCTACCTGCAAATCAAACCCTTCGCCCTCAACCAGATACGAAAGCAGGAGTTCAAGATCCAGCTCGTATTCGTACAGCAAGGCTTTCATGAGAAAGAGGTGATCTGTGTTACGCCAAGATAAACTGAAAAGCTGGAACTGTGTTAACAATTTCTTCATCTAGCTTTTCACCTTTCCCTGGTCAGCTCTTTCGCTCAGGTGACCGAAACTGGTTTGGTGTCTGTCAACGAATGAGCGCCTCCGCGAGACCAAATGAAAGGGTCATACCAGCACCGCTGAGACCATTCACCACCCGAACCCCTGGCAAGGCTTCTTCAACAAAAAAGGACTTGCCAGGCAATTTGGCATAGACACCCGACCACCTTTCAGCGATCCGAAGATCCGGTGCCTGAACAAAGCTGCCGAGATAGTCGAGGATCCAGGTGTTGATCTCTTCCTTGAGGAAAGGGTCATGGTCGTTTCCGTATTCATGAGAGTCGCCAATCACCAGCTCGCCCGAGCCATTTTGCGACATCATTACGTGGATGCCCCACGTGTTCATCCAGGGCATTGTGGCTTCGAATCTGGCCCTGAGTTGCGGCAGGCTGGGGCATTTGGCAAATGAGCCATAGTGGGTGAGGGTTAACCCGCCACAAAGAGCCGGACCCATGCGCCAATTTTCTGGCTGAGGGGCTGTTCTCATCATTTGCAGCTTTACCTTGGTCATGCCCGAGCGCTCGTGAAGGTCGGGAAACAAGCCCTCAAAGTCGGCACCCGAAGCGATTTCAGCCTGCACAAAGGTCCATTCCTGCCCACCTGCCAGTAGGCGACCTGGCTCCACTGCGGTGACAGCTTTCCCCCAAACAAACCTGACGCCCTGGGATTCGAGCCAGATAACGAGGCGGGTGGCGGCCTCACGCGGGTCAACAATCATTTCGGTGGCTGAAAAAAGCCCGCCAAGCAGGCCATCCTGCCGGGTGGCTGGACTTTGTTCGAGAATTTGTGTTGGGTTCAACCACAACAACTGGTAGCCCTGCCCCTGAGCCAGTTGCATAAACTCCTGAAGCACCGCCACTTCGTCGTCGTGGTAGGCAAGCTGGAGCGAGCCTTTGCCTTCCGCCCAGAATCCGGCCAGCGGTGCCAGCTCAGCCCAGATTTCCCTGCTGCGAAGGGCATAGGGTAGGGTAGCGGCTGGCTGGCCCACAGGCCACACCATCCCGAAATTGCGAATGGTGGCCCCCAACGGGCGATGACTTCGGTCAAACACCGTGACGCTGCGCCCTTTGCGATGATGTGCCAGCGCCATTGCGAGGCCGACAATGCCAGATCCGACAATCGCAACTTCAGTATGGGAAGAGGAATTCATTTTGGAGGGACTGTTTTGATGAAAAGTGGAGCAAAGCAAGGGAAAAACCCATCCGCAGCGAAAAGCGAGTGTAATGAAATCATCAATTCTTTCAGCGATGCTAGGAGATGGGAGTGAGAAGGCTGTAATTTTCCTTTGATCTTTTTTCTTTCATCTGGTGCCATTTTTCTATGTCCTGGACCAATTACCACAGTCACAGCCATTATTGCGACGGAAGCGAGGCACCGGAGGCCTATGTTCAGGAAGCAGTGCGCAGGGAGTTTTCTGCCTGGGGTTTGTCTTCACATGCTCCTGTTCCGTTTCCCTGCAAATGGGCCATGAAAGAGGAAGCCTTGCCCGTTTATCTGGCTGAGGCTGCAGCGCTCAAAGTCCGCTATGCGCACCTGATCCAGGTGTATACCGGGCTGGAGGTAGACTATGTTCCCGGCAAGACCGGCCCGGCCCGGCTCCGGCAACTGGCACCAGAACTGGATTATACCATCGGATCTGTTCATTTTGTTGATGCTTTTTCAGATGGGCGGCCCTGGGAAATTGATGGGCGGCATGAGTTGTTTTTGGAAGGGCTAAGGGAGATTTTCGATGGCGATATTCGTCGGGTTTTGGTTCGGTATTTAGACCTGATTCAGGACATGGTGCGGCTGGATCCTCCGGAGGTAGTGGGGCATCTGGATAAAATCATCATCCAGAGCGGGCAGGGAGATTTGTTCAGCGGCCAGGAAGACTGGTACCACCATGCTGTAACAGCCACCCTGGAAACGATTCGCGACGCTGGCTTGATCGTGGAAGTTAACACCCGGGGCATCTACAAAGGCCTGGTGAAAGAACCCTATCCCGCCTTTGATGTACTGCGAACCATGGCCGCGATGGGCGTGGCAATTACCCTGAGTTCAGATGCACATCACCCCCGCGAAATCAACGGCGCTTTCCCTGAAACGGCTCAGGTTCTCCGCGAATGCGGATTCCACGAGCTCCACATTCTCCACGACAAGCAGTGGAAGGCAGTTCCTTTTGACCGATGGGGAGTGAGGACAGCTAAGTCACTGGCCAGAAAATTGTAACTGATCGCTTCTCCTGCTTTGTTTGCCCCTTCTTTCTCCCTGCTTTGATGAAAAACAAACTTGCTCAGAACCCGGCGCTGCTCACTGTGTTCGCAACTGTAGCGGCATTTGCCACCTATGCTTGCATGTACGCTTTTCGCAAGGCCTACCAGGCCGCAGATTTCAACGAAACGCCGGAGATCTGGGGCATGACCTATAAATCCGCGCTGGTGATCCTGCAGGTGATCGGGTATGCCACCTCCAAGTTCATCGGCATCAAGGTAGTGTCTGAGATGTCGCCCGCCCGCCGGGCCTGGACGCTGATCGGACTTGTGTTGTTTGCCGGGCTGGCCCTGGTGGGTTTTGGGTTGGTTCCGCCGCCCTACAACTGGGTGTTCCTCTTTTTGAACGGGTTGCCGCTTGGCATGGTGTGGGGCCTCGTGTTTGGCTACCTCGAAGGCCGCAAGCAAACTGAGGTTATGGGCCTGGGATTGTGTGCGAGTTTCATTTTTTCGTCGGGCCTGGTGAAGGATGTGGGAGCCTGGCTCATGGCGAACGGGGTGAGCGAATTTTGGATGCCGGCCGCCGTCGGGGGCTTGTTTCTTGGGCCTTTGTTGCTTTCTGTGTGGATGCTCAATCAGGTTCCCCCGCCCAACGCCGCAGACATTGCGCTGCGCACCGAGCGGGTTCCGATGTCCGGAAAAGATCGCGTTCAGTTTTTTCGGGCCTATGCGCCGGGATTGGTGCTGCTGATTGTGGTGTATATGATCCTGACAGCTTACCGGGATTTCCGCGACACCTTCATGGCGGAGTTTTGGGTCGAATTGCGGGGCGAGGGGCATGGCGTCGCATTTTCTGCGACTGAAACGCCGATTTCAGTGGGGGTGCTGCTGTTGCTGATGCTGCTGGCGCTGGTGAAAAACAACCGCAATGCCCTGATGCTGAATCATGTGGCAGTAGGGCTGGGGGTGTTGCTCGCCGGAGCTGCGACCTGGGCGTTTTCGCAGCAATGGATCAGCGATTTATGGTGGATGGGCCTTACCGGTTTTGGTACCTATATGGCCTACATTCCTTTCAACTCGATTTTGTTCGACCGCCTCATTGCCACCATGCGGCGCGCCGGGAACGTGGGCTTTTTGATTTATGTGGCAGACTCGTTTGGCTACCTTGGTAGCGTGCTGGTGTTGCTGTATAAAAATTTTGCTGCCTCAGCGATGTCGTGGGTCCAGTTTTTTGTGCAGGCGGGTTATCTGCTTACCGTGGTGGGGGTAATTGGGACGGCGTTGGCGGGGTGGTATTTTTGGAGGAAGGGTAAACCAAGTAGTATTTGACAAGCAAATTTGTTGTCAAAACTTAAGCAAGGTAGGTCATCTCAGGGGCCAGCCGATACAATGGTAAGCGATGACCAGCATTAGTCGAGAAGGCCAGTTTCATCCCAAATTCCCCCTCAGAACATCATCCCCTTCAGTTTATCCAGGTAAGACCGCCCTGCACGCAGCACTTTGCCATCTGCCATGAGCAGGTCCATGCTGTGGGGGTGCCGCTGGATTTCCCGAATGGCATTTACATTGACGATGGAGGAGCGATGAACCCGCTGAAAGATGGAAGGCGGCAGGCGCTGTTCCAATTCACCGATGCCAAAGGTGCTGAGGTATTCGCCACCTGGAGTCATGAGCAGGGAATAATCTCCGCTGGCCTGGATATACCGGATCTCACCCACCTGCAGGGCCACGAGCCTGGTGCCCTGCGACACAAAAATCTTTTCCGGAAAGGGGCTGTTCTGTACCAGATTCGACTCGGTGAGCTGGTTCAAAGGCTTTTGCCAATGAGTGGCCGTGTCGAGGGCTTTTTGCACCGCCAACCGAAACCGCTCCCGCGTGTAGGGCTTGAGCAGGTAATCCACGGCATGGACTTCAAATGCCTTGAGGGCATATTGATCGAAGGCCGTTGTAAACACCACTCTGGGCATTTCCTCCAGGTGGGTCAGCACATCAAAGCCTGAGAGGCCCGGCATCTGGATGTCGAGAAACAGCAGGTCGGGCCGGAAGGCGTTGATCCCCTTCACCGCGTCCACGCCGTTGTTGTATTCGCCAAGCAAAATAAGCTCCGGAAACAAGCTGAGGTACTCCCGGAGCAATTGCCGGGCAGGGGCCTCATCGTCCACGAGAATGACTTTTTTCATGTTCGGTAATCGGAAGGAAAAATTCCACCAGGGTTCCTGTGGGTGTGTTTTCGCGAATAGAAAGAGGCTCCCCGTACATTTTGAGCAACCGCTGCCGGGTGTTGTCCAGGCCTACGCCTTCTCCCTTTTGCGCGGAAAGGCCTCCGTGAAATCCTACCCCGGTATCCGCCACCTGAACGCCAATATGCTGGCCCTCGACCCAAATTCGGACCTCAACGCTTCCTCCTTCCAGTTTTGGCCCAATGCCGTGTTTCACAGCATTCTCCACCAGCGGCTGAATGAGCAGGGGTGGGAGAAGCAAAACCTCGGCGCCGGGATCTATTTCGAGTATAAACCTGAGGCGATCTCCGAAGCGCGCTTGTTCAAGGTGGAGGTATTTTTTAACAAACTCCATTTCCTCCTTCACCGGCACCAGATCGCGCCGCATGGCCGAAAGCACATATCGGAACATGTCGCTCAACTCGGCAATCAGTTCGCGGGATCGTTCCTCCGCAGGCGGCAGGGATGCGTTGATGGCATTGAAGGCATTGTATAAAAAGTGGGGATTCAGCTGGGATCGCAAGGCAGAAAGCTCACTTTTCAGCGCTGATTCGCGCAAGGCGGCCTCCCGCCGCTGTTGTTCAGTGATTGTGTGATAGCTTTCATACACATGGAAGATCCCAAACTGCAGGATGTAAAACAGGATAGGAATGTAAATGTCCCAGGTGCTTCCAGCGCCTACCAGATGGCCCCAGTCCAAAGCTTCGCAAACGGCATAATAGGTTGCCTGCCAGATAAAAGCAAAGGCAGGGGCCCCCGCCACATGGACCCCAAGCCGCACAAAGAGCGGCAGGTGGCGCATCTTGACAAACACCAGCCACCAGAAAAAGCCCGTCAGCATCAGTTTGAGTGAATAATCGAGGGCTGCCTGCCGCCAGAAGTCTGACTGGCCGGAGGTGCTGAAAAAAATGGCGAGATAGTAGGCTGTTGCGCTGAGCAAATAAAAAAAGCCCAAAGCCAGCCATTCGCCGAGGCGAAAGGGGCCTATTCGCTTGCTGATCAAGTTGGGAAGGGCAGATTCCATGCACAAAGGTAGCCGCAATTGAGATGCTCAGTCAGCAGGATTTCGACCAACGGCCATTAGCAACGATGAAGGGCAGAGGTTTCCCTTTGTCGAGCCAGTTGGTCGTTGGGCGGGCTGCACAGGAGATAAGCGACTTTTCAGGCTGATGTTTGTGCAAAATCATCTGTTATGAAACGCTCAATTCTCTTGCTGCTTCTCTTCTTTCCTGCCTTTGCTGCATTTGCCCAGCCTGTGCTAACCGGCACAGTGCGCACCCCCGACGGAGAACCAGGAGCCTTCAGCCCTGTGCTGCTGTTTTCTGCAGAACTGCCAGAGCCTGCCCTGGTGTTGTCCACCCTCACAGGGCCAGCAGGCATGTTTGTTCTGGATGTGCCAAGCAATGGAGCCTTCTTCCTGGAAATCAACGTGGCGGGCTACCTGAAAAAAAACACGCCAGCCCTCGATGTCCAGGGAAACGATACCGTTCGACTCGGGGAATTGATCGTGGAAGCCCTAAGCATGGAAGCCGTTGACATCGAAGCCAAAAAGCCGCTGGTGGAGGTAAGGCCTGATAAAATGGTGCTAAATGTGGCGGGTTCGTTGCTTTCCACCGGCTCCGATGCCTGGACCCTTCTGCGCAAGGCCCCCGGCGTGGTGGTGGATCCCAACGACAACCTCTCCCTCATGGGCCAGCCCGGGGTTGCTGTCTGGCTTGATGGGCGCCCCAGCCCTGTGACAGGCGCTGAGCTTGCCCAGTGGCTGCGTAGCCTTCCCGCCGACGCGATTGAGTCCATTGAGATCATTGCCCAGCCTTCCTCCCGCTACGATGCTGCCGGGGCAGGCGGCATCATCAACATCGTCCTGAAAAAAGGCATCCGCCCCGGCCGCACCAGCACCCTCACCACTGGCTGGGCCGTTGGTCGTTTGCCGAAATACAACGTTTCCCTTGATGGAGGCAAGAAAACACAGAATGGCTCATTTTTCGGCCAGTATTCCCTCAACCACGGCCACGAATGGAGCTATATCCGCCTGTTTCGCCAGCAGGCCGGACTTTCCCTCAACCAATTGGCCACCACTGTTTCCCACGAAACCGACCAAAACCTGCGGCTGGCAGGAAGCTTATCACCCAGCCAGGCCCACCAATTCGGCTTTTCGCTCAACGGCAATCTTTCCCAATCGCGCAACCTCAACCAAAGCCAAACTCCCATTTCCGAGCTGAGCAGCGGTCAGTTGCAATCCACCCTGTTGGCGCAAAGCAATCAGGATGTTAGCCGAAGCAACCTCAGCGCTAATAGCAATTACAGCTTTCGCAAAGGCGAAGCTTTCTCCCTCAGCGCGGACCTTGACTTCGGGCGCTACGTTCGCGACAGTGAAACCCGCCAGCCAAATCGCTATGTCGCTGCTGATGGCACCACCGAACTTAGCCGCTCACTGTTCAGCATCGTGGCTCCGGCACAGATTAATCTCTGGTCGTTGAAAACGGATTTGTCGTCTACCCTGCCTTTTGGTGCACTCGACTATGGTCTGAAGTTTTCCTCGGTAGAAACAGACAACGACTTTGGTTTTTTTGAACAAATCGGAACCGTGCTGGAGCGCAACGCCGACCTGTCTAACCGCTTTTTGTATTCGGAGCAAATTGCGGCTGCCTATGCGGCATGGAAAGGCAGTAAAAATGGCTGGGACTTGCAGGCGGGCCTTCGTGCGGAGCAAACCTGGGGCCTGGGCCGCCTCCTGGGCGAAACGCCTTCGGGCAATGAGCGCTTTGAGCGCAGTTACCTCAATCTTTTCCCAAGCCTTGGCCTCACCAGGTCTGTTGGACAGCGCCACCAGTTCGGTGGGTCTTATGCGCGGCGCATCGACCGGCCTGCCTATCAGGAGCTAAATCCCTTTCAAAGCAAGCTCGACGAACTGAGCTACTCCAGCGGAAATCCTTTTCTGCTGCCAGAGTTTACCCACAAACTCCAGCTTTTTCACACTTTCAACTACGCTGTATCCACGTCTGTTTCCTTTAACACAACACGGAATGTCACGGTTCAACTTACCGACACCACCGAAGGTCGGCGCAGCTTTCTCCGTCCTGAAAACCTGGCACGGCAACAGGGCCTGAGCTTCAATTTCAGTGCGCCTTGGTCGCCTGTGAAAGGCTGGGATGTTTATGGCAGCTTCACCGGATCCTGGAGCCGTTTTGAGGGAGAATTTGCCCCTGGAAAAGGCATTGACATCGAAGCTTTCAGCGCCAATGTGTATGCGCAGTCCAACTGGCAGATCCGCAGTAATGTGTCGGTGGAGGTGTCGGGCTTTTACAGCACGCCAGGGATTTGGGGCGGCACCTACCTGAGCCGCAGGTTTTGGGGCGCAGATGCCGGGGCGAAGCTGACCTTTTTCCAGGAGCGCCTGACTGCAAGGGTGACGGTGTCCGACATTTTCTGGGGCATGCAATGGGGCGGTGTAAGCGAATTTGGCGGGCTGGTAATTGATGCTGGCGGTGGCTGGGAGAGCAGGCTGCTCCGGGTGAGCCTGAGCGCACAGCTCGGTGACCGCAATGCCCGGGTGAAAAAGGGCAAAACCGGGGCCGAAGAAGAGGCTGGCAGGATCAGGTAAACGGAGGAGGGAGTGCAGTTGGCGAAAAAGATCCCCTTGTTCGTTTATCACATGGGAGGTTTGCCAGTGGAGGTAGCCTGGCAGCGAATAGCTTGCGTTGCGAACGATCCAATCATTCAACCCAAAACTCTCAACCCAAAACACGCTGGCCTGCAACCGATGCAGGGAATCAACGGTTTCTTTGCATATTGCTATTCCCTCAAAGGCAATCATGTTGTTGGCTTACACCATCGTCAGGCACCGCTTGACCGATGGCGCAAGGGCAAAATTTCCGACAATTCACTTTTCCCAACTTCGTTACTTAACGACATGAAAGCCACCACTCCGTTTCTCTTCTCGGTCATTCTCTTCCTGGCCAGCACCGCCCTGGCTCAATCGCAGTCGAGCCCTATGCAAAGCCGTGGTTGGCGCGACGTGAACCTGTTGCAGGAGCAGAAAATTCCCGCCCGTTCTGTTGCTACCGGCGTGCCGAGTGATTTTCCCGAGCCAGCCTATGTATCCAGCAGTCGCCGAAACAGCGCCGTTGCCCGCACCAATGCTCCTTTGCAGTTGCAGGCCTCATTCTGGGGCGAAAGCATCCCTTTTCGGAGCGAATCTGTTCCGGCTATCCGGCTGGGCGGCTCCCTGAGCCAGCAGCGCATCGCAGATGCCTACGCCCAGTTACAGGCTGTTACGCCCAGCATCCTCATGAGCGAGGTTCAGCAACAGGCCAGCCTGCGTAAGCTTAATGACTGGGGCTACCTGCAGTGGGTCCATACGGTCACAGGCTCGATGTTTCCCGCCGACCCCTCTGCCCGCGTTCTTGCCACAGCCTGGCTCATGCAAAAGAGCGGATATCGCGCCACAGTGAGCTTCAGCGGCAGCAAGATGTATTTATTGGTACAAACCCGGCAAACCCTTTACGGCCACGCCTTTCTCAATACGCGCAGCGGCAGGATGTATGTGGTGGATCCGCTTGGCACAGCCCCCAGCCTGCAATCTGCGAGCTTGTTTGAGCCCACCAGCGGCGGCAGACCTATCGACATGACCATGAAAGAAGCCCCCCGCCTCGGCGGTGAGTCCAGCTACCGGCTCGTGACATTCCGCTACCAGGGCCAAACCTATCGTGGGCAAATCGCGGTGAACCAGCGCGTGGCGAAGTTTTACTACCGTTACCCAATGGTGGACTGGTCGGTCTATGTGGGTGCGCCCATGTCAAGGGAAGCTCTCAACACCCTTGACGAGATGCTCCTGCCTATTCTGGACGGCTTGCAGCCCCGCCGCGGCTGGACCGCCGATATGGAGAAGGCGAATTGTCTGCTTCATTTTGTGCAGTCGGGCTTTCCGTATCGGACAGACCAGGAGTCGCTGGGCAGAGAGCATTATGCGTTTGCCGAGGAAATGCTGGCCCTGCCTTACAGCGATTGCGAAGATCGCTCTGCCTTCTACCTCACCCTGGTGCGCCGCTACCTGAAGCTCGAAGCTGTGGGCTTGTTGTTTCCCGGTCATGCGGCGGTAGGGGTCCCATTCCCTGCCAATGTCCCGGGCGATGCCGTTACTCTGGGCAGTACCCGTTACCTTGTCTGTGACCCCTCCTACCTCGGTGCAGACATCGGCAGAGCTTTGCCCCAGGTGCAGGGGCAGCGGCTCAAGGTTTATGGGACGAATTGAGGCAGAAGCGATGTTTCTCTGGTCAGCTGATCTGGGTGGAGTCTTTCGCGGCAAACAAATGCCTGGTAGCCTCCTCTTTGCTATTCGGCACCTTCAAAGCTGCTGAATCTCTGGATTAACGGGCAATGATCAGGCAACTATCAGCCTGGAGCCGACTTGGCAGCCATTTTTGAAGCTGCTCCTCCTGGGCTTTGATCCGGTTTGCTTCTGGCTTCCAGGTTAATACAATTGCGGGCAACGTGTCAAGCTTTTGGCCTGGCTTACAAACCACCGCCATTTCCGTGAAGGCAAACTGGGCGAGATCTGGGTACAGGCGAAAGAGTTCTGACTGGAGTTGGTCAATGTTTCCCGGAGTGCTTACCTGCTGAGGCGATAGATTTCTTTTAAGGGAATCCATGCTGGCCGCCTGGCTTAGCAGAATGGGTTGGAGCTCACTCAATAATTCATTTCTCGCCTGAGACACCAGCTTGTTTTCCGATACTGGCGGGAGGTTCTGAACGAAATTCAGGCGAATAGCTGTGAGGCGATAGTCGGCCAACCGTTGATGGAGATATTCAACAGAATCTTCGCTGAGGGAAGCCCCGGTCATAAACAAATTAACCTGAACCACACTGTCACGATCTATGACTTTGTATCCCATTGCCTGGTGAAAGTCATTGTTCACCTCTTTGGTGATGAAGGCATCAATCCTGGAGTTTGTCTGGTAGCGCTGAATCACCTTCACAAACAGGTACCCGCTGGGAAGGGCAATGATGAAGCAAAAGGCCAGGATCCCCCGAAGAGCTTTTCTTCGCCCTTCCTCTTCCTGGTAAGAAACAAAGGGGAACTGCAAAAGCCTGACAATAAGGTAAGTAGATAGCGCGATAAAGACAGAGTTGATGAAAAACAAGTAAAAAGCTCCCAGAAAAACGGCCCAACTGCCTGTAGCAAGCCCAAATCCTGCCACGCACAAAGGCGGCATCAGCGCTGTGGCAATGGCTACCCCTGGAATGGCGGTGGTCTTTTCCTTTCTTGACCCCGCCACGATGCCTGCTACTCCGCCTGTAAAAGCCACGAGAACATCCAGCAAAGTAGGCTCAGTCCGGGCAGCGATGGAAGGGTTAATGGTCCCCAGCGGCGTGAGCAGGAAGTAAAGAAAACTGAGAAACAGGCTTGCACCCACTGCCACGGCAAAGCTTCTCAACGCTTCCAGAAGGTGCTTGCGGTCATTGATGCCGATGGAGAGCCCTATGCTCAGAATGGGCGACATCAGCGGGGAAATCAACATAGCCCCGATGATCACAGCTGCCGAATCCTGGTCGAGGCCTATGGAGGCGATAACAGCCGAACAGGCCAAAATCCAGACACTCACGCCGGAAAGTTGCGCACCTGATTGAATAGTCTGGATGGTGCCGTCCACATCGGTGCCTTCCTGCAGGTTGGCAACCCGGCGAAACCATGCTTGAAAGGTTTGATAGGTGAGCATAGCCGAAAGGGTAGGGGATCAGATGGAGGTATTTTCGCCCAGCACAGATTGCAATTCTTCTACCTCCAGCACGATGGCTTCCCAGCGTTCTGTGGCGGCTTCCAGGGCGGCTTCGACTTCTTTTACTTGTCGTTGAACCTCCGATAAACGGGCAAAATCGCTGGCAACTTCTGGCTTGGCCATGCTGGCCATGAGATCGGCAAGGGTGGCCTCTTTCGATGAAATACCTGCCTCAATTTCCTCTTGCTCCCGCTCCAGCTTCCTGAAGCGATTTTTGAGCTGCTTTTGCTCTTTGTATTGAACTCCGCCACGCTGCTGGTTTTCTTGCCCTTGCTCCTTCGAAGGTTTCCGAACCTGGGCAGACTGGCCGTTTTCCAGCTGCTGCCGCGCATACCATTCGGCAAACTCCTCGTAGGTTCCAGGGTATTCCTTGAGCTTCAGGTCTTCGATGTACCAGATCTTATTTGCAATGCCGTTGAGAAAATGCCTGTCGTGAGAAACCACCACAAAGGTTCCGTCGAAGGCATTCAGTGCCTCGCTCAGAATTTGAATGCTCTGAATATCAAGGTGGTTGGTGGGTTCGTCGAGGAGAAGGAAATTGGCTTGCGACAAGAGGGTTTTTGCCAGCGCCACACGCGAGCGCTCACCGCCGGAGAGCACCCTGATTTTTTTTTCTACTTCCTCTCCTGAAAACATGAAACAGCCCAGCACCGTCCGCAGTTCTTGCTCGGTGTAGGTGGGAGCATCGTAGGCAACTTCTTCGAGAATATTTTTGTCGAGGTGCAGGGCCTCCAGTTGGTGCTGGGCGAAAAAGGAAGGCTCAACCTGGTGGCCGATTTTGCGGTGGCCGATGTATTCTTCGCGGTCGGCGAGGATGCGGAGCAGGGTTGATTTGCCGAGGCCGTTGGCTCCGATCAGGGCGACTTTGTCGTTTCGGTTGAGAATGGCAGCCGAATCCCGCATGATCTGAAGCGGGCCATAGGCTTTGCTGATACCTTCCAGGGTGAGCACTTCTCTTCCCGATTTCAGCTTGGGGTTGAAGCGGAATGACACCCTGGCATTGTCCTCTTCAGGTGGCAGAATTCGCTCCACCTTGTCGAGTTGCTTGATTTTGCTCTGAACCTGCTTGGCCTTTGTCGCCTGCGCCCGGAACCGGTTGATGAACCGCTCCTGATCTTCAATCTGTTTCTGCTGGTTTTCAAAGGCCCTGCGATGCAGTTCTGCCCGCTGAACTTTTTCTTTGAGGTAGTAGCTGTAATTCCCTGCGTAGGTGTTCAGTTGCTGGAGGGAAATTTCCAGGATATGGTCAGCCATCCTGTCCACGAAGAACCGATCGTGAGACACCACCACACAAACGCCGGAGTAGGTTTCCAGGTAGTTTTCCAGCCACTGAATGGAGGGAAGGTCGAGGTGGTTGGTGGGTTCGTCGAGCAGCAGAATTTCCGGCTCGGTGAGAAGCATTTTTGCGAGCAGCACCCTCATTCGCCATCCACCCGAAAATGTGTGAAAGGGGGCCAGGTGCTTCTCTGCCGGAAAACCCAGGCCCGAAAGGATGGTGTGTACTTTAGAGTCGATGCGGGTGCCATCTTTTGCCTCAAACTCATCCTGAAGATGAGCGAGTTGGTCCCAATCGTCGGGGGTAGCCAGGCCCGCTTCCGTTTTGTGGAGCAGCTGGTCTATCTGGTCTTTGATGGCGAGCACATCATCAAAGGCTTCCCTGGCAAGGTGAAAAATGCTTTGGCTCGACTCAAAGCTAAGGAGGTCCTGGTGAAAATAGGCCACCCGGGCTCCTCCGGCAATCTGGACGAATCCTTCGCTGGGGCTCATTTTTCCGGCGATGAGCTTGAGCAGGGTGGATTTTCCGGCGCCGTTGCGGCCAATGAGGCCTACTTTCTCGCCGGGGGTAAACTGGAAGGTGGCGTGGCGAACGAGCCATTTGCCGCCAAACTCCATGCCTATGTCCTGAAGGGTCAGCAATGTGCGTGGATTTGAATGGACAAAGGTAAGAAGCGGTCAGGTGAAGGCAGAAATGGGCTTATTTGTCGCAATCACCCATCACAGGGTCGAGCGAGCCAATGATCACCACGGTGTCAGCAAGGGTGGCACCTTCCATCAGGTGTTCCAGAGCCTGAAGGTTGCGGTAGGAGGGAGCGTTGATTTTGGCACGCCAGGGTGAACCCGTTCCATCAGACTTGAGGTGAAAACCCAGTTCGCCCTTGGAGCCTTCGATGGCGTTATACACTTCAACCCCGGCTGGAGGCAGCACCCCAACGTCGGTCATCATGAAATCGTGAATCATGCCTTCCATGGAGTAGTAGACCTCATCTTTGGAGGGATAGCTCTGCTTGGCGTTGTCAACGCGAATATCGCCTTTGGGCATTTGAGCGATGAGCTGATCGATCATTTTCACACTTTCGGCCATCTCATCCATTCTCACATAATACCGTGCCAGGCAGTCGCCTTCCTCCCGAACCACGACGTTAAAATCAAGTTCCGGGTAAACGAGGTAGGGCTCAAAAGTGCGGATATCGTGAGCGACACCGGAGGCGCGGAGGTTTGGACCTGTTACGCCGAGTTCAATGGCTTTTTCTTTGGTAAGAATGCCAATGTCTTTGTTTCGGTTCACCCAGATGGGGTTGCCACCGAGCAGCTTTCGCCAGTCGGCCAGTTCTTTTTTAAACTTGTCGTTCCAGTCTGTGATTTCCTTCAACACATCATCTGAAACGTCGAAGGCGAGCCCTCCAATGCGGCTGTGGCTTACTGTGAAGCGAACCCCGGCCATTTTGTCGAAAATATCATAGAGGTTTTCCCGCTCGCGGAAGGTCCATAGAAACATCGACAGGGCACCGGCATCCATGACCATGGCTCCGAGCCAGAGGAGGTGGGAAGAAACCCGGGCCATTTCACAGGCAAGGGTACGTAGATATTGAGCACGCCGGGGCGCTTCGATGCCGCACAATTTCTCGACGGCGAGGCACCAGGCCACATTGTTGGCGTAGGGGGAAATGTAGTCCATGCGGTCGGTGTAGGGCATGAACTCCTGGAAGGTCTTGTTTTCAGCCAGCTTTTCGATTCCTCTGTGGAGGTAGCCGATATCTGTGACTGCTTTAATAATGGTTTCGCCGTCGATTTCGAGCACGACCCTGAGCACCCCGTGGGTGGCAGGGTGAGAGGGCCCGAGATTGATGACCATTTTGGTCCCAAGCGGATCCTGCTCTACTTCCACGGAGGTATGCTTATCTTCAAGGCGCCTGTAAATGGCCTGCTGATGCTGTGGAAAGAAAGCAGGATGCGATTTGGATACAATGCTACCCTGAGAAGGGAAAATGTCGTTGCTCATAATCTGGTAGGAACAATGGCCTGAATAACACCGGGAAGATAGCAGATGTTGGGGGGTGCAGCCAAAAACTATCTCTCCGACAAGCAAAGATAAGGATTCCTTTGCGAACCTTCTTCATGAGCGCGGGCGGATGTTGGCAGAAAAGAGAATCACAAGCAGCTGCCTTTCGTATGAATTCGCATTTCCCGAATGAGGAAAAAGTGAAAAACTCTTTTACCTTTGTTGGGAGAACGAATGAACGGGTCCTGGAGGATCCCAGTACCTTGACAACCGTTGACAGCCTTATAACATTTTCAACACGTTGGAATCCAGCCCAGGAACTCCCCTTGCTTCGAATACCAGCTCCTCTCATGCACCTCTTGACATGATTACCCGAAGGCAAATACGAGCGAAAGTGATGCAGGCTATTTATGCCTGTATTACCTCCGGCGAAGCTCCCGAGCCGGTTTTCAATCTCCTCCTCAAGGAAATCGAAACCGAAGTCTCGGAACTGGAAGCCAAAAAAAAGCTCAGCGGTGACACCCGCCTCCTTGTTGCGTTGTACTACGAGACGATGAAACAGGCTGATTGGTACGACTCGCTTATCATTAAAAAGGCTGAAAACTGGGAGCTTGACCGCATTGCCCGCCTCGATCGCATCCTGATGCACATGGCTATTTGCGAAATGCTCAACTTTGAGGAGATTCCTATCAAGGTCACTATCAATGAGTACCTGGAGCTCGCCAAGACCTATTCCACCCCGAAAAGCAGCAAGTTCATCAACGGCATCCTCGATAGCCTGTACAATGACTTTCTCAACGACGGGAAAATTCAGAAAAAAGGCCGGGGTCTGATTGATCACTCCAGCACCAAAGACACACCAGTGGAAGAAAAACCTGCTTCCAGCTAAGCGGGTAAAAATTCTGTATCCGCCAGAGGTGCCAATTTGCTGATTTCTTTCCTCCTGCAAGGCCGGTTTCCCCTTTTACATCTCAACCTTCCCGGCGCTTCCTACGTTGGTATTCACCAGCCCGGCCATGAAGAATGATTCACCCTCATTCCGACTCATTTGATTTTACCTTCTACTTCAGAAATTGGAACGATGAAAAAGTTGTTGATTGTTTTGGCCACCGGAGCCGTTTTTGCCCTATTTCCTTCCTGTAACGAGGCACCCTCCAGTCAGGAAGATGCAGCTTCCGCCACCAGTGCTACTCCAGCCGCTTCTGAATCCAGCGCCCTGCCAGAGGCCGACGGTTCCACTCCCAAACTGCCAAAGTACCAGGCTGACGCCGAATCTCTGGAAGGTACCACCGTCGAGTTTGCTGATGAAACCTTCGATTTTGGAGAAGTGCCCGAAGGAACCAAAGTCACTCACCGCTTTAAATTCAACAACACCGGCGAGCACCCGCTTGTGCTTACCCGCGTGAAGGCATCCTGCGGTTGCACCAGCCCCAGCTACTCCGAGGCTGCTGTGCCCCCAGGCGGCGAAGGGTTTATCGATGTGGAGTTTGACTCCAGCGGCAAACCTGGTTTTCAGAACAAGTCTGTTACAGTTACCGGCAATTTCGCTGACGGGGTGAACAAAATCCTCCGCATTAAAGGTCAGGTGAAACCTGCCGGAGCGTAATTTGTCGAGCCATTGATTATCTTTACAACGGACAAAGGGCTGATTGAACGGATCAACAGCCTTTTGTCCGTTTTTCCTTTCGAGTGTTTCCACCCATTTACCTTGTTATGATTCGCTTCTCAACCCTGCTTCTTGATGCCGCCGCTCCTGCTGCCAACGCCAATGCCAGCTATATGCAGTTCCTGTTTTTCGGGGGCATCGTGGCCATTTTCTACTTTTTCATGATCAGGCCCCAGCAGAAAAAAGCCAAAGAAGAAAAAATCTTCCGCGAAGGCCTTCAAAAAGGCGACCGTGTTCTGACAATCGGCGGAATATATGGTACCATCGAAAACATTGAAGATGGTTCTGCGCTTGTCCGGGTTGATCAAAACGTGAAGATCCGTTTCGACAAAACAGCTCTTCGTGCAGCGCCTTCTGAAACGGTTGCTGCCGAGAAAAAATAATTTCCGACAGGGTTTCTCCTTGTCCCTTTTTCGATTTTTTGCCCATGAATTGGAGACTTCTTCTTCAAGGGCTTCGTCGCCTTCTGTCGCTTGCCAAAGTGGAAAAACGCCAATCTAAGGCGTTACTGGCCTCTTTTGGCCTTGCCTTTTCCCTTTGGCTCATCCTTACCCTCACGCAGGAATATACTTCCATGGTATCTGTACCTGTGAAGGTTTGGGCAGACCAGGAGTCCTTCCCGCTCGAAAGCATGACCTCTGAAGTGGCTGTCTCCATCAGGGGCAGTGGGTTGGATCTGTTCATGGAGCACCTTCGTTTTCGGCGTGATACGGTGTTGTTGTCCGGCAGAGCGCTTCCGATTGGAGATTCATTCCTGGTATTTGACAATAACCAGTTTAGCAGGTATTTCGCTAGTCAGGTAAAAATCAACGGCATTTCCCCCCGACAAATTCCTGTAGTGTTCCCGCGCCTAGCAGCTAAGGAGGTTCCCGTTGAACTGGCCACCGACCTGCTGCTCGTGCCTCCCCTGAGGCTGGTCTCCGAACCCGTTTTATCTCCGGCCTTTGTAACTCTTCGCGGGCAAGAGGCTGTGCTGGATACCCTGGAATCCTGGAAAACCGCCCGTCCAACCCTCCGGGTAGATAAGCCGGGGAATTACCTGCTGGATTTAGAGTCCCGGCCCGGGATTAGCACAGGTGTTCAAAATGTTACGGTTGAGGTGAACCTTGTTCGCTATGCCGAAGTAGAAATTCGGCTGCCTGTGCGCGTTTCCGGAAGGGCCATCTCTTCCTCGGGCGTTCGCTTGTCGGCCCCTGAGCTCACGTTTTTCCTTGCTATGCCGGAATCTCGCGTGCCTTCTTTTCTTGCTACTGTTGGCCAGGATTCGCTCACCATTCAGATGAGCGACCTGCATTCCGGTCAGGGCATCTGGATGCCTCCCGGAGAGTTGTTTGGCAGGGAGGTAAGAATACTAAGAACGGAGCCTCAGCCACTGCGCTATGTGCTGTTTAAGCGGCAGGAGAGATTGTAGCAAACGAACAGGAAATGAAAGTTCTGGGAATCACAGGTGGAATCGGCAGCGGCAAAAGTGTCGTGGCAAATCTTCTTCGCCATTCCGGGGTTGCTGTTTATGATGCAGATGCGAGGGCCAGGGCCATCATGGTGGAAGATGAGAAGTTGAAGGCAGAAATAATTCAATTGTTTGGCGCGGAGGCTTATTTTTCAGACGGCAGCCTCAACCGGGCTCATTTAAGCAAGCAGGTATTTACCGATTCTGTCCGCCTGAACCAACTCAACGCGATCGTTCACCCCGCCTCCGGGCGCGATTTTCTGGAATGGACTTCCCGTCACCGTGAGAATGGACATCCTTGGGTAGCCAAGGAGGCTGCTATTCTGTTTGAGTCGGGAGCTTATCTGGCTTGTGACAAAGTGGTATGCGTGTATGCTCCACTGAGCCTCAGGGTACAGCGGGTTGTGGCAAGAGACAACGCCGACGCGCAGGCGGTTTTGGCCAGGGTAGCCAGGCAATGGCCTGAGCAAAAAAAGCAAGCAGCTTCAAATCACCTGGTAATCAACGACGGGCATCATCACCTCATTCCGCAGGTGATGGAAGTATTTCGTTGGATGAACAATTTCTCTGCGCCCAGAGAAGGATCAGGGGTAGCGCACCCCCGGGAAAGCAGTTAAGTCGAGCGGAGGAATGCTGGCACCCCAGGGGCGGGTTCGGTTCATGACAGCGATGAATTGGTTAGCCAGCCAGGCGTTGCCCCGCGGGGTAAGATACAGGCCATCAAGGGCAAAGATTCCACCGGAGAGAAACTCATTGCTGAGGCTCAGGCCTAGTTCGATGGTGCCTCCCGGTAACTCCTCAAAGGCATCATGCAGATCAACCACAACAGCCCTCACTTCGCCTGAACGATCGTTGATCAGGTTCACGAGCGAGTCAATGGACTCGTTGTATCGCTGTATTTGTTGCTGAAAGTCAAGGCGTTCCTGCGCATCCAGCACCCAGTTGGCCGGGACGGGATTGTGGCTGGTAAGTCCAAAAGGTCCTTGTCCCCGGTAGTCGGTTCCAAGAAAAGGAAGGGCATCCATGAGCATGCGGTCGTGTAGGCTGGCAGTTTCAATTTCGCCGTTTGCCCGGGTAATAAAGATGGGTTTATAGGTTCCTTCACAGTTTTCAATGTTGACGAACCGGGGAGCAATGCGCGAAAAATAGGGAAACTGCGAGGGATCGGGCAGATTGCCTATCAGGCATGCGGCCTTCGGATCTATCAGCAAGCTATCGAGTAACTGGGCATAGTGAGCGGAGAATTCCTGCACAGAAAGTAAGCTTGGGTTCTGCCCGCCGCTGAGAGCAAAGTCAACCAGTTCTTCGAGCCCGAGAAACAAGGTAAAAAAGCGCCCTTCCCGCTGCCGGGCTGCATGAAGGTAGGATTGGCCGGGTTCTGCACCGAGGAGAGCATAACCCTGGAGCCGGGTGGCGGAAAGCGGCATGCTGAGCGCAGACAATGTTAAGTGAGGCAGGCCCATGTTATCGATGCGTCCCGGAGGGGGCGTAGCCGCCCATGCGGGGTCGGCCGGGATCCATTCAACCTCAGGAATGGGTCGCTGAAAAGGGCAAAGCGGTGATTCCAATGCAGTGAGTGTCACCGAGCCGCTGCCTTTTTCGGAGAGAAGGGGTTGGGTAAAGGCCGTGTTCCGGGCAAATGAAAATTGATGAGCCAACAAGTTGGGAAAGCTGTATGATTGCCCTTCCTGGTGCCAACCCGAGTATTCGGTGCTGTCGTGGAGCAATGCATTGGTTTTGCCTGCAACGTACCCGTCGCCAATGGCTACAAACTCGTCCAAATGCAGGATGCCCTCGCTTGGGACGGGCGCTGTTTGATTCGGATTGCATGCCCACAAAAAGATCAAGCCGAGCAGGCCAGGGAGGAAAAGTTTGTTCATAAAAATATCCTGCGTCAGGAATAAAAGTGCTGAGCTTCCCGGGGGCAGGTCTCGCATTTCTTCCTGCCTTCAATATCGAAAATAGCATGCCAGCCGTTGACTGCCCCTAAAACTTTCTCACCAGCGGTAAGAAATTCCTGCACTGAGGGCATGGAGGTTGGATTCGTAGGTGCCGCCGAAATTGGCCCGGCTCAGCAGGGCTGTTCGCTCACCAGTGCTTCCAAACTGATAAGCAAGGTCCAGGGAAATGCGTTCTCCTAATTGCCAGCCTGCCCCGGCCGTCACTCCCAGGGCAGTGGCATCAGGAAACTCCGGGGAAAGCTTATCTTCAGGCACGGGGGTGTTTTCTAAATACAAGCCCCCCCGAAGAAAAAGATGATTTCCCACGGCGTATTCACCACCGGCCCGAAAGCTCAGGGCGTTTCGGTGGGCCTTTTCAGGAAACTGGATTAAAGTTTCTGCTGGTTCATCCAAAACAAACAACAAGGAATCCCACATCGACCAACCCACAATAGAGCAGGTGGCTGTGAGCAGGAGCCGGGATTGGGGTTGAAACTGACAGCCAAGATCCAGGCTTGGCGGAAGCCAGAAGCTGGTGCTGAAGTGCTGGTCTGGAAAGAGAGATTCCAGGGAGACAGGCACAGAAAAATCGGCTGTCCCTTTTGCAATCGCAACCTCCATGGGCGAGCGCAGGGTTGCAGACCAGGCCAGCCGCTCATTGGCACGGAAGGCAACTCCGGCAAAAATACCCCACACAATGTCTGCCCCGCTCAAGGCCACGCTGCCGACGTCCAGGTTTTGGCCGTCGGTGTCGCGCAGTGCCCGGCGGCTGAGCAAAGTTAAGGCTCCATAAGACGCGCCTGCAGCAAGGCCGAGGCGTTTATTGACCCTAACTGAGACAGACAAATGAGAGAAATAGGTGTTCAGGGTGAACTCCTGGGAAAGGTATTTCCCTTTCCAGTTGTCGGGCCAGATAAAAGAGCTTCCAAATGGCTGGTTGATGGCGATGCCAATGGCAACCACTTGCGGTTTCTCTCTGGGCGTGAGATGAATAATGCTATTGAGATATAAAGGGGTCAAAACGGGAATCAGCGAGTTCTCCAGGTAAATGCTGGGCGGAGCTTCGAGAAAACTGGTAGCAGGCCTGAGCCAGGAGGAGCCCAGTTCTACGCCCGAAAACCTGGAGAAAGCAATACATCCTGGCGAGTAGGCCGATCCGGAAAGGCCGTCCCACAAGGCGGCACCCGTGAAACCCATGCCCATGTGCCGGGGGCTGCCATAGTACCACTGCAAGCCGCCAGGATAGCCGTGGGCTGTGTTGGGAGGCCACCAAAGGCAAGAGAGTGCAAAGAGAAAAAGCAATTTGTTCATGGCTGAAAAAAAGGGAGCATCGGATCGAAAATCAAGGGAATTACAACCCTCCTCAGCTGGAAGCTACACATTTCCGGATAGAAAAAGGATCCTGCTCTGTAGGTTCAGGTGGGAAATCGTACCTTGCGCTCAGATCGAAGCCCATGGTAAAAGGAAAAAAAGTTGTCGTGGTGATGCCGGCCTACAATGCCGCCTCCACGCTCGAGGTTACCTATCGCGAAATTCCCCTCGACCTTGTGGACGAGGTCATTTTGGTGGATGATCGCAGCAAAGACGACACCGCCGAAAAGGCCCGCCAGCTTGGTATCCATCATGTGATTCAGCATCCCGTGAACCGCGGGTATGGCGGCAACCAAAAAACCTGCTACCAGGAGGCTCTCAGAATCGGTGCCGACATTGTGGTGATGCTGCACCCCGATTATCAATACACCCCCCGGCTGCTCGAAGCAATGATTTATCCCATTGCTCATGGCCTGTTTCCGGTCATGCTTGGCTCCCGCATTTTGGGGAAAGGGGCCTTGTTGGGCGGAATGCCGCTCTATAAATACATCGCCAACCGTTTCCTTACCTTTACCCAAAACCTCCTCATGGGCCAAAAGCTCGCCGAATACCACACTGGCTACAGGGCTTTTTCCCGCGAAATCCTTGAAGCTCTGCCCCTGGAGGAAAACAGCGATGACTTTGTATTTGATAATGAAATGCTCGCTCAGATCGCCTTTAAAGGCTTTACGATAGGCGAGGTAACCTGCCCCACCAAATATTTTCCCGAAGCCTCTTCTATCAATTTTCGCCGGAGTGTAAAGTACGGCCTCGGTGTGCTGCGCGTGTCATTGGGCTACCGGCTTCAAAAATGGGGCCTCCTATCAATGAACATTTTCAACTTTCAGTCTGGAAAAAAATTGCCTTCTGCCACTGGTGTGTTGAGCCATTAACATGTCTCCGCAATGAAAAAATTCTTCCTTTTCCTCTTCGTGCTGGTTCTCATCGCTGCCGCAGGGTTGGCCGGTTACTTTTTCCTGGACACCGAAGACGAGCAGTATCTTCTGCTCAATTTTGTGCCCAACGACTTTGTGTACCTTGTCACCTCCGACGAACCGGTCGAGGATTGGCAGCGCCTGAGCCAATCGAAGGTCTGGCAAACAATCAAGTCGAACGAGTTTTTCGCAGATGTTACCGAAAGCGCAGATTACCTCGACTCCCTGCTGGCGTCCAACCAGCCAGTTGTGAACCTCGTCAGCCTGGGAAATCTGGCGATCTCCGCTCACATGACCTCGGCCCGGGAGTACGATTTCCTCGTGCTGGTTGATCTGCTCGGAAAAGGAAGGAAGGCTGCAAAGGCAAAACCGGCTATTTCCTCCGTGCTGGCGGCGTTTGATTACCAGGTTACCACCTCCAATTATATCAATAACACCGTTTATAAAGCCTACGATCCTGCGGCACGGGAAAGTATGTACTTGTCTATCGTGGGCAATGTGCTGCTGTTTTCCTACACAGAAGACCTTGTGAAGCAGGGAATCCGGCAATCTGGAGAGGCTTCCATTCTCAGCGACCCTGAATTTGTGGCGATGTATGATGAAGCGGAAACAGGAGAATTGTATTCTATTTTCCTCAATTACGCCCAATTAGACCGCCTGATAGCAGCCTTTAGTCCGGAACCGCCCGAAATGCTGGCAGGTCTTGGCGACCTGCTTACCTACTCTGTGTGGGACCTTAGCATCAGCAACGACCATGTCAGGATGCAAGGCTATCTGCAGCAAAACGACTCGGTTCCTTCTTATCTCACAGCGTTTGGAAAGGCTGGTAAGGGCGAATCGCAGGCTTCGGAGGTGCTTCCCCGGGAAACGGCGATGTTTACCAGCATTGGATTTGACGACTTCCCGGCCCTGTATCAGGAATTGACCGCCCAAATGGCCCGCTCAACACCCGAGGATGCCCGCGAGCTGGAAAAGCGAAAAAAGCAGTTAGACAAACTGCTGAAAATTGAGGTGGAGCGTGATCTTTTTGCCTGGATGACCGAAGAGGTGACCACCGCGGTAGTGCCGCACCCCAGCGGATCCGGCCATGCTTTTTATGCATTGCTCCATTTTGACGATTACGATTTTGCCAAAGAGCGGCTGGATTATGTTTCGGAGCGAATAGGAAAAACCATGGTGAAGTTTGAAACCATCGATTACCGGGGTTTTCCCATCGCCTATCTGGAGCTCAAGGGTTTTTTTAAGCTGTTTTTCAAGAAGTTGTTTAATAAAATCGAGCAGCCTCACTATACCTTCGTCGATGATTTTGTGGTGTTTTCTAACGACACAGCCTCGCTGCAGCTGGTGATTGATCGATATCTGGATGGTCAGGTGCTGGAAGCGGTGGAGGGTTATGACCAATTTGAGGATGCCTTCGAAGGCAGCTCCAACGTGTTCAGCTACTTCCAAACGCAATATTATTTTTCCTATTTCACTGCAAACCTCAACCCGGAGGAGCGTAAGGCTTTTTTTGAGAGTAAACAGGAATTACTGTTGTTTCCACACATTGGGTTTGAAGTGGTTCCCTCTGGCCGCCGCTACAAGACGACCCTGTTTGCCAGCTTTACAGAAGAGGCAACCTCGCTGCCTTAAACAGGTTTGGGAAGCCATGGCCGGGGCATAAAAAAAACTCCCCGAAGGGAGCTTTTGTAAAGGCAGCGGCAATGTTAATTGGAAATGTACCGCTTGTTGAGAATGTCTTGCTCATAGAAGAGATCTTCCTCGCTGAGTGGCGGGCCATGCAGGCGCGACAGGGAGGTGAGGGTGAGGGTCTTGCCGTCGTTGTGGTCGCGCACAAAGAGCTTGATCACACGATTGTCGGCCATGGCGGTATGGCAGGTGAGATCCCCTTCGGAGACTCTTTTCATTTGCCCCTGGCTCACCACCTGCATGTACTCGAGCACTTCGGCTTCGATAGCAGCGGCGTCTTTGCGTTTGGTGTAAGTGCGGGTGATGGTGGTGGCATAGAG
The DNA here is from genome assembly GCA_041741415.1 of Bacteroidia bacterium. Classification (GTDB taxonomy): domain Bacteria; phylum Bacteroidota; class Bacteroidia; order J057; family J057; genus JANQTF01. The sequence goes on along the minus strand of JBGSKC010000051.1, from coordinate 102,379 downwards.
AATGCCCTTCTCATCAAATGCATACTCCACCTGCTTGTTTGGGTCGAGTGCGACCCGCAGGCTGCGCAGTTCTTTGTCTTCCTCCACCAGCTCGATGTAATCACGGCTGCGGAGGAAGGATTTTACTTCTTCAGGCGATTGACCGAACGGCAGGAAGAAGTTGTTCTGCCCTTCGGAGAGGGTGGTTGACAGCAAGAGTATGAGTAGCGTACACGTCTGATTCATACTGTTTAGAATCAAATCCGCGGGGGCGGTGGTGGTGGGGAGGGAAAAGATGGATTGATGGTTTCTTTCGAGGACTGAGAGGCAAATTGAATGCCGGGAACGGGACTTTTCGCAATTGAGAAAGCAACTCTTCTGAGAAGGTAGGCATTTTGTTGAAACCAAGAGAAAGGGCTGAGAAAAAATGTTTGATTTAACAATGACGTTAAAGTATAATTAGTTGACTGTCAAAAATTTATAATTTTTTAGCTTGTTACGACAAGGAATAAACGGGTAAGAAATACGCCAAAATTATTCTCTATAGTACGTTAAAAAATACGGATGAAGACGGGCTTAGGAAAGGCTTTCCGGGATGGCTGCGAGCTGTTTTTTCCAGGCTTTGATCTGACGCTTAAAATCGGGATCGTCTGACAGGTCGGGGGATGCGGAAGATTCGACTTCCTCCAGTCTCGGGGGTGCGCTTACCTTGCCTTGCTTCCAGTACCGGATGCCAACCCCTGAGCCAACGGTTTTGGGGAGTTGCCCTACCATGCCTAGTGTGTCACCCTGAGCAACTTCCACCTCATTCCCGAGACCGGGGGCCAGTTCAGAGAGGTGGAGGTACTGGGAAGAAAACACGCTGCTATGCTTGATGAGAATGCTAAGCCCGTCGCGGCGCTGCTTCACGGCGACAACTTTGCCACTGGCGACCGCCACCACGCTCACGCCGGGATCGGTAGGGTACATGTACTCTTTGGCGTTTCGGTCCACCAGCACGCTGCTTATAGCATTGGTGTCCATAGCCACCGGGCTGCGCAGAAAAGCGCGGCGCACATGGCGGCTTTGCTGGTCGTAGTAGTGCTCAACCCCATCTGATTCGTGCAGAAAGGCATAATAATCGTTTCCATCCTGGCGAAACTGGGCAGCCAGCACACGACCAATTCCCACAAAACTACCGTCCACATATCGCTCTTCGAACAATACCTTACAATAGTCGCCGGGGTCGAGTTCAAAGAAGTCGACCTGCCAGGCAAAGATTTTTTCGAGCGATTTTACCAGGGCCACATCAGCTCCATGAATTTTCACAGCCTCATAAAGGGAGGTGGAAATAGGCAAGTGAAGGCTGCGAAGCTCGGTTTCGACGGGCTTTGTCCCCCTGCTGATCTCAATTCCTTTCCGAAGATCGATTACCACGTAGGATTCATCAGTTTCTTCGTAGATGAAGAAATCGACACCTTTTGATTCGCTGTTCTGAAGAATGGTAAAGGGTTTGCCCGCCTGCATTTTTCGAACATTAAACCCCGATTCGCTCTGGTTGTCGATGCTGTCAATGGTGGAGCGGGTTACTCCATACGCTTCGAGCACATCGGTCAGGAGCATATCTTGTGGAAAGGAATCCTGAATAATGCGGTGGGCATCAATCTGGATGCCATACTGCTCCTGGGAAATGCGCTTGAGTTGGGGAACAGGCAGGCGTGGTTGCTGGACCAGCCTGTTGTCAGGTTGGGGTTGGCTGCAAGCCGAGAGAATAATCAGGGCCAACAGGGGTGGGAATAAATTGCGAATGGACACCTGAACAAGTAAAGTAGAGGACGTTAAATCAGCCTTACAAAGTTATCAGAAATTTCTGCCTTCTACAACAGCTTTTCCTGATAACTTTCTGAATGCCAAATCCTTTCTGGCTTTGGCTGAAGTGGTGATGCTACTGGCCCAGCACTTTTTTCCAGGGTCCGCTATGGGCTTTGTCTTCGAGCCGAATCAGATATAGCTGCCCTGGCAAAACACCCTGCCACCGGGCTGAGCCTGTTGATTGGTCTATTGCGATATTGCCAATTAATTGACCCATGGCGTTGTAAATTAGAAACGCGGCCTCTGGCGGTATTCGTTCCCAGCCCAAATGAAGGGTTCCCTGCTCTGCGTTCACCCACCAGCGGCCTTTGTTTTCGCCAGGGTCCAGGCTTGTGGGGTTTGTTTCAACGACGCTGAATCCATCTATCGCAGCCTCCACGGCGTCCTGATTGCCTGACTCAAAATCCTGGGTATAGAACAGCACCCGAAAATCGCGCTGCAGATCTTGGAAATGTTTCATGAAGTGAAACTGGGTCTCATGCCGCCAGAGGGTGTCAAACGGACCGATATACCGCTTGATTTCAACCGTATCCACTCCGTCCGTAATGGAAACTGCCAGAAAGTCGTTGGCGGGTCGGCCTCCATCCCGCAATGACCAGTTGAGAAACCAGTAAAAATAGTTGATAACAGGCTCCTGATAGCCGGAAAGGTCCATCCACGGTGAGGCGAGCAAGGTGTAGCCGTTGTCCACATCATCGCCAAAGGGAGCTCCTCCGATATTTCCTGTCACGTAGCAGGCGTCTCCCAGGTCAAAGGGCAAATCAAATTCAGGGGCGTAAATGTCTCCGTTCTCCCTGTATGTTCCATTCGGCTCTCCTCTTTCCCAAATTCCCCTCTCGGCGGTTCCGCTCACTTCCCAGCCCAGGTCCAGCACAAAATCATCCATGTAGCCTGGCTGCAGGTCGTAAGTGAGGGTGTAATTAACCGAATCAACCAGGACGGTTCCTCCCTGGGTTTCAAATCCCCATTTGCCGACCAGCACCTCATAGGCATTGACCACGAAGTATTGATCCAGGGCCAGTCCGTTGGAGATGGTTTGGTAGGTAAAGGTTGCCTCGTTGTTGGGGGCGGTTAATTGAACTGTGGCGCCCGGAATAGGAGCGAGGGTAACTGCGTCCCGTACGAAGATTGACAGGGGCACCCTTCCGATGGGGGTCAGGTCGAGGTCGAGTTCAAAAAGGTTTCCAGGGGTCAATGTCACAGTCACGGTATCGGGCAGGTAACCATATTTGGCAACGGCTACCTGGAAAGTGCCTCCGAGCGCATTGCCGACGGCATAAAAGCCAGTGGTTCGGCTTAGGTCACTCTGGTCTGTACCAAGCAGCTTTACACTCACATTGGCAACTGGAGCCTGGGTAACACCATCGCGGATGGTGCCTTCCAAAAAGGCTGCCCGCTGGTAGGTGGGCTGAAGCACAAACAAGCCTTCTTCGATGTCGCTGATCAGGATTCGCCCGGAAGGAAGAAAGGGGTATGCTCCCCATGCTCCGTTAAAGCCGTCGTCTTCGAGTGGGTTGGTGTCAAAATGAGCCACTTCCACCAGGTTCCATGGCCGGGAAGCATCCACAATCTGGACGCCGTCGCGATAGTAGGAAGTTACCAGATAGTCATTGAACACGTGCACATTGTGCGGGATAGCCCTTCCCTGGCTGAGGCTCGAACGAATTCCATCAAGTTGAACGGGGTTAACAGGGTCGCTAACATCCCATGAATAGACGAACCCTTCAGGGATTTCATCAGTGGTGAAACAGGCGTCCCCTGCGTCGTTGAGCCAGGTGTTATGGGTAAAAGAGTTGAGGTAGTCTGTGCTGCTCAGCACCAGTGGATTAGATGGATTGGTCCAGTCGATGATGGTGAGGAAACCTGCGGAGATTTCGGCAGAAAAGGCAGTGTCGTTCCGAACAAACACATCGTGCACATATCGTTCTGTGTAGGCTCCGGCAAATTGAGGGCGCCATGGGTCTGGTCCGAGCGAGAAGCGGGCAATGCCTCCATTGAAATTGTTGGTTCCGATCAGGTACAACTGGTCGTCGGCTATCCAAACATTATGGGCAGTGTTGACGCCAGCCAGCACAGTATCTTTAAAAACGATGCTGCCTGGCAGTCCGGAGAGATCAATGATCAGGGTGCCATTGGCTGTTTCGTTGGAAACATAGGCAAAGGTGCCAAAGGTTTTCAGGTCGCGCCAGATGGAGTTTACGCCGGGAATGAAGTGTATTTGGGTGGGATTTGCGGGATCGAATAAATCGACGATGGATACGCCGTTGGTGAGGCCAACCAGGGCATATTCTCTGCCATTTCCATCAACGTAGCCCCAGATGTCGTTCAGTTCGGCGGTGTAGTTGAGTTGGCCGAGGAAGGCGACCCCCAGCTGGGCTTTGGCTGGCAGAGCGAGGCAAGTCAGCAGGCAAAGAAAGAGAAGGGATTTTATCATGGCAGAAGGGAAAGTAAAAAACCTTGTTGAATTTGATTCAATGAACCATCAGCATAACAACCTGCGTCGCACTTACCCTCTTTTGGAAGAGGGCCTTGCTGCTTCGTATTCTTTGTCAATATGGACCGCCTCGTGGGCGGCCATGTAGGATGCCAGTTCGTCGCAGCGTTCATTGCCAGGAATGCCTGCATGACCTTTTACCCAGTGAATTTCGACATGATGGTTTTGGGCAATCTGGAGATATCGCTGCCAGAGGTCGGGGTTGGCTTTGCCTGCAAAGTTTTTTTTTGCCCAGCCCAGTACCCACTTTTGGGTTACCGCCTGCTGAACATAGCGGCTGTCGGTATAAACATGAACTTCCATACCGGGTTTTTTGATGGCTTCGAGTCCCACAATCACAGCCAGAAGTTCCATTCGGTTGTTGGTGGTGAGGCGGTAGCCTTTAGACAACTCCTTTGTGTGGGGCCCCCAACTGAGCACCACCCCATAGCCACCTGGCCCTGGATTGCCCAGAGCGGCTCCGTCGGTGTACATGATAATTTTGCTTTCCGCCATGGAAGCAAAGTTACCAAAAATGTTGGCCCGGGTGGAGGCTCCTTCATTTTCTCCTAACAGAAATGGCGCGGCACACCTCTTTTCGAATAGTTTTTTCGTACTTTAGACGAAGCATTTATTCCAACATTTGGTTCATGAAGCCTACTTCTTTCGCCTTCTTTTTATTTTTTGTGAGTATATGGCTGGGAATGAATGCCTTGCAGGCACAGGCTCCCAGCACCGGATTGGCCACCTATTATGCCGACAAATACCACGGCAAGCCTACGGCCAGCGGTGAGCCCTACGATAAATTTAAGTACACTGCTGCACACCGTACCTTTCCTTTTGGCACGCTGGTCAAAGTTACCCGGCAGGATAACGGCGTTTCTGTTGTGGTCCGGATCAACGACCGCGGTCCGTTTTCGCAGGGCAGGATCATTGACGTTTCACGGGTTGCCGCTGAATCTCTTGATTTGATTAACTCAGGAGAAACTCAGGTCAGGATCGAGGTGGTATCGGGAGTTAACGCAGGGCCGGTTGGGAGAACAGCCCAGCAGCCAGCCCCCACACCTGGTTTTCCACAACCAACACAAACCCCCACTTCTTCCTCTTCGCCAACAACCAATTACGATCCGGACAACCGTGATCTTTCCAGCCTTCCTCTGCGCAATTTTGGCGGTGTACCTGCTGGTCAGCCAGAAGCCGCGCCCAGGCCAGGCACTTCTGGAAGTAGCAGCACGGATGGCAACACCAGCTCAACGGCCAGCCATCCGGTGGTCGCAGATGCCGAGCGATATACCCCCGCATTTTTCCAGTTTGTCGCCTTTAAGCGCGATGTCTCTGGTTATGGAATCCAGGTAGGAGCTTATTTCAGCTTTTATCGCCTCATGGAAGCCATGGATCAGCTCAGCGAGAAAGGCATTCAAAATACCATCCTCCACAGTGCCATGAAGGATGGGCAGCCTGTGTTTAGGATCCTCGTCGGCCCGTTTGACAACCAGGAGGATGCCAAAGCAACTCTACGCACCCTGAAATCCAAAGGCGTCGAAGGACTCGTAGTTGCCCTGCAGGAATTGCGTTAGTTTCTTTTTTCGCCAGACACAGAACTTTTCCGTCCATGAGAGGTCGCTTTTCCCTCGCCCTTCAAATCCTTCTCTACACGGCTTCACTCACTACCCAGGCCCAGGCACCACAGCCTGACGCCTATATTCCATCATTTTTTTCCAGTAACAGAGACCGGGCAGCAGGAAATGCTGTGCCAATTCAGGCAAGAGCCTGGGTCTATTCCGATGGGAAAAGCCTCACAGTGGCGGTAGAGGTGAAGGATGGTGAGATTCGCTCCTTTCGTTCGCCTTCTCACTCCGACAGGGTTGAAATCTGGCTAGGGTTGGACGAATCGGCATTTCCCTTTCCTTTCCCTCACAGTACCCACCCTCACTATGTTGGCGCCCTGGATCAGGGGCCAGCCTGGCGCGACCAGGAAGTTGCCGCAGCGGAGTTTCGGAGTTTTGCTCCCAGCCAGACAGTTTATGGCGACAGCAAAGACTGGACAAGGCAGCAGGGCTTTCCTGATGAGGCGACGGTTCGTCGTGATTCTCTCGTGGTGCCGCCCGCTGACCGCCTTAGGCCCCAGCGCATTCCTTTTGGAATGGTTCGATATGCCTTTTTTCCCGACGAGCGCCCTGCCCAGTTGATGAACAAAGAAGATTACCGGTACCTGGAGGCTGCCTTTCAGCGACCAGCCGGAGATTGGGCTTCCGGGGTGAAATACGACGTCGATACCCTTGACCACCCCAATGGATATCTGCTTTCGGCGCATTTTCCAGTCGAAGCACTCGGTTTTGCCCGAATCCCCCGTGTGGATGGCCTGAAAATCATGATTGCCATAGCCAATGTCACCACACCAGGTGAGCCTGCCAGACTTAGCTTGTTTTCCCAGCCCGACAACGAGATACCGGTTTTAGGGAAAATGACCAGGGTTAATTTTGCAAGGCCTCTGCGGCTCAATCCGTCGAATGTGCCTGATGAAGTATTTGAACGAATCGGATGGTTTCCGACGGTATACCGGTCCAGCGACGGCTGGATAGCAGTACAGGCAGAAGCTGGGTCGCTGGTGTGGCGCAAGGATTGGGTTTCGCAGCAGTGGCAGGAAGTGGGCTTCAGTCCGGTAACGATCCAGTACACGGATTATCGCCCTCAGGGATACCCGGTTCAACGGCTCACAGCAGGCTACGCCCGGATGAACATGCCGTCTGAGGAAAAAGATTTCATTCTGGTCGATCAGCGGGTAGAGCAGCTTACGCGGATTCAAGGACCACAGCCGGATATGGGAAGAGTGCCATCCTTCGATTTATTTCGCTTCCCGGATGGTGCTACGGGGATTTTTGTCAGGGAAAATTTCTCCTACAATCCTTTCGGGTGGGGAGAATGCGGCAGTTGTCTTCAGGAAAAAATGAGGATCATTCGCGTATCGCCACAAGGCTTAAACACGGTGCTGGAGTGGGACCAAAGCGAAGGCCCCGACCCTCATTTCCGGATTGGAGATACAAAGTATTCGGGATTTTTTCTTGGGCAGATAGATGAGGTTCGCGGCCGCGAAATTATGGTGCTGCTTCTCGACCACCGCTGGCTTCGCCAGGTGGAGCGGGTAAAACTTACCTGGAATGACCGCGAAAAGCGATATTTTGTGCAGGTTAACCCGTAAATCTGCAGCCCTCATGAGAAGAACCTTTGGAATCCTCACCATCAGCCTGGTGCTTTTGTCCTTTATTCTCGGTTCCTGCGTGTCGGTAGCTGGCTATCAGCGGATGTACCTGGAAGACCCGGAAATGTCTGTGGGCAAACGCCCTGTGGAGCAGTTCGAGCTGGATATGCAAAGTTACAGGGAAGGAGCTTCCGGGGCGGATGGAAGCAAGAGTGGAGGCGGTTGCGGCTGTAACTAAAGTAGCCTTCTTCTTCTCCCGGGCCTTTCAGGATTTTGGCTCGAACAGGTCCGGGTATTTAGCCATGAAGCGTTTTACCTTGGCGGGAGGGATGTCGAGCCTTTGCGCAATTTCTTTGATTTCCAGCCCCTTATGAAAAAAATGGGCGATCATAAGAGCGAGTTGCTTCTCCATTCCCACTTTCTCTCCTCTCTTTTCTCCGAGAGTTTTTCCAAGTTCTTTTCCCTGCCTAACCCCCTCCTTAACTCCCTGCTTTACGCCTTCCTTACGGCCCTCCTTGAGGCCCTGGGTATAGGCCTGGCGCTTAAGTTCCTCCTGAATAGCCTCGATGATTCCCATGGTAGCGGGTTTGTAAATGAGTGGCTCAACCTGTTTTTCAAAAATAAGGCTTAATGCCGGATCTGAAAAATGAACGTAAAATTTAATGAAGTTCAGGATGGCTGCAATCTTCGACTTGCCTATTCCGGCCTTTAGCAAGCGCCTGACCAGCCGCATCTTGGCCTGAACCAATTCATCGTCACTCCATCCGCTGCTTTTTGCAAGCTCCTTGGCGGTGAGCAATACCAAAGCAAACGGGTTGTCACTAGCCTCTAATTCGTTGGTATCCAGGTCGATGACTTTCACGGAGTAGAAATCGTACTGAATTTTACTTTTGACTCCTACCTGAAGATACTGGCTTGGCCGGTAGGCTGTCCGGGTATCTGTTAGAAGGGCAAGTCCTTCCACCGCCTTTCCGTACCTTTCAAATACCCGGTAATAGTATCGGAACATCCGCTCCTCAAACTTCTTGTCGTGGTAGCCCTGAACCTCAATGTGAATCCACAGCCATAGATCAGCACCGTTTTTCCAGGCCACCTTCACGAGTTGGTCGGCATGACGAGTTCCCCGGTTCGACTCCGGAAACAGTTGCTGAAGCTCCTTGTCCATGAATTCCACCCTGCTCAGGTCAAGCTCATTGACCAGACCTGCATAAAAAAAGCTCATCAGGTCCTCAAAAAGGTCCTCTATGATGCTCTTCCACAAAATATCTCTTCTGATCATGGCGCCAACTTCGGGATCTCCGGCAACATGACCTGCACGCATTTTTCGGGGTTTGCTCAGGCCCCCAAGCCTGAAAAAGCAAAACAGCCTCTGAATCCCTGGATTCGGAGGCTGTTTGTTCAAAAGGAGCGAGAAACGGGATTCGAACCCGCGACCCTCAGCTTGGGAAGCTGATGCTCTACCAACTGAGCTATTCTCGCGTTAGACAGATTCAAATATACAGTTTTTTCCCATTCACAAGTGAGCCGCCGATTAATTTAGCTTCCCACTACCACCACCAGTTTCCATAAATTCCGGCTTCCGTCGTTTTGGTTGGTTGTTTCAAACAGCACCACATATGGACCAACCGGAACGCGCTGCCCCGCCTCTGAGCGGCCATCCCAGAAAAAGGAACCAGGTGCGGTTCCAAGCAATTCCTGCCTGCGAACCTCCCTGACCACCCTGCCTGCCCGGTCCAGAATCGTTACACGGGCATTTTCTCCGGGGAGATCAAACGCATACTGAATGGCCAGCACATCGTTGTTCCCGTCGCCGTCCGGAGTAATAACAGCTGGTTCCAGCCACACTAGGGCCTCGCCCGGCTGACCCTGTTCTGTTCTTTGGGAGTTGGGGTATCCGGGTGTTGCAAAGCGAACTGTACTTGCTGCAGAATGCCAGTTGTCAGGCTGCTGGGTTGGAACGAAAAAGGAAAGGCGCTCCAGGGAAATGCCGTTTTCGTCGCGCAAATCCGGATAATGGTATTCATCCTGATAAGCAAAGCGATCCAGCACAATCCCGCCTTCTGTGAACAACACCACCTCTCCTTCTGCATCATCATAGCTCGGGAAGGCGCTCATCTCCCAAAAATTGGCGCCGGAAGGCGGCAGATAGGTCGCCCGCTGGAAATGCTCATCAGCAGTCAGGCAGATGTATTCGCCGGGAAGAAAAATCACGGTCTGCTCCGCCAGCGGATCAGCATTGAAAATAGAATCCGTACCCGGAACGATTTCCCCCAGATTCCATTCGCTCAGGTCCAGAATCTTATCAGAAGCATTGTAGATCTCCACGAAATCGCTGCCTCCAGTGAACGGGTTGGGCAAAATCTCGCTCAGCAACACATCGCCAGGCTGGGCAGGCACTGGCAGTCCAAAGGCTTTGGTAAAGGTGGCTGTGTTGCCGCTGCAGTCGGATAAGTCGCTGGCAATAATGGTATAGAGGATATTTTCGGCAAATTCATCCTGAAATAGCAAAACAGCCTGGGTTCGGCCTTTGTTGGTGGAAACTGCCAGAGGAGTCAATCCGTCTGGCTCGACCCTGTATTGCTGAGCTTCTTCCAGAGAAGGGCCCATTTCCTCCGAAAAGGCCAGGACCATTGTTTGACGATCCAGGAATCCTATCAGATCAAGGGTTGGAGCTTCTGTATCAGCATAGGAGCCTGCCACTGAATTCAACTGTCCGGGCGTTCCTCCCACAGATGCTGCGCTTCCCCTCCAGTTGCCCGGCAGGTTGCAGCCTCCCAGGCTGGCGTTGATTTTTTCCAGGGAATACCCGCCCTCAGCTTTCGCTGCATCCAGGTACCAGTCGCTGGAATAGAAAACCTTGTCCCACAGCTCGCCGCCCGGCCCATACAGGGAAAGGCTGTCGCCACTGTTGTTCAGGGAAGGCATGGCATCAACAGTCAGCACATTTCCAAAGGCTGCAAAAGCCAGGGAGTCGTCGCGGTCGCACAGGATCAGGTAGCCATTCGGTCCAATTTGGGCGTTTGCCCAGGTCTCAATGGCTCCGCCATCAGAAATGCCGCCGCCGCTGATGTCCAGATATTGGTCGGTGGTGTTAAATAATTCAAGAAACTCCGCCTCGGGCAGGCCCCGGCTGGGATTTTCGTCCGGGTATATTTCATTGATCAACACCTGCCCTGCAACTGCGGCCAATCCTTTCACAACGGGTAGCCTTTGGGTGGGGCCAGGTACGCCAAAGCAGCTTTCCTGTCCATCAATTCGCAGCTGAAACACCTGACCAGCCGGAATTGTGGCCCCAAAACTTAGCAGCACACACCGGGCTTGAGATCCTTCAATCTCAACTTCTTCCACCGGGCCAAATCCCTCCAGTTCATATCGGGTGGGGTCAGCCAGAAAAACAGGGTTCATCGGAACGGAGAAGCAAACCCGGATCAGGTTGGGTCCGACAATTTCGGCAAACAAGGCTTCGCCTGGGGTGGAGTTATGCAAGGTATCCAGCAGCGTGTTGGGCAGGCCCGGGCTGCCCTGGACCGGCAGCAAAGCGCCATCCCAGTTGGCGGAGGGCGGGCAGCTCAGATTGCCGGGGTTGATGAGCTCCAGCGAAAAGCCGCCAAGGCGCTTTAGCACAACGGAGAAAAGCTCCGGTTTGTAGCTGAACGAGTCGATCAGGGTGCCGTCAGGAGCCGTGAGCAGGAGGGTGCGGCCCGTGTTGACAAGCGAGGGCCAGGGGCTCACTGCGGTTGCTGAAACGGGCGAAAAGAGGCTGGTGTCGGATGGGGCTGTGAGAAGGGAATAGCCGCCCGGACTGAGGGTCGCAGAAGCCAGGGTACCGCTTCCGCTGCTGTGGGAGAGGGTCCAGCCGCTCAGATTCAGCACAAAAGGGCTTCTGTTCAACAGCTCCACATACTCCACTTCCGGAAGCTGGTTGGCTGGGGTGGGGTCAAACATCACTTCATTGATCCGAACCATTCCAAACACATATTCCGGAGGGGCCACAAACTGAAAACTGCGGCTGCTGCCCGGTAAAATGAGGTTTCCTGCCAGGTCCTCAACATTGCTCACAGTGAGCTGGTAAGCCTGCTGGCTTTGGAAGACCTGTGAAAAAATCGCCTGAACCTGCTGGCTGTTTTGCCACAGCACCTGCGAAGCGGCCCCGATTCCCTGGTCCACCACGAAGCTGGAGGGAATGACAAGAGAGGCGCTGTCCATGGGCTCGCTGAAGGTGACTGCCAGAACAGATTCGCTCAGGGCCACAACTTGCGCCAGTTCAGGGGGCACGAGGTCGAGCTCCCAGGGACCAGCATAGAAATCATCGAAAAAAAAGCTCTGGTTTCTCGTCGAAGAGTGCCTGACATAGACACCGGCCTGCCCAGTGGCAGGGAGGCTGTTATCGGTGGCTGTTCCCTCCAAACGCCAGTTCCCGTTCTCGTCGCTGGACTCCAGCCGCCAGTTTCCCTGGTTGTCGCGCCGGATGCGCAGGGTTGTTTGAACCGTGGTGGCAGCTCTGCCGGCCACCCCGTCAATCAGCAGGGTAGTGGTGGACCCGTTTTGCCTGAACAGGTCATAACTGTCGGCATTGCCAGTTTCTCCTGCCTGAACAAAGTACCCGTTCAGCGCATTTTTGAGGTCAGGCTGGTCGGAGCTGAGGTAATAGCGGATAAAGTTGGTGGTGCTGGGAGCAAAGGCATAATCAAGGGTGAGCCGCCATTCGGTTTCCGCAAAAGCCGGAAGGGCAGTGGAAATGGCCAGGGTAGCGGTTACGGCGGGGCCATTGGAGCGCAGGAGGCCGTTTTCCTGGACAAACAAGGCTGTATCACCCTCCCAATCCGGGTTGAGAAAATTGCCATCGGAAAAATTGTCCGGCACTTGGGCGGACATCCAGCCCGGAGCAAACAGCAGGGCCAGGAGGAGCAGTCGGAGCATGGGTATTTCGCTAAAAAACCTGCCGGAAGTTATCAAAGAATGGTCAGGATCTTTCCGGTAAATGAAAAAGTTCGTGAACAGAGGCGCAGAAATTTCCGGGATTCCCGCAGAAAGGGGATTCTCGGGGCCTGCTTTGTTCCTTTGCCATTCTCCTTACCTTTGCAGCATGGGCAGAAGGAACAAACTCACGCCGTTTTCGGCAGAAATGACCATGCTGGACGCCGCAACCGACGGCAGGGCAGTGGCAAGGCACGACAACCAGGTCGTATTTGTGGAAGGAGCCGTGCCAGGAGATGTGGCCCTGGTGCGGGTGTTCCGGATGGAAAAGAAACTGCTGATCGGGCGGGTGGAGAAGCTCATCAAGCCATCACCGCATAGGGTGGAGGCTCCCTGTTCGCACTTCCCGCTTTGCGGCGGCTGCAAATGGCAGCATCTGGATTACCCAGCGCAGCTTTCCTTCAAAGAAAACCAGGTTAGGCAGGCTTTTCAGCGAATCGCCAAACTAAGCCCCCGGCGTTTTTCCCCTATCCTAGGCTCGGATCCCATCTTTTTTTACCGGAACAAAACCGAATTCTCCTTCAGCACCGAGCGCTGGATCCCGGATCTTCATGCTGGTACCCAAGACCCCGACCAGCGGAGCCTGGGGTATCACATTGCCCGGAATTTTTCCAAAGTCCTCGACATTGATACCTGTCACCTGCATCATCCCGAAACAAATGCCATTCGGGTGGAGGTGCGAAATTATGCCCGGGCTCAGGGGCTGTCCTTTTTTGACCATCACAGCCACCAGGGCCTCCTCCGCGAACTTGCCTTCAAAACAAGCGCTCACACCGGGGAACTCATGGTGATCCTCGTTATTGGGGAGGAAAGCGAAGCCGCCAGAAAAGCCGTTTCTGACCTGTTTGCCCACCTTGAATCCAGATTTCCTTTCATTTCCCACCTCGTTCTCATCGTCAACACCAAAGCCAACAACTACTACACCGATCTCCCCTACGAGGTCTGGAAAGGCAGTGAGGCCCTCACCGAGGCGCTCGGCGATTACCGTTTCCGCATTCGGCCAACTTCATTTTTCCAGACAAATCCCCGGCAGGCAACGGTCTTGTATGGTGTTGTAAAACGCTTTTTGATGGACATTCTGGGGGATGAATCCGCCAAAACGCCCCTCCTGTATGACCTCTATTCCGGTACCGGCTCCATCGGGATTTTCCTCAAGTCCTGGGCGGAGAAAGTGGTGGGAATTGAGTATGTGGAATCTGCCGTGAAGGATGCCTGGGAAAATGTGCGGGAAAATGGCCTCGAAGAAGGATTTTCCTTTTATGCTGGCGACATGAAAGACCTTCTGAGCCCGGAACTTGTGGCAAAAGAAGGCAAACCCAGCGTGATTGTGGCCGACCCGCCCCGCCAGGGAATGGCCCCGCAGGTGGTGCAGCGGCTTGTGGAAATGCAGGCTCCCTGGATCATTTATGTGAGCTGCAAGCCTTCCACCCAGGCCCGCGACATCGCCATGATGGCCGATTATTATGAACTGCTCGAAGTGCAGCCGGTGGACATGTTTCCACACACAGCCCACGTTGAAAATGTTGCCCTGCTGAAACTGAAGGATGTTTTGCCTGAAGAAATTCGCAGGGTAAAAGTGCCGGAAGAAGCAGGGGTACGCGAGTTTACCCTGCTCAATTCAACTACCCTGAGCAAGCTGGAAGATGCTCCCGACTGGGAAGAAGAGGCCGACTCAGCCGGTCAGCCCGGCCTCTATTGATTGTTCTGAAAAACGGTGGGAGCATCAAACGCTTCAGCTTCAGCGCCTTTGCGGACAATCCGCAGAGACTGAATGGTATCTCCGCGTTGAACTTTGTAGATGGTTTCAAGCCCGTGAGTCTCATACCCGAACACATTGTAGCTGCCGTCCAGCATCAGGAGGGGGGCGAGGGTGAAGTAAAACTGACTGCCATTGGTGCCCGGGCCGGCATTGGCCATGGCCAAAGTTCCTGCCACATTATGCGAGAGATCAGGGTGAATTTCCTGGCGGAACTGGTAGCCGGGCCCGCCGAGGCCATTGGCGAGAGGGTCACCTCCCTGGATTACATACCCTGGCTCCACCCTGTGGAAAGTGAGACCATCGAAATAAGGCTCGCCCGCCCCTTTGATCTTGTTGGGAATACTGCCCTCTGCAAGCCCTACAAAATTGGCCACGGTGAGCGGGGCCTTGTCCTGTGCCAGTCTCATCACAACTTCGCCGTGGCGGGTGGTCAGAACAGCGTAGAGGCCATCGCCGAGGGAAGCCATGGGGTCACTTGCTGATGGCTGGCAGGAAAGTAGCGAGGATACCAGCAGAATACCAACGAGGAGAGCAGGAAAGCGTGTCATGAGGGAAGGATTATCAGGCAGATGAGGCTTCAAAGGTAAAGAGAAACCTTTTTCTGAAAAAAATCTCTGCCAACCGCGGGCTTGTCTCGACCAGCTCGGTTGGCCCTTCGGGGGGGAAATGCTAGGTTGCAGCTATGGCGTTGAGGATCGGAAAGTTGATCAATGTGGGTGGGCACTTCCTCTTTTGGGGGGTGGTGTTTGTGCTGTTTTGCCCAGAGCCGCTGGGAATGGGGGCCTTTTCACTGAAGCTGTTCGGCCAACGGGAAACCCTGTTGTTTTTCCTTTACGGCTTTTTTCTGAACCTGCTATTGTTCTACGGATTTGCCAACTGGGGCATGCCCCGGCTGCTGGGCCGCAACTGGGTGCTCCGTTTGCTGTGGCGAAACCTTGTATGGCTGGCTGGTTTTGTCATGGCTGAAAGCCTGCTCGACACCTGGTTTGGCTATTGGGCGGGTGGAGTGGCTGGCGACCTGCGAACTGCTCGAAACGTTGGGGGCTGGATCCCGACCAACCTGGCGCTCAACGGCGGGATGCTCCTCATGGCCAATGTGTATGGCTTTGCTGCTGCCTGGTTTCGCGACCGGCAGGTGCAGCGGGACCTGGAGCAGGAGAAACTCCGGGCCGAATTGCTGGCGCTGAAGCATCAGATCAACCCGCATTTTTTGTTCAATGTGCTCAACAGCCTTTATGGCCTGGCCTTTCGCAACAACGATGAGCCCACCGCAGAGGGCATCGCAAAACTTTCCCTGCTGATGCGCTATATGCTCTACGACAGCAACGACACCGAGGTACCCCTCGAAAAAGAGCTGGACCATCTTGAACATTATATTGCCCTGCAACGCCTGCGCCTGGATCAGCAAACCGAAATCCGGATGGAGGTGACCGGCGAAATCTCCGGGCGGCAAATTGCTCCCATGCTGCTTATTCCCTTTGTCGAAAACGCCTTCAAATTTGGCATTTCCACCGCCCATGCTTCCTTCGTGTGGATTTCCATGGCAGTAGAACCTCGCCAAATGGTGTTCTCTGTCCGAAATTCCTGGCACGAGGTGAACACGCCTGCCAGGGAAGAAGTGGGAGGAATTGGGCTGGATAACGTGAAAAAGCGGCTGGAACTGTTGTATCCGGCTTCTTACGACCTGAGCATTCAGCCGGGAATGCACGACTTTTTCATTCAACTCAACATCAGGATATGAGTACCCTCCGCTGTATCGCCGTCGACGACGAACCTTTGGCGCTCGAAGTGATCCGGCATTTTGCCGCCAAGGTTCCCGGTTTGGAGCTTGTTGGCACCTATGCCAACCCCCTTCAGGCGCTGGAGCGGCTTCGCAACGAGCCTGCAGACCTCGTTTTTCTCGACATTCACATGCCTGATCTCACGGGTTTGCAACTGCTCGAAAGTCTCCATCCCATGCCCATGGTTATTTTCACCACCGCCTATTCCCAGTATGCAGTGGACAGCTATGAGCGGGATGCCCTCGATTACTTGCTAAAGCCCATTTTATTCGATCGCTTTCTCAAAGCAGTAAACAAGGCCTTTCGCGAGCAAAAAGCGCGGGACGAGCAGCCAGAGATCGCCAAAGAAGAGTTTGGCAGCTTTTTATTCATCAAATCAGACACCCGCTACTTCAAGGTGGAGTTGGAGGACATCCTCTTCATTGAAGGAATGCGCGATTATGTGGCTGTTCACACGCCGAAGCAAAAAATTCTGACGCTGATGAGTATGACCAAAATCCTCGAGAAACTCCCGCCTGATCGCTTCATGAGGGTCCATAAATCTTTCATTGTTGGCATTCGCCACATTGATTTGGTTCAAAATCACCGCATCAAAATCGGTGGAAAGGAGATCCCAATCAGCAACTCCTACCGCGATGCCTTCCAGGCTTTTGTGGAGGGATGAATTTCACCATCTCATACAAAGCCCGCCCGGGACTGCTGCCCATTCAACGGAGGCGGCCCATTTGCCCGGAAAAATTTGCCCGGAAGCACGGCGGTGAAGTGCAGGCACCAGCAATCCTGTGAAGGCCCCAACCGCATAGCCAGCTAAAACATCGCTCGGAAAATGCTTCCCGGCCAGCACGCGCTCCGTGCCAACCCAGGCTGGAAGAGCAATAGCGAGGCCCCATACAGCAGGCTTCCATTTGCTGTCCGGGAAATAATCGGCAAACACCCTGGCCGCAAACCAGGCATTGGCAGCCGTGAGGGACGTGTGGCCGGAGAAAAACGATTTTCTCGCATCCAGTTCCAGCTTGTCTTCCAGGGGAGCATCAGCCTGATAAACGAAGGGCCGGGTTCTGCCAAAGGAGAGCTTTGTGAGGTCAGTGGCTAAATAGGTGAGGGTATTGGTCTCCCACCACATCAGCGGGAGGATCAGCCAGTGGCCGCCATGTGGCCTGGCCTCTTTTTTAATGGCAGGTGCCAGCAGCGAACTTGTCAGACCAAGGCCTGCAGCAGTCAGCAAGCCTGCATCAGATCGGGTGCCTGCTGATGGATCCAGCAGCCGGGTAGCTACGCGGTCGAATGCCCAAACCTGCGCAGCATCAAGCCCGGCCAACTCGGTGGCTTCAAAGGGAGCTGATCTGTTGTGCAAAGCCCATACGCCGCCAACCATCAGGATAGATGAGCCAATGATTGCCCCCTCCGTCTTGAGGGAAAGTTCGTAGGGAGATCCTTCCTGCGCCCAGGCCCCAGACCCAAGCATCAGCCCCAGCAACAGGGCGAGGAATTTTTGAGGGGCACAGCTGTGAAAAAACATGGTCAAAAATCGTCTTCGATGGCGATGATCAGACCGTCCACGCGGAAGGTCCGCGGTTTAAGGCGGGCGAAAATGCCTCGCAGTTTCCAGGTGGCCACATCGCGGCCTTTGTAGGTGATTCGGAGCATGGCAAAGATGACAGAGTTGACAGAGATGGCAGAGTTGACAGAAGAGGAAGGAGGGTAGGGGGAAATGCGGGGGATGCTTTCGCCTGCTCAGGATGATCAGTGCCTACATCCGTTTCGCGCTTTCCGACTTTTCCTCCTTTCGCATTGTCGTTATTCCAAAGGTAACACGCCAGGGCAACTTGTCAAACGTGGATTTTGCCGGACACGCAGAGACGACCTTCCGGGGGCAGAAGGGCACGTTTTTTAACAATGAATTTATCCGGGCTGGCGAACGGCCTGTGGCAGTTCCTTCATTAGCTTCAGGTACAGGTCGAGGGCGCGGTGCTTTCCTTCGTCGAAGCGATAATCAATGCAGGCCGTGAGGTAATGTTTTGCCGCGTCAACCTCCATCCCGAAGCTGGCGGCCCATTTTTCGGCGGTAGCTTCGCGGTGGGCAACTCCCTGCTTCAGGGCTCCTTCGATCTGTTCAATTTCTTTGGCGGAGAGATTTCCCGGCAAATAAGCCCACACGGCAAAAGCAAAGGGCAGGCCCGTCATCTCCTTCCACGCTGCCGACAGGTCGTATTGAAAGGGAAACTGCCCGCGCATCCTCAGGGCTTCATCACCAATCACAATGCCGCCCATATTGTCCTGGATTTGTTCAAAATGCTTCCTGGCAGGCTCCAGCCATCGAACTTCCTTTTGCCAGTGATGGACCATCAGGATCTGGGCCAGGGCGTTGGAGGAGCGGCTATGGCGGTCGAGCCACACCTGCTCCAATTCTTCAACGGGCCGCTGGGCGAATAAAAACACCGAATCAACAGCACCATTTGCCCCGATGCACCAGGTGGGCAGCAGGGCTAGACGGGGTCCTCCAAGCAAAGCTCCCGCGGGGACCAGGGCGAGTTGAGCTTGCCCATCGAATAAAGCCCTGGCACAACTGCTTGGCGGCATCAGGTGGAGGCGAACCTCTTCACGGCCAGCGAATGCAGCTTCCAGGCCATCCACAAAGGGCCGCGTGTTGATATAGGAAACGAGGGCAATATCAGGCATGGGGTAATGGCTTGATTCTGAAAGGACAGGCTTGCCTCACAAATGGCTGGTGTCGTTGATTTTTTCAATTCTGGCAATGCCTCCCCTGTCGAGGTGAACGATGCTCAGACCAGTGTTGTCATGGTCGTATTTGGTCATCTGGGAAAGGTCTCTGTCAACCAGTCCCGACAGGATGACCCGAAGCTGCCGGCCATGTGAACAGAGCAAAATGTGGTGCTGCTCATAGTCTGCCCTTAAGCGATGGAAAAGGTGCTCGGCGCGGCCCCAGGCTTCGATGGGCGATTCGCCGCGTTCTACCCTTGCGTGGAGCTGGCCCTCCTCCCAGGCTTTTAGCGTTGCCCGGAAGCGATCCCGGTGCAGGATATTGGGTTTTTGGCCCTCATGAACTCCCCAACTCAGCTCGTTTAGCCCGACATGCTGGTGCATCTGATACCCTTTTTTGTGGGTCCACGGCGCCAGTGTCTGGTGGGTGCGGCGAAGCAGGCTGCCATACACGGCCTCGAAAGGAATTTCCTGGTAAGCATTGAAAAATGCTTCCGCCTGGGCTTGCCCCTCTTCATTCAACTCTGAGTCAATTCCGCTTCCCTGCACAATCCCTTGTTTGTTGAAGTCGGTTTGGCCGTGACGGAGAAAATAGAGTGTTAGCATCGGTTGAAAAATGTGAGATCTGATGGAACCTGAAAAGGGGCAGGTTGGCTCTTTAACCAGAGGGGGAAATGAGTTAGGCCCTAACAGGCTCAGGGAAGGATTGCAGCACCTGATAAAGGGTGTCGCGTTCCACTGGCTCGAAGCCAGCCTGATGCACGAGGTGCACCAGCTGCTCAGTGCTCATCGCCGGGTTTTGATCTTCGGCTCCGGCCATGGAGTAGATTTTGGTCGTGTCATCAATGGTGCCATCAATGTCGTTCACACCAAATGAAAGCGACAGCTGGGTCGTTTGGCGGCCAATCATGGGCCAGTAGGCTTTGATATGGTCGAAGTTGTCGAGGTAAATTCTGCTCACCGAATACATCTTCAGGTCTTCGATCACCGACACCTCCGGCAAATGCGACATTTCATTGTTCTGGTTGCGGAATTTGAGCGGGATGAAGGTCTGGAAACCGCCTGTCTTGTCCTGCAATTCTTGAAGTCTCCGGAGGTGATCAATGCGATGGGCATAGGTCTCCACATGACCATAAAGCATGGTGGCGTTCGAGCGCAGCCCCAGCTCATGGGCTATCTGGTGTAGCTCCAGCCATTCGTCAGAGCTGCATTTTCCGCCTGCAATTTCTTTGCGAATTTCCTCGTCGAATATTTCGGCGCCGCCGCCGGGAATACTGTCCAGCCCGGCAGAAATAAGCCGCTCCAGGCCTTCGCGGTAACTAACCTTGGCTTTCTTGAAAATATAGTGGTACTCAACAGGGGTAAGACCTTTGATGTGCAACCCGGGGCGGTGCGACCTGATGGCACGAAACAACGATTCGTAGAATTCGAGGTTGTACTGAGGCAGCACGCCCCCCACGATGTGAACTTCTGTAACCGGCTTGTGGTCAAATTTCTTCACCTGATCCATCATTTCTTCGAGCGACAGCTCCCAGCCGTCTTCCCGCTTCTTGATTCGCTGGGAATAGGAGCAGAAGCTGCAGGTGTAAATGCAAACATTTGTCGGCTCCAGGTGAAAGTTGCGGTTGAAGTAGGTGGTCTTGCCGTGGCGCTGCTGGCGGATATGATTGGCAAGAAGGCCCAGGAAGGAAAGATCTGGGTGTTGGAACAAAAATTCGCCTTCCTCATCCGTGATCCGGACACCCTGAGTCACTTTCCGCGCAATGGCGCTTTCCTGAGGGCTGAGTTTTTGCTGATCGAGTAGCGTGGAAAGTAGGTTCATAGCGAAGGAAGAAAGGGGCTGATGTTGGCAAAACTTTCGGTAAGTTCTGAAAGTTTTGCAAAAATACGAAAGGAAAAACAGGAAGTTCTATGCCGCCCGAAAGATAGCGAAAAAGGAGGATGACAGAAGTCAGCAGGCAGCAGCAAATGCCTGCCTCGTCAAATGAAAACAGCCTCCGGGAAGGTTTCCCGGAGGCTGGCTTAGGCGACTGGCAGGCCGCTTTATTTCAATCGCTGAAGCTTAGTTGGATTTGATCCTGGCGCAGGAATCTTTGTAAAGACCTTTGGTCAGGATCATCAGCACAGCCTCTTTGCGGCTTGATACAATGCCAAGTTCTACTTCGTCGCCGTCTTCTCCCACGGTAACCAGGCGACCAGTGGTGAGCCGCTTAAAGGATTGGGTGGGTGTTTTGATGATCCAATCGCCATTTTCGGCGGTGCGGAAAACGAAGTTATCGAATTTGGTGGTGTAGCTTCTTCCACTGGGCACGACCGTTTTTGACACCACTTCTGCATTTTCACCTTCCCCAATAAAGAGCTCACACACACAGGTGCCTTTGAGTTTTTCGTCTTCGATCTGCACGATGGTATAGTGAACGATCAGCCATTTGCCGCCAATTTTTTCCACGGCAAGGGTCACCAGCTCGTTCCCTTTCACCCAGATACCGTCTTCTTCCTTCAGCTCATACTTCACCTGGTAGGTGAGCGTACCGACATTTCCGCTGATGTTGACCATGGGGGTGCCGGTCATCTCGTAAACATTGAGCAAATTTGGCGATCGGAGCAGGTTGTCGAGATACGCCTCAAAGGCTCTTACATTCCCATTGAGAACCCTCGATTGGCCGCTGATATTGAACACGTAAAGGTTGGAAGTCGCTTCTGGATGGAAGTGCTGCAAGACAGCCTGCTTGTTCTTTGTCTCGGTCAGGCTTTGATAATCCTGGACAAAGGCTTTCAGCATCGTCAGGGCAGCAGCTTCCTCGTCGGTGGAGCTCGTTTGCCCAAAAGAAGAAGTCCAAAGGGAGAGCACCATCAGGCTCAAGACAAACCGTTGCAAGGCTTGGTTCATAATAGGTGAATTGATTGATTTGACGGAACCAAATATACACAAAAGTGAAGGTGAACCAACATTCATTCCCTCACAAGGGCATATGCTTCTGGTCATTGGCGCTGTTATTTTTCAGTTGCCAGTTGCCTCCTCAGGCGGAAAAGGTGGACCTTGCCCTGGAAGGTGGCTGGGTGCTGTGTGCCGACAGCCTTGACCACCGCTGGGAATCGGGCCTGGTGCTGGTGAAAAATGGCATCATTGTCTATGTGGGGCCAATGAACCAGGCCCCTTCCTATTCAGCTGCTGAAATCATCGACTGCCGCGGCAAGCTCGTGACTCCGGGCTGGATCAATACTCACGGCCATGCAGCGATGAGCCTTTTTCGCGGCCTGGCCGACGATGTGGCGCTGCAATCCTGGCTTGAGGATCATATCTGGCCCGCCGAGGCCAGGTTCATGACCGCAGAAAATGTGCGCATCGGAACCCGGCTTGCCATCCTCGACATGCTTTCTCATGGCGTCACGGCCTTCGCCGACATGTATTTCTTTGAAGATGAAGTGGCCCGTGCTGCTGAGGAGATGGGAATCCGGGTGCTGATTGGGGAAGGAGTGCTTTCCTTCCCGACCCCGTCCAGCCCAACGGGCCATGATGCCATTCTTCGAACTGCAGAGCTGGCAAGGCAATGGAAAGGCCATCCGCTGGTGGAGGTTTCGGTGGCCCCGCACTCGCCCTATGCTACCTCCGAATCGCTGCTCCGGGCTTGTGACTCACTGGCCCGGGCAGAGGGCCTGCTGCTCCAGATTCACGTTTCAGAAACGCGCAGCGAACGCGACAACAGCCTGCATGCCCATGGTTCCACTCCGGTTGCCTGGCTCGACAGCCTGGGGTTGCTCCATGCCGGAACGCTGGCTGCCCATGCCGTTCATCTTTCCCCGGCCGACATTCGTCGGCTCGCCAACAACCGGGTTGCAGTCGCCCATTGCCCAGAAAGTAACCTGAAACTTGGCAGTGGCATTTGCCCCGTTCCCGACCTTCGTGCTGCAGGGGTAACAGTAGCGGTTGGCACAGACGGGGCGGCTTCCAACAACGACCTAAACTTATTGCAGGAGCTCCAAACTGGCTCAAAGCTCCAAAAAGGGGTGAGGGAAGACCCCACAATCCTCCCAGCTGTTGAATGGTTGCGGATGGGGACTATTGAGGGAGCAAAAGCCCTGGGCATGGAAGCTGTTACTGGTTCCATTGAGGTGGGTAAATCGGCAGATTTGCTTGTTTACAGGCTTGACCAGCCGCATGCCGTTCCGATGTACGACCCGGTTTCTCATTTAATTTACGTGCTGAACAGCTCCGATCTTGAGAGGGTTTGGATCCGTGGCGAGAGCGTTTGGGCAAATGGCCGGGCATTGAAGGCAGACCAGGCTGCCATCCTGGCGGAGGCACAGGCCGTGGCAGCAAAGATCCGGAGCCAGCGAAGCCAGTGAGGAAACTTCCGTATAATGCCATTCAAAATCAGATCAACACGATGCAAACCAAACGACTTACCCTGTTGGTGGGAACCTTGATCTGGCTGGGGGCGGCCTGGGGCCAAAGTGCGGGCATTCCCTTCATTCAGAACTATAAATCCCGGATTTACAAAGCCAGTTCTGCCAATTACGGTGTGGTGCAGGATGCACGTGGGATCATGTATTTCGCCAATTTCCGGGGTGTGCTGGAGTACGACGGTGTGCAATGGCGGCTCTTTCCACTGCCAAATGGTGCGGCTGTGCGCTCCCTGGCGGTTGACAGCCTCGGGACAGTTTACGTCGGCGGATCTCAGGAAATGGGACTGCTGGAACCCGATTCTCTCGGCAGGCTTCGTTATCGCTCCCTGCTACCGCTTATCGACACCACTTCCCACCGCCTGCCTGAAAGAATTGAGGTGATGGGCGACATCCGGGGGGCATGGTTTCGGGGCTTCGACGAAGGGCAACTTTACCGGTGGAATGGTTCGGAATTGCTGCATTATCCCACCACCCACTCGGGCCCTGGGAACAGCATGTTTCTTATTGGGGGGCAGCTGCTGGTACAAAATGCAGAGGAAGGCTTGCTCAAGTGGGAAAAGGAGCATTTTGTTCCTGTTTCCGGAGGCGAAAAGCTCAAGGGGTTTCGCTTTACAGCACTCACGCCGATGGGCAAGGGCAAGTTGCTTGGCTTCGACCGCGGATCCCGCAGCGACCATGGTCGCGGCTTTGTGATGGTGGACATTGCCAACAACTGGACTGTGCGAAGCTGGCCCACAGACATTGCAAGCCAGATCCAGGAGTACTTCCTCAGCGGCATGTTTGCCCTCCGCGATGGAAATCTGATCGTGAGTACAGTAAAATCTGGCTGCTTCTTACTCAATGCCGAAGGGCGCATTCTTCAGCACCTCACCGACGAGGTCGGGCTGCAGGATAACCTGGTGCTGGGCGCCTACCAGGACCGTCAGGGCAATCTATGGCTGGCTTTGTCAAAAGGAATTTCAAGGGTTGATCTCTCTGCCCCGCTTACCCAGTGGGGGGAGTCAAGCGGGTTGAAAGGAATTGTTTTCGACGCCATTCACCACCAAAACCGCTTGTATGCTGCCACAACGCTGGGGGTGTTTGTCCAAAGCGGCAACCGGTTTGTTCCGGTCAAAGGCCTCGAAATGGAAACCTGGACGCTGACCAGGGTGGAGAGCCGGGGCCGTCTTTATCTGCTCGCATCAACCCCTCGCGGCCTTATGGAGATCGAGGGAGAGACAGCAAATATCTTACGTGGCGGCAGAGGGTTATTTAAAACCGTGGCTTCCAGACAAATGCCGGGACATGTGCTGGCCCTTTCGGCGATGGAAGGAGTAGAGGTGTTGTACCATGACGGGCAGCGATGGAAGTTCAGGGAGGAAATGCGGGTGCCGGGCAGGTTCAACAACATGGTCGAAACGAACTCCGGGGAAATATGGCTCCAGGAACTGCTTCATCCGCTGGTGTTGCATCGTTACCAACTCAGCGAAGACTCAATTTTATTTAGCTCACATCGCTCCATTCGCCTGCCTGACACCTTTCCTGTTCCTCAGGGGCTTCATGTGTGGCGGGGAGAGCTGGCGCTGGCAACAGACAGAGGCATTTACCTGTTCGACGCGCCCACCCAGCAGTTTTATCCGGAGAAAGTGCTTGGCATTTCTGGCAGCGAGAACCAATCCGGGGTGCTTCGACTCGTGGAGGACAGCGAGGAGCGGCTTTGGATTGAGAGATACCTCGAAAACCGTCGCTGGCTCGAAGTGGCGAGTCCTGATAGCCTGGGCAACTACACCCGCGACAGCGTTTCTCTCCGTGATATTTCCGATCTGGAAATCTGGAGTGAGGTGTACCTCGACCCGGCGGGCAATGCCTGGATCGGAACCCCGGAAGGCCTGTTTGCCTTCAATACCCGTGCGCCAATTCGAAAGGAGGCCGTTTTCAGGCCCTTGATCCGGCAGGTAACAGCGGGTGGTGACTCCATTCTCTACTACGGGTTTCCCTCCGCCAACCCTGGTGTTCCCGAGTTGCCCTACCTCAACAATGCCATCACTTTTCAGTTTGCCGCTCCCTCCTACAAAAGCGAGTCGGAGGTTTTGTATAGCTACTACCTGGAGGGATGGGACAAGAGTTGGTCGCACTGGAAGGCGGAGAACAAAAAGGATTATACCCTTCTTCCGCCCGGCGACTATGTTTTTCGGGTGAAAGCAAGAAACCCGTACGGGCAGGAGAGCGTGGAATCGAGCTATACCTTTCGGATTGCAGCGCCATGGTACCGAAGTCCCTGGGCTTTTTTGAGCTATGCCTTCATGATTGCCGCAGCAGTCTATGGGACAGTGAAGCTCAACACCCGGAGGCTGCATGTTCAGAATGAGCACCTGGAGAAAATTGTATTTGAGCGAACGTCGGAGATCTGGGCCCAGCACAAGGAGATCATTCGCAAAACTGCCGAACTGAAGCGCCAGAAGGAAGCCATTGCTTCGCAGCACGATTTGCTGGAGGAGAAAAACCAGGCGCTGGAAACAACCCTTAACCAGTTAAAATCTGCCCAGTCTAAGCTCGTAGAGTCGGAGAAAATGGCCTCTTTGGGCCAGCTCACAGCGGGCATTGCCCATGAAATTAACAACCCGATTAACTTTGTGAAGGGGAATGTAGGCCCTCTGAAGCGAGATTTTTCTGAAATCCGGGGCCTTTTCGAACAATTGTATCACCTCGACCCCACAAAAGAGCCTGCAAGCCAGCTTGCAGCCTTGAAGGCCACCTGCAAAGCCATCGATGCGCCCTTTTTGTTTGAGGAAATGGCAATGCTCCTCTCCGGCATTGAGGAAGGCGCACAGCGCACCAAGCAAATCGTGGACGGTCTCAAGGTATTCGCCCGCTCCGACACCGACACCCTCATCATGGCGGATGTCCATCAGTCCATTGAATCTACCCTCATCCTGCTTTCGAACAACCTCAAAGACCGCTTCGAGATTCACCGCGCTTATGCCAGGCTTCCTCAAATCGAGTGCATGCCCGGCAAGCTCAACCAGGTCTTCATGAACGTGTTGAGCAATGCTGTTCAGGCCATTGAGGTGGCGACTCCGGAGGCGGTGAGGCATAGCAAACAGAAAATCGGCGATATTTGGATCACCACCCGCGATTCCGTTTTGAACCGGCAACCCGCCATTCAGATCGACTTCCGCGACAGTGGTCCTGGCATTCCGCCGGAGATCAGGAGCAGAATTTTTGACCCGTTTTTTACGACCAAAGACATTGGGCAGGGCACCGGGCTGGGACTTTCGATCAGTTTTGGCATCATCGAAAAGCACCAGGGGACGATTGAAGTGCTTGATGCAGAGCCACATGGAGCCTTGTTTCGCATCACCCTGCCACGGGAAGCGCCCAAGGCTTAATGCTTTTTGAGGCAATGTGGCAGCTACAAGCCCCGTTGGCAGAGGCAGGGAATGGCCTTTTTTCACAACAATGATCGCATGCAAACAACCCCATCTATTCTGTTCATTGATGACGAGCCCACGAATCTTACCGCATTCAAAGCATCGTTCCGGAAGTACTATTCAGTGATCACCGCCTTGAGCGGGGAGGAGGCGCTGAGGCTGCTTGAGCAGGAGGGGCCGGTGGCAGCGGTTGTGAGCGACCAGCGAATGCCGGGCATGACAGGCGTGGAGTTGCTTTGCGAGGTAAAGGCGCGCTACCCGGAGCCCAAGCGCATTTTGCTGACTGGCTACAGCGATGTGGAAGCCATTGTGAGGGCCATCAATGAGGCCCAGGCCTGGCAGTATCTCACCAAACCGTGGGTGTTTCAGGATCTGAAGCTGGTACTGGACCGGGCGGTAGAGGCCTGGCAACTGGGTCGGGAAAACCAGGGCTTGCGTGAGGAAAAAGCGGCTTTGCTTTTGCAAACCGCCATCCAGGAAAAGCAGCATATTTTGTCCAGATACGAGGCCCTGCGAAACCAGGTAAACCCCCATTTTCTTTTTAATTCTCTGAACACCCTCAGCTCCCTGATTCAGGAGGACCCACTCATGGCAGAGGCTTTTGTGAGCCGCCTCACCCGGGTGTATCGCTACGTTCTGGAAATGAAAGAGGGCATGACGGTGCCGCTGGAGGAAGAGGTGCAGGTGGTGAAGCACTACCTGTTTTTACAGCAGGTGCGTTTCGACAATGCTTTGCAGGTGTATTGGCAGTTTTCAGAGGAGGTGATGGAGCTGCATCTGCCGCCGATGACCCTGCAACTTCTGGTAGAAAATGCGGTAAAACACAACGTCGTATCCAAAACCCAGCCGCTGGTCGTTGAACTCTTTGTGGAGGGCACCGAACTGATTGTGAAGAATAATTTTCAGCCAAGAAATGAAGCTGTACCTTCTACTGGCGTTGGTTTGCAGAATTTAATGGCGAGATATGCTTTGCTTGGCGAACGAGTACCTGCATTTGGTCAAAAAGATGATTACTTTATCGCCAGGGTTCCACTCCTTTCCCCAGATGACCGACCTTCATGATGATTGCACCTTCTACCATTTTGCCCCCTGAAACTCTCACCATGACCAAGGATTTCTCCATTCTCTACGTTGACGACGAGCCACAGAATCTGATTTCCTTTAAAGCAACTTTTCGGCGGGAGTACACGATTCACACAGCGCTCGGCGGAGAAGAGGGCCTGGATATCCTGCGGCAGCACCCTGTGCAACTCATCATCACCGACCAGCGAATGCCGGGCATGACTGGCCTTCAGTTTCTGGAACGGACCCTGCACGAATACCCCGACACCATCCGGATGATCCTCACCGGCTTTGCCGACACAGAGGCCATTATCGATGTCATCAACCATGCCCGTATTTTCCGCTATATCACCAAGCCCTGGGACGAGCAAGAGCTGAGGGTGGCCATTGAAAATGCCCGGCAGGTGTATAACCTGCAGATGTCTAACAAGCGACTGCTGGTGGAGTTGCAAAGTAAAGTAGAGGAGCAGGAAAGGATCCTCAAGCTGTTCATGAAATATGTGCCTGAGCCCGTGGTGGAAAAAGCCCTGCGCAACAGCAGCACCTCCATTTTTGAGGGCGAAATGCGCGACATCACCGTGTTGTTTTGCGACATCCGGGGCTTTACCCTGATGAGTGAAGAGGTTGCTCCGCGAGATGTGGTGACCTTTTTGAACGATTACTATGCCCTCATGACCGAGGTCGTGAAAAAGCATGGCGGCACGGTGAATCAGTTTGTCGGAGATGAAGTGTTTGCCACTTTTGGGGCACCGATTCAGACCCAGAACAACGAGCGGAATGCCGTTTTGTGCGCGCTGGATATGCTCGAAAAACGCAGGATCCTCAATGATCGGTATGCACATCCTTTTGGGAGGGAAGTAACCATCGGCATTGGGATCAATGCAGGAACCGTGGTGGCCGGCAACCTGGGCTCTGAAGACAAAATCAGCTATTCGGTGACGGGCGACACCGTGAACACTGGCAAGCGCATCGAAACCCTGACCCGGGAGGCGCCCAATTCTATCCTGATCAGCGAGCTCGTTTTCTATAAAGTTCAGGAACTCATTGAGTATAAATCCTGGGGCCCAATTGAGGTGAAAGGCAAAAAGGAGCGGCTTAATATCTTTGAAGTGCTGGGCAGAAAGGCCTGATTGCTTGTAAGAATCGCGCCCGACAAAGATTCAATTATCCAAAACGGGGCAGGTACCCTCGTTTTCTAACTCAGGCTCCTGCATAGGATTCCAGAAATATTTCGCACTTTGACGATGTACGAAAGGCTCCGCCGCTCGTCTGGGAATAAGAGGCACTGAAAATTGTTTCATTTTCTTACCAAAACTAACATTGCCCTCAGCAGGTTGGGTTTTCATTGTAACTTGTACCCCGAGGAAAGACATTTTCTCACGTTGAATCGCCTTGCTTCTCGTATTGTTTCTCGATTGTCTCTTGTTTGCTCTTGTAACTCTGACGAGACATAACGACCATTTCGTCTGTCACCGAATTTGTTCGTGGAAGTTATGAATCGACGCTTGCTCTTGTGGTTTTCCCTCCTAACCCTGACGATACCCACCAGCCCCGTGCTGGGTGGTAATCCGGCATCAGTGGAGCCAGCCACACTTCAACTCGCCTCTCCAGCCGACCCGGCTCCCCCTCTGCGCGCAGAGGTCAGGAACGGGCGCACGTGGCTCCAATGGGTTCATCCCCAGGTGGCCAATATTTCTCATTATTTCGTGGAGCGCTCCACCGAAGGCCGGTCCTTCATCATCATCGGCGGTTATCAGGAGCCGGACGCCGGCGAAATTCTCGAATTCGAAGACCAGATGACCGATCATCCTTCGTGGGTGGTTTACCGGGTCAAAATCTGTCTGACCGATGGCAGCTTCTTCTATTCAACTTCTTGCTATTTTTCCTCAGCATCTGGCTCAGCGAGTCTTAGCGTGGTCCCAACTGATCAGCCACGGTCTTATCTGCTTCGCCTTCCCTTCGAGCAAACGGGCACCCTCCGCCTGATCGACACCCAGGGACGGGTCCTGCACCAGCAAGCCTGGAGCGGCCAGGAGCAGGTTATTGCCGCACATACACTTCCCTCCGGAACTTACCTGATCCAACTCCAGGCAGGCGACTTTCTCTGGCAAAACCATCTGTCGCTCTATTAAGGATGTTGGATAGTACAAATTTTTCTTCCTTCTGGTTTAATGATGAAAAGCCGCTTGTTAGCGGCTTTTTTTTGTTTCAACAAGGTAAGAAATCGCTTTACTGCAAGAGGCTGGTCCCACTGTCATCACTGCAACCTCTTCCGATAACTCACTTCTTTGAAATAAATCACATCATCGCCACCATGGTTTTGCAGGCCAAAGTACCCCTCGGCAGGCCTGGGGCCGCGTTCGGGTTCATAGCTGAGGGTTTTGGCCGGAACGGGATCCCCTTCCCGGAAATAGGTGACAAGCACTCCGTTGATCGTGACCAGGGTGCGGTCGCCATCCAGGGTGATTTCCATGACGTTCCATTCCCCCGGCTTGCTGGGGCGAGCCATGACTTTGGTCAGGGAATACAACGAACCCGTACAGTGGTACTCATCGCCGCGGTCGTCGATTTGTACTTCATACCCTCGGTTGACTGGCATCCAGGGTTCGGTGGGTTTTTCGGGAATGCGAATGAATACCCCGGCGTTGTTGTCTCGATCGCCCCGGTACACCACCCTGATTATGCAATCGGCCATGGGCTGTTCTGCATAATAGAGCAAGCCCATGCCGCCTGAAGTGACCAGCATGCTGTCTTCGATTTTAAACTTTCCTTCTCCCACATGCTCCCAGCCTTCGAGCGAGTGGCCATTAAACAACGGTGTCCAGGTCTGTGCTTTTACCTGGAAAGATGAGCCAATGAGAATTAACAGAATAACACTGCGCATATAATTGAATTTGAGGTGAATAGCCCTTGTTCTCCAAACTTGGCAGATTTTCCGGACATTTGCCAATGAAACCTCATCTGCAAAAAATGGCAGGTGCAAGCCCTTGATTTCCAGCGAAAAAGCCCTCCAGAAGCCAGAATTCGATATTTTTTTTCGCTTTTATTTGGTGGTTTAGGTTTTCCTCCTCAAATTTGTGTCCGCTTCAAACGCGAGAGTAGCTCAGTTGGTAGAGCACGACCTTGCCAAGGTCGGGGTCGCGGGTTCGAATCCCGTCTCTCGCTCTAAATCAAGGAGGTTTTCCCTCCTTGTTTTTTTTGGCTCTGTCCCGGTCATGGGTCAGTCTGCACAGCAGCCAAACACCGGGGCTCTTCACAAAGCCTGCGATTATTTCGCCCACCTTTC
The DNA here is from genome assembly GCA_041741415.1 of Bacteroidia bacterium. Taxonomy (GTDB): domain Bacteria; phylum Bacteroidota; class Bacteroidia; order J057; family J057; genus JANQTF01. The sequence goes on along the minus strand of JBGSKC010000051.1, from coordinate 71,474 downwards.
TGTTGAGATCCATGATCTACCTCGGCTTGGGTACCAATCTCGGCGACCGCATGGCCAACCTCCGGGAAGCACTTACTGTGCTTGAAGAAAGAGGTGTTGGGGTGCTTGCCTGCTCTCCTGTGTTTGAAACACCTGCCTGGGGTGGCGTGGCAGGATTTCCGTTTTACAACGCTGTTGCGGAAGTCAGTTTTCACACCTCTGCACCCGAATTGCTGGACATTCTTCTTTCTGTTGAATCAGATCTGGGCCGGGTGAGAGAGCGAAAATGGGGCGACCGCCTCATAGACCTGGACCTGCTCGAGTTTCACCGCCAAACCTGGGATCATCCCTGCCTGCAATTGCCGCATCCGGCTTATCCTTCGCGTGCTTTTGTCGTGGTGCCTTTTGCAGCTTTTCGCCCTGGCTTTCGCCCTACAGGCAGCCATGATTCTTTGGGAGAACTCGCTTCCCGCCTCGAAACCCGCGATATTTGCCAGGTGGCCACTGGTCTCTGCCCATGAACCGCCTTCGCAACAGCCTGCGGCTGCTTCAATACCTCAGCCTCGACGTGGTGCTTGGCGCAGTTGCCTGTGGCTGGATGGCGAGCTTGTGGCTGCAGGTGCAAATGCCGCCCGCCTGGTGGCTGGCCCTTCCCCTTGCCGTGTGGGTGATGTATACAACAGACCATCTGCTGGATGCCAGGCGCCTCGGCAATCAGGCTCAAAGCGGCCGGCACCGTTTTCATGTGCAGTATTTTACCCAGATTTCCCGCGCATGGGCTGTAGGGATGGTGCTGGGAACCCTGGTGCTTCCCTGGTTTTTGCCCCTTGGAATGCTGGTTGTGGCTCTGTCCGTAGGGGTGCTTGCGGCGGGGCACTTTTGGCTCATTCGCCGGGTGCAAGGCAGGGTGAAGCCCTGGCTGGCCAAGGAAGCTGGCGTGGCAATGGTTTACACTTCCGGGGTGTGGGGAGGACCCTGGGCGCTTTCACCGGAGCGTTTTTACCTGGAAACTTGGCTCGTTATCTGCCAGTTTTTCTGTCTTGCCCTCTTCAATCTGTTGTTGTTGGCCCGCTACGAAATCCCCGAAGATGCTGCCACCAATAGCAGTTCCTGGGCGAGAGGACTAGGCAGGGCCGCTAGCAAGTGGGCAATTTTGAGCCTGGCGTTAATTGTGACTGGCCTGGCCATTTTCTTTTTGGTGCAGGCAGAATCGCATATTCAGCTGCAAACGCAGGCTGTTTTTCTTGCCATGCTGGTGGTGCTGTGCTGGGTGTCGGTGGAGGAAGGTCACTTCCGGGAAAATGAGCGATATCGCTGGGTGGCGGATGGTGTTTTTCTTTTTCCGTTGCTTCTGCTGTGGTAAGGCTGGTCAGGAAGGCTGCTTCAGCTCGTCTTTCATGTCGCAGAGCAGGTCGGCGGCGAGGGCAAGCAGCTGGCTGGCGGTGTCATCGAGCAGAAGGCCTGGCATGACCCATGCGAGCTCATCGTCTTCGATGTAGAGAATGGCGGCGTCAGTGTTTCGGAAGGCAAGGTGAATGCTGATTTTGACCTCGTCGGAGAGGAGGATGCTGGCAAACATCATGTCGTTTGTCTGGAGGTTCATCCAGGGGTCGAGGTCGTGGGCAAGGGAGTCGAGGCGGTTGAGGGGAACGATGCGATCGAGGAGGTGGGCATGTGGAGAGCGGCGCGCGATCCGGATCATTTTCCGAAGCGGGTTCTGAACCTGGAGGTGAATTTTGGTGTGCCAGGCGGGCTGTTTGCTGCCGGGTTCTGCGAGGTTAACGGGTTCAATGCGAATGGGATAACCACGCAGGCTACCGAAAATGGCATATTGCCTGGGATCGGCGAAGGCTACTTCCAGACCGAGTGAGCCGGCCAGTTTGCTATGGCGCAGTTCAATGGCCCGAAAGCGCCTGTTTCGGGTGACCCCGATAGCTATGCTGCCAGCTGCAATGAATACTGCTACAATGATAAACCAGTAGGTTTCCATGAAAAGAGAGGAGGAATTGGGGCCTAAAACTACATTGCCCGGCATCGGGTTGCAAGCCTGAAAAAGAGAGGTTGATCAATCCGAATGGCGGTCGAGGTCGCGCTGCATGTCCCGGTCTTTGATGGACTCTCGCTTGTCGTAGGTTTTTTTTCCTCGCGCCAGACCCACGTCAATTTTGACGAAGTTACGGTCGCTGAAATATAGCTTCAGGGGAGAAATGGTGTACCCTTGCTGTTCGAGGCCCTTGCGGAGTTTGGCTATTTCTTTTTTGCGAAGAAGGAGCTTTCGCACCCGTTGCGGATCATGGTTGCTGTAGCCGCCTTTGTCGTATTCAGCGATGGTCATTCCTTTGATAAATACCTCATCGTCTTGCACATAACAGTAGGCTTCCTGCAGGTTGGCCTTTCCGGCCCGCAGCGATTTCACCTCGGTGCCGGTCAGAATAATGCCAGCCTCGTAGGTTTCGAGAATCTCGAATTCAAATCTTGCTTTCCGGTTGGAAATAACCGTATCGTTTCTTCCTTTGGTTTTCATATCTAGCAATCGATCCTTGCTTCCGGGCGAATGCCTGGCAGGTCGCGGATCTGTAAAAAGAGGGGGAATCTACGAAAGATCCTTTTGCAAGGTTGAGAAGAGGTCAAAAAGTCTGGTTTTACTTAATATTTGCTGCCCTTGTGCCCCTCTTGCCAGCAGGCGCTCTCCATGAAAGGCTTCAAAGCGGCAGTAGACTTTGCTGCCAGCGATACGTTCGAAGGTAGCCACAATTCGCACCCTTGAACCTATAAGGGCAGGGGAGAGGTGGTCGATTTGAAGGGAGATGCCAATGCCTTCTTCTCCCTCCTCCAGCATTTCCAGCACAAAGAGCCTGCAGGCCCATTCGACATCTTGCGCCAGGGCAAACGTGCTGTATACAGGATGGACTTCCCCGTTTGGGAAACGGGCAGATTGGTGGGGTTCTACTTCCAGGTCGTAGATTTTTTGGTCGCCTGGACGAAAAATCTGTTTCACTTCGTTTCGATATGGGGAGTTCCCGAAATTGTTCAAATTATCCCGAAAAACAAGCCAATGGACACAGTAGTTCATTCAAGTGCTTCGAAGTGTTCGGGCTTTGGGGTTTTTTGTACATCTTTCCTTAGGAATTACCTTGCTCATGCAGCAGTTCATTCCCTGCTACGTCTTCTCATCGTGACCCATCGCCGTTGTTATGAATGCTAATGTACGTTATGCCAGTCTCGTGGCCCTCCTGGGTGCTTTGGTTTGGTTCATCCTGCCAGCAAATAAGGGGTCGTTACCTATCTTTATTCCGGAGCCTGACCAGCGCCACAGCAATCTCAGGATCATTGAGAACCGGGGGCAATGGGATGAACGAATTCAATATTCCATTCCGCTTAATGGTGGGGAGATCTACCTTGAAGACAACCGCCTGACTTACGCGCTGTTTCACATACCGGCCCACGGGCATGGCCACGAAGAGGCTCATGAAGAGGATTCTCTGCTCAAAGGGCATGCTTTTCACATGAATTTTCCTGGAGCGGATATCAGCCCCACTGCAGAGCCTTCCCTTTTGTTTCCTGAATACCACAACTATTTCATGGGCAACGACCCTGCGAAATGGGCTTCAGGTGTTCCTCTCTACGGCACAGTTGCCTACCGCGACCTCTGGCCAGGGGTCGATTTTCGCGTTTATGGCTTCGGCGATGCCCTCAAATATGACTTCATGCTTGACGCCGGGGTGGACCCCTCGGTTGTTTCCATCTCCTACGAAGGCCTTGATGGAATTTCGCTGAGCAATGACACGCTGTATCTGAACACCTCGGTGCGGCAGCTCACCGAATATCCGCCTGTAGCCTATCAGATTATTCGCGGGGAAAAGGTCGTCATTCCTTGTCACTATGCCCTGGAAAATGGCGTGGTCAAATATGTTTTCCCGGAAGGTGTGGATGACCAATATCCACTCGTGATCGACCCGAGCCTTGTTTTTTCCACCTACACTGGTTCATTTGCCGATAACTGGGGCTTTACTGCCACCTACGACACAGCAGGCAATGCCTACGCTGGCGGCATTCAGTTTGGGGCGACCTCTGTTTTTGGCGGTTATCCTACGGTGGGGGCCATTCAGACAGTGTTTCAGGGAGGGCAGTCGGATGCCACCATTTCCAAGTTTAGCTCTGATGGCAGCCAGTTGATTTTCTCCACTTATCTGGGCGGCAACAACTCCGACCAGCCTCACTCCCTGATCGTGGACAATAACGACCAGTTGGTGGTGTTTGGCCGAACGAATTCCGGTAATTTCCCCACTTTCAACGCGTATGACGGTACGATTAATGGCGGCTGGGACTTTTTCGTCGCGAAATTTTCAGCCACTGGCCAAAACCTGATTGGCTCCACGTATGTGGGTGGCTCCGGCGACGATGGCGTGAACTGGTCGGATGATTTTTCTACTTACAATGCCACTAAGTACAATTATGGCGATGACTCCCGTGGCGAAGTGATCGTGGATGGGGCAAACAACATCATTTTTGCCGGGCCCACGAGGTCGGCGAATTTTCCGGTTACCCATGGCAGCGGTGCCACCAATGGCCAGCAGGACGGTGCTGTGGTGCGGCTCACGCCCAACCTGAACGCCCTGACCTGGTCCAGGCTTTTCGGAGGCTCGGGGATAGATGCCGTTCATACGGTGAAAGTGGGAGCCGGAGGCCGGATCCTGGTTGCCGGTGGCAGCACCAGTGCTAACCTCCCGGCTACGCCGGGCGTGATTCAGCCAACAAACGCTGGCGGTACCACCGATGGGTTTGTGGCAAAACTGGTGCCCGGCACTGGCATAGTCGAGGCGTGTACCTATCTGGGAACCTCAAACTATGATCAGATTTACCTGGTTGATACTGACGACGATGGCTTCATCTATGTGGCCGGGCAAACCACCGGCTCCTGGCAGATTGTGAACCCAACCTCTGGCCCTGTTTACCGAAATGTTGGTGCCAAGCAGTTCATTACCAAGCTCGAAGGCGACCTCTCCAACATCGATTACTCCACCACGGTAGGGTCTGTGAATGCACAGTTTCCCAATATTTCTCCCACCGCTTTCCTCGTAGACCAGTGCGAAAACGTCTATCTCACCGGTTGGGGTGGAAGCACCAACTCCAATACCGGGGCGCCCAACCAGGGCAACACCAACGGAATGCCAACTACTGCCGGGGCTGTGAAAGGCACAACAGATGGTTCTGACTTTTACCTGATTGTGCTCGACCGGGATGCTCAAACCCTTTTGTATGGCAGCTATTTTGGCGGAAACAATGCCAGCAATGGCGACCACGTGGACGGTGGCACCAGCCGGTTTGATAAAAATGGGGTGGTGTATCATGCAGTGTGTGCCAGCTGCGGTGGAACCAATGCCTTCCCCGCCCAGCCAGCCAACGTATATTCCACGACCAACAACTCCAGCAACTGTAACCTGGCAGTGTTCAAGCTGGCCTTCGACCTGAGCGGGGTAGAGGCCGATTTTATTGCCCGCGACCAGGCTAATCAAATCATCGTCAACACAGAAGGATGCGCGCCCCTGCTCGTTCGGTTCGATAACCAGAGCTATGTTGGCGGCACGCCCGGTCAAACACAGTGGTTCTGGGATTTTGCGGACGGCGGTGCCACTTCTACACAGTTTGAACCGGTTCACCAATTCAAAAATGCCGGGGTGTATGAGGTCATGCTCATCATCACCGACTCCAGCAGTTGCAACATTGCGGATACTGCCTACCAAACCATCACGGTGTTTCCTCCTCCGGTAGTGGATGTAGGCCCCGACATCACAGCGTGTGAAGGAGATACCTTCGCCCTGACAACGCTCACCCCGGGTGAGTCCTATCAGTGGACGCCGTCAGGATCCTTCATTACCACTGACACCATTCCCAACCCCAGCGGCATTGCCAATGCAACCGGGGCCTACATTCTTACCCTCACAGATGTCCAGGGCTGTACTGCTCAGGATACCGTGGTGGTGAATGTAGATACCAGTTTAAAAGTGTTTGCCAGAACAGACACGCTGGTTTGCCGGGGCGGTTCTGCCCGTTTGGGAGTAACTTCCACCAATGGGGTATTGTATAACTGGTCTTCCCTGCCGGGGGCGAATATTTCCAACCCTGGCATCACCAATCCTTTGGTCACAAACCTGGATACAACGACCCTTTTTGTTGTGTATTCGGAAAATGCTTTGGGTTGTCCGCAAACAGATACCGTGGAAATCGAAGTGTTTGAGGTATTTACCCTGGAGGATACTTCGTTGTGTTTTGGCGACACCATTGTGATGAACACCAACAACGGGGTTGCCTTTGTGTGGACGCCAAATGACGGCAGCCTGAGCGATACCAGCATAGCCAGTCCGCTGGTTTTTCCGTTGGTTTCCACTATTTACACAGTGACTGCCACCAGTGCCCAGGGATGTATCAGCTCTAAGGATGTGCTGGTGGAAGTGCTGGACAATCCCGTGGCGGAGGCAGGTCCGGGAGAAGCCATCTGTTTCGGCGACAGTATCCAGCTCTTTGGCTCAGGCTCAATTCAGTTCGGCTGGTCGCCTGCTGCTTTCCTCACCGATCCAACGATTGCCGATCCTGTGGCCTTCCCGGATAGTTCCACCACTTTCTTCCTGACAGTTACCGACGCAAATGGATGCCAGGACCAGGACAGTGTCATCATCATAGTATTGCCGCTGCCCACGGTGCTTGCAGGTGCTGATGCCATCATTTGCGAGGGCGAACCCTTCCAACTATCGGCAACTGGTGCCCTTAGCTACCTTTGGTCGCCGGCTGCCAGCCTCTCCGATCCCACGATCCCGGATCCGGTTGCGTTTCCAACCAGCCTGACGGAATACATCGTGGTGGGCAGAGATATTTTCGGCTGCGAAAACCAGGACAGCGTGGTGCTTGAGGTTATTACGCGGCCACAGACTGAGCTGGATGGCATCAATCGCTTGTGTTTGGGAGGTGAAATTGAGTTGACTGCCTCTGGCGGGGAGTACCATGTTTGGAACACTGGCGACACCACCGACATCCTGTTTGTTTCTCCAACCCAAACCACCACCTACATTGCAACGGCTTATGTAGGAGAATGCGCTGGTTTTCCCGACACCATCACTGTTGACCAGTTCTTCGACTACCCCGAGGCGGCATTTACTCTGGATCCCGAACTGGGCTGGGCACCCCAGGAAGTGCAGTTTACCAACACTTCTACCGGAGCTCTCACCTATACCTGGGACTTTGGCTTCGGAAATACCGGATCGGATGATGAGTCGCCCAGCTTTGTATATCCTGCCCGTGGCGAATACCTCGTTCGGCTCATTGCCTTCTCGCCACAGGGCTGTCCTGACACGGCTTTCGCTACTGTGTTGCTGGATAATATCGCCCTGCATGTTCCCAGCGGCTTCACACCCAACGGCGATGGCCCGAACGACAACTTCGAGGTAGGATATTTTGGCATCCGAAGCCTTCGGGTGCGCATTTACTCCCGCTGGGGCTTGTTGTTGTTTCAGTCGGAAGACAAAGACTTCCGCTGGGACGGGACTTACCAGGGAAATGATGTGCCAGAAGGGGTGTATGTGTTTGTGATTGATGCCATTGGCGAAAATGAGCAGGCACTGCAGCGATCGGGCACTGTTACTTTGGTGCGATAAGCGCGAAACCTTCTTTGTAAAGGGGGAGGTATTTGCTAATTTCGCCAACCTGAATGCTTCCTGGCCGGAAGCGTACTGTCAAGCCATCGACGCATGTTTGAGAACATTTCGCAGAGCATAGAACAAGCTTTCCGCAACATTCGCGGAAAGGGAAAAATCACCGAGATCAACGTTGCCGAAACCCTCAAGGAAATTCGGAAAGCCTTGATCGATGCCGACGTCAACTTCAAGGTAGCCAAGGAGTTTACCAACCGCGTTAAGGAGGAAGCTCTCGGGCGCGATATTCTCATCCAGGTTGAGCCCGGGCAGTTGCTTGTGAAGGTAGTTCACGAGGAGCTCACCAAGCTCATGGGAGGAACCCATACCGAGATTCAATTCTCCAAGAATCCGCCCTCGGTCATCCTGATCTCCGGTTTGCAGGGTTCTGGTAAAACGACCTTTACGGGCAAGCTCGCCCACATGCTTAAAAGCAAAGGAAAAAGTCCTTTGTTGGTTGCCTGCGACGTTTATCGCCCGGCAGCCATGGACCAGCTCACAGTGCTGGCAGAGCAGGTAGGCGTTTCTATTTACAAAGAGCCCGAGAACAAGAACCCGCTGGCGATTGCTGAGGCGGGCATCAGATTCGCCAAAAACAACGGGAAGGACGTCGTCATTGTCGATACCGCCGGTCGCCTTGCGGTGGATGAGGAGATGATGAACGAAATCACCCTCCTCAAAGAGGCGCTGCGCCCTTCTGAGACCTTGTTTGTGGTGGACGCCATGACTGGCCAGGACGCAGTGAACACGGCCAAGGCCTTCAATGATCGCCTTAACTTCGACGGCGTTGTGCTCACCAAGCTCGACGGCGACACCCGGGGCGGTGCCGCCATTTCCATCCGTTCGGTGGTGGATAAGCCGATCAAGTTCATTTCCGCCGGGGAAAAGCCAGCAGATCTGGAGCTTTTTTACCCGGAACGGATGGCCTCACGGGTGTTGGGCATGGGCGACGTGCTCACCCTGGTGGAGCGCGCCCAGCAGCAATTCGACCAGCGCGAGGCAGAAGCCCTGCAACGAAAAATCAGGAAGAATGAGCTGGATTTTGACGATTTCCTTTCTCAGATCCAGGCCATCAAAAAAATGGGGAACATCAAAGACCTCATTGGCATGATCCCGGGCATGGGGAAAATGGTGAAAGACATCGACATCGACAACGATGCTTTCAAGCACATTGAGGCCATTATCCGGTCCATGACCAAGCATGAGCGCCAAAAGCCTCACGTGATCGATGGCTCGCGACGCAAACGCATTGCCACCGGTTCGGGCCGCAGCTTGCGGGAAGTAAACGAACTGATCAAGCAGTTTGACGGCATGAAAAAGGCCATGAAGCAGATCAATGCAAAAGGCGGTGCTGCCAAGGCGCTTCCCAAAGGATTTGGCCGCCGGTAGCCAGGTGCATAACTCCTTTTTGTATGTTCTTAGCGGTTGATATTGGGAACTCCGACCTGGTTTTTGGTCTCTATGCTGAGGGCCAATGGGTACATCAGTTTCGGCACCCCACTTCCCGTTATTCCCTTTTGAACAGCACCCTCGCTGAAGAAGGCGAGCACAGGATCGACTGGAAGGTAATTGACTCCTGCGTGATCAGCAGCGTAGTGCCGGGAGTTACGCCCTTCGTGGAGCGTCTGCTCGCGAGCATGCTACCGGTACAGCCTCTGATTTTGGGACCAGCCTTTTTTCGGAGCCTTCCTGTGAAAGTGACGAATCCCGAAGAAATCGGCTCCGACCTGGTCGCCAATTCGTTTGCCGCTTTTGACCGCATCAAATCCGCCTGCATCATTGTCGATTTTGGCACAGCGCTCACTTTCACCACCGTCAACGATTTGGGGGAAATCATCGGTGTTGCCATCGCTCCGGGCCTGAAAACAGCTATGAAATCGCTGTTCATGAATGCGGCTCAGCTCCCGGAGGTACCATTGGAGTGGCCGGGTTCTGCCATCGGAAAAGGCACGGCTCACGCCCTTCAGGCGGGCATTTTGATGGGATATGTAGGGCTGGTGAGGGAATTGATTCATCAAATCAAAGCCGAGATGCACGCCCCCGGCCTGCCAGTTGTGGCCACCGGCGGGTTAGCCTTTATTTTGCCGCCCCTGCAATCAGAATTTGCCTTTGTGGATCAGCTCCTCACCCTTGACGGGATCCGCCTGCTTAGCCAGTTTCACTGGCCGCTATCCGACTGAAGGTAAAACCGGATGCTGTCTGGCACAGGCAGCCCAAGGAGCTGAAGGCTGTCGGCGATTTCCCTCGCCCGAAACCAAACCTTGAACTCCGACATGGCCAGCGGAAAGCTGAACCCTTCGCAATCGAGTTCTTCCCGCCAGGTTTCTTCCAGGGATGGAAACCGGCTCTTGTGAACATGGTCGAAGGTGGGATTGCCCATCACCGACTGAAGGAAAGAGCCCACGATTGGCAGGGCTGTGGAAGCACCCTGACCTTGTGACAGGCTCCGCCAGTGAATGCGGAGGTCTTCTCCACCCACCCTTGCCCCAACTACGAGGGCCGGGTTGTAGGCCACAAACCAGCCATCGGATTGGTTCTGCGTGGTTCCCGTTTTGCCAGCGAGCGGCATTTTCAAGCGGTGACGCGTAATCAGGCTCCTGGCGGTACCCTCCCGGACCACTGCCTGGAGCATGTCGTTCATCATGGCTGCTGTTCTGGGCTGCACAGCAACCGTTCCAAAGTCCTGGGCAGAGTAATCAGCCAGTACCTTTCCGTCACGGTCTTCGATGCGAAGGAGGTAGCGGGGCATCACGAGCTTGCCCTGATTGGCAAAAACACCAAAGGCACTAACGATGTCGAGCAGGTCAACTTCGCCCGCGCCCAAGGCGAGAGAAGCGACGGCGGGAAGTTCGCTGCGAATACCAAGTTTTGGGGCAAGGTCAAGCACGGCCCTGACCCCTATTTGCTGGATGAGCCGGGCTGCCACAACGTTGACGGAGTTGGCAATGGCGCCTTCCATAGAGTACATCCCGCCATATTGGCCGTCGGCGTTGCGGGGAATCCATTGCTGGCCCTCTTCATAGCTTTCCCATTCGTTGGAGATATAGGAGCAGGGATCGACGCCTTGTTCGAGTGCCGCGGCATACACTACAGGCTTGAACACAGAGCCCGGTTGTCTTTGGGCGGTGATCTGGTCGAAGGCGCGGTGGCGGTGGTCAATACCTCCTACCCAGGCCTTGATGTGCCCGGTGGTGGGATCCACAGCCAGCAGGCCGGCATTGAGCAGAAAAGCCTCCTGGATAATCGAGTCGAGCGCTGAAAAAGGGGCGGTAGATTCGTTCCAGGAAAAGCCGGGGAGGGCGGGTTGGCGTGCCAGTTGTGCTGCCAGGCTGTCGGGTGGCAGGGTGCCCAAATTCCGGGCGGCGGCCGTTCGCCTGATCATATCATCCACCAGTCCTTTGGAGGCCTTGCGCTTGTTGGCCCCTTTCCAGTGGGCGTCAAATCGTTTTTGAAGGATCCGCATTTGGTCTTTGAGTGCCTGCTCGGCCGCGGCTTGCATATGGCTGTGGAGGGTGGTATGGATTCGCAGCCCTGAGCGGTAGATGTCGATGGTTTCGCCCGTGCGGGCCTCGTATTCTTTGGCCCACTGTGCCAGGTCTTGCCGGAGCATTTCCCGAAAATGGGGCGCCATTCCTTCGTGGTGCGTAGGGCGGCGGTAAGAGGCTCCCAAGCCGAGGTATTGAAGGGAGTCGCTTTGAAAGGTGGTGAGATGCTGGTATTTGACCATTTGCCGGAGGCAAAGATTGCGGCGCTCGCGGGCAGCTTCGGGGTTCCTGACCGGGTGATACAAGCTGGGGCCTTTGAGCATACCCACGAGCAGGGCTGATTCGTGGGCGAGGAGGCGTGAGGCTGGCTTGGCGAAATAGCGCCTGGCTGCAGCCTCAATGCCGAAAATATCTTCCCCAAATGAAACCGAGTTGAGGTACAGTTCGAGGATTTCCGTTTTGGAAAAGGTTCTTTCCAGTGCCATGGCTGTGGCAATTTCCCGGAATTTGTTGATGGGAAGGGAGAGGAAGAAATAGGATCGCCGTGGAAACCAGGCCTTTGCAAGCTGTTGGGTGAGGGTGCTGCCGCCGCCTACTTCCTCGTTTCCACCCAGGAGCCCCAGAAAAAAGACCCGCCCCCAGCTTCTGAGATCCACACCGTTGTGGTCGTAGAACCGCACATCTTCAGTGGCGAGCAGACAGGAAATAAAAAAGGGAGATACTGAATCGAGGGTTACACTCACCCGGTTTTCGATGTGAAAGGTACCGATCATAACCTCGTCAACCGAGAAAATGCGGGCTGCCTCCAGGTTGTGGTGTTGTTGAAGGGCTTTTTTTCCGGGGATGCTGCCAAAAAGCCCGGCCTGGGTAAGAAGGAAGAGCAACACCGGCAGGAAGCAAAGCATGAGAACGGAACCGCTGGCGATGGCCAGAGGCGGTCGCCTCCGGAGAAAGTCCCTGACTTTGAGCAGGAGATTAGTGATGCGTGGGGGGAGCAACATGGTGGCTGAGGGTAAATCGGAGAGGGCAGGAGAAGATACAAAAAAACAGCTCCGGCATGGCTGTCGGAACTGTTTTTGGAGGAAGCAGGAAGAGATTAGTCTTCCCAGCGGGTAGAAAGGCGATCGGCCTGGGCCTCTTTTTCAACACCTTCTTCCTTCTCGTAGTATTCTTCGCCGTCATACTCATCGTCGTATTCGTCGCGGTCGCGGTCGAACTCGTCGTAGTCGTAGTCGGGCATCAGTTCTTCCTTGACGTAGTCGACGGTTTTGATCAGGGAGGCGAGGAACTTGTTGAAATCCTCCTTGTAGAGGAAGATTTTGTGCTTGTCGTAGCCTTGCCTGTTCAACTTCCGCTTGCTCTCGGTAATGGTGATGTAATAATCATTGGACCGGGTAGCGCGAACATCGAAGAAATAGGTCCGTTTGCCGGCCCGGATTTTCTCCGAATACACTTCATCTCTATCTCTCCCTTGCATAAGCGCAGAGTTTGGTCGTTGGAGTCGTGATTATTGCGAAAATATAAATTATTGCCTTACCTCCCAACGGATTTTTCTTCTCCCCGAGAAAGGACCTTCTTTCACCTATCTTGTGCAGCGCAGAGAAGATTTGTTTCGGCAGAAGAATATCCGAATTTTAGGCGACCTTGTTGGGATAATCTCCTGGCTTTGGTACATTGATCCTTGCAACTGGAAAGTTCATGAAGCGTTTCTTCCTTGCCTCTTGTCGAATGATTGGATTCCTTGCCCTGGGCTGGATGCTGGCTTGCCAGGACTCCGGTGCGCGCACCAGTCCAAGCGAAGAAACCCTGGATTCTCAGGAGTTTTGGCAGGACACTGTTCCTGGCATCGCCCGCGATAAAATCGCCATTTGTGTGTGGCCAGTAGTAGGCCTGCGACGTGAACCGGGCAGAAAAGCCTACGCTTCAGATCGCCAATCCAATTATTTGATCCCTGTTTATTATGGCGAGCGCGTGGAACTGCTCGGTGTGTTTGACACTGTGAAGGCTGAAAAACGGGTGTACATGAAAATCCGCCTTCAGGATGGGCAACAAGGCTGGGTGTATGAAGATCTGTTCGAAAAATATGGCCGGCTCGCTGTCGTGACTTCCTCCGCTGAATTATACCGACGCCCCGATCTCATGACCCTGCGTGAGGAAAAACTCATTCCCGGAGAAATCATCGTGGTGCTGGAAGTGCGTGAAGGTTGGCTCCATATCTCCGGCAGCAAAAAGCTCAAAAAAGGCTGGATCAGAAAGCCTGAATCGCTTTCTTTCCGCCAGGAGGATCTCAAAACTGCCCTCCTGTTTTTCAAAGCCCGCCAGTATCGCAATCCCAACCTGGAAAGAGCCAAGCTCCAGGAAATCCTTAACCAGCAAGAATTGGGCAGTTCTGTTTTGATAGACATGGTGAAGGAGCGGCTCAGCGAACTCGGTCCTTCCCAGGGAGCAACGTCCCAGGACTCAACCGAGCCCGAACCCGTGCTGGATGAAGATTCAGATTTGCCTCAGCCTCAATAATCACCCCCTACAGGCCGCTGGTTCCACGCTGGATTTGCTTCTACGGCAGGCAGAGAGGCCGGTATCGCCGTCATGCCGACTGTGTCAGTGAGGCTCAGCAGAAAAGCCTTCAGGTCGCTCATGTCCTGGGTTGTCAGGCTCAGAGAATCGAAGGGAAGGGTTTGAAAGGGCAAATCAATTCCGATGCCAGTACCGCCGCCGATATGGTAAAAGCGAATGACCTGCTCGAGGCTGTCATAAACGCCGTTGTGCATGTAGGGAGCTGTTAGTGCCGCATTTCTCACTGTCGGTGTTTTGAAGGAATACACATATATATCTGCCGCATCCAGTGCCACACCGCTGCCGCCTCGCCCGGGATCGGGATCTACCACTGCATTCGTCCATACCGGACTTGCCGGAACACCCAAAACCTCTGATTCAGAGTCTTCATACCCTGGCGGAACAAGGCCTGTGAAGGCCGGGGCAAAATGACAAGTGCCGCACACAGCCTTGCCCATGAACAGGTTATAGCCTCGAATGGCCGCAGGGTCCAATTCATTGCTTTCTTTCCGTGCATACAAATCGAATGGGGAGTTAAACCCGCGCAGGGAACCCACATAGGCCGCCAGTGCGCTTTTGATAGTGGCTCCGTTAATTGCTGGCCGCCCATATCGCTGGTATCCGGGAAACGCCCTGCCAAACCATGATTGATAAGTTTCGCTTCCCTGAAGCCGCTGCACGATCAACGGGAAGGTGGTATTAAATTCTCTTTCTTCAAACACCACGTGGTCGATCTGGCTTTCGAGGTCAGCAGTGCGGAGGTCATGGAAATAACGGTCTGAATACACGGAATTGATCAGGGTGGGCGAATTGCGGTCAACCGTTCCCATCAGACCAGTGGCGAGGCTTTTGCGCTGGCCGTCGGTGAAGGCACGTCTGGGGTCATGACAAGAAGCACAACTACGGCTCAGGTCATTTGAGAGAATGGGATCGAAAAACAGCGTTTTTCCCAGCTCCACCATGTCCTGGTCGCCATGGCTGGCCTCTGGCCCGAGGTATTGCCGCACATCCAGCAGGGTGTCAGAAAAAAGGTGCCGGGCACGAAGGTTGGTTTTGGGCGTAAGGGGGCTGGCCTCATACCATGTTTCGATGCTGAGGCCCGCTTGCAGGTCGAGCAAAATGGCAAAAAGCGGGTCGAGGTGGTCGCGCAAAAAGGTGAGCCGGTCGAAGTTGTCGAAATCCTGATGATGGGCCAGGTATTGAACCGCAGCCCGGAAGGCATCGGCGGTCCTGGCTGCAAGGGCTGGTTGAATTTCCTCTGCCCTGCTCACATAAGGCCGGATGCCAATTGCCAGGGCTTCCATCGTGACAAGGGCATCGGGCATTGCGTGGCCGGACCCGGGAGTGTCGAAGCCGGTGAGGCCCAGCGTATAGAGCCTGATGAGTGCCGTTCGCTCGGCTTCCAACACCTGCCGGTCGCTCAGGGAAAGAGACCGGTGATAGGCAGCAAGGTCCCGAAGGTCGTGCTGCCACGTGCTGAGTAACGCCAGGAAAGCAGCGGGATCATCTTTCCATTCCTCCGAAAACAGAGACTCGTCCAGCACCTGCAAGCCCACCGGGTCAATCACATTCGGCATGGCCTCTTCCATGGGATCGACTTTAGGCAGGGGGGCACCGTTGAGGCGAAGGCTAACCAGCTCAGGCTGGAGGTAGGCAATGAGCCATTCCCAGGTTTTGTAGGTTGTCCTTAAGCGGAGAAACTGTTCCCGAGAGCGCTCTTCATCTGTTGCCCCTATCAGCACTGCCAGGCTGTCGCACTGGCGAATCATCGTTTGAAGACCAGCCCGATAAGCCTCTGCCAGAGGCTCGGTGGCAGGTTGGTCGGTTTGGCTGCGGAAAGCACTAAACAAAAACAGGCTCCCTGCTACCAGGGTTGCCACCAGCAAATAGGGCGAAAACGGCTTCATGGCAAAGAGGGTTGAGAGAAAAAAGAGGCCCGATGTTGTGTCTCGACAAAACCGGGCCTCCCAAAGATGTTAAGAAGCAAATTTATTCGATCACCAGGCGACGGGCAGCGCCGGTTTCAATGTTTTTGATCACATACACGCCTGGGCTGAGGCCTTCAACGTCCATGGAGCTGGCTTTGCGAACCATGCGGACGATCTGGCCATTGATGTTGTAGATGGCAGCGTCGGTGGTAGTTTCAAAGTACAAAGTGCGGGAAACTGGGTTCGGGAATACTTTGAAACCATTCTGGTCGCTATCCAAACCGTCTTCGACTGAAGTGGTGTTCATGTCCACTTTGTCCCAGCCAGTAATGGCAACGGTGAGGGAGTTGTTGTAGGGGAATGGGTTCACGGCAGGATCAGCGTTGGGGTGCTGAGAGTTCACCAGAATGGTTTTGCCATCAGGAGTAGAGGTCCCGCCTGTGATTTCAGCCCCGATTGGGGTAGCCGTTACGCGGATAAGGTCATTGGGCGTGGGGTTGGCGATGCTCAGGTCCAGAAGGAACATTTCGCAGATGGTGATGTCGATGTCGTTTGGAACCCGACCATAAGAACGGCCATTGAGGTCCTCCTGGATGATGAGATAAACCTGGCTTCCAATGGTGATCACACTCAGACCGTCGGGGTTGGAGAGGTGCTTGCTGGGGTAATTGGCAGAGCTGATAGAATCTGTCAAAAATTCAGGGCCGCCACCGATGTGGGTATCCAGTTCTTCTGTTGCGGGGTTGTAATACAGCACGCGGCCATAGCGGTCGGTGTAGTTACCGGCACCCACCGTGGTACCTTGTTGAAGGGCGCGGAAGCTGTGGTGATTGGCGTAGGTTCCACCTTTGTTAAAGCCGCCGAGGAAAGCATTGCCTGGGTTGTCGGCTCCGGTCTCGGTCATGTAGATGATTCCGGTAGTCGTATCTTGTGTTACCCACTCAATGCGGTTGAACATCGTGGCTCCAACTGCAAGCGCCTGATCATCAATGCTAAGGACATCGTCAATGGTGCTGTTGTCGAGCTGAATCCAGCGTGCGCCAGCAGGTGCATCTTGCTTGTAAGCGTAGAGGTTGCCAGTGGTGAAATCTCCTGCGGTGTTAGCCACAAACTTCAACCAGAAAGCAGGAGTTGCATCCACACCGAGGTACACGGTTTTGTTGTCGAGGGAAATGGTTCCACCTTCAAAGCCCTGGCGGCCCCAGTTGTACTGCTTGCGGATAGCAACAGCTTCGCGCGGGTCGATTTCGACCATGTAGTTGAAGTTTTCAAACTTGCGAATGGTTTCACCATTGAAGCCATCAAATCCATTTGGGGTGGTGGTGCCGATCACGAAGTCGGCTGTGTCGCGAACGCCAGTACCACCTGCATAGATGGAGTTGGTGCTGGTGCGGAACCATTCTTCGGCGGTCCAAATGCGGCCATCCACAAAGGAAGTAATTCCACCGCAGTTCATGCCGGTTTCACCAACGGTGTTGACGAAGTCCACATTAAAAAATTTGCCTTCGCGGCCATCAGCCAGGGTTTGAGAAACAACCCTGAGAGAATCGGTGTTCAGGTCGCGGATTAAACGAAACACAGTCATGCCGCCGCCATCGCCAATTTTGTCATCAGCCTGGATCATTTCATGGTTCACAGAGACCCAGCCCAGGGAAGCGCCGGTAGCGTCGGGGGTAAAGCCGATGAAGTCGTGCCATTGCTTGGCCACAACGGAGTCGCCAGGGCCAGTCTGGGTGTAGTCCACACCTCCGATGAAGAGAACCTGTGTCTTCAGTGGGGAAGCGGGCATTACCACAGTGTTTGGTTGGTAATTAGCCTCTGTTTCGGTGAACAGATTCATGTCGATCTGGCCGAAAAGCACAGATACGCCAGCCATCAGAAAAAAAAGGCTTGTGTACAGCTTTTTCATAATAGGGTGATTGGATGAGAAGTAAGAAATCTTTACAAGTATCCCCCTGCTCGATTAGGCATTTGTTAAGAAGATTTGAGGTTTGTTGCAAAATTGTTATTTGGAATCGTTCTAAATGTTGGTTCCGGTTTGGATTTTTCACGGACATTCTGCAAACAATTGCTTCATTATTTTGAAAAAATATATTCCCGAAATATTCATTCAAAAATAAAAACCCGATCTTGCTTTCACAAAACCGGGTCTTTGATAGGTCATTAATTGTGTTACTCAATCACCAACCGGCGAGTAGCGCCAGTCTCGAGGTTTTTGATCACGTACACCCCGGCTATCAGCCCGTCCACGTCCATGGAATCTGCATGCCGGGCCACCCGAACAACCTGTCCAGTCTGGTTGTAAATGGCAGTGTCGGTGTGGTTGTCGAAGTAAAGGGCGCGGGAAAAGGGGTTGGGAAACACTTTAAAGTCGTGATTGTCATTCTCCAATCCACTTTTGATGGAAGGTATGCTCACTTTGTCCCAGCCAGTAATGGCCACGGTGAGGGAGTTGTTGTATGGAAAGGGGTTCACAGCGGGGTCGGCATTGGGGTGCTGGGAATTAACCAGAATAGTTTTTCCATCTGGGGTTGAGGTTCCTCCGGTGACTTCTGCGCCAATCGGCACTGCGGTTACGCGAATGAGGTCGTTCACATTGGGGTGGGCAATGCTCAGGTCAAGGAGGAACATTTCGCAGATTTTGTGGGGGATGTCTCCGGGTACCCTGCCGAAGGATTGTCCGTTGAGGTCCTCCTGAATGATGAGGTACACCTGGCCGCCGATGGTAATCACGCTGAGGCCGTCTGGGTTGGAAAGGTGTTTTCCGGGATAATTAGCCGAGCCAACTGAGTCGGTGTTAAACTCGGGACCACCGGCAAGATGCACGCCTACCTCTTCGGTCGTTGGGTTATAAAACAGGACGCGGCCATAGTAGTCGGTGTAATCCACGTTTCCAACTGTGATTCCCTGGCGGGCAGCCCTGAGCAGGTGATGAGCGGCAAAAGTGCCTCCCTGGCTGGCCCCATCAGCTAATTGGTTCCCTGGCTTATCACTGCCGGTTTCGGTCATGTACACAATGCCGGTGGTAGTGTCTTGTGTTACCCATTCGATGCGGTTGAACATGGTGGCTCCCGCACCAAGAGCCTGCTCGTCAATGCTGAGGACGCCCTCCATGGTGCTGTTGTTGAGCCGGATCCAGCGTGAGCCGGCAGCGGCATCCTGCTTGTAAGCAAAGAGATTGCCGGTGGTGAAATCGCCCGGAGTATTTGCCACAAACTTCAGCCAGAAAGCGGGGGTGGCATCCACGCCAAGATATACGGTTCGGTTGTCCATCATGATGGTTCCGCCTTCAAAGCCCTGGCGGCCCCAGTTGTACTGCTTGCGAACGGCTACGGCCTGGCGCGGGTCGATTTCCACCATGTAGTTGAAGTTCTCGAATTTGCGGATGGTTTCGCCATGAAAGGCTTTGAAGCCATTGGGAGTTGTAACGCCGATGGTAAAATCGGCTGTGTCGCGGACCCCGGCACCTGCCGCGTGGATTGTGTTGTGGTCGGTGAGAAACCATTCTTCGGCCGTCCAGATGCGGCCGTCTATAAATGAAGTGATTCCACCACAGTTCATTCCCGTTTCTCCGACGGTATTTGCAAAGTCCACATTAAAAAATTTGCCCTTGCGGCCATCAGCCAGGGTTTGAGAAATGATCACAAGGGTATCGGTGTTGGGGTCGCGGGTAACGCGAAAAACCGTCATGCCGCCGCCATCACCAATTTTGTCGTTTGCCTGGATCATTTCGTGGTTCACCGACACCCAGCCAAGTGAGGCACCTGTTTTATCGGGAGTGAAGCCAATGAAGTCATGGTATTGCTTGGCCAATGCGGAGTCGCCGGGGCTGGTTTGGGTGTAGTCCACTCCGCCGATGAAAAGGATCTGTGCTTTCAACGGCGATGCAGGCATAATCACTGTGTTGGCCTGGTAGCTGGCTTCGGTTTCAGTGAACAGGTTCATGTCGATCTGGCCGAAGAGTGCAGGGGCACCCGCCAACAGGAACAACAGGCATGAGTACAGCTTTTTCATGTAGAGAAGGTTGAAGGAAAGTCTTTTGGCAAATATTGGCCTAATTTCTCTTTGACTGATTAGGCCTGTGTTAAGGATTTTTGCGAATCACTGGTGTGGCAGTAGGAAACGGTTGGGAAAGCAAGGCTCCGACAGCGTATAGCTGGGGCGCAACCTCAGTGGTAAGTGGCGGAAACCATGCGCAAAAATGCTGAGTGACGCATATCCTCGGAGCAACCGGCTATGCCGCTGGCACCGGAAGTGAACAGAGGGAAAACACTGCACCCTGGGTGTTTGTAACGCTTATGGCTGGCAGCTCTGACTGCGTATAGCTGGGGCGCAACGTCAGTGGTAAGTGGCGAAAATCATACTCAGAAATGCTGATTGACGTATATTTCGGAATATCAGGCGATGCCGGCGGCCATGGCGAGACCTGAGGGAAGGCGTCCTTACCGCGATGTTTGTAACGGTAAATGCTCCAAACCTGGTTGGCGTATATCTCAGCGTATTCAACCGCCGCAGCGGTTCCGGCTGGCGTATAGCTCAGCGTATTCACTACTTCCAACGGCAACGCCTTACAATCATTAGCTTCCCTCCCAACCAAGCCAGCCTAACTCTCCACAGTCAGGTTAATTTTCTGTTAACCACTTCAACATTCCGCTCCACCCTCGTGCTTGCTCATTGTCTTTCCCCTAATTTTGAGCATGAAGCTACACTTGCTCTGCGTTCCGCTCCTGCTGGCATTTGGCTGCCAACCCCATGACCGCCAATCTGCTGTCTCTGCCACCAGCACCACCCAGGTGGAGTCGCTCCTCTCTCTTCACTGCGGGCGCTGCCACGAAGTGCCAGGTCTCACCGACCTGCCAACGCCCATCTGGCGAGACCACGTCCTGCCTCACATGGCAGCCAGGCTTGGCATCTACCCCCCCCATGGTCGTTTTTCCCGCGATTCTATGCTGGGCCAGGGCCCCGGCAGGGAACTTCATCAGGCGCTATTTCCTGCTCAGCCCTTGCTGTCATCCGATGAATGGGCCCAAATCGCCGATTTTTTCCTGAGCAACAGCCCGCAATCTTTCCCCCCAGCTCAGCTTCCTGCTTTGGGTCCGTTAGCAAATGCAACCAGCCACACGGTTTCACTCCCGCTCCCCGCTCCGGCCACCACCATGATCCAGGCGCTTTCGAATGGCGACTGGGCCATAGGAGAAGCCAATTTAGGCCAATTACTGGTGTTAGATCCTGTGACCTGGAAGGTGAAACAGACTGCCTCGGTCGGCGAAGCTGCCACGCAGTTGGTGGAGTTTAAGGATGGGTTCCTGGTAAATGTAATGGGTAGTTTTTCGCCAAAAGATGGTCCAACCGGCTATTTGCTGGCACTTCCCGCACAGACCCATGCTCCGGCTAACTTCTGGATTGACAGCCTGCGCCGGCCCGTTTCGTTTACTGTTGCCGATCTCGACAACAATGGCGCTATGGAGTGGCTGGTGGCTGAGTTTGGTAAATGGCTCGGCGGTCTGACCCTGTACCAGCAACAAGGGCCACACAAGTGGAAGGCAACCACCTTGTGGAATGAGCCAGGCGCCACTCAAATCGACTGCCGGGACGTGGACGATGACGGAGATCTTGATCTCGTGGTGCTGTTTTCGCAAGGAAGGGAGGGAATTTGGTGTTTTCAGCAAACGAATCCCCTGGAATTTCAGGCAAAGCAATGGCTGGCATTTCCGCCCTCTTCTGGGAGTACAAGCTTTCGCTGGGTCGATGAAGATGGTGATGGAAAGGACGAATTGCTCGTGACGATGGGCGATAATGCCGACTATCCGCCAGTCGTGAAGCCTTACCATGGGTTATATTTATTTGAGCAGCAGCAAGCAGCATGGATCGAGCGCTGGCACTTGCCTTTTCCCGGCGCCTATCAGGCTGAGCCTGTGGATTTTGACCTGGACGGAGACACAGATTTCGCTGTTATTTCTTTTTTTCCCGATTTCAATCAACAAACCCCTTTTTCTGCAGGTCTTCTGGAGCAGACTTCCTCCGGCAACTACCTCTTTCGGCCCTTTCCCAGGCAGGAGGAAGGTCGCTGGCTCCGAATGGCTCTTGGCGATGTGGACCGCGATGGCGATACCGATGTGTTGCTTGGTGGGCTGTTGATGGAAGTCCCCGGGCGCCCTGAGCTTGTGGAAGCCTGGGCTGCCAGCAATCACTCGTTCATGTGGATTGAGAACAATACCAGGTAATCAGCATGCGTTCTGACCTCGGGATATTTCGCCGGAAAGGATAATATCTCTGCCTGTTTTTTTTGAAACCTTCTTTTGGAAAAATTTGAGGCTGGTTCCTGGCCTCACTTTCCCTGCTTGATTGCTGGCATTTACACCTTTGACCATATTTCTTATGGAAACGAACAGACCGCCTGTTGATGAATTCAACACAACACAGCTCAGCCCTGACGCAAAATTCTTCTTGCAGGAAGCGGCCCGGTGGGCAAGGCTTGTGGCGATCGGAGGGATTGTGCTGGGGATTGTTGGAGGGATTGGCTTCCTTTTTTCAATGATGCTAATGAGTGCCTTATTCGGAGGTGGAAAAAGCGGAGTGATTTTACTGATAACTTTGGGAGGAGCAGCTACCTTCATCCTTCCCATGAATTATTTGCTTCGTTTTTCCAACCAGGTGGGTTTGGCAACGGAGACCAACGACAGCGAACTGCTGAACGAAGCTTTTCGCAACCTATGGTCGCATTATCGCGTGGTGGGCATTGCCATTCTCGTGATTGTGGGACTATTTATTTTCGGCAGATTTATGTAACGCCTGATTGGGTTAATGCCTGGCAGTTAAAAAAAAGCGTCAAAGGCTGGTTTGCCTTTGACGCTCGTTTCGACCGGAGCGGTCTATCGGTTGTGAACGTCCATCGCGTTGAGGTCTTCAAAAGCGAGGGCCATGCGCTTGAGCAACGTTTTTTCACCTTCGCGGAGCCAAACACGTGGATCGTATTTCTTCTTGTTAGGCTTGTCGTCGCCCTCAGGGTTGCCAATCTGGCTTTGGAGGTAACCGCGGTTGGCAGCCTCATAAGCCCGGATCCCATCCCAGAAAGCCCATTGGGTGTCGGTGTCAATGTTCATTTTCACAGCACCGTACTCAATGGCTTCGCGAATTTCCTCACGGGAAGACCCTGATCCGCCGTGGAAAACGAAGTTGATGGGGTTTTCGCCGGTCTGGAATTTGTTTTTCACATACTCCTGAGAGTTTTTCAGGATAATGGGACGCAGCTGCACGTTGCCTGGCTTGTACACACCGTGAACATTGCCGAAGGCAGCCGCAACCGTAAAGCGCTCGCTCACAGCTTTGAGCCGCTCATAGGCATAGGATACCTCGTCGGGTTGGGTATACAGCCTGGAGCTGTCCACGTCGCTGTTGTCCACCCCATCTTCTTCGCCGCCAGTGACGCCCAGTTCGATTTCGATGGTCATGCCAATGGCTTTCATCCGTTTGAAATACTCCACCGAAGTGTCCAGGTTCTCGTGAATAGGTTCTTCGGAGAGGTCAAGCATGTGGGAGCTGTACAGTGGGCGGCCATATTGGTCGAAGTACTGCTCGCCCCATTCGAGCATTCCGTCCACCCATGGCAGAAGGTTGCGTGCTGCATGGTCGGTGTGGAGGATTACCGTGACGCCGTAGGCCTCGGAAAGCAGATGAATGTGCTTGGCGCCAGAAACAGCCCCAAGGATGGCAGCCTTCTGGCCGTCGTTGGAGAGGCCCTTGCCAGCGTTAAAAGCTGCACCACCGTTAGAAAACTGGATGATCACGGGAGAGTTCACCAGCTTTGCGGCTTCGAGGGCTGCGTTGACTGTATTGGAACCAACCACATTGACTGCGGGGAGGGCAAAGTTTTTCTCGTTGGCATAGTTCAATAGCTCGGTGACCTCATCACCATGGAGCACGCCGGGGCGGAACTTGCGATTCGTAGTAACGTTCATTCCTGATTGGGAAGTTAAATGACTGAAAGGAATCCAAAAGAATGCCTGAAAATACGGTGCCCAAGGTAGTGAAAAAAGAAGTATCGGGAATGCTTTCGCTTCAGGTTGTCGTAAAATTCCTAGTTTGCAGCCATGGTGATTAACTTGAAAAACGCGTTTTATTTTCCCCTTCTACTTGCGCTTCTGGCAGCTTGCTCCGCCGCTCCCGAAGCCAGTGTAACTACCGAAGCCCACCTCAAGGCTGGCAAAGAAGCCATCCAGTCTTTTTTGCAAAATCAGGAGGGGTCTTTTACCGAGGTGTCGCCCGGACTTTGGCTCCAAATGCTATCTCCCGGCGACAGCCTTCGCCCCAGCCTCAGCAGCGTTGTTACAGTTGCCTATCGCTGCACGGGCCTGAATGGCTTTGTGCTCGACAGCGCCACCACAGCACAACCCCTTCGCTCCCGCCTCGCAAGGCTCATTCCCGGCTGGAAGCAGACACTCCCGCTCATCGGCCAGGGCGGCAGCCTGAAGATCGTCGTCAACGCTGATCTTGCCTACGGCAGCCGGTTTTTGCACCCCGAACTCGGAGCCTGGGCTCCCCTTTTCTATGAGGTCACCCTCATCGAAGTCAGCCCCTATCAGCCATGAAGCGTTTCTGGTGGATCAGCATTCCGCTCGCCATTAGCCTCACTTTGCTCTTCCTCAACCTGCTCAGCCCAGATTCCGCTTCCGAAACGAGGGTGTGGACGGGCATTCGGCTCAACGACAATTGCCAGTCTCATCAATGGCTGTATCGCCTGGAGGAACTACCCAATGCCGGGCTCGCAGGCATCATGATCGAACTGGTGGTGGATCCACAGGACCCCGGTCCGGCAGCAGGGTACCGGTATTATCTGCCGCATCCCATCGACACCTTCGTCCGTGTGCTGAACAAACAGCAAATCCCCTACGGCATTCACACCATTCTGCTGCCAGAGAAGGATACTATTTCTGATGAGCGTTTGCAGGATTTACTCACCGACCTTTCCGGACTGCTGCTCCGAAGTTCGCCTTATCCGCCTCAATGGCTGTTGTTTTCTGGTCCCTGGACAGACTCTGCCTGGCACCGTGGCGCATTCCTCACCTTCACGAACAGCATCCGGGATAGCTGGGAGCCCTTTGAAGGGCCTGTGTGGTTTGCCTCACCCTTGCGCCTGACTGCTGACAGCCTTTCCCCGCCCGACGACTGGGTATGGCAGCACACAAAATGGCTCAGCAAAAAGACGGTAGCAGCCCTGCGTACGGAACTAATAACCTCCGACACCCTCATGCAGCCGATGGTGCGGGTGCTGAGCCAGGGCCCTGCCTGGGCCGGGATGGCAGGACGGGTGCGCCCCTGGATCAAACCCGGCAAGCGAACTGCCCCCATCGCAGATTTGTTCCTTTCCGGCAATCCCTGTCAGTTTCCTTTTGAGGACCGGGAAATGAGAAAGGTGGAGGGGATGTTAATCCGCTGACAAAGGGCGGTCGTCATGCTGCGAAGTTTGCAGCTTAAAGGCATTGAGGCAGAGCCATAATAGGCTTGTTACCTCACAATCAGCCTCCGAAAAGCTGTTTTATCACCTGTCATCACTTCCACAAGATAGAACCCGGGGGCAATTCCCGCTGGAAGTATTAGCTCCAGACGGCCGCCCTCCTGCAAAACCTGAGGCGCAAAAGCGTGCAACTCCCGGCCTTGCAGGTCCTTGAGGCTCACGCGGTAAACGCCCGGCAGGTCGCATTCGATGAACAGCTCCTCGTTGGAAGGATTAGGGAACACTTTCAACTGGTACTGAGCAAGGCCGTCTTCGATGTTTCCAGACATTCTAGTATAGGCTCGAATCAGAATAGACCGAGGGCCTCCTCCCATGGAGAGATCACCCGAAAGAAAGGAACAAACAGGTTCTGAAGTCCATGAGGCAGCCGACTGAACCTTCGCAGTAGTAGTGCTGTCAAGTGTATAATTGAAAAGAGTAAAGTCATACATTAGTATAAACATTTCAAATGGCACTAACCCTTTCCCTGGCATATCATGGTCGCCCACAATAAGCATTGCTGGATATTGTATAAAAGCAAACCGGGGAAAGTAAAAAGTCCCCGAAGAAGGAAAGGAAAACTCTTTCTCCTCGATAAGTAATCCGGCGGGATCTAGCGTTTGGATGTAAACATAGCTATTGGACGAGAAACAGAGATAGATTTGCCATAAGCCAGAACTTTGTTCTACCTCCAAGCACCCAGGCGAAGCACTAAAAGGGTTGTTTCCTTCATGAAGCCACAATCGGTTTCCTTGGGCGTCAAATCTGGCAGCAGCATATTGCAGGATGCTGGAGGCACCGAAGATGATGATATCGCCGGTACTAAGGATCTTCATTCCCGAAAACGTGACGGCGTTACCGGCTTGGGTGGCCACGTCGGCTTGCCATTCAAGGGTGCCAGTGGCACTATATTGAAACAGGTGGAGCTCATTGTCGTTACTGAGGCCTCTGTGGACCGCCGCAATCACGAGCTTGCCCTGCGGGGTCCGCTCCATGTGAATCGGAATAGAAACAGCGATGCTGGCTGGGCTTTTGTAGGTCACAGTCCACTGCAGGATTCCTGCGGGATTAAAGCGCGAAAGCTCCATTTCCCGCTTAGTGGCATTATGTGCAGCCATGAAAATGTTGCCCGCTGGGTCAAGCGCCAGCCCCCCTGCCCGCAGCAGATCTGTGCCTCCCAATAAATTGAGAAACACCTGATTCCCCGAAGGATCGTATTTGACCAACCCCAACTGCCCGCCATCCACGTTGCGACCATTCTGAAACAAGCCCACCACGTTACCATTCCCCTCTGCTACCAGAAAAGGATAGCTGGGAACCACGGTTTTATATTTCAGAGAGCGCTCCCAGCTGAACTGGCCATTTTCCGCAAATTGGACGGTGGTAAAAACAGCCGAATCGCCGTCGTCGGAAAAAGAAGATAGCCACGTAGTAGCAAGCTGCGGTGAATAAGCCACAGCACCCGGTCTGGCATCACTGAGAGGCAACCCGCTTGCTGTCACACGAATGGTTTCGAGCAGGCTGTCAGGTTGAAGCGCAATGAGTTGGGCCTCCCTTCGATCATTTCCGTTGCCTGCCATCCATAGAACATTGTTGACCAACCTCGCCCCTCCCACATAATTCGCCACGTCCAGACCATAGGCTTTTCTGGCTCCCAGATTGCCAGCCGCATCAATGCGCACCACCCCGATAGAATCAAAATCCTCTACTGCGACCAGCAAGTTCCCCACTCCATCCACAACTGCCTCCGACACCAAGGGCTGATCTCCCACCTGAAAGGACCGGGTCCAAAGTACATTTCCCGCAGTATCGTAATGCACAACAAGGGCCAAAGCGCCATTGCTCAGGTTGCCAAGGGTGTAGAGGCTTCCGTCAGGGGCAAAGCGAATCCCACGGCCCTCGTTTTGGTCTTGGTTGTTCACATTTTTTTCCCATACAAGCGCCCCAGCCGGATTGAGTTTCAGGGTAATGATGTCGGCTTCGAATGCGCCGCTTTCCCGGGTTCCCACCGCGTAAATGTTTCCGTCAGCATCCACAGCAACATCTGCCAGGTATTGGGTGAGGCTGCTGCTGAGCGACGCAGGATATTGCCACGCAAGGGTCCCCGAAGCGTCATAATGCAGGACTAAGGTGGATTGGGCATTATCTGCAGAGCCCACCGCCGTCACATTGCCTGCTGCATCCACGGCAAGATGCCCCAGGTAGGTAGGCAATCCGGGGTCAAAGGCGCGGTCCCAGACCAGATTGCCGTTGAGGTCGAATTTGGCAACAAATGACTGGCTGGCGCTGTCGGTTTCCTGCTGTCCGCAAAGGTAGAGGTAGCTTCCGACAAGTTGCACGTCGGTGGCCACTGCGAAGAGGCCATCAGGCCCACGGTAGGTTTTTTGCCAAACAAATTGGTTGTTGTCGTTCAGTTTGATCAGGTGAATTTGCTGTTGGCTGGAGCTGCCAATTACTTCTGTCCCTACGGCATAGCGATGGTTTTGTCCGTCGGCACCGAGCCAGCCGAAGGAGCTGAAGTCCTGGGTAATCAAAACGGTATCCCAGAGCAACAAGCCTGAAGTTTCATAGCGGGCAAGGTACATGCCCAACCCGCTACTGTTGGAACTCTGGCCCGCCAGGAGCAAGTCATTTCCGGCAGGAAGCAGGTCGTTCCAAACCATGGTTTTAGCTCCTGCCTGGTTTGAGTAGGTTTGCTCCCATGTAACTAAAAGTCCAATCTGGGAGAATACTGGCGAAATCGCCAATAGCAGAAGGGTCGTGCTAAAGAGTTTCAAAACTGATTGGGTTGCAGGTGATTGTTGGCAAATCAAGATAGAAGTAAATAGTCAAAATTTATCCCAAAATCTTCGAAGTGTTCACCATATTCCTCCAGCCAGAATAATCCAGTTCTGTACTTTTTACCCCCGCAAAACTGCCTCTACTCCTCCACCACCACCTCCAGCCCCGGCTTCGCTGCCAGCAGGGCCTGAATGCCGCCCGGCGTGACGCGGGTGTTGCCCACATACAGGATTTCCAGAGAGGGTAAAGCTGCCAGGCTGCGCAGACCGGAATCCTGGAGGCCGGTGCCAAACAGATTCAGCGAACGCAGGTGCCTGAGTCCGGTCAAACCAGCCAGTCCCTTGTCGCTGAGGTCATTTCGTTCCAGCCTCAGCTTCACCAGGTTAGGCATTTGGGAAATGACTTCCAGTGCTTCATCAGGCAACTGAACCCCCGCCAGATTGAGCCACACCAGCTGCTCCCTGATCGCCAGCAAAGCCCTGAGCTGCGCCATTTCTATGCGGGCACCGGAAGTGGAAGGCATCGCCTCCAGAGCTGCTTCTCCGTGGGCAACGGGCTTGATGATAAAGCCCAGGCTGCGCAGGCTGTCCAGCACTGATTCAGAAGCAGGGCCCGGAATCGGCAGCCCGGCAAGCGGGTTCTGGCTCGCGGGCGTCCACTGAAATCGCTCCTCCAGCAGTTTTGCCAGCTCGGGGCTGCGCTCCGCATCCTGAATCAGCTGTTCGAAGGAAGCACCATTGGCAATCCACCATTCGAGCACCTTTACCTGCTGATAGCTCAGTGCCGGGCCTGCACTTGGCATGAATTTCGGATGGCTCGCCGGGAGGGATACCCGCCTGAACAGCTCGCTTTCCGCTGCCTGGCCTGCCTTGATCACCGTCCCGCTGAGCCCTCCGGCAGCGATGCCCTCAGGGCTGCTCAGGTCGAGGCCCCCGTTCATGCGACCGGGCTGGTGGCAGCCGGTACAGGCATGGGCCAGCAGTGGCTGAACCAGATGCGCGTACACTTCTGCGCTGTCCTGGTCCGACAAATCAATCCGGAGTTCTGCCGACCCTCCAGTCTGTTGCTGCCAGCTCTTGGGAAGACCCTCTGCCAAAAAGCCGGGTCCGTGGGTGAGTGTTCCGCCGAGGTGCCCGGCAGCAACAATCAGGGCCAGGAGCAAACCATTGGGCAGGAGAAACAACGCTCCTGAAGGCCGCTGTTCCGGATGGCGAAGCACCTGCCAGCTTTGCCAGCTCCCCAGGACCACGATGCTGATTCCCAGCCATTTGTGCCAGCTCAGGGTGTTCATTTCGTAGCTGCCCTGCGGAGCCATTTGCAGACCCGACCACACCGAGAGCAGGGCCCCGGCAGTGCCTGTCACAAACAGCCAGGCCAGCGGATTTCCCCAGCGCTGCCATTTTCCGGCAATAAACCCGGCCAGGCAGGCCAGCAGCAGGATGCCCGCCGGGAGGTGGACCATCAGGGGGTGCAATCTTCCGATCAATTCACTCATAGCAAGGGGTAGGAGAGGGGCTAATCAGGCGAGCAGGTCCTTCACAACCTTGCCATGAACATCGGTGAGCCGGAACCTGCGGCCCTGGTATTTGAAGGTTAACTGCTCGTGGTCTAGGCCGAGCAGGTGCATCAGGGTCGCCTGAAAATCGTGGATATGAACCCCATTTTCGGTGACATTGAAGCTAAAATCATCTGTTTGGCCGTAGCTAAAGCCTTTTTTCATGCCCCCACCTGCAAACCACATCGTGAAGCAGCCCGGATGGTGGTCTCTGCCAAATGAGTCTGCCGTTACCTTTCCCTGCGAATAGGTGGTCCGGCCAAATTCCCCGCCCCAGATCACCAGAGTATCTTCGAGCAGGCCGCGCTGCTTGAGGTCTTTGATCAAGGCTGCCGAGGGCTGGTCGGTGACTTTGCACACATCCGGCATCATGTAAGGCAGGCCGCCATGGTGGTCCCAATCCTGATGAAAAAGCTGAACAAAGCGCACATTTCGCTCTACTAGTCTCCTGGCCAGCAGGCAATTGGCGGCAAAGGTGCCAGGCTTGCGGCTGTCGGGGCCATACAGGTCATACACATGATCCGGCTCGTCCGAAACATCCAAAGCCTCCGGCACTGAGGTCTGCATCCGGAAGGCCATTTCATACTGGCTGATTTTCGCCTCAATCTCCGGGTCTTTGGTCTCGGCAATTTGCACCATTTGCAGCTCTTTCAGGTAATCTAGCTGGCGTCGGCGGTCGGCATGGGTCATGCCCGCAGGGTTGTCGAGGTACAGCACAGGGTCTTTGCCCGAGCGAAACTTCACGCCCTGATGATGGGAAGGCAAAAAGCCGTTGCCCCACAAGCGGTCGTAGAGCGGCTGGCCCGAAGAGGTGTTTCGCGACAACAGCACGATGAAGGCAGGTAAATTGTCGTTTTCACCGCCAAGGCCATAGCTCACCCAGCTCCCGATGGCAGGGCGGCCAGGCTGCTGTGAACCTGTCTGAATGAAGGTTGCAGCGGGATCGTGGTTAATTGCCTCGGTGTACATGGACCGCACCATGGTGAGTTCGTCGGCAATGGAGGCAATGTGCGGAAGCCGGTCGCTGAGCCAGAGGCCGCTTTCGCCATGCTGGCTGAACTGATACGGGGAAGGCACAACGGGAAAGTTTTTTTGCCCGGCTGACATGCCTGTCTGGCGCTGGGTTCCGCGAACGGATGGAGGCAGGTCCTGACCCTGAAAGCGCTGAAGGTCAGGTTTGTAGTCAAACAGGTCCACCTGGGAAGGCCCGCCGCTTTGGAACAGGTAAATTACCCGCTTCACTCCCGGCGGAAAATGTGGTTGCCCCAACGGGAAGCCGCCTGCTGCCACTGCTTCTGCAGCCTGTGCTTCCGGGCTCTGGCCGAGCATGCCCATCGGGTCCAGCAGGCCCGCCAGTGCGACAGCTCCCAGGCCCATTGTGGTTCGGGAAAGGAAGTCGCGGCGGGTATATTTGCGGTTATAATCGTTGCAGGAGTGCATGGCAATCTTGTTTAGAGGAAGGGAAAGAAGGCGAATGAATCAACTGAATCAGCGGCGCATGTAGCTTTCGTCGTGGTTGAGGATGGTGCTGTTGACAACTGCGAAGGCCGCTGTTTCGACAGGGTCAAGTGCCGGGTTCACCGGGGCCTCCCCCACTGAGAGCAGGGCCCTGGCCTGGTCTGGCGCATTCCGGAACCGGTCTTTTTCCTGCTGATAAAGGGCCACCAGAATGTCTATCTCTTTGTCCACCGGTTTTCGGCCTGTCAACCGCCGGAAGGCATAGCGGATCCGGTCTGTTGTCTGTTCCCCTCCCTGAAGCTGCATGTTTTCAGCCAGCACGCGGGAGGCCTCACCATAAGTGGGGTCATTCAGCAAAACCAGCGCCTGCAGCGGGGTGTTGGTGGTTGGGCGCATCACGATGCAGTAGCTCCGGTCGTTGCCGTCGAGGGTAATCATCGCAGGGTGAGGCGAGGTGCGTTTGAGAATGGTGTACATGGAACGCCGGTACAGATTGGCACCACTGTCTTGTTCGTAGCTGAGGTAGCGATGAGAAAAGAAGCTCTTTTCGCCCCAGATATTGTCGGGCTGATAAGGCTTGACAGGTTCGCCACCAACTCTTTTGACAAGCAGGCCGCTGGCAGCCAGGGCATGGTCGCGAATCATTTCGGCAGGAAGGCGGAATGCCGGGCCGCGTGCCAGCAGGATGTTCTGTGGATCCACTTCTTCCAGGTCTTCGCGCACGAGCGAGGATTGCTGATAGGTGGCCGACAGCACGATCAGGCGGATGAGGTGACGAACATCCCAACCCTGGTCCATGAATTCCACGGCTAGCCAGTCGAGCAACTCAGGGTGAGAGGGCAGGGCTCCCTGGTTGCCGAAATCGTGGGGCGTGGCAACGAGTCCTTTGCCAAAAAAAAGCTGCCAGTAGCGGTTGACTGTTACGCGCGAGGTGAGCGGGTTGTCCCGGCTGAGGATCCACTGCGCGAGACCAAGGCGGTTGGTAGGCAGGTTTGAGTCAAATGGCAGGATGGCCGCCGGAACACCAGCCTCCACTTGTTGTTTCCGCTCGGTATACACACCGCGGTCGAGCACAAAGGTGGGCCTGGGCCGGTCGTCGTCCATGACCTGCACCTCCACAGCCCCGCCGAGGAGGCTTGTGCTTTGCCCCACAAGATCCCGCAGGCGGCCCTGAAGCTGGCCGTAAGCCGGGTCGAACTGGAGGCGAACATACTCTGCAACAGCTTCAGGGTCGGCTTTGCCGGAGGCCAGGGCGGTTTCCACCGAAGACCCGCCCGCCAGCTGGGCCACCTCCAGGCGGCTCAGCTCCCGGTCATAAATCCTGATTTCATCAAAACAGCCCTTCAAAAAGCCGATTTCGCCGGAAAAACCCTCGTTCCATTTGCCTGCACGCAGAGACCGCTTGTCAGGCTGGAAGGTGCCGTCCACCGGCAGGATGGATCGCTCGAGCTGGTCATATTTGACTGTGGTTCTCAGGGGTTTGCCGTCGAGGAAAATGCGCATTCCTTCGGCTTTCCCGCTGCCGTCGTAGGTCACAAAAGCATGGATCCACTGGCCAAACGGCACCGGCTCCGTGCTCTCAATCCGGGCCTGGTCGTGGGGCAGGGCGTGGATCAGTCGGAAAACGAGCACGCCGGTGGAGTCGATGAGAAAATCCCAGCCCCGCCACAGGTTGTTTTTGTCGCCGGAGTTGCAGAGAATGGTTTTGATGCCGGGGGCTTCCTCCGCCATCACCCAGGCACCTGCCGAGAAGGGCTGGTTGCGCTCAAATAGCCCGGTGTTTTGCATGAACAGGCTCTGGTACTCGTTGTCGAAGCAAATGGCGTTGCCTGTTTTGCCCGGCTTCACCTGTGGCGTTCCCTCCAGCGGCGTTTCGGCATTGCGGTCGGCGCGTTTCTCCGGACCCCACTCGTTGCGGCCCGACCCGATGGATTCCATGGGCACGTGCCTCACCAGGCCTTTGGGCTCCCGTGGAACAGATTGTTTGCCGACATTCGCCAAAAACGACGGAATATCAGCAGCTTTTTGACCAGAGATGATCTCCTGTCTCAACTCCTGCAATGACGTTGTCAGGTGCGCCAGGCGTGCCTTGGTGCTGTCGGGCAGCAGCAGGATCGTGGGGCCGCAGTTGCCGTCATCAGTGTTCATACCCAGTTCGTCCACCTGGTTGAAAAAGGCGGAGAAGCGGTAAAATTCTTCCTGGGAGATGGGGTCAAATTTATGGTCGTGGCACTGTGCGCATTTCATCGTCATGCCGAGAAAGGCCGTCGCGGTGGTGTGAATCCGGTCATACACATACTCCAGCCTGTATTCTTCATCCACAATGCCGCCTTCTGCCGAGATTTGGTGATTCCGGTTGAAGCCTGTGGCGAGAATTTGCTCCTCGCTGGCATCGGGCAGGAGGTCTCCGGCAAGCTGCCATGTCACAAACTGGTCGAAGGGCATGTTTCGCCGGAACGCACTGATGACCCAGTCGCGCCAGGGATACATCGATCGCCAGCCGTCTGCATGGTAGCCGTGGCTGTCGGCATAGCGGGCCACATCGAGCCATTCCATTGTCATGCGCTCGGCGAAGGCATCGGTGTCGAGAAGGCGGTCCACGATTTTTTCAAACGCCTCCGGGGAGGAGTCGGCGAGGAAGGCATCGGTTTCTTCGGGGCTTGGCGGCAGGCCGGTAAGGTCGAGGTACACCCGGCGCAGGAGCCTTTCCTGATCGGCTTTCGGAGAAGGGGCAATGCCTTCCTGCTCCAGGCGCGCCAGCACAAACTGGTCCACCGGGTTTTGGACCCAGTCTTTCTGGCGAACCTTAGGCGGTTTCACTTTTTCCGGCGGGAGGAAAGCCCAGTGTTTTTTCCATTCGGCTCCCTGGTCCACCCATGTGTAGAGCACAGCCTTTTCGTAAGGGGAGAGGGTGAGATGGCTTTCGGGCGGGGGCATCATCAGCTCGGGGTCGCTGGAGAAAAGGCGCTGGATGAGAACGCTGTTGGCAGGGCTCCCGGGGTCGATAAGGGCCTGGCCTTTGGTGGTTTTTCCGAACAATCCGGCTTCTGTATCGAAGCGGAGGCCCGCTTTGCGGGTTTTTTCATCGGGGCCGTGGCAACTGAAGCAGCGGTCGGTGAGAATGGGTTTGACGTGGAAGTTAAAGTCCACGCGGTCGGGTAGCCGCTGGGCGATTTCCTGAGGTACATAGCTGGAATGGCGCTGGCAGGCTGCGAGCAGCACCAGTACGGTAACGATGAGGACGATCAGATAGCGAAACATACCAGAACAAGCTGCAAGGCCGGGCAAGGGAAGCTCAGCATCAGCATATTCGCTATTTTCAGGAAAGAATCTGACCGGGTGCGTCGGGAAGAATTTTTCGATGCACATGGCACCAACCCAGGAAGAAGAAACAGATTTTGTGGTGATAGCGGTATGGGCTTTCTTTGTCGGCAGACTGGCAAAAGATTACCTCCCCGAATGGGAACGCCAGGCCCGTGAAAATCCCAACGCGAACATTGAAATCGTGAAATTATCACTGGATCCTCAAGCGTGGTGGCCTGAGTCGGATACACTGAAGTTTGAGTCAGGTGGGAAGATAGAATTCTCTCGTTAGCGGCACAGTTATAGCGCAGCCCCTTCGCGGGATCCTATTCCGACTCTTTTTCTTCCAGCGTCACCCTCTTATACAGTCCTTCCGTGCGAAGCTCCATCCCAATCAAAGGGAGTTGGATGAGGGCATCAAGTCCGTTGTAGTGTGAGTAGATCCAGTTGTCGGCAGGCTGTCGCTCATAGACTTCCACCGAGTATTGATCCTGGCTCAGCAGCAGGTAGTTAAGCAGGCCAGGCATGGCCAGGTAGGCTTTGAATTTGCCGTTCCGGTCGTGGTCTTCGGTGGAGGGTGACAATACCTCCGCTATGAGGACGGGGCGGGAGATGCAGGTCTTTTCAATAAATCGGGTATCTTATGGTGCACAGGTAAGCATGACATCCGGGTAGTAGTAACGCTCTCTTTTCGTATGCTCCAGGCGAACATCCGATGAAAATGTCAGGCAAGAACTGGGAGCGTTTCGGCTAAGTGAGTCCCGCAGATTATTGCTGATGAGGTTATGCGCCAGGCTTCCGCCAGCCATCGCAAAAATGCTGCCTGCATCATACTCATGCCGGATGTCCTGGGCCTGCTCAAGTGCCAGGTACTCATCGTAGGTGAAGTGCTGTTCGGCGAGTTTTTTGGCTTCCATGGGTCAGAAGTTCAGGTTGAAGAACGAGGTCATAAGATAGAAAAATCCTTTGCAAAAAGGAAGAGCAGCGTTTTGCCATCAACCCGAAAACAACCCATACAACTCTCCCTTTACCCGGTTGATGATGAGGCCAAGGTGCTCGGGGTTGTCGCGGAAGTTGACGTCGGCCACGTTGAAGTCGATTTTTTTGCCGTAGTCATACATTTCGTACCAGGCTTCATACCGCTCGTTGAGGCGCTTAAGGTAGTCCAGCCGGATGCTGTCTTCGTAATTGCGGCCTCTTGTCTGAATTTGCTCCACCAGCGTCGGGATGCTGGCGCGGAGATACACCAGCAGGTCGGGCGGCTGCACCAGTTCGGCAATGATCTCAAACAGCTCCCGGTAGGTGTCGTAATCCCTCGGTAGCAGCAGGCCCATGGCGTGGAGGTTCGGGGCAAAGATCTGGGCATCTTCATAAATGGTCCTGTCCTGGATCACATGCCTTCCTTCACTCCGGATCTGGAGCAGTTTGTCGAGGCGCGATTTGAGGAAGGACACCTGAAGATGGAACGACCACCGGGGCATATCGGCGTAGAAATCCATCAGGTATGGATTCTGCTCGTTGTCTTCAAAGTACGCTTCAAAGCCAAAGTATTTCGAGAGCAGGTAGGTGAGGGTGGTTTTCCCTGCGCCGATGTTGCCGGCTACGCAGATATGCATGGTCTCAGGATTGGTACATTCTCGTGACTGATTTCAAAAAACCGGTTCTTTCGCGCACCCTGGCGAGGGTTTCCCGGGCCACAGCCCTGGCTTTTCCCGCCCCGATGGCCAGAAGTTCGTCCAGTTCGCCGGGGTTGTTCATGAAATGGGTGTAACGCTCCCTCTCTGCCGAAAACCGGGTTTGAAGCACTTCCAGCAGGGCTTTTTTCGCATGACCATAGCCATAGCCGCCAGCCAGGTAGGCCGCCCGCATCTCTTCCATCTGCTCAGCAGTTGCCACGAGGCGGTACAACTGAAACACGTGGCAGGTATCAGGGTTTTTCGGGGCTTCCAGCGGGGTGGAGTCGGTCACAATGCTCATCACCTCCTTTTTGAGCTGGCTGTCGGGCTGGAAAAGAACGATGGTATTGTGGCGGGATTTGCTCATTTTTTCGCCGTCAACCCCCGGCACCACCATCACCTGCTCGTCGATCCGGGCATCTGGCAGCACAAAGGTATCCTCCCCATACTGGTGGTTCATGGTTTCGGCCATGTCGCGGGTGAATTCCAGGTGCTGCTTTTGGTCCTTGCCTACGGGCACAATATTGGCGTCGTAGAGCAGAATATCAGCTGCCATGAGTACCGGGTAGGTAAACAAACCTGCACTCACAAGGTCCATCCGCTCGGCTTTGTCCTTGAAGGAGTGGGCGAGTTTCAGGCGGGAATAAGGCATGAAGCAGGACAGGAACCAGGTGAGCTCGGCCACTTCGGGCACGTCGCTCTGGCGGTAGAAAACAGTTTTGTTGGGGTCCAGCCCGCAGGCGAGCCAGGTGGCCGCCACTTCGTAGGCATTGTTTCGCAGAGTCGCTCCGTCGTGGATGGTGGTGAGGGAATGAAGGTCTGCGATGAAAAGGAAAGCGTCGTTTCCAGGTTGATTAGCCAGCCCGATGGCAGGCAGAATCGCGCCGAGCAGGTTGCCAAGATGCGGTTTTCCGGTTGCCTGGATGCCAGTGAGAATGCGAGACATGCGAAACGTGAATTATGGATGGCCCGGTTGTTTGCTGTGCGAAGCTAAGAGAATTCGGCTGAAAGGGGAAATGGAGAAAGAAATGATTGTAAAACAATTATTTATAATAGTTTTACAATCATTTTTGAGTTATCCCTTTTTCCATGAATCTCGATCTTCTGTTCGACAACCTCACTAACCCGGCTTTGCTGTTTTTTGTGCTGGGCATTTTGGCTGTTTACCTGAAAAGCGACCTGGAAATTCCGCCTACCTCCTCGAAGTTTATTTCGCTCTATTTGTTGTTTGCGATTGGCTTCAAGGGGGGGCAGGAGCTGGCGCATGAAGTGTTTGAGATGGAAATTGTGTGGTCCATGCTGCTGGGAGTGGGGATTTCGATGGTGATTCCGCTCTACAGTTTTTTTCTGCTCCGGCGGAAACTGGGGGTGTATGATGCCGGGGCCATTGCGGCCGCCTACGGCTCGGTGAGTGCGGTAACCTTCGTGACGGCAGCCACTTACCTCGAAGCGCAGGAGCTGATGCTGCACGGCCACATGGTGGCCATCATGGCCCTGATGGAATCTCCCGCCATCATCATGGGCCTGGTGCTGATCACTATGTTCGACAAAGCAGCAAATGTGCAGGTGAGCAAACGAACGGTCCTTACCCATGCCTTTACCAATGGCAGCGTGTTGCTGATCATGGGAAGTCTGTTGATCGGTTTTCTTGCTTCAGATGCCCAGGCCGAAGGCATCAAGCCCTTTACCAATG
This sequence comes from Bacteroidia bacterium, assembly GCA_041741415.1. Taxonomy (GTDB): domain Bacteria; phylum Bacteroidota; class Bacteroidia; order J057; family J057; genus JANQTF01. The sequence goes on along the minus strand of JBGSKC010000051.1, from coordinate 33,882 downwards.
ATCTTTTCAAGGGGTTTCTGGCTATTTTTCTGCTTGACATGGGCATCGTTAGTGGCAGGAAGTTGCGCTCCTTTTTTTCGTTTGGCCTGGCGCCCTTGCTGTTCGCGCTCTTGGTGCCGCTTATGAATGGGGTGTTGTTTGCCTTCCTGAGCGGCGTTGTAACCCACGACGAAGGCAACCGCTTCATGTTTGCTGTGCTGGCAGCCAGCGCCTCCTACATTGCCGTTCCGGCGGCCATGAAAATGGCGGTTCCGCAGGCCAATCCGGGTCTCTACCTGCCCATGGCCCTGGCTGTGACCTTCCCGATGAACATCACAATCGGGATGCCGGTTTACCTGATGGTCGTGAGAATGCTGTAATCAGCTGGATCTGTTGTTTTGAGTAAATTCGTCAACAGGAGCCAGGCGAAAAATGGTGGCTTCCACAGATTTTTGCATGTGAACCTGCCCCGGAGTATCTTGGACACATGGAATCGACAGCCAATGGACAAGGCGGCATTGTGGTCCGCGATCTCAAAAAGCGATTTGGGGACAAAGAAGTGCTCAAGGGAATCGACGTTCACTTTGAGACCGGGCAAGTCAACATGATCATCGGGGCCAGCGGAAGTGGCAAGTCGGTGATGTTGAAGTGCATCGTGGGGCTCCATCAACCCGATTCGGGCGAAATTCTCTACAATGGGCAGTCATTTTTTGAATCAGACAACACCACAGTGAAAGACCTGCGCAAAAGCATCGGGATGTTGTTTCAGGGTTCGGCTTTGTTTGACTCGCTCACGGTCGAGGAAAACGTAGGTTTCCCGATCAAGATGTTCACCCGGCAGCGCCCTGCAGAAATTCGCGACCGCGTCAATTTTTGCCTCGAAAGGGTAAACCTTGTTGGTTCAAATAAACTGGTTCCTTCCGAGCTCTCCGGCGGGATGCAAAAACGAGTTGGTATCGCAAGAGCCATTGCCATGAACCCCAGTTTTTTGTTTGTGGATGAACCCAACTCCGGCCTCGACCCCCTGACGGCTTCGGTGATTGACCAGCTTATTCAAGAGCTCACCCTCGAGTACAACATGACAACCATCGTGGTTTCCCACGACATGAACTCGGTCATGAACATCGGCCAGAAGATCATGTTTCTCTACGAAGGCAACAAGGAATGGGAAGGCACGAACAAGGAAATTTTGTATTCCGGCAATTCGCAGCTCGATAAGTTTATCTTCGTTTCCGACCTCATTAAACGATAACATTTCCCGAAAAGCCTGCATTCCCCTTCCCACGCCCCCTACCAGCAACCCCATTGACAATGACCCCGCAAGAGCAGATCCGACAGCTCGCCGAGGAGCTTCAGGAGCATAATTATCGCTACTACGTCCTTGCTCAGCCCACCATTTCCGATTTTGAGTTTGACCAAAAGCTCAAGCAGCTTGAAGCCCTTGAAGCCGGGCACCCGGAGCTAAGGCTTCCCGACTCACCTACCTTGCGGGTAGGAGGAGCGGTGACCAAAGACTTCCCCACCTTTGTGCACCTGCGTCCCATGCTTAGCCTTGGCAATTCTTATTCTCAGGGCGAAATCGCCGATTTTCACCGCCAGGTGCGCGAAGGTGTCGGAGACGCGCCATTTTCCTACTTGCTGGACCACAAATTTGACGGGGTTTCCCTCAGCCTCCACTACGAAAACGGTGTTTTGGTGAGGGGCATCACCCGCGGCGACGGCGTTCAGGGCGATGATATTACGCCCAATGTCCGGACCATCCGTACCATTCCTCTGCGGTTGCGCGGCAGCAACTGGCCGGCCCAGGCAGAGGTTCGCGGGGAGGTGGTCATGCCGCTCGAAGCCTTTGCCCGCCTCAACCAGGAGCGCGAAGCCGAAGGACTTCCTTTGCGCATGAACCCGCGCAACACTACCGCCGGAACCCTCAAAAACCAGGATTCAAGCATCGTGGCCAGTCGTCAACTGGTCTTTTTTGCCTATTCCCTGTTTGTGGAAGGCCGAAGCCTCAGCACCGATGCCGAAGCTATGACCCTGCTCAAAGACTGGGGATTTCCCGCCAGCGGTGCCACTACCGTTGCCCATTCCCTGGAGGAGGTGCTGGCCTATCTCGACAGCTGGGAGAGCCGCCGGAGGCAATTGCCCTACGACATTGACGGCATTGTGATCAAGGTGAATGAATTGCCGCTCCGCAACGAATTGGGCTTTACGGCCAAAGCTCCGCGCTGGGCCATTTCCTACAAATACAAGGCGGAGGAAGTTGCAACCCGGCTTCAAAGCGTTTCCTATCAGGTTGGGCGGACTGGCAAAGTAACCCCGGTGGCCAATCTGGAGCCTGTGTGGCTGGCTGGCACCACAGTGAAGCGCGCTTCCATTCACAACGAAGATGAAATTAAGCGCCTGGACCTGCACGAAGGCGATCTGGTAAAAGTAGAAAAGGGAGGAGAAATCATTCCCAAGATCATCGCCGTTGTCGAGACCGAGAGGCATCCCGGAGCGGTGCCGGTGTTGTTTCCAGGCCACTGCCCCGACTGCCATACGCCTCTGATCAGGGTAGAAGGTGACGCCAATCATTATTGCCCGAATGTGGATGGGTGCGGCCCGCAAATCAAGGGCAGGATCCAGCATTTTGCCTCCCGCAGGGCCATGGACATCGAAGGGTTGGGAACCGAAATCGTGACTCAACTGGTAGATGCCGGGCTGATTCGCAATTACGCAGACCTTTACGATTTGCGTTTCGAGCAGCTGGTGGCTTTGGACCGCTTCGCAGCCTTATCGGCGCAGAACCTGCTCGACGGCATTGAGGCCAGTAAGCAAGTCCCCTTCCCGAGGGTATTGTTTGCGCTGGGGATCCGGCATGTGGGCGAAACGGTGGCCAAAAAATTGGCGGGCCAGTTTGGCAGCTTGCGAAAGCTGATGGCCGCCAGCCAGGAAGATCTGTTGTCGGTTTCAGATGTTGGCACCAGGATTGCGGAAAGCTTGCGGGACTTCTTCCTGGAGGAAGCCCACCGCGAATGGGTAGATCGGCTTGAACAGGCAGGCCTGACGCTTGAACAGGCAGAAAAAACGACTTTGGCGAAGCTCCTGAACGGAAAAAGTTTTGTAATTTCCGGCGTTTTCCAGGCTTATGGTCGGGATGAACTGCAAAGCCTCATCGAAAGCCTGGGGGGGGAAGTGAAAAGCTCGGTCTCGGGCAAAACTACTTACCTGCTCGCTGGCGACAATGCAGGGCCGTCCAAAATTGAAAAGGCACAAAAGCTGCAAGTTGCAGTGCTGAGCGAACAGGCATTTATCGACATGATTGATGGAGTGGCTTAACGATATCAAAGAAAAATTCAGTCGGAGAAGGATCCGGAGCCTGGACAGAACCAAAGAGTTCTCCCGGGATTTTATTGACATGGAGACCGCGAAATTCATCGGCGTAATTGTCAATACCGACACGCTTTCAGCGGATGATCAACTGCTGGTGAAAGATTACCTTGCTGCCCTCCGCGAAAAGAAAAAGCGGGTTTTGCTCATTGAGGTCAGTTTTAACAAAAAGGCGGAGCCTCAATGGCAGGCCTTTGGCCAGGAGTTCATTTTCCTCAATCCTGCCAAGCTCAACTGGCTCGATTACCCTACTCCGGCCATCGAAACGCAGATTCGCCAATACGAACTGGATATCCTCATTGACCTTGACACCTCGCTGCGGATGACCTCCAAATATGTTTGTTCCATGGCCAAAGCCCGCACCCGCACCGGGATTCACCGCGAAGGACTTGAGAGCTGCTACGAGCTGATGATCCATCGAACCGATGAACAGGACCTGCGGGGCTTGCTCAAGGAATTTGACTATTTTCTCAACATGATCGACAACGGGCAGCGCGCCCACGCCAACGTCCGCTCATGATTTCATGGCTTTACGGGACCGGGGTAGCCCTGATCACCCCCTTTGATGCGAACAGGCAGGTTGACTTTGCCGCCCTTGACCGCGTCGTTGAACATTTGATTGCTGGCGGCGCCGGGTACCTTGTGGCGCTGGGAACCACCGGCGAAACAGCCACGCTCTCGCCTGAAGAGCAGGAGGCGGTCCTTCAGCAGGTCGTCGCCACCAACCGCAACCGGCTTCCGCTTGTGATTGGCGTGGGGGGAAATCACACCCTTGCTGTGGTCGAAAAGCTGAAAGCCTGGGAGGCCCGTTATCAGCCCGCCGGCTTCTTGTCTGTGAGCCCCTACTACAACAAGCCCAGCCAGGAGGGCATTTACCAGCATTACAAAGCCATTGCCGAAGCTAGCAGCAGCCCTGTAATTCTGTATAACGTGCCGGGCCGGACAGCTTCCAACATGCTGGCCAATACAACACTTCGCCTCGCAGAAGATTTCCAGAACATCGTGGCGATGAAAGAGGCCTCCGGCAACCTGGAGCAGTGTATGACCATTCTTGCCAATAAGCCCGATGGCTTCGCTTTAATCTCCGGCGACGATGCACTCACCCTTCCCTTATTGGCTTTGGGGGCAACTGGCATCATTTCCGTGGCTGCCAACGCATTCCCTGCTCCGTTTTGTGATATGGTTCGCCTGGGACTGGAAGGCAATTTTGAAGAAGCCCGGCGCCTTCATTTTCAATTGTTTGAGCTGATGGGCCTGCTGTTTTCCGAAGGAAATCCTGTTGGGGTGAAGGCCCTGATGGCAGAATTGGGCTTGTGCGGGCCGGAGGTACGGCTGCCACTGGTGGAGGCCAGCCCGGCATTGAAGGCTTCCCTAGCCGCAGCATGGGGGAAAGCGGGGAATTAATTCAATAGATGTTTGCCGCTTTCTTCAGGAGCAACACATGGCGTTGCTCCCGGAATGGAAGGTGAGCATTTCGAATAAAAAAATGGTCTGAGGCAACGCCTCAGACCATTTTTTAGATCTGTGTTCTCCAGAAGAGAGGGAAATCAGTCAGTGTTTTTCGTTTCCTGGATATCCTTGCGAATATCCTGGGCGAGCACTTTGATGTCCTGCATAGCTTTACGAGCGCGGGTGCCGGCGGCCTTGTTTCCCTTCTCGTGAAACTTTGCGAAATCATCCTCGATGGAGATGATCAGTTCTTTCAGCTTGTTGTACTTTTCCATTTTTGACAAAGTTGGGTTCTTGATTCCAATATAGCAAAATACTTCATATCCCCCAAAATCACAGCATTGATGCGATTTTTTGAGAAAAATTCTTGTAGGCTCCCGCTTCCATGTTAGCGCGGATCTTTTCAAACACTTGAAGCGTGTACTCCACGTCTTCTTCGGAGTGAGCCGCGGTGGGGATGAGGCGCAGCATGATCACGCCGCGCTCAACGACCGGGTACACAACTCCTGAGGCAAAGAGGTGGTAGTTTTCGCGCAAGTCAACGACAACGCCGATGGCTTCTTCGTCGCTGCCGTGCAGGTACACAGGCGTAACGGGAGATTGTGTTGGGCCAATGTCGAAGCCGCGCTCTCTGAGGCCATTCTGAAGCTTGTTCACAATGTTCCAGAGCTTCGTGCGAAGCTCGGGCATGGTGCGAAGCATTTCTAGGCGCTTGATGGCTCCGATGGTCATGGGCATGCAGAGAGACTTTGCATAGATCTGGCTCCGCATGTTGTACTTGAGGTAGCTGATAACTTTCTTCTCACCAGCCACAAAAGCCCCAAATCCTGCCATTGATTTGGCGAAAGTGCAGAACAGGACGTCGATTTTGTCTTGAACACCATAGTGCTCGCCAACCCCGATGCCTGTAGCACCCATCACACCAAAGCCGTGGGCGTCGTCCACAAAAAGGCGTGCGCCATATTTTTCCTTCAGCGGAGCGATGAGATCGAGTCGACCCATGTCTCCTTTCATCCCGAAAACGCCTTCCGTGATGATGAGGATTCCGCCACCTGTTTTTTCTGTGATGCGCTTGGCCTGCTGGAGGCGCTTTTCGAGCTGCTCCATGTCGTTGTGAGCAAACACAAAGCGCTTGGCCAGGCTGATGCTCATGCCATCCATGATGCAGGCGTGGGAAAGCTGATCATAAACAATCACATCGCGGCGGTCGGTGAGGGCATGAATGATAGACACACAGCCCTGGTAGCCGAAATTCATGAGGAATGCGTCTTCCTTCTGCATGAACTCAGCTGCATTGCGTTCAAATTCTTCGTGGTAATCGGAGTTGCCGGTGAGCACCCGCGAGCCCATAGGATAAGCAAGGCCAAAGTCGGCGGCGGCCTGCGCATCAACCCTTCGGACTTCCGGGTGATTGGCCAGGCCGAGGTAACTGTTCAAAGACCAGTTCAGCACCTCTTTACCCCGAAAACGCATCCGGGGGCCGATGTCGCCTTCCAGCTTTGGGTATGCCAGGTAACCGTGGCCCATGTGAGAATATTGCCCCAAGTCGGTGGACATATTCTTGTCAATCTTATCAAATACGTCGAACATAAGCGTGGTAATGAGTCGCTGCTGAACGTGAAAATTTCGGCCAATATAGCCCTTAATCCCGAATTTGAAAAAATCTTGCCAGTTGCGAAAATTAGCTGAGGCGCTAATCTTCCAGCTGGGAAAAATCGAAACTCTCCAAAAAATTGGTGGAGTACACGCCCGATTTAAAGACTTCGTTTTGCATGAGTTTTTTGTGGAGGGGAATGGTGGTTTTTACGCCTTCCACAATGAACTCATCAAGGGCTCTTTCCATCTTGGAGATGACCGATTCGCGGGTGGGGCCCGTTACGATCAATTTGCCGATCATGGAGTCGTAGTAGGGTGGAATCACGTAGCTGGAAAAGGCATGGGTATCGACCCGCACTTTGTGCCCGCCTGGCTTGTGGAAGTAGATAATTTTGCCGGGCGAGGGCCTGAAATCATTTTTAGGATCTTCTGCATTGATCCTCACCTCCATGGCGTGGCGGCCCGGGATCATCACATAAGGCTCGATTTTCAGTCCTGCAGCAACTTTTATCTGTTCGCCAATCAGGTCCACATCAAACAGTTCCTCTGTCACGGGGTGCTCAACCTGGATCCGGGTGTTCATCTCCATGAAGTAGTAGTTGCCGTGTTTGTCGTAGATAAACTCCACTGTGCCGGCACCTTCATAATCGACGAATTGGGCTGCCTTTACTGCGGCGTCGCCCATAGATTTGCGTGTTTCTTCAGACAGCACGGGGCAGGGCGATTCCTCAATCAGCTTTTGGTGACGGCGCTGGATGGTGCAGTCGCGCTCGGCGAGGTGATAGACATTGCCATGCTGGTCGGCCATGATCTGGATTTCGACGTGGCGGGGTTCCTCCACGAATTTTTCGAGGTACAACCCGGCGTTGCCAAAAGCTGCTCCCGCCTCGGCCTGGGCGCTGTTCCACGCATCGGCCATTTGACCAGGGTTAAACACTTTCCTCATTCCTTTTCCGCCTCCGCCAGCAGTGGCCTTGAGCAGAACCGGATAACCAGCTTTTTCGGCCTCTTCGAGGGCCTCATCGAGCGACTTGAGCAAGCCGTCGGAACCGGGAACCACAGGCACCCCAGCCTTTTTCATCGAATCTTTGGCGGTGGATTTATCGCCCATCGCGTTGATCACCCTCGCGTTTGGACCGATAAATTTGATGCCGTGGTCTTCGCAAAGCTGGGAAAAAGCGGCATTTTCAGCCAAAAAGCCATAACCTGGGTGAATGGCATCCACCCCGGTGATTTCGGCAGCTGAAATGATGTTCGCCTGGTTGAGGTAGCTTTCTTTCCCTGAGGGCGGGCCAATGCAAACCGCTTCGTCGGCGAAACGAACGTGGAGGCTGTCTTTATCGGCGGTAGAATACACGGCCACTGTGCGAATGCCCAGCTCTTTGCAGGTGCGCTGAATGCGCAGGGCAATCTCACCGCGGTTGGCGATCAGGATCTTTTTGAACATGTGTCGTGGTCCTTGAGCGGTAAAAGGAAGGGTCCGGAATCGAATCAGGCGGTAGCACTGGGATCGATGAGGAAGAGAGGCTGGTCGTATTCGACGGGGCGGGCATCATCGACGAGGATTTTGACCACTTTGCCTTCGATTTCCGATTCAATCTCGTTGAACAGCTTCATAGCTTCAATGATACAAAGGACCTGGCCTTTGGAAACTACGTCTCCGACTTTGACAAAGGGGTCGGAATCAGGGGAGGAAGACCGATAGAAGGTGCCGATCATGGGAGATTTAAATTCGAGCAGGTGGCTCGAAACCGGCGCTTTGGGGGCTTCAGCAATTGGTTGTGGCGCCAGAGTGGCAGCATACTCAGCCACAGGAGCTGGTGAGGGGTTTTGGGCATATGGGATAGCCGGTGCTGCATACATCAGCTGGCCGTCAGCTTTTCTGCGAATCCGGAGGCGGAAATCACCGTTTTCGATCTCCACTTCTGTGAGGGAGGAGCGGTTTACCAGCTTGATGAGGTCTTGAATGTCCTTGATATCCATGTGTACGGGTCGCTTGATGAGAGATGAGGGAAAAGCAGGATAAGCATCAATCACGACTTGATGCGCTCCACATAGCTGCGGGATTCTGTATCCACTTTGATTTTGTCGCCGATGTTGATGAACAAGGGAACGCGGATTTCGGCCCCGCTGCTGAGCGTTGCTGGCTTCAGGGTGTTGGTGGCTGTGTCGCCACGAAGGCCAGGCTCGGTGTAAGTGATCACGCGAACCACATGCTTAGGAAGTTCGATTGTGAGCGGGGTTTCGTCCTGGGCATTGAACAAAATTTCCACGCTGTCTCCTTCTTCGAGCAGGTCAAATCCTTCCACAATGGCCGTAGACAGGTTGATTTGCTCAAAAGTCTCGTTGTTCATGAACACAAGGCTGTCTCCTTCTTCATACAAGTACTGATACACGCGTCGCTCCACCCGGATTTCTTCCAGCTTGGCGCTCCCGTTGAAGGAGTTTTCGATGACCTTGCCTGTGGTAAGGCTTTTCATTTTCACCCGAACAAACGCCGCTCCCCGGCCCATTTTTACATGCTGGAAGCCCGTTACGCTGTAAATGTCGTGGTTGTATCGAAAACAAAGCCCGTTTCGAATGTCTGAAATACTTGCCATGGGGATGTTGTCATTGTATTGGGACGAAGAACAGCAATTCTCTCTGGCTATTCTTCAAAAAACTTCGGCAAATTAAGCATTCTTCCCTGACTTGCCCAAGGTCTGCGTCGGTTCGGAGGTTCGGCTTATTCTTCCTCTGCTGCCATGTGGTCGAAACCATCCACCAGAACACCCTCCCAGGAACCATACTGATGGAGCAATCTGCTTGTCCGAATGTCATATCGAAAGAGGCTGTCGCGGGCCACCACCAGCACTTCGCCCCCTGCCCAGATGGGCCAGAACTGGTCGCCGCACAGCTCGGGGTAGCCTTCCAGACAACCATTTTGCTGGCGCAGCACGCCAGTAAGTTCTCTGCCAAACCGGGCGCTCGCAATCGGTGAATACCACTCCCGTTCATAGGAAATGGGCTGTTCCAACGGCAGAGGGTTTGCATTGTGATAGCTCAGGCGAGTGCGAAAACGATTCTGAGCCTCAGCGCTTTCAATCATAATGGAATACTCGCCGTCCACCTGCATGCTCTCGATGTTCCGTGCGAATTGAACACTGTCCCGGATGCTGCGTGTCTGCTCCTGAATGATCATTACCTTCCGGGCCCCGGTTTGCACAAAAGCTCTGTCGCTCCGGGCGCGAACCCTATTGCCCGGCCCTGAAAGTGGGATCTCGGTCCAGGTCTCGTTTTTTCGGGTAAACATCCACACCGCCGAATCGGCACTGCTGAGGAAGAGATGATCCAGCCCTGCTGCCAGCCCGGTGTATCCGTTGCCAGGGAGGGGCCAGGATGCAAGCTCCGCCCCGCTGAACAGGTCTCTTTCGCTCAGGCGGTTGCCGGTAACTGCCCACCAGCTTTGCTCCCAGGGGGCCAGGGCCACCATGTTGAGGCCTGTTCTTTCAACAGTTGTTTCCCCCACTCGGATCAACTCCCGGGTTCCGTTTGGCAGGTCAACCAATAGCCAGCTTCCTTGCCAGGCCGGCAGGAACCGCTCGTCGTTGTCCCAGCTGCAGGACGAAAGCAGGAATAAGCCAGCTGCAAACAGGGTGCGAATCATCATGAGTGGTTTTCGTTGGGGGCTGCGCCATCGTAGGCCCATTTTACATAAACAGAGCCCCAGGCAAAGCCTCCTCCGAAAGCTGCCAGCAAGAGGTTGTCTCCCTTTGTTAGCTGCTTCTCCCATTCCCAGAGGCAAAGCGGAATGGTGCCGTTGGTCGTATTTCCATACCGCTGTATGTTAACCATCACCTTGTCGTCTGACAGGCCCGCACGCTTTGCTGTTGCGTCAATGATGCGTTTGTTGGCCTGGTGAGGCACCAGCCATGCGACGTCTTCACCGGTGAGGCCGTTGCGGAGCATCACCTGCTCGGTGATGTCGGCCATGCCTTTCACAGCATGTTTGAAAACAGTCTTGCCATCCTGATACACAAAATGCTCCTTGTTGCGAACAGTGTCGAACGTGGTGGGGTGAGCGCTGCCGCCAGCTTTTTGATACAGGTATTGGGCACCGCCGCCATCTACAGCGAATTCAGAATCCAGAACGCCATATCCTTCTTCGGCGGCTTCAAGCAGCACGCATCCAGAGCCATCCCCAAATAGAATGCAGGTATTGCGGTCCTCATAATCGATGCGGCAACTCATTACGTCGCTCCCAACTACGATCACCCGTTTGTGCATGCCTGTTTCAATGAACTGGGAGCCAGTGCGGAGGGCAAATAAAAAGCCTGCGCAGGCGGCGTTCATATCAAAGCTCCAGGCGCGGGTGGCTCCCAGCTTGCTGGCAATGATGTTGGCAGTAGCTGGGTAAACGTGATCGGGAGAAACGGTGGAGCAAATGATGAGGTCAATGTCCTGAGGGCTATAGGGAGTTTTGCGGAGCATGTCCCGGATAGCAGCCACGGCCAGATCAGAAGCTGCCTGGCCGGGTGCCACAATCCGGCGCTCCTCAATGCCCGTCCGCTCCCTGATCCAGGCGTCACTGGTGTCAACCATGGTTTCGAGCATGGTGTTGGTAAGCACTTTTTCAGGAACGTAGCCTCCCACGGCGGTGATAGCAGCATGTTGTTTCATGCACAAAGCAGATTGAATTCAGGTTCGGGCAGTAAAAAAAATGTTTTTTGATGCGAATTCCAATCCTCTCAGAATCGGGATTGTGCAGTCGTTTTCGGCTTATTTATTTTTTGCTCAGGCTCCGAACAAGTCTTTTCGGTGCATCCACTTTCCACGGGTAAAATCAGGCACTTCGACCGAAGCCGAGCCAGCTTCGATGGACCTTTCTGAAAGGGGCGAAATCGCGCTCCAGGTAGCCGCATCGTAGGCATCAAGCGGCATGGGTTTCTGGTTTTTCACAGCTTCCACAAATTCGTGGATCACGAAAAAGTCCATTCCACCATGTCCGCCGCCTTCGGCTTCTTTTTCAAATTGCTTCCAAAGCGGATGATCATGTTCTTTCAGATAGGCTGCGGCGGGCTCCCAGCGGTGTGGCTCCGGCGAAATGCCTTCGAGGTACAGACTTTGGTTAAGGTCCATCCAGATGCCATGTGTGCCCTGAACCCTGAAGCCGAGCGAGTAGGGGCGGGGGCCATTGGTGTCGTGGCTCAGGATCATGGTTTCGCCCTGTTGTGTGCGCAGGACTGTTGTCACAATGTCTCCGAGGGAAAAGCGCACATCAGCGTTGGGGTGGTCTTCGCCGCCGTGCTTCACGATGTAGTTGTGGAGCCCACGGCTCTTGGTGGCGCTGGCGCTGAGCGACACAAAGCGGTTGCCCCGGTTGATATTGGCCATGGTGGCAATGGGCCCGAGGCCATGGGTAGGGTAGAGGTCGCCGTTTCGGTGAACAGAATGGCCGGTGCGCCAGCGTGCCTCTGAAAAGCCTTTTTCGCCAAATTCCACCCCGCCTCCGTAGGGTTGTTTGCCGTCGTTAAACTTCACCTCCCGGAGGTCGTGCTGGTAGCCGCCTTCGAGGTGCAGCATTTCGCCAAACATGCCTTTTCTCACCATATTGAGCACAGCCATCACGTCGCGTCTGTAGCACACATTTTCGAGGATCATGCAGGGGGTGCCGGTTCGTTCAAATGCGTTGACAAGGTCCCAGCACTCTTCCAGGGTCACAGCGCAGGGCACTTCGATCCCGGCAGTGACGCCGACTTCCATGGCTGCAACTGCCTGCTGTGTGTGCCACTGCCAGGGCGTGGCGATGATCACGGCATCGAGGGATTCTTTGGCGAGCATGTCGCGCCAGGCCTGTGGGTCGCCGTTGCGGCCATATTCGGCGGGTTTGGGCGCATTGGCCTTGTTTAGCTCCTGGTGGGATTCGTCCAGAGCGGCAGGGTCAATGTCGCAAATGGCCGCGACCAGCACATCGCTTCGCTGGCTGGCCAGGTAGAGGTGCCAGCGGCCCCGAAGGCCCGTGCCGATGATACCCAGCCGGATTTTGTTGTCGTCTTGTGCCCGCAGAAAGGCCGGGGCGCCGCCTAAAGCCAGCAAGCCTGTGGTGGCTGCGGTGTTTTTGAGAAAGGTTCGTCGCGAGTTGCTCATCGGATTGGGTTGGTAGAGGGAAAAGTTGGGAAAAAGAATCGAAAATGCGAAAGCCTTTCCCGTCAGGACAGGCAGCAAGGGAGTCAAGCCATTCCGATGACATGAAATTTTTCTCCTCTCAGCCGTTTTTTCAGCTGGTTGCGAGGTGAAGCCCGCTGGTCCAGCACGGTTTTCGCTAGCTTCGCTTTCAAACCCGGACCCTGGATCTTTATGGCTCATCCACTTGTGCAAAAGCTGATTCATCACAGCCTCGGCAGAACGCTCTACAAATCCACCTACCGCCCTAAAGGCGTGTTCGACTCTCTGGGAGAGTACCTGGCCTCCGATGCCTGCGGCGACGACCAGGGATTTCTCTTGTATGAGGCCTACCAGGCACCAACCCGCTACCGGCAGGTGTTTGGGAAGGATCTTTCGCCCTACATCGAAGGCGACATGAAGCAGGAAGGCCATGAAGTGTGGATCGCCAGTGTGGCCCAGGGCCGGATCGATACCGATAAGGGCTCCAGCATCGCTGTATTCAACCGCGACAACCATCTCCTCGGCGACCTGAGTTTCTCTTTTGTGAAGCGGCCTGAAGGCGGCTATGACCATGGTCCCGTTCGCCAGAACAATATTTTCACCCGGCCATATCTCACCCGTCCTAAAGTGGTGGAGGGAACTGTGTTTTCTCTGCTCAGCGGTGGCGGCGGCAACACCAATTTCTACCACTGGTTTGTGGACGTCCTTTCCCGGCTGGCCTTGCTGCGCGAAAGCGGCTGGGCCTCTGAGGTGGACTATTTCCTTGTTCCCAACTACAGCCTTCCCTTCCAGAAGGAATCGCTGGCCCTGCTCGGCATTGAGCCCGGCAAAATCATCAATGGGATGGTACACCCTCATGTCAAGGCCGACCGCATGATCGTGACCTCGCACCCCCGCACCCCGACCTATCATGTTCCTTCCTTCATTACTTCGTTTTTGCAGGAAGCCTTTGGGTATGTGGATCTGAGCGAAGTGGAGGAGTTAGGCGAATTTCCCTACCTCTACATCACCCGCGGCGACGCTCCCAAACGCAAGGTGGTGAACGAGGCTGAGGTGGTCGCGGCCTTGCAGGAGCAGGGTTTTGTGCCGTTTGCCTTGTCGAAATACTCCCTGAAGGAGGCCATTTATCTTTTCAAAAATGCCCGTACAGTAGTCGCCCCGCACGGTGCCGGGCTCACCAATCTCCTGTTTTGCCAGCCAGGCACGCGGGTGATCGAGGTTTTCTCCGATAAATTCGTTAACCACTACTTTTACGAACTGGCAACTTCCCTCGGACTCAATTATGAGTTTAGTATCGGCATGCCCCTTCACAACAAGGAGGTTAAGAGCCGCTATGAGGGAATTGACGAAGATGTGAAAGTGAACATTCCCGACCTGCTGAAAAAAGTGACAGCAGGCTGATCAGCAGGGGATTACACCTTCACTTCCCAACCTTTTTCATACTCGCGGTACCAGCCCTGCTGAGCTGCTGCGTTGTTTTTGATGCGGCCTTTGGCGGGGTCAATTTCCAGGGCCCCGCCGTGTTCATATGCCAGATTGGCAAAATGGCAGAGCAGGGTGCTTTTGGCGGCATCTGAGATAGGGGCATTGAGGGTTTCACCCTCCCGGATGCCGTTGGCGAGGTTGGTCATGTGGAAAATGTCCAGGTTGCCTTCGCCACGGGTGTCCATGGTGGCCGAAGAACCTCCTTCATCTACGCGCTTGATGCGCTTTCCTTCCAGGTCGAATGCCTCATAGAAGTTACGGGTAAAGACGGCGTAGCCCTTGGTGCCAAAAATCATTGAGCCACGGCCCATGCCTCGTATGCCCTCCGGAATGCAGCTTTTCCCCTCCCACGTAATCATTTTGCCTTCATACTCGAAGTTCACGAGGTTGGTGTCGGGGAATTGCCAGTCGTCCTGGTGAAAATACCTGCCGCCCGATGAGCTCACGCGATGCGGAAAATCGACGCCGAGGGCCCAGCGGCAAATGTCGATTTCGTGGGTACCGTTGTTGTGAACTTCTCCCGTTCCCCAGTGCTTAAACCAGTGCCAGTGGTAGTGCACGATATTGTCCATGTAGGGCCTTCTTGGAGCGGGGCCTTGCCAAAGCTCCCAGTCTAGCCAGTTGGGCACGCCAACGGGCTTTCCTTTTCCAATAGACCCGCGGTTGGCTGCATACCAGGCTTTGGCATGGTGCAAATCGCCGATGAGGCCATTTCGTAAGTCCTGAATGCCTTCGATGGAGGAGGGGGCAGAGCGTTGCTGGTTGCCCATTTGCACGAGCTTGCCATATTTCGCCTGAGCCTCAATGAGCATTTCTGCCTCAAAGCCGTTGTGGGAGCAGGGTTTTTCGACATACACATGTTTCCCGGCCTGAAGGGCCATGATGGCCATGGGGGCGTGCCAGTGCTCGGGCGTGGCGATGGTAACGGCGTCGAGATCGGCTTCTTCGAGCATTTGCCGGAAATCGCGGTAGCCCTTGGGTTTACGACCTGTTTTTTCAAGCACCCAGTTTTGGGCTTTTTCCAGTGCCCTGCTGTCCACATCGCAGATGAAGCCCACTTCGCAGTTGGGGCTCAGGGTGATGGCTGTTAAATGGGCCATTCCCCTGCTGTTTACCCCTGCTACCCCAAACGCAAGGCGCTCATTGGCTCCCAGAATCCGGGAAAAGGCGGGGAACTGGGCGGTGAGGAGCAGGCCGGCAGAGGCGCTCGATTTGAGAAACTGGCGTCGGGTAGTCATGGGAATGGAAACTAAATGGAAAATGGCCCTGAAAAAATGGGTGAAAACAAGATAGGCATTCACCCGGCAGGATTCTCATTTGCTACCCGGACGGAGGCGGAGGGTGCCTCAATAAGCAGGAGGCAGAATGAAGTGCTCGTTGATTGAGGCAATCATTTCGAGGAGTTCATCCATTCCTTTGCCGGTTTCGGAGGATGTATAAATTCGCGGTGGAAGTTCTTCCCAGAATTGGTACAGGGCTTCTTCGTAAGTGGCTTGCTGAGCAGCCAGGGCCCTGGGCTTGACCTTGTCGCATTTGGTAAAAACGATTGTAAAGGGAAGTTCGGATTCGCCAAGGAACTGCATGAAGCTCAGGTCAATTTCCTGAGGCGGGATCCGGCTGTCAACCAGCACGAAGGTGTTCATCAGCGAGGTTCGCGAAACGAGGTAGCCGGTGATCATCACCTGGAAGTCTTCGCGCTTGGTTTTGGAAACTTTGGCGTAGCCGTAGCCGGGCAAATCGACGAGGTACCAGGATTCGTTGATGAAAAAATGGTTGATGAGCTGCGTTTTGCCGGGCGTAGAAGAGGTTTTGGCCATGCTGCGACGGTCGCAGAGGCAATTGATGAGGGATGACTTTCCCACATTCGACCGCCCAACAAAAGCATACTCAGGAATGTTAGGGGGAGGCAGCTGCTCAAGTTGCTCGCTGCTTTTGAAAAAACGGGCAGTGGTAACCCTCATGGCAAAACGATTGAAACAGGGAACAGGCAGGCTCACACAAGCGGAACCAGCTTTTGCAAAGGTACCAAAATTCCTTCCAATCCCCCTAAAGACTAGCGTTCAGCACTGTTAAGCTCCAAAACTCTCTCGCTGCATCCTTGTTACTGTGGGGCGTAAGTTGCGTTCTTTGCGCCCGGATTCTGAGTTTTGTGTTTGAGTTTTGGGTTTTGCGGTTTGAGTGCAGAGTCCAGAGTTTTGGGTTCGGAGATCAGGATTCAAAATTGCACGCTACCCATTACCCACTACCCGCTCCCTGGCTTCCACTCCCCAATCCTCTTCTGTCGTCCCTTCCATCACACTGTCAACACTGTCATCTCTGTCAATGGTTACTCCCTATCAACGCCCTGATTCGAGCAAAAAAGAGCAGGTCACCGAGATGTTCGATAGCATCGCTCCCCGCTACGACATTCTCAACCACGCCCTGAGTTTTGGGGTGGACATCCTATGGAGGCGGCGTGCAGTTCGAATGCTGAAGCCTTATGCACCGAAAGTGGTGGTGGATCTAGCCACCGGAACAGGCGATTTTGCCCTGGAAGCCAGGAAGCTCCACCCCGAGATAATCATCGGGATCGATATTTCGCCAAATATGCTGGAGGTAGGCCGCCAGAAAATCGCCGAGAAAGGCGCCAGCAACCTCATTGACATGCGCATTGGTGATTCCGAAGCGCTTGAGCTGGAAACAAATTCCATCGATGCCATGACTGTGGGCTTTGGGGTGAGGAATTTCGAAAACCTGCCGCTGGGGTTATCTGAAATGTGCAGAGTCCTCAAGCCGGGTAAGGCCGCCATTGTGCTGGAGCCCTCTTTTCCGACAGCCTTTCCCCTTAAGCAATTGTTTCAATTTCACTTCAAAGTCATTACTCCGCTGCTGGGCCGCCTGATTTCAGGAGAAAAAGCCGCCTACACCTATTTGCCGGCCTCGGTCAAAGCTTTTCCCAACGGCGAAGCCTTCTGTCAGATTTGCCGGGAGGCCGGTTTTTCCAAAGCCGAATATCACCCTTTGAGTTTTGGCATTTGTTCACTCTATTTGCTGGAAAAATAGGCTTGCAGGCGTGTCAGTCCCATTTGGAAGCAATCTTTTTGAGAAGGCCCTCGTTCATGGTTCGGGTGAACAATGCGTCATATCTCTCGTGGAATGGCATTGTTTTCTAAAGTCGGACTTTCCATATTTGCCAAATCAATCACCTTTAACGCCAGGCCACCATACGAAAATTCTACGCGTACTTTCATCGATGCACATTCTTCGCATGAACCGAATCATAGGATTTTCCATTCTTTTGCTTGGCTTGTTGTCTCATGGCTACGGTCAAACCTACGGGAGGCACCCCTTCGACAGCAAAAAGTTCCACCTCGGCTTCCAGATGGGGCTGAACTATAATGCCTATAATCTCAAGGAACAAATCAGGGTGTATGAAAACGGGGTCTGGCTGGACAGGATAGAGGTGGTGCCCCGCGTTGGGATGTCCTTCGCCATGATCTCCAACTTCAACCTGAGAGACTATGCAGCACTGCGCATTGTGCCGGGTATTTCGCTTGAACAACGGGATTTTAACTTCTATTTCGAGGATTCCTCCCCGCCGTTGGATACCCTTGATCCCATTGTCAGGAAAATTGAAGCGGCCTACTTCAACATCCCTGTCATGATGCAGTGGCGCACCAAATACTGGAACAGAACACGGCTCTATGTGCTCACCGGGGCCCAGCTTGGGTTCAACCTGCAAAGCGATAAAAGGGTGTTGGACGACCGCAATCGCCTCAAAATCAATACACAGGATCTCTCCCTGGTAGTGGCAATCGGGTATAACCTCTATGGCGACCGCCTCAAACTCTCGCCTGAACTTCGCTACAGTTTTGGGTTGCTCGACATTTTCGAGCGCACCAATACCACACACGCAGCGGCCATTTCCCAGCTCTACAGCCAGGTACTCACCTTGTCGATCAACTTCGAATAGGCGCAGCAATTTGCCTGCAACCTATTTCACCTGCATGATTTCCACTCCCTTCCAGTCTTGTGGCAGGCCCGCCGAGCGATAGTGCATGGCCTGTGTCAGCATGCGGGAAGCACCAGCGTCGCCACTAAGGGCCAGCGGGCGAAAAGCCTCCGCAGCCTCTTCCATTCTTCCTGCCAAAAACGCTTCCATTCCCAGGGTAAACGGAGCTAATTGTTTGCGCTTGTTGTCGGCCATCGGTGATGGATCTCCGGCAAAGGATTCGTAAATCCCCATAGGTTTTGCCCGGCCTTTCACCTGCACAAGCCCTAGGCTGCGGCAATTGGCCTTTTGCCCATCAGATAAGCGCTGAAAAACCGATTCGCTCACGAG
The DNA here is from genome assembly GCA_041741415.1 of Bacteroidia bacterium. Classification (GTDB taxonomy): domain Bacteria; phylum Bacteroidota; class Bacteroidia; order J057; family J057; genus JANQTF01. The sequence goes on along the minus strand of JBGSKC010000051.1, from coordinate 15,542 downwards.
AATATTGGCCCCATAATATCTGGTCAGGCCTTCGAGCCTGGAAGCCGTGTTAACAGTATCGGAAATCACGGCCGTGTCGGAGCGCTGCTCGTCGCCAATAATGCCCATGATCAGCGGCCCGGTATGAATGCCCATGCCCACCCGGAGCGGCAACCAGCCTCTGGCCTGGCGTTGGTCGTTATACCGCCTCAGCTCCACTTGCATGTCGATGGCAGCCTGCAAGGCATCTTCTGGCTGCCGCTGAAACAGGGCCATGATGCCATCGCCGAGGTACTGGTTCACAAAGCCGTGATGCCCGAGAATAATGGGGCCCATTTTGCCGGAATAGGCCCTCACCAGCCCAAAGTTGTCGTCGGGGCTCATCTGCTCTGACAGGGTGGTGTAGTCGCGTATGTCGGAGAAAAAGACGGTGATTTCCCGTGAGCTGTAGTCGCCAAGGCGCACCTCTGTGATGGTGTTGTGACCCAGGGTTCGGATGAATTCGGTGGGAACGAAGCGGCTCGTAGCGTTGTTGATCCGGTGCAAATTGAGGTGGGTACTGAGCCTTGCCATGAATTCATCTTTGGTGAAGGGCTTGGCTAAATAGTCGTTGGCCCCCATCTGCAGGCCCTGAACCAGATCAGAAACGCGGTTTTTGGCCGTAACCATGATGATGGGAAGCTCGGAAGGGAGATAGCGTTCCCGCACTTTTTTAGCCACTTCATAGCCCGACATCCCTGGCATCATCACGTCGAGCAGGATGAGGTCAAACAGCAGGCCTGATTCTTCAATAAGTTTGATCGCTCCCAGGCCGTTCATGGCCGAGTGGACTTCAATCCGGGGAGTACGAAGGTGCTGGCGAAGCACCTCGTGGTTGATGGGCTCATCATCCACGATCATGATTCTCACAATAGAATCGCCGCTGCCGCGGTTAGCCAGGATGGGGTGCCGGTCGGGCTGTTTTTCAAACCCGAGGCCTGTGATGGCTGGAGAGGGATCTGCCATGTACGGCGTAAGGTGGGCGGTTTCCTGGGCCACCACTTTTTCCGCAGTTATCGGCAGGGTGAAGTGGAATTGCGAGCCCTTGCCGGGCCTGGATTCTGCCCAAATTTTTCCTCCGTGTTGCTCCACCAAGTGCCGGGTGATGCTCAGGCCAAGGCCGGTACCTGCGTAAGAGCGGGAAATGGAGCCATCGGCCTGTTCAAAAGCCTCGAAAATCGATTCGAGCTTGTCTTCCGGAATGCCAATCCCCTGGTCCGACACTGAAACGCGAAGCATGCCCTTCTCTGCCTGGGCCATCAGGCGGATACTGCCTGATTCAGAAAACTTGATGGCGTTGCCAATGAGGTTATGCAGGATCTGGGAAAGGCGGTCTTCATCGGCCATCACTGCCGGGAGGTCTGCAGGCATTTCATCAAGCAGGCGAATGTCTTTTCCCTGGGTGAGGGGCCCTGAAACCTGCAGCACGAGCCGCACGAGGCTGCTCAAATCGGTGGGCTTGGGATGGAGAATGAGATCGGCGTGGCGAATGCGGGAGTAGTCAAGCAGGTCGTTTACCAGGGAGGTGAGGCGCTTTCCGGAGGCCACCACGAGCTGAAGGTGTTGTTCAAGCCGCGCCAGCGACAACTCTTCCTTTCCTTTCAGGTGCTGCTGAACCTGGTCAAGAATGCCCTCGCTCAGGCCAATGATCCCATTGAGCGGGGTGCGAAGCTCATGGGAGGTATTGGCCAGAAACTGGTCTTTCAGGTGGTCGATTTGCTCCAGGCGTGTGGCGCGCTCGCGTTCGAGCTTAACCTCTTTTTTGCGGATTACCACCTGCTGCCGAACGAGCATGAAGCCGCCAAGCAGGAGAATAAGCAAGCCTGAGCCTGCAATCCATTGCTGGGTGCGCTTCTGGGTGCGCTCCAGCTCCAGTTCGGTGGCCATTCTACTGGCTTCCTCCTCTGCGAGCCGGGCCTGGGTTTGGGCAAGATCCAGCGATTGCTGCATCAGCTCGGCCTCCTTGAGGGTGATTTGGCGCTTGACGGAATCTGCGAGCAGACGGCTACTCTGGGCTTCCTGGGCCAGCCCGCTATTCAGTTCCTGCTCAGAAAGCAGAACTCCGTTTAATTGAGCCAGCTCACCTTCTTTCTGCTGAACAAGTAGTTGTTGCTCTATAGCCCGCAGCTTTGCCTGAACTTTCTGGTAGTTTTCCTTGTCGTTTCGCTTAAAATACCCGTTTGACAAGGCCTTGTAGGTTTTGATCAGCAGGCTCCATTCTCCGTTTTGCTCCAGGCGGGGAGCGAGCTGCTCAAGGGCTTTGATTCCGCGTGTTTCTTTGCCGGAAAGGATGTGTGCATAGCCGAGGAGGTATTGCGCATGTCGCTGCAACGAGGGTTGCCCGGCATCTTCTGCCAGCCTAATGGCCAGGGCTGCGCTGTCTTCGGCAGCTTTTGGCTGCTGTTGAAGAAGGTTTTCGGTGGTCAAAATCAAGGCTTCAATTCTGCTTTGGGCAAAAAGTTCCTGCTCAGGCAGCCATCCCAGAACGAGTATGAAGAGTATGAGGAGAATCCGGATCATGGAAACAGAGGAATTTGCTTCAAATTACAAAAAATTACCAGTCTGCATGGTTCGCCATCGGCCAAGGGCAGACTTTGAAGCGTGAGCGGGCCGGTCAAGGCTCGGAACTGAGTTGATCAGCTAGAAAAAAGCACTACCTTTCGGAAGCCCAGATTAGCTTTTTGCTCTTCTAACATTCAGCCATTATGCGTTCGTTCCCCATCGTGTTGTTGATTGCCTTCTTTGTCTCATCCTGCCAGCCCGATGAAGCGCCCGTTAAATCCAGCGCTGAGGCTTATTTGTCGGCGCGGCTGTCTGGTGATTTTGCTACCGCTGCCCGGTGGGTCACCGACTCCTCCAAAAACCGGGTCGAAGACCTTGAAATGTTTGCCCTCACAACCTCCGGAAGCAGCTCAGCCCCTGCATTTTCCATCCAGAAGGTCGTGTTTATTCGAAACAAAGCTGCAGTCATTTACCGGCTGGAGGGCTATGGAGAGGATACGCTGGATTTGGTAGAAGTTGGCGACCAGTGGTTGGTTGACCTCAGCTCGCCCTCCGCTGTGCCGGATGCCGGAGTGCTTTGGCAGGAGTTGCAAGGGCTGGAAGCAGAAGATACCACCTCCCGCGAGTTGAATGCCCTCGATCGGGTTCTGTTTGAAGAAGACTCTCTGGAAGGTTCCATGCCAGAGGAGCAGATTTTGTTTGAGGAGGAATGAAGGAACTGCTGGCCAAATGGAGCGAATTCACGCTGGAAGCAGGCGTTGATGAAGCCGGAAGAGGGTGCCTTGCCGGGCCGGTCGTAGCTGGAGCGGTCATCTTGCCACCTTCTTTTTCTTTGCCGGGCCTTACTGACTCCAAGCAACTCAGCAAAGCGCAGCGGGAACGGCTTCGCCCTATGATCGAAGAGCAAGCTCTTGCCTGGGCAGTAGGTGTGGTGGCGCCCGCCCGAATCGATCAGATCAATATTTTGCAGGCCACCTTCGAAGCCATGCATCTGGCCATCAGCCAACTACAGATGCCGCCTGAATTCCTCTGCATAGACGGTAATCGCTTCCGGCCCTATCCGGGCATTGAACACTGTTGCCAGGTAAAAGGAGATGGTCGTTTTCTGCATGTTGCAGCTGCCTCTGTCCTTGCCAAAACCCATCGCGACAGCCTCATGGCGGCTCTGCATCAGGAGTTTCCTCACTATGCATGGATAAGCAACAAAGGGTACCCGTCCCAGGCACACAGAAAAGCTATCCAGGCCCACGGCCCCTGTGTTCACCACCGGCGCAGTTTTCGCCTGGAACCAGATCCTACCTTGTTCTGAACCTGGTTGGCTGGTTTTTGTTCTGCTTTATTCTACCTTGTTGTCAGGTTTCGTGCAACGAATCGAGGTCGAAATGGTCCATTTGTCAGTTTTTGTCAACCTAATTATAACTCATGAACATGCGTTACTTTTTCCTGCTCAGCCTCCTGATGCTGTTGTTTGCGCCGACGCAGGCAGGCCAGGCTCCTGCTTCTTCCGTAACAATCCCCTCCGTCGCCGGAGCGCACCCTGCTGATAAATGGGCCGAAATGGAGGCAATGACTGAAAAGCGCTGGCAGCGCCGCCTGGTCAACAAGCTGGAAAAGCTTGAGACGCGCCAGCTTGCCAAAGAAGGCAGGGACGCCCGCAGCCATAGCTGGCTTGTGGCCCTGCTGCTGTCCATTTTCCTCGGTGTGCTCGGGATCGACCGCTTCTACCTTGGCTACACTGGCTGGGGCCTGGTCAAATTGTTCTCCGGCGGCCTGTTCGGGATCATGTACATCCTCGACATCATCCTCATCGCCACCTTCATCCTTCGCCCCAAGCGCGGCAGCTACGGCGGCTGATCCTGAGGCGATTGCTCACTACCCGGCCTGAAACCTGATGGCTGAGCGGGGTTTTTCTAATGAGAGTCCCTCGTTACCTCACTGCCCGAGCCTCCCCGCAGAAAATCAAAATCTGCGCCCAGGTGGGCTCCCAGCACATGCTGCTGAAACAGATACACATAGCCTCTTTCTGCCCGGTGGACGGAGGAGGCTTTTTCCTGTTTCCTCCTCGCAATTTCCTCATCTGATACATGAAGATGGAGCAGCCTTTGGGAAACGTCCAGGGTGATTTCATCTCCATCCTCCACGATGCCGAGAGTGCCGCCATCGGCAGCTTCGGGCGACACATGCAGCACAACAGTGCCAAAGCCGGTGCCGCTCATCCTGCCGTCGGAAATGCGGACCATGTCGCGAACCCCCTGCTCCAGCAGCTTTGCGGGCAGGCCCATGTTGCCGACTTCCGGCATGCCGGGATAGCCCTTGGGGCCTACGTTTTTCAGCACCAGCACACTGGTTGCGTCCACATCAAGTGAAGGGTCATCAATGCGGGCTTTGTAATGTTCAATGTCCTCAAACACCACTGCCTTTCCTGTATGAATCATCAGATCGGGAGAGGCGGCAGAAGGCTTGATCACGGCCCCATGCCCGGCGAGGTTTCCCCGAACCACCGCCACGCCAGCCACGGGCTGCACCGGTTTTTCCATGCTGGCAATCACGCCGGGGTCGTAGGCTTCGGCATTGGTAAGATTGGATTCAATTGTTTTTCCATTGACTGTGAGGCAGTTGCCATGAAGCCTGGGAAGCAACGCCTTCATCACAGCTGGCAGTCCACCGGCATAGTAAAAGTCTTCCATGAAATGAGCGCCCGAAGGCTGCAGGTTCGCCAGCAGGGGGATGCCCGCCGAGAACCTGTCGAAATCGTCGAGCTGAAGATCTATTCCGATGCGCCCGGCAATGGCCAGGAGGTGAATAACAAAATTGGTGGACCCGCCGATGGCCGCATTCACCATGATGGCATTCTCGAAGGCTTCGCGTGTGAGGATGTCGGAAAGCCTGCGATTTTCCTTCACCATGTTCACGATCTCAACGCCGGAGAGCTGCGCGAGGATTTTCCGGTTGGCGTCGGGGGCGGGAATAGCGGCATTGCCGGGGAGGGAAAGCCCCAGCGATTCGACCATGCAGGCCATGGTAGAGGCCGTTCCCATCACCGCGCAGTGGCCGTCGCTGCGGCACATGCCGATTTCGGCAGACCGGAGGTCGGCGTCGCTCATCTGGCCGAGGCGGAAGGCTTCAGAAAAGCGCCACACGTCGGAGGTGCTGATTTGGTTTCCTCGAAAACGCCCGGTGAGCATGGGTCCTCCGGAAACAACGATGGATGGCAGGTCCACGCTGCAGGCTCCCATCACGAGGGAGGGGGTGGTTTTGTCGCAGCCGCAAAGCAGCACCACGCCGTCGATCGGGTTGGCCCGGATGCTTTCCTCCACGTCCATCGAGGCGAGGTTGCGGTAGAGCATCGCCGTGGGTTTGATGAGGGTTTCGCCCAAAGACATGACGGGAAATTCAACCGGCAATCCACCAGCCTCATACACCCCCCGCTTTACGTGCTCTGCAAGGTCGCGGAAATGCGAGTTGCAGGGCGTGAGCTCCGACCAGGTGTTGCAGATGCCGATCACGGGTCGCCCGTCGAACTCATGATCGGGGATGCCGCTTTTTTTCATCCAGGCACGGTAAATGAAGCCGTCTTTGCCTTTTCGGCCAAACCAGCCCTGGCTGCGGAGAGGAGGATGTTGATCCATGTAGCGGTTGATGGAGGGTGAAGTTCTGGCAGAAGCTACACAAGGAATTCCACAGGACCGACCGGAGGCATGAGGGTGGGAATGGGTCTTTGGGATGCGAGAGCCGAGAGCCGAGAACCGGGACCAGAGGCGTATAGAGAAGCGGGAAGCCAGACCGCTGCGCTGCGGGAAGCGAGACTGGAACAACCCTTGTCAGGGTTTGGCTTCGACCCTGATAAGGGTTTTGGGTGATGGATGCGGGATCCGGGACTGGACCGGCTTCGCCAGTTTGCAGGAACCCACCCCTGGCCCCTCCGAAGGAGAGGAAAGTGATTGGTGGCTTCGCCCGGAGGTTGGCCCCGGCGGTGCTTGTAATCCCCTATTGAGAGGGGTTTTGGGTGTGTTCCTGGAAATCAAGAGCCGGGAACCAAGAGGCGGAGCCGGTCCAGTCTGACTTCCGACCCCTGACCTCCCGCTTCTGAAACCCAGGCATCGCAGGGTGAAAGCGGCCCCCCAGCGGGTGGGCCAAGCTTTGTAGCCTGGCCGTGCCCTCCGGGAAGAGCCCCGCTGCGACCGCTCAGCGGTCGCAGGTTGAAACAAAAAAAGGGGTTTTCGGCGCAGCTACAAAGGTTCGACCCCGCTGGGGTCGGGTTACACCTGGGCTTTGTGGCCGGTCGGCTGTCATGGTGAGCAGGGCCATTTGGCCCGTCGCTTTGTCATGGTGAGCAGGGCCTCCAGGCCCGTCGCCGAACCATGACAACAGGGCGCCCTCCTTCGGCGACAGCCTGAAGGCCTGCTCAGGATGACGTCGGGATGGCCGATTGCCCGAACACACAACCCCCAACCTCCCAACTCCCAAACTCACTTCCCTCTTCCCTCCACGATCACAATCATCGTGTAGAGCAAGATTTTGAGGTCGAGGGCTAGGGAAATGTTTTCCATGTAGAGGATGTCAAACTGAAGGCGCTCCACCATTTGCTCCACTGTGGAGGCGTAGCCATATTTGACCTGTCCCCAGGAGGTAATGCCCGGCCTGATTTTGTGCAAATGCCGGTAATGCGGGGCCTTTTTCACGATCTGGTCGATGTAAAACTGGCGCTCCGGGCGGGGCCCCACGATGCTCATGTCGCCGATGAGGACGTTCCAGAACTGAGGGAGTTCGTCAAGGCGGGTTTTCCGAAGCCAGCGCCCCACCTTTGTTACGCGTGGGTCGTGGTCGCTGGAGAGTGCCGGCCCGGCTTTTTCGGCATCGACATACATCGAACGAAACTTGAAAATCCAGAATGGCTGACCACCTCTTCCGATTCGCTCCTGCCGGAAGAAAATCGGGCCGTCGGAGTCCATCCTGATGGCGGTGGCAATGGCTAAGAACAGTGGCCAGATCAGCAGCAGGGCCACACTCGAGGCGAGCATGTCGAAGGCCCGCTTGCCCGCCCGCTCCCAGGAGCGCATCACGTGCGGGAAAATTTCGATCAGCGGCGCCCCCAGGATGTGGCTCACCTTTACGCTCCCCGTGATGTAGTCGTAAACACCCGGCACCACCTTGATCAGGGCAGGGGTTTGTTCGCAAATGTCGATCACAGTTGCCACCTGGGCAGCTTCCTCCGGTTCGAGGGCAATGATCACATCCTCAATTCCCCGGTAAAGAATTACCTCCTTGAGTCGGGAAAGGTCGCCATAGTGCTTCAGCACTCCATGCAGGGCAGTTTCCCGGGAGCCATCCAGCGAAATGAATCCCTTAAACTCATACCCAAGCGACCTGCGCATGCCTTCAAGATCCTGAAAAATTTTCCAGGCCTGGGCCTGTGATCCCACCAGCAAGGTGGGGAAGCCCATTTTCCTGCTGCGGATCCGCATGTTGGTTCGCGTGGTCACGGTCATGTGTACCAAAAACAGTCCGCCGAACTGCATGCCAAAATAGGTTGCCAGCAGCATTCGCTGAACGGAACTGTCTTTTTCCTCCGGAAGAGGGTCGTCCAGGAAAATGAGAAAGAAAATGATGAGAACACCCACCAGGGTGGTGCGCAGCAACTGGCCTGCTTCCTGCACACGCGACCTCCGGAACGGCTGGACATAGAGCCCTGCGATGAAGTAGAGCAATAGCCAATAGCCGGTGATTACAGCGGCGTTGACATACTGCTGTGGATAGTCGAGGTAGCCATGGCCTTCGAGGATTTCTCTTCTCAGCACCACAAAGCAAAGCCAGACCAGGTAGGTCACCACGGTATCCAGGCCCAGGTAGAGCATTCGCTGCGACCACCTGCGGTTGAGCGAAATAAGCCAGGGGAGCCTGGTCTGAATTCTGCTTCTTGTAGATGTATCGGAAAGCGTTTCCGCCATGGGTACCGGGTCAGTTCAGCAAAGAAAGGCGCAAAGAACAGCAATTCGGCAGGAACAGAAAAGACCAATCCTTTGCCATGCTCACATCCCGATCGTTGGCTGCCTTTTTTCCTTGCTGGTGAAGCGAATGAAGGCGCTTTGCTCAGGAATAGGTGTAAAATCCTTTGCCTGATTTTTTGCCTAAATGGCCAGCTGTTACCATGTTTCTCAACAGCGGGCAGGGGGCATATTTGGAATTGCCGAAGCCATCGTGCAGGACATTCAAAATGGCGAGGCAAACATCCAGCCCGATGAAATCGGCCAGCTGGAGCGGACCCATCGGGTGGGCCATGCCGAGCTTCATCACGGTGTCGATTTCCTCCACCCCGGCAACTCCTTCAAACAGCGTGTAAATTGCCTCATTGATCATGGGCATCAGGATCCGGTTGGCCACAAAGCCGGGATAGTCCTTGACCGCAACAGGGATCTTCCCGAGGTCTTTCGATAAAGCCAGCACGGCCTGAAGCACATCCTCGCGGGTGTCATAACCGCTGATCACCTCCACCAACTGCATCACAGGCACCGGGTTCATAAAGTGCATGCCAATGACCTGGCCGGGGCGCTTGGTCACAGAAGCAATCTCAGTAATGGAAATGGAAGAGGTATTGGTTGCCAGCACACAATGTGCCGGTGCCTGCTCATCCAGTTCCTGGAAGATTTTTTTCTTGATGACCACCTGCTCCGTCGCTGCTTCTATCACGAGATCCCGGTCGCGCACGGCTCCGGTGATTGTAGTGGAGGTATGAATCCGGCCAAGCGCTGCGGATTTTTGATCCTCAGTGAGCAAGCCTTTTTTGATTTGACGGTCCAGGTTGGCGCCGATGGCAGCCAGCCCGCGCTCCAGGGCGGTTGCTGACATGTCGATCAGGTGAACATCGTACCCGTGCTGGGCAAACACATGGGCAATACCGTTTCCCATCGTGCCAGCGCCGATGACAGCGATTTTTTGGTAAGCAGCGATCATATCAGTGATGACAGTGATAACAGTGAAGAAGAGTGATCAAATGAGCATGACGCCCCGGGCTGGAAGAACTGGATAATACTCTGGTTGTATGCCGGTCTCGGTTTGATATCGCCGGGTGATGTCGTCGGCTACGGCTTGCCAACCTTCTTCGTGGATGAGGTTGAGGGTGCAGCCCCCGAATCCGCCGCCCACCATGCGGGCACCAAGTATGGAAGGATGCTCCAGGGCTAATTCCACAAGGAGATCCAATTCTCGGCAGCTCACTTCATACTCTTTCGACAAGCCTTCGTGAGACTTCAGGAGTAATTGCCCCAGCGCCTTTAAATCACCTGCCCGAAGGGCCTTTTCTGCTGCCAGCACCCGCTCATTTTCAGAAAGAATGTACCTTGCCCGCCTCAGGTCTTCTGGTGCAAGCTGGTGCTGATGGGCTTCCAGCATATCCTGATTCACGTCGCGAAGGGTGTTTACAGCCGGGTCGCTTTCCCTGATTACCGCAACCACCCGTTCGCACGATGCCCGCCGGTCGTTGTAGGCCGTGCCTGATAATTCATGGGAAACTTTTGTGTTGATCAACAAGAGGATGTGGTCCTGCAAATCGAGGGGCACATAATCGAATGCCATGCTTCGGCAGTCGAGGCGCATGGCTTGCCGCTCCCGGCCGTGCAGCACGGCAAACTGGTCCATGATGCCACACTGAACGCCAATCCGGTGCTCGGCCTTTTGTGCTATGCGTGCAATGGCCATACGGTCTTCTGGCAGCCCCTGAGATTGTGACAGCCAGAATAAAAGGCCCGTGCCCATGGCAGCCGAAGAACTCAGGCCAGCGCCCACAGGGATGTTTCCTCCCAGCACCCCTTCCAGAGCAGGAACTGTCCATCCTGCTGCCGTTGCCTCGATAACGAGGGCCTGAAGGTAGCGAACCCAGCCTTTGGCCTGAGGGTCGTAGCTGCCGGGCAGAAAATGAACAGATTCGCCGAGATCAGCTGCGACAAAGTGGCATCCCGGGCGTGAGGCTTCTGCCAGGCCCCACCACAAAAAGCGGTCGATGGCAGCAGGAAATACATAGCCAAGGTTGTAGTCTGTGTGTTCCCCAATCAGGTTGATGCGCCCCGGCGCACGTACCCAGTCAGGCCGGGCCGCTGAAAAGCTGTGAAACAAGGTTAGCAGTGAATCTGGGGGGGTGAGGTTGTCTGATAACATGTGAAGGGTCAATGTGTCTGGCAAACTAATGAATCCTTCCCGATTCCTTGAGGGGAAGCAGGCTTGATTTTTGAGGAAATAACCTGATTGCAGCGAATGCCACGCCCGGTTAGGGGTAATTTCGCTATTTTTCGCCCCTGTTTTATCATTCACTTTTCTCCCATGGCAGACAATAAACTTCCCCCCAAAGGTCCACAGCAAATCAATATTGAGCTTCCCGCCGAAATCGCACGTGGCGTTTACAGCAACCTGGCTGTGATTTCTCACTCCGACTCAGAAGTGGTAATGGATTTCATCCAGATTTTTTCAGGAACCCCCAAAGCCGAAGTCCGAAGCCGCGTGATCATGACCCCTCAAAACGCAAAAAGGGTGTTGTTTGCCCTGCGTGAGAACCTTGAAAAGTTTGAAACGAACCACGGAGAAATCTCCCTTGGAGAGTTTAATAACTTCAATCTGCCGCCCAATTTCGGGCCCGCAGGCATGGCATGAGTCTGCATGGGCCTTATGTTGGCTTCAACTGCCTTTTCTCAGCTTCTCAGCCGAACAGATCTCATTGCCCACTTTTCTGCAGAAGTGGATTTTGCAGTCAAATGATCATATTCTCCTTCCACTATGGAAAAAATCAACTTTCAGGAGCAAGTGCTGCAACGCAGCTTCCAGGTGCCGGTGGTAGTCGATTTTTGGGCGTCCTGGTGTGCGCCCTGCCGGGTGCTTGGTCCTGTGATTGAAGGGTTGGCTGCTGAGGCAAATGGCAAATGGGAGCTGGTGAAAATTGACACAGAGGCTGAGCAGCACATTGCCCGCCAATACAAGATTATGAGCATTCCGGCGGTCAAGATGTTCTTTCAGGGTCAGGTCCTCGCTGAGTTTGCTGGTGCGCTTCCCCGCCCGCAAATTCAGCGCTGGCTGGACGAACACTTGCCTGATCCGGGCAAAATGGCCCTCCAATCCCTTATCGACGACTGGGCCAGCCAGGATCCGGAAGCCTGGTCGCAGGCCCTGCTCCAGTATGTTTTGGATCACCCTCAATCGGAGGAGGCGCGGGCCTGGGCTGCACTGAGCCTTCTGGGCACCGCGCCAAAAGAAGCACTGGCTCTCCTGCAGTATGCACCGCCTTCTGCGCAAATGCTGGATTTTCACGACGACGTCCGCACCCTCGCCGAAATGCTGGCCAAGCCCGCCCCGGTGGAGGTTTTAGCCTTTCAGGAAGCCTGGACCAAAGCGCAGGAGGCTTTTCGAACACATCACATCGATCCGGCATTGGCCCATTTAATTGAGGCCGTGATCCTCGACAAAGAGTTTGAAAGTGAATTGCCGAGAAGGGCTGCTGTGGCTTTGTTTCGGCGTTTGGGCCAGGCACATCCCATTTCAAAAGCTTATCAGCGCCGGTTCGGCATGGCACTCTATTGATTCCCCCTTTGTGCTATGTCTTTTTCAAAGGTATTTTTCCCCTCAGGTTCGTAACTTTGAGGGGAAATTTTTGGTTGTAACACCCCATGAGCAAAACGATCCCCGACATTGAGCAGGAATTGGTCGAAGAGTTTTCCTACTTCGACGACTGGATGGACAAATACCAGCATATCATCGACATGGGCCAGTCGCTGCCCGCCCTCGACGACCAAAGTAAAACCGAAGACAACATTGTACACGGCTGCCAGAGCAGGGTTTGGCTCACTGCGGAGCTGCGCCCGGATCAGGTGGTGTACCACGCCGACAGCGACGCCATCATCACCAAAGGCCTCATCGCCATGCTGGTGAGGGTGTTGTCCGGACAAAAGCCCACCGACATTCTTCATGCCGAGCTCGGCTTTGTGGATCAAATCGGAATACGGGAGCATTTGTCGCCAACCCGCTCCAACGGCCTCCTTGCCATGATCAAACAGATGAAATACTACGCCCTCGCCGCTCAGAACCCCGCCACAGCTTCCTGATTTATTCGATTCACCCTATTTCCCAGACCCCATGGACAGCTTGAAAGATGTGATCGTTGATCGCCTTCGCACCATTTACGACCCTGAAATTCCGGTCAATATCTTTGACCTCGGCCTGATTTATGAGGTGTCGATCAAAGCGGAAAATAAGGTCCACGTTCTCATGACCCTCACGGCTCCCGCCTGCCCCGCCGCCGAAATTCTGCCAGCAGAGGTAAAGGAAAAATGCAACGGCGTGGAAGGAGTAACCGAAACGGAAGTGGAACTCACCTTTGATCCGCCCTGGGACAAAAACATGATGAGCGAAGAAGCGCAGCTCGAGCTGGGTTTTTTGTAGGCAAATGCCTTTTTTACCGCTATTTTACTACCTCCACTTCCTGCCAGTCGCCGTGTTTGTTCAGGATCATGGATCCCACCTGCAGCGACCAGATGGCCCGGTAGCTTCCGGCGGCCACATTGGCCATAGGCCCCAGGTCAACTGAAAATGTCACCGCTTCGCCAGGGTGAAGGTCCAGCTCCAGCAGAGGGTCATGGATGATGGTGTACAATTGCCTGGGCCCGTCAAACACATGGCCAATGATCCTGACGGCATCCTGCTCCCGGATTCTGATCACAGAATCAGTGTTCTGCACCATCGACACGGTTACCTTTTCTTGTCCGTCGAGCAGGTCCCATGGGGTGTCTGTGCTGGCAAGTTTCACCGGCTCAAAACTCCGGTATCGGGGAAGGGCCTGGTAGTAGAATGTTTTTCCAACCGCAGTGGTGAGAGAGTCCATACCCGGAAAAAAGAAAGTACTCACAATCAAGGCTGGTTTCCCCTGAAGCGGAACTTCCTTAGTCCATTCACTGATTTGGGTTCGGTGGTACCAAAGGTTGCTGGTTCCAAGGGCGGGCTTGCCGGTGTAAAAGGCAAATTTGGAGGGGTATGAATACCAGTTAACAAAAACCACCGGCGCACCTTCGGAGAGCGAGTCGATCTGCCCGGCCCATTCCGGCCAGCGGTGATATTCGTTTCGGAAGCGGTTTTCTCCGGGCAAAAAATCCCATGCCAGATAAACCCTGAGGACGAGCAAAGGCAGCAGAGTGGCGATTGCCAGCGGTTTGAGCCATTTTTGCCAGGTGCCTCGCTGCTCAAAGTGCCAGAACCCCAATAACAGCAGTGGAATGAGGGCGGTGGCTGCCCAGTTGGCTTCGACGCGGTTGTGCAGGGTCATGGCACTGAGCAGGGCAAGCATTCCCCAGAGGGTCCAGCGAAGGCCCCGCTCCCAGAGGTCGCGAGCCTTGTGCCGGGCGGCCCCCCAGAAAAGGGGCAAAGCGACCAGTGGCCCCGCCAGCAGCAGTAAAGCTCCCCAAAACTCCAGCGTACGGCCCGGATACCACGGACCGGGGGTTCTTTCGCCGAGATGAAAGCGGAAGGTGCCGAAATCATCCTGCCATAGCCACCACAGTTGAGGTAAAAATAGGGCTGTAGACAGCCCGACGACCAGCCAGAAACTTCTCTTGTTGAGCAGGGCAGGGTAGGAGAGGACCACAAAAAAGAGGGTCATCGCACCGTGGTACTTGCTATATAGCATCAGGGCGATGGCACCCGCCAGCATGGCCGAATTTGCCAGAGAATCCTCCTTCAGGTATAGCCGGTAGCAGGTCCAGAACAGCAAAACGGTTACGAAAAGCGGAGAATCAGGCGCGGCAAAAAAACCAATGGCGTGCAGCCCGCTCATGCTCAGCAGCAGCCAGAACCAGTCGGACACGTGCCGGGGGCGTGCCAGCAGGGTGAGCAAAGCCAGGCCCAGGGTGCTCATTAGCACGGGAAAGAGGCGAACTCCGAGTTCGCCTGGAATCCAGCGGCTCAACGCAATCAAAGCCATCATGCCGGGAGCATGTTCCGAATATCCCCACTGAAGCCGGGAGGAAAGGTACCAGTAATAAGCTTCGTCGTGAAATAACTCAGTGAAGAGTGCCTGCAACAAGTTGAGGATCAGCCAGCCCAGCAGCCAGGGGGCAGCAGAGCGAAGGAGTTGCCGATTGTTCTGAGGAAAAGCCATACTGCGAAAATAGGCAGCATTTGCTGAATGAACAGGGGAGAAGCGCTCAATGCTTCGAAGAAAATGGCACTATAAGCTCAGGGCCATCGTTGCTGGCTTTACCAACAGCGGGGCTGACGGGGTAGCAGGACATGAGAGCAGGATCTAGTGGGCGGGCGAGGTCGGTGAGAAGCCCTTCAGGATCCTGGCTGGGCTGTATCCAACGCAGAGCGGCAGACCGCTGCAAAATTACCGGCATCCGGTCGTGCAGGGTTGCCACCAGTTCATTGGGCTCTGTGGTGAGGATGGTGTAGGTAAACAGCCAGTCGCCCGTGGCTTTTTTCCAACTCGACCATAGGCCCGCCATGTAAAATGGGCTGCCGTCAGCATGTAGAATGCGGTGTGGAATTTTAACAGAACCTTCCTGCTTCCATTCATAAAAGCTGTCGGCGAGCACGAGGCAGCGCTGATGAGGAACCAGGTGGCGAAAGGAAGGCTTTTCCAGGAGCGTTTCAACCCTGGCATTGATGAGTTTGTAGCCCACCCGCTCGTCATTGGCCCAGGAAGGTACCAACCCCCAGCGAAAAAACTGGATGGTCCGCGGGTCGTCCATGGTAAGGAGAGGAGCAAACTGCCCCGGAGCAATGTTGTACCGGGGGCGCAAGAGGGATTCTTGTCCGGCTCCGAGGACCACTGCGTCGATTTCCGGGATCTGGGTGTAGGTATATCTGCCGCACATAAATGCTCTGATGGTTGAGGTGCAGCAAAAGGTAGATAGTCGCTCCTGAAAAACTAATCGCTCATCCGGTTTCTTTCTATGACAAGGAAAGTTGAGCTTGGCCAGCGGGGTGATGGGCCTGAGAATCGGCTGCAGGGTTGGTGATATGCTCTAGGATGCGCCTGAGCCAGGCACAAA
>JBGSKC010000050.1:0-13191 GCA_041741415.1 Bacteroidia bacterium | reverse complement strand
ACCAGGAGATCCAGCAATGGTGGATGACCTACAATACCGTCCGCCCGCACAGCTCCCTGGGGTACCTCACCCCGGAGGAGTTTGAAGAAACCAAGGGGAATTTCTACTATTCAGCGGTAGCGGCCTAGGGGAAGAGGACAGTTACAAGCATCAAAGGCGGTGTAAGAGTTTCAGACATCGGGCATCTTATCGAAACAGAAGTAAAAAGACGTGGATATAAAGTAATTAAAAATCTGACAGGACACGGAATCGGCAGAAGTTTACACGAAGAACCATCAGAAATTGCAAATTTCAAAGATCGATTTAATCTAACTCGATTCAAGAAAAATTCTGTTGTAGCAATTGAGACTTTTATATCTACACATTCAAATTTTGCAGTGACCCTGAATGACGGATGGACAATGGTTGGAGATAAAGGTGGGTTTATGGCTCAACACGAACATACAATTGTAGTGACAGACAATAAACCAATCATATTGACCGAGAAGAATGGAATTTGGAATTAGGGCATGTCTGAAAAATGTCTCTTGAGGTAATACTTAATGAAAGCAGTCGCGAGTATTTCCTCCAGTTTGTCCCAGTCCATTCCACATCAGCCCTGGCATTCAGCATGAAGAACCCCGCTGAAGGAACCCGGAGGAAGGCCTGGAAGGGGGAGGATAGGTGCCTTGCGTGGAACAAGGCGGTTGTGTACATTGCTGTGGTAACAGCATAAACACTCGACCGTTGGCGGTAAGCCGGTGATACCGCCATCATACTGACACTTTTAAACGAAATAACAGCAGGAGCAAAAATTGAAAAACTAAGTTTGAAAAAATGAATTTTGAAAACATAGAATATTTGCGCCACGGCAACGAACGACAACGACAAGCATACGCCACCCTGACAAACAACCAGATTTTATCAAAACTTTCACAGTTCGACCCCGTCATTGCTGGGACAATACCCATAAACATTGACATTGAAAATAGCGACCTTGATATTATTTGCTCTTTCGGAGACAAACTGGAGTTTCAAAAATCAATCACAGACAATTTTGGCAACGAAAGAAATTTTACAATCAGAGAGCAGCCAAATTTAGATACGTTTGCTATTGTTGCTAATTTCTTTCTGGACGGTTTTGAAATTGAGATTTTTGGGCAAACCATTCCAACAGTTCAGCAATTTGCCTATAGACACTTGATAGTTGAACACAATTTGCTAAATAAATATGGTGAAGCATTCAGACAGCAAATTATTGAGCTCAAACGACAAGGACACAAAACAGAACCGGCATTTGCAATAGCCCTTGACTTGAAAGGCGATCCTTATGTGGAACTACTAAAACTTGAGACCAATTGAAAAAGCCAGACCGGAAGTGTTCCTTCAAGTCTGCCCTAGGCCATCCCACACCAGCCCCCTGGCATTCAGCATGAAGAAACCCGCCAATCTACCGGCAAGCCGCCTGGTTCACATTTACAAGCTCCTTCAAGTGGCCTGAAGACCCCGTTGTATGTCAGTGCCTCTCTCAACCTTCATACCTGGCCGACAGTGCATTCCTTCGGAATCGCTATCTTCGGGTAGCCGCTTAACCCGTTTTGGATCTCCTTATGCCAACAGAAACCGGGAATACAACCCTGATAGCGCTCCTTGAAAAAGCGGAGCAATTGGCAGGTCAGTTCTC
Source organism: Bacteroidia bacterium (assembly GCA_041741415.1). Classification (GTDB taxonomy): domain Bacteria; phylum Bacteroidota; class Bacteroidia; order J057; family J057; genus JANQTF01. Next base: position 11,528 of record JBGSKC010000050.1, on the reverse strand, counting down.
CGGCGGTTACTCCAGGGAGTTTTTATCAGCTGAAGAATTTCATTCGGCACTGGCCGATAGCATTTCAAGACTCAAGGGCGGCGACAACTCACAGCTTGACAGGCTTCGCAGCTGGTTTTTGCCTGCTTCCTGCTGGGACGACTTTGTTGGCAGCGACGGGCAGGAAGTAGCCAACCAGGTAAGCGACCTATTGGGTAGCATGACAAATGAACCGGTCTGAACATAACATTGTCTTTCCCCGCGCGGCCCGGGACATTGCAGCGTGGCAACCATCCCGTTACTTCGCAGGCAGCCTTTATTCCCTGAACAGATGAAAGTCGTAACCAAAATATCCATCCTCAACGGCCTCCTGCTGCTAGGCCTGACGCTGGCAGAATTTTTTGGTCTGATTCAGTTCGGGTTATGGCTTCCCTACCATTGGCATAAAATCCTGCATATCATCGGCGTGGTGTTGTTCATGGGAAACATGATTGTCGGGCCAGTGTGGTTTATGTATGCCTATTTTTCAAAAGACAAGGTGCTCCTGAAATTCGCCGGAAAACTATTGGAGCTGACAGACCTATACCTGACAGTCCCGGGCATCGCACTCACTGTCCTGAATGGATTGTTTCTTGCCTCGGTTTTCGGAGGATCAAAGCAGCAACCCTGGCTGTTCTATTCCAACCTCCTGCTTTTTGCGATGTGGGCTTTGTCCATTCCGCTGATCTGGATTCAGGAGAAAATGTATCAGTCCATAGACAAGGAAGCTGCCTCAAACACAATCAGAACCCTGTTTATTCGCTGGGGCATACTGGGGACCATTGTGATGATCCCGCCCTCTGTCATATTTTATTTGATGATTGTGAAGATGATTTGATCTTGGTGAATGCGTACTCCGGCCCGGGAAATCCGGGACAGCATGCAGAGCACTGTTTCACCCGCATTGTCAGGACTTTCCGGCCTAACCCCATTCCCACTAACAAAAAACCCCGGCAAATTGCCAGGGCCTGGTGTTGTTGCAAAAAAAGATATTTACCGGATCATCAGGCGCTGGAAGCTTCGCCGCTCACCTGCCGTCGTCCGGATCAGGTACAGGCCCGGGGCCAGGCTGGGAAGCTCCCATTGGCCATCCGAAGCAACAAGGGCGCAATTAGCCAGCTCACGGCCCTGGAGGTCGCACAAAGTGGCCATGGCCCCTGCCTCCGGCGTGGCAAGCCACTGATATTGAACCATTCCCGATGCCGGATTTGGCGAAAAAGAAAGGGCAGGGGCTTCGCGTAATTTTTCCTCAATGCCAAGCGTGTTGTAGGTCGCCTGGATCGCTGACAGCGCATCGAGTTTGCCGTAGCCCCACTCGGCGTTGGGCACTGCCCCTGTAAATGCATCCTGCCGCGCAGTTTGGTGCAACAGGTTGCGGACATCTTCCGTGTTTAGCACAGGGTTGACCTGAAGCATCAGGGCAATAAAGCCCGTGAGGGTCGGTGCCGCCCCGCTCACTGCGTTTTGAATCCCATACAAACCGTTGCTGTTTTGCATCATGTTGAAGCGAAACAAACTGTAGTAAGTGTCAGGACTATAGGCTCCCACGCTCAGCTCCCCGGGCACTGCAATGTCTACCCCCAACCGCCCATCGAGGGTGGGGCCTGCACTGCTGCCAATCCAGAGATCGCCAACTTTTCCCTGCCCGCCTCTGGCCCTCGCAATGCCATCGAGGTCCACGTAGGTGGTGTCATACACATAGTCTGTCGGGACAATGGTGTTGGTGGCTGAGGCAAAATCGTTGATGCTCGCGCCTGGGTAAATGTGGTTGAGAAAACCATTTTGCAGGTAGTAGGTAGCAGGGTTGAGGGAGGCAAAATAACTGCCGCTGGCGATTTGCTCCCCGTGCAACTGAACCACATACACGCCGGTGTCTCCGCTGAGGTCGATGAGGATCTGCCGCTGGCCGTTGTCAGAGTTTACAAAATCCTGATCGCCGCCGCGATGGTAATAGGTAATGCCTGTCTGCGTATCCGTGGCAGAAGTGGCATTGGTGCCGGGTGCAGCCAATGGCCCAAAGATGCTGCCGCCAGGTCGCTGAATGCTCACTCCAAGACGGTCGTCGCCACTGTACCAAACTTCCAGTCGCAAGTTGCCTGCGCTTCCTTTGTGGATCTGTAAAAAGGAAGTGTCGTTGAGGGCTACTGTGTCGGCAGCCCGGTTGGCTGCTCCGCCGTCGTCGCCGACGCCACACACAAGAATGCGCCCGCTGCCGCCATAATTTTCCATGGCCCGGCTGATTTCGCTGCTGCCGTCGGTGGGCCCCCCAATGGAGCCCAGATTTAGCAATGCCACGGAGGGCAAACCGAGTTCCAGGCTTTTTTCTTTCACAAATTGCAGGGCCACAGGCAAATAATCGGGGTTGTAGAACCCGGCCTGGCCTGCGATGCCGCCTCCGGCTGGGAAGGGGTCGTGGTTGACTTTCACGGCGATGATGGTGGCCCCTGGCGCAGCTCCGCGATAGGGCGCGCCCGGCATTCCGCTGCCGTCGCCTGCAGCGATGCCCGTGCAGGCGGTGCCGTGACCGAAGCGGTCGGTGGAGCCGAGCGGCGTTCCTGCGTCGAGGGCCGCGTCGATCTCAGCACGGGTGAAAATCGTGCCGATGCCGTAGGGATTGCCCGGCGCATTGGCTCCTGCGGGGTTCAGCATGTCGTAGAGATAGGCAATGCGGGTGTTGCCCTGCTCGTCGATAAAATCAGGGTGGGTGTAGTCGATGCCCCGCTCGATCATGGCCACGATCACGCCGCTGCCGTCGAGGTCAAACTGCTGCTCAACGAGGTCGAGGCGCGTTTCAGCGCGGAGGTTGTCGCCCTGGGTTTGTGACAACCCTATTTGGACCAGCCCGGAACAGAGGAGGGTAAGGAAGATTTTTTGCATGGGGTCAGCTTATTTCAGGGGTTTCATTTTCGGATTTTCAGGGCAACACTTCCTTCTTCACTGCTGATTTGAAGGACATATAGGCCCTGAGGAAGCTGTTCAGGGAAATGCATCAACAGCTCATGGCTGCCTTTGCCAAGTGTTTCGGGAGCAAAACGATGGATTTCCCGGCCTTGTAAATCCAGCAATTGAAATTCCAGGTCCAGAGGCCGGGGAAGGGTAACCGATAGCGTGGAAACAGTGTTAATCGGGTTAGGATACAGTTTCAGCCCTTGCGCCAACACCCCTTCAAGGTTTGAACTTGTTACGGTGGTTTCCCTGAACCGGGCCACAAGGAAATCAAAATTACCATTGGTGGTGGCATATCCCGCCACGACCACATTCCCATCCTCATCCACGGCCATGGCTTTTGCTTCGCTTTCATCGCTGATCTCAAAAATCACCGCCCCGCCATCGCCAAAATCAGGATCAAGCGATCCATTTGCCAGAAAATGAAACAAGGTGGCGCGATAGTAATCAGATTTATAGTCATACCCAGCTCCGAGGTAGGTTCCGTCTGCTTCCGGATGAACTGCATAGAGGCCATTGGTGCCATTGCCAAGGTTGTGCGTGGCCACCCCATCGGTGCCTAATGTAGCATCTGGCTGCCCATCAGCTTCCAACCGGATCAGAAACAAGTCGAATTTCCCGGTAGAAAGGTTTCTGTAATTGCCAACGATCAATACTTTCCCATCAGGCAGTTGTTGAATCTGACGGGATATATCGAAGCCCGTATCCAGGGCGATAAGCGTTGAGCCATTGGTGCCAAAGGTGCTGTCGATGCTACCGTCAGTGTTCAGTCTGACAGCCAGCACATCATAATTGGATCCCGAACCGTTGAAGCCTGCAATCAGTATTTTTCCATCATTTTGCAGGGAAAGGGCAAGGAGCTCATCGCCGCTGCGGTGAATCAGGGAAGACCCCTGAACCCCAAAACTACTGTCTGCGACCCCGTTGGGGAGAAACCGTTGTACCTGAATATCCCAAAGGTTACTGGTATTGGCGAAATTATAGAAACTTCCGCCAGTGATGATTTTCCCATCGGGCAATAAAATTACCCCCAGTGCAAAAGCATTGTTGTTGCCAGTGCTCAACACCACTCCATTGTTGCCAAAGGTGCTGTCCAGGTCGCCGTTGGGCAGGTGACGGGCCATCAGCATAAGGGTTTTTGAACTTTGGGTATAAACGATGCTGCCCACAGTCACAATTTTTCCATCGGGTTGAATGACCAGGCTGCGAATGGCCTCGTGGTGGCCGCCGCTATTGGCAGGGCCCACTTCCAGAATGGACATTCCATTCTGGGCAAAAGAAGAATCAAGGTCACCATGGGGCAGGTAACGCACCAGGGCATAGCGGTTGAGGTCGCTGCTGTTGTTAGAAAATCCGCCCACCACTATTTTTCCATCTGGTTGCAGCTGAAAGGCCTGGGCTCCCTCCTCCCCGTTGCCCAATGGAGAAATCGTATAGCCATTGGTGCCAAAAGTGCTGTCGGATACAAAAGTGCGTTGTGCCTGAACCTGCGTGGCCACAAGCAGCAGGAGGAAAATGGGGAAAAAGAATTTCATGTCGTTTGGGTTGAGTGGTAAAGGGAGTTCAATCAGCTATTTATCAAGGGGTTAACAGGGTTCTTGTTCAGGGAAACCAATCACTGTTTCAGCCACAGCCTGGAGTGAATAACAGCGCCTTTTTGGAGAAACATCACCACATAGGGTTGAGCTGGTAAATGCCCCACGTTGAGATCGGCCTCCAGACCTCGCATTCGCTGGGCCAGTACCCGCTGGCCCTGCACTGTCCGCAGTTCTACCTCGTCAAACCGGTCCGTACCAGTTAACGAAATGTGCAGAACATCGCGGCCTGGATTGGGATAAATAAGAATAGCTGCGTCAAAATTTTCCTTTTCAATGCCCACATTTCCGTCCACAAGGTAACGGGCCACCCCAAAGTCGTTTCCTGCCGGACCAACCGCCACAAGGTTGCCATCGGGCTGCATGGCCATCGCCCTGATGTTGGATTCAGGGGAGGAAAAGTTGGTTTGCACCCAGCCGGGCAGGGTGCTTCCCCCGTCGGTAAATACGCTGTCTATTTCCCCTTCCGCCGTTACACGCGCCAGCAGGAAAGAACCCAAAAGGGTGGTACCGCCAATGAGGTATTTGCCGTCTGGCTGCACCGCGAGGGCATTAGCAAAAATAAACTGATCAAAATCCAGAATGAGTGCCCCGCTGTCAGCAAAGGTAAGGTCCGGGCTGCCATCTGCATTCAGGCGTGCCATGGCAAAAGTTACGTCGGGGAGCGGGTTGGTTCTTCCTGCCAGCACTATTTTTCCATCTGGTAAAATGGCCAGATCATTTGCCGTTTCCTGAATCCCCACGATTTTCAAAGCTTGCTTGCCACCTGTTCCAAAATCGGGATCCAGTGTGCCGTCGGGAAGGTAGCGGGCTACGCCAAAGTTGTTATCATAATTGGCCAGGTCTGTGAATTTACCAGCCGCCACCAGCTTGCCATCACTTTGAAGCTGAAGGGAATAGGCAAAATCGCCTTTGCCGGCGAAATCTGTGAGCACGATCCCGTTGTCTCCAAATGTGGAATCGACGATGCCGTCGCTGGTGAATCGGATCAGGAAAAAATCGCCATTGTCCGCTGCTCCTTTCGCACCTGCCAGCACTATTTTTCCATCGGGCAGCAGCACCATGTCATACACAATGTCTGAGTCGCTGCCTAAGTCAAAGTTGGTAACACCAAAAAAGGTCCCGAAATCACTGTCGAATGCGCCATTGGGCAGGTAACGCACGAGGGCGATATCGTAGTTAGCATTAAGAAGCCGGGTGGCCGCTGCCAGGATCTTCCCATCAGGTTGCAGGGCCAGGGCCCGCAGAACGTCAGAGCCGCCGATGCTGGTTTTATTCAGGCCGTCGCCCGAAAAACTGGGGTCCGGGCTGCCATCGGAGAGGTACATGGCCAAAGCCATGTCGGTATCTATCCCAGCATTATTGACCGAACTGCCACCTGCCAGGATGCGCCCGTCAGGGAGGGCAAGCACCGCAAGCGGCAAGTCAATATTGCCATCAAAGTCGGTCGTGAGCTTGCCCCCTGTACCAAAGCCTGAATCGAGGCGACCGGGCTGGGCCAATGCTGAATTGCACAGCAGACATAAGCCAAAAAACACTGCATTCTTCATAGAGAGGAGAAAGATGGGTGGTCGGAAATGGAAATTACACGGCGGCTGCACTATTTGATCAGGCGCAGAGTAGCGCTTTCAGATTCTCCGCTCAACTGCAGGAGGTACATCCCGTTCGGCAATCCTGGCAGCGTGAGGTCAACTTCGTGTGCTCCACTTGCAAATTGCTGACGGGCAAGGGTTTGTATTTTTCTGCCCAGGTAATCCAAAAGCTGGATCTCAATGGTCTCTTCCTGCGAAAGCGAAAAAGAGAGTGTAGCCTCCTCCTTCACAGGGTTTGGGAAAATCCTCAGGGTGTTTGCTGTGAAAACAGAGGGTTGGATGCTCACATTGCCATCGGTCAGGTGGCGCACCACGGCAAAATCATTTCCGGATGAACCCACGGCCAGCAGCTTGCCATCGGCCTGCAGAGCCATGGCTGTGCATTCTGAAAAATTACCCAACGTGGTCAATACCCCTCCAACAATTCCCGCACTGTCAGTAAAGGTCGGGTCCAACTGGCCATCCACGGTTGTGCGCGCAATGAAAAACTGGCCTGCACCGCCAAAACCGCCGATCAGGTACTTGCCGTCCGGTTGCACAACGAGGCTGTTGGCGTGTGACCAGGAACCGAAAGACAGGATTGATTTGCCCGCTGTGCCAAAGGTATTGTCCGGGCTGCCATCGGTTTCCAGGCGGGTAATGGCATACTTCAGAATGCCGAACTCGTGGCAGTGGCCGGCAACCACGATTTTGCCGTCGGGTAAGATGGCAAGGTCATTGGCCTCCTCTACGAAGCCTGTGAACTTGACATACACTTTTCCTCCGCTGCCAAATGTGGAATCAAGGTTGCCATCGGGCAGGTAGCGGGCCACGCCAAAGGCTTGGTTGTCTGTTGCTGCGGCATCTGTTACCCAGCCCACAACAACCAATTTTCCGTCGCTTTGCAGAGCAACTGCGTGGGCATAATCTTCTTTGCCAGCAAAATCAGTTACCACCACGCCATTGGTGCCAAAGGTGGAATCCACAATGCCCAGATCCGTGAAACGGATCAGCAAAAAATCGCTGTTTACGCCGCCGCCTTTCGAACCCACAAGAACAATTTTCCCATCAGGCAGGAGCACCATGTCGTTTACCACATCCTGGTTCGTCCCCAGATCAATGCGGTTGGTTCCGGCAAAGGTCCCGAAAGTATTGTCCTTAGCAGCATTCGGCAGGTAACGCACGAGGGCTATGTCGTTGTTGTTATTTAAAAAAAAGTTGGTGGCAGCCAGGATTTTCCCATCGGGTTGCAAGGCAAGTGCCTGAATAGCGTCTCTGCCGCCGATGCTGGTCGTATGAAGGCCATTGCCCGAGAAACTGGAATCCAGGCTGCCATCGGGGAGGTACATGACCAGGGCCATATCGTCATCGATTCCGGTGGCATTATTGACCGAAGTGCCGCCAACCAGGATACGCCCGTCAGGCATCACCAGTACCGCGTTGGCCTGGTCTGGGTGACCCTGAATGTCGGTGGTGAGCTTGCCTCCTGTGCCAAAGCTGGGGTCGAGGTGGCCGGTCTGTGCTAATGCCACGGTGGCTACCAGGGAAAGGAGGGAAAAGAGAATGAATTTCATTGGAAAACGGCTAGAAAGTTGGAGGATGTTTATGTCAGTTCGCCTGAAGCAACGCTTTGATAATCAAGGGCTTTTCGAGACCGGAGCTACCGAGCCGCACCAGGTAGAGGCCCGGCGTGCGTCCGCTCAGGTCCAGGTTCCAGCGACTGCCGTCCCAGTCTTCCTGTCGGTCGCTCACAACCACCCTGCCCATCGGGTCAAGTACTTCCAGCCAGGCGGCACCCTGTGGCTCGCGGGCCGTGAGGGTAAAGCTGCCGGTGGAGGGATTCGGAAAGAAGGCGAAATCTGCATCAGGGCGAAGGTCTTCGCGGAGGGTCACGGTAACCTCTGCCTGGGCGGTTTTCACTTCGCGGTTGGCCACGCTGTCCTGTGCCACCACATAAAAGGCGTAGGTGCTGCCGGGATCTCCGATGATTTCCAGCTCGGTTTCCAGCTCGATCGGCAGCGGTTGCCCAATCCACTCCCTGTCATCTTTTTTGACAAACAAAAAGTAAGAGGCAATGCCGCTTTCAGCATCGGAGCCCTGCAGGGAAACGCGCATCAGGGAATCGCCAGCCACTTCCACGGCAGGAAGCATCTGCGAAACCGGTGCCTGCTCGTCGAGGGTGTTGGTCCAGATGTTGGTGCGAATGGGGGCGTTGTCGTCGAAATAAATGTCGGCAAAGGCAGAAATTTCTTCGCGATGGGCCACCCCGGGAGTTAGCTTGGTTCGGAACGACACACTGCCCTCGCCTTCGGGGTAATTCACATTCGGGGGCAGAAAGCCTGCGATCGGGTCTTCTGTCAAGTCCATCGTGTTGGGGTCCAGGGAAATGAACTCCCAGGCAATTCGGCCTGTGAGGGTGTCGAGCTTTGCCGTCACCCGCACGATGAGGTCGAGCCGCGGGCGCAGGTCGATGTCGCGGAACAATTCCTTGCGGTCTTCTTCAAACCGATACATCTTGCCGCCGATTGTGATGTGGCTCAACCAGGTTTGGCTAAGGTCAAATTTGGCCGGGTCCAGTTGGGTATACACACGCACGATTTGGGCTGGTGCCTTGGCCGTGTCCACGTTTTCGAAGGCGATCTGGTAATTGAGTGCATCGTTTTTTCGGATGTATCGCGCCTCGCCCACACCCTGATTTCCATAGATGGCGTTGGGGTCGAAGGAGGTGAGGGACTCGAATCCAAACCAACTGATGACATCAGGGATGAGCACCTCGGGTTCATTGCTCACAAAAGGGTCCACATCGTCAGGAAACAGCAATTCGCCCAGCTCGCCTGAGCTGATGTTCAGGCCATTTTTGGCAGCCAGATGCGACAAGCCATTCATGATCTGCTGTTTGGCCAGGTCGGAGGGATTGCCTTCGAGGTTGGCAATGGCCGTTTTGTATGCTGCCAGTTCCTTGCTGAGCCGGGCCGCCATGCTGGGGCTGAGTTTTCCCCCGCTGGTGATGGTCTTTTCGAGGACATTGACATACTGGGTGGCATTTTTAATGGCTCCTTTTGAAATTTCAGCTTTTTTTGCCGCAGACCTGAACTTATCTCCGTACGGAACAAGCTCTCCCATCAGTTCACCCGAAAGCGCCACGCCTTGCCGTGCATAATAATCGTCATCGGCTACATTGGTGCCATACCACCAGTCTACTGCCTCTGTGAAAAGTACCTGAGAACCAATGTCAAGGTATCCGGCACCTTTGCCCACAGCCTTCAGTGCCGGGACGGGCGACAACTCAGCCAGCGCAGCACCTTGTAGCCCGGCAGTGTGCACATAGTCCAGAATTTCGCCCGTGTTGGGGTTGTTGCGGGTTGGGAAAGGCCAGGTGTAACTACGGAGGGTTACCTCGGCACTCTGCGTACTGCGAATTTTAAATTGATAGGTGAAAGTCGAGTTGCCATTAATAAACGGGATAAAGATCGGATACACCCGCGCATCCAGTGGCTGGTTATAGAGTTGGGTAATGTCGAAGCTGATCAGCGAGTCAAACTCAGCGTAAATCTCGTCATAGTCCACCAGAAGGGTATCGGTATCAGGATTAAAGGTTCCTGCGAAATAGACCTGGTTGAAATCGTCGGGATCGATGCTCAGCTGGTTCCAAACGTCGCCCTTGATGGAAAGCTGGCCGGTGCGCCTGTACAAAGTTTCGGCAATGTCTAATTCTACCCATTTAGGCGCCACAATGAAGGCCATCACGCCAATGGCCATTCGCGAACGTTCGTTGGTGATGTTCATCGAGCAATTCATCCAGCGGCTTGTGCGCACCCGCGACGGGCCAGTAACCTGGGCCACGAGCTTGAAATCGCCCGTTTCCTGGAAAATGTGAAAGCCATCGGGATAGGTATAGCTGTCGCCGTTCGACAACAAAATCTGCACCTCGTAGCGGCCCGTGTCCACACCATTGAGGCTGAACTGGGCCGTGAGTTCGCGGGTACTCGCGCTGAGGGTTCTTGTTGGCAAAATAACCACCGGGCCCTTCGATAACTGAACAACCGCCGATGTATCCAGCCCCGCGCCAAAAATCCGCATCACAAAATACCCCACCCCGATGTCGGTTCCGGCACTGACAGGCGAATAAGACTCAATCCCGGTGATGAGCAGGGTGTCCCGGGCTATGTCCGTGAAGCCACAATCGGCATCAAATCCGGTTAGCGAAACGACATGGACGCCTGGTGTAAAAGTTTTGACGGGAAACTGCTGCTGACGGAGGTCTCCCGTGCCCAGGTTCCAGATCAGGCTGTCTGCCTGCCGGAGTTGCGGCATAAAGGCCACTTCATTCCCAAACCGCACCATGTCAAAGCTCACTTCAGGCTCTTCAGGCACGTCTTCAAAGGTCATTTCATAGGTAAAACACCCCGAACGGGACACTACGCGCAGGTAAAGGCTATCGGCAGGGAGGCAGGTCATGGTAAATTCCTCCTGCCAGGCTCCGGGGGTTTGGTTATAATAAGGTTTGACAAAAAGGGTACCTGAAGGTGCTGCCACCCGGCCTGCAGACACTTCAAGATCGGAACCAGCACTTCCACTGGTATTGTTTCCTTTGATCCGGACTCTGATACTGCCTTTCAGCGGTTGTAAAAAGGTATAATAGTCGTTGAAATCCGGGCTGCTGCCATCATAGCCGACCCTGCCACGGAGGGTGTCGGCCAGGGTAATGGCCCGCGCAGTCGCCACGGTGCTGATCGGATCATCCGCGATGACGCCGCTGGAAATCATTTCATACCGGAGGGTATATGTAAAACTCCCGCTGGCACTGATCCGAAAATACACCGTGTCGGCGGCGCGGCAGTAGATCGTGACCGTGTCTGCGGGCCTCACCCCCAGAGGTTGGTTGATCTGCGCCCCGATACCGATTTGAAAACGATCCTGGTCATACGCATAGCTGAAAAAGTCTGCGCCAGTGGAGCCAGAGGTATTGGTGAACGTGACAATATACCGCAGCGTGCCGTCAACCGGTAGCACGGAGTAGAAGTAATCGTTTTCATCGTCGGCTACGGAGGTATAGCCGATACGGCCCGTTACGGTATCAGTAGGCAGAAAGGCAGTTGCCTGGGCAAACGTATTATTCGGTTCTGCATCTCCGGCCTCTGCAGACAACACCTCATACCGGAAGGAATAGCTGAAACTGCCGCTGGCATTGATCCGGAAAAATACCGTATCTGCTGCACGGCCATACACTGTAATCGTGTCGGCCGAGAGGCCCAGTGGCTGGTTGGCCTGGGCGCCGATGCCGATCTGTGCCTGGTTTTTGTTGTAAATAAAGGTGTAAAAGTCTGCCCCTGCAGAGCCGGAGGTGTTGTCATACTGAACATAATACCGCAGGGTGCCGTCGTCGGGTAAAACGCTG